>NZ_FMWE01000019.1:0-1728 GCF_900102805.1 Arthrobacter sp. UNCCL28
GCCTACCGAACCGTACACACCTTCCGGCTTTCCGTTTCGCACCCGGCGACTCAGAAAACAATACACGCCCCCAACCCCCAACGCAAATCCACCCCAAACACCACCCCACCCACACCCAACCACCCCCACAACCCCCACCAAACCGCCGTCGAACACCAACCCCACCACCCCGCCGGGGACCTGTCACTCCGAGGTTTCAGGCATTTCAAAATGCCGGTGCAGCCCATCGTCGAGGAACCGCATGATGGAATCGATCTTGTCTGCCCCGGGAGACGGTTCAATGACCACCAACCCCCTGGCCCTGCCCTCCAGGTAACAGACGAACGCCGGCCTGCCACCCGCCCGGACTGCTGCCAAAGTGTACGGTCCGCCGGGCCGCCCATCAGCACTCGCACGCAGGAATTGCCCCACCGCATCCCGTCCCACGTAGCACTCAGAGGCAGGAGGCATGGCCAACCAGCACTGATCGGTAAGGAGCTCGAGGACTGCATCAATGTCATCGCGGGAGAAAGCATCCTCAAATCTGCGGGCAATATCCTGCTGGTCCTCTTCGCTGGATACCTGGGAAGAGGAAGGCAGGGTGGACCGGGCCCGCTGCAGGAGACCCTTCGCCGCTGTTGCACCTATCGAAAGCAACTCTGCAGCTTCAGCAATCGTGAACTCCAGCACATCGCAAAGCAGCAGCACCGCGGCTTGACGCGGCGGCATCCTTTGAAGGGCGACAACGAATGCGAGCTGAATGGTCTCCCGGTTAACAGCCTGCACAGCCGGATCAACCTGGTCGACCAACGCATCGGGGTACGGCTGCAAGTGAGCTAAATCAAAACTGCCGGAGGGATCCGGTGGCTCGAAAGGAGGCAAAGGGGCAGTGCGGGGCCGCCGGCTTCTATCCCTTACAGAATTGAGCGCACGATTGGTGGCAATTCGATACAGCCAGGTGCGCAAAGACGAGCGGCCGGCAAATTCCGGCAAGCCCCGCCACGCAGCAAGCAAAGCCTCCTGCAGTACGTCGTCCGCCTCGTCAAAAGAGCCCGTGATCCTATAGCAGTGCAGATGAAGCTCCCGGCGATACGGCCCGACAAGGGAAGCGAAGGCCAGCTCATCGCCGGCCCTGGCAGCCTCCGATTCAGGTGACATCACGCTTCAATCTTGGCATGCCTCCCCCATCAGCGTTCCGATCAACTGAACTCTGGTGTCTATACGGGGGTCAGCAACTTTGAAAGGAACCACACCATGTCCACTGAACCTGACGGAGCCCTCGAGATCGCAATTGCGTACCACCGCGCCTGGACATCCGGCGATATGGACTCGGCAGTGCAGTACCTGGCCGCGGATGTCAGCTGCTTCGCTCCCGCAGGCACCATGACCGGCCAGGCCGAGGTCCGGGCATTTATGGAGCCCTTTGCCGAATCGCTTACGAGCTCTACTCTCTACGCAGCCTATGGCAGCAACGACGAAGCGATCCTCATGTATGACACAGCAAATCACTTTGTTCCGACCGCGCCAGGTGCGGAGCTGTATCGACTGCGGGACGGTCTCATCGTCGAGATCCGAATCATCTTCGATCGCCTGCCCTTCGCCTTGGCGCGCGGCGACGTAGTGATGAAGCCAGGACGATCAGACATGGCGCCGCTTGGAGGGTCAGAGCGGGGTGGTCCGTGAAACGGGTGGTCCGTGTTGTGGTGGTTAAAGGGGAAGAGCCCCGACCTGTGGTCGGGGCTCTTGCCT
>NZ_FMWE01000021.1:0-1290 GCF_900102805.1 Arthrobacter sp. UNCCL28
GGGTTATAGGACAAAACGTGTGTAAATCTCGGGTGTGTCATGTGCGGCCTGCCCATCCTTTGCGATGCCAGAGTCCTTCGTCGGCGCTGAGTCCGGTGCTGTAGAGCTCGGGCCCGGGCTTCTGCTCGGTCGTGGTGATGGCTTCGGTCTTGGCCGGACGGTAATGCACGGCTTTGATGAGTTTGGCCGGTGGCAGGGGCTGTTCGCTGTGCAGGTAGAGGTACCACTCGATCGCGCGTTTTCGATGTTCTTCACTCATGCCCCGGTGGGCCCGCAGCAGCAACCGGAGTTGGGCGTTGGTGCCGCCTTCAATGCGATTAGTAGTCGAGGCGATCTGCAGGCCGGCGAACTCCGCGCGCAGATAGGTGAACAGCGTCCCGGCCTGGCTGAGTCGTTCCAGAAGCCGGTAGGCCTTGCGGAGCCTGTCGTGGGTGTACCACCAGGTCTGATTGTCCCTGACCCACCCCGGGACGACGGCGCTGCCAGTGCGATAGGTGCGGGCTTTGACCAAGTGCCCGTAGCTCTGGTGCCAGTCATTGAGCCCGCCCAACCACGCGGCCGCTTCAGCGGCGGTGGTGATCCTCGTCAGGGCCCGTCCCAGCCGCAGCAACGCCTTGCCCGCCTCAGTCCTGGGCCGGCCGGTCAGGTACGTACGGACGTTGCGCTGGACATGGACAAGGCACCGCTGGACCGCGGTCTCACTCCAGCATTCGGACAGCGCTGCCGCGATCCCGGAGCCACCATCAGTGATCACAACGGTGGGGGCAGGGAACCGGGCGAGCAGGGCAGCCCACGCGGCCTTCTTCTCGGTATCGCACCACTGCCATCCGAGCACGTGATCCCCGGCAACAGCGATCAAACAGCACCACGAGCCCACGTAGATCCCGTCGACCTGGATCTGGTCATGAACCTCACCGGTGACCGGAATCTCCGGGACAATGTTCCAGCACCATTCGGTGCGGCGCCGGAAGGAACGGGCCGTGCCAAACGAGGTCGCGGCTGACTGGTTCGACGTGCCCAGCAGCCAGCCAAGGAACGCGTCCAATTCAGCTCTCCGGCTCACATCGGGACGTTCACCCGAGCGGCTCGCCCCGCACTTCAAACACCGGTACCGCTGCTTACCGGCAGCTGTTTTCCCGTTCCGAACCAGCCCGCGGCCACAAATCAAACACTCCAGAGATATGCAAGCACCCCAGCCACCCTAAGCTTCAAAAGCTTAGCTACCCCGGATTTCCCGCGCGATCACTGGGAAGCAAGCCCCTCCCATACACACGTTTTGTCCTATAACCC
>NZ_FMWE01000018.1:0-3403 GCF_900102805.1 Arthrobacter sp. UNCCL28
GGGAGCGAACAGGATTAGATACCCTGGTAGTCCATGCCGTAAACGTTGGGCACTAGGTGTGGGGGACATTCCACGTTTTCCGCGCCGTAGCTAACGCATTAAGTGCCCCGCCTGGGGAGTACGGCCGCAAGGCTAAAACTCAAAGGAATTGACGGGGGCCCGCACAAGCGGCGGAGCATGCGGATTAATTCGATGCAACGCGAAGAACCTTACCAAGGCTTGACATGAACCGGTAATACCTGGAAACAGGTGCCCCGCTTGCGGTCGGTTTACAGGTGGTGCATGGTTGTCGTCAGCTCGTGTCGTGAGATGTTGGGTTAAGTCCCGCAACGAGCGCAACCCTCGTTCTATGTTGCCAGCGCGTTATGGCGGGGACTCATAGGAGACTGCCGGGGTCAACTCGGAGGAAGGTGGGGACGACGTCAAATCATCATGCCCCTTATGTCTTGGGCTTCACGCATGCTACAATGGCCGGTACAAAGGGTTGCGATACTGTGAGGTGGAGCTAATCCCAAAAAGCCGGTCTCAGTTCGGATTGGGGTCTGCAACTCGACCCCATGAAGTCGGAGTCGCTAGTAATCGCAGATCAGCAACGCTGCGGTGAATACGTTCCCGGGCCTTGTACACACCGCCCGTCAAGTCACGAAAGTTGGTAACACCCGAAGCCGGTGGCCTAACCCTTGTGGGGGGAGCCGTCGAAGGTGGGACCGGCGATTGGGACTAAGTCGTAACAAGGTAGCCGTACCGGAAGGTGCGGCTGGATCACCTCCTTTCTAAGGAGCTGCTAGCAGTCGTGTTGTTTGCCTGCATGGGTGGATGACGGGTTGCCAGTGTTGCCCATTGCGCAGGCGTTTGTTCTGCGGTGGGTGCTCATGGGTGGAATATCAACAAATCATTTTTTGGCATGGCCTTTGCTGGTTGTGTCCTGGTGCTAGTACGGCATCTTGTGTCCTTCTTTTTGGGGGGTGTGGGGTGTGTGGAACGCTGCTGGGGCGTGGTTGGTGGGTTGTGTTTGGCGCACTGTTGGGTCCTGAGGCAACAGGACCTTTTTGCAGCAATGCAGGGGGGCATCTTCTGGTGTTTCTTTTGTTCCTGCTTCCGGTTTTCCTTGTCTGTTTGTCATGGTCCGTGCACGTTGGTGTGTGGGTTGTGGTGGGTGGGGGGCTGGTTGATGGGGTTGTTGTTTGAGAACTACATAGTGGACGCGAGCATCTGAAACATGCACGGTGGCTGATTATCCTTTTGTCCTTCCCTTTTTGGGGTGGGTGGGGGTGGTTGGTGTGTGTGTTTCTACAGCAATTTCTTATGAATGAACCTGGCCCTTGTGGTCGTGGTTCTCTCGAGTAAGTTTATTGATCTTGTGTGGTCAAGTTTTTAAGGGCACACGGTGGATGCCTTGGCATTAGGAGCCGAAGAAGGACGTAGGAATCTGCGATAAGCCTGGGGGAGTTGATAACCGAGCGTTGATCCCAGGATGTCCGAATGGGGAAACCCCGCACAACGCTGCAAGGTGATTGTGTGACCCGCATCTGAACACATAGGGTGCGTGGGGGGAACGCGGGGAAGTGAAACATCTCAGTACCCGCAGGAAGAGAAAACAATAGTGATTCCGTTAGTAGTGGCGAGCGAACGCGGATCAGGCTAAACCGTTTCCATGTGTGATAGCCGGCGGGCGTTGCATGGGCGGGGTTGTGGGACTTTCCGTTCTGGTTCTGCCGGACCAGTGGGGTGATGTGCGTGCATAGGTGAACGGTCTTGAAAGGCCGGCCAGAGAGGGTGTGAGCCCCGTAACCGTAATGTTGTGTGCAGCCTGGAGAGTATCCCAAGTAGCACGGGGCCCGAGAAATCCCGTGCGAATCTGTCAGGACCACCTGATAAGCCTAAATACTTCCTAATGACCGATAGCGGACCAGTACCGTGAGGGAAAGGTGAAAAGTACCCCGGGAGGGGAGTGAAACAGTACCTGAAACCGTGTGCTTACAATCCGTCGGAGCCAGTCTGATTCTGGTGACGGCGTGCCTTTTGAAGAATGAGCCTGCGAGTTAGTGTTACGTCGCGAGGTTAACCCGTGTGGGGTAGCCGTAGCGAAAGCGAGTCTGAATAGGGCGAGTGTAGTGGCGTGATCTAGACCCGAAGCGGAGTGATCTACCCATGGCCAGGTTGAAGCGACGGTAAGACGTCGTGGAGGACCGAACCCACTTCAGTTGAAAATGGAGGGGATGAGCTGTGGGTAGGGGTGAAAGGCCAATCAAACTCCGTGATAGCTGGTTCTCCCCGAAATGCATTTAGGTGCAGCGTTGCGTGTTTCTTGCCGGAGGTAGAGCTACTGGATGGCCGATGGGCCCTACAAGGTTACTGACGTCAGCCAAACTCCGAATGCCGGTAAGTGAGAGCGCAGCAGTGAGACTGTGGGGGATAAGCTTCATAGTCGAGAGGGAAACAGCCCAGACCACCAACTAAGGCCCCTAAGCGTGTGCTAAGTGGGAAAGGATGTGGAGTTGCGAAGACAACCAGGAGGTTGGCTTAGAAGCAGCCATCCTTGAAAGAGTGCGTAATAGCTCACTGGTCAAGTGATTCCGCGCCGACAATGTAGCGGGGCTCAAGTACACCGCCGAAGTTGTGGATTTCACACATTGCCCTAGCCTTCGTGGTTCAGGGGTGTGGAGTGGTAGGGGAGCGTCGTGTGGGCAGTGAAGTCGCGGTGTAAACCAGCGGTGGAGCCTACACGAGTGAGAATGCAGGCATGAGTAGCGAAAGACGGGTGAGAAACCCGTCCGCCGAATGATCAAGGGTTCCAGGGTCAAGCTAATCTGCCCTGGGTAAGTCGGGACCTAAGGCGAGGCCGACAGGCGTAGTCGATGGACAACGGGTTGATATTCCCGTACCGGCGAAAAACCGCCCATGCCAAGCGGGGGATACTAACCGCCCGGAGCCTGCCCGCTCACCCTTGTGGTGTTGTGGGTTTTGGCCGAGCGCGGGACCTGATCCTGGGAGGTAAGCGTATTAACAGGTGTGACGCAGGAAGGTAGCCGGGCCGGGCGATGGTTGCCCCGGTCTAAGGATGTAGGGTCAGGGATAGGCAAATCCGTTCCTGTGTGCTTCGAGCACGTGCCTGAGATCTGATGGGACTCCCGTAAGGGGGGATCCGGTGATCCTATGCTGCCAAGAAAAGCATCGACGCGAGGTTTTAGCCGCCCGTACCCCAAACCGACACAGGTGATCAGGTAGAGAATACCAAGGCGATCGAGAGAATTATGGTTAAGGAACTCGGCAAAATGCCCCCGTAACTTCGGGAGAAGGGGGGCCTGCCCCGTGATGGAGACTTGCTCTCCGTGAGCGGGTGTGGGCCGCAGAGACCAGGGGGAAGCGACTGTTTACTAAAAACACAGGTCCGTGCGAAGTC
>NZ_FMWE01000017.1:0-27701 GCF_900102805.1 Arthrobacter sp. UNCCL28
GCCCGTCCGAGCGGCACTTGCCGGTGGACCGGTGGGTCAAGCCGCAGGAGTTCGTGGACCTCCAGCACGAGGCCGAGGAGATCGGTTTCCTGGGTGTCATGTCGGGTCCGTTGGTGCGGTCCTCGTACCGGGCCGGGCGTTTGTGGGCCACCGCGATGCGGAAGAAAGGCCGGGACATCCCCGCCGAACTCGCCCACATCGCAGAAGGCATCCAGGACTCCGGCACCACCCGCCAGGAAGCCTCCACCATCCTCGCCGCCCACGGCTAGGCACGGCTAGGCACGGCCAGGCACGCCTAGGCACGGCCAGGCAATGCTAAGCACGGCCAGGCACGCCTAGGCACGGCCAGGCAATGCTAAGCACGGCCAGGCACGCCTAGGCACGGCCAGGCAATGCTAAGCACGGGGCTTAGCACGGCTAAGCACGGCAGGCACGGCCAGGCACGGCCAGGCACGGCTAAGCACGGCTAAGCACGGCAGGCACGGCTTAGCACGGCCAGGCACGGCTGGGCACGGCCAGGCACGGCTAAGCACTGCTCCACGCCCTCCTGCACCAAGCCCGCAAGGGCCACGCCATGCTTTGGAGAACCACTGACGGACATCGCGAAAATTCAGCGGTGGCCGCATGGAGGTGGGCGTCGCCGTATCCAGCTCTACAGCTTCAACTCCCTCGACGCGCTTACGCAACCCGGGTAACCCCCTCAGCCAACACCCGGAACCGTTGATGAACGACGGCGGTCAGCAACCTCCCAGAGGCGGCTGACCGCCGTCGGGGGTTAAGTCATGAACCCGCAGGACTCGAACGCCAGCGCAGTTTTTGCTCAAGACGCGCACAATGTTCGCGCAGGGCCGCGTGCCGGTGCGCGTCAGGGGATCCCGAAGCGTGGGGACGGCACTCGGAGCGGCTCAACCAAAAGTGAGTACCCGCCGCCCCGCCGTGCCTGCATTCCCACCTGTCCATCCAAGTAGTCCGCAACCCAAAACTGAGTACTTGCATCCGGAATGAGCGTATTTCCGACTCCTTGTTCGGCCCGAAAAATGGCGTACAGCCAAGGGTAGCCACGCAAGCATGCCGCACAGAAACATTGGGGGCATCGCTTCATCCGACAACAAAGTTCGGATGCTGGGGGTTGCGAGGCGGCTCCCCGGGACAGAGAAAACCAAGGAGTCTTATCATGCGCAAGCTTTCCAAGAAGAGCCGGATCACAGCCGCCGTCGCAGGCGTGGCATTGGTAGCTGTGGGCGGCGGAGCCGCATACGCCTACTGGACCACCACGGGCTCGGGCAGCGGCTCAGCTACCAACTCGGCCGGCGGGGGAACGGTCGCCCTTCATGCAACCTTTGCCGGCGGACTTGCCCCGGGAAACCAGGTTGACGTGGCCTACACGGCAGACAACTCCACCACCTCCGGCACAGTGGTTGGTGCCCTCACCGCGAACGTGACCACCAACGTGGCTGGTTGCCTGCCCGCATGGTTTGAGGTCACCGCCGTCACCAGCAACAGCCCCGTGGCAGCAGGCGCCGCCGGAACCTCCGTGGGCAGCGGCGTCCTGAAGTTCAACGACAGCACCACCGTGAACCAGGACGCCTGCAAATCGGCGATCGTGACGGTCAACGTCTCCAGCCTGTAGCACCGGCCTGCCGGGGACCATCCTGTGAGTGGTGGTCCCCGGCTGATCTTCCTGCCCAGCACTGAACCGTCCGAAAAGAGCTTCCATGGACCCCCGGCCAGAGCCCAATGAGCCATTGCACCGAATCGGAATACCACTGCGCGCGCTGCTCCTGGCGCTGGTAGTGGCTTTCGTGCCCGTTGCAGCACTCGCCGCGAGCGGCGGACAAGGAACAAGTGGCGGACAGGGAACAAATGGCGGCCAAGGAAACCAGGGAAGCCAGGCCAAGGCCGGCAAGGGAATCACGGTGACTTTGTCGCCTTCGAGCCGCACGGTCGATCAGGGGCAGTCAGCCACCTACACGATGTCCGTCGCATCCACTGGAGGATTCACGGGACCGGTAACCTTCGCCGCCGCGGGCTTGCCGGCAGGAGCGGCAGCCGCGTGGTCGCCGTCGTCGGTGGTTTTGACCTCCGGAAGCACCGTCCAGGCCACGGTCACAATCTCCACAGCTGCAGGTACCCCGGCCGGAAAATCGGACTTTACCGTGAAGGGAACGGCCGGAAGCATCGAGTCGTCGGCGCAGGCGCAACTGCATGTCCTGGAAGTGAAACGGAGCTTTGACGTGAGCGGTACTGTCAACGGGCTGCTCGCCCCTGGAGTCACCCGATCCGTGGACCTGCTGATCTCCAACCCCAACAACAAGGCCATCGCGGTGACCAATCTGACGGTTGCCATCAGCCAGGTGGTCAGGACAGCCGCCGCGACGGCAGCCAACCTGCCATGCACCACGGCTGACTACACGCTCACCCAGTACTCAGGAACGTATCCGCTGACAGTGGTGCCAGGGGATCGAACCCTGTCATCGCTGGGAGTGGCCGAGCCGAAGAGGCCCCAGATCACCATGCTGGACACTTCCCGGAACCAGGATGGTTGCAAAGGCGCAACCATCCAACTCACCTACACCGGCACTGGACAGGCGAACTGACATGACGACGACAGTCCGCACTCCGCGCACCCGCACTCCACGCACCCCGGCACAGGGCACCCGCACTCCGCGCACCCCGGCCCCACATACTCCGGCACGGGGCAGAATTGCCCGAACGGCCGCTGCTACCTTAGCCCTGTGCATCCTGGGCGGGGCAGGATCTGCCTATGCCTATTGGGCAGCCACAGGCATCGGCAGTGGCTCAGCAACGAACGGCACCCTCCAGACCGTCACGATGGACGCCTTGGTCCCGGGCGACACCCTGCAAACCAGCCTGGCCCCGGGCGGAACCGCCGACGTCCTTCTTCGCGCCTCCAACCCGAACCCGCATCCGGTGACCATTTACGGCCTCGCAGGCAACGGGTCTGTGACGGCAGATGCCGCCCATCCCGGCTGCACCACCACTGGGGTTACCTTCACTGCGCCTGCTGCGCCGCTTGTGCCTTCCGTGGTGATCCCGGCCAACTCCTCCATCCTGCTGACGCTTCCCGGCGCGGCCAGCATGGGGGCTTCGTCCCTCTCCGCCTGCCAAGGCGCCCAATTCACCATCCCCGTCACGCTGGAGGTGCGGAAGTGAGCCCGTCCGGTCAGAACCGACCCCTCCCTGCACTGTTCGGCTGGAGGAGCAGGCTTGCAATCATTGTGGCCGGCCTTCTCCTTCTCTCGTGGGGCGGACCCGCTGCCAGCGCCTTCTGGGGCTCCATCAGCAGCGGACCGGCCGCAGCAAAAGCGGACTCCCTGGCACAGGGGGCACGGCCTGCGGCGAGCATTTCCGGCGCCAATGTCACGGTCTCGTGGACTGCAAGCACGACGGCGGCAGGCCGCCCCGTGACCGGCTACAGTATTGCCCGCTACAGTTCAGCGACCGCCGGGACCAGGATCCCGGCTACAGGTGCGTGCGCCGGAACAGTGGCGGCACTGAGCTGCGTGGAGAGCGCAGTTCCCGCGGGAACCTGGTACTACACCGTGACCCCCACGCTTTCCCTGTGGCAAGGAACCGAAAGCCAGCGAAGCACAGCAACGACCCCGGTCACCGACACCACCCCGCCTCTGGCTCCGGTGGTGACTGCGCCTGGGTCCGTCAACCAAGGAAACGTCAGCAGTGTTCCGGTCAGTGGCACGGCGGAAGCCAATTCCACAGTGGTCCTGACCATCACCGGCGGCGGAGCCCAGGCTGTCACGCAAACCATCACCACCGATGCGGCCGGCAACTGGACAGCCGTGCCGGTCAACCTGGGTGCGTTCAGCCCCGGGACCATCACCTTCTCGGCAAAGGCCACTGACGCGGCCGGCAACACAGGTCCCGCAGGCACGGCGACGGCCACCAAGGACGTGTCATCGCCGACGATCACGGGTGTCCAGTTGAACAATGGCGCAGGGAAAACCCCTGGCGTCGTAGAGCAGGGCGACTCGGTCACCCTGACCTTCTCCGAGGCCCTCAGCGCCAACACCATCTGCAGCGCTTGGACCAGCAATACGGCAACGCAGACCCAGAATGGAAATGGCAGCAGCCAGGTCCTGGTAAACATCAGCGCAGGCGATGTGCTGACGGTAACCCAAGCGGGCTGCCCCAGTCTGAGGGTTGGCAGTGTGGCACTCGGTGGGGATTACACCGCCTCCGCCCTCACCTTCGCAGGGAACAACACCAACGGCTCTACGCTGACGTGGAACCCGGGCGCCAAGACTCTGACCATCACTTTGGGAGCGGGAGGCCCCGGCGCATTGACCGTGGCTGCTACGCCGACGCCACTTCCGGGCTATGCCCCGGCATCCGGCTTGACGGACATTGCAGGCAACCCGCTACCCACGACGCAGGTCAACAGCCTCGCTGCATCCCGCTTCTGAACCCGCAGTTATGTACAGATAGTGCCCCGATTTATGTGCAGACAGTGCCCCGATTTATGTACAGATAGGGCCCCGATGACGCGTGATTCGGGGCACTATCTGTACAAAAACTCCATGGTGTCCGGCGTCCGGAGCGTAACCTTGAAACGGACGCCAGCGCCGTCGTCGTACGTTTGATCCTGCGACGAAAGGCGAGCCGCCCCCTTGAAGGCTGTAGCGGAAATGTTCACGATGGGTCCTGGAAACAAGGACCACCATCCCGCCCTCCGCTGCGCCATAGGGGTGTTCGTTCCGCTGATTACGCTGACGCTGATCGGGCGGTTGGACCTGGCTGTGTTTGCCTCCTTCGGCGCATTCACCGGAATTTATGGCCGCAACGAGCCGCACAGCGTCCGTTTCCGGAGCCAATTGCGTGCCGGCGGCTTCATGCTTTTGATCATCCTCCTGGCCGCTTTGATGGCCCGTTTTGCCCAGGCTTCCGGGTTGGAGGGTGCGGCGTACTCCTGGCTCCTGACGGCCGCGACCACCATTGTGGCCGGTGGTTGTTCCGTGGTGGTGGCTGCGTGGCGGCTCCGACCAGGCGGCTCCCTCTTTCATATCTTTGCGTTCGCCGCCATTGCTTCCATCGCAGCCCAGCCACCACTGTGGGAAGCCATGCTGGTGGCCATCCTGACAACCGGGTTCTGCCTGCTGATCGGCATGTCCTCGCGCATTGCCAGCAGTCATCGAACGCCTTGGAAACGCCCGCCGCCCATTCGTCACACGGGCGCGGAGCGTCGGGCGATCTGGCTTGAGGGCGGCGGCTACCTGGTGGCAGCAGGCCTTGCGGGAACCATCGCGACGTTGGTGGGGGAGCGTCTCGGGTTCGGGCATACCTACTGGGCGATGGTTGCCGCGGTGGTTCCACTGGTGGGCCACTCGACGCGCCACCGGGTAAGCCGGGGCATCCAAAGAATCGCCGGTACGGTGATCGGGCTGGTGCTTTTGGCGGGCATCCTGTGGCTGAACCCTGCACCCTGGGCCATGGTCCTGGTGATTGCGGCATGCCAGTTCGGCGCGGAAATGTTCATTGCCCGGCAGTACCTCGTGGCGCAGGTATTCGTGACTCCGCTGGCGTTGATAGCTACCTTGTTGGCGGCGCCCGTTGATCCTGCGTTGCTCCTGCGGGACCGCATCATCGAGACCGTCATCGGTGCCGCCGTCGGCGTCGCAGTAGTAGTGGCGCCGGCCCTCTGGCGACGGCTGCGTTCGGCACGATCCACTGCCTGAACAGGGGCAGGTCGGCGGACCCTGGAGTTATCACCTAGTATCGATTGGTTAGACAAGCGAGATACATGTCTACCAAAGGACTGGTGATGAACGACAAAAGTGAACGTCAGGGCTATTGGTACGGGCTGGAGAGCCGCAAGCAAATGGGCGCCGTGGACGTCCTGAACGCGCTCAGGGACTATCGCTCGGCCGAGGCTGACATGCGTCGGCGCACCCGCGCTTCCATGGGCATGGGCGAAACCGACCTCGTGGCCTTGCGCTACCTTCTGGAAGCCGAGCGGGCGGGCCGCGACGTGGGCCCCAAGGAGTTGGCGGTCCGGCTCGGAGTGACGTCTGCGTCCATGACCTCGCTGGTGGATCGCCTGGTGAGGTCCGGTTACGTCACCCGGGAACCGCACCCGACCGACAGGCGCGCCCTGATTCTTCGACCCACTGCAGGCTCGGACCAGGAAGTCCGCAGCACTCTGGGGGACATGCACACCCGCATGATGGAGGCGGCTGAGAGCCTTAGTGGCGAGGACTCTGCCGTCGTAGTGGAGTTCCTCCGGCGCATGAGAAAGGCGATCGACAGCATCGCAACTCCTTAGGCCGCCGACTGGACTTAAGTGATAAGTACACATATAACTAGATAGCCAAGCTACTTACTAGGGAATGTGTGGGAAGACGATGACAGTCGCGTTGCGTGAACCAAGTTCCACACCAGTGGCTGAGAATGACGTGCAGGTTGTGACCGATCAGGTCATCCCCATGGGACCCGTGCACTGCGGATCGCACATGGCCATCTCGGCTGGACCCGCCTACGACGCCATGAAATGGGTTTCCGTGGAGCCCATTTGGCCGGAATGGGCCTGCGGGTGCGGCTTCCGTATGGACATCGACGCCATCGACCCCGTCAGCGGCGTCTGGATCGCAGCTCTCCGCCGCCAGAGTCTCCAGCACGAACTCGCCATCTCCCAGAACACCCTTGCCCTGGCTTTCCGGAAGGCCGTTGACGCCGGAGCCAACCCCCAGGCGCTTGCCGAGGTGGCCGGCGTACCTGCCGCCGAAATCGAAACCCTCCTGGCGTGACCACGCTTGACGTTGCGGCCGTCCGCGCTGATCGCGGGGCCGGGTGTTCAAGCATGGCCAGGCCGGAGGCAGTCGTGGAACATACAGCCTATGGGCCCGCTCCGCGCACAGCGGGGGAACGCGCCACCCTGCAACCTGCGGCTCCCCTTCAAGACGAGGTAGTGCTCGGCGGACGGTACCGGCTTGGTGGGCGCCTGGGCGGCGGCTCGGAAGCCTACGTCAATGAAGCCCTTGACCTGCGGACCGGAAAGCCCGTGGCCGTCAAGATTTTCAGGGCAACAGATCCCGCAAAATCGCAGGCCGCCAAGGACGCGCCCTTCCGGCGGGAGGTGGACATCCACAGCCGTCTTCGCCACCAGAACATCGTGGCGGTGCTCGGTTCCGGTATCTGGGAAACCACAGATCCGCAGGGCAGCCGTAACTACCTGGTGATGGACCTGATGGATGGAAGCGACCTCCGCTCAATTCTCCATGACCGACCGGCCACGCCTGGGCAGGCTGTGGCGTGGATGAGCGGGATTGCCAAGGCACTCACGCATCTGCACCGCCGTGGAATTGTCCACAACGACATCAAGCCCGGCAATATCCTGGTGGATTTCAATGCAGCCCCGGACAGCCTCGGGACCGCGAAGTTGACCGACTTTGGGATAGCAATCGACGGTCGTCATGCTGCGCCCAGGTCGTCGTCGGGAACGCCTCACTACCTAAGCCCTGAAGAGGTGTGCGGCGGTACGTCCACATCGGCCAGTGACATCTATTCGCTGGGCTTGGTGGCACTTGAATGCCTGACCGGAACCAAAGCGTTCCCAGGCCCTCCCCTCGAGTCAATGGTTGCAAGGACTCTGGGGGAACCCCGAATTCCCGGCACGGTTCGGCGGCGTTGGTCCATGGTGCTTCATGCCATGACCGACCCCGATCCTGCCGGCAGGCCGTCTGCCAGCCAAGTCGTCGGAATGTTCCGACGACTTACCTGGTAGCCAACAATCAGGTCGATAGCGGCATGCGTCCTTGTGCCGAACTGGGTCCTACTTATGAAAGAGAGATGAAAAATGGGAATTATCGGTTGGATCATTTTGGGTTTGATTGCCGGCGCCATCGCAAAGGCGATCATGCCCGGTAAGCAGGGCGGCGGCTGGATCACCACCATCCTCCTGGGCATCGTGGGTGCCGTTCTGGGTGGCTGGATCGGCAGCGCACTGTTCAAGGTGGGCATCAACGAGTTCTGGTCGCTGTCCACCTGGCTGCTCGCCATTGGCGGCGCACTGCTGGTCCTCGTCATCTGGGGACTGGTGACGCGCAAGAAGGCCTAACCGCCTGGCATCGCCTGTCACTATCGGTGACCAAGGAGGCCCCGACGCTGCAGAACCTGCAGCGGCGGGGCCTCCTTGCTGTCTCCGGTCCGGATGTCAGCGCGCCAGGATCCGTGCCTTCTGGGCCTGGAACTCCTTGTCAGTGAGCACGCCGGCACCCTTCAGTTCTCCGAGCTGCTTGAGTTGGGCGAGCATGTGATCGGTCGGATCGACGACGGCGGACGGTACAGGCGGCGGGGGCGGCGGTACCGGAAGCGGTGCCACGGGAGGTCCCGCTGCCGCGGCGGCTGCGGCATCCTCGGCGGCAAAGCGTTGTTGTTGCCTGCGCTGCGTGCGGCCAAGTACTGAACCCACGACGGCGGCACGGCCGGCGGTCCTGAAAAAACCCATGGTGGTATCCCTTCGGTGGTGGAGCGTGTCAGCTGGCTGAATAGTCCAGCGCCAGGTCGATGAGGAGCCGCGCGCCGAACCCTGTGGCGCCTTTGCTTCGCCAGGCGTCGTCCTTGTCCGATTGCATGGTGCCCGCAATATCGATGTGCGCCCAGGGCGTATCGCTCACGAATTCGGCCAGGAACAGGGCGGCAGTGGTTGAACCGGCGTAAGGTCCACCAAGATTGGAGATGTCGGCGACGTCCGAGTCCAACTGGGGACGGTAGGCCCGTTCCAAGGGAAGCTGCCACAGCTGTTCGTCAGCCCGCCCACCCGACTCCAGCACCAGGTCCACCAGCCGCTGATCGTTACCGAACACCGGAGCCGTGAGCTGTCCCAGGGACATCAAGGCTGCCCCGGTGAGAGTGGCGATGTCCACGATCCCGTCCACCCCATCCTCTACAGCGAGCGTCAGGGCGTCGCACATCACCAGGCGACCTTCGGCGTCGGTGTTCTTCACCTCTATGGTGAGTCCGCTGCGCGTGGTGAGCACGTCCCCCAACTTGTAGGCGGAGCCCGAAGGCATGTTGTCCGTGCACATCAGGAACCCGGTGACGGCGGCTTTGCACCCGAGGTCATGCAGCGCGGTGAAGACCGCAAGCACCGCCGCCGCGCCGCCCATGTCCATTTTCATGAGCAGGTGCATGGGGTCGCTGGGTTTGAGGCTGACGCCGCCGGAGTCGTACATGATGCCCTTGCCCACCAGTCCGAGGTGGCCTGTGGCGGACCCGTCCGGTTGGTAAGTGAGCTTGATCATCCGCGGTTCCTGGGCGCTGCCGGCGTTGACGCCCAGAAGGCCGCCGCAGCGGAGGTCGATGAGTTGTTGCTTGTCGAACTCTTCAACCCCGAATCCGAACCGTTTCCCAAGCTCCTTCGCCGCCGAAGCCAGTCCAACGGCGGTGAGGTGGCTGGGAGGAGCGTTGCACAGGTCCCGGGCGACGGTGGTGGCCCGCACCTTCACGCGGCCCGTCTCCAGCCCGCGCGAAGCTGCCTCGACGTCCAACCCCGGCGCCAGGAATTGGACCTCGGTCAGGGGGGTTTCTTTGCCTTTGCTCTTGAGGGTGTCGTAGTTATACCGGGCCAAGAGCACGCCTTCGGCCAGAACCTGGCCCAGTCTCCCGGCGTCGAAACTTGCTGTCCCGGCCCCTCCGGAACCTTCGGCCTGTCCGGAACCGTCGGCCTGTCCGGAACCGTCGGCCCCTCCGGAACCGTCGGCCTGTCCGGAACCGGCAGGCAGTTCGAAGCCGATCCGCGAATGCTTCTGCGTGGCACGGACCAAAGCCGCCGCGGCCTTGCGCCAGCCGTCGGCGTCCAAGGAGCCCGGCTTTCCGCCGCCAACGGCAACCACCAGGGTTCCTGAGGCATTGGCCAGCTGCAGGGTGGTCCCCGGGGTCCCGTCAAAACCTGCCTTCTCCAAGGTTTCCCGGTGCAGGCCGATGGACTCCGGAACGTCACCTTCCGAGGGCACCAGCACACCTATCGCGTCGAGCGGGCCGAAACCGTCCACAAAATGCAGCTCAGGTTCGGTACCGCCCAGGGAGGGGAGGACCGTGAAGTCTTCCGGGATCAGTTTGTAGGGTTCGTGGTTCACCGTTTCGCCCGTTCTCTTGTGGTTGGGACAGCTGTGGTTGGAGCGCCCGGAGTAGAAGCAGCCGGCGCCGAAGAAGCCGTGACAGCTTGGTCCGGCAGCAGGCCCGGCTCCGGGATGGCATCGGGATCGTCGGGTTCCAGTTGTTCAGGCAGGTCGCCTTTCATGCGGCCAGGCATGCGGCCCGCCGGAACAATCGCCAGCAGGGCGAGCCCGGACAAACCCAGCAGGGAGATCTGCAGGGCCCGAAGCCTGGCTTCCTCATTGACCTCGGTGGCGGCTGCCAGTTCGGTGGGACTGCTGACGCGGTCGCCGATGACAGCCTCCACCTGCGCATTGGTCATGAAGTCAGCCTCGTTGACGTTGACCTTATAGATCAGCTCCTGGGAGACGTCCGGATGCGCGGCGGCGCCGCTGGCAATCAGGCTGGACAGCATTCCGACGGCGAACGCGCTCGCCACCGCGATGCCGACACTGCCGGAGAGGTTATGGACCAGTCCGCGCCAGGCTCCGACGTCGCCGGCCAACTCGCGCGGAACCGCGCTGAGCAGCGTGTTGAACACCAAAGCGACGATTGCGCCCTGGCCCAACCCCAGGAGGATCAGGCCGAGTACCACGAACAACTGGCCCCAGTCGTTGCGGATGGTGAAGGCAAGAAGGACCAAGGCGCCGGCCACCACTACGAAGCCGCCCTGGGCGATGGTGCGCGGCGGGAACTTGTCGTACAGGAACGCCACGAACGTGCTCGCGAGGAAGATGGACAACGTGTAGGGGATGATCGAGAACGAAGTCTCAATGCTGGAGCGTCCCTGGACGATCTGCATGTACAGGGGAATCAGGAAGTTGGCTGCGGTACCGACGAAGAGCATGATGGCCATGCAGGCCGTCACGGCGAGTTCGGAACTTGATGCCAACACCCTGAGGTCGAAAATCCGGGGCAGTTTGGCGTCCTGGCGCTTCCGGATCCACATGAAGAACACCTGACCCGCGATGGCTCCGAGGAGGATCAGCAGTGGCGCAGGGGAGAGCCCCAGGATGTCGAAGGGTGCCTGGTTGGTGGCGAACCAGGTACCCCAGGCGGACAGGCCGCTGAAACCAAAGCTCAACAGGATGACGGCCACCGCGGCGATGATGGAGCCGGTCCAGTCGATCTTCAGTTGGGGTTGAGCTGGGACGGTTTTGAGCTTGAAGCTCAGGAGCAGGTTGATGGCACCGAGGATCACCATGAGGCCGAAAGAGTAGCGCCAACCGATGGTGGTGGCGAACCAACCGGCGACCAGCAAGGCCAGCACACCGGCAGCCGGGATGGCTGCAGCCAGGAGTCCAATGGCTTTTGCCTGCTGCTGGTCCTTGTAATTGGTGGCGATAAAGACCGTGAGGGCAGGGGCGATCAGGGCAATGACAGCGCCGGAGGAGGCCTGCGCAATGAAGAGCATCGCCGGGCTGAGGCTCAACGCCACCCCTGCCATGGCGGCGGCATGAATGGCGACGGCGATCTGGAACACCTTGCGCGTTCCGAACCGGGCACCCAGCTTCGCTCCCAGCAGGATGAAGGCCGCCATCGAAAACGTCCCGGCAGTAATGGCAGTGCCCACGGACGTCGCTGCTGTGTCCAGGTCGGTAGTGATGCCCTGCATGGAAACCGTCAAGGCGTTGACGGCGAACGATGCCTGGATTTGGGTGAGGACCACCACGATCAAGGGCAGCCATGAGGCCGCCTTGACCGGTGGCGGTGTTTCAGTGATGGTGTGGTCGCTGGCCATGTCGTGCTCCTGGTGTGCTCTGCCCGTTCACTGGGAAGGGGCGTTTGGATACCTCACTACGGGGTTGGCGGAACGGTGTGCAGGTTTGCCTTGGTCTTGGTCTCCGATCATTGGGTTTTCGGGTTCAGGAGTCCTGGGTCCGGGAAAGCGGGCTACGTCTGCAGGGGCCAGAACACGGGTACCAGCAGGATGGCCACTGCCGCGTACAGCGCCATGATGGCCAGGCCGAACTTCCAGTAGTCTCCGAACCGGTAGCCCGCCGGCTGCATGATCATCATGTTGGCCGGCGTTGCCACAGGAGTCAGCAGGGCGGCGGAGGAAGCTACCGAGACGCACATCAGCACGGCGTAGGGGTTGATGGCTGACTCCTGGGCCACGGAGAGGGCAATGGGGATGATGATCAAGGCTGTGGCCGTATTGCTGATCAGCTGGCCCAGGACGGCGGTTACCACGAAGAGTCCCAGGAGCAACAGCAAAGGCCCGGCGTTTCCTACCACCGACACCATGCCCTCAGCGAGGATCTCGGCGGTGCCGGTGGAGGTAATGGCCGTGGACAGCGGAATCATGCCGGCCACCAGGATGAGGGTGGTCCAGGCCATGGAACGGTGGGCTTGCTGAACTGTCACAACACGCAGCACCACCATGGCCAGGGCCGCCAGCGTCGCTGCCACCGGCGCAGGCACGAGGTTGGTTGCCAGCAGCACCACCATGGCGCCGAGGATGATGAGCGCAGGCATGGCCCGCGGCCCCAGGGGAACTGTCTGGCGGCGGATGGTGTCCGGCGAATCAACCAGCAGCACATTGTGGTCCACGGTGTGCTGGTCAAGCGCAGACCAGGTGCCTTGGAGCAACAGCCGGTCTCCGGCCGTGATCAGCGTGCGTCCCGACGACTCCGGCTCACCCGGATGGTGATGGGCCAGCACCACCAGGTCCCCGCTGTCTGTGACCATGCCGGGGTAGGTTTCCGTGCCGACGAGGTTTGAGCGGGGTGCCACTACTACCTCGGCCACCCCGTAGGTGCTGCTGATGAGTCCGCAGGTGGCGTCGTCGTCCTGGCTTAGGCCGTGCCGGGCGGCAAGGGCGTCGATGATGGGCTGGCCGCCGCGCACCACAATCTCATCGCCCTGTTCGAATACCGCGTTTTCCGACGGCTTGCCGTCCGACCCTTGCACGCTGATGAGGTGGAGGTGGCCGCCGTCGTGCCCGTCCTGAAGGCACGCCACCGGCTGGCCCACCAGCGCCGAACCGGCCGGAATGCTGAGCCGGCTCAGGCCCTCCCCGCCGAGGTAATGGTCCATGAGTGTCCGGCCGTGGGAGCCCAGGTCCTTGGGGAGGGCATCAGGGGTCCGGGTTGGCAGGAGCTTCGGGCCCAGCCACAGGGTCAATCCGATGGTTCCCAGCAGCAAGGGAAGCCCCACAAGCCCGAACTCGAAGAACCCGATTCCCTTCCCCGTGGCCTCCAATGCTGCGTTGAGGATCAGGATGTTGACGGGCGAACCGGTCAGGATCAGCAAAGAACCGGCATGGGCAGCGAAGGCCATGGGCATGAGCAGTTCCGATGGCCGCCGTCCCAGCCGGACCGCCAGCACCACCACCATGGGCAACAGCGCTGCGACCGCTCCGTTGACACTGATGAGTGCTGTCAGCAGGGCGGTCAGAACCATCATCAACACCATCAGCCGGGTACGGCTGGTACCCGAGAACCTGATCAGCAAACTACCCAGCCAAGTGGTTACTCCCGCGGCATCGATGGCCTCCGCCACCACGAACAGGGCAGCGATCAACACCACCGTTCCGCTCCCGAAACCGGCGAAAGTCTCGTCCAAACCCACAATGCCGGTGCCATAGAGGGCCAATGCTGCTCCGAGGGCCACAACCTCCACAGGCAGGCGGTTCCACACGAACGCGGCGATCACCGCGACCAGCACCACCAGCGTGACAATGACGTCCGTGACAATGACGTCCGTCATGGGTGCCTTGGATAAGCCGTGTGCTCTTTGGCCAGCATTCTCTCAGACTAGATCCGGGTCAAAGCCGCAGGGTCACCCCAATCGGGTGAGTGATGGGCGTCCTGCGAGGTCACCGCCTACGGAAGGTGGCCGAACCTGTAGGCAGCGGCAACAGCATCGTGCCGTGTCCCGGCTCCGAGTTTGGAATAGATGATCCGAAGGTGGGTCTTCACGGTGTTCACGGATAAATGGAGTTCCGACGCCATTTGGTCCTGCGACAAATGCGAGGGGAGGAGGGCCAAAACCTCCCGCTCCCGGGGAGTCAGCAGCGGGGCGAGCCTGGCATCGGCAGGCGACCGCAACGCCATCAAGCGCTTGGCAAGTTCTTCCTGTGGACCATGCGTTCCTGCCCGTTCCACCAGCAGGTCCATGACCTCCTGGGGAGCGATCGCCAAGGGCCTGACCACTCCTACAGCGTCCGCCTTGGCAAGGGCATCTTCCAGGAGCTTGCCGGCCAAGGCCCGCCGCCCAGTGCGGATGGCCATGGAGCATTCCAGGATATTGACGTGAAGCCACGTCCATTCCAGCAGTGGTTCCGCTACGCCCATGTGCAGTGGCCGGAGCCGCTCGGCTGCGGCCTCGAAGCGACTGATCCCGGCGGGTCCTTGCGCTCGCAGCAGGCACAGTTCACCGGTCCCGGGAATGAGTTCCTCGGCCCACTCCAGGACTTCGCGGGCACGCTCTGCGTGCCCCAGGGACAGGGCTGCCGTATGTTCAATCACCGCGATGAAGGCTGCCATGGGCTGCGCGAAGAGATGGCCCTGGCCGATCCTCAGCCGGGCTTGGCGCATACCGTCCAGGGCGTGCCGCCTGTCCCCTGAATCAAGGTGGGCACAGGCAGTGACCAACTCCATGGTGGCACGCATTGCCGCCCCCACTCCCTTGGAAGATGACCCCAGTTGTCCCAGTTCGGCGCTGGCCGAGGAAGCATATTTCAGCGCCGCAACAGGTTCGGCGTCCAGGAGAGCCGCAGCGGCATGCATCAATGCACCCACCGACCGGCCTGCCCCGGCCGTCCACGCGTAGGCCGGCAGCTTCTCCTCCGCCTGCCTGAGGTACTCGCGGGCCCGGCGGAGGTGGCCTTGCATGGCGCAGATGCCAGCAAGCTTGAGGTATACCTTGCCGGCAAGGTAGCAGTTGCCGGCTTCGGTGGCCTCGAGCAGAGCCTCCTGGGCCTCGTTCTCCGCTGCCGCATAGTCCTGCTCAACCACGGCCGCGGTGACCGAGACCATCCTTGCTTCGATCCGGATATCGCTCTGCCGGGACATGGGGAGGGCGGCGTACCCGGTTGCGGCCTTGGGATCCTGGCTGGCCCAGTCACCGCTGAACCAGGAAAGCCGTGCTTCTGCCAAGGCGCGGAGCTCTGAGAGTTCGGAGGGAGGGTTGTCCGTCCACGAACGGTATGCTGCCGCCAGATATCGGGCAGCGGTAGTGGGCTGGCGGCTTTCGACGTGCGCCAGTGCCGCCACCAGGCAGAGCTTGGGACTGGCCGCCAGGACGGAATCCGGCAATGCCGCGATGGCCCTCCGAACGCGCGTGACTCCGCCTGATCCCAGGAGGGCTGCTCCGTGCCGTTCAAGGAGTGACCCGATCAAGCGTGGGTCAGCCGAGTCCATGGCGTGCCGGAGCGCGGCCTCGGGTTCGCCGGCTTGCTCGTGCCACTGCGCAGCTATCGTGTTCAGGCGGAGCACTTCATCCGGGTCCTTGCGGGTCAGTTCGGCCCTGAAGTACTGCCTGATCAGTGGCCGGACCAGGAAGACCTTGCGTCCGCTCCCCGCCGATTCCACCAGATCGCGGTTATCAGCCAGTGCCGAAAGGATGCTCCCGGCATTCCGGTGGCCCGCAAGGGCATTGGCCTGGGCAGCCACCAGGACGCGGCACATGCTGGTGCTGGACAGCACGTGCCGCTCGTCCGGGGTCAGCGTTTGGACAATCTCGTGGTCCAGATACTCTGCGAGCTGCCGGTTGTTGGCTGCAATATCACCCACAGGCGCTTCGAGGTCCGCAGTTTTGCGCAGTGAACGCAGGGCAAGCACCACTGAGGCCGGCCAGCCCGCCGTTTGACGGAACAGCTCGCCCAGTTGATGCGTTCCCAGCAAGGTGATGGTCTTTGCCGCAAGGGAGTTGATTTCGTCCAGGGAGAAAGCAAGATCCTGTGAATGCAGTTCCATGATCCGCCCACTGAGCCGTGGGCGTCCCGGGTCAACCGAGGCGCCCTCGCGCGCTGCCAGGACAAGCTGCACTGGCAGGTGCGCCTGGCCCAGCAGCGCCGGAATCCAATGATCGCGGTCAGCGGCAGGGAAGCCCTCCACGCCGTCGATCACCAGTCGGACGGTGTGATCGGCGGCGGCCAACCCTTCCGCCAACAGGCTAAGGACTTCATGGGCGTTTGTCTCGAATCCCGAGAATCCACTAAGCGCGCTGGGAGGTATCGCGGGGCACCGCCGGAGCGCGTGAAGTATGGAGGGCCAGAGGGCCGGGGTGTCCTGTTGGTCCGGGCTTACCCATGCGACGGTGTGCATGCTGCCGGCAAGCCATTGCCCGATCAGTACGGATTTGCCGAAGCCGGCCGGGGCGCAGAGAAGGATCGTGTCGGGTGCGGCATCGAGTCTTGCCACAAGCCGGGGCCGGGCCAGCAGATCCAACGGCGGTTTGGAAACCGCGATCAGTTGCGGGCTTACGAAGTCCGGGCGGGTACCACGCAGGTCATCCACTCCTTCAGTGTAGGGGCGGGAGTTCGAGGATTCACCCAGTACAGGCGATCCGCGCGGCGGCGTCCGGGCGTAAGGATTATGGTGTCCGCCGTGGGACGCTTGGGCGAAGCCCGGAAGGGGGTTTCACCGTGCAGGCTTTCAAGGACATCATGAGTGCCGCGGATTCAGGCTGGGTGTACCCGCTTGGGGCTATGTTCGTGGCGTTGTCGGCGATCTTCCCGCCCATCCCCACCACGTCCCTATTTGTGGCTTTGGGGGCGCTGTCCGCTACCGACAACCTTCCCAACGGCTACCTCCTGGTGGCCGCCATGCTGGCCGGAGCGGTTGCCGGAGACCTCGGTGCGTACGAGTTGGTCAGGCGCCGGGACATGGCCAACTGGAAGATCCTCCAGGGTCCGCGGACGCAGAAGGCCCTGCATGCCTCCCGGGAACGTTTATCCAAGCACTCCGCCTCCTGGGTCCTGACCTCCCGGTTTGTTCCGCTCGGACGGCTGACCATGAACGTCGCCAGCGCCATCACCCCGGTCCCGCGTGGCAGGTTTGTCCTCTACTCAGTAGCTGCGGGCATCCTGTGGTCCGCCTACTCGGTGGGGATTGGTGCCCTGTCCGGGCTTCTGCCCGGGCTTTCCACGGAGTTCGCCGTGGTCATTGCCATCGCATTTTCGCTGCTGCTGGGCCGGGCCATCAGTGCAGCCGTGACCTGGTATTTGCAACTGGACGACTGACTGGATCCTGCCATGTTGATGCGCGGGGCAGCCCTTTACTGCAACTTACTGCGCGGCGACACCACTTACTGCAGCGACGACGTCAGCCGTGCCAGGTTGTCCAAGG
Organism: Arthrobacter sp. UNCCL28; assembly: GCF_900102805.1. Taxonomy (NCBI): domain Bacteria; kingdom Bacillati; phylum Actinomycetota; class Actinomycetes; order Micrococcales; family Micrococcaceae; genus Arthrobacter; species Arthrobacter sp. UNCCL28. Next base: position 17,424 of record NZ_FMWE01000017.1, read on the forward strand.
CCACCTGGCCCAGCGGCCGCCGCAACCAGTCCTCCAGCAACAACTCCGTGCTCGCCGCCCGGTAGCTGTCCTCCACAGCCCTCATCCGGTCCACGATGGACCGGCCGTGGACCAGCACCGAGACTTCCATGTTGAGGCTGAACGAGCGGACATCCATGTTGCTGGATCCAATGACGGCGACGTCGTGGTCAATGGTGAAGTGCTTTGCGTGCAGGACCTGCGGGGCCCGGTACAGGTAGATGCGGACTCCGGCTCTCAGCAGGACCTCATAGTAGGAGCGCTGGGCGTGGTAGACCATGGCCTGGTCGCCCACCTCAGAGACAAAGAGCTCCACGCTCAGGCCCCGCGAGGCAGCGGTGACAATGGCCAGCTGGATGGCTTCATCCGGAACAAAATAGGGGCTCGTGATGCTCACTCGGTGCTCGGCCTTGTAGATGAGCGTGGTGTAGAGCTTGAGGTTGTTGTCGTTGTCGAAACTGGGGCCGCTGGGCAGGACCTGGGCGTCGATGAGCTCCGGTTCCGAGCCCAGGATCACCGGTGAAGTATCCAACGGCAGCAGCGTCTCCGATTCGCTGTACCAGTCTGTGACGAACACGGCGTTGAGCTCACGCACCGCCGGCCCTTCCAGCCGGACCATAAGCTCATGCCACTGGAGGCCGCGCCGGATGTTCCGTTTCTTGTTGTAGGAGGCGTCGATCAGGTTTTGCGAGCCGGTATAACCAACCTTTCCGTCCACCACCACCAGTTTCCGGTGGTTGCGCAGGTCCGGTCGCTGCCACTGGCCTTTGAAGGGCCGCAGGGGCAGCATGGCGTGCCATTCGGCGCCCATGTCCTCAAAAGCCTGGAGCATGTCCCGGTACTTGGGGCCGCCAACCGCTGCAAGATGGTCAAAAAGCACCCTGACAACCACGCCGCGTTGGCGGGCCCGGGCCATGGCATCGAAAAACGGCGATGTGGTGGGGTCCAGCGCCAGAATGTAGAACTCGACGTGCACGTACTCTTCAGCGGAGTCCATGTCTGCGATCATGCGGTCAAAGCACCCGCTGTAGTCCTCCAACAGCTCGGCTCGGTTGCCGCCCACCATGGGCAGCGCGCCGAGCCTGAGGTTAAGTTCGACGGCGGAACGCAGCCAGGCGGGCCAGTCATCACTGTGGCTGACTGCTGAGAGGCCGGGCGTGCGTCCAAGCATCAGCTCGTTGACCAAGCGTTGCTTCTCACGCCGGGCTTTGGGGAGTTTGCCGCGGCCAACCAGCAGGAAAGCCACGGTTCCCAGATAGGGAATGAAGATGATCGCCAGCACCCAGGCAATGGCGGACGATGGTTTCCGGTTGGCTGAAACCATCACGGCGGCAACAGCTCCGAGCACGATGTGCAGCGCCAACAGGATTAAGGCGACGGCATCGGCGTCGTTCAGTAGTCCTTGCACGTTGGGCTACTTGGCATTCTGCTGCGGGATGACCACTTTTTTGATGATCAGCAGGATGGATGCTGTGGTGGGGCAGGCGATCAGCGCTCCCAACAGTCCCAGCAGCGTCCCGCCTATCATCGCGCCAATCAGGACCAACGAGCCCGGGATGCTGATCGCTTTGCCCACGACGCGCGGGGTCAGGATGTATGCCTCAATCTGCATATAAGCCAACATGACGAGGAAAACAACCAGCGCCGTTGAAGGGGAAGTAAAGAGGGAAACCACGGTCATGATGGCGGTGCTGATCGCGCTGCCTACCAGCGGGATGAGGGTAATGGGGAATGCCAGGACGGCCAGTACTGCCGCATACCTGACCCCGGCCACTGAAAGGAGGATAAAGGTGAAGACCGCATTGAACAGGGCCAGGATTGACATGCCGCTCAGGTATTTGCCTACCGAGGCAATAATTGTTTCGGCAATATCTGCAAATGATTCCCTGCGCGATGCAGGAACCAAGGCGTAGAGGCTGGATTTCATGACCTCGTGTCCTGCTACGAAATAGAGGGTCAGGACAACCACGAAAACCACGGCGAAAGTTCCGTTCACCACGTTGTAGCCAACCTGCACGGCGCCACCGCCGATGGCCAGCCAGACGTTCGGATCCGCTGCCGAGGTTTCCAGCCATTCCAGCAGCGGGGTCAACGCTCCGCCCAGTGATCCGTTGACGTCCCGGAACCACTCCTGTTCCCCCACGGCGTCGAAACTGGACGGCAGCAAACGGACCAGCGCGGCACCCTCCTCCACCAGGATAGGGACCACGAAACGGATCAGAAGCGCCACCACCACCAGGAAGCCGACGGCCACCGCGAGCACGGCCCCGCCGCGGGACAGTTTCCAGCGTTCCAGCCAGCGGACCAGGGGATACAGTCCCAAGGAGATGAACAAGGCCGCGAAGATCAACGTCAGCGAGTACCGCAACGTGATGACCGCAGAACCCAACGCCAAGGCAACCAGGACCCCCAGCGCCGCTACGAGTCCGAAGCGGAACGGACCGCCCTCCAGCAGTGGGAATGCCTTCAATCGCGTCATGCGGACCCTTTCGGCTGTCTGTGGATGGCGGGCCGTCACCGGATCAGGCCAATGCGAGCTGCTTCAGGCGGGCGTACTCCGCTTCGGTAATGTCGCCTGCGGTGAGCAGCGCTTTTGCTGATTCGATCTGCTGGGTGGGCGTAGGGGCGCCGGCTACTTCCCGGATGTAATTCTCGGCTTCTTCCACTGATTCACGGACGCGCATTTCGCTGCGAAGGGCCATTCCCTTGCCCCGCATGATGACGTAGATCAGGGCAGAAATGAACGGTGCCACGAACAAGCACAGAATCCAGAGGGCTTTCACGCCGCCACCCAATGCTTTGTCGCGGAGAAGATCGGAAATGATCTGAAAGAGGAGGATCAAATAGGCAATGAAGAAAAAAGCGACAATGATGCTCCACAACGATTCCAAGAAGTTCATGGTGTCTTTCCCATCGTTCGTTCGGCCCTGGGGCAGGGCCGTCGTCATCCGGCAAGGGACCCGTTCCCCGGCGGGACCACAGCACCATTCTCGATTCGCCCGCACCCTCCGGGGCCGGCCATTCCTGGGATCGGCAACGATTGGATGGAAAGATCACCCACTAAGGGTGAGCGGGGGCCGGTTGGCCGGATGACCGGTGGCTGGGCCGTTGCCCGGTGCGGTCACAAATTCCCCACAACCTTCCCGTTGCGGTGCGCATCAGGAGGTCGGTTACGCTGCTCAAAGCCACACACCACCGCACGTTCCAGGGTCCCAATGACGCACTCTTCCTCCACCAGCCCAACTGCTGACCGCACCCCGGAAACCGCCGATACCCGAGGGCAGGTGCCGGCGCCGGACCGTTCTTCGACGGCGGTGGCCGTAGGGGCGTTTTCCATGGCGGCAATTGTTGGGCTGTTTGCGTTGATCCTGCACACGTTCGCGCAGGACTCGCCCCGGCTTGGTCCCGTGTACGCAGGTTGGCCGGAGGCTGCAGCAGACTCACCGCTCCCGGCGTTGCGTTGGTTCCTGAGTGACATGACCGAGCCCTTGTTCTTCGCGTCGGATCTCGCCGCCCTCGGTCTCCTGGCCGGGGCGGCCGTGGCATGGTTGACCGCAAAGCGGGGGAGGACCTGGGCGGGTTCGATCGGCTATGGGACGGGCCTCTGGCCGTGGGTGCTCGCGTCGGCGTCGCTGAGTTTGCTCTTGTCCAACCTGGCGTTCGGATGGATGCTCGACGACGGGTGGCAGCCCACGTTCGTGCCATTTGTTTGCGTCGCTCCCGCAATGGTCATTCTGTATGGAGGCGGTTGGAAGACGTGCGCCACCGGCGCCGTCCTGGGAGCGGCCACCACAACGCCCTTGGCTTTGCTGCTCATTCCCGTGGTGTCCGGGCCCCTCGGCTTGCCCGTGGTGGTGGCAAACGTCCTCGCGATGTCCATAGGCTCCGTTGCCTCGTTCATGGTGGCAAGGCGGTTGCCGTGGCTTGGCCTGCGGGAGCCGGACCTGCCAGCCCAACAGCACCGGCCGCCGTCGAGCGTTCACCGCACTTTCCGCGACGACGCCGGATGGGGTGCGCGACGGGTGCTCAAGGACTTCACCGAAACGCACTTCTTTGCCAACGAAATCGCCGGAGCCGGCGTGATCCTGGCCGCGGCTGTGGCGTTCGTCCTTAACCCGGGATTGCCGTCCTACGGTTCGCAGCTGTTGCCCCACATACTGTTCGCCCAGGCGCTGACCTCGGGAATCGGCGTCGTTCTCTGGCTGCGCTGGTACCGCGACGGCGGGTGGGCGGCAACGTACGCATCTGTAGTGTCCGTTGCCCCTGCCGCCGTGCTGGCCTACGGGGGCTCGTGGTCCTCGGTGGTCGGTGGGGCCGTGCTGGGAGCCGTCCTTGCGCCGCCGATCGCCCGGGTGGTTTCAGCCAGGCTGCCTGCCGGTTTTCACCCGGTGATCGGGAACACCGCCGCCATGGCAGTGTCGACGGCGGTTGCCTTGCCATTGCTTGGGCTGCTGCCCCACTAGGGCCTGGGAGGTCTTAGTCGGCGGCGAGGGTCCCAGTCGGCGACGCGGGTCTCAGTCGGCGGCGAGCAACGCCTGGGGGGCTGCCTGCTTCATCCTGGTTTGCAGCCAGCGGAGCTGAACCTGCGTGTCCTGGTGGCATTCCTCAACGATGGTGAGCAGTTCCTGGTCGCGAAGGGCCGAACCCGCCTGGTGGATCATGGTCCACGTGACGTCCACCAGGCTGGCTAACAGATACAGGTCCTGCAGATCCCGGAGCATGCCAACAGGCCCACTCCGCGTCCCGGACAAGCCTTCTGCGTGGAGCCGCTCGGGTTCGTCATCCGAGGTTCCTTCGCCGTAGCGCTCAACCACGGGCAGCAGGAGCTCCTGGTGGTGGTCGCACTGTTTGGCGAGGCTCTGACACAGGAAATGGATATCAGGTTCCGCACCGTGGCCGGAGGAAACCTGCCGGAAGGATTCTGCGAGGGTACGTTCGCCCTTGTGAAGGAGCCCTAGGTAGAGGTGAAGGTTCACAGCGGCCCTCCTGCGGGACGTGAAGCTGTGGTGTTCGGTGCAGGGGCCGGGCCGTTTCCGCTTCGAATTTTCTCCACGTTCACTGCCGCATTCTTGAAGATCGGTTGTTTGGATACGGGGTCCCACTCGGTGATGGTGAGCTCGTTCGCGGCTGTTGCGTGCGGTTGGCCGGCGCCATCCTGCGAGGAATCCCAGTAACCGTAGTGGAAGGGGGTGAAGATCGTTCCTTGGCGGACGCCGCTGACGCGGACCGGCGCCTCGATCATGCCTCGTCGTGACGTTACCCGGACAATATCGCCTTCCGAGATGCCAAGCGCTGTGGCGTCCCCGACCGACAACTCCACCCACATCCGCGGGGCGGCAGCGTTCAGCTGCCGTGAACGCGCCGTCTTGGTGCGGGTGTGGAAATGGTAGGCGGTTCGCCCTGTGGTGAAACGGAGGGGGTAGTCATGGTCGGGTTCTTCATGTGGTGGATGATATTCAGTGGTCTTCAACCAGGCCCGGCCGGAGGGTGCGTCGGCGCGATACTTTTCTTCCCCGACCTCGGCTCCCGTCAGGAGGTCATGGCCATAGTTTTCGCAGTAGTCCGGGTCGCTGGGGAAACGGGCGTCGCCGTAAAGGCGGGTGGTCCCTTCAGGATGCTGGTCGTTGCATGGCCAGGGGATGCCGCTTCCGCCGCGGAGCTTGCCATAGCTCAGGCCGGTGTAGTCGCACGGCCGTCCACGTGAGCATTCCTTCCAAGCCTCAAAGGCTTCCTCCGGCCCCTGCCACGTCAGCAGCGGATCGCCGCCCAGCGTGGTGAAGCCCATGCGCCGGGAATAGTCCAGGAAGATATCCAAATCGCTGCGCGCGTTTCCGGGAGGTTCCACGGCCTTCTCGGAGAGGTGGACCACCCGGGAGGCATTGGTGAAGGTCCCGGTTTTTTCGCCCCATGCCGCGGCAGGAAGGACGACGTCGGCCAGCTCGGCCGTCTCTGTCAGGTAAAGGTCCTGAACCACCAGGAACAATTCCGGCTTGGCCAGGATCTGCCTGATCCGGTGAAGCTCCGGCAGCGATACTGCGGGATTGGTTGCCGAAACCCAGAGGAAGTTGATGGAGCCTTGCTCGGCATAGCGGAAGATTTGCATCGCATGCGTGGGTGGTGCCCAGTGCGGAATGATCGCAGGGTCCACGTTCCAAAGGCCTGCCAGTTCCTCGATGTGCTTCTGGTTTCCCCAGTTACGGAAGCCCGGCAGGTCGCCGTCGGCCCCGCATTCCCTGTTGTTCTGGGCGGTTGGCTGCCCGTTCATCTGAAGCAGGCCCGCACCCGGCCGGCCGAGCATGCCGCGCAGCAGGTGCAGGTTGTTGACCTGGCAGGACGAGGCCGTGGCCTGGGAGGACTGGTAGAAACCCTGAAGGACGGTGGACAGCACGTTGTTGGAGGTTCCGAAGATGCGCGCCGCTGCCCGGATGTCGTCTGTATTGACTCCACACACCTCGGCCGCGGCCTCCGGAGTCCATTCCTCCACGGTCTTCGCCAGTTCCGGGAACCCCAGGGTGTGCTGGTTGATGTACGCGGAATCGTGCCATCCGTTATGCAGGACTTCGCGGACCAGGGCGTGCATCAGGGCCAGGTTGGTCCCCGGGCGGACGGCCAGGTGCACATCCGCGTGACGGGCCACCTCGGTGTTCCGGGGGTCCACGCATACCAATTTCGGCGGGGTGGGACCCTCGAGCCGGTCCAGGATCCTTGACCACAGGACGGTTTGGGTCTCAGGCATGTTGTGGCCGTACAGGAAAACCGCATCGCAGCTGTCGATGTCTTCGTACGCCCCCGGCTGGCCGTCAGCCCCGAAGGTCTCCTTGAGTGCTGTCGCCGCGGTTGCAGTGCAGAGGCGGGTGTTGCCGTCCATGTGGGGCGTTCCGATGCCGGCCTTACCGATCACGGCCAAGGCGTAGTACTCCTCGAGGAACAGTTGGCCGCTGGTGTAGAAACCGTGGCTAAGGGGTCCTTTGTCTTTCAGGAGCTTGGCGCTCTGGTTCGTGATCCGGGTCATCGCCGTGTCCCAGTCTGTTTCCACCAGGCGCCCATTTTCGCGGATGAGGGGTTGGGTCAGGCGGTCTTTGTTGGCTACGCCCTGCCAGCTGGCGAACAGCCCCTTGGGGCCGAGGCGCCCCTTGTTGACCCTGTCCTGCGTCCGGCCACGGATTCCCACCATCACGCCGTCCTTGACCGCAATGTCGCACCCGCAACCGTTGCTGCAGAGCACGCAGGCGGACTGGACCCAATGATCGACGTCGGCTTCTGTCAGGTCGCCGGCGAGGGCGATGTCCGCGCGTTCCGGCCACTCGCTTCCACCCGGGAACGGGGTTCGGGTCCCCCAGATATCGGCGATGCGATCCACCATGGTTCCACCTCTGCTTGCTGTACTGCCTACTCCAGAATTATCAGCATGCTTAGCATTCGTCCAGTGGCTACGGTGCTTTATCCGCTGGCTACGGCGCTTAATCCGGTGGGATGGTGGGATTGTGGCCCCGGTCAGCCGCCAACGTGATGGATCGTGAAGGCGCTCAGGAACCCGACGGCGGCCGTCAACCCTGTGAGGTTGTGGTGTTCTTCAAACGCCTCGGGAATCATGGTGTCCGCAAGCATGGCCAGGATCCCACCGGCAGCAATGGCGGTAATGAAGGCAATGACGCTCTCCGGGGCGTTCTCCAGTGCCGTGTAGCCGATCAAGGCGGCCAGCCCACTGAAAACTGCGATGGCAATCCAGGTGCCAAAAACATACGCCGGTTTCCGCCCGGCCCTCTTCATGCCGGCAGTACTGGACAGGCCCTCGGGAACGTTTGAAATGAAGACAGCGGCGAGCATGGCCGGGCTGACCGCGCCCCCGGCGAGGAGTCCGACACCGAGAACCACAGATTCGGGGATGCCGTCAACCAGCGCCCCAATGGCGATGGCAGTTCCACTGCCGGGGCTGTCCTTCTCGGATGGCTGCGTGCCGCCGGATCGCTTCCTGTGCTTAGCTCCGGCGCGTGCCAACAGAACGTTCGAGCCCACAAAGATCAAGGCACCCAGGAGGAACCCAAGGACAGTGGGGATCAGCCCGCCGCCTTGGACAGCTTCGTCCACCAGCTCGAAGGCCAGGGCGGAGATCAGCACACCCGCACCGAATGCCATCACCGTGGAGACAATCTTGGGCGGTACTTTCCACAGCCAGGCGATGCCGGCCCCAAGGACCAAGGCGCCACCCGCCAGCGTTCCCCACAACAAAGCCTGCAGCCACATCGGCATTTTGTCCCTTTCCACGGCTTCTACGGCCATTCACATGCATCAAGCAGTGTTTCACACGGGGTTCGTGGCGTTTGGGGAGTCTTGAGTTTTTCCTGAGGAAGTGTTGCGGGTTTGCAGGATTTGTTCTTGATCCTGCCCCGGCACAGTAGTTCTTGTCAGCCAGTCAGGCAGACACCAAAGAACAGGCCGGCCGGTCTCACGGTGGCCCACCGAAAGGACACTGATTCCCATGGCCATCAGCCTCAAGACCACCTCCGGCAAGATCCTCGCTTCCGTCGCACTGGTCGGCACCGCAGCCGCCGTCGCCGGAATGGGCACCTACGGCGCATTCACCTCCTCGACCTCCGCCTCCCAGGCCGTCACCGCCGGCACCGTCACCATCGCCCTGGGCACCGGAGCCGCGAACACCCTCAACGTCCCGGTCACCGGCATGCTCCCCGGCGACAAAGCCGAAAAACTCGTCACCCTGGCCAACACCGGCAACTCCGACCTGAACAACGTCACCCTCACCACCTCCGCCGGCGCCACCGCCTCCCTGCTGACCACCGACCCCACCAACGGACTGCAACTGACCATCGAGAACTGCTCCGTAGCCTGGACCGGTACCGCAGCGCCCTACACCTGCACCGGAACCAAAACCACCGCCCTGGCCAACGGCCCGGTCATCACAGCGAACAAGGTCCTGAACAACCTGACCTCCCTGACCTCCACCAAAACCGACAACCTCAAAGTCACCACCACCCTGCCCGCCACCGCAGACAACACCTTCCAAGGCGCCACCTCCACCCTCGCCTTCTCCTTCACCGGCACCCAACGCACCGAAACCACCAAATAACACCCAAGCAGTAACACCAAGAACACCCAGCAACCCCCGCCGGGTCTGATCGGATTCACTACCCCAGCCCGATCAGCCCCGGCCGCGGGGGTGGACTTTTCCAGAGTTCGGGCATGGCCTGCGGTGCCTAAGCCGGCGGAGTCTGAGGCCCCAAGTGTCCGAGCCCGCAGCGTCGGAGCCTACGTCGTCGGAGGCCCCAAGTGTCCGCGCTCCCAGCGTCAGAGCCCCAGCGCCGCCAGCGTCAGAGCCCGCAGCGTCTGAGGCCTCAAGTGTCCGAGCCTGCAGCGTCGGAGCCGCGGGCGTCCGCACCCCCGGCGCCCTAAAGCCTCGGTGACCCCCCGCAAGAGAAACACCACCAAGCCCCGCCGGGCCTGGTCGGGCGCCCCCCTGCCCGATCAGGTCCGCCGGTATTTTTCGTTGGTCCCTTGTATTCCTGAGCCAGACTTGAGTATTTTCCGCAGGAAAGCCTGAGCGGGGCCAGACAGACTCATCTACAGACTCCTCGAGAGAAGTCGCACCATCCCCGAAAGGAACGCCAGGACATGAGCACCCTCACCAGCATCAACGGACCAGCCCTCCATGGCCGGCGTTCCGCCGTAAAGAGCACCCTGGCCGGGGTCGAGAACCAGCCCGCCGCCGTCGCCGTCGTCCCTTGCGCCCCTGAGGCTGCCCCTGTGAAGCAGGCCGCAGCAGACGCACCGACACTAACGCCGGCCGCTGTGCAGCAGGCCGCAGCGGCCGCACCGAACACCCGCACTGCCGGTACGTTCCGTCGCGTCGCCGGTAAAACAGCCCGGGGAATCGGCGCCGGCATGCTGGTCCTCGCCGCCCTCGTGTTCCTGTTCCTCGCCATCGGCCCCCGCGTCCTGGGCTACCAAACCTCCACCATGCTCACCGGCTCCATGGCACCCATGATCAACCCCGGCGACATCGTCGTCACCGTCCCAACCCCCATCACGGACATCAAAACAGGCGACGTCATCACCTACCACATCCCGGTCGAAGACCAACGCGTGGAAACCCACCGCATCACCGAAATCACCCCCACCGCCGACGGCGGCACAGCAGTCCAAACCAAAGGCGACGCCAACAACGGCATCGACCCCTGGATCGCCACCCTCCAAGGAACCACCGTGGACAAACACGTCGCCACCATCCCCGGCGTCGGCAACGCC
>NZ_FMWE01000016.1:0-29882 GCF_900102805.1 Arthrobacter sp. UNCCL28
GGAAATTTGAGAAGGGCTGTCCTTAGTACGAGAGGACCGGGACGGACGAACCTCTGGTGTGTCAGTTGTACTGCCAAGTGCATCGCTGATTAGCTACGTTCGGATGGGATAACCGCTGAAAGCATCTAAGCGGGAAGCTCGCTTCAAGATGAGATTTCCATACACATTACGTGTGAGAGGCCCCCAGCCAGACCACTGGGTTGATAGGCCGGATGTGGAAGCGAGGACTAAAGACTCGTGAAGCTGACCGGTACTAATAGGCCAACAACTTACACCACACAACACACTGCACGCGTCCACTATGTGGTTCCCGAACAACAACCCACCACGGGTTGCCGGAACCAAGCAACTGAATAACAACCAAGCACCACAGTTGTAACCACAAACTTCCCACCCAGGACAACCACACCCCCAACACAGGGTGTCCGGCCAGCCCGGGACGGGTAAAAAAGTTACGGCGGTCATAGCGTGGGGGAAACGCCCGGTCCCATTCCGAACCCGGAAGCTAAGACCCACAGCGCCGATGGTACTGCACCCGGGAGGGTGTGGGAGAGTAGGACACCGCCGGACACACATTAGGCAAGAGCCCCGACCACAGGTCGGGGCTCTTCCCCTTTAACCACCACAACACCACCACAAGCAGGCACCACATCAAGCACCGGCTGGGCCACCCAGTAAGCATTCTGCGTGGCCTCCATAAAATGGATGACAACCGGCCCGGGCCGTTGATCCAGAGTTGCATGGGCCGCAAGGGTGGGCATCTTCATCAGCTGTGAGACTTCCCACGGGAGCTGCTAATAGGCCCGAGGCGTTCGATCGCTGTGGTCGCGTCGAATAGAATTGCATAAGACATACGAGTCGGTAGCTGAGTGCTGCCGGCGGCGTGAAAACGAAATAAGGGTTATGAGCGACTACGCACGCGCCAGTGGTCGGCTCGCAACAGGAGGAATCCACCATGGCTGAGCACAACGGCGGCAATCGCGGCGGCAATCGCGGAAACTTTGGCGGCAATCGCGACGACCGCGGTTCGTACCGCCCCAACAACAACTCAGGCGGGGATCCCCGTGGGTTCCGTTCCAGGGAAAACCGTGACGGCAACGACCGTCCGGCTCGTGATGGCGAGCGTCGGCCTTTCAACAATGACCGCGGTGATCGTCCCGAGCGTGGTCCGCGGAATTTCGATGGCCCGCGTCGCGACGGCGATGATCGCCGTCCCTTCAACAATGACCGTGGGGACCGCAAGCCGTTCGGCGACCGTGATCGTAAGCCCTTCGGTGACCGTCCCGCCCGTGATGGCGAGCGTCGGCCTTTCAACAATGACCGTGGGGATCGAAAGCCGTTTGGTGATCGTCCCGAGCGTGGTCCGCGGAATTTCGATGGCCCGCGTCGCGACGGCGATGATCGTCGTCCTTTCAACAATGACCGTGGGGATCGTAAGCCGTTTGGTGATCGTCCCGAGCGTGGTCCGCGGAACTTCGATGGCCCGCGTCGCGACAGCGATGATCGTCGTCCTTTCAACAACGACCGCGGTGACCGTAAGCCGTTCGGCGACCGTCCCGAGCGCGGTCCGCGGAACTTCGACGGTCCCCGTCGCGACCACGATGACCGTCGTCCTTTCAACAGCGACCGCGGTGACCGTAAGCCGTTCGGCGACCGTGACCGCAAGCCCTTCGGTGACCGCGGCGACCGTCCCTCCCGTGATGGCGAGCGTCGTTCCTTCGGTGGAGACCGTGACCGCAATGACCGGGGGAACTCCTGGGAAGACCGTCCGGCGCGGGTTCCCAACGCCAAGGACATCCGGAGTGCCAACCGTCCCGACCGCGAACGTTCTCCCGAGATCGATGAGGATGTCACAGGTAAGGAACTGGACCGCGCAACGGGCCACCAAATCAAGACTCTTGAAGAGCAAAGCGCAGGCTGGGTGGCCAAGCACCTGGTCATGGCCGGCCGCTTGATCGACATCGAGCCGGAGCTGGCGTTCCAGCATGCCTTGGCAGCAAGCCGTCGCGGCGGGCGTCTGTCGGTTGTTCGTGAAGCTGTGGGCCTGACAGCCTACGCGGCCGGGCACTACGGCGAGGCGCTGCGTGAATTCCGTACGTACCGCCGTATCAGCGGGTCCAATGTGCACCTGCCGGTCATGGCTGATTGCGAGCGTGGCCTGGGACGCCCGGACCGTGCCCTGGATATGGTTCGTTCTCCCGAAGCCCAGGACCTTGATGCTCCGGGCAAGGTGGAGCTCGCCATGGTGGCATCCGGTGCCCGTGCGGATCTCAAGCAGTTTGATGCCGCTGTCACCGAGCTGGAGATTCCTCAGCTGGACATCAACAGGGCTTTCTCCTACAGCCCGCGATTGTTCCGTGCCTACGCTGAAGCGCTCACCGCTGTGGGTCGCACGGAGGAAGCGGACAAGTGGGCCCGCCAGGCGCTGGTGGCCGAGAATGCCTTGGGCGTCGGCGATTTCGCTGAGCCGGAGATCCTTGACCTCGGATGGGACGAGCAGGAGGAAGCAGCCGCCCGCAAGCCGCGCTTCGTCAAGGCGGCTCCGGAGTCCGACGTCGTTCGACCTGAAACGGAAACGGTCATCGCGGAAGCCGCAGCGGCTGACGTTGAGCATGATGACGTTGAGGTGGATGACGCGGAATCTGACTACTTCGAATCCGATGACGCTGAGTCGGACATCGATTCGGCAGAAGCTGACGAGGATGAGTCAGCGGAAGAAGACGCCGACAACCAGGGCACCGACTCCCAGCATGGCTGATTCACTGATCTCATCCTTTGATGCTGTCCTTTCGGACCTGGATGGTGTGGTCTATGCAGGACCGCACGCCATCCCGGGGGCCGTGGAGGCGTTGCAGCGTCTCGAAACCGTAGGCGTAGGCCTTGGCTACGTGACTAACAATGCTTCCCGCACCCCGGCCCAGGTCGCGGCGCACCTGCGTGAGTTGGGTGCGCCCGCGGAGGACCATCAGGTGGTCAGTTCCTCCCAGGCAGCAGGGGAGCTCTTGGCTTCCATGCTGCCTGCGGGGGCGCACGTGCTTATCACGGGCAGCGCGGCTCTGGCCCACGAGATCGAGTTGGTCGGGCTCAAACCGGTGCATAGTGCCGCTGAATCCCCGGTTGCCGTGGTCCAGGGTTTCAACCCGGAGATCGGTTGGAAGGATCTGGCGGAGGCTTCGTATGTGGTGGCCGGGGGAGCCATGTGGTTTGCCACGAACACCGACATGTCCATTCCGCAGGCCCGGGGTATGGCGCCGGGGAACGGCACTTTGGTGGCTGCAGTGGCGGCTGCTACGGGAAAGACGCCTTTGGTGGCTGGTAAGCCCGAGGCGCCGCTGTTCCATGCAGCCGCGAAGCGGCTTGGCGCTGATCGTCCCTTGGTGGTGGGCGACCGTTTGGACACCGATATCCTGGGCGGCAACCGCGCAGGATATGCGACGGCGGCAGTCCTCACCGGGGTTGACACCAAACAGACCATCCTCGCGGCCAGGACGGACGAGCGTCCCGGCTACCTCTTGGCAGACCTTGAGGGCCTGTACGCCCCGTACCCCGAAGTAGTAGACGACGGCGGGACGTTCCGTTGCGGGGCAGCTTCGGCAGTTGCCGGGGACGGAACCGTCACTGTGACAGGTGAGGAGGGCGACCTCGATGCCTGGCGTGCAGCTTGCGCCGCGTGGTGGGCCGAAGTGCCTGACACAACGGTGGCCCACGCTCCGCAACTGGAATGGCGAACTCACTAGACTGGTGCGATGATCCAGCCCCACAACTTTTCGGCTTCCGGCCCCGTGCATGATGGCGCGGCGTCCGGAAGTCCGGTGCCCGGAAGCCCTGCCTCCGAAAGTCCTGCCTCTGGGATTCCAGCGTCCGTGAGCCCCGAAACGGTGCGCCCGGAGGTGCAGTGGCCCGATGCCGCGACTCCTACGGGGGACCCGCTGGTTGACAAGGCACTGAATCGACTGGGAAGCGTTCCGGCGGCTCCGGTGGCGGATCATGGTGACCTGTACGCAGCGATCCACGACTCGTTGCTGGAGGCTTTGGACTCCGAACCCGGTTTGCCGGCCGCCCCCATAAACACTCCCCGCCTGGAAAGCGACAGCTAAGCGTATGGCCCGACTTGATCAGGAGCTCGTCACCCGTGGGTTGGCGAGGTCACGCACCCATGCAGCGAAGCTCATCAGCGACGGCAAGGTGAGCTCCGCCGGGACTGTCCTGGCCAAAGCCGCCTTCCAAGTCGACCCGACAACGGATTTGAGCGTCGAGGCCCACCTGGAGGATATTTACGTCAGCCGCGCCGGTCATAAGTTGGCGGGCGCACTGGAGGCGTTTCCCGCCGTCGTGGTTGCCGGTAAGCGGTGCCTCGACGCCGGTGCCTCCACGGGTGGCTTTACCGACGTCCTGCTGCGGCAGGGTGCCGCGCACGTCGTGGCCGTTGACGTAGGTCACGGCCAGCTGGTGCCACACCTGCGGGACGATCCCCGGGTAGATGTCCATGAGGGCATGAACGTCAGGTACATGGCGCCGGAGCAGATCGGCGGGCCCGTCAGCCTGACGGTGGCTGACTTGTCCTTCATTTCGTTGACTTTGGTCCTGTGGCCCCTCGCGCAATGTACCGAACCCGGCGGTGATTTGGTCCTGATGGTCAAGCCGCAATTCGAAGTGGGCAAAGAGCGGCTGAGCCGGACAGGCGTGGTCTCTTCGGACCATGAACGACGCCGGGCGGTTACGCAGGTCGCCAGGGCTGCGGTGGATGCGGGGCTCGTCCTGATGGATATAGCGGCCAGTCCGCTGCCGGGCCAGGACGGAAATGTTGAATACTTCCTGTGGATGAAGCGTGGTATGTCCGCGGTGTTGCCTAAGATCGAAGAGCGGGACGGGGACGTTGCTGCGTTGATCAAGAAACTCTGGCCGAACCACTAGAAAGCAGAACCGATGAGCAGGCGTGTACTTGTCCTTGCCCACACAGGGCGGGAAGAATCGCTCCGCGCAGCGTGGGATGCCTGTACGCAACTGCATTCCTCAGGGCTGGTTCCTGTGCTGCAGAAGTCCGAACTGGCCGATATTGAACGGTTTTTCGGAGCGTTGGATACACCAATCGAGATCCTGAACGACCACGTCAATCTTGAAGACATGGAGCTGGTGATGGTGCTGGGTGGGGATGGAACCATACTTCGCGCCGCGGAGCTGGTCCGGGAAGTGGACGTCCCGATGCTGGGCGTGAACCTGGGCCATGTTGGCTTCCTCGCGGAGAGCGAACGCGCAGACCTCGCCCAAACGGTGGAGTGGATCGCAAGCAGGCAGTACACGGTGGAAGAACGCATGACCATCGACGTCCAGGTCTGGGTGAAGGGCCAAAAGATCTGGCACACCTGGGCGTTGAACGAGGCTGCCATTGAAAAGGCCAACCGGGAGCGCATGCTGGAAGTTGTCACGGAGGTGGACGAACGCCCCTTGACGTCCTTTGGCTGCGACGGCGTAGTCCTGGCAACCCCCACGGGTTCCACCGCCTACGCTTTTTCTTCCGGGGGGCCGGTGGTGTGGCCTGAGGTGGAGGCCTTGGTGATCGTTCCGATCAGCGCCCATGCCCTCTTTGCCAAGCCTTTGGTGGTCTCTCCGAGGTCCAAGCTGGCCGTGGAAATCATGAACCGCACCGAAGCCCTTGGAGTCCTCTGGTGCGATGGGCGCCGTTCGGTGGATCTTCCTCCAGGGGCACGTGTGGAAGTGACGCGTTCGGCCACTCCGGTGCGCCTGGCACGTACCCACAAAACTCCGTTCTCTGCCCGTCTGGTCCGCAAGTTTGAGCTGCCAATCCATGGCTGGCGTGGTCCGGCTCCCCGGACAGGCGAAGTCCATACCGGCCCCATCCCGGTCATCCGCACCCTTTCGCCGGCTCCGTTGCCCAGTCCCCGGGATGTAGACAGCCCGCGGGATGCAGATGGTCCCCGGGACGGTGACCTTTCCGATCCCACGAATGCGAAGTGAACCATGCTTGAAGAACTCCGAATCCGTGACCTTGGCGTCATTACCGATGCCGCCCTGCCGCTGGGCCCCGGCCTGAGCGTGGTCACCGGCGAAACCGGTGCGGGTAAGACCATGGTGGTGACCGCCGTCGGGCTCCTCCTTGGTGCCCGATCAGATGCCGGTGCCGTCCGCAGCGGGGCCAAGTCAGCCTCCGCCGAGGCGGTGTTGAAGCTCGATCCCACACACAGCGCCGTTGAACGTGCCAGGGAAGCCGGCGGTGAGGCCGAAGAGTTCGACGGCGTTGCCGAGCTCCTGCTCGCCCGTACCGTGGGTGCCGATGGGCGCAGCCGTGCTTACGTTGGCGGCCGCGCGGCACCTGTGGGGGTTCTGGCCGAGTTGGGCGAGAGCCTGGTGGTGGTCCATGGGCAGTCGGACCAAATCCGACTCAAGAGTTCCACGGCGCAGCGGCATGCTTTGGACCGTTTCGCAGGGGCGCCCCTCGCCAAGGCCCTGGGGGAGTACCAGGAGCTGTACAGCCACTGGAAGTCGATCCAGTCAGAGCTTGAAACTCTCCGCAGTGAAGCGCGGGAGCGGTTGCGCGAGGCCGAATCCCTGGAGGCAGCCCTCAAAGAGATCGATGAGGTGGATCCGCAGCCCGGCGAGGACGAGACACTCAAGGCGGAGGCCGTGAAGCTTGCCAACGTCGAAGAGCTGAGGCTGGCCGCCGCCGCTGCCCACGAGTCCCTCATTGCGGAGGAATTCGGGGATGCCGGCGATGCAACAACCATGGTCGATGCCGCCAAGCGGACCCTGGAGCACGTGGCAGAGCACGACGAAGAGCTGCGGTCCGCCGCTGCCCGGCTTGCAGAAGTCGGGTTCCTGCTCAACGACATTGCTACGGAGCTGTCCAGTTACCAGGCCGCCTTGGACACGGAGGGCCCGGAGCGGCTGTCCGAGATCGAGGAACGCCGTGCTGCCCTTGCCAAGCTGATCCGCAAATATGCCCCCAGTATCGACGAAGTGCTGGAGTGGGCAGTAACCGCCCGGGCCCGTTTGGATGAGCTGCAGGACGACTCCAGCCGTATCGAATCCCTCGACGCCGAAGTTGCTTCCACTGAGGCAACCCTTCGCAAGCAGGCTGCGGCCATCTCCAAAGCGCGGATCAAGGCAGCCAAGGACCTTTCGGCGCGTGTCAGCGCGGAGCTGAAGGCCCTGGCCATGGCCGATGCCACGCTGGTCATTGAGGTCGATGGCACTGGACCGTTGGGTCCATGGGGCACCGACGAGATCGCCTTCCTCCTCCAGCCGCACTCCGGGGCTCCGGCACGGCCGTTGGGCAAGGGCGCTTCCGGCGGTGAACTGTCCCGGGTGATGTTGGCCATCGAAGTGGTGCTGGCCGCCGTGGATCCCGTCCCGACGTTCGTGTTCGACGAGGTGGACGCGGGCGTGGGCGGCAGGGCCGCCGTCGAAATCGGCCGGAGGCTTGCCATGCTTGCCCGGCACGTCCAAGTGCTGGTGGTGACGCACTTGCCCCAGGTTGCTGCGTTCGCCGATCAGCACATCCGCGTGACAAAAACGTCCGTGCGCGGAGCTGACGGGAAAACCACCACCGGTTTCACCTCCAGCGATGTCCAACTCCTCAGCGACGATGAGCGCGTCAAGGAGTTGGCCCGCATGCTGGCCGGCCAGGAGGACTCCGAGTCGGCACAGGCGCACGCACAGGAATTGCTCGACGACGCGAAGCTGCTGCCGCAGCGCGCCTAGTCTCGCAGCGCGCCTAGTCCCACAGCGCGCCTGGTCCACAGAGCGCCCAGACCCGGACTGGAAGGGCCAAGGCAAGTGGGAGCACCATCACATTGGCACACCAAATCCCGTACAGCTCTTGCTTGGAATGCGGTGGTGAGCAACTATTGACCATTTGGGGAATCCGAACAGACGCTTGGAAGGCGTAATTGATGATAAGCTCGAATTCCGTGGTGCAGCGATCAAATTCCCGTGTAAATTCCCGGTTCCCGGGCTCGTCCAAGACGACCAAACACATCTTCGTCACCGGTGGTGTGGCGTCCTCGCTCGGTAAGGGGCTGACGGCTTCCAGCCTCGGTCACCTGCTGCGGGCACGCGGTTTGTCTGTAACTATGCAGAAGCTCGATCCCTATCTGAACGTGGATCCGGGCACGATGAACCCCTTCCAGCACGGCGAAGTATTCGTGACGGATGACGGCGCCGAAACCGACCTCGACATCGGACACTACGAGCGCTTCCTTGATGAAAACCTTGAAGGTTCGGCCAACGTCACGACGGGCCAGATCTACTCGACAGTCATCGCCAAGGAACGTCGCGGCGAATACCTCGGAGACACCGTCCAGGTCATTCCCCACATCACCGATGAAATCAAGCGCCGCATGCGCCTTCCTGCCGAAGGCAAGAACGCTCCGGACGTCATCATCACCGAGATCGGCGGCACGGTGGGCGACATCGAGTCGCAGCCGTTCCTGGAATCGGCCCGCCAGGTCCGCCAGGATGTTGGCCGCAACAACGTCTTTTTCCTGCACGTTTCGCTGGTTCCGTACATCGGTCCGTCCCAGGAACTGAAGACCAAGCCCACCCAGCACTCTGTTGCAGCCCTCCGCTCCATCGGCATCCAGCCTGAGGCGATCGTGATCCGTTCGGACCGCGAAGTCCCCGAGGCCATGCGCGAGAAGATCGGCCGCATGTGCGACGTCGATATCGACGCCGTGGTGAACGCCGCTGATGCCCCGAGCATCTACGACATCCCCAAGACCCTGCACTCCCAGGGCCTGGACTCCTACATCGTCCGTGCGCTGGATCTGCCGTTCAAGGACGTTGACTGGAGCAAATGGGACAAGCTCCTTGAAGCTGTCCACAACCCCAAGCATGAGGTCGAAGTTGCCTTGGTGGGCAAGTACATCGACCTCCCGGACGCCTACCTCTCGGTCACCGAGGCACTCCGCGCCGGCGGATTTGCCAACGAAGCCAAGGTCAAGATCCGCTGGGTTCCCTCGGATGAGTGCGAAACCCATGCAGGCGCCACCAAGGCCTTGGCCGGCGTGGACGCCATCTGCGTGCCCGGTGGTTTCGGCATCCGCGGCCTCGAAGGCAAACTCGGTGCGTTGAAGTTCGCCCGCGAGTCCAAGCTTCCGGTCCTGGGCCTGTGCCTTGGCCTGCAGTGCATGGTGATCGAGTACGCCCGCAACGTGGTTGGCCTTGAAGGCGCTTCCTCCAGCGAGTTCGAGCCGGATTCGAAGTACCCGGTCATCGCAACCATGGAAGAGCAGCTGGACATCGTTGAAGGCAAGGGAGACCTTGGCGGCACCATGCGCCTGGGCCTGTACGAAGCCAAGCTGGACGAGGGCTCGGTCATCGCCGAGACCTACGGCACCACGACGGTCAGCGAACGCCACCGTCACCGGTACGAGGTCAACAACAAGTACCGTGACCAGATCGCAGCAGAGGGCCTGGTGTTTTCCGGTACCTCTCCTGATGGCAAGTTGGTGGAGTACGTGGAGCTTCCCCGCGAAGTGCACCCGTACTACGTGGCTACGCAGGCGCACCCGGAGCTCAGCTCCCGCCCCACGCGTCCCCACCCCTTGTTCGCAGGCCTGGTCAAAGCTGCCTTGGAGCGTCGCGAAGGTGCCCCTGTGGCAACCAAGACCGGTGCCCGCACGGTAGCTGCCAAGTAAAACGCAAGTACTAACGAAGGACGGCGCGATGCCCGGTATTTCTGAAACCCCCAGCACATCAAGGCAGGTTTCGGACATGCCGAGCCCGCGCCGTCTTTTGTCTACCAGCAAAGTCTATGAGGGCCGCATCTGGGACGTTGTCAGCGATTCCTTCCAGCTCAGTGACGGCACTGACACCCTGGTTCGCGATTACATCGACCACCCCGGCGCTGTAGCGGTGCTGCCCATGAACGTGGATGGCGAGATCCTGTTGCTGAAGCAGTACCGGCATCCTGTCGGCATGGATCTGTGGGAGATCCCGGCCGGCTTGTTGGACGTCGAGGGTGAGGACTTCGTGGTGGGCGCTGCCCGCGAATTGGCCGAGGAGGCTGACCTCAAGGCGGCTACGTGGAACGTCCTGGTGGACTTCTTCAATTCGCCGGGTTCATCGAGTGAGGCCGTCCGAATCTACCTGGCACGGGGCCTCAGCGACGTTCCCGCAGCGGACCGGCATGTCCGCACGGATGAAGAAGCCGAAATTGAACTGCATTGGGTGCCGCTCGAGGACGCAGTCCAGGCGGTGCTGGAGGGCCGCTTGCACAATCCGTCGGCTGTGCTGGGCATCCTTGCCGCTGCAGCTGCAAAGGCTGATGGTTTTACGGGCCTTCGTCCCGCCAACGCGCCGTGGCCGGCACATCCGAGCCAGCGCTGAGTATGGCCGAGGCCCCCACCCGTACCCCCAACGGAATTGATCGCGCAGTCACCGACTACCTGCAACACGTTGGCGTGGAACGCGGCCTGGCACCGAACACCCTTGCGGCGTATCGGAGGGACCTTGCCCGGTACTCCAATTTCCTGCTCGGACAGGGAGTACAGCGGCCAGGCGACATTACCCGTCACCATGTGACGGCCTTCGTCCAGGCGTTGTCTGATGGCAGCGACGGCGCCGCTGTCCTGGGTGTCCGCTCGGCTGCACGGACTGTGGTGGCAGTGCGTGGACTCCACAAGTTTTGGGCGTTGGAAGGAACTACGACGGCGGACCCCGCCAGCGATGTTCACCCGCCCATGCCAGGCAAGCGGCTTCCGAAAGCAATCAGCGTTGGCGAAGTGACGCGCATCCTGGAAGCTGCCGGTTCCGATAGCCCCACCGGACTGCGGGACCGCGCGTTGCTTGAATTCCTCTACTCCACCGGTGCCCGCATCAGTGAGGCCGTTGGGCTGGACGTTGACGACGTCTCGCTCCAGGACACCGGTGGTGACCCTTCAATCGTGAGGTTGTTCGGCAAGGGCTCCAAGGAGCGGCTGGTGCCGTTGGGATCCTACGGTGCCCGCGCCGTCGGAGCCTATGTTGTCCGTGGCCGGCCCTTGCTCGCTTCCAAGGGCAAGGGAACGCCGGCGCTGTTCCTGAACGCCCGGGGTGGCCGGATCAGCAGGCAGAGTGCGTGGACCATCCTCAAGGCTGCCGCCGACAAAGCGAACATCACCAAAGACGTCTCGCCGCACACCCTGCGTCATTCCTTTGCCACGCACCTGTTGGAAGGCGGGGCGGACGTCAGGGTGGTACAGGAACTGCTGGGGCACGCGTCGGTAACCACCACGCAGGTGTACACCTTGGTTACGGCGGATACGTTGCGCGAAGTCTATGCGGCAGCACATCCAAGGGCCTTGGGATAACCCCGGACAGCGTTGCCTGTTCTCCGTGCTAGCCGAGGACGTTCAGCGTCAGTTCCACGGCGTCGACGAAAAGTGCCAGGAGCGAGGTTCCCAAGCCTGCCACCAGCAGGAGGCCCGGATGCGCCAGGCCCACCACAACACGCTTGAGCCGGGGCCTGCCCTTGAGGAATTTCTTGGGAACCCGAGTCTTCAGCGGTACCTGCCGCCACCCCCGCAGCCGGCGCAGGAACCATGCACAGCGCACAATGAAGGCCATCCACAGGATGGACAGAACCAGCGGAACAGCGGCCAGCATCAGGTTGAACCCCAACGCTGTGACTTCCTTTTCTGAATCGCCTATCAGGGTCTGGACCGTGGTGGAGATGGAGGCGCTCATCACCACAGAGGCGGCCCACACCATGAACGCGGCCACCAGCGCCAGGAACCTCACAAAAAAGTGGCCAAGGACTGTTGCGTCCACCGCCCGCAGATGACTTCTAGGCGTGGCATGCAGGACCACGAGCGTTGAGACCAGGGTGGGCAGCGCAGCCATGAGGACCAGCAAGTACCAGGTCCATCCGGCAAGGTCCACCACTTCGTCCAACACGATCAGCCCGGACCAGAGGAGCGTCCAGGCCCATCCCGTGTAGAGCGGGTGGGCTACAAGCCATCGGGGCAGCCAGGCATCCTTTTCCGGCGTCGGTTGGCGGGTGGATTCAACAGCAGCCGGGCCACCTTTGGCGTCGTCGTCGATCTGCGGCCCGGCAACGTCGTCGACGGCGGCTGCAGTAGCCCGCGCGTCACCCCCACCTTCACTCATGGGCTCACTGTAGCAATGGCCGCCGCGGCAGGGGAGATCAGGTTAAGGTAGGCAGCATGACTGCAGCCCATGTGACCTTGTGCTTCCTTCTCCGCGACGGCATCGATGGCGAAGATGTCCTGCTGGGGACCAAGAAGACCGGTTTTGGCCTGGGCAAGGTAGTAGGCGTCGGCGGGCATGTTGAGTTGGGGGAGACTGCTGCGCAAGCTGCCTGCCGTGAGGTCATGGAAGAGATCAACGTCGTAGTAGCGGCCAAGGACCTGATACCGGCCGGCACTGTTGACTTTGTGTTTCCGGCCATGCCGGAGTGGAACATGGCCACCACAGTATTCCTGACCCGCGTATGGGAAGGGAATCCATCGGAGAGCGATGAGATCGCCCCTGCGTGGTTCCCCGTAGCGCAGCTTCCCGTAGACAGGATGTGGGCCGACGCCGAACACTGGTTGCCTGCCATGATCGCCGGGCAGCGTATTGCCGTGCGCGTGGCGTTGGCGGCGGATAACGAAAATGTTGCTGACGTCCACACCATTGACTGGGTGGATCCCCAGTCCCGACAGGACTAAAAGCCAGTCCCGACAGGCCTAACAGCCTGTCCCAACAGTCTTAAAAGCCAGCCCGGGCAGGCTTAATGGAACGACGCCGGGCCGGTCACCTTTCGGTGACAGGCCCGGCGTCGTACGTCTTGGTGCGCGACAGCAAGTGTCAGGGGACGTGCCGCTCTTCCGGTCCGTTGTATTCGCTCAGCGGACGGATGAGGGAGTTGGAGGCTACCTGTTCCATGACGTGGGCGGTCCAGCCGGTGATGCGGCTGGCGACGAACAGCGGGGTGAACGTCTGGGTGTCGAAGCCCATCAAGTGGTACGTGGGGCCGGCCGGGTAGTCGAGGTTCGGCTTGATGGCCTTGGCCTCATCCATGGCCTGTTCCAGTCCGTTGTACAGGCCCAGGAGTTCAGGGCGTCCGTAGTGGGCGATCATCTTGTCCAGGGCGGCTTTCATGGTGGGCACGCGGGAGTCGCCGTGCTTGTAGACGCGGTGTCCGAAGCCCATGACTTTCTTCTTTTGGGCCAGGGCGTCTTCCATCCATGCCTTGGCGCGGGTGGCGGCTTCTTCGAGGGATTCTTCGCTGCGGATGCCGATTTCGTCAAAGGTGTGCATGACGGCTTCGTTGGCGCCGCCGTGCAGCGGCCCCTTCAAAGCGCCGATGGCTGCGGTCACGGCTGAATGCAGGTCCGAGAGCGTGGAGGTGACCACACGGGCGGTGAAGGTGGAAGCGTTGAAGGAGTGCTCGGCGTACAGGATCATGGAGACGTTGAACGCCTCCACCACTTCAGGGACCTGTTCTTCGCCGAAGGTCATCCAGAGGAAGTTGGCAGAGTAGTCCAGGTCCTCGCGGGCTTCCACGGCGTCCTGGCCGCGGCGGCGGCGCTGGTCGTAGGCCACCACTGCGGGCATGGCAGCCCAGAGGTCGATGGCCTTTTTCATGTTTGCCTCGGGCGAGGAATCCTCGGCCAACTCGTGCCGGGCGCCGAGCACGGAGGCAGCCGTGCGGCAGACGTCCATGGGGTGGGCGGTGGTGGGCAAGGCGTCGATGACGGTCTTGACCACCGGGTCCAGGGCGCGGCCGGCCCGCTCCCGGGCTGTGAATTCAGCCAACTGGGATTCGTTGGGCAGTTCGCCGTTCCACAGCAGGTAGGCCACTTCTTCGAAGCTGCACTTGGCAGCCAGTTCCTGGACCGGGTACCCACGGTAGAGCAGGGAGTTGGTGTCCGGGTTGACCTTCGAGACGGCGGTGTAGTCCACAACGACGCCGGCCAAGCCCTTTTTGATGTCTTCAGCTACCACGCTGAACTCCTTCGTTCATAGAGCAGGCGCGCCGGGAGATCCGGAATGCCTGCGTTCCCCTTGATGAATCCGGAACCTAGCGGACGCCAGGAACCTGGAAGTTAAAAACGCCGGTATCGAATTGGTTGTATGCCTCGTAGTCGACGAGTTCATAGAGGCGTGCACGCGTGAGCATGTTCTCCACTTCCGCCTCTTGGGTCCCCGCAGCCCTGATCGATTCCAGAGTACGCTCTGCAGCGCCCATGGCAATGCGGAGCAGGGTTACCGGGTAGATGACCATGTTCACTCCGACGCCTTGGAGCTGCTCGACGGTGAAGAGTTCACTTTTGCCGAACTCGGTCATGTTGGCCAGGATGGGCACATCCACGGCGTCTCGGATGGCCTGGAACTCGCTCAGGTCACGCATCGCTTCGGGGAAGATCGCGTCGGCGCCGGCGTCTACGAGTGCTTTGGCTCGGTCCTGCGCAGCCTGGATTCCGTCCACGGCCCGGATGTCGGTGCGGGCCATGATGAGGAAGTTCGGGTCCCGGCGGGCGTCTGCTGCGGCGCGGATGCGCTTGGTGGCGGTGTCGATATCCACCACGTTTTTGCCGTCCAGGTGACCGCAACGCTTGGGGTTGAACTGGTCCTCGATGTGGCAACCTGCCAGGCCGGCGTTTTCGAGTTCCTGGATGGTGCGCGCCACGTTCATGGGTTCACCGAAGCCGGTGTCTGCGTCCACCAGGGACGGCAGGTCGGTCATGCGGGCGATCTGCCCGGCACGGGTCGCCACCTCGGTCAGGGTGGTCAGTCCTATGTCCGGGAGGCCGAGGTCGTTGGCCAGGACGGCGCCGGAGATGTAGACCCCGGCGAAGCCCTTCTCCTCGATCAGCCGCGCCGAGAGCGGGTTGAACGCACCGGGGAACTGTTGCACTGTCCCGGAGTCGAGCAACTCGCGGAGCTTGAGGCGCTTCTGCTCCGGAGTGGTTTTGGAGTACAGCATTTAGAACAGTCCCTTCGGAGCTGCGGTGAGGTCGATGACACCAGGAGCGGCGGTGATGTTCAGCTGGCCCAGTTCGCCGGCTCCGAGTTCGGTGACGCGTTCGACGGCGGTGAGGAACCTTTCGATTTCGGCTTCCTCCACCAGTCCTGCTGCGAGGGTGCGGAACTTGTTGATGTACTGCTCGCGGGCGAACGGCCGGGCACCGAGCGGGTGCGCGTCAGCCACGGCGATCTGATCGGTAATGACGGTGCCGTCGGTCAGGGTGATTTCCACCGAACCGCCGAAGGCCTTCTCTGCGATGTCCAGGGAGTGGTACCGGCGCGTCCATTCCGGGTCTTCCACGGTGGTGACCTTGTGCCAGAGTTCCACGGTGTCCGGGCGTGCGGCGCGTTCGGGGGCGTAGGAGTGAACGTGGTGCCAGGCGCCGTCCTGCAGGGCGACGGTGAAGATGTACGGGATGGAGTGGTCCAGGGTCTCGCGGGATGCGGTGGGGGAGTACTTCTGGGGATCGTTCGCCCCGGAACCGATCACGTAGTGGGTGTGGTGGCTGGTCTTGATCAGCACGGAGGCCACGTTGGCGGGGTCCGTGGTTTCCGGGTGCTCTTTGTGGAGTTTGCGGGCGAGGTCGATCCAGGCCTGGGCCTGGTACTCGGCGGAGTGTTCCTTGGTGTAGGTGTCCAGGATGGCGCGCTTGGCTTCACCGGGCAGCGGCAGCGGGACTTCATAGGAAGCGTCGGGGCCGTCCAGCATCCAGGCGATCACGCCGTCTTCGCCTTCGTAGATCGGCACGGGGGAGGTCTGGCCGCGCATGGAGCGGTCCACGGCCTCGACAGCCATCTTCCCTGCGAAGGCCGGAGCGTGGGCTTTCCAGGTGGAGATTTCGCCCTTGCGGGACTGCCGGGTGGCGGTGGTGGTGTGCAGGGCCTGGCCCACGGACTGGAAGATCGTTTCTACGTCGAGGCCAAGAAGGGTGCCGATACCTGCGGCGGCAGAAGGGCCGAGGTGGGCCACGTGGTCGATCTTGTGCTTGTGCAGGCAGATGGCCTTGACCAGGTTCACCTGGATCTCATAACCCGTGGCGATGGCCCGGACCAGGTCCGCGCCGTTGGAGCCCACGTGCTGGGCGACGGCCAGGATCGGCGGGATGTTGTCCCCGGGGTGGGAGTAGTCCGCGGCGAGGAAGGTGTCGTGGTAGTCCAGTTCGCGCACGGCCACACCGTTGGCCCAGGCAGCCCACTCGGGGGAGACCTGCTCAGTAATACCGAAAACAGCGGCGCCCTTGCCGTTCGCGGAGGGGGCGTGGGTCAGTGCCTGCGCGCGGGCTGCGACGATCGGTGCCCGGTTCAACGAGGCGATCGCAACCGAAGCGTTGTCGATGATCCGGTTGATCACCATGTCAGTGACCTCCGCAGTGACCTCGACGGAGTCGGCGGCGACCACTGCGATCTTGTGCGCCAACTGCTCCTCGCGGGGCAGGTTCTCTTCGCTCTTGTAGACGCGGACGTGGTTGCTCTTAACCATGATGCTCCTTCTCGGCAGGATGTTTCAGACAGGTGTGTGTCAGATGTGGTGCTAATGAGGGGTGTGGGTGGCTTTGACGTGGGTGAGGCTGCGGTGGAGGTGCACCGTAGTGGCGGCCTCCGCCAGCCGTGGATTGCCCGCAGCGATGGCCTCGGCGATCGCGGCATGTTCGCCGGCGGCAGCATGGAGGCGGGCAGTGTCATCTGCTGCGAGGCGGCGGACTCGAACCAGGTGGACACGAAGACCCCGCATGGCAGTGGCCAGGTAGGAATTGGCAGCGGCGGTGTCAATGGCATCGTCCAGCCGGCTCACCAAGGCGTAGTACTCGTGGCGTGCGGGATCATTGTCGCTCAAGAGTTCCGGGGCCAGCAGCAGCTGGGCATGCAATTCCGCGAAGATGCCCGGTTCGCCTCGTTCGGCAGCAAGGGCGGCTGCACGCACCTCCAGGGTTTCGCGCAGTTCGAACAGTTCGTCGATGCTGTCCAGCGAAATGTCGGTAACGACGACGCCGCGGCCGCCTGCCGCCGTCGTCAACCCTTCTGCAGTGAGTCGGCTCAAGGCCTCCCGAACGGGTGTCCTGGACACTCCCAGGCGTTCGGATTGCTCAACTTCCGCCAGGACCGTTCCGGGACGAAGGCGCCATTCAATGATGTCTTCCCGTAGGGCCGAGTAGGCCCGATCACTGGCGCGCATGCCCTCAGTGTATACACGGAATCATCTTGTGGCGAGAAAATGCCGAAAATTCACTCGGTATGTATACATTGCCTAGCTGCGGTTCCACCCGTATTCATTCTCCGGCCTGCCCGGCGTGCCGTACCGGGGCGCCCTGGTGACCGTCCCGGCGTCGGCAAGGTATTCCAGATACCGCCGTGCGGTGACGCGCGACATGCCAAGGGCGTCCATCACTTCACTGGCGGAAACTGCCTCCCGCCTCTCCCGCATCAGCTCTTTCACCGCTTCCAACGTGGACCCGGAAAGGCCCTTGGGCAGCGGTAGTTCCGTTGGAGCCCGGAGGCTGGCAAAAGCTTGATCCACATCGCTCTGGGAGGCTCCCGCCTTGGAGATGCCGGACATGGAGCCCGCCAACTGTTCCCGGAACGCCTGGTAGCTCCTGAGCTTGTCGGCAAAAGTGGCATACGTGAAGGGCTTGATGAGGTACTGGACGACGCCGATGGACACGGCGCTGCGAACAATGTTCAGCTCCCGGACGGCTGTGATGGCGATGATGTCTGCGAAGACTCCTGCCGAACGCATCCGGCGGGCCACATCAAGACCGTGCAGGTCCGGGAGGTTCATGTCGAGCAAGACCAGGTCCACAGGTGCGCCGGAGGCGGAAAATTCGCCCAGGATCCGCAGTGCCGACTGGCCGTCCGGTGCAGTTCCCACCAGCGTGAACCCGTCCAGGCGGCCGACGTAGACGGAATGGGCGTCCGAGGCTATGGGCTCGTCCTCCACCACCAGGACACGGATCTCTGTCATGCCTTCTCTTCCTCGGGAACCGGCGCCGGCAGCACTACTTGGAATTGTGCTCCGCCGGGATTGCTGATGGTCATCGTACCGTTGAGCCGATCCACCGCCTGGCGCACCAAAGCAAGGCCCACTCCGCGGCCGTGGGAACCGCGCGGATTCCCATCCGCAGACTTGGTGCTGAAGCCGTACTGCAGGACGTCATCAATGGACCCTGGATTGATGCCGCTGCCGGAGTCGCGCACAGTGAATTCGACGGCGGCGGGCCCGGCTTCAACGTCCAGCTGTACCTTCCTTGGGAAGTCACCGGCCGCGGCAGCATCTATCGCGTTGTCCAGCAGATTCCCCAGGATGGTCACCAGGTCCTGGATCTCCAGGCCGCGCACACCGGAGTTTCCCGACGTCCGGACCTCCAACTCCACCCCCCGTTCATGGGCTTCTGCAGCTTTGCCCATCACAAGGGCGCTCATGACGGGCTCGTCCACCGAAGCCACCATGTCGTCGGTGAGTTGCTGGCTGAGTTCGAGGTCTTTGGTGGCGAATTCCAAGGCTTGTGGCGTTCGGCCCAGCTCCAGGAGGGAAACAATCATGTGCAGCCGGTTTGCATGTTCGTGGGTCTGGGCCCGCAAGGCGTCGGAGAGGGTCTTCATGGTCTGGAGTTCAGTACCCAGGGACTCAATCTCGGTCCGGTCGCGGATGGTGGCTACTGTCCCATAAACGGCTGGCTTCTGCCGGCTGCGTTCAGGTACCGGCCCCACGGCGGGGGCCTGGTTGACTACCAGGATCCGTGGTCCCGTGAGGTGGATCTCGTCATGGGCCGGCCGGCCGGATTCGAACAACGCCCGCAGGCTGCCGTCGAGGGGGAGTTCGGACAGCCGCGGGGCAGCGTCCGGTGAGCGGTCGGCGTCGGAAGGCCCAAGCCCCAGCAACTCCGCTGCCTGGTCGTTGTACATCACGGCCTTGCCGTGGGTATCAATCAGGATGACTCCTTCGCGGACCGAATGGAGGACGGACTCGTAGTATGCAAAAAGCTGTGCCAGCTGTTCGGGTCCCCACCCGCGGGTCACGGAACGGAGGTAACGTCCCAGCAGCCACGAAGCGAAGGACCCAAAGGTCAGAACCACCAAGGCAATCCCGCCGATGACTCCCAAGCGCTCCGCGACATCGGTGTCTACGGTGCGGACGGTGACACCGGCCGCCACCAGGGCCTTGATGTTTCCGCTGGAGTCTTTGACGGGGGCGATGGTACGCACCGATGGGCCCAGTGTTCCTGCAGTCACTTCGGTGAAGGTTTCGCCTCGCAGGGCAGGATCAATGGTTCCTATGTACGGCTTGCCCAGCTCCTCGGGCCGGGGATGCGTCCATCGTGTACGGTCCGGCGCCATGATGGTGATGAAATCGGCGTCGGCATCGTCCATGACTTCACGGGCGTAAGGCTGCAGTTGTGCTGAAGGACCCGGGGAGTCTGCCGCCTGCAGGACAAGGGGATTGTTCGCGATGGACGTTGCGAGGGCAAGCATCCGTCCGCCGGCGTTGTCATAGGCCCTGTCCCGGGCCTCCACCACGGAAAAAGCGCCAAACACGGCCGTCAGGACCAGCACGAACAGCAGGTTTGCCACGAACAAGCGACGGGCGATGCTCCAGCTGTGAAACACATGGACCTCCATGACCAATATGACCGCAACGGTGATGTGTGTCACCAGCGGCTCAATGATGGATATCACACAAGGGCAGCGGATTGGACATCAGTGCAGGACCGCAGCGCCTTACACAGTATCCAAAGGAGAATCCCATGACCTCTCAACGAGGAGAGTCGGCAGTAGCTGCCAAACCTGGACGCAAGGGGCTCGACAAGTCGCACTACCTGTACATCGCGGTGATCCTGGCCGTTGTACTCGGCGCCGTGGTCGGCCTGGTGTTCCCCGAGGTTGGCAAGTCACTGAAGCCACTCGGCGACGGTTTCATCAAGCTCATCAAAATGATGATCGCGCCGGTCATTTTCTGCACCATCGTCCTGGGCATCGGCTCCATTGCCAAAGCTGCCACCGTTGGCAAGGTAGGCGGCCTCGCACTGGGCTACTTCGTGGCCATGTCAACATTCGCCCTGGCCATCGGCCTGGTGGTGGGCAACCTCATCCACCCGGGCGAGGGGCTCAAGCTGACCCCCTACGATCCAAACAAGAAAGCTGACACCAACAGCACGGTGGACTTCCTCCTGGGAATCATCCCCGGCGACATTCCAGTCCTTCCCACCCTGCTTGCCGCGATCCTGGTCGGGTTCGCCTTGCAGAAGATGGGCAAGCAGGGAGCCCCCATCCTCACTGCGATCGGCCACGGGCAGCGCCTAGTTTTCCGCATCCTCATCATGATCATGTGGCTGGCTCCCGTCGGCGCTTTCGGCGCCATTGCCGCCGTCGTCGGTGCCACCGGCGCCCAGGCGATCTTGAGCATGTTCACCCTGATGCTGGCCTTCTACATCACCTGTGCGCTGTTCATCGTTGTCATTCTGGGAACCCTCCTCCGGGCAGTGGCCGGCGTCAACATCTTCCGGCTCATGAAGTACCTGGCCCGCGAGTACCTCCTGATCTTCTCCACATCCTCTTCCGAGGCTGCACTGCCCCGCCTGATCGCCAAGATGGAACACCTGGGTGTCTCCAAGCCGGTAGTCGGCGTCACCGTTCCTACGGGTTACTCCTTCAACCTCGATGGCACGGCGATCTACCTGACCATGGCCTCCCTCTTTGTCGCCAACGCCATGGGCACCCCGCTGGACCTCGGCGCGCAGATCTCGCTCCTGGTCTTCATGATCATCGCTTCCAAGGGAGCCGCCGGCGTCACGGGAGCAGGCCTGGCAACCCTGGCTGCCGGACTCCAGGCACACAAGCCCGAACTCCTTGGCGGCGTAGGCATGATCGTGGGAATCGACCGCTTCATGTCAGAAGCCCGGGCCCTGACCAACTTCACCGGCAACGCAGTGGCGACGGTCCTGATCGGTACTTGGGTGAAGGAAATCGACAACGGCCAGGTAGAGCGGGTCCTCTCCGGCAATGAGCCCTTCGATGAGCAGACCATGATCGCCCACGGCGGCGAAGAAGAGGCCGGTCCCGAAGCTGAAACGCGCGAAAAGGCTACGGTCTGACGCCAACTTGAACAAAGTGGAGCAATAGCACCGAAGGCCGGCACCTCCCCAGGTGCCGGCCTTCGGTTTTCCCCGGCCGGGAGGTGCGGGCAAAGTGAACCTTCGACCTCAGCTAGAGGGTCAAGGCTCACGGAGGGGACAAAGTCAAGTTCCCCAAATAACCGTGTCGGGCGCTGTAGCCTAGGTGGGTAGTAGCGCTGTAGCTGGGGGCCAGCGGCAGGGAAGATCGTCGTCGAAAGAGTGGTTAGATACGTGAGCATCGAACGGGGAACAGCTACGCTGGGAGGCGCCGGGCTCGATCTGGAAGACGCCATCATGGGGCCAACAGGCCGCCCTTACCGCGAATTTCCAGAACCTGCCCCGCTTGCTTCCCATGGCCCGGCGAGAGTCATCGCCATGGTCAACCAGAAGGGTGGCGTGGGTAAAACCACCTCCACCATCAACCTCGCTGCGGCGCTCGCAGAGTTCGGCCGGCGTGTCCTGCTGGTGGATTTCGATCCCCAGGGTGCGCTCTCCGCCGGACTGGGTGCCAACCCGCACGAGCTGGACCTCACCGTGTACAACGTGCTGATGGACCGCAAGGTCAGTATTCGTGACGCCATCCAGCAGACCGGCGTCGAGGGCGTTGACCTCCTGCCGGCCAACATCGACCTCTCGGCCGCAGAAGTCCAGCTGGTCAACGAGGTTGCCCGTGAGCAGGTACTGGACCGCGCGCTCAAGAGTGTGGAGGACGATTACGACGTCGTCCTGATCGACTGCCAGCCGTCCCTGGGGCTGTTGACCGTGAACGCATTGACTGCAGCCCACGGTGTCATCATTCCGTTGATTTGCGAGTTCTTCGCTTTGAGGGCGGTGGCCCTCCTGGTCGAAACCATTGAAAAGGTCCAGGACCGCCTCAACCCGAGGCTGCAGGTGGACGGTGTCCTGGCCACCATGTACGACGCCCGCACCCTCCACAGCCGCGAAGTGATTTCACGCCTCGTCGAAGCCTTCGGTGACAAGGTCTTCGAAACCGTCATCAAGCGCTCCATCAAGTTCGCTGATGCAACCGTGGCCGCCGAGCCCATCACCAGTTATGCGGGCAACCACATCGGTGCCGACGCCTACCGCCGGCTTGCCAAAGAATTGATCTCGCGCGGCGGCGCGCCCTAGCCTGCGGTGGGACCGTCACTCGCACCGCCCACGGCAGCGGACGTTGCACCGGCCGCGGAAGCGCCCGACGCCGGCACCTCCGAGGTTCGCAAACCGGGCTTTGAGGTACGGCTGGCCAACTTCACGGGCCCGTTTGATCTCCTGCTGGGCCTGATTTCCAAGCACAAGATGGACATCACGGAAGTGGCTTTGGCCACAGTTACCGATGAATTCATCAAGTACATCCGCCGGCTGCAGAAGCTGGGGGAGGACTGGGCTTTGGACGAGGCCAGCGAGTTCCTGGTCATCGCAGCAACACTGCTGGATCTCAAGGCCGCCCGCTTGCTGCCGTCCGGGGAAGTCGAGGACGCCGAGGACATAGCGCTCCTTGAAGCCAGGGACCTTCTTTTCGCCCGCCTTCTGCAGTACAAGGCCTTCAAGCACATTGCCGGGGTCATGGGCGAAACCTTGGAACAGGAAGCCCGTCGATACCCGCGCCAGGTAGCCCTGGAGGGGCACTTCGCCGCGCTGCTGCCGGAGCTCGTGTGGAGACACACCCCCGGGCAGTTCGCCGAACTCGCCGCCAAAGCGCTCAAACCCAAGGATGCGGCACCGGAGGAGGTCGGCCTGGGCCATCTGCACGCTCCGCCGGTGAGTGTCAGGGAGCAGGCCGAGATCATGGGCTACCGGTTGAAGCTTGGTGCGCCGTTGTCCTTTCAGGCGCTCATAGCTGATGCCGAGACCACTCTTGTGGTGGTGGCACGCTTCCTTGCATTGTTGGAAATGTTTCGCGACCGCGTGGTGGCTTTCGAGCAACCCGAACCCCTGGCGGAATTAACCGTTCGCTGGACGGGGGACGACGCCGAATGGGACAGTTCCAGCCTGAGCGAAGAGTATGAGACCGGCGTGGGGCCGGACAACGGGGAGAGCAGCAGTGAGTGAGCAGGAAATGGACCACGACGGCCTGGCGGAGCTGGAACGGCTGCCCGGTGGTGCCCGGGCAGCCCTGGAAGCTGTGTTGATGGTCATTGATGAGCCGGCAACCTCGGAGGAGCTGGCTGCCGGGCTCAACGTGACCGTGTCCGTCGTCGAGGATTTGCTGCATGACCTGCAGCGGGAGTATAGCGGCTATACTGTTAAAGCCCCGGACGTGGATGCTGTCGGCTTTGCCGATGCCAGCACTGCACCCCGGGGTTTTGAATTGCGGAATGTCGCCGGCGGGTGGCGCATCTATTCACGGTCGGATTTCGCCGACATCGTGGGCAGGTTCGTGCTCGAAGGCCAGACCACCAGGCTCACTCAGGCAGCGCTTGAAACCCTGGCGGTCATTGCCTACCGGCAACCGGTCTCCAGGGCCCGGGTATCTGCCATTCGCGGCGTCAACGTCGATTCGGTGGTCCGGACCCTCACCCAACGGGGTTTGATAGAGGACTCCGGAAACGATCCCGAATCCGGGGCTGTCCTGTACCGGACAACCTCGTACTTCCTGGAACGGATGGGCATCGGCTCAGTGGCTGAACTTCCACAGCTTTCGCCGCACCTTCCGGGCCTGGAAGGGATCGACGAACACTACGACGCCAGCCGGATGTAGCCCAGGGGCCAAATCCGGCGCCGCAAGAAGAACTTCATATGGATTCACGGCACCTTCAAGGTGCACAGCGACAAAGGGCAGACGATGTCTGCCCGGCTGGCTAGTGTTGGTTTCAGCACGGAAAGCCGGCCATTACTACACAAGGACGGGTCATGACACAGGCGGGACGCCAGAGTTCACCACGTAACGGTTCGGGGCGCAACAGCTCCGGACGCAATGAGGCCAAGGGCGGCACCGGCCGCTCCAACGCCGGCGGCTTTTCCGGCCGCGGCGGCACCGCCGGCGCCGGAAAGCGCAACTTCACCCAGGGCGAGGGCCGCCCCTTCAAGGCTTCGAAGCCGCGCGAAGCGGCACCCTTCGATCCTGACAACCCCACAACGGCGGGCGACTACGACCGCGGCCAGGCCGCCAGGCCTGCAAAACCCTTCCGTAAGCCAGGCTCCAACAAGCCCGGCTTCGGCAAAGCGCCCGGGACTCCCGGTGCACTGAAGCCCAAGGCCAAGCCGGCCAGGCAGTACGGCTCCAAGGCGTTCGGCAGCGAACGTTTCGGCCAGAACCTGGGACCGATCCGCAAGCCGGGACGCAACCGCGGTCCGCGCCAGGAAGTGCCGCAGTCGGACCTCCACGATGTCGACGGCGTACGCCTGCAGAAGGTCATGGCCCAAGCCGGCGTGGCCTCGCGGCGCGTGTGCGAGGAAATGATCCTCGAGGGACGCGTCGAGGTTGACGGCGTGGTGACCACCGAGCTCGGCATGCGCGTGGACCCCACCTCGGCCGTGATCCACGTTGATGGCATCAGGATCCAGCTGGACGAAACCCTCGTCTACATGGTCTTCAACAAGCCCAAGGGCGTAGTTTCCACCATGGAAGACCCCGAAGGCCGCCCCTGCATCAGCGACTTCCTGAAGAACAACAAGAACAAGGGCGAACGCCTGTTCCACGTTGGCCGCCTCGATGTCGCCACTGAGGGGCTGCTGCTGCTGACGAACGACGGCGAACTGGCCAACCGCTTGACGCATCCTTCCTATGAGGTGCCCAAGACGTACCTGGTCCAGGTGCGTGGCCCGTTCCCGCAAGGCGTGGGCGCGAAGCTGAAAAACGGCGTCGAGCTCGAAGACGGTGTTGCCGCAGTGGATTCCTTCCGCCTGGTGGACTCCACCCCGGGACACGTCCTGATCGAGGTTGTCCTCCACTCGGGAAAGAACCGCATTGTGCGCCGTATGTTCGACGCCGTCGGTTTCCCTGTGGAACGCCTTGTCCGTGTCAAGGTTGGTCCCATCGGCCTGGGCGACCAGCGCCAGGGCAGCATCCGCAACCTCGGCAGGCAGGAAGTCGGACACCTCCTGGCATCTGTAGGGCTCTAGGGCATGTCGGCATTCGGTACGCACGGCCGGGGTCATCTCGATGGCCCGGTCGTCGTTCTCGGTACTGGCCTCCTGGGCGCCAGCATCGGCCTCGGCCTGCGCGGACGCGGAGTTCCAGTCTTCCTCTCTGATCCTTCGCCCACCAACCAGGCGGTCGCGGTGGACATCGGAGCGGGGCAGCCGCTTGCAGGGTTGGACGGACAACCCCAGCTGGTGGTTGTCGCGGCTCCGCCGGACGTCACCGCCGACGTCGTGCAGAAAGCACTGGCGGACTACCCGTCCGCGGTCGTGGTGGATATCGCGAGCGTCAAAGCGACCATCCAGGCGCAGCTGCTGGAGCGTGGCGTGGACATGTCCCGCTATGTGGGCACCCACCCCATGGCCGGCCGCGAGAAGTCAGGGCCGGTAGCTGCACGGGGTGAGCTGTTCACCTCCATGCCGTGGGTTCTGTGCCCATCCGGGGAAACCTCGGACGCCGCACTTCAGACGGCCCGTTCGCTGGCCGTGGACCTGGGCGGAATCGTTTCCCAGTTCACCGCGGACGAGCACGACGAAGCCGTGGCCTTGGTATCGCATTTGCCACAGGTCATGTCTTCGCTGTTGGCCAGCCGGCTGCAAGGTACGCCGTTGCATGCGTTGTCCCTTGCCGGCAACGGACTCCGGGACACCACCCGCATCGCCGCCAGCGATCCCACCCTTTGGGTGCAGATCCTGGGAGGCAATGCGGAGAAGGTGGTTTCGATCCTGCATGGCGTCCGCGAAGACCTGAACCGACTGATTGGAACGCTGGAAGAACCTTTGGCGCCCGGTGCCCGGCTGGATCTTGCCCAGCTGATCAGTGAGGGCAATGCAGGCCAGGCGAGGATCCCGGGCAAGCACGGCGGACCTCCGCAGGCGTACTCGTGGCTCACCATCCTGGTGGACGACAAACCGGGTCAGATCGCCCACCTCCTGACGGAGATCGGCGAGATTGGCGTGAACGTCGAAGACCTCCGGCTCGACCATTCGTCGGGACAAAACGTGGGCATGGTGGAGCTCTCCGTGCTTCCCAGCAAGCACGACCTCCTTGTTGAAGCTTTGACTGACCGTGGATGGCGGGTACTCCAGTAATGACGCGAGAATTTTTTGGCCCCGAGACGGTTGCCCGTCCGGGAAAGCCGTTGGTCATTGCCATCGACGGACCTTCCGGTTCGGGCAAGTCCAGCGTCAGCAAGGAAGTTGCCCGGCGCTTGAAGCTGGCGTATCTGGATACGGGCGCGATGTACCGTGCCCTGACGTGGTACTGCCTCAAGACCGGCGTTGACCTCCAGGACGGCGCGGCCGTGGAACAGGCTTCCAAGGCCATGCCGTTGGAGATCAGCACCACCACCGCTACGGAGTATGTGGCCGTGGATGGTACGGACGTCACGGACGAAATCCGGGACCCGTTGATTTCCTCCTCGGTCAGCGCCGTTGCCACGACTCTCGGTGCCCGCACCGAGCTCATCCGCCGACAACGCGAACTGATCGACCAGCACCACCACCGCATGGTGGTCGAAGGGCGCGACATCACCACCGTCGTCGTCCCCAATGCCGAGGTGCGCATGCTCCTGACCGCCAGCGAGGAAGCCCGCCTCCGGCGCAGGGGCATCCAGTTGGGTGGTACGCAAAGCAAAGAGCAGTTGGAAGCCCAGGTTATTCAGCGCGACGC
Source organism: Arthrobacter sp. UNCCL28 (assembly GCF_900102805.1). Classification (NCBI taxonomy): domain Bacteria; kingdom Bacillati; phylum Actinomycetota; class Actinomycetes; order Micrococcales; family Micrococcaceae; genus Arthrobacter; species Arthrobacter sp. UNCCL28. The sequence goes on from NZ_FMWE01000016.1 coordinate 26,836, forward strand.
CAAGGATTCCACGGTAGTGAACTTCAGCCAGGCCGCTGATGGCGTGGTGACGCTCGATTCCTCGGACCTGAATTTTGAGGAGACAGTGGACACCGCCTTGGCGATCGTCAGCAAGGTCATCTATGGCGACTAAGGAGCACGGGCTTCCAGCCCGGTGGACCAAAGTGTGGAGCCGGCCCATTGGTTGGTTCATCGATCACGTCCTGTATCGGACCGTCGTTTCCGGCAAGGGCAACGTTCCCGCCGGCGGACCGGTGATCTTCGCTGCCAACCACATCAGCTTCCTCGATGGTCCGGTGATGTTCGGAGCATCACCGCGCCCCATGCATATCCTCGTCAAGAAGGAAATGTTCAGGGGCTTCCTTGGCTCCGTCCTACGGGGATCCGGACAGATTCCGGTGGACCGAACGGGGGATCGCTCCGCCCTGCATCTGGGCAAGCAACTGCTCGACGACGGCCGTTGCGTCGGGATCCTTCCTGAAGGCACGCGGGGGAGCGGCACGGCCGGCAGCATCAGCAACGGTGTTGCGTGGCTCGCCATCAACTCCGGAGCAACAGTCATACCGGTCGCCATCCTCGGAACCCGCCAGGGCGACGAGCACCGCGACCATATACCCAGACCACGCCGGAAGCTCCACGTGAGCTTCGGCGAACCCATCACGGTGAAGCGCCGGAAGGGCGAACCGGGGCGTGTTTCAATGGACAGGGCGGCTGCGGAAATCCGTGAAGCCCTGGCCGATCATGTCCAGGACGCCATCCGGGCCACAGGACAGGGCCTTCCCGAGGATCCTGCGCCCGGAGAATCCACTCCGCAGCACCGCCATACAGCAGTAGCCGGGACGCCGGCAGACCACCACTAAGGAAAGTGCAATGAGCGATACGACTCAAAAATCCGGCCTCCACGGAGCCGGCGACGACGAATACACGCCCACCGGCACCGACCAGGTGGCTGAAAACCTGGCTGCCCTGGACGATGACGAGGCCGAGCTCCGCGCGGCCACCCTCCGGGCCGGCCTGGACGACTACGAACTCGATGAAGAAGACGCCGCGCTTCTCAGCGGTGAATACGGAGACGAAGGCGACGAAGGTCCCCTCAAGCTGGACCCGGTGCTGGCCATCATCGGCCGCCCCAACGTGGGTAAGTCCACGTTGGTCAACCGCATCCTGGGCCGCCGTGAAGCCGTTGTGGAAGACACTCCCGGTGTTACCCGCGACCGTGTCATGTACTCAGCCCGCTGGAACGGCCGCAACTTCACCCTGGTTGATACCGGGGGATGGGAACATGACGCCAAGGGCATCCATGCCCGCGTGGCCGAGCAGGCTGAGATGGCCGTTGAGCTTGCTGACGCCGTTCTCTTCGTGGTGGACTCCGCCGTTGGAGCCACGGCCACGGACGAGGGCGTCATGAAGATGCTCCGCAAGAGCAAGAAGCCGGTCATCATGGTGGCCAACAAGGTGGACGACTTTGCCCAGGAAGCCGACTCCGCAACCCTGTGGGGTTTGGGCTTCGGCGAACCGTACCCGGTTTCGGCACTGCACGGACGTGGCGTTGCCGACCTCCTGGACCACGTCATGGATACCCTTCCCGAGTACTCCCTGGTGGAAGGCGTCGAACGCTCCGGCGGTCCGCGGCGTATCGCTTTGATCGGCCGCCCGAACGTTGGCAAGTCCTCGCTGCTGAACAAGCTTGCCGGCTCTGAGCGCGTTGTCGTGGATCCGCTGGCAGGCACCACGCGTGACCCCGTTGACGAATTCATCGAGCTTGGTGACCGTACCTGGCGTTTCGTGGACACCGCCGGTATCCGCCGCCGCCAGCACATGGCACAGGGCGCGGACTTCTACGCCTCCCTCCGGACGCAGGCCGCGCTCGAAAAGGCGGAGGTCGCCGTCGTGCTTCTTGCCGTTGATGAAGTCCTCAGCGAGCAGGATGTCCGCATCCTGCAGCTGGCCATCGAATCCGGCCGTGCGCTGGTCCTGGCCTTCAACAAGTGGGACCTGCTGGACGACGAACGCCGCCGCTACCTCGAACGTGAAATCGAGCAGGACCTGGCGCACGTTGAATGGGCGCCGCGCGTCAACATCTCAGCCAAGACCGGCTGGCACAAGGACCGTTTGGTTCCTGCGCTGGATATCGCGCTGGAAAGCTGGGACCGCCGCATCCCCACGGGACGCCTCAACGCGTTCCTGGGCGAGCTGGTTGCAGCCCACCCGCACCCGGTCCGTGGTGGCAAGCAGCCGCGCATTCTCTTCGGCACGCAGGCATCCAGCCGTCCGCCGAAGTTTGTGCTCTTCACCACCGGGTTCCTGGATCCCGGATACCGCCGCTTCATCACGCGTCGCCTTCGCGAAACGTTCGGCTTCGAGGGCACGCCCATCGAGGTCAACATGCGCGTTCGCGAAAAGCGTGGCAAGAAGCGCTAAGTGAGACGGGCATCACAGCCCACTTTGGCTGTGATGGCGTCTCCGACCTCCAACTTCGTGTAAGCTTTTGGAGGTGGTTCGGCCGGACTGCTTAGGTGGGACTCTTCGGAGGAAAACTTAGGCGGAGAACGGTGGAACCAGCGGGCTGTAGCGCAGCTTGGTAGCGCACTTGACTGGGGGTCAAGGGGTCGCAGGTTCAAATCCTGTCAGCCCGACAATGAAGGACCGGAATCACGCGGAAACGCGGGATTCCGGTCCTTTCTTGTTTTCGGCCCTTTTGGTTCCGGGTTATAGGACAAAACGTGTGTAAATCTCGGGTGTGTCATGTGCGGCCTGCCCATCCTTTGCGATGCCAGAGTCCTTCGTCGGCGCTGAGTCCGGTGCTGTAGAGCTCGGGCCCGGGCTTCTGCTCGGTCGTGGTGATGGCTTCGGTCTTGGCCGGACGGTAATGCACGGCTTTGATGAGTTTGGCCGGTGGCAGGGGCTGTTCGCTGTGCAGGTAGAGGTACCACTCGATCGCGCGTTTTCGATGTTCTTCACTCATGCCCCGGTGGGCCCGCAGCAGCAACCGGAGTTGGGCGTTGGTGCCGCCTTCAATGCGATTAGTAGTCGAGGCGATCTGCAGG
>NZ_FMWE01000013.1:0-51746 GCF_900102805.1 Arthrobacter sp. UNCCL28
GTGCGGCGCCGGAAGGAACGGGCCGTGCCAAACGAGGTCGCGGCTGACTGGTTCGACGTGCCCAGCAGCCAGCCAAGGAACGCGTCCAATTCAGCTCTCCGGCTCACATCGGGACGTTCACCCGAGCGGCTCGCCCCGCACTTCAAACACCGGTACCGCTGCTTACCGGCAGCTGTTTTCCCGTTCCGAACCAGCCCGCGGCCACAAATCAAACACTCCAGAGATATGCAAGCACCCCAGCCACCCTAAGCTTCAAAAGCTTAGCTACCCCGGATTTCCCGCGCGATCACTGGGAAGCAAGCCCCTCCCATACACACGTTTTGTCCTATAACCCCCAAACGCAGAATGCCCGGGCCGGCACTGGGCCAGACCCGGGCGAAGCCGCAAGGAACTACTTCAGCGTTACGGTGGTTTCTGCCTTTTCCTTCTTGGTGTGGTCCAGCTTGCCGTCAGCGCCGGCAGGAGTCATGGTCGCCGCGATCTCCGTTTCCTTGCCCGCCGTGTAGGCAAAGTTCTCGGCAATGTTGAACGACTCCCCCGGCTTCAGCACGAACGGGGCCTCTTCCTTCAGCTTGGTCCCGCTGCTGGAGAGCCCATGCTTCTTAAAGCCATCGCTGCTGGAATCCGAGGGCATACCGCCAAGATACTTCCAGTCCGTGTACTTGGCCGACGGAGTAATCAGGGAATGGCTCAGGGGAATATCGGCCGAGGACGTGTTGGTGACAACGTAGTTCAGGTACACCACCGGATCACCCTTCTTCAGCAGGTTCTCCTTGGTTTCCTTGTCCACGAACATGCTGTCCTTGGACGCCACATCCGTGGCCACCTGGTAAACGTCCACACTGAAGCTCTCGCCCTTGAAGTTCCCGAGCTTCTCGCCGGCATCTGAAATGGGGAGCGCCCAGGCCGCCGCAGTGTACTCACCCGAGGAAGTACCGGCACCCTCCGAAGAAGCTCCGGACGGCAAGGCCGACGACGACGAGGATGGCGCCGACGCCGACGAAGAAGGAGAAGACGATCCGGAACCACCCGTCGTCGAGCCCGCCGTGGTGGTGCCGCAGGCACTGAGCGCGAGCAGTCCAGCTGCTGCGATGCTGGTGATTTTTACAACATTATTGAGACGCATAGTTCCCCCATTGAGTGGATTAATCCGGAGCTTTGCCAGTCTTTCACAGTGCGGGCTGCGCTGCGATGGGGACTTCTGCCCTCCATGCCCCCTGCCCTTCGCGGGAGCACTCTACGGACCGGTAAAGTTGGGACCGAAATGGGCTGCGTCAAGTCAAGCTGCCCACGCCCATCCGTCCCCAGCCCGGAAAGCGATATGAAGCTGCGCCTTTTCCCACAGGAACCTGCCGGGCTCGTCCTCCTCGCGCAGATGGCCGGCGTGATCGTGGCCGGCACCGGGACGCTCTCCGAAATACTCGGAGCCCCCGCCAGCGAGCACGAGCGCCTGGCCGAAGAACTGCACGAGCACGAGTCCAAGTCCCTGGACCTGCACTTCGCCCTGCTCACGCATATGCGCACCAGCTTTGTGAACCCCCTCCCCCGCGAGGATATGTACACACTGTCCCGCCACCTCACCGAGGCCATGGAGAAGCTTGACGCCGCCGGAGACCTGGTGGCCATCTACAAGCTGGACCGGCTCCCCAAGCGGGCAGCCGATCAACTGGAGATCATCAGCCGGCAGGCCGAGCTCACCGTGGACGCGATGCGAAAGCTGGAGGACCTGGACGAGCTCGAGGATTATTGGATCGAGATCCTCCGGCTGGCCAAACGGGCTGAACGGACTCACCGCATCTGGGTTGCGGAGATGCTCAAGGACATGAAGTCCACGCAGTACGCACGGCACCGGGACATCGCCAACCAGCTGGTGGAAGTTACCAAGGACATGCGGAAGGTCGCCACCCAGGTAGGCAGCATCATCGTCAAGGAATCATGACGTGACCATCGCTATCCTGGTCCTGGTAATTGGCCTGGCTTCCGGGTTCGCATTCCTGAACGGCTTCCGGGATGTCTCCAACGCCGTCGCCCTGTCCACGCGGACCCGTGCTCTTACTCCTTCAATCGCCGTGCTCCTGGCCGCGATCTTCAACTTTGCAGGTGCCATGCTCAGCGGCACCTTCATCCTGGCCTTCACCCAGTCCTGGATCACGCTCCCCAGCGGCACCAGCGGCTTGACCATCCTCGCCTCAGCGCTCACCGCCTCCATCCTGTGGGGCGTTTATGCGTGGTGGAGGGGTATCCCTTTGTCCTCCACCAATTCCTTGGTTGGCGGGCTGATCGGCGCCGGCGCAGCCAGCGTGCTGGTGGGTGGTAACGCAGTGGACGGCATGGATAACGTCATGCTCACCCAGGTTGTGCTGCCATTGGTGCTGTCTCCGCTCATCGCGTTCGCAGCCGCGTACCTGTTGGTGTGGCCCGTCACGTGGGCAGCGCGTTACACGCAACCGAACGTGGTCAACCGGCGATTCCGCCGGGGCCAGGCGATCTCCGCCGCTGCCGTGGCTTTTGGCCACGGGCTCCAGGACGGTCAGCGCACCGCCGCGGTCATGGTTCTTGCAGTGGTGGCCGCGGGGTTGTCCGGCGGGAATGACGTGCCGCTCTGGATCCTCCTGCTCACGGCCCTCATGCTCACCGCGGGGACCATGTTCGGCGGTTGGAGGATTTCCCACACCCTGGGCCACAAACTGATCAGGGTGGATCCGCTGCGGGGCTTTGTGGCACAAACCTTGACGTCCGTGATGTTGTTCATCGGCGCAATCGGGTTCCACCTGCCGCTGTCCACCACCCATACGCTGACCGCGTCGGTGCTGGGTGCGGGCGTGAACCAACGGTTCCACACCGTCAACAGGCGCTTGGTCCGGAGAATCCTGCTGTTCTGGGTGGCTACGCCCCTGGTCACAGCCGCAGCCGCCTTCATCCTTGAGCTGGCGTTCTCGCCCCTCGCGGACCTGTAACCCCCGGGCCTCCCCCAACTGAGTAACAGCAAACGCGCAATGAGCGCTCATTGCGACGTTTGCTGTTACCTACTTGGGCAAGAAAAAACGACGGCGGCCGTACCCCCAAGGCGACGGCCGCCGTCGTTATCTGCCGACTCCCCCCATAGAAGCCGGAACCTGCGGAACCCTTTATCCGAAGCGGCCGGAGACGTAGTCTTCCGTTGCCTTCTGGCCGGGGTTGTTGAAAATGCTGGTGGTGTCAGCGAACTCGATCAGCTTGCCGGGCTTGCCCGTGCCTGCGATGTTGAAGAACGCGGTCTTGTCAGAGACACGGGCGGCCTGCTGCATGTTGTGGGTCACGATCACCACGGTGTACTGGTCCTTGAGCTCGTTGATGAGGTCCTCAACGGCCAGCGTGGAGATGGGGTCCAGCGCGGAGCAGGGCTCGTCCATGAGGATCACCTGGGGCTCCACGGCGATGGCGCGGGCGATGCAAAGGCGCTGCTGCTGGCCACCTGAAAGGCCGGAGCCGGGCTTGTCCAGGCGGTCTTTGACCTCGTTCCACAGGTTGGCGCCCACCAAGGACTTCTCCACCAGGGCATCGGCTGCGCCCTTGGAGATCTTCTTGTTGTTCAGCTTCACGCCGGCCAGCACGTTGTCGCGGATGGACATGGTGGGGAACGGGTTGGGGCGCTGGAAAACCATGCCCACCTGGGTGCGGACAGTCACAGGGTCCACGCCGGGGCCGTAGAGGTTGTCGCCGTCCAGGAGGACTTCGCCTTCTACTCGCGCGCCGGGAAGGACCTCGTGCATGCGGTTCAGGGTGCGGAGGAACGTGGACTTGCCGCAGCCGGACGGGCCGATGAAGGCCGTTACGGACTTGGCCTGGATGTTGATGTTGACGTCCTCGACGGCCAGGAAGTTGCCGTAGTAGACATTCAGGTCTTTGACGTCGATGCGCTTGGACATGGTGTTCCTTTGTTCCTTGGGGGTGTGGAAGTTTTTGTAGGGGCCGCTGCGGATCACCGCGCGGCCTGCCCGGTCAGCGTCCCGTCTTGGGAGCGAACAGGCGGGCGATGAGGCGGGCTCCGAGGTTCAGGAGCATCACCAGGATGATCAGCACCAGCGCGGCGCCCCAGGCACGCTGGTCCGACGGCTCAGGATTGGACGGCGACGTCGGGTTGAGGATCTGGGTGTAAATGAAAGTGGGCAGCGAAGCCATCCATCCACCGAACACGTTGTTGTTGATGGTGGTGGCGAAACCTGCCGTCACCAGGATCGGGGCGGTTTCGCCGATCACGCGGGCGATCGCGAGGGTGACGCCTGAAGCGATACCGGAGATCGCCGTCGGAATAACCACCTTGGTGATGGTGCGCCATTTACGGACGCCCAGCGCGTAGGACGCCTCGCGGAGCTCGTTCGGGACGATCTTGAGCATTTCCTCGCTGGAGCGGACCACAACAGGGATCATCAGGACTGAAAGCGCGACGGCGGCTACCGCACCGGTCTTGGTGCCGGGGCCCACGATGGCGAAGAAGAACGCTGCCGCGAAGAGGCCGGCCACGATCGACGGGATGCCGGTCATGACATCCACGAAGAACGTGATGGCGCGGGCCAGCGGACGGTCGTTGCCGTACTCCACCAGGTAGATGGACGTCAGGAGGCCTACGGGGACCGAGATCACCGTGGCAAGGAGCGTGATCTGGAGCGTCCCCATCAGTGCGTGGTAGATACCGCCCAGGACGGGGGCGCCTTCCTCCACTGCCTTGTTGTCGAAGGCGCCGGTGACACCGTTCATCGAAGTGCCGAGGAAGCCGGGGGTGATGAGCCCGGGGATGCCGTTGACCAGGACCGTGACGATGACGGAGACCAAAGGCAGGAGCGCAACAAGGAACGAGCCCACGACCAGGCAGGTGGCAAGTTTGTCCTTCGCTTTGCGGGAACCCTCAACGGCGGCACTCCAGGAGACCAGGCCCACGGCGAACAGGATGGCTGAGACAAGCCCCCAGCCGAAGGCATTGAAGCCGATGAGCGCCAGGATTGCCGCACCCACAACGAGCGCGACGGCCAGGACAATGTAGGGCGCGAACTTGGGCAGCTGGCCCTTGGTGAGCGCTGAGCGCTTGCGGACTACTGTGGCGGACATTTAGTTGGCTCCCGAGAATTCTTTGTGCCGGGTGATGATCCAGCGGGCGATCATGTTCACGCCCAGGGTGATGACGAACAGCACCAGGCCGGCGGCGATCAACGTGTTGACCTTGAGGCCGCTGGCTTCGGGGAAGTTCAGGGCGATTTCCGCAGCGATTGTCTGGTTTCCGGACTGGATGAGGCTGGCCGTCAGGACACCGGAGGAGAGCACCAAGGCAACGGCCATGGTCTCACCGAGTGCCCGGCCAAGGCCCAGCATGATGGCACTGATGATGCCCGGGCGGCCAAAGGGCAGCACAGCCATCTTGATCATTTCCCAGCGGGTGGCTCCCAGCGCAAGCGCTGCTTCCTCGTGCAGCTTGGGGGTCTGCAGGAAGATTTCACGGGACAGGGAAGTAATGATGGGCAGGACCATGACGGACAGGACGATGCCTGCGGTCAGGATGGTCTTGCCGGTAGCCGACGCCGGTCCTTCGAAGATGGGAATCCAGCCGAGGTAGGTGGCCAGCCAGTCGTAGGCCGGTGAGATTTCCTTGGCCAGGAAGGCTGCACCCCAGGCGCCATAGACAACGGAGGGGATGGCGGCGAGCAGGTCCACCACGTAGCCCAGGCCCGATGCGAGGCGGCGGGGAGCGTAGTGCGAGATGAACAGTGCCACGCCGATGGCCACGGGGGTGGCGATGACGAGCGCGATGACTGCGGCAATGAGGGTGCCCACCACGATCGGGGCAATGTAGGCGAAGAAGCCGTTGCCGCCCTGGATGTCTTCTGCGGGGGCGGTGAGCGCGGGGATCGCCTGCACCACAAGGAACAATGCGACTCCGAAGAGAACCGCGAGAATCAGGCACCCTGCGGCCATGGCGGCCCCGGAGAAAACCTTGTCCCCGGCGCGTCCTGCGCCTTGGGAGGTTGTCAGGGAGTTGGTGGTCACTTCACGTTCCTTCAGTCTGGAGTGAACTGGTCTTACATGGCTAAGTTCCCTGCCCCGCGGAGTGGACCAGCCAGTGGCTGTGGCCGCCGGCTCTTTGGGCCACTCCGCGCGGGACAGGGAACTTCAGTGTTCAGCCGGGTTCAGTAAACCCGCCGGGAAACCTTAGGACTTGGCCTTGATGGTTTCGATAGCGGCCGTAGCCTTGTCCTGCAGCGTCTTGGACAGCGGCGCCGACTTTGCGGCGTCAGCTGCGGTCTTCTGTCCTTCGTCGGAAACGACGTAGCTTTCGAAGGCCTTGACCAGATCGGCAACTTCCTTGGTCTCGTAGGTGGTGCACACAACGTGGTAGGAGACGAGGACTACGGGGTAGGCGCCCGCTGCGGTGGTCTTGCGGTCCAGCTTGATGGCGACGTCGTTTGCGGCGCGGCCGTCAACGGGCTTGCCGGCTTCGACAGCCTTTGCGGCAGCGTCGGCGGAGATCTTGACGAACTCGTCGCCCACCTTGATGGAGGCGGTGCCCAGCTTGCCGGAGACAGCGGAGTCATCAGCGTAGGTCACGGCACCGGGGGTGTCGGTGACGGTCTTGACGACGCCGGAGGTGCCCTTGGCGTTCTCGCCGGCCAGGCTTGCGGGCCAAACGCCGGCAGCCTTGTCCGTCCAGACCTCAGGAGCGGCAGCTGCGAGGTAGTCGGTGAAGTTGGTGGTGGTTCCGGAGTCATCGGAGCGGTTCACCGGGGTGACCTTGAGGTCCGGCAGGGTGACGCCTTCGTTGAGGGCGGCGATTGCGGGATCGTTCCACTTGGCGATCTGGCCGCGGAAGATCTTGGCGACCGTCGCGGCGTCGAGCTTCAGTTCCTTGACGTCAGGGATGTTGAAGGCGACGGCGATCGGGGAGATGTACACCGGGATGTTGATGGCGCCGTCGGGGCCGCACTTGGCCTTGGAGCTCTCCAGCTCCTCGTCCTTGAGGTAGGCGTCGGAGCCGGCGAACTGTGCCGAACCGTCGATGATGGCCTTGCGGCCTGCGCCGGAACCATCCGGGGAGTACTGGACCGTAGCGCCGGAGTTGGCAGTGGCGAAGCCGGCCTTCCAGGCGTCCATGGCTGCGCCGGTGGAGGAGGCGCCGATGCCGGTCAGGGTGCCAGTCACCTTGGTGCCGGATGCTGAAGTCTGGGTGCCGCCAGTGGTGCCCGTTGCGTTGTCTGAACCGCAAGCAGTGAGCGCGAGAGCGCCGGCTGCGATGACCGCGATTGCCGCGTTGCGGCCGAAGTGAGTTGCCTTCACTTGGATGTGCCCCTTCCAGGGATTCTTCGATGCGGGCCGAACGGAGATTTCGGCGTGCGCGAGCTGAGGACCTTTTGTTCCTTTACTGAAGGTAAGGAGCGCAGGTAACGGGATCTGCGGTGAAAGGTAAACGGAAGGTGAACGACGGCGGACCATTGGGTTATGTGGCGCGCGCCACCTTGAGGGGCGGGCGGGTTGGGGTTTGCGCCTGCGCCGGAACCCAGGCCGGGCAAATAGACTGGAGGGCATGGCCGCCGCGAAGGGATTTTCCGCAAGCAAGAGGTTCCTGCGCGCAAGGGTCCGGACGGGTTTGGTCCGCAGCCGGAATTCCCTGACTCCTGCCATCCAGATGACGGTGTGCGCCGTGGGTGCCTACGCTTTCGCGGAATACGTGCTGGGCCATCAAGGACCGCTGTTCGCTGCTACTTCTTCCCTGATTGCCCTCGGCTTCTCGCGTGATCCGCGGTTGCGCCGGGTGATCGAGGTGGGCCTGGGCTGCACGTTGGGCATCGTGGTGGGTGACCTGCTGCTCCACTGGCTGGGCGCCGGGATCTGGCAGGCCGCCATAGTCCTGCTTTTCTCCATCCTGCTGGCCAGGTTCCTGGACAGCGGGACTATTTTTACCACCCAACTGGGGCTTCAGTCGTTGTTGGTGGTGCTGCTGCCTGCGCCGGCCGGCGGGCCGTTCACCCGCAGCCTGGACGCCGTGGTGGGTGGCGTTTTCGCGTTGCTGGTGACCATCCTGGTGCCGAAGGATCCACGGCGTGAGCCCCGCAAGGACGTCCAGAAGATCCTCCATGAACTGGCGGAAGTGCTGCGTGAATGTGGCAAGGCACTGACTGAGAGCGACTCCACCATCGCCTGGCACGCACTGATCCGCGGGCGCAACTGCCAGCCGCTGGTGGACCGGATGCGGCAGACATTGCGCGCTTCCGGTGAAGTGGCAACCCTGGCACCGGCACACCGCAGGCACCGCGACGAGCTCGCCGGGCTGGAGCACTCCCTGGAGTACATCGACCTGGCCCTCCGTAACAGCCGGGTGTTTGCGCGGCGGCTCACCAGCGCGATCAACCACGCCGCCCTCTCCGATGAAGCGATCGACAGCATCTCCGAGGTACTGCAGGAAACGGCCGCCGCCATCGATGAGATGACCATTGGATTGTCCGAGCAAAGCGAGGGGACCCGGCGGGTTCACCTGCGCCGGGCCCGGAACGACCTCTCGGACATAGCCGCCCGCCTTCATCCCAAGATGCTCGATGTCCAGAGGCTCGAGGGCGAGACGGTCGTCATGCTGTTCCGGCCCCTCATGGTTGACCTGCTGGAAGCCAGCGGCATGGAACCGGATGAGGCCCGCGCGGTGCTTCCGGCGCTGTAGCCTCCGCCGAGGTGGCAGTTAATGGCAATCCCACGGCCTGGCATTGTCATTAAGTGCAAGCTCGCGGAGCCATTCAGAGAAGCCCCAGCCCTGTTTGGCAGAATGAACCGATGATCACTGCCATTTCCACGCGCTTCCGGCCCGCACCGGCTCTCCGTTTGCGGCAGCGGACCCTGTTCCTGTGGGCTGCCGGGTTGCTCGTTGCCGGGGATGCGGTGTTCTGGCTGATGTTTGCCGCCGTGCTTTCCGAGACCGGCCTGGCCACCATGGATGGCACTGTCCACAGCTTCATGGTGGATTCCCGCAACCCGTTGCTCACCGCCGTGCTGACTGCCCTGAGCATTGTGACCTCGCCCGGTTGGGTAGCGGGCATTGGTGCAGCGGTGGCGGTTGCATGGATGGTGTGGAAGAGGGAATTTTGGCGGCCGGCGGTGCTGATGGGAGCCATGCTTCTGGCGGTCATTCTTTCCACCTTGGTCAAGCAGGATGTGGGCCGCTCCCGACCGTCGTCGTCCGATTTCCTCCTTGGCCCCGACGACGCACTCTCCTTCCCCTCGGGCCACACCCTGGGCGCAGGCATCTTCGCGCTGGTCCTGACGTACTTGCTCGTTTCACGTTCGGGTTCGCGGGCGACGGCGGTGCTCGCCTTCGCCGGCGCCGCTTTGCTGACGCTGATGGTCGCCTACAGCCGGCTTTACCTCGGGTACCACTGGCTCACCGACGTGGTTGCATCCCTTGGACTCGCGCTCGGAGTGACGGGGATCGCCGTCTTCGTCGACGCAGCCCGGCACGGTGGCCGGCGCGGCTAATACTGTCAGTCCCCGCCACTACGCTTGAACCCATGGCTTCCAAGACGTCCCGCGCATCCAAAACACCCGCCTACAAGTGTGCCGAATGTGGCTGGACTGCCATCAAATGGGTGGGTCGATGCGGGGAATGCCAGGCGTGGGGAACCGTTGAGGAGTACGGCGCCACGGTAGCGCGTACGACGGCGGCAGCTACGGTTTTGGAGCCGGCCCGCCGTATCGCCGAGGTGGATGGGACGACGGCGGCCTTCCTGCCTACCGGCGTGGACGAGCTGGACCGTGTTTTGGGCGGAGGGCTGGTCCCTGGTGCCGTCATCCTGCTTGCCGGCGAGCCCGGCGTAGGAAAATCCACGTTGCTGTTGGACGTAGCGGCAAAGTTCGCGCGCACCGGGCAGGACGTCCTCTACATCACGGGCGAGGAATCGGCGGCCCAGGTCAAACTCCGTGCGGAGCGGATCGACGCCGTCGCCCATACTCTTTACCTGTCCGCGGAAACGGATCTTGGCCAGGCGCTGGGGCAGGTGGAAAAGCTTGAACCCAAACTGCTCATTGTGGACTCGGTGCAGACCCTGAGCAGCGCGGACGTAGAAGGCAGCGCCGGTGGCGTGTCGCAGGTGCGCGAGGTTGCAGCGTCCATCATCTCCGCTGCCAAGCGGCGCAACATGACCACGCTGCTGGTGGGCCATGTGACCAAGGAAGGCACCATCGCCGGACCCCGTTTGCTGGAGCACCTGGTGGACGTGGTGTGCCAGTTCGAAGGCGAACGCCACTCGCGCCTGCGGCTGCTCCGGGCCGTAAAGAACCGTTATGGTGCCACGGACGACGTCGGATGCTTTGACCTGAACGAGACCGGCATTGAGGGGTTGGCTGATCCCAGTGGGTTGTTCGTTTCACGGACCCGGGAACCCGTTTCGGGCACCTGCATCACGGTGACCATGGAGGGCCGCCGGCCCTTGCTGGCAGAGGTTCAATCGCTCTTGGCCGAGAGCGCCAATTCGCAACCACGACGGGCCACCAGCGGATTGGAGAGTTCCCGCGTAGCCATGCTGCTGGCAGTCCTCCAGCAGCGTGCCGGGTGCATGCTCCACAAGGACGATTCCTATGTGGCAACAGTGGGCGGCGTGAAGCTGACCGAACCGGCAACAGACCTGGCCGTTGCCCTGGCCGTTGCTTCGGCCAAGTCCCGGAAGGCCCTCCCCCAGCGTTTGATTGCGTTTGGAGAGGTGGGCTTGGCCGGTGAGGTCCGTCCTGTTCCCGGGATCAACCAGCGCATCCAGGAAGCACACCGGCTCGGCTTCACCCACGCCATTGTCCCGGCCAGTCCGGCAGGGGCGGGTGTTATTCCGGACGGCTTCTCCGTGCGCGAGGTGGGCCACCTTGCCGAGGCCTTGGAATTGCTGATCACGTAGCTGTTCCGGGGTGTCGGGGCTGTTCGTGGCGCGGGGTCGGCAAGGATGGGGAACATGACCAAACGGAATGTGCTTATCGGGGGACGCTTTTTCTTTGGCCTGCTGACCTTGGTGGCAGTGGGAACGCAGCTGACAGTTCACTTGGGCCTGGGCTATGACCTTTGGAACTTCTTCAGCTACTTCACCAACCTGTCCAACATCTTCGCAGCCTTGGTGCTCCTCATCAGCGGCTACCGGGTGCTGATCCGGAAGAGGCCCACCGAAGCGGACGATGTCACCCGTGGCACGGCCACGATCGCCATGGCCGTAGTGGGGCTGGTGTTTGGTGCGCTGCTGGCGGGCGAAGACCTCGGTTCCCTGCTCCCCTGGGTCAACTTTGTGGTCCACTACCTGATCCCCGTGGTGATGGTGGCTGACTGGCTCTTCCAACCGCCGCGGGCAACCCTGCAGCTCAAACACGTTTGGTACTGGCTGCTCTACCCCATCGGCTACCTGGTCTACAGCCTGGTCCGGGGCGCCTTCGTCAACTGGTACCCGTACTGGTTCATCGACCCGGCCCGCGCAGGCGGATGGGGTGGCGTGGTGGTGTTCGCCCTCGCTATTTCCGTTGGCTTCCTGGTGGTAAGCTTGGCGATGCTGTGGCTCGGGAACAAACTCAAGCGGCAGGTGGATTACTAGGCGCTTTTCGCTGGAAGGGCCGGATCAGAGGCGGCCGACGGCCCAATGGTCTACTGCCCAGCTAAGTGAGATGCGAATTTCAATAGGTTTACCGTCCGCGGCCGTTGCCCTAATTGTGGTGTGGTAGTAAGTAGTTCCGCCCGGGGACTCGTAAGAGACTTCGTAACCCGTGTCCTGCACGCCGCCCCAGGTGGCGACCCAGTCATTGGCGGAGTAAGCGACGCCAACAAACTCGTCGAAGGCCATGTTCTGGAGGCCTTCAACGTCCTTGGCGTGCAGGTAGGACATCACCTTCTGGACAGTGCCGTCCCGCAACTCTGGTTTAGGGATGGTGCCGGGAGTTGCGCTGTCTAACCCACATGCTGAGAACGCGGTCAGCACCAAGGCTAGGGCAATGACTTGGAATAGTCGCCTGAACATTCTGCGGCTCTCCAATCTATGTGCGCAGGCCATAGTAGGTGGCATAGCGAACGAGAAGGCCAGCACGTCCATCATTTGCCATCTCCGGCTGCTGTTCTCGCGATGAGTTCGTCGCTGGCAGCCCTCACCGCCGGGAGTTTTTCCCTCAGGCCGGCAAGGATCATCACCGTGTCGGCCGTGGTGGACGCCGAGTCCTTGGAGATCAGCCCGTCCGCGCGGAGGTTGATCAGCGACTCCACCAGCCGAAAAGCAGTGTCTCCGAGGTCCGGGTCCCCAAGGGAGGATGCAACGCCCCGCCCCAACTCCCCATAGATGGTCCGGAGTTCAGTCCGTGCTGCCATGAAGGGCTGGAAGATTTCCGCCCTGGCCTCCGGCAGGTGGTAGAGGACCCCGAGGTTCCAGCGGGAAGTGCAGAGCTGCGAACCGTCGAAGAGGACCACTGCGTGCAACTGTGCCGCAGAAGCTTCCAGGCCGTCGTCGGAATGATCCCGCATGGCGCGGGCGAAATCCAAGCTGGTGGAAACCGTCCCGCCGAGCAGCTCCCCGAGGATCTCGTCCTTGGTGGAGAAGTGGTGATAGAGCGATGACTGCCGGATTCCTACCGCGTCAGCAATAGCCCGGGTGGAGGTGTTGGCGAACCCCTGGCTTGTGAAGAGCTCAGCCGCAGCGTCGAGGATTTCGTCCCGTGCAGTAGCTCCCGGACGTACCGCTTGCTGTTTTCGGGGGCGTCCCGGTCCGGTTGTAGTCACGCTTTCATTCTTGCATCGCAGCATCACCAAAAAGGCCGTTCCGGGAGTCCCGCAGAGACGGTGAGAATTCCTTTACATTCCCGAAACGAGCGGTAACCAAGGCTTTACATTGCCGAAACGCCGTGGGGACACCGCGCTGGAAAACTATCAAGTGACCGATATTCCGGAAGGGTAGTCAAACCTTCTCCGGGCTGGTCCCACATCCCGTTCCAGACACGGAGAAACCCGATGACTTCCACCCTTTCGACGACGGCCAACCGCACCGACGACGCAGACCTGACAGCCCTTGGCTACCAGCCCACGTTGCACCGCAAGCTGGGCCGTTACGCATCGTTTGCCGCAGGTTTTTCGTTCGTCTCCATCCTCACCACCATCTTCCAGCTCTTCGCCTTCGGCTATTCCTTCGCCGGACCGGCCTTCTTCTGGACCTGGCCGGTTGTGCTGGTCGGCCAGCTACTGGTGGCCCTGAACTTCGCCGAACTCGCCGCCCGTTACCCACTGTCCGGCGCTGTCTACCAGTGGTCGCGCCGCATGGGCGGTGAGGTGGTGGGCTGGTTTGCCGGCTGGTTCATGTCGATCGCCCAGGTCATTACAGCTGCGGCGGCGGCAATCGCCCTCCAGGTGGTCCTCCCCCAGTTGTGGGACGGCTTCCAGATGGTAAGCGGTGACCCCGCGTTGGCGTCCCCCACCGGAGCAGCCAACGCCGTCATCCTCGGCGCCATCCTCCTGGTCATCACAACAGTGATCAATTGCCTCGGCGTGAAGCTGATGTCCCATGTGAACTCCATTGGCGTCACCTGCGAGATTGTGGGCGTCGCGGCCGTCATCCTCGCCTTGTTCTCAGCCGCACAGCGCGGCCCTGAGGTAGTGGCGGACGTCAGCGTTGTCACCACCTCAGACCTCGGCGCCGTGGGTGCCTTCCTCGTCTCCGGTTTGATGGCCGCCTACGTGATGGTGGGCTTCAACTCCGCCGGCGAACTGTCGGAGGAAACCAAGAACCCCCGCAAGACCGCACCGCGCACCATCCTGTCCGCGCTCATCATTTCGGGCATTGGTGGCGGACTCATGATTATCGCCGCACTGATGGCAGCGCCAAGCCTCGACGACGGCCGGCTCGCCACCGAAGGACTCCCCTACGTGCTGACGGCTGTGTTGGGCACGTTCTGGGGCAAGGTGCTCTTGGTGGACGTGGCAATCGCCATCTTCGTCTGCACCCTGGCCATCCAGACGGCAGGCTCACGGCTGGTGTTCTCCATGGCCCGGGACGGCAAGCTCCCGGCCTCGGCCAGCCTCGCAAAGGTCCATGCCAAGCGCGGAACTCCCATGTGGCCCTCCATCGCGATTGGAGCCTTGGCTGTGGGAATCCTGGCCATCAACATCGGCAACTCCGCGCTCTTCACCACCCTCTGCAGTGTGTGCATCGTGATGGTGTACCTGGCGTACCTGATGGTCACGGTCCCGCAGCTGCTCAGCCGTTTCCGGGGCGACTGGGACCGCGTGGGCCAGACCATGCCGGCAGGGCTCTTCTCCTTGGGCCGTTGGGGACTGCCCGTCAACATCCTGGCCGTGCTCTACGGCGCCCTGATGGTCATCAACCTTTCCTGGCCACGCCCCGAGGTGTACGACCCCTCCGGCGAACACGGGATCCTGCTCTTCTCCGCTCCCCTCATGGTTGGCGCAGTCCTGCTCCTGGGCATCTGGGTGCGGCGGAATATCCGGATCCGGGAAAACAAGGCCGCAACGGCTGCGGAATCCACCAACGCCGGCTGACCCCGCCACCGCCGGTTCCGCCTGACCCCCACTGCCAGCACCAGCAGAGCCTCCGTACCAGCTCCTGTTCCAGCACCAGTACAGAAATGATTGCCATGACACAGACTCTCGAAAGCGCTCCCGGCACCGCCACAACAGCCGGAGCCAAACTGCACGCCCGGGCCCAGCATGGGCGCACGGCCGAAACCATGATCCACATCCCGCCCACAGCGGCCCCTGCGCGTCTCACGGAAGGCCTCCCCATGGAGGCAGCGGGCGCGCTGACCTGGACCGAAACGCTGGCCTTCGGCCGCTATACGCACCTGGAACTTGCCCGCGGGACCCGCATCAGGATCACAGACCTCGACGGCGATGCTTGCGTTCACGCTGTCATCATCCGCAGCGGGGCCCAGCACGAGAGGATCAATGTTGCGGACACCGTCAAGGTTCCCTGGCAGGCCTACATCACCGCAGGGCACCCGCTCCTCTCCGACGCCGGCCGGCTCATGGCGACCGTAGTGGCCGACTCTTCAGGCAAGCACGATGCCCTGACCGGCACCACGCACCTTGCCGGCAACACCGCCAAGTACGGTGCCGGATCAGCGCACAGTGCATCACCGGCAGGCCGCGAACTCCTCACCCTTGGCGGCATGAAGCACGGGGTCAGCCAAAGGCAACTGCCGCCGTCGATTTCGTTCTTCAAGGGCATCACTGTAGACCCTGATGGCAGCATCTGGTTCGTTGGCAGCGCCGGTGACGGTGCCGCCGTCGAACTTCTCCTCCACATGGATGCGGTGCTGGTCCTGGCCAATACCGCCCACCCGCTGGACCCGCGTGAGGAGTTCACCGGCAGCCCTGTGGACATCGTTGCCTGGCAGGCTCCACAGGACCTCGAGGCACTCAGGGACGGAACCCTCGGGATTGACCTTGGCCCCGAAGGGCGACTTGCCCTCCACAACACAGAATCCGACTACAACGCGAGGACTTCCGCATGAACGCCGTGGCAACAGCCCCTGCTTTGATCCCTGGGACAGTAATTCTGGACGAACTGGTGGAAGCCCGCGGCCCATGGTCCGCCGTGGTGGCGGCCGGCGATGTCCTCACCATCGTGGACCTCGACGGCAACCAGGCCGTTGACTGCATCCTCTACGCCGCCAAGGACACCAGTACGCGGTACTCCGCTGCTGTGACCATCGCAACCCAGGGTTCGATCTTCCTGACCACCGGCTCCGTACTCCGTGCAGACAGCGGCCAGGAACTCATGACGGTGGTGGCCGATGAAGTCGGTATCCACGACACCATCGGCGGTGCCTGCTCGCAGGAATCCAACACCCTCCGCTACGGCCAGCACACCCATGAACAGCACGCCTGCGTTGAGAACTTCCTGATTGAAGGCGCCAAGTGGGACCTCGGCAAGAAGGACCTGGTGTCCAACATCAACTGGTTCATGAACGTGCCGGTGGATCCCGACGGCGCCCTTGGGATCGTGGACGGGCTGTCCGCGCCCGGAAAGCGCGTGGCCCTCCGCGCCGAGGTGGACACGCTGGTGCTGGTGTCCAACTGCCCCCAGATCAACAACCCCTGCAACGGCTTCAACCCCACGCCGGTTCGCATGATCGTCACACGTCCGGAGGCCCGCGCATGAACCGTTTCGACACCCTTCTGGTTGCCAACCGTGGCGAGATTGCCTGCCGGATCATCGAATCCGCCCGGAAAGCGGGGCTGCGCACGGTGGCCGTCTTCTCCGAAGCTGACCGAGGCGCAAAGCATGTGAAGCTCGCCGACGAGGCAGTCCTCCTGGGACCTGCTCCGGCCAAGGAGTCCTACCTCAAGGTAGAAGCCATCCTCAAAGCGGCAGCAGCCACCGGGGCCGGCGCCGTCCACCCCGGCTACGGATTCCTGTCCGAAGACGCTGCGTTCGCGGAAGCAGTGGAAGCGGCAGGGCTGGTGTTCGTGGGACCCACTCCGGCGCAGCTGAGGATCTTCGGGACCAAGCACACCGCCCGCGACGCTGCGCAAGGGGCCGGCGTTCCCATGATCGCCGGGTCCGGCCTGCTGGCAGACCTGGACGAAGCCGTTGTTGCAGCGGAAACCATCGGCTACCCGCTCATGCTCAAGGCCACGGGCGGCGGAGGCGGCATTGGCATGGCCGTGTGCCGTGATGACGCCGAACTTCGCGACAACTACTCACGGGTGGCCCGCCTGGCCAGTTCCAGCTTCGGAACGGCAGGCGTTTTTGCCGAACGCTATATTGAGCACGCGCGCCACGTCGAAGTCCAGGTATTCGGCGACGGCGAGGGCAGGGTAGTAAGCCTCGGTGACCGTGACTGCTCACTGCAGCGCCGCCACCAGAAAGTAGTGGAAGAAGCGCCGGCGCCGGACTTACCGGAAGCCCTGCGGGAGGAACTGCACCGGAGTTCCCGGGCCTTGTGCGCCTCCGTGGGCTACCGTTCTGCAGGCACAGTGGAGTTTGTCTATGACCCCGTCCGCCAGGAAGCCTCCTTCCTGGAAGTCAACGCACGATTGCAGGTCGAGCACCCCGTCACCGAAGCCATCACCGGCGTGGACCTGGTGCAGTGGATGCTGGACCTCGCACAGCAAAAGCCAGTGCTTGATGGCGTGCCGGACAGTGTGCCCGTTTCAGGACACGCCGTGGAAGCCCGCATCTATGCAGAAGACCCCGCCCGGAACTTCCAGCCCAGCGCCGGAACCGTCACCAACGCGCAATACCCAAGCTCCGACGTCGTACGCATTGACGCCTGGGTGGAGACCGGCAGCGAAGTCTCCACCAGCTACGATCCCCTGCTGGGCAAGATCATTACTTCCGGGGCAACCCGTGACGCCGCCTTCGACGCCCTGGCTGATGCGCTGGCAGGAACACGTATTGATGGCATCGAAACCAATCTGGGCATGCTGCGGGCCGTGGCCGGGATGGGCGTGGTCCGGGACGCGAAGCATTCAACCGGGACCCTGAACACCGTGGGTGATCCCGAACCGCGGATCACTGTTGAACGGCCCGGGCTCCAGACCAGCGTGCAGGACTGGCCCGGCAGGACCGGGCTGTGGCAGATCGGTGTGCCGCCCAGTGGACCCATGGATGATTTGTCGTTCCGGCTGGGCAACACCGCGCTGGGCAATCCCGAGGGTGTCCCCGGCCTGGAATTCACCATGGTGGGTCCAGCGCTCCGCTTTACGCACGCCACCACGGTGTGCGTCACCGGCGCGGACGTCACCGTGACCGTCAACGGCAAACCGGCCAGCACCTGGGAACCCATCACCGTGCCGGACGACGGCCTCCTGGACGTCGGCTCGGCTGACGGATCGGGGCTCAGGGGTTACATCCTCTTCGAAGGCGGGTTGGACGTTCCCCAGTACCTCGGCAGCGCCTCAACCTTCACGCTGGGCCAGTTTGGCGGCCACGGCGGCAGGGTGCTCCGCGCCAGTGACGTCCTCCGCGCAGTGGCCGGACACCTTCCTGAGACCGTCCCCGGTCCTGTTCCCGCGGAAAGCCGCCCCGTGCTCACCACCGAATGGCAGCTGAAAGTGGTGGAAGGACCCCACGGTGCTCCTGAATTCTTCCAGCGCGAGGACATCGAGGAGCTCTACGCCGCCGAATACGAGGTCCACTTCAACTCCGCCCGCACAGGGGTCCGCCTGATCGGGCCCAAACCGCGCTGGGCCCGCAACGATGGCGGCGAAGCCGGTCTGCACCCCTCCAACATCCACGACACCGCCTATTCCGTTGGTGCCCTGGACTTCACCGGCGACACCCCCATCCTGCTGGGACCGGATGGCCCCAGCCTGGGCGGGTTCGTCTGCCCCGTGACCGTTGTGACCGGCGAGCGCTGGAAGCTGGGGCAGCTGCGTCCCGGGGACAAGGTGAGGTTGGTGCCCATCCGCTCGGTGGAGGCGCCGTCGGTCAAGGAATTGGGCGTTGCGAGGCAGCTGGTTCTGCCAGGCAGCGCCGGGTTGCTCCGCGGTGACGGCGACGACGGCGTGCTGGGCCGGGTGCCCGAAGGCGACGGCCGGCCTGCGGTCACCTATCGCCGATCCGGTGATGACAACCTGTTGGTGGAGTATGGCGACATGGTGCTGGACCTTGGCCTGCGTGCCCGCGTCCATGCGTTGCACCAGGAACTCGAGCGCCTCCGCGTGCCGGGCATTGTGGATCTGACCCCGGGCATCCGTTCCCTCCAGATCAAGGCCGACCCGTCAGTCCTTCCCACGTCCAAACTCCTGGGCCTGGTGCGTGAGGTGGACGCATCCCTCCCGGCAAGCTCGGAGCTGGTGGTGCCCAGCCGCAGCGTCCGCCTCCCCTTGTCATGGGATGACCCCGCCACCCGCGAAGCAATCGAGCGGTACATGGCCGGTGTCCGCGATGATGCCCCGTGGTGCCCGTGGAACATCGAGTTCATACGCAGGATCAACGGCCTGGACTCCGTGAACGACGTTTTCGATACCGTCTTCAACGCCGAATACCTCGTGCTGGGACTGGGCGATGTGTATCTTGGTGCCCCGGTGGCAACACCCTTGGATCCCCGGCACAGGCTTGTCACTACCAAGTACAACCCCGCCCGCACCTGGACTCCTGAGAATGCCGTGGGCATCGGCGGGGCCTACATGTGCATCTACGGCATGGAGGGCCCCGGCGGCTACCAGTTCGTGGGCCGGACAACGCAGGTTTGGTCCCGCTACGCGGATGCCTCACCGTTTGAGCCGGGCTCCCCGTGGTTGCTCCGGTTCTTCGACCGCATTTCCTGGTACCCCGTCAGCCCCGAGGAACTGCTGGACCTTCGGGCGGACATGGCCGCCGGCCGGGGCCGTGGCGTGGAGATTGAGGACGGCACCTTCTCCCTTGCCGAGCATGAGGAATTCCTGGACCGCAACAGCGTGTCCATTGCGGAGTTCCGTGAGACCCAGTCGGCCGCTTTCGCTGTGGAGCGCCAAGCGTGGGAGGAAGCCGGTGAGTTTGACCGTGCCGAACAGGCTGTTTCCCTCGCTCCGCCGGCGGACGACGTCGTTGTGCCCGACGGCGGCACCCTGGTGACCTCTCCGTTCGCCGCGAGCGTGTGGAAAGTGGATGTGGAACCCGGCGACCTGGTGGTGGCGGGCCAGCCCTTGGTTTCCCTTGAGGCGATGAAGATGGAGACGGTCATCCAGGCTCCCGTGGACGGCGTCGTGCAACGCGTCCTGCCCTCGGCCGGCGCGCAGGTGGTCGCCGGCGAAGCCTTGGTGGTCCTGGAGCCTGCAGAGGTCCGGGAACCAGCCCTCGTCCTGGAAGGGAGCTCCTCATGACCGGGCGTCACGGAAGCACAGTGCAACGCGTCCTGGCCGCGCTCGGGGCGATTGACGCCGTCGACCGTCCTGAAATCTGGATCCACCTGCGCGGGCGGGATGAGCTGCTCGCGGAAGCATCACGGCTGGATGCCGCGACGGCCGCCGGGGAGGACCTGCCGTTGGCGGGCCTGTTGCTTGCCGTGAAGAACAACGTGGATGTTGCCGGGATGACCACGACGGCGGCGTGCCCCGGCTTTGGCGGGACAGCAACCCGGGATGCGGTGCCGGTGGCCAGGCTTCGCGCAGCTGGTGCGCTGGTGCTTGGGGCTACCAACCTCGACCAGTTCGCCACGGGACTCGTGGGAACCCGGAGCCCGTACGGAGCCGTCCGCGATTCACGGCGACCCGACCGGATTTCGGGGGGCTCCAGTTCAGGCTCCGCGGTGGCGGTGGCCTTGGGTCTGGTGGACATTGCCATCGGCACGGACACCGCCGGTTCGGGCCGGATTCCCGCCGCTTTGCAGGGAATCGTGGGCATCAAGCCGACACTGGGCGTGGTCTCTACCGAGGGCGTGGTCCCGGCCTGCCGTTCCTGGGATACCGCCACGATCTTTGCCCGGGACCTCGCCACTGCCGAACTGGCCATGGGCGTCATGGCAGGGGACGGCCGTGCCTGGCCCACGGACGTCAGGGTCGCCGCGCCGTCCACTCCGCGGGTGGCGTATCCCGCTGCGCTGCCGGCCCTTTCGGAGGCGTGGGCGGCGGAATTCCAGGCGCAGATTGAGCGGCTCCGTGCAACGGGGGTGGTGGCCGAAGCAATCGAGCTGGACGTCTTCCTGCAGGCGGCCCGGCTGCTGTACGACGGCGGATTGGTGGCCGAACGCTATGCCGCCGTCGGCAGCTTCATTGACTCGGTGACGATGGGCGGGGTTGCCGCGACGCTGGACCCCACAGTCGCCGGCATCATCAGCGCCGCGGGCAAGGTACCGGCGCACCAATACGTTGCGGACACTGCGGCCTTGGAGCGACTCAAGTACCAGGCCATGGAGCGTCTGGAAGGCTTCGACGCCTTGGTTGTTCCCACAGCGCCTTTCCACCCAACGCTTGCCGAGGTGGCGGCCGATCCTGTGGGGGTCAACTCCCGGATGGGCACCTATACCAACTTCTGCAACCTCTTCGACCTCAGCGCTGTTGCCGTACCGGCAGGCACCATCACCGAGAGCGGCGGGGTTGAAACAGGAGGCGTTGATGCAAGCGGCATTGAAACACGCAGTAAGTCGCAGTTCGGCCTGACCGTGGTTGCCCGGACGTTCGAGGACGGCGTGGCCGCGGACATTGCCCGGCGGATCGAGCTCACCCCGGAGCTGCCCGAGCTGTTCGCTGCGGGAGCCGCGGGAGCTGCGCGATATGCAGGAGCTGCGGGCTCCCCGGCAAGCGCAGCGACAGGGTCCGCCGCCCGGCCCGCACCCGCTCAGTCCCCCGCTCCCCAGGTTCCCTGGCCGGTTGCTGCGGGAGCCGCCGTCGTACCTCTTGTAGTGGTGGGGGCGCATCGCAAAGGGCAGCCACTGACGTCCCAACTCGAAGACCGGGGAGCGTTCTGGGACGGGCATGTGACCACCGCGGCCCGGTACCGGATGGTGGCCTTGGAGACAACGCCACCCAAGCCGGGGGTGGTGCGATCAGCGCGCGGGGCCGGGCTCGTGGCCGAGAGGTGGCTGCTCTCCGAGGCAGCGCTGGGATCCTTCCTGGCTGAACTGCCCGAACCCATGCTGCTGGGATCCATCACGCTGGATGATGGCAGCAAAGCCGTGGGTTTTGCCTGTGACGCCGTGGCCGCGGCTGAAGGACGGGATATTACGGAGTACCGCGATTGGATTAAATATCTGGAACAGAACACAGCCGGATCGGGAAGCCATGGCTTGTGGCGCGAGGCCGGCGGGGCTCTTCTGACCGGTCTCGGGCGCGGCCGGAATTAGACGGCAGGCGGCCGATTGGCGGAAATAGGGTATCCGCCAATTGGCCGCCCCACCGTTTTCCGGGCACCGCCGAACATCACGAAATGACCCACTTTGGGGCTTGCTGGTGCGGTTAACGGTCCGCGGAAGCCCTATCATTGTGCTTGTCGTCATTCGGGCATTTTTTGCGAGCTCCGCTGACGCCGGATTCAGCATGTCTGTGAGCCGAGGCTTGCACCTTCGAAGGGAAACCCTATGGCCCGGAGCCCGGAAGAGTCGCTCAAGGCGACCTTGGCCAGAGTCGCACCCGGAACTCCGCTGCGTGATGGCCTGGAACGCATCCTCCGCGGACGGACCGGTGCCTTGATCGTCCTGGGCTATGACCGCACCATCGATTCCATCTGTTCCGGCGGGTTCGATATCGGCATCGATTTCTCCCCCACCCGCCTGCGCGAGCTGGCCAAGATGGATGGCGCCATCATCTGTGACAAGGACGCCAGCAACATCGTCCGCGCTGCTGTCCAACTGGTCCCGGATTCAAGCATCGAAACCCAGGAATCAGGCACCCGGCACCGCACGGCTGAACGCGTGGCCATCCAGACCGGCGTTCCCGTGATCTCCGTCAGCCAGTCCATGCAGATCATCGCGCTCTACGTGAACGGTTTGCGCCACGTGCTGGAGGGCTCAGAGAAGGTCCTGGCCCGCGCCAACCAGGCCTTGGCAACGCTTGAGCGCTATAGCGCCAGGCTGGACCAGGTCACGAGTTCCCTTTCTGCGCTGGAGATCGAGGCCTTGGTCACTGTAAGGGACGTTGCCGTCACCTTGCAGCGGCAGGAAATGGTCCGCCGCATCTCCGAGGAAATCGCACAGTACGTCCTGGAACTCGGTGAGGACGGCCGCCTGCTGTCACTCCAGGTGGAAGAACTGACCATGGGCCGCGGTCCTGGCAGCGACGTCATCATCCGCGACTACTCCGATCCGGACGCCACGCCCGAAGAAATTGAGGAAGCCGTCCAGGCTCTCCTCAATCTGGGCCCCACCGAACTGATCGACCTTAGCCGCATCGCCCACATCATCGGTTTCGCCGGCGGAGTGGAGCAGTTGGACGCAGTTGTCCAGCCGCGCGGCTACCGTCTGCTTTCGGGCTTGAAGTCCGTGCCCAAGGCTGTGGCTGATCGCTTGGTTGACTACTTCGGCGGGCTCCAGAACCTGATGGCCGCCACCATCGATGACCTCATGACAGTGGACGGCATTGGCGACCAGCGTGCCCGCACAGTGCGCGAAGGCCTGAGCCGCATGGCCGAGGCCAGCTTGCTGGACCGCTTCCTCTAAGCCGGCTGCCGTGGTCGGACGCTGGCCAGCCGGAACCTAGTTCAGCTGGAAGACTGCCTTGGGGCTGGCCTTGTTTCCCAGCCGGGCCTCAAACGTGTAGTAGGCGCCACCGCCACCTGGCTTGGCGTTGATCGCCCCGCAGCCTTCCAGTGTGCGGTTGCGCTGCCAAGGGAAGTTCGCGGTTTCGCTCTTGCCGGGCTGGATGGTCTTGATGAGGTCCTCGCTACCGGCCTGGCAGTCCTTGGACGAAAAAATACGGTCCGCGCCGCTCATCACCAGGTACTCCATTTGGGATGTCCCCACATTGACCTCGCACGGGGCCGTGCCACCATTGGTGATGGTCATGGTGAGCAGCGGTTTTTCCTCAGGGCCGTAGGCGGGTTTATCGGTCTTGGCGGCGACCGTCATGAGGTTGAAGTCGCACACGGGCGTGGGCGAAGCAGACGGCGATGCGGTCCCGGACGGCACACTTCCCTGCGACGGCACCTGGGACGGCTCCGTTGTGCTGACAGCCTGCGGCCCGGGCTGCCCACCCATGGCACCGCCAATGGACACGACGGCGACCACGATCAAGGCGAGTACCAGCAGCAGCCCACCGAAAACCACTTGGCGACGGCGACGATACACCGCAGGGCTCGGGCGGCGCTTTTTCGCGGGGGCAGTACTCTTCCCCGGCGCTGAGGAGCGCGCGGTGGACTGCTGCTTACCCTTGGTGGCCATGGTCCTAGGCTAGGCTCGTGGCCCGCAGCGCACCTAACCTACACGCCGCAGGCCCCTAATCCGGGGCTGTGTGACGTCGGCCATGGTCCGCGGTTCCATTACAGTTGAGGGCAGTATGACACTTCCCGATGCCCACCAACTCACCGCGCTCCACAGCGCCCTGGATCAGTGGTTCGCCGATACCGCCCGGGACCTGCCGTGGCGTGAGCCGGACTGCAGCGCATGGGGAATCCTGGTCAGCGAAGTCATGCTCCAGCAGACTCCCGTAGTGCGGGTGCTTCCGGTATGGCTGGACTGGATGGAGCGCTGGCCCACGCCGGGCCACCTCGCCGCGGAGCCTTCGGGTGAAGCCGTACGTCATTGGGGTCGCCTTGGATATCCCCGCCGCGCCTTGCGGCTCCACGCTGCAGCAGTAGCCATCCGCGAAGAACATGGCGGCAACGTCCCTGACAACCATGCAGGACTTTTGGGTTTGCCGGGCGTCGGCAGTTACACAGCTGCCGCCGTCGCCGCCTTCGCTTTTGGGCAGCGGGAAACTGTAGTGGACACCAACATCAGGCGGGTCCATGCACGGCTCATCCTGGGGAACGCACTCCCGGCTCCCGCGTTGACCGCGGCGGAAATGCGCCTGGCCGAGTCCCTCCTCCCCGCCGGGCAGGAACTGTCAGTCCGCTGGAACGCGTCCGTGATGGAGTTGGGAGCCATGGTGTGCACGGCCCGCAGCCCCAAGTGCGCCGACTGTCCCGTCCGCTCAAGCTGCGCCTGGCTTGCCGCGGGTGAGCCACCGCCGTCGTACACTCCCAAGGGCCAGTCCTGGCACGGCACCGACCGCCAGGTCCGCGGCGCCGTGATGGCCGTCCTCCGCGAAGCTGCCACCCCTGTCCCCCGGGAAATGTTCGAGCAAGCGCCGGCGGATCTGGGGTTCGGGCCCTCCGGTATCGGGATCCCGCTTGCCGCGCTGCACCGGCTCAACTCGGCGCCGGAGCAACTCGAGCGCGCCCTGGATGGGCTGTTGCTTGACGGCCTGGCAGAAATGCACGACGGCGGATTGCGGCTTCCGGCCTAGCGTTCAGCGGGGGGGCGGTATCGGTTCGGCAACGCCACCAAGCGGGCAGTAACAATGCAGGTGTTTCTTTCACATGCACCGGGCCAAGCCGATTAACCCTGGCCTACCCTGAAGCATGGGCAGAATCGCAGTGGCGTTGACCCTTGCAGGAACCGCAGCATTGCTTCCGGGCTGCTATCCCCAAGCAGTGGCCTGCCCGGCCATTGGGCACATAGCCGGAGTTTCCGTGACCGTGGCAGCGGGGTACACGGACCAAGTGGGGACGCTTCGGCTCAAGGCCTGCCAGGATGGCAGTTGCACCGAGAACGATGTGGTGCTGCATCCGGGAGCTACAGCCGTGGACCAGGGCTGCTCGCCTGAAGGCATGTGCTCGGCCACCTCCTCCCCTGATGGGACGCTGGTGGGTTTCCTGGAGCTTCCATCGCTCAGTGAGAACCCCCTTGAGGCGACTCTTTCCGGCATGTCTCCGGCCGGAATCGCACTGCCGGTCCGGACGCTGACCTTCACCCCGAAGGGTGACTATCCCTACGGCGAGCAATGCGGACGGGTGATTTCTGCGGGCCTGATACTGGATGGTGGGGGTTTGCGGCAGCAGTAGGGCTGAGGCACCGCCGTAGGATGGGTGCGTGCCTGACCACGATGTTCACCCAGACGTAGCCGAGGCATTGCGGGCCCTCACCCACCCATCCGGATCTCCCTCAGCGCCGGTACCCGAGGCCGACAACCATGAGTATGGAGCCGTCGTCGTTGATCTTGGGCAGGAACTGGTCCGGTTCCGCGTGGGTAAGCTGACTCCGGCCAAGGTGGGCTTGTTCGTTGCCGTCTGGCAACGTGCCCAGGACGGGTTCACTGAGCCCTTCCCCGCCGAAGACGGTGTGGATCTGCTGGTGATAACAGCTCGGGAAGGCGGCAGGGCCGGCTACTTCGCTTTCCCGAAGCCGGTACTGGCCAAGCATGGAATCGTGTCCGTGAACGGTGTCGGCGGAAAACGCGGCTTCCGGGTGTATCCGCCATGGTCCGCGGTAAGCAACCGGCAGGCAACCCGGACCCAACTTTGGCAGTGCAACTACTTCACTGAAGGTAATGCCACATCGGATAATACTAAGTAACCTGTCTGTTACTGGGAACCGAAAGGCAGCAACCATGTCCACAACTGAACGGCCACTGGCGCTGGTCACCGGCGCCTCAAGCGGCATTGGATTCGAGCTGGCGAGGCAGTTCCTCAGCAACGGATTCGACACCGTCATCGTTGCCGAAAACGACAAGATCCACACAGCGGCGGAGGAACTGAAGGGCCTCGACGGAGATGCCTACGCAGAGCAAATCGACCTCACCGACACGCAAGGCATGGCCCGGCTACACGCCGCCGTCGCGGCTTTGGGCCGGCCGCTGGAAGCAGTGGCCATCAACGCGGGCATCGGGGTGGGCGGCCCATTCGTGGAAACCGACCTCGAAGCCGAACTGAACACTATCGACCTCAACGTGATCTCCACCGTGGTCATCGCCAAGTGGGTCGCCTCGGACATGGTCCAACGGAACCATGGCAAAATCCTGTTTACGTCCTCGGTCATTTCCAGGGCACCAGCACCCTTCCAGGCCATCTACGGCGCATCCAAGGCGTTCGTGCAGTCTTTCGGGCAGGCACTCCGCAACGAATTGAAAGACACCGGGGTCACTGTCACCACGCTGCTGCCGGGGCCGACGGAGACCGACTTCTTTGAACGGGCCGACCTCCTGGACACCAAAGTGGGCAGTGATGACAAAGATGATCCCGCGTTGGTGGCCAAACAAGGATTCAAGGCCCTGATGGACGGCGACGGCAACGTGCTGGGTGGCTCCCTCAAATCCCGCACCATGGGCCTTGGCAGCAACGTCATGCCCGACGCCGCCGGAGCTGAATTCAACCGCAAGCTCAGCGAGCCCGGATCCGGAAAAGACAAGTAGGAACCAGAACAAAAGGAGCAGCCATGACCAACCCCCGTGAAGAAAACACCGCCGGCGAGGCCATCGAAGACGTCATCGTTCCACAGGACGACGCCCTGCCGAACCCCGACCGTTCCGGCCACGGCAAGATGCCCGAGGACGTCGACGACGACACGTACCAGAGGGCCGCGGAGCAGGAACGCGTGGCGGCGGGCCTTGCCGATTACGCTCCCAGCGACGTCCCCGACGCCACCGACCCACTTCCCCCGGAGTCCTCCGACGAGGCGGACCTGGCACAGCGCGGTTTGCTGAACACCCCGGACGACACCCCGGAAGAAGACCGCTGACCGGCCCCTATCCAAACGCCCCGGGACATCACGTCGCCTTGCCGAACGACTTCCGGTAGCCACTTGGCGTAAAGCCCAGGTACTTCCGGAAGTCGTTCGTCAGGTGCGCGTGGTCCGAATAACCAAGTTCGACGGCGATCGCGGCAAGGTCCGCTTCAGGGTCGGACCGGGTACGCTCGGCGGCATCCTGGAGCCGACGCCGCCGGATCAGGGCCGACGGACTCAGCCCGATGTACTTCCTTGCCAACCTCTGCAGCGTTCGTGGCGAGACGGACAACCGGGAAGCCGCATCCTCGATCAGGAGCACTCCGGGCTCCGAGGCAATGACGTCCATCATCCGGTTGGCGAGCAGGGCTTCCTCGGGGAGCTCTTCGCACCGGGAAGCCAGCCAGGCTGCAAAGGCTTCCACTGCCCGCGTGCGGTGGCCGCCGTCGTCGTGCGTGTTGGCGTTCAGAGACGAAGACATGGCGGCCGAGACGGCGCTGTGCAGATCTTCCAGCGACAGCGTGGCTTCCTGGTCACGGAGGGCTCCCGGATTATCCGTGAAAAGCGGAACGGCCGCCGGGCGGAGCAGGGCCCCCACAGCCCAGCCGGTCCCGGTGAGGTCCCGGAGCGAGGCGCGCGTGGTGGGCCCGGAGAGGATGACATCAGCGGGCTGTACCACCAGGTTGGAGGCAGGGTAGGCGATGACGTGCTGGCGGGAGCTGCGGCCGTGCTCGATGTCCCATTCCGGAATCCAGAACCACTGGACCAGCTCCTGCAGGGGTTCCGGGGCAGGGATGCGGTTGAAAGTGGGAAGCCGCGCGGGGTACAGGATGCCCTTGAAGGAACCGTCCATGAGACCCTCCCGGATCGGCTTTAAGCTGTCGCGAATCTCCAAGCACCAGGTGCTCTAAGGCACGTAGCGTCGTATCCATGACCGATACTACAAGCACCGAATCAACCACGGCCGCCAACGGGGACCACACCACCAATGGCATTCCGAACGGCCTGACCAGCCTGACGCCATTCCTCGCTGTAGCCAACGCCAAGGAAGCCATTGCGTTCTATCGCGACGTGTTCGGCGCACGGGTGGTGGGCGAGACCGAGATGGGCGGAGTGGTGGCCCACGCCGAACTCGACTTCGGCAACGGCCACCTCCAGCTCGGTGAGCCCAACCCCGAGTACCACCTCGTCCCCTCACCAAACGGAGAGGACGACTGCTACTCCATGGGCCTCTACTGCTCCGATGCGGACGGGCTGGTCCACAAAGCCGAGCAAGCCGGGGCCACCATCCGCGAGCCGTTGACTACGTTCGTTTCGGGTGACCGCTATGCCAGCATCCGCGATCCGTTCGGCGTCCGCTGGTCCATCATGACGCGCGTAGAAGACCTCTCCGAGGAAGAGAGCAACCGGCGGGTCGAGGAATGGGCGGCCCAGCAGGGCTAGGCCGCCAGCTCTCCCCGGCCGAAGTGTGCCTCACGCCGGAGTTAGCTCAGGCAGAGGCAGAACGGGTGCCCGGCGGGGTCCAGGAACACCCTGAAGGTGTCGCCGGGCTGGTGGTCGGCCTTGGTTGCTCCAAGCGAGAGTGCAACTTCCTCACCCTTGTCCAGGTCTTCCACCACCATGTCCAGGTGCATTTGCTGCGGGATCGTCTGTCCGGGCCACACGGGCGGCTGGTACACCTCCACCTGCTGGAAAGAGATGCAGTTGCTGCCGTCGCTGGGCCGGATATCGGACCAGTCGCCCTTGTCCTCGACTTCCCAGCCGAAAAGTTCGCCGTAGAAGGCGGCCAGCGCGGCCGCGTCGGGACAATCGATGACAACACTCGGGTATTTAGCTATAGCCATTTGTTAAACCTCGTCAGCAGTCTTCTTCATACGGGCCAGGGCGCTTTTGGTGCCCCGCTGGGTAAGAACGTGAACAACGGCGCCAACTCCTGCGGAGACAACCGCGAAAACCAGGACGCCCGGGAGCGAGTCCTGAAGATCGGTTCCGTCCTTGGGAGCGGGCTTGCCGGTCTTCTTCTCCCAGAGGCCCTCCAGCGTCTTGTTTGCGATCGCACCAGCGCCAAGGCTGACTGCCAGTCCGAAAATTTTCACCAGTATGTTCACGTAGATCCTCCATCAGGCATGGCGCCGAGGTACGGCGCACACACAACATTCGCCACACAAGACAAGGCAGGGCCGCTGCAAATGCAGCGGCCCTGGTTGGATGCCTAGTCTTTCTTGAAGGCGTCCTTCAGCTTCTCGCCGGCACCCTTGAGGTCGGCCTTCGTCTGGTCGCCCTTGCCTTCGGCTTCCAGGCGCTCATTGTCCGTCAGCTTTCCGGCAGCTTCTTTTGCCTTGCCGCCAAGCTTCTCGCCAGCGTTCTCCATCTTGTCGTCAGCACCCATGATTCGTACCTCTTCCTTGTAGTGAACCTGTACCTCTACAACATCACTAATCAGTGTACTTAGCAATATTTGGGAGAAAATCTTTCGGCCTACAGCTCCCCGAACCCTTCCTCCACAAGCCGGCCGACGTACTGGACCGCCTTCAACGCATCCTTGCCCCTCGCCTCGACATGCAGGCTGGAACCCTGTCCCGCGGCGAGCGCCATAAGCGCCATGATGGACATACCGTCGACGCCGTTGACGCTCACCTCCGCGTCCAGCCCGGACAGGCCGCCTGCGATCTTCGCCGCCGGCCGTGCATGCATGCCCAGGGGGTTGATGAGTTCGAAATCGCCGCTGGCGTCCGGTTCATCCTTGAGGTCGGGAAGCTCGGGGCCGCCCACTCCGGCGGGCACACTGCCAAAGGCCACTGCCTCCGCCGCCTTGCAGACATCCTCGACGCCGGCGCCTCCTTGGGCAGCGACGGCAGCCGCCACGAGTCCCTCAACCAGCGGAGCGTCGGCCAGCCGCACGGCGTCGGGATCGCTGGCAAACTCCATGGCCGATTCGGCTGTCATGACTGCCGAACCCAGATCGGCCAGCACCACCACGCCGTCACCACCGGAATCCACCAGTGACTGCTCGACGGCGGCCAGCACCTTCTCAAGGCTGGTTCCGATCCGATCGTCCTCGGTGCCCCCGGCGGCGACCAGTTCGACGTCGGGCGCCATTTGGCCGGCGAGTTCCACCGCACCCTCGGCAATTTTGCTGCTGTGCGAAACCACCACGATTCCAACGGTCATACGGAGTCGGTCCTGTTGTCGCCCGCATCGCCCGCGTCGCCCGTGTCGCCCGTGTCGCCCGTGGAGCCTGCGGCTGCAGCGGCGGCCGCACGGAGGAGCAGTGCCGTGGATGCTGCACCGGGGTCCCGATGCCCTGCGCTGCGCTCCCCGAGGTAACTGGCCCGGCCCTTGCGGGCTACCAACGGGTCGGTGGCCATGGCACCGGTTTCGGCAGCTTCGGCGGCCGCTTCCAACACGCCAATGGGGTCAGCGCCGCTTGCCGCGGCTTGTTGGGCTGCTTCAACAGCGGGTGTCCAGGCATCGATCATGGTCTTGTCGCCAAGCTCGGCTTTTCCCCGCGCAACTACGCCGTCACGGGCTGCTGCGAGCGCAGCCACCAGCGTTTCGGCGTCGATGTCCGCAGAGTCTCCCAGCGCCGTAGCTGCGCGCAAATAGGCAGTCCCGTACAGCGGGCCGGCGGCTCCGCCCACCTTGGACATGAGGGCCATCGCGGCAGCCTTGAGCGCGGCGCCGGGAGTTTCCGGCGGGGCCTCGTCAAGCTTCTGCAGCACGGCCTGGAAACCACGGTCCATGTTCTCGCCGTGGTCCGAGTCGCCGATGGCCCGGTCCAGTTCGATCAGTTCCACCCGGTGTTCGGCCATGGCCTTGGCGGAGAGCTTCACCCAGTCCAGTGCCCAGTCAACGGTCAACCCCATTACTCAGGCTCCCCACCGCAGGGCGGCAGTGTGGACGGGCGCGTCCCACAGCCGGATCATGTCCTCATCCAGGCGCAGCACCGACACGGAGCAGCCCTGCATCTCAAGGGACGTCACGTAGTTACCCACCAGCGAGCGCTCCACGGTGGCACCGCGTTCGGCCAGGACCTGGGCGGCCCGCCGGTAGACGATGTACAACTCGCTTTGCGGCGTCCCGCCCATGCCGTTGACGAACAACAGCACCTTGTCTCCAGAGGCCAGGGCAAGATCCTCCAGCACAGGCTCCAGCAAGCGGTCCGTGATGGCATCGGCGGATTCCATGGCGATCTTGTGCCGGCCCGGTTCGCCGTGGATACCTATGCCGATCTCGATCTCGTCGTCTGCCAGCTCGAAGCTTGGCGTGCCCGCGTGTGGCACAGTGCACCCGGACAGGGCCACGCCCATGGTCCTCACATTGGCCACTACCCGCTCCGCGACAGCCGCGACGGCGTCAAGGTCGTCGCCGCGCTGGGCGGACGCTCCTGCGATCTTCTCCACCAGCACCGTTCCGCCCACCCCGCGCCGGCCCGCCGTGTAAAGCGAATCTTCCACCGCGACGTCGTCGTTCACCAGTACGGAACGAACCCGCACACCCTCGGCCTGGGCCATCTCGGCGGCGGTTTCAAAGTTCAGGACGTCGCCGGTGTAGTTCTTCACGATATGGACGACGCCGGCACCTGAGTCCACTGCGACCGTCGCCGGAATGATCTGGTCGGGGGTGGGCGAGGTGAAGACGGCGCCGGGGACAGCGGCGTCGAGCATGCCCAGCCCAACAAAGCCCGCGTGAAGGGGCTCGTGGCCGCTGCCGCCGCCCGAGACCAAGGCCACCTTGCCCGCTACCGGAGCGCCCTTCCGGATGACGTATTTGGGATCGGGATGGACGTCCACAATGTCGGCATGGGCCATGCCGAACCCTTCTACGGACTCGTCCACCACTGCGCGTGGATCATTAATGAGCTTTTTCATGGGGTGCTCCTGGGCGTGCTGCGGCTGGTGCTCTGACCCTACTACCGGGGACCCGGCACAGGGTAGGGCCTGCACTACTGTGTTCGCAGCGATCCGGCCATTGCCGAACTTCCCAGGTCGCTCTTCTCCAGGGCATTCCCCGCGTTCAAGGCTTCGACCCACGCATCTGTGGTGCTGACGGCCGCCCAGTTCGAGTGCAGCAACGCCATCAGGGTTGTGTGGACTGTTTCCGCATCAGCAAACCCTGCCTCGTTGGCCAGGTTGATGGCACCGGTCGCATCCGAGAGGACCTCGGTGCTGAACCCGATGTATTCCGCTTCCACGGCAGAGGCCAGGATGCAGTTGTTCGTCATGTAACCCACCAAGGTGACGGTGTCGACGTCGTTCTCCCGCAGCCACGCTGTCAGGTCAGTGTCGGCGTAGACCGAGCCATACTGCTTGACGACATCCTTCCAGGAGTCCTTCCTGCGGTCCTCGACCACTGGGTGGAGCTCGTACTCCGCGGTTCCCGGGGCGAAGACCGGCGCGCCCTCTCCAGAGCTGTGCTGGACGGCGGCAACCGGGATACCTGCGGCCGTCGCGGCATCAATGGCTTTGCCGATCATCGCGATCGATTCCCGGTGCGGCGGGTACTGGATCTCGAGGGGACCACTGAAGTACTGCTGCTGGATGTCTACAAGGACAAGGGCGCGGCGGGGAGTGCTCATGGGTGGTCTCTTTCCGGAGTTGGTTCATTGGCCGCCTTCTGGCAACCATTCCATCCTCTGCGCCTCCGGAGGTGATCGCCAGTGGCATGAATGCCCTTGTACGATTGATTCAGGCCAATTGAGATGAGGACCCTTGCGCATTGCCGTGTATGCCTTCGACGACGTGACAATGTTCCACCTCGCGGTCCCCCAGATGGTTTTCGACGAAGTCTCCCGGCAGGGACTTGCCGAATGGAACACCTGTCTTTTTGCCGATGAAGCGGGCCACATCCGCACCGCGGAGGGCTACCAGCTGGGTGGGATCCGTGGCCCCGAGGCCGCTGACGATGCCGACGTCATCGTGGTGCCCTCATGGTTTGATGACGGCCGCGAACCCAACGGGCAGCTCCGGGACGTACTCCAGCAGGCCCATCAGCGCGGCGTCGTCATCCTTGGCCTCTGCCTTGGCACCATCCCAGTTGCCGACGCCGGCCTGCTTGACGGCCGGTCTGCCGTCACCCACTGGGAAGCCTTCAGTTCGCTCTCGGCACGCCACCCCGACGTCTCTTTGGACCGGACCGTCCTGTACATCGATCACGGCGACGTATTGACGTCGGCGGGTACAGCTTCGGGGCTGGATGCATGCCTCCATCTGGTGAGGACCCGCCTGGGATCCGCAGCAGCCAACCAGGTGGCACGCAGCCTGGTCATCGCCCCGCACCGGGAGGGCGGACAGGCGCAGTACATTGAGCATCCGTTGCCGCCCCGGTCCTCCGAGGACCCCATGGCACGCATGCTTGAGTGGGCGCTGGGACATTTGGACGAGGACCTCAGCATCGACACTCTCGCCGGCAAAGCCCACATGAGCCGCCGAACATTCATTCGTGCGTTCAGGGCTTCCACCGGCGCCACTCCATCTGCATGGGTGCGTTCCCAAAGGCTCGACGCCGCCCGGCACCTCCTGGAAAGCTCCAGCCTGCCCATAGACCAAGTAGCGGCCAAATGCGGCTTCGGCAGCGCCGTGACCCTTCGGCAGAACTTCGCCAGCGCCTTCTCCACTACACCCACGGATTATCGACGCCGTTTCGACGCCCAACCCCGGCACGCTTCCTGAGCCGACGCGCGGGATCTCCTGCGGATCGGCGACAAGGAAGCGGCAGGGGCAGCCCACTGGGAACTGCCCCTGCCGCTTCGACTAGTCCTCGGCTGCCGGTTTCTGTGGCTGTTCCCGTTGCTGTGGCTGTTCCCGTTCCCGTTCCTGACTGGTGGGGAACTCCGGCCAGAAGGCTGAGAACAGGTCCGGGTCGGGCCGGCGATCGCCGGCCCCGGGGGCTTCCTGCGGCCACGGCCCATGGGGGATGTCGATCTGGAAGGCGGAGAAGTCCGGGAACGTGACGCGGTTGTTCATGATCCCCGCTCCTCAGTTGCTCAGCACGGCGTCGCCACCGGCAGTCACAACGTCTTCCAGCAGGACAGTCTGGTCGATGACCGGAAGGCCCACCACGTGCCCGAAGCTGAACATGTTCTGCGGATCCAGCTCAGCCTTTGCCTTGCGGAGGCGATCCAGGGCCGTTGCCTGCCAGGGCCGTTCCCTGTCTTCGGCATCCACAAAGTGGCCGTGAAGGTTCACGAAGGTTCCGGCGTTGGCAGCGGGGCGAAGGTCTTCATGGACGGCCTTGAACAACGCCGGCAGCATTCCAACCGCAGGCGGGACGGCAATGGCGCCCATGAAGAAGCTGAACGCGGCATCGCGACCACCCACAATATCGTCACCGTCTGCGCTCCTTGCCAGGGCGCCGCCCAGCAACCGCAGTTCAGCCAACAGGACAGGACTCTCGACGCCGGGGCCAAAGTGCCGCAATATGGCATCGGCCGAGGGGTCATCCAACCTGTCCAGCAGGAACCCGTGTTCCATGACGGGAACCGGCTGGTCCGGGTCCTGGTGGATCGAGTCGAACGCCGTGGCATCCAAAGGACCCGTGGCATCCATCATGAAAGGTGCGCTCTGACGCATCGGCTCAAGGAGCTCTGCCGCGGACGCCGGATCGCCCTGATAGGCGTAACGGAGATGGATCACGAATTTTCCGCGCAGGGGCTCGGGCACCATGTCCATGTCCGGCAGCCGCAGGAAAGCGAGTGATGCCGACGCCTCCACGGGCAAGTCAGGCACCCAATCCCTGAATGCCTGCAGCACTTCCGGAGCATGCCCACCGTCAAAGTAGATTCCTCCGGCATAGAGGTCGGAGCCCGGGAACAGGTGGAATTCCATGGCCGTGACGATTCCCAGATTGCCCTTGCCGCCGCGCAGCAGGAAGAACAACTCCGGGTCCTCGTCCTTGGTCACCCTCCGCAGCACGCCGTCAGCCGTGACGATCTCGAACGCAATCACGTGGTCAGAGGCAAAACCGTACTTGCGCCCGAGGATCGGCAATCCGCCGCCCAGCGTGTAGCCCACCACGCCAACATCGGTGGTGGACCCACAGAGCCCCATCAATCCGAAGGTCCCGGCGAGTTCCACCACGGCCTTCCAGCGGACGCCCGCACCCACGCGGGCCGTCTTCTCCAGGGGGTCGATACTGAGTTCGAGCATTCGGCGGGTGCTGATCAGCAAGCCACCTTCAATGGCATTGGTGGCACCGTGACCGGTGGACTGGACAGATACTGGCATACCGCGTTCCGCGGCCCAGCGTATTGCCGCCGAGACGTCCTCTGCGTCGAGGGCACCAAAGGCGAGATCGGGCTGGTGTTGCGTAGATAAATTGAAGGCCGCTACTTCGGCGGCAAAGCCGGGATCGGCAGGCGTGAACACTGGACCGCGCACGCTGAGTTGGAGTTCTGAAACATCTGAAAAGGACGCGTGGGACTGCATGATCTTCTCTCAATTGACCGATGTGGTGGAAGCTTCCCCAGCAAGCCACCATCAGTTTATCCATCAAGTTGAGATAAGAAAAGGGCATTAAATCACGCATAATCGTCGAGGGGTTGAACGACGCGGCTGAGATGCGGGGGTTGTGCCTAGAGTTGCTTGATCATGCGGGTGTTGCCCAAAGTGTTCGGCTTCACCCGGGCAAGGTCCAGGAACTCTGCCACGCCTTCATCATGCGAGCGCAGCAATTCGGAATACACCTGCGGATCCACGGCAGACTGATCGGCCATGACTTCGAATCCGTGGCGCTTGAAGAAATCCACTTCGAAGGTCAGGCAGAACACGCGGCTTACCCCCAACGCCCGGGCTTCCTCCAGTAGGTTCTCTACGAGGACGTGACCCACGCCCCGGCCCCGCCAGGAGCCCGCGGCGGCAAGAGTGCGGATCTCGGCCAGGTCCTCCCACATCACGTGGAGGGCGCCGCAGCCAATGACTTCGCCCTCGTCGGACTCGGCGATCCGGAATTCCTGCAGGCTTTCGTAGTACGCCACTGTCTCCTTGGCCATGAGGATCCGCTCCTCAGCCAAGGGCGCCACAAGCCTCTTGATCGCGGCCACGTCACTGGTGCGGGCAGGGCGGAGGCTGAAGGTCGGATTCACTCCCCCATCCTAGCGAGACGGACAGGCACGGGCCGCGCCGGGCGCTGATGGTTACGCCCGCATCAACCCGGCCCGCCTGCACCCCTATTGTGATCTTCTATTGTGACCTTCGGGGTGTCGGACTTTCATAGCCGCGGCGGTTCTCCCCTGTTGATGAATGCCACGTTGATGATGTGGTCCCCGCCCGTCTCGGAAGTGTTCTGAAAAACAAGTTGATAGCGGACGCCCCCAATCAACAAGGCCAGCCCCAACGGGATCCTGGTTGGTGAATTTGCCGCAGCGAGGAGCGTCTCCAGAAAGGACGCGTCTTTTTCAACTTGCCCACGAATGCCGGACTTCTCAAAGCCTTCCAGCGCCGACGACCCGACAGTTCCGTCCGCCTCACGGATAGCATGGGCGGGGTACACGGCATGTCCGGTAGCGGTTTCGAAGCCGGCGGTGGTGCGGATGATCTTGAACTTCCCGCACCAATTCGTAAAGTGCCGGTTCAACACTCCGCTGGGGTCGGCCGCTGCTGCCGGGCCCGGCACGTCTTTCTCCTTGAGCACTTGATCCTGACTGTTCGCTCGCAGTCAATGCCGCGAATCCGTAGCGTCCTGGTCGGCCATGCGTCTCCCAACGATGACCGTCACCCATATCAAGTGCATCCAGGTGCCGAATCGTGACGCCAATCAGCGTTGGTGGCAAAGTCGTTGGAACGTTGGGGCCAGGGAGCCGGCGGCCCGGTATCAACGGCATGGAATGCTCAACTGAAGCAGCTGGAGCGACAAGGGACACTCTCGCCTGTAACCCACCGCGCTAGCAGGTACCCGTGGTTCCCAGCAGAACCACCTCGCGACGGACGCCCGCAACCGACACCGCAGTGAACGGAAGCGGGCGCCCAACGGGCGTTCGCGACGGACGCCCGCAACCGCCACTGCAGTGAACGGAAGCGGGCGTCCGGCGAGGACGTTCGCGCCGGAGCTAAACCCCCAGTTCCTCCGGCAAGGCAACATCCTCGCCCAGCACCTGCTTGGCCAGGAAGTGCTCCACCACGCCGTACCAGATCTTGGCGTGCTGCGGCTGGAGGACCCAGTGGTTTTCATCCGGGAAGTACAGGAAGCGGTGCGGACTCCGGCCGTTGTCGTCGGCGGGCAGCTGCGAGGAGGACAGGAGCTCGTACCAGAGACGCAGCCCCTCGCCGATCGGGACCCTGTAGTCTTTGTCGCCGTGGATCACCAGCATGGGTGTCTTGATGTTGCCCACGTTGAGGTGCGGCGAGTTCTCCATGGCCATTTCCGCAGTCATTTCCTTTAGCCAGTACTGCGCCGCGTCGGTAGTTGGCCCGAACTGATCGAGTGCCCACAAGCTGGCGTGGGTGACAATTGCCTTGAAGCGGTCTGTTTGCCCGGCAACCCAGTTGGCCATGTACCCGCCGAACGACCCTCCCATGGCGGCGGTCCGCGACTCGTCGATGTCCGGACGTGCTACCACGGCATCGGTGATGGCCATGAGGTCGGTAAAGGGCTTCTTGCCCCACTCGCCCCAGCCGCGCTGGATGAATTCCTGACCGTAGCCGGTAGAGAGTGCGGGGTCCGGCAGGAGCACGGCGTAGCCCTTGGCCACCAACAGCCAAGGGTTCCAGCGCCACGTCCAGGCGTTCCACGAACCCAGGGGCCCGCCATGGATCCACAGCAGGAGCGGTGCGGGCTTGTCCGCGGAGGCACCATCGGGGAGGGCGAGGTAGGCGGGCAC
Organism: Arthrobacter sp. UNCCL28; assembly: GCF_900102805.1. NCBI lineage: Bacteria > Bacillati > Actinomycetota > Actinomycetes > Micrococcales > Micrococcaceae > Arthrobacter > Arthrobacter sp. UNCCL28. The sequence goes on from NZ_FMWE01000013.1 coordinate 37,910, forward strand.
GCGCACGCCATCCTCCGCGGTTGTTTCCACGCGCTCCAAGTGGCCGCGATAAACGGGACGTTCAGCGGGGGCTTGCAGCCTGGTCACTTCACCTGTGGCCAGGTCTATCCGGACTGCTTCGGATGGGAACTCATACGAGCTCCGCAGGGCATACGCCGTCGTCCCATCAGAAGAAACCACGACGTCGGAATAGGCGGAAGCGTCCCGCGTCACCCGGGTGACCCCACCGTTGGCGACGTCAACACGGAAGACCGGCGACGCGCCGTCGTCGTCCGCTTTGGCAAGGACTCCGCTGCCATCGGGGAGCCATGCGAGCACGGTAGCCCAGCGGTCCCAGTCGTGGGCCAGCGGTTCAAGATCCGTGGTCTCGCCGCCGGTGACGTTGAGCAAGTGCAGCTTCACCTGCGGCGCCTGCGTGGGCGTGGTGTCGCTTTCGCTTTCGACCACAAGGGTGCGGTTGTCTGGGCTGACGGGCCCCGGGAAGTAGCTCATGCCTTCATGGTCCAGCAGCACTTTGATGTTCCCGGTGGCGACGTCGATGGCGGCGAGCACCTCACGGCTGTCCGCTTTCGCCAAAGGCTTGGTCATGCTGGTGTAGATGGTCCTGCCGTCCGGGCTCACCACCGTTTTTGACTCCCGCAGCGAACCGCCGACGCCGGTGGTCAGGTTGCGGAGTTTGAGCGGAGCGGCAGCGTCCACTGTCGACGGCTTGCCGGGTTCCTGGTTTTCTCCCTGATCAACTGCGAAGATCCGCGGCTCGGCGGGGCCGAGGTCGGCATCCCAGTAGCGGACGGGGTAGCCACTGTGCAGGATGGCGGAGACCTTGTTGTCCTTGCGGGCCTTGCGGCGCTCGTCGTCGTTCTCTTCGTCCGCGGATCCGGCCAGGACTTCGGCGTTCACGAACGTGGCGTCCGCGTCCTTCGCGGTCATGACCGAACTGATGCCACCTGAGCGCGAGTGCACCACGCGGGCTTCTCCCCCGTCGGCGGGCAGGAGCCACAGGGCGTTCACCGGGTCAGCGTCGGGACTGTCCGGATCCGGGCGCGCCGAGGTGAAGTAGAGGTCGCCGTTTGCCGCGAACGCAGCACCCGCTTCCCCTTTGGAGCTGCGGGTGATCCGGCGTGCTTGCTTCCGGCCGGCGGGGTCGATTTCCCAGAGGGCTGAAGCGAACTCGGTGCCCTTGCCGTTCAGCGTTGAAACGGTGGTGACCAGGCGCGTGCCGTCCGGGCTGAGGGTGAGGCCGCTGACCCGCGGGATGGCGAGGTAGTGGTCCATGTCGTGAAAGGGGGTTTCGGGCTGCTCGCCCGGGGTGTGAGTGTCAGCAGAGTCCATGGTCCGATTCAACACGTAATGTGCCGCCGATCACAGGGTGGTTCACTCACAGTGAAACAGTACTTTCACATATTCACCCGTAGAGCACGTTTTGAGTTTTCAAACGCGCCCTACTGTCACATGGTTCGGAGATTAGGTGGTTGGCAGATTTCGCAGGGCCGCAACCACGGGCGCGGTTCCGTCCTCCGTGGCGATGGCCGCCGCCACTTCGCGGGCCCGCCGCGCATACGACGGCGTGGTGCCGGCTTGCCGTATCGCGTCGCCGAGGCGCTCCGGAGTCAGCTTCTTATAAGGAATCGGCTGGGGCCCGGCACCCAGCGCAGCGATTCGCGAGGCCCAGAGTGGCTGGTCCGTATAGACGGGGACACCGAGCGCCGGTACTCCTGCGCGGAACCCGGCCGCGGTGGTCCCCGCTCCGGCGTGATGCACCACAGCGGCCATCCTGGGGAAAAGCCACTGATGGGGAACACTTCCAACGCCCAGGGCGTCATCGCCCAAGACGCCCTCCGGACCCTGCACCACGGCCCTTACTCCGGCCCGACGCGTTGCCTCAAGGACGAACCCCGGGTCGAGGTCCGCGCTGCTGCCGAAGCCAACGAAGACGGGCGCTGGACCGTCTGCGAGAAAGTCCACCAGGTCCGCGGAGGGTTCCCATTCTGTGTTTTCAGCTGGCCACCAGTACCCGGCCATGACCAGCCCCGAGTGCCAATCGGCCGGCCGCGGCAGGACAGAAGGGCTGATGCCGTGAAGAATTGTTGCCCGGGCCTTCCTCCGACGACGCTCACCGGCAGCCCGGCTTTGCCTGCCAAGCCCCAACTGTTTGCGAAGTCGGGCGCTCGGAGCATCATAAGGAGCCGGGCCGGCCGCCGCCCTCTCCCCAATGACCTTGTTCCCCACCGCCCCCAAACTGCGGGCCGAATTCATCAACACCGGCGGGTATGCCGCACTTGGCTCAGTTGGTTGCAAGTGTGCGCCTATGGCCGGAATGCCCAAAGCCTCGGCAATGTCATAGGCATAAGGCGCTACGGAATTCGCCAGGATCACATCGGTGCCGGCTTCGGCAGCCGCCAAGGTTCCTGTGGCGGCGTTCTCCATGTACGCGCCCAGCCTGCGCCAGAACGTCAGGACGCTCCCAGCGCCGGCTTTCGCACCAGGGGCCGGCTGTTTGATCAGTTCCGCCAAATCCCCCGGCAGCGGCCTGAATTCGCATCCCGACTCCACCACCAGCGGGGCATAAGCAGGGTTCGCGGCAATGGCAACCTCGTAGCCGAGCCCCTGGAGACGGCTGCCGAGCCCGGCCATCGGCGCAACATCGCCACGCGTCCCGGGAGCGACCATGAGTACCCTCATGCGATCCCCTCTCTTCCCTCGGAGTTTCTTGCAGACCTTCCAATCCACCCTAAGGGCTCCAGCTGGACAAGGGCTTTTGCTGGACAAAGGCTCCTGCTGGACAAAGGCCCCAGCTGGACAAAGGCTCCAGCACCAACGCAAAAGCCCCGCCTGCTCCTTGAAGGGAGCAGGCGGGGCTTGGCGCTGTAATGCCTTACGCGGTGGGAGCGATCTCCGGGATCCGCGGCTTGGCGTTGCCTTCGAACGTGAACTTGGCGTCGTCACCTTCACCGTCGACGTCCACCACAACGATGTCGCCGGAGTGGAGTTCGCCGAACAGGATCTTCTCGGACAGCTGGTCCTCGATCTCGCGCTGGATGGTGCGGCGCAGAGGCCGTGCACCCATGGCGGGATCGTAACCACGCGTGGCCAGGAGGACCTTGGCAGCGGGGGTGAGCTCGATGCCCATGTCCTTGTCCTTGAGGCGGCGCTCCAGGCGGGTCACGAACAGGTCCACGATCTCGATGATCTCGTCCTGCGTCAGCTGGGGGAACACCACGACGTCGTCAACACGGTTGAGGAACTCGGGGCGGAAGTGCTGCTTGAGCTCTTCCGTGACCCGGGCACGCATCCGGTTGTAGCCGGTCTGGGTGTCCGTGCCGGACTGGAAGCCCGTGGCCACGCTCTTGGAGATATCGCGGGTACCAAGGTTGGTGGTCATGATGATCACGGTGTTCTTGAAGTCCACCACGCGGCCCTGGGAGTCGGTCAGTCGACCGTCTTCCAGGATCTGCAGCAGCGAGTTGAAGAGGTCCGCGTGGGCCTTCTCCACTTCGTCGAACAGCACCACGGAGAACGGACGACGCCGGACCTTCTCGGTCAGCTGGCCGCCTTCTTCATAGCCGACGTAGCCCGGAGGTGCACCGAAGAGACGCGAAACCGTGTGCTTCTCGGAGTACTCGGACATGTCCAGCGTGATGAGGGCATCCTCTTCACCGAACAGGAACTCGGCAAGTGCCTTGGCGAGCTCGGTCTTGCCGACGCCGGTGGGGCCGGCGAAGATGAACGAGCCACCCGGACGCTTGGGATCCTTCAGGCCTGCACGGGTACGGCGGATGGCCTGGGACAGGGCCTTGATGGCCTCATCCTGTCCAACGACGCGCTTGTGCAGTTCGTCTTCCATCTTGAGCAGGCGTGAGGACTCTTCCTCGGTGAGCTTGAAGACCGGGATTCCGGTGGAGTTCGCAAGAACTTCGGCGATCAGGTCCTCGTCAACCTCGGAGATGTCGTCCATGCCGCCGGACTTCCACGTGCGTTCCTTCTCGGCGCGTTCGGCAATGAGCTTCTGCTCCTTGTCGCGCAGTGAAGCAGCACCTTCGAAGTCCTGGGCGTCGATGGCCGATTCCTTCTCCATCTTCACGTCCGCAATGCGCTCATCCATTGCTTTGAGCTCAGGCGGAGCGGTCATGCGGCGGATACGCAGGCGTGCGCCGGCTTCATCGATGAGGTCGATCGCCTTGTCCGGCAGGAAGCGGTCCGAGATGTAGCGTTCGGCCAGCTGCGCTGCGGAGGCCAGGGCGCCGTCGGTGATCGTTACGCGGTGGTGTGCCTCGTAGCGGTCGCGGAGTCCCTTGAGGATCTCGATCGCGTGGGCAACCGAGGGTTCCTTGACCTGGATCGGCTGGAAGCGGCGCTCAAGGGCCGCATCCTTCTCGATGTGCTTGCGGTACTCGTCAAGCGTGGTGGCACCGATGGTCTGGAGCTCACCGCGGGCGAGCATCGGCTTCAGGATCGACGCAGCATCGATGGCGCCTTCAGCAGCACCTGCACCGACGAGGGTGTGGATCTCGTCAATGAAGAGGATGATGTCGCCGCGGGTGCGGATTTCCTTGAGGACCTTCTTCAGGCGCTCTTCGAAGTCACCGCGGTAGCGGGAGCCGGCAACGAGCGAACCGAGGTCAAGCGTGTACAGCTGCTTGTCCTTGATGGTCTCCGGGACATCTCCGCGGACGATCGCCTGGGCGAGGCCTTCGACGACGGCTGTCTTACCGACGCCGGGCTCACCGATCAGCACCGGGTTGTTCTTGGTACGGCGGGAGAGGACCTGCATGACGCGTTCCATCTCCTGCTCGCGACCGATCACAGGGTCCAGCTTGTTCTCGCGGGCGGCCTGGGTAAGGTTGCGTCCGAACTGGTCAAGCACCACAGAACCTGCGGGGGTACCTTCCGGCTGGCCCTGGCCGGAGCCGCTGCCTGCGGTCTCCTTGCCCTGGTAGCCGGAGAGCAGCTGGATGACCTGCTGGCGGACCCGGTTCAGGTCTGCACCAAGCTTCACCAGCACCTGGGCGGCCACGCCTTCGCCTTCGCGAATGAGGCCGAGCAGGATGTGCTCAGTACCGATGTAGTTGTGGCCGAGCTGCAGTGCTTCACGAAGGGAAAGCTCAAGCACCTTCTTGGCACGCGGCGTGAAGGGGATGTGACCGGACGGGGCTTGCTGGCCCTGGCCGATGATCTCCTGCACCTGCTCGCGAACGCCATCGAGCGAAATGCTCAGGGACTCGAGCGCCTTGGCAGCAACGCCTTCACCCTCGTGGATCAGACCCAAGAGGATGTGCTCGGTACCGATGTAATTGTGGTTGAGCATCCGTGCCTCTTCTTGGGCAAGGACGACCACGCGACGGGCACGGTCCGTAAATCTCTCAAACATTTCGCCACACTCCTAGCTACGACGTACTTTGATGCTACGTGCCGGAGCAGCACTTTTGGAGCGTGTTCGCCACAGGGGAAACATGACGCCGTGGAGGAATAAAACCCGCACTTCCCCTTGACCCCGGCGGACTACGGTGACATCCTGCCGGCTGGCCGGCCGGGCTTCCCTCCGGACCGCGCCTGGAATTCTCCAACTGCGCCCAGGGGACGCCCTCCCAACTCCATGGGTGCGAGTCAACGCGCCCTCGGGCCGGGGAGCATTTCCTTTGGGGACGGGATGGCAGCCAACAATCCACAGCCCCGTTAAACAACCAATGCCCCGGCAGTGACTGCCGGGGCATTGAAGCGGTGAATCAGGAATTGGCCTTTTGGTAGGCTTCCTGAATTTCAGCCTGAATACGTCCGCGGCTGTTGACTGTGTAACCGTTATCACGGGCCCACTGCCGGATCTGCGCGGAATCCTGGTTGCGGGCCGGGGTAGCGCGACCCCGCGTCCCACGGCCGGAAGAAGTCTTCCGTGCCTTTGCGACAAAAGGTTCCAGGGCCTTCCGAAGCGATGCTGCGTTTGCTGTGGACAGGTCCATTTCGTAGCTAACGCCGTCCAGACCGAATCGGACAGTTTCGTCCGCAGATCCTTCATCCAGGTCATCGACGAGGATGATTTTTACTTTCTGTGCCATGAGTTGCCTCTCTTAGAGGGATGGATAATCAGAAATTCCCCGGGTTCCTTTGTCGATTATCGTTCACAGCAAGCACGCACGTCAAAGCACAATTGGATTCACGTGAAAGTGGAACCCATTTAGGAGCCTATTTAGCGGCTGGACCTTCAGTTGCCGGCCCTGCGTTTTTTGAATTCGCTTCAGCTTGGGCGCGGGCTTCTGCCTGACGCTCGGATTTGTCTGCATTGAAGATCGACTTCATGGCAAACCAGAAGATCAAACCCACAACTACGGACGGCGCAAGGACTGCTATGTACTCCATGATCAGTGTCCTTCAGGCTTCAACAAGGGGAACAGAATCGTTTCGCGAATACCGGCCCCGGTGAACAGCATGACCAAGCGGTCAATGCCGAGGCCAATGCCGCCCATGGGCGGTGCACCGTATTCGAGGGCGCGGAGGAAGTCCTCGTCCAGCTGCATGGCTTCCTCATCACCGGCTGCGGAGCGGCGGGACTGCTCCGTGAGGCGTTCACGCTGGATGACAGGGTCAATGAGCTCACTGAAGGCCGTACCGCGCTCCATGCCACCGATGATCAGGTCCCAGGCTTCGATCAGCCGTCCGTCTTCACGGTGCGGACGGGCCAGCGGCTGCGCCGAGGGCGGGTAGTCGTAGACGAACGTCGGGTTCAGGAGGGTGGGTTCCACAATCTCGCCGAACAGCTCAACCACGATCTTCTCGGCATCCCATTTGGGATCAACCTTGACCTCGTGCTTGGCGGCAATTGCCAACAGTTCATCCACCGTGGTGTCCGGAGTAATTTCCACACCCACTGCTTCGGAAATACCGGGGTAAACCGAAACCCAGGCCCATTCGCCGTCGAGGTTGATTTCACCGGCGTCAGTCTGGATGGTACGGGTGCCCACGACGTCCGCGACATTCAGGATGATTTCCTTCATGCGTTCGGCCATGACGAACTGGTCCGCCCAGGCTTCATAGCATTCCAAGGTGGTGAATTCGGGGCTGTGCGTGGAATCCACGCCTTCATTGCGGAAAACGCGGCCCATGTCGTAGACACGGTCAATGCCACCCACTACCGCACGCTTGAGGAAGAGCTCGGTTGCAATGCGCAGGGTCATCTTCTGGTCGAACGCGTTCATGTGCGTTTCGAACGGACGGGCCGTGGCACCGCCGTGAACCAGCTGAAGGATGGGGGTCTCAACCTCCACGTAGCCGTGGCTGTCCAAGGTATCGCGGACGGAGCGGGTAATCGCTGCGCGCTTGTAGACCATCTCGCGTGCTTCGTCGCGGACCATGAGGTCCACATAGCGCTGGCGAACGCGCGTTTCCTCGTTCAGTTCCGCGTGCAGCACCGGAAGGGGCCGCAGGGCCTTGGAGGCCATGGACCAGGAGTCCGCCATGACGGACAGCTCACCGCGGCGGGAGGAGATGACCTCGCCCTTGATGAACACGTGATCGCCCAGGTCCACTAAGGCCTTCCATTCGGCGAGCGCTTCCTCACCGACGTTGGCGAGGCTCAGCATGGCCTGCAGCCGGACGCCCTTACCGTCCACGCCGCCCTCCTGGAGGGTGGCGAAGCACAGCTTGCCGGTGTTGCGGATGAACACGACGCGCCCGGTGACGCCCACGACGTCGCCGGTGGTTTCATCGGCTTCCAAGTGTGCGTATTTCCCGCGGATTTCACCGAGGGAATGGGTCCGTTCAACACCTACCGGGTAAGCCTCTGTGCCGCGCTCGATCAGCTTGGCGCGCTTTTCCATACGGATGCGCATCTGCTCGCTGGCGTCGATGGGCTCTGCGGAGGTGTTCAGGGCTGGGGTGTTTGCGGAAGTCACAGTCCTTAAGTTTACCGGTGATTGCGCGCCTTCACTTCCGGGCCGCAAATCAGGCAAACGCATAGACTCGGGGCTGTGGAGACATGGACAGTTGAAACAGTCGACGGCGGCGGGCAGCTTGAGGTGCACACCTTCCGGCCCGCATCCGGTGCCTCAATTCCCGGTTCGAAAGCGCCTGCTGAACCGTCCGGCGTCGTGCTTATCCATGGCACTTTGGTGACGGACTCGCTGTACTGGTCGTTTGCGCGGACCCTGAGCGTGATCCTTGGACGCCCTGTCCACAGCTACAACCGGCGCGGGCGCGGCAAATCTGCGCCGCAGCCGCCGGGCTATTCCGTCGAGACCGAAATCTCAGACCTTCACTCAGTGATGGAGAAGACCGGCTCCACAGACGTCGTGGGGCACAGTTACGGCGGCTTCGTTGCGCTGCAGGCCGCGAGGCAGGGCCGGATCAAGAAACTGGTCACCTACGACGCCGCGGTTTCGCTCTCCGGCAATCTCAGCAGCAGATGGCGTCCCGAGCTTGAAGAAGCAGTCACCGCCGGGCAGTTGGACAACGCCTGGGCGCATCTGGTGCAGGGACTGGGGACAGCGGGGCCCATTTCCTACCTGCCCATGGGGGCGCTGCGTACGCTCAGTGTCCTGTCTGCCCGGACCCGCTTGGGTTTGGAGATGCGGTCCTTGCTCCCTACCGCAGTCACTGAAATGCGGGCGGTCCTGGACGCCGACGCGCAACTTCACGACTTCATGAAGCTCTCCACGCCCATCCTCATGCTCAGCGGCGGTTGGAGTCCGTCGTATTTCGCGGAAACCGGGCGGACCCTGGCTGGAGCGGTGCCGGCCATAGACTTTGCGGTGGTTCCCCTGCAGTTCCATGAGGGGCCGTTGCGTCCCGGTAAGCGCCTCGCCGTCAGGATTGCGCGGTTCCTTTCGGGCACCATGGTCCACGGCGGACCCCTCGATGCCGCCTAGGATGTTCCGGTGAAGGAACGCGATATTCAGACGCACGACGGCGGACGGCTCGCCTTGTACAGCTACGGCGCCGAAGAGGCGCCCGGGGAACGCCGGGTTGTGCTGATCGGCGGCGCTTTCCTCACTGCCCTCATATACCGGCCGTTCTCCATAGCCTTGGCCAAGGGCCTGGGAGACGGCTGGGCGGTGGACGTGTACGACCGCCGCGGCAGGGGCAAATCCACCGAACAACCCAACCATTACTCCATGGATACGGAAATCGCCGATGTCCGCACCATCATGGACGCCACCGGCGCACGGAACATTTTTGGCCACAGCCTGGGTGGCTCCGTGGCGCTGAATGCCGCGCAGGCCTTTGCCGGCACCCGTCACCAGCCGGACAAACTTGCTGTCTACGACGCTGCCGTGAACATCGACGGCAGCATGGACACGGACTGGCTTGCCGGGTTCGAGGACTCCGTCAACAAGGGCGATGTTGGGCTGGCCCTGGCCCGGATGAAGCGCGGGATGCAGCCCGGAACTGCCTTGGCCCGGGTTCCCGAGCCGATTCTGGCGGGTCTCATGGCTGTGGTGTCGCGGACCAAAGTGAACAAGCTTTTCCGCGAGCTCATGCCTTCAGGCGTAGGTGAGCTGAAGGCAGCCTTCGAAGCCGCGGATACTCCGACCGATTTCTCCGTCCTGCCATCCAGCACGCACTTCATGGTGGGCAAGAAAAGCCCGCAGTTCTACAAGGTCACCGCAGCGCGGTTGAACAGGGCGGTTCCCGGCAGCACGCTGGAGGTCTCTCCCAAGGGATTCCACGGGTCCATCCCTGCAGCCGTCAACGAGCTGGTGACCGATATTTCGAACTACTTCAAACGCTGAGGGCTTTCCCACAGCGGTTCCTTTTTCCACATAGGGGCAGGGATGCTGCTTGCATTCAGGTCGCTCGGCTAGGCTCGAGTCATGACGCGCGACATCATCATGACCCCCGACGGCGGACATCTCGAAGTACTCACCACAGGCGGTGAGCTGGCAGCAGCAGGCTCCGGCGTCGTCGTCGTTCCGGCCTCCATGGTGACGGCCGCCGATTACACGCGTTTCGCGCAAAAGCTAAGTGAAGCCCTGGGACGTCCCGTCCATACGTTCAACCGGCGCGGACGTGGCGATTCATCCCCACAGTCCGAGGATTACACCCTCGAGGCCGACATCCGGGACCTGGACGCAGTCATGAAGCACACGTCCAGCACGGACGTCTTTGGGCACAGCTTCGGTGGCGCCGTAGCGCTGCACGCCGCACGCACCCTGCCGGTGGAAAGACTGGCCGTGTACGATCCCGCGGTGTCCGTCAACCACAGCGTCAAAGCAGACTGGACACCCGATTATGAACGCGCGACGGCGGCGGGAGACTACGATCGCGCCCTCGCCATCCTCATCAAGGGAGTGGAAACCGGTGGCGCCTTCGCCAGAATGCCCCTGTCCATGTTGACCCTGGCGAACAAGCTTGCCGCCGGGACACCCCTGGGCAAGCAGATGCGCGAGCTGATGACCTGTGGTGTCCGTGAAATCAAGGCCGTCATCGCCGCGGACATGCCGGCCGAACCATTCGTTGAGCTTCCGTTGGAAACCTTGATCGTGGTGGGCGAAAAGAGCCCCGCATACTTCGGTGTTGCCTGCGGCCAAATTCACGACATCCTGTCCGGATCCAGCTACACCATCCTCCCCGGGTACGGCCATGACGGACCCAACAAGGCCCCGGACAAGCTGGTCTCGGAGCTGTCGGAGTTCTTCCCAGGCTAGCCAAGCTGGATCGCGGCGATCCCGGCCACGGCCACAACCGTCAGGCCAAGCCGAAGCCGGCTGAACTCGGAGCTGTCGGAGTTCTTCCCAGGCTAGCCAAGCTGGATCGCGGCGATCCCGGCCACGGCCACAACCGTCAGGCCAAGCCGAAGCCGGCTGAACTTTTCATTGAAGAACACTGAGCCAATGACGCCTGCCAGGAGGACACTGGTTTCGCGGAGCGCCGACACCAAGGCAAGCGGTGCCATACTCTGTGCCCAAACGACGATCCCGTAAGCCAGCATCGACACCAGTCCCCCGACGAATCCCGGCTTCCAATACCGCATCACACGCTGCGGGAAGGAACGGCGATCAGCGGCCATTCGCCAGCAAACCACGGGAATCAGGAAACCCTGCAGCAGGAACAGCCACGAGACATAGGCCATCGGCTGCCCGGAAACCCGGACTCCTACCCCGTCAACCAAGGTATAGGCCGCAATGGCCGCTCCAGTGAGCACGGCAAAAAGGGTACCTTTACGGTTCCTGCCCGGCCCGGCCGCTGCGCCCTGTCGTATCAGGGCAAGGCTCAGCAATGAGCCAGCAACCACTGCCACCCCCGTCAGCTGCCAAAGGCTCAATCTCTCGGCAAGCACGGTGGTGGCGATGACCGTGACCAGAAGCACGGCAATGCCCCGGGCCAACGGATAGACCTGGGAAAAGTCGCCGTGCCTGTACGAGGTGGTCAACAGGATCAGGTAGCAGGTCTGCAAGGCAGCCGAGGCCACCACAAAGGGCCATGATTCCTGCACGGGAACTCCGAACGCCGCCGCCCCCACCAACCCGAACGCCAGATAGGCCAAGGCAATCATGGTCGATGAAGCAAGGCGGTCCGGGATTGCCTTTGCCAGGGCGTTCCAGATGCTGTGCAGGACCGCCGCCAAGAGGACTGCGGCCGTCACCACAACGGTCAACGGAGAGCTGCTGTGCGGGCAGGCGGCTCCGGGGCGGCACTCCGGGTAGGCAGTTCCTCCGCGGTCCCCGGGGCGGCACCCCGGGTAGGCAGTTCCTCATCGGTCCCCGGGGCGGCACGCCGGGTAGGCAGTTCCGGGGCGACACCCCGGGCAGGCGTCCCCGGCACGGGACTCCGGGCGGGCGGCTCCGGCGCCAGCTGCTCCGGTCCTGCACACCGGGCACCGAACGGAACACCCTCCGCGGCTCCTGCAGCTACGCCAAATGCGGCGAGCACCTGGGTAAAAATGTCCGTGTGGTCCACGGCCTTGACTTCCTCCGGCACGCTTGCTCCGCACGCCGCGATCCAGGCAGTGCGCTCTTCCTCGCTCCAGCCCCCGTGACCGCCGGCATCCAGGTGCCCGTGGTCGGTGACCACCATGATGGTCCAGTCTTCGTTCCGGCGATTGGGCCTGGCCTTGATGGCTTCCAGCAGCGTCATGAGTCGCGTGTCGCAATTTTGAATAGCCAAGGCGTAGCCAGACCCCGTGCCGTTGTTATGTGCTTCGACATCCGCCTCCCCAAAGTACACAAAGGACGCCGAGATGTCCTCCTTCTCCAACCGCCCGGCTGCGTACCTTGCGACCGCGTCATCGGCACTTGCCCAACTGCCGCCGTCGTTGGCTTCCTCAGGGTCCTTTTCCGGCACCCAACCGCGGGAGGAGAAGAGCGGTCCACACGCAGTGGGCGCCGCCACCGGAAGCCAACTCGCAGCGATCATGGTGCGGGACGCCGGACGTGACGCGCGAAGCACCGCCGTGAAGTCCTGGAAGTCAGCCAACTCCGGCGGATGGACACTGTTGCCGGTTACCTTGTGCCGGTCCGCGTAAACACCGGTGGCCACCGTGGCCCACACCGGGCCGGAAATGGTGACGTTCCTGGGGTGAACCGTCACCGGGAGGAGGAAACCCCCGCGGGCGATACGGTCCACAGCGGGCGTGGCCGCGGACAGGAGGGAGTCGTAACGGACACCGTCAATTCCGACGACCAGGACGTGGGGTTCTCTCTTCACAGCCAAGACGGTACGTGGAATCCTCGTCTACTCATAGGAGGAAGCGCCCCTGTCTATAGGAGACTTAGGCAATGCCTATGAATCTGACTCATCTCCGGGCGTTCCACCTCGTAGCGACACACGGCAGTTACGTCGCGGCGGCAGCAGCCGCAGGCGTGAGCCAACCAACCCTGTCCGAGCAGGTTCGACTCCTGGAACGGCGCCACGGGGTACATCTGCTGCAACGATCGGGACGGTCCGTGGAACTGACGCCCTTGGGGAGCAAGCTCCTGGTGGTCACAGCGAGACTGTTCGGGGCCGAACTTGAGGCGGAGACCATTCTGGCCAAGGCCCGGAACGTCATGCAAGGAGAGTTGCGGTTCGGCACCGATGCGCCCATCAACGCAGTGGGCCTGCTGAGCATCTTCCGCCGGCAGAATCCCGGCGTCAATATCCAACTCATCAGCGGCAACTCCGCCGAAGTGCGCAAGCGGGTCCTGGCCGGAACTGTGGACGTCGGCATCATCGCTGACGAAACACCCCATCCTGACCTGGTGGCACGTGCCCTCGCAAAGCAGGACCTGGTCGCCTTCGTTCGCCAGGATCATGCACTGGCCGGCAGCAAGATGATCCGGTTGCGGGACCTCGTGGACCATCCTCTGATCATTCGCGAGATCGGGTCGGTCACGCGCCGATCCATAGAAACCGCGCTCTCCAGCGCCCAACTCCAACCAACCGAAGTGCTCGAGACTGACAGCCGGGAAGCAGTCCACGCCGCCGTCATTGCAGGCTTGGGCATAGGTGTCATTGCGGAGGACGAATTCAACGACGATCCACGGCTGGTTCTGCTGGACTTCGCCGATGCCATACCGCCCATCACTGAGTACCTGGTCTATCGGCAGGACAGGCAACGAAGCCACGTGGTGGACGCGGTGTTGGAGTGTTTGGGTGGGTGATTGCTGGTGCCGGCCTGTTGGTGAACGGGGCCAAGCTGGTCTCCCTGTGGGTGGCCGGGGCCGTGCTGTCTGTCTGGGGTTTTTGTACCGTGTTGTGGTGGTTAAAGGGGAAGAGCCCCGACCTGTGGTCGGGGCTCTTGCCTAATGTGTGTCCGGCGGTGTCCTACTCTCCCACACCCTCCCGGGTGCAGTACCATCGGCGCTGTGGGTCTTAGCTTCCGGGTTCGGAATGGGACCGGGCGTTTCCCCCACGCTATGACCGCCGTAAC
>NZ_FMWE01000012.1:0-79164 GCF_900102805.1 Arthrobacter sp. UNCCL28
CGCCGGCCTGCAGATCGCCTCGACTACTAATCGCATTGAAGGCGGCACCAACGCCCAACTCCGGTTGCTGCTGCGGGCCCACCGGGGCATGAGTGAAGAACATCGAAAACGCGCGATCGAGTGGTACCTCTACCTGCACAGCGAACAGCCCCTGCCACCGGCCAAACTCATCAAAGCCGTGCATTACCGTCCGGCCAAGACCGAAGCCATCACCACGACCGAGCAGAAGCCCGGGCCCGAGCTCTACAGCACCGGACTCAGCGCCGACGAAGGACTCTGGCATCGCAAAGGATGGGCAGGCCGCACATGACACACCCGAGATTTACACACGTTTTGTCCTATAACCCAAAGACCAACTCATTACGGGAAATAACCGATACCCCTCAGAAGAAGTCGCTTTATCTAATGTGATTCGGCTCGCATAATGTACTGCGAGCTCATCACCGTTCCACGCCTATGGCAGGAGTACCCCCATGAATCAACAGACGGCTTCCAAGTCCGTCCTGAGGCGCAAGCCCATCGACGACATCGAGGAAGAAAGCAAACACAGCGGACTCTTTAAGAGTCTTGGCCTCTGGCAACTGACAGCAATCGGCGTTGGCGGAATTATCGGCGTCGGGATTTTCTCCCTTGCCGGCCTTGTAGCCCACGGCAGCGAGGGCAACCCGGGCGTAGGCCCCGCCGTGCTCTTTTCCTTCCTGATCGCCGGCCTGGCTTCCGGTGCAGCCGCGCTCTCCTACGCGGAATTCGCCGGCATGATCCCGCGCGCCGGCTCGGCCTACACCTACGGCTACGTTGCCCTTGGCGAGATCATTGGCTGGTTCATCGGCTGGGATCTGCTGCTGGAGTACATTGCGATCGTGGCTGTAGTGGCCATCGGCATCTCCGGCTACTTTGATGCTTTCCTCTCCGGCATCGGAATTCACATGCCAACCTGGATGACGTCCACGGCCGACGAGGGCAAGGGCGGAATCATCAACCTCCCGGCAATCCTGGTCTGCCTCCTGGTCACCTGGATCCTCAGCCGCGGAACCAAGGCCTTTGGCCGGTTCGAGCTGGTAGCTGTGGCCATCAAGGTCATCCTGATCCTGTTCATCATTGGACTGGGCATCTTCTACGTCAACACCGAAAACTACAACCCGTTCATGCCCAGCGGCTTCGGCCCGGTCATTGCCGGTGCCGCCACCGTCTTCTTCGCCGTCTTCGGCTATGACGCCATGAGCACGGCGGCCGAAGAGGCAAAGGACGGCAAGAAGCACATGCCCAAGGCCATCATCCTGTCCTTGATCATTGCCATGCTCCTGTACGTAGCCGCCACGCTGGTCCTGACCGGCATGCAGAACTACAAGGACATCAATCCCACAGCCGGCTTCGCATCGGCGTTCCAGGGCGTGGGACTGCCCGTCATTGCCACCATCATCTCCGTGTTCGCGGTTCTGTCCATCCTGACCGTCATGCTGACCTTCCTGTTGGGCGTCACCCGCGTGTGGTTCTCCATGAGCCGTGACGGCCTGCTGCCGGGCTGGTTCGCCAAGACGGACCGGCACGGGACGCCGCAGCGCGTTACGTGGATCGCCGGCGTTGCTTCGGCATTCCTTGCCGGCGTCTTCCCCATCAAGGAAGTAGCCGACCTCACCAATATCGGCATCCTGGCTGCATTCGTGGTGGTGTGTGTCTCGGTGATTGTCTTCCGCTACACCAAGCCGAACGCTCCAAGGACGTTCCGGTTGCCGCTCATGCCGCTCGTGCCTGCCTTCGGTGTCCTGGCTTCGGCATTCCTGATGTTCCAGCTCCACTGGGAAACCTGGGTACGGTTTGGCGTATGGCTCGTGATTGGCCTGGTGATCTACTTCGCTTACGGCCGACGACACTCCCTGATGAATCCGGACAGCCCCCGCCACAAGGTGGAAAGTACGCCGTTGGCGTAGTTTATCCACAGGCCAATCCGGAACCCTTGGCACCCTTGAAAAGTGGTGTTAGGGTCGGACGCGGAGGAGCGAACTGGCTCCGCGATGGAAGGGAGGTGCCCGTGGGTTTAATTGACGACCTGAAGGGCAAGGCTCAGGGTCTCATTCAAGGCAACGAAGAAGCCATCAAGAATGGCATCGAAAAGGCCGGGGATTTTGTGGACGAGAAGACGGGCGGCAAGTATGCCGGCCACGTCGACAAGGTCCAGAACGCCGCTTCCGACTTCGTGGCCAAGAACGACGGTCAGCCTGGACAGGCTCCCGTCACGGATGAGCCGAAGCAGCCATAGCTGCCTGAGCCGCCGTACCAGATACGTCAAGGGGGCACCGGTCCCGCCGAGAGGCGCCACCGGTGCCCTTGGCGTTTAACGCCCACCCTCTGACGGTCGGGTACGTTGATCTTTATGCCTTCCGTCTCCCCGCCCCGAACGCACGACAGTTCCAGCCGGGAGACACTGGGACCTCCGATTACCGCCGGTATCGTCACCGCGCTGGTGGGTTTCACCTCATCATTTGCCGTCGTCCTTGCCGGCCTGCAGGCGGTGGGCGCCAACCAGGCCCAGGCATCGAGCGGACTACTCGCTCTCACCCTCACCTTTGGCCTTGGAATCCTGTGGCTGTCCTGGCGTTCCAGGTTGCCGGTGACGCTCGCCTGGTCCACGCCCGGGGCGGCGCTGCTCGCCTCAGCCGGAACGGTCGACGGCGGATGGCCGGCTGCCGTGGGGGCGTTCCTTATGGTTGGGGTGCTGATCGTCCTGACTGGACTGTTGCCGGTATTGGGGCGGCTCATGGCAAAAATCCCGACGGCACTTGCCCAAGCCATGCTTGCCGGAGTCCTGCTCCCCCTGTGCCTGGCTCCTTTCAAGTCGCTGGGATCGGCTCCGCTGCTGATTGCTCCCGTGGTCCTGTGCTGGGTTGTCCTGATGAAGTTCGCGCCGCGGTGGTCAGTCCCGGCATCGTTGCTGGTGGCCCTGGCCGTTATCGGAATCCACATTGCCTCCAACGGCGTCCAGATCCCCGTGGACAGTCTCTTGCCAAGGTTGGAGTGGACCACACCGGCTTTCTCCGTGGAGGCGGCAGTAGGGCTGGCCTTGCCCTTGTTCATCGTCACCATGGCCTCCCAGAACATCCCGGGAGTCGCTGTCCTGAAGTCGTTTGGTTACACCACACCTTGGCGTTCCTCCATGCTGGTCACCGGAGCCGGAACCATCGTGGGAGCGCCATTCGGCGGCCATGCAATCAACCTTGCCGCCCTCAGCGCAGCCCTGGCAGCGGGCGAGGAGGCGGGCAGGAACCACAGCAGGCGTTGGATCGCAGCGTTCGTCTCCGGTTTGGCCTACCTGGTCCTGGCCGCAGCTTCGGCGGCCCTGGTGACCTTGGTAGCGGCGGCACCATCGGGGCTGTTGGAAGCCGTAGCCGGCCTGGCACTCCTGGGGACCTTGGCGGCGTCCATTTCCTCTGCGCTGGCCGTCGCAGAGGAACGCATACCAGCCTGCATCACTTTCCTGCTGGCAGCGTCAGGCCTCAGCTTCGCCGGTGTGGGCGCCGCGTTCTGGGCGCTTGCCGGAGGCATCCTGGTTCGCTGGATGCTCAAGAGCCGCGAACCAGTACAGAAAGCGTGAGTCAGGCAGGCTCGTGGTTTTGCGCCTCGCGGGCAAGCGCTGTCAGCCTGGACACAGCACGGAAGTACTTCTTGGTATAGCCGCCGGTCATCATCTCTTCGGTAAAGAGCTTGTCGAAGGGGACGCCACTGGCCAGGATGGGCACATCCTTGTCATAGAGCCTGTCCGCCAACACCACAAAGCGGAGGGCCACAGCCTGTTCCGTGATGGTTTCGACGTCGCTCCAGACCACTGCTTCGACGCCGGAGATGAGCTGCCGGTAGCGGCTGGGGTGTACCGCAGCCAGATGGTTGACCAGTGTGCGGAAATCGTCCACTGCCACCGTCTTGCCTGCAAATTCGGCCTTCATGCGGTGCTTGAGTTCTTCAGTCTTGAGGGGTGCCGGAGCAGCAGGCAAGCCGCGGTGCCGGAAATCCTCGCCGTCGATCCTGACAACATCGAATTGGTCGGCAAGAACCTGGATCTCGCGCTGGAAATCGACGGCGGCAAAGCGCCCCTCACCCAGTGAGCCAGGCAAGGTGTTCGATGTGGCGGCCAGTTTGACGCCGGCGTCGGCCAGTTCGCGCATCAGGCGGGACATCAACACCGTGTCACCTGGATCATCGAGTTCGAATTCGTCGATGCAGACCAGCTTGTAGCTGCTCAGGGCCTCGACGGTCTTGCGGAACGAAAGCGCACCAACCAGGTTGGTGTATTCCACGAACGTGCCGAATGCCTTGGGGCCCGGAGACCTGTGCCACAAGGAGGCCAGGAGGTGGGTTTTGCCCACTCCAAAACCACCGTCAAGGTAGATTCCTGCCCTGGTGGCCGGAGCCTTTTTGGCGAAGAGCTTCTTGAACAATCCGCCACTGTCCTCGGAGCCAACCCCGTCGGCGAAGGCCGAAAGGAGCTTCACGGCGTTGGCCTGGCTCGGCTGCGAGGGATCGGGACGGTAACTGTCGAACGAGACCTCTCCGAATCGCGGAGAGGGGTAGAAACCCTTGAGGAGTTCCTCCACGGAGACTGCCGGTGTGCGGGCAGCCAGTTGTTCGATCTGTACCACGGTGGTCCGTTCCTTCGGTATTAGGTCCCCAGCAAGAATACCGGCATTGGAAGGTCCGGGAAGGACACGTGACCAAGCACATGTTTCATCGTGTGACCGCCGGGAAGCAATCCGGGCAGCCCGTGGTTAGTGTTGGGAGAACGCCGGGCTGGCACCTGCACCATTTTCCACGGCCTGGCTCCCGTCCGTTGTCAGTGAAAGGCCATCACCATGTCCTACCCCGTTGAACAGAACGAAAAGTTTGCCGCATACGCAAACCCGGAACGCCTCGTCTCCACAGAGTGGCTGGCATCAGCCCTGGCCGACGGTGCCATCGCCGACGGCAAGCTGGTAGTGGTGGAGTCCGATGAAGATGTCCTCCTCTACGAGACCGGGCATATCCCGGGGGCCGTGAAGATCGACTGGCACACCGACCTGAACGACGAGGTCACCCGTGACTACGTCGACGGTGCCGCGTTCGCTGCCCTCGCTGCGTCCAAGGGAATCTCCCGTGACAGCACCGTGGTCATCTATGGGGACAAGTCCAACTGGTGGGCTGCTTACGCCCTCTGGGTTTTCACTCTCTTCGGCCACGAAGACGTCCGGCTCCTTGACGGCGGGCGCGACAAGTGGATCGCAGAAGGACGCGCTCTCACCACCGACGCTTCCCAGCCCGTCGTCGGCGAATATCCCGTGGTGGAGCGCAATGACGCCCCCATCCGTGCGTTCAAGGAAGACGTCCTGGCGCACCTGGGCAACCCGCTGATCGATGTCCGCTCCCCCGAGGAATACACCGGCCAACGTACCCACATGCCTGCCTACCCCGAAGAAGGCGCCCTCCGCGGCGGCCACATCCCCACGGCAGCATCGATTCCGTGGGCACGTGCAGCTGCAGAAGATGGCACCTACCGCAGCCGCGAAGAGCTTGAAGCCCTGTACCTGGGTGAAGCCGGGCTCGAAGCCGGCGATGACGTGGTGGCCTACTGCCGGATCGGCGAACGTTCAAGCCACACGTGGTTCGCGCTCAAATACCTGCTGGGCTTTGATTCCGTGCGCAACTACGACGGCTCCTGGACGGAGTGGGGCAACGCAGTACGCGTTCCCATCGTCAAGGGCGCCGATCGGGGCTCGGTACCGGCCGCCTTCGCTCGCAGCTGATACGTGAACGGGAGTCCCGTAGTGTTGCGGTACACAGAGCCATTCCGCCCCGGTTGTGCGTAAGCTGGAAGAGATGAGTACGTACACTTTGCCCACCGCGTTGGCGGAAATCGTCGATGACTTCCAGGCACTGACGGAGCCCGACCGCCTCCAGCTCCTGCTTGAGTTCTCCAGGGGACTGCCGGAGCTTCCGGAACGCTTGAAGGACCACCCCGAGTTGCTGGAACAGGTTGTGGAGTGCCAATCTCCGCTGTTCCTCACGATCGAGTCGGAGAAGAATCCTGATGGCGTCCGGAAGTACCGGCTCTTCTTCAAGGCTCCCCAGGAAGCGCCGACCACCCGCGGCTTCGCCGGTGTCCTGCACGAGGGACTCGACGGATTAACGGCCGAAGATATTCTCGCCGTCCCGGATGACATGCCTGAACTGCTGGGCCTGACCAGGGCCATCACTCCCCTGCGGATGCGGGGAATGACCGCCATGCTCGGCCGCATCAAACGCAAAGTTGCAGCCGCCAACCGGTTGGAACACTGATTCCGTCAGAGCACTGAAAGGCGACACCACACGGTATGGCCAAAAAGATGGCTTCACAGGGAACGCCGGCCACTGCAGCCCTCGCTGCGGCCGGCGTTTCCTTTGTGCTTCACCCGTACGTCCATGACCCGGCGGCAACCAGCTACGGCCTGGAAGCGGCAGAGGTCCTGGGCATTGAACCGGCGCGGGTCTTCAAAACCCTCATGGTTGAAGTCGAAGCCCGCCTTGCCGTGGCCATTGTCCCCGTATCGGGCAACCTGGACCTGAAATCAGTGGCGGCAGCGCTGGGAGCCAAAAAAGCAGCCATGGCAGATCCCAGGGCTGCGGAGCGCCGAACCGGCTACGTGCTCGGCGGCATATCCCCCTTGGGGCAGCGCCAGCCCTCCCCCACTGTCCTTGACGCTTCAGCGCTCGCCTTTGATGCCATCCTGGTATCCGGAGGCCGGCGCGGGCTGGACATCGAACTTGCTCCGACGGACCTGGTCCGGCTGACCAACGCCACTGTCGCGGCCATTAAGACCACACCAACGGCCCAAGGCTAACCAGCCAGCGCGTTCAGCCGCGAGGGCCCTGAACGCCGGCTGTGCCTCCACCGTCCACAGAATCCCCACCATGTACCTGGGCCGTGCCGTCCGTCGGCCCTGCTCCGCCCGCTTGTCCCGGGTTGTTCCGCGGTGCCAGCTGCCGCTGCAGCCATGAGCGCACTATGCGCTCCCACCGTTCCGGGTCCACATTCCATTCCTTGGTGTGCCGGGCGCCGTTGAATGGCTCAAAGGTCACCATCTCCGGGTTCTTCTCGGCAAGGCTCGCCGAGGGTCCGAACGGAACATAGTCATCGTCAACGCTGTGGATCAAAAGCGTGGGTGTGCGCAGCTCCACTGCCCGGGCTTCCCAATCCATTGCCTTGAGGTCAACGGGGGCCGCAAGACCGGTGAGCCTGCGACCCAGCGGGTGACCCAGCATCAACTGCCCGTAGCGCCCCACAGTGTAGGGAATCCTGTTCATCTGCGCGTGGTGTGCCATGACATTGACCCAGTTGATGACAGGGGCATCCAGGACCAGGGCCCGGATGAGATGCCGGTGGCTGGACAGATCGGCGGTCTGGAGGCTGATCGCTCCGCCCATCGACCACCCGAACAGCACGATCTCCTCCGCTCCGTGTTCACGCGCGTAGTCAATGGCAGCCTCTACGTCGCGCCATTCGGTGGATCCCAGGCCGTAGCGTCCATCGAGGGCTGACGGGGCAAGGCCGTCGTTGCGGTAGGAGATGAGCAGGCTGTCCATGCCCAGGCTCTGCGCCGTTCGCACAGCCCGAAGGCCTTCAAGGCGTGTGGCCCCACGCCCGTGGACCATGATTGCCCAGACCGCTGCCGGATTGGACGCCTCGGCGCGGACCAACCACGCAGGTGCCACACCGCCGTCGACCGCTATGTCCACGTCTTGGGCCACCAGGCCAATCGACGCCGGGTCCGGGTAGGTGGCGCCGCTCCACCACCCACGGCGGGCCTCTGCAAGATTTCCGCTGTAGACCTCTTCAACCTCCCGGAGAACGGTCTGCTCGGCCGGGGAATAGGACACGATCCTGCCAATCCGTGCATGGCCCTGACCTCCGGCGAAGAAGAGGCTGAATACGCCGTCTATGGTGGTGTCGGGAGTAGCGGCCAGGATGACTTGGGGGCCCTTGTCGCCCTGGATGACGGCGAGGACCTCCTGGTCCTCATGCCTGGCAGCGGGGGTGATGACGCGGCGGGCAAAGTAGACGGCGAGCGCAGAGGATCCTGCGCCCAGCAGTCCGGCGAGGGTGCCGCCCGCGAGGAAGCCGCCGATGGCCCATTTGGTGCGGAGGGACAGTTTGTTCTCTGCAGCGTCGCTCGCTGACCGGTTAGTCGATGCCATGCTTCCATTGTTGCCGGTCCTTGGCGGTGCCTGGTGCAGGTGCCGGGCGCGCGGCGCCACTGTGCATTGAATCGGCGCGTTGATTCAGTGCGTTGATTCGGCGGCAAAAGCCTGCGGACGCACGTTGGGCGGGACTACGCTGTAGCCATGAGTGATCCCATAGTCATCCTGACTGAAGAGCCCCTTGGCCCCGACGACCGCGTAAACATCGCCAAACTGGTGGACGGCGGTGACACGCCCCTTGTTGTACTGGTTCCGGCCAATACCGAGCGACATCTCCTGGTGGATTTCCTGGAGAACCTCTCGTTACTCGATATTGCCAAGGCATTCCGTGAGCTCACTGCGCAGTCACCGGATCCGGTAGCCGAGCGGGCTGAAGCGTCGGAGACGTTGGCTGCCTCGTTGGCGGCTTTGGCCGGCGTGGGTGGTGGCGTCACCGGTGAAGTAGTCGACGGCGGTGCGGTAGCCGGCTTGGTGGCCAAGGTGCGGGCACTGGATGCTGCTCAAGCTGTGGTGGTCACGCGGCCCCACGCGATCGCCGACACGTTCCACACGGACTGGGCCAACAAGGCCCAGGATCAATTGGGGCTTCCGGTGCTGCATTTGTACGCGGGTTCGGGATTTATCGGCGACTCGTGAGCGTTGGAGAAGACATGAACACTCCTGAGAACACCAGCAAGACAACCGCTGCGCCCGTGGAGAAGAGCGATGCCCAGTGGCGCGAGGAGTTAACCCCGGAGGAATACCGGGTTCTGCGGCAGGCGGGAACGGAGCGACCCTACACCGGGGAGTACTGGGATACCCACACCGAGGGCGTCTATCAGTGCCGTGCTTGTGGCAGCGAACTTTTTACCAGCAAGGAGAAGTTCGATTCCCATTGCGGCTGGCCCTCGTTCTGGGCTCCCCTGGCCGATGGCACGGTCCGATACCTTCATGACCGCACCATGGGGATGGACCGGGTAGAGGTCCGCTGCGCCAACTGTGATTCCCATCTGGGGCACGTGTTCGAGGGTGAGGGCTACGGCACTCCCACCGACCAGCGGTTCTGCATCAATTCCGTTTCCCTCCGCCTGGTCAACGCGGAAGAGAACTGACGCGTCCGGACGGGCCAGCTATTTACTGGTCCGTCCGGCATCGTTCGGAGGAGAAACGCTGCGCGCTGGACCTCGAACGGGACAGAAGCACCCGAAGAGCAAGAGTTGCTTATGCTGAGGGCTTTTTTGGATTAGCAATGCTTTTCGCTTGCTACGCTCGGCCCAGAAGCAATAACTACTTCGGAAAGGGCCGAGCTCCATGACAACCATCGCCACCTCCACCCTCCCGCGTGTCACCGCCGACAACGCCGAGTGGACATCGCTGAAGGCCGCGGCCACAGCGCTCCAGGCACACCAGGAACAGGACGGCTCCATCGCCGATCCTTCTGCCCACGCCGGGGCAGCCGCGCTCGTCGCAACGATCTGCGAAGCCATTACCGCCCTGGCTCCCCTCTTCCCCCACGATGCCCGCTACCTGGAGTTGCTGGTGGAAGACTTCGGCCGGTGGGTGAACGACGGTTTTGGCGTACCTGACTTCCTGGATTCCCTGCAGGCGTTCCAGCCCCAGGAACTTCGCGTGGACGGCCTCCAGCACCTGGTGGTCTTCCCCATGTACACGCAGAACGGCAGCACCAACCGGCTGGTCGAGGCCGTCCTGATCGAGGTTATCTGGCCGGAGTTCATTGGAGGCCTGGAAGCAGGCGAGTACTCCAACAAGCTCTTCGTCCCCATCCGCTTCATCGATTTCACTCCGGGGTACGACACCAACTCAGCGGTCCTCTTCCCCGAAACGGTTGCGGTGCGCGAGACTCCCACCTTCACTTGGGGCGCCATCTTCGCCGACCGCGAAGCCGCACGCTTCCGTCGGGTCCTCAAAGCTGCAGCAGCAACTACGTCACTGGAACTTCCCGCGGATGCAGCCCAGTTGATCGAGGACCAGGAACTCACGCAGCGCACGTTCGTTATGTGGGACCTCATCCACGACCGGACCCACATGCGTGGTGATCTTCCGTTTGATCCGTTCATGATCAAGCAGCGCATGCCGTTCTTCCTCTACTCACTGGAGGAGCTGCGCTGTGACCTGACCGCTTTCCGTGAGTCGGTGCGCATCGAAAAGGACGAGAACGCAGATCCCGATGCCCGGAAGCACGCAAAACTGGTTCAGTATGCGGTGATCTTTGACCGGATCTTCCGTTTCGCCATCACCGGCAGCCGCGTCCGCAACTACGACGGGCTCGGCGGGCAACTGCTGTTCGCCTGGATGCACCAGCACCACGTTCTGCACTGGACCGACAGCAAACTCTCCATTGACTGGGAAGATGCTGCTGCAGTCGTGGTTGAACTCGGCGCAAAGATCGAGGAACTGTACTGGCGTTCGATCGACCGCCCCAAGGCCGCCCACTGGTTGGCTGCTTACGAACTCATTTCCGGCACCGTCACAGCCCACCCGGCGTCGGTATGGGCCAAGGGTCCGGATGCCCTGCCGTTGGACGGTCCTCCCCGCGGGCTCACCGACCAGGTCCTTGACGATGAGTTCCCCCTGTCCATGTTCTACGAAGCACTGGAGAAGAAAATGCGCCCCGTCATCGAATCCACCACCGGCATCACTGGCGCGACGGCAGCCTGATGCCCGGTTTGACCATCCTTGTAACCGGCGGCAGCAGCGCGTCCGGCATCGCCACGGCGCGTGCGTTGGGGGCCGCCGGTCACAAGGTTTTCACCGTCGGCTCGGACGATGCCCGGATCAAGGCCGCGGCGGATGATGCCGGCAACGGAGTCACCCCCATGGTGTGTGACCTCGCCTCCTACGATGCCGTTCGTGAACTGGCCCGCGGGCTCACCGGCCGCGGCGTGGACCGCGTGGATGGTGTGATCCACTTGGTGGGCGGTTGGCGTGGAGCGAAAGGTATAGAAGACCAGTCCGATGAGGACTGGGATGCGATGGAACGCGGCGCTATCACTACCCTGCGCAATGTTTCCCGCGTTTTCTACAGCCAGATTGAGGCCTCCCCCCATGGCCGGCTGGCGATGATTTCCTCCACTGTCGTTTCCTCCCCCACCGCCGCTGCCGCCAGCTACGCCGCTTCCAAAGCCGCCGCTGAAGCCTGGACCCTGGCGGTGGCTGACGGGTTCCGCAGGGCGCAGGCTGACGGCCGGGCCGAAACCCAGCACCAGCCCCAAGACGTGCACAGTGCCGCTGTCATCTTCGTCGTCAAGGCTCTGGTGGATCCTGCCATGCGGGCCGCACACCCGGAGAGGCGGTTCCCCGGCTACACGGACGTCGAAGACCTGGCGGCCGCCGTCGTCGGATTGTTCGAAGAGCCGGCCGCAAACCTCAACGGCCAGCGCATCCTGCTGGCCAAATAGACTTGAAAGCGTGAATGAACAAGTGACGAGCACAACAGAGGCCACTGCCACCGCCAACACGATGGCCGGGCACCAACAACTCCACGACCCATCGGTGCGTGGATTTGCCTCCGACAACTACTCCGGCGTGCATCCTGAGATCCTTGCCGCCTTGGCCGCTGCCAACGGTGGCCACCAGGTTTCCTACGGCGAGGACGTCTACACTGCGCGCCTCCAGGAAGTTCTGGAGCAGCAGTTCGGCTCCGGCATTGAGAGTTTCCCTGTCTTCAACGGCACAGGCGCCAACGTCCTGGCTCTGCAGTCCCTCCTGCCGCGTTGGGGAGCCGTCATCTGCGCTTCCACCGCGCACATCAACATGGATGAGAACGGCGCACCGGAACGCGTCGGCGGGATCAAGCTCCTGCAGGTCCCCACAGAAGACGGCAAGCTCACGCCCGAATTGATTGATCGGGAAGCATGGGGATGGGGCGACGAGCACCGCGCACAGCCCCTGGTGGTCTCCATTACCCAAACCACCGAACTGGGCACCTGCTACACCCCTGAAGAAGTACGTGCCATTGCAGAACACGCCCACGCCAAGGGCATGAAGCTCCACATGGACGGCGCGCGGCTGGCAAACGCCGCGGCCTACCTGGATGTGCCCCTGCGCGCCTTCACCCGCGATGCCGGAGTGGACATCCTCTCCTTTGGCGGCACCAAGAACGGCCTGCTCTTTGGCGAAGTGGTGGTTGCCCTGAACCCTGAGGCAGCGGACGGACTGAAGTTCCTGCGGAAGATGAACATGCAGCTGGCTTCGAAGATGCGCTTCATTTCCGCACAGTTCATCGCCCTGCTTGAGGACGGGCTGTGGTTGCGGTCTGCCGCGCATGCCAACGCCATGGCGGCCCGTCTTCGCACGGCTGTCGAGGCAATCGACGGCGTGGAGCCCACCCAGGCAACGCAGTCCAACGGCGTCTTTGCCATCCTGCCGGCCGGCGTTGCCGATCGCCTGCGCAGGAACTTTGCCTTCTACGATTGGGACGCAGCCAGGGGCGAGGTCCGGTGGATGTGCTCCTTCGACACTACCGAAGCAGACATCGACGCCTTCGTCGCAGGAATCAAGCGGGAACTGGGCTCCCTCTAACCCCGTGCATCCGGGGCGGCGAGCCTGCTGGGAATCGCCGTCCCGGAAGCATAACCTGCGAGGGTGAACGCCCTCGCACAGGTTCCCTCGGACTTTCTTCTCGCTTTGGGAACGCTACGAAAAGCCCAATGCCGCAGCGAACTGCGGCTTGACGAAATCCCTGCACCGGCACGGCTGGCACCCTATGCAGTAGCCCTCGGAGCAGAAGTCTTCAGCCCCACCGCGGCAACACGTCGGGTGCCCGTGCACGGGCCGGCAGCCAAAGCATTCGCAGCCAGCCAGGCCAACACGCCGGCAAGCGAGGACGACGACGAACTGGCCACGGGCCGGTTCATCCTCCTCTACGATCCCGACGGCTCGGCAGTATGGGAAGGCGAATTCCGGATCGTCACCTACATCAGGGCCCAAATGGACGCGGAGATGGGCAATGACTCCATGCTTGGCTCAGTCGCGTGGACATGGCTGGTGGATGCCTTGGAGAACCACGCGGCACCGTACCGCGCGGCCGGTGGCACGGCAACCAGGATCCTCTCCGAGAGCTTCGGCACGCTGGCCGAACGTCCGGACACCATAGACATTGAACTCCGCGCTTCGTGGACGCCGGCCGGCGCTGATGTCCAGGCCCACTTGGAAGCCTGGTCCGACATGGTGTGCACGTTCGCGGGACTTCCACCCCTTCCACCGGGTGTCACCGGACTGCCCAACAGGAGACTCAATTGACCAATAATCACCTACCGGCACAGGCGCCCAAGGTGCTGCCATCACCACGCCCCGGCGTGATCCCGGCATGAATCGGTAAGCTTAAGCCACCATGACCCCTGAAAACCTGGATAAAAACACAGCCGGCGTTCCGGTTGCTGATCCCACCACGCACATCAAGGTAGACGGCTTCGACAGCCACGTCCCTGAAGTCATCGATCTCGATACGCCACGCGAAGGCGTGCCCGTAGTCATCGATACGCCTTCTGGACTGGAACGGTGCGCCGCCGCCATCGCCGCCGGAACAGGACCAGCCGGGGTGGACGCAGAACGCGCCTCCGGCTTCCGCTACGGACAACGCGCCTTCCTGGTGCAGATCCGCCGCGAGGGGGCAGGAACCTGGCTGATTGACCCCGAGCCTTTCGAGAACCTGGTCATCATTAACGAGGCCCTCCGGGGAGTCGAATGGATCCTGCACGCAGCAACACAGGATCTCCCCTGCCTGTCCGAGCTCGGCATGTGGCCGGACAAACTGTTCGACACCGAACTTGCCGCACGGCTTGCCGGCCTTCCGCGCGTGGGCCTGGCCGCCGTCATTGAACAACTCCTGGGATTCGGCCTCGCCAAAGAACACTCAGCGGCCGACTGGTCCACCCGCCCGCTGCCCGAGCCGTGGCTCCGGTACGCAGCCCTCGACGTCGAAGTTCTTGCCGAATTGCGCGAAGAACTTATCGAACTGCTCGAAGCCGACGGCAAACTTCAGTACGCAGAGCAGGAATTTGCCGGCATCCTTGCCGCCGGCATTTCAGCACCCAGGGTGGATCCCTGGCGGAAGACGTCCGGCCTGCACCAGATCCGGGACCGACGCCAATTGGCAGCCGTCCGTGAACTGTGGCAGGAGCGCGACCAGCTGGCCCGCAAGCGTGACGTGGCTCCGGGTCGCCTGATTCCCGATTCTGCGCTGGTGGCAGCCGCCAAAGCCATGCCTACCACTGTCCCCCAACTGCTGGCCACCAAGGGATTCCATGGCCGCTCAGCCCAACGTGAGGCGCCACGCTGGCTGCGCTGCATCACCAATGCCCGGACCCTGACGGACGTGCCGCCCTTGCACTTGCCCACGAACGCTCCGCCGCCACCGCGGGTCTGGGTGGATCGGGACCCCGAGGCCGCGGCCCGCCTGGCTACCGCGCGCCCTGCGCTCCAGGCCAAAGCTGACGAACTCAACCTACCGGTGGAAAACCTGCTGACGCCGGACTTCCTCAGGCGCATCACGTGGCGACCCCCTGCGGAGATCTCCCTTGAGACCGTGGCTGCTGAATTGCGGGCGCTGGGCGCGCGCGAATGGCAGGTCGACTTTGCCGCCCCGATCCTCACCGATGCCTGCTTGAACCCCAAACCGCTTCCGGCCAAGGAATCAAAAGCGAAAGACAACCCACAGTCCCCGGGAACCCAAGAGTCCAAGGACTCCGCCTGAGCCTTATCGGACCGCCTAGGCCCTATTGGCCCGGCCGGCCCGTCGCCCGAACCACGGTTCGCGGTGGCGGGCCTTTCTCGTCTCCCCATGCACGATGAACGGATGTGACGCACCTTGCACCCTAAGTTACCGACGAGTAACATGGGCTTAATGCCAAACCGGAGCACCCGCAACGCGGGCCGGCACCATGTCTCAACGAGGAGTTAATACATGAGTCCATCACGCAGCGCCCAGAGGACCGTCCGGGATGTCGTCTTCGTGGACGGAGTCCGCACGCCCTTCGGCAAGGCCGGCGATAAGGGAATCTACGCTGGCACCAGGGCCGATGACCTCGTGGTGAAGTGCATCCGCGAACTGATGCGCCGCAACCCCTCGCTGCCTGCCGAACGTGTGGACGAAGTAGCGATTGCCGCCACCACCCAAACGGGCGACCAAGGCCTCACTATCGGACGCACTGCCGCTTTGCTGGCAGGTCTTCCGCGCACAGTGCCCGGCTTCGCGATCGACCGCATGTGTGCAGGTGCCATGACGGCAGTAACGACGACGGCGAGCGGCATCGGCTTTGGCGCTTATGACGTGGTCATCGCCGGCGGCGTCGAACACATGGGCAACCACCCCATGGGCGCAGGAGCTGACCCCAACCCCCGGTTCATGTCCGAGCGCTTGGTGGACCCGGCCGCCCTGAACATGGGGAACACCGCAGAGAACCTCCATGACCGCTTTCCGGCCATCACCAAGGACCGCACCGATGCCTACGCTGCTGCTTCTCAGGCGAAGCTCGCCGCAGCCTATGCCAACGAACAAATCCAGCACGACCTCGTTCCCGTGGCTACCATGAAGCCGGGCCAAGGCTGGGCGCTTCACACCACCGACGAACCCCCGCGCCCAGGAACCACGGTGGCGGACCTTGCCGAGCTGCGCACCCCGTTCCGCGCCCACGGCCGCGTGACCGCCGGCAATGCCGCAGGACTCAACGACGGCGCCACCGCCGCCGTGCTGGCCTCAGCTGACGCGGCGGAAGAGCTGGGCCTGTCGGTCAAAATGCGCCTTGTCTCCTACGCCTTCGCCGGCGTCGAACCTGAGGTCATGGGCATCGGCCCCGTCCCGGCCACGGAAAAGGCCCTGAAGAACGCCGGACTGGGCATCGAAGACATCGGGCTCTTCGAGATCAACGAGGCTTTTGCCGTCCAGGTGCTCAGCTTCCTGGACCATTTCGGCATCGCAGACGAGGACCCCCGCGTCAACCGCTATGGCGGGGCGATCGCCGTCGGACATCCGCTCGCTTCCTCCGGTGTTCGCCTGATGAACCAGCTGGCCCGGCAGTTCGAGGAAGATCCCTCGGTGCGTTATGGCATCACCACCATGTGCATCGGCCTGGGCATGGGTGCCACAGTGATCTGGGAGAACCCGCACCACGCCGACTACGCTTCCTCCACCGCTGATACCGCCACCACCGAAGGAGCCGCCGCATGAGCGCCGCCGAATTCCAGAAGCTCGCCGCCCTCTTCCCTGATGAAGTCCGCACCCACTCCTACGTGCAGGACATCCAGCTGCCAGGTGGCGCAGGAACCTTCGCGCTGATCACCCTGGATAACGGCCTGGACCACTCCAAACCGACCACGCTGGGCCCCAACACGCTTGTTGAACTGGGCGGCGTCCTGGACGCCCTCAAGGAGCGCGCCTCGAAGGGCGAGATCGTCGGCGTCGGCGTCACCGGCAAGCCGTACTTCCTGGTGGCCGGCGCGGACCTGTCTGCGGTCAAAACGCTCAAGGAGCGCGAGCACGGCCTCTGGATGGCACAGCTTGGCCATGCCGTCTACAACACCCTGGCCAACCTTGGCGTTCCCAGCTTCGCCTTCATCAACGGCCTCGCCTTGGGCGGTGGCCTCGAAATCGCCCTGCAGTCCACGTACCGGACGGTCTCCACGGGCGCCGGCGCCTTGGCCCTGCCCGAAGCGTTCATCGGCTTGGTCCCGGGTTGGGGCGGGGTCTACATCCTGCCTCGCCTCATTGGCCCGGAAAACGCCGTCAAGGTCATGATCGAGAATCCCCTCAGCAACAACCGGACCCTCACCGGCCCGCAGGCCTTCGAGCTCGGTGTAGCTGATGCCATTTTCGAGCCAGCCGACTTCGTCGAACAGTCAATCGCATGGGCCGCCAAAGTCATCTCCGGTGCCGTAACACCGGAGCGGAAGAACTCCGTGGATGCCGGCGATGACACCGTCGCCGGCCGCTGGGCAGACGCTGTGGCCGCTGGACGTGCCTTTGTGGAGTCCAAGACCTCAAACGCTTCACCTGCCCCGGCAAAGGTCCTGGATGTCATGGAGGCCAACCGCACCATGACGCAGGCCGAATCGGCCGCCCTCGAGTGTGAGACCCTGGCGGGCCTCATGCAAACCGACGAGTTCCGGTCCACGGTGTACGCATTCCTGGACCTCGTCCAGAAACGCTCCAAGCGTCCTGCCGGCGCCCCTGACCGCAAGCTTGCCCGGCCGGTCATGAAGATCGGCGTGGTGGGTGCAGGGCTCATGGCAAGCCAACTGGCGTTGCTGTTCGCCCGGCAACTGAAAGTCCCCGTGGTCATGACGGACATCGACCAGGCACGGGTGGATAAGGGCGTGGCCTACGTCCATGCCGAAGTCGACAAGATGCTGGCGAAAAAGAGGATCAAACCCGACGCCGCCAACAGGACCAAGGCATTGGTCACAGGCTCGGTCTCCAAGGAAGCCTTCGCAGACGCTGATTTTGTCATCGAGGCAGTCTTCGAGGAACTCCACGTCAAGAAGCAGGTCTTCGCAGAGGTTGAAGCAATTGTTTCCCCCGAATGCATCCTGGCCACCAACACATCCTCGCTGTCCGTCACTGCGATGGCCGAGGACCTGAAGAACCCGGAACGACTGGTGGGCTTCCACTTCTTCAACCCGGTGGCTGTCATGCCGCTCCTGGAGATAGTGCGGGCACCCAAGACAGACGACGCCGTGCTGGCCACCGCGTTCGAGCTCGCCAAGGGACTCAAGAAGACGGCCGTGCTGGTCAAGGACGCTGCAGCCTTTGTGGTCAACCGCATCCTGCTGCGCCTCATGGGTGAAGTCATCGCAGCCTTTGACGAAGGAACTCCTGCCGACGTCGCTGACAACGCCCTCCGTCCCATGGGCCTGCCGATGTCACCGTTTACTTTGGCTGCCATGGTTGGCCTCCCGGTTGCCCAGCATGTCCAGGAGTCCCTGCACAGCGCATTCGGTGAGCGGTTCCCCGTCTCGCAGAACCTGCAGAAGCTCATCGACAACGGAGTCAAGACCCTGTGGGTTCCCGGCTCCGAGGGCAAGCCCGTCATCCCGGCTGAAACCCTTGCCATCCTGTCGTTCGGGAACACCCCGTCCACCGGCGAAGAAGTCCTTCGACGCACGCAGGATGCTTTGGCAGAGGAAATCGGGCTCATGCTCGAGGAAGGCGTCGTGGCAGGACCGGAAGACATCGACCTCTGCGTCATCATGGGCGCCGGCTGGCCGATGTTCCTCGGTGGCATCACACCATACCTGGACCGTGTAGGCGCTTCCGAGCGTGTCAACGGGAAGCGGTTCCTGGCACCCGGGATTGCCTCGGCACCGGCTTAGGCCGGGCGTGTCCCTTTCCAGTACTGTCCGGCCACGTCCGGTCCCGTCCCTGATAGACAACCAAAGGCCCCTATAGGCAATCAAAGAGGGCAGTGGCCCGGAGCAGATGCTCCGGGCCACTGCCCTCTTTGCCTATCACCCGGCAACTTCCAACGCTGGGCCGGTCAATCCATTTCTAGAACAGTGCCACTTTCGGAGCCTGCGGGAAGATTCCGTCCAATTCCGCGCGATCTTCCGGAGTGGGAACCCAGCACACCGCTTCGGCATTCTGGCGGATCTGCTCCGGACGCGTGGCGCCGGCAATGACGCTGCTGACGCCGGGCTGTGCCGCCAGCCAGGAGAACGCCAACTGCAATTCAGTGATGTCCCGCTCCTTGGCGAATTGTCCAAAGCGGCCCAACTGGTCCCAGTCGGCGTCATGAACCAGGTTGGTGCGCGTGTGGCTAAGCCGGGTTCCTTCGGGCGCCTTTCCAGCGGAGTATTTGCCCGTGAGCAGCCCATTGGCAAGGGGAAAATACGGGAGCACGCCCAGGGAGAAGGCACCAGCGGCGGGAAGAACCTCCAGTTCAGCACGGCGATCCAGCAGGTTGTAATGGTTCTGGGTGGAAATGAAGCGTGCACCGCCGGCCTGGCGGCCAACATATTCGGCTTCGGCGATCTGCCAGCCAGCGAAGTTCGAGTGTCCTATATAGCGGACCTTGCCTTCGGTCACCAGGTCATCGAGCGCCGCAAGCGTCTCTTCGATGGGGGTCAGCGCGTCTGGGGTGTGGAACTGGTAAAGATCGATCCACTCCGTATCCAGTCGCCGGAGCGATGCTTCGACGGCCTTGACGATGTAGCGGCGTGAACCACGGGCTCCAAAATCATTCCCATTGACCCCTTGCATGTCCATGCCGAACTTGGTGCCGATGACGACGTCATCGCGCTTGCCCTTGAGGGCTTTGCCCAACATGGTCTCGCTCAGTCCGGGCTCGCGTCCGTAGACGTCGGCAACATCAAAGAACGTCACACCGGCCTCAATCGCAGCATGGACAACGGCGTCCGTGCCTTCCTGGGACTCGGTGGGCGTATTGGCGCGGCCCAAATTGTTACAGCCCAGCCCTACAGCTGAGACTGTCAGTCCGGAATGGCCAAGGCGTCGGTATTCAGTCATGAATTCAGCCTAGCCTCCGTTGTAGGAGATACCCGATTCCTCCATGGCGTCCTCCAGCTGGGCGATCGCCACCGGCCCCATACCGTGCAGCGTGGAGATCTTCGACTCGCCGAATTCCGCCAGCTGCTCCAACGTTTCGATTCCCTCATGCGCCAGTGCCCGTCTCGCCGGTGCAGCGAGCCCCTTGGGCAGTGGTGTATGTCCGGGCCAGTTGCTCTTGGACGCCATGGAAGTCCCTTCTGGTGCGTTGGGTGCTACTTAGAGAGTAAAGCCCATCCCCTGCTTGGGCGAGTGCTTCACCTTGAAGGCGTCGGGCTCGTTGTAGGGCGCCGAGGCGATGGTGAGCTTGGTGAAGTCCAGATCCTCACCGCGAACGCAGATCTTGATCGCGTTCACAGCCTTGTTGACGTCCGGGCAGAGGCAAAAAATGTTCAGGTGGCCATTTCCTATGTCGGAACGGTCCACCACGCCCAATCCACGCCATGCCAGTTCCCCGGTCAGGGCTGCCTTGGCTTTGCGTTCAAGATGGCGGTCCCGTTCAGTGCCGTCCTTGGTCTTGAGCGCAATTTGGGCGACGACCCAGAACTGCTCGGACTCGGGAATCTCCGCATATCCGTCTTCCTCGCACTGCGCGGCAAAGGCCGCCATCAACCCCTCCACCGACGACTCATCCTCAACGCCGGTTTCATCGGTTTTACTCTGGTGTCCCACTACGCCGTGATTGATCACGAACTGCTGGTCCTCGTCGTCGTACCAGGCTTCGCGGAAGTGGAGAACTCCCTCGTCATCCCGCTTGTATGTACGAATAATCCCGCTCATGCCCGTCCTTTCCTGAACCATTCGGCGCTGGTACTGGCACCAGAGACATCGAAGGGTGCTTTCATGGCCGCTACAGCCTCCAAGAGGGCTGCGCATTCCGCGCGCATAGCGGCCACTGTTTCGTCCGGATAGCCCATGGCCACCCGGTGCTGCTCAAACTCGTCTTCATCGTCAACAAACACGCCGTGGCGGGTGGAACGGATCACGTCCAGATCCATGTCGATCACATGGAACTCCGTTACACCGGGCTTGATGGTGTTCCAACTGTGGGACGTGGCCAGATCAACATAGATCCGGAAGTCCCCGGGGTAGGTGTCGTCGTAGAACGTGGCTACGAACTCACCACTCCGCGGAACCAGCAGGACAGCGTCCGAGGCCGTGTAGAAGGCCGCCCCGGGACGGGAACAGAACTCCCCCGCGCCCTGGAAAACCCACCAGCCGTGGATGTCCTCGCCAAGGTACCTGCCCGGCACCACCCAGTGGGCTTTACCGTTGAATTTCCTGTTCCTCGACACAACGAGGTCGCCGGGCTGCAGTGAGCCCGGCCCGCGTTCGTCCATCACAACGTGGGCAGACTGCCGGTGGTGGGATGTTCCTGACCTGGAAGGGGCCTGGCAAAGGGGACCTTTGTCCCCAAAACCTGGGCTACGACGTCGTGCGTGATCTTCTGGGCCGTCAGCCCAACGCGCTCCAGGACCTGGCTCCGCGAGCCGTGCACAAGGAACTCCACCGGCAAACCGACTTCGTTGAGGGCCGTGTCCACCCCCGCGGCGCGCATTTCCTGCCGGATGCGGGAACCGACGCCGCCGGCCCGCACACCGTCCTCGATGCAAATGACCAGGCGATGCCGGGCAGCCAGGGCAATGATCGATTTCCGCACGGGAAGGAGCCAGCGGGGGTCCACCACCGT
Organism: Arthrobacter sp. UNCCL28; assembly: GCF_900102805.1. Classification (NCBI taxonomy): domain Bacteria; kingdom Bacillati; phylum Actinomycetota; class Actinomycetes; order Micrococcales; family Micrococcaceae; genus Arthrobacter; species Arthrobacter sp. UNCCL28. The sequence goes on from NZ_FMWE01000012.1 coordinate 21,390, forward strand.
GGAACTGATGCCTTGGGCCCCCAGCCTGCCTGCTACATCCAGGGCGAGTTCGGACATTGCACCGACGCTGACAATCAGGACATCGTTTTCGGTGGACCCCTCGGGACGACGGGCAAGGATGTCGACGCCGTCGTGGAGCCGCTCGATCGCTTCGACCTCTGACCCGACACTGCCCTTGGAGAAACGCACCACCGTGGGGGCGTCGTCAATTGCAACGGCCTCCCGCAGTTCTTCCCGGAGCCTCGTGGCGTCGCGGGGGGCGGCCAGGTGAAGACCCGGGACGATCTGGACCATGGCCATGTCCCACATACCGTGGTGGCTGGGGCCGTCCGGGCCGGTGACGCCGGCCCTGTCCAAGACAATCGTGACGCCGGCCTTGTGCAGGGCGACGTCCATCAGGAGCTGGTCAAAGGCCCGGTTGAGGAAAGTGGCATACACGGCCACTACCGGATGCAGTCCGCCGAAGGCCATGCCTGCAGCTGACGTGAGGGCGTGCTGCTCTGCGATACCGACATCAATGACGCGTTCCGGGTGGCGCTCGGCAAACTTGTGCAGGCCCACGGGGATGAGCATGGCTCCCGTGATCCCCACAATGTCCTGGCGCTCGTCGGCTATGTCCGCGATCTCTTCGGCGAATACCGAGGTCCAGGACCTTGCACCTGGCATCTCAGTGGACTCACCCGTTTCGGGATCGATGATTCCTACGGCATGGAATTGGTCTGCCTCGTTGGCCAGGGCCGGGGCGTAGCCGTGGCCCTTCTCGGTCATCGCGTGCACGATCACCGGACCGCCGTACGCTTTCGCGGTGCTCAGGGCGTTCTCCATGGCCTGGAGGCTATGGCCATCCACTGGACCGATGTACTTCATTCCCAGGTCCTCGAACATGCCCTGGGGCGCCCACCAGTCCTTGATGCCCTTCTTCATGGCGTGCAGGCTCTTGTAAGTGAATTGCCCGGCGGGTCCGCCGTCCTGGAGCTTCTTCTTCCACCAGTCCAGCATCCGCTCATAGGCCGGAGTGGTGCGCAAGGAGTCAATGGTGGGGCGCAGTGAAGCGAGGTAATCGGCAAAACCGCCGACAGTAGGTGCGTAGGAACGCCCGTTGTCATTGACCACAATGACAACGCGGCGTCGCTTGTCGGCGGCAATGTTGTTGATGGCTTCCCAGGTCATCCCACCGGTGAGCGCCCCATCACCAACAACGGCGACGACGAACCGGTCACCTTCGCCGGTCAGCTGGCGGGCACGCGAAATGCCGTCGGCCCAGGACAGGGAGGATGAGGCGTGGGAGCTCTCCACAATGTCATGCTCTGATTCGGCGCGCTCTGGATAGCCGGAGAGCCCGCCCTGCTGACGGAGGGTGCTGAAATCCTGGCGGCCGGTGAGCAGCTTGTGCACATAGGACTGGTGTCCGGTGTCGAAGACGATGCTGTCACGCGGGGACTCGAAGATCCGATGGACAGCCAAGGTAAGTTCAACAACACCCAGGTTCGGGCCCAGGTGTCCGCCTGTCGCGGCTACGTTGGTGATCAGGAATTCCCTGATTTCGCCAGCCAGTTGTTCCAGCTCGGTGCCGGACAGTTTGGCCAGGTCCTGTGGATCCTTGACGGTTTCCAAAAGTCCCAACGGCCCTCCTTAGGGTGAATGACGTGCTTGTTAACTTTAGCGTGTACGCGGGACCCCCGCGTTTCCCACGCCTGAGCACTGGCGGGCTGTGCGCCGGCCCCGGACGGCAACAGCCCCGGCTGGTCATTCGACCGGCCGGGGCTGCATGCCTCGGAATCAGCTGAAACCAGCTGGTTCGCTACGCGGAGATCTGGCGCAGAACGTACTGCAGGATGCCACCGTTGCGGTAGTAGTCCGCTTCACCCGGGGTATCGATACGCAGGACAGCGTCGAAGGACTTGGACGTGCCGTCCTCGGCCGTTGCCGTCACCTTGAGCGTCTTGGGCGTGGTGCCGTTGTTCAGCTCCGTCACGCCCTCAACAGCGAAGGTTTCCGTACCGGTCAGACCCAGCGTTGCAGCGGACTCGCCGGCCGGGTACTGCAGCGGGAGCACGCCCATGCCAATCAGGTTGGACCGGTGGATGCGCTCGTAGCTCTCAGCAACAACGGCCTTGACACCCAGGAGCGCAGTGCCCTTGGCTGCCCAGTCACGGGATGAACCCGAACCGTATTCCTTGCCTGCCAGGACCACCAGCGGCGTTCCCGCAGCCTGGTAGTTCTGGGCGGCATCGTAGACGTAAGCCTGCGGTGCACCTTCCTGGCTGAAGTCGCGGGTGAAGCCACCCTCAACGCCATCCAGGAGCTGGTTCTTGATACGGATGTTCGCGAACGTACCGCGGATCATCACTTCGTGGTTGCCACGGCGCGAACCGTAGGAGTTGAAGTCCTTGCGCTCCACGCCGTTGGCCAGGAGGTACTGGCCTGCCGGGGTGTCCGACTTGAACGAGCCGGCCGGGGAGATGTGGTCCGTGGTGACGGAATCGCCAAGCTTCAGGAGCACACGGGCACCGGAAATGTCCTGGACGGGATCCGGCTGGGCCTTCATGCCTTCGAAGTATGGGGGCTTCCGTACGTAGGTGGAATCCTCAGCCCAGGCGAAGGTGTCACCGGCAGGGGTGTCCAGCGCCTTCCAACGGTCGTCGCCGTCGAAAACGCCCTCATAACCCTTGGCGAACATTGCCTCGTCGATGGAGGAGTCAATGACTTCCTGCACCTCTGTGGGGTTCGGCCAAATGTCCTTCAGGAAGACCTCGTTGCCTTCGGAATCGGTGCCCAGGGCATCGGTGTCGAAGTCGAAGTCCATCGAACCGGCCAGTGCGTAGGCGATGACCAACGGCGGCGAAGCCAGGTAGTTCATCTTCACGTCCGGGTTGATGCGGCCTTCGAAGTTGCGGTTACCGGAGAGGACTGCCGTAACGGAGAGGTCGTTGGCCTGGATTGCCTCGGAGATTTCCGGCTCAAGCGGGCCGGAGTTGCCGATGCAGGTGGCGCAGCCGTAACCAACAATGTAGAAGCCAAGCTTCTCGAGGTACGGGGTGAGGCCGGACTTCTCGTAGTAGTCGGTGACAACCTTGGAACCGGGGGCAACGGAGGTCTTGACCCACGGCTTGGACGTCAGGCCCTTGTCTACGGCGTTGCGTGCCAGGAGGGCAGCAGCCAGCATGACGGAGGGGTTGGACGTGTTGGTGCATGAGGTGATCGAGGCGATCGATACTGCACCATGGTCCAACTCGAACTCGCGGCCGTCGGCCGTGGTGACCTTGACCGGCGTCGAGGGCCGGCCGTGCGCACCGTTGGCGGCGGAGTAGACGCGGTCCGTCTCGGTGGTGTGCGAGTCAGCATGGGTGAACGACGGTGCATCCGAAGCCGGGAAGGATTCGTCCAGGGACTCGTCCACGCTGCCGTCTTCGATGGCGACGTAGTTGTGGATGTCCTTGCGGAACTGTTCCTTGGCATCGGTGAGTTCAATGCGGTCCTGCGGACGCTTGGGACCGGAGATGGAGGGAACAACCGTGGACAGGTCCAGCTCGAGGAACTCGGAGAAACGAAGTTCGCGGGAGGGGTCGTGCCAGAGGCCCTGTTCCTTGCTGTACGCCTCCACGAGGGCGACGTTCGCCTCGGAACGGCCCGTCAGGCGCAGGTAGTCCAGTGTGACGTCATCGATCGGGAACATGGCAGCGGTGGAACCGAATTCCGGGCTCATGTTGCCGATGGTGGCGCGGTTGGCCAGCGGCACAGCGGCGACGCCTTCGCCGTAGAACTCAACGAACTTGCCAACAACGCCGTGCTTGCGCAGCATTTCGGTGATGGTCAGGACGACGTCGGTGGCGGTAGCACCGGCCGGGATGCTGCCCTTGAGCTTGAAGCCCACAACACGGGGAATCAGCATGGAGACAGGCTGGCCAAGCATTGCGGCCTCGGCTTCGATGCCGCCAACGCCCCAACCCAGGATGCCCAGGCCGTTGACCATGGTGGTGTGTGAGTCAGTGCCGACGCAGGTGTCGGGGTAAGCGCGCAGAACGCCGTCCACTTCGCGGGTCATGACGGTGCGTGCCAGGTATTCTATGTTGACCTGGTGGACAATGCCGGTTCCCGGGGGAACTACCTTGAAGTCGTCGAACGCGGTCTGGCCCCAGCGAAGGAACTGGTAACGCTCGCCGTTGCGCTGGTACTCGATCTCCATGTTGCGCTCCAGGGCGCCGGAGTTACCGAAGGCGTCGATCTGGACGGAGTGGTCGATGACCATTTCTGCAGGTGCCAAGGGGTTGACGCGCTTGGGATCGCCGCCGAGCTCCTTGACTGCTTCGCGCATGGTGGCGAGGTCAACAACGCAGGGAACGCCGGTGAAGTCCTGCATGATGACGCGGGCGGGGGTGAACTGGATTTCCGTGTCGGGCTCCGCATTGGGATCCCAACCGGCCAGGGCGCGGACATGGTCCGCCGTAATATTGGCGCCATCCTCAGTCCGCAGGAGGTTTTCAAGCAATACCTTAAGGCTGAACGGAAGGCTGTCTGCGCCCTCTACGGAGTTCAACCGGAAAATTTCATAATCGGTGCCGGCTACATTCAGTACGCCTTTGGAACCGAAGCTGTCCACAGTGCTCATGGCAGGACTCCTCTCGCAACAGTTTCATCTTTGTCGCGTGGTTGGCCGCTAGCCAGTTAGGCGCACCTTACTTAGCCGGGCGGCATCTCTCTTGGTCACCCCGGGCCGCGGTGTTGATTCCCCCGGAGCGGGACTACTACGCCCATCGTAGTGGCATCCGTCCCAAGAGTGGCACGCCTGACCCCAAACCCGCGCCGCCCGCCGGACTCCGGCGGGCGTACGCGCCAGGGGGTCAGAGGGAGGGGACGATCAGGCCTACTGTTTCGAGGTGATGCGTGTGGGGGTAGAGATCGAACGCGCGCAGCGACTCCAGGCGCCAACCACCCTGATGGAAGTAACCCAGATCACGCGCAAAGGACGCCGGATCGCAGGACACATAGGCAATTGCGCGCGGTCCAGTGGCCATCAATTGCTTGACCACAGCCTTTCCGGCCCCGGCGCGTGGCGGGTCCAGCACCAGCGAATCAAAGCTTCGCGCACTCTGGTGCAGCACACGTTCCACCCGCCCCTGGACTATTTCCACCTGTGGTTGCCCGTGCAGGTTCTTGCGGGCATCCCGGCTGGTCCCGGGGGCGCCCTCCACCGAAAGCACCGATCCCGTGACACCTACCGCGTCGGCCAAGGGGGCCGTGAACAGCCCTGCGCCGGCATAGAGATCGGCAACGGCGGCACCGGGCTGCAAGTACCCGCCCCGTGAAAGATAATCCGTCACAGCACCCACCAAGGTTCCGGGCGCGTCCTTATGGATCTGCCAGAACCCCTCGCCAGTGACCCTGTATTCATGGCCGGCGGCGGACTCCTGCACCCAGGTCCTCCCCCGCAACTGCAGGACCTCGCCCTTTCCCGGGTCGAAGCTGGCTACTGACACCTCATGCGGCAATTGGGACACGATGCTGTGCACCCTCTTGGGGCTCGTCCCTTCTTCCGGGGCCAACAGAATCAGCGGCCGTGAACCGTTGGCCGGCACGGCAACCTCGACGCGGGCGATCCCGGTGAGGTCCAGGTCCCACAGCTTCAGTTCATTGACTCCGGGCAGCGCCAGTGGCATTTCAATAATGGGAAGCACCAGATCGGAGCGATGCGCGTGCATGCCCAACCGTCCCTTGGAAGTCACGGCGAAGCTGGCGCGCGTGCGCCAGCCGAGGCCGTCGTCGTGCTGGTCCCCGACCGCTTCAACCTCGGTGGCGAGGTCGAGGCCGGCAAGCCTCTGGAGTTGCTCGGCCAGCACCCCGGACTTCAGTTCACGTTGGTGCTCCAGCGAGATATGTCCGAGCTCAGCGCCGCCCACCGGAGGCCCGCCCCGTTTCCACGAGGCCAAGGAGTCCGCCGGTTTCCAGAAATGCGGAACGCGGTGGGGCGATGCTTCAAGGACTTCGACGACGTCGGCCCGCCAGAAGCGCGACGAGTCACCGGAGTCGGTCAACCGGATGCGGACCTTCTCCCCCGGGATGGCATGCCGGACGAAGATGACGCGCCCTTCGTGCCGTGCGACAAAGTGGCCACCGTGGGCGATCGGTCCGATGTCCACGACGAGTTCGGTACCTGCCGCGCCTGGATGTTCGCCGGCGGCCTGTGCGGTGGGGTGGGAAGTGGTGTGGGAGGTCATTTAGGTATCCTGCAGTGCCTTTGCTTCTTCGGACGATTTCAGCTGCCACGGAACGCTGGCAACCATGACTCCAGGTTCAAAGTGGAGCCGCGTCTTGATTCGGAGTGCTGTCTGGTTGTGGACCAGTTGCTCCCACCATTTGCCCACCACATATTCGGGGATGTAGACCACGATCAGGTCCCGGGGCGAGTCACGCCGCATGTTCTTGATGTAGTCCATGATGGGTGTCACGGTTTCGCGGTAAGGGCTGGCCAGCACGGTCAGGGGCACCGGAATTTCCAGCTTCTCCCAGTCCCGGACGGTGTGCTGGGTCTCTTCTGTGTTGATGTCCACGGTAATTGCGTCAAGGCGCGAGGGCCTGGATGCCCTGGCATATGCCAGCGCCCGGAGGACGGGCTTGCGGACGTGCGAGACGAGGAGAACCGCATGGACGCGGGTAGGCAGGGCGCGCGGTGACGAGTCCTCGTCGACCGCCAGTTCCCTGGCCACGTTGTCATAGTGGGCGCGGATGCTCCACATGATGAGGAAGAGGACAAACATGGCAAGCAAAGCGATCCAGGCGCCCTGCTCGAACTTGGTGATCAGGACGATCACCAGGACCAGGGCCGTCATGCCGAAACCGACCATGTTGATGGTGCGCGACTTGATAATCCTCCGGCGGACGGCCTTGTCCCTGGCGAGTTTCAATTCGCGTCCCCAGTGCCGGATCATCCCGAGCTGGCTGGCCGTGAAGGAGATGAAGACGCCCACGATGTAGAGCTGGATCAGCTTGGTGACATCGGCGTTGAAAGCGAGGATCAGCACCAGGGCACCCGCGGCCAAGGCCAGGACGCCGTTGCTGAACGCGAGCCTGTCGCCGCGGGTTCGGAGTTGACGCGGGAGGTAGCCGTCCTGGGCAAGTATGGAGCCAAGGACAGGGAACCCGTTGAAGGCAGTATTCGAGGCGAACACCAGGATGACACCTGTTGCCGCCACCACGATGTAGAACGGAATGGACCCTGCACCGAAAATGGTGTCGGCAATCTGGCTGATGGCCGGGTTTTGGATGTAGCCCTCGGGAAGCGGCTTGCCGTCCACCAGGAACTCCGTGGCGGGGTCAAGGACGATGTGTACCTTGGTGGCATTGGCCAGGAAGAGGATGCCGGCCAACATTGCCGCGGCGATTGCGCCGAGCAGCAGCAACGTTGTTGCCGCGTTTTTGCTCTTGGGCTTCTGGAAGTTTGGTACGCCATTGCTGATGGCTTCGACGCCGGTCAGTGCCGCAGCGCCGGAGGAGAACGCCCGAAGCAGGAGGAAAGCGCCGGCCAGTCCAACCAGGCCCTCATCAAATCCGGACTGCGGGACGATGGTGAAGTTTGCCGACTGTGCCTCCCCCAGTTGCCCGGTGGCAAACTGGAAAATACCCACGGCGGTCATGCCCAGGATCGAAGCCATGAAAATGTAAGTGGGAACAGCAAAAACCGAGCCCGCTTCCTTGATTCCACGAAGGTTCACCAGCGCAAGGATGACGACGCCGATAGTGGCAATGAGGGCCTGTTGTCCGTGCAGCGAAGGAATTGCCGTGGTGACATAGGCTGCAGCGGAAGACATGGACACGGCAACGGTCAACACGTAGTCCACCAGAAGGGCTGAGGCCACGGTGAGCCCGGCATACTTGCCCAGGTTGACGTTCGCGATCTCATAGTCGCCGCCACCGGAGGGGTAGGCGTGGACGTTTTGGCGGTAGGACGCCACAACTGTGAGCAAAACCACCATGACGGCGAGGCCGACCAACGGCGAGAAAGCTACGGCACTGACGCCCGCGAGGGCCAGCGTCAGCAGGATTTCATCAGGGGCATAGGCTACCGAGGACAGCGCATCCGAGGCGAAGATCGGCAAAGCGATGCGTTTGGGCAACAAGGTGTGGGACAGGCGGTCATTCCTGACCGGCCTGCCCACCAACACCCGCTTCGCGGCATTCAAAATTGTCAGCACTCCGCAAAGCTACTCTGAATCCCCATCGATGTCATGACGGTTGTTCACAGCCAAGCCACTGCGCACCGGTAAAGTCATACCGAGCGGGACGGACAGCACAGATAAAGGAGACATGGTGGCACACTTCGTGATCATGGGTTGCGGCCGTGTTGGCGCAACCCTGGCACACACTTTGGAGGATGCCGGCCATTCGGTCGCCATCATCGACCAGGACGAGCGGGCCTTCCGCCGGTTGCGTAATACCTTTGCCGGCCGCAAGGTCACCGGCGTCGGTTTCGACAGGGACACCCTCAAGCAGGCCGGTGTGGAAGAGGCCTACGCCTTCGCCGCAGTTTCCAGCGGCGACAACTCCAACATCCTGGCCACCCGGGTGGCCCGCGAGACCTTTCATGTTGCCCATGTTGTGGCGCGGATCTACGACCCCGGACGTGCCGAGATCTACCAGCGCCTGGGCATCCCCACCGTGGCAGCTGTCCGTTGGAGCGCCGACCAGGTCCTGCGCCGCATTCTTCCCGAACAGCATCTGGCCGGGGATTACCGTGAGCCCTCGGGCCGGCTGGTTTTAGCCGAGGTGGATCTCCACGAGGAGTGGATCGGGCACAGCCTCGCATCCATTGAAGCCGCCTCGGGAATACGCATTGCCTTCATTACCCGGTTTGGCGAGGGCGTCCTCCCCACGACGGGCACGGCCTACCAGGAAGGCGACACCGTCCACGCGATGCTGAGCCTGGACAGAACGTCCGAGATCAGCCGGATCCTCGCCAAAGCACCCGCCAAGGAGTCTTAGTGAAAGTCGTTATTGTTGGTGCAGGAAGCGTCGGTTCGTCCATTGCGCGTGAACTTCTGGCCCATAAGCACCAGATCCTGCTGATCGACCTCAAGCCCGAGGTCATTGGCCGCAGCGGACTGCGGGGCGCCCGCTGGCTGGTGGGCGATGCCTGCGAACTCAGTACCCTGCAGGACGCAAAACTTGAGGATGCCGACGTCGTGGTCTCTGCCACCGGCGACGACAAAGTCAACCTGGTGGTATCCCTCTTGGCCAAGACGGAATTCGGCGTGGGCCGCACCGTGGGCCGTGTGAACAATCCCAAGAACGACTGGATGTTCAATGATTCCTGGGGCGTAGACGTCGCGGTCAATACTCCGCAGCTCATGACAGCCCTGGTGGAAGAAGCCGTCGAAATCGGCGACATCGTCCGCTTGCTGACGTTGCAGACAGGAGTGGCCTCGATCGTGGAATTCACGGTCCCGCATGACTCCCATGTCATTGGCAGCACGGTCGGCGGGATCGATTGGCCGGAGGACGCCACACTGGTGGCAATCCTGCGCGACCAGGCACCCATTACCCCCACCCGCGACGACGTCCTCGATGGCGGCGACGAGCTGTTCTTCGTCACCACCATCGCAGCAGAGGACGGCCTGAGGTCACTGTTGTCGCCGGGTTACGACGACGACAACGAACCTCGTGAGGGAACGTCGGGAACCGGGGATCAGGCCTCCGAGGACGACGGCTTCGACGGCTGAGGTGCGGGCTTGGTGACCAGCCAGGCAACCCAGAGGCCCAGGATGTACAGCGGGGCTCCCATCAGGAGCCTGGTGGTTGCCAGGGCTGTCAGGCCTGCTTCGCCCATGAAGTACAGCGGGACCTGCACGAGAAGACGCAGAGCCAGGACGGCAACCACGATCCACGTTCCCAGCTTGTAAGCCCTCAGCCGTTCAGGGTCCTTGCGCCATTCGAGTCCCTCATTGCGGACGAACCCGAAGAGCAGGCCCGCCACCGGCCATTTGAGGACGATGGAGAGCACCATGGCGAGGATATAGGCGATGTTGGTGAAGAAGCCCAGGACGTAGAAGTCCTCGGCTTTGCCTGTGGTGTTGGCCAGCCACGCCGAAATACCGACCCCCACAACCCCGGCCAAGGCCTGGGTCAGTGGGCGCCGTTGGATCAACCGGACCACAGTGAACACGGCTGCCGTAGCCAAAGCCGCCACCAATGCAGGGGTGAGATCCCTGGCCACCGTGAACACCACCAGGAAGACCAATCCCGGGAGAATGCTCTCGGCGATGCCCTGCCAGCCACCGGCGGACTTCAGCATGTCCACGTGCCCGGCGCTGTTCCGGTGAAGGCCGGCCTTTTGTGCGTAGCCGGCAGCGAGATCGGAAACACCGGGTGCTTCCGCTGACGGCTTTGCGGCTTCCCCGGACAGGGAAGGGCGGCCATCCGGAACAGAGTCTCCGGTGTTCTTCGGTTCTGATCCGTTGGCCACTGTCATAGGTGCTCCTGGCGGGAAAGTATTTCGTAGCGTGGATTAAACATGGCCGGCAGCCCGTCAAGCTGGGTCACCATGCCGTTGAGGCGAAGCTGCACTCCGGCTTCGATACCGGGTACGCGGGTCCTGCCCAGCCAAATGACGCGAAGACGGTCGTAGGGCTTCCGGATGCCCCCTGCATTGGTGGCCTGGAGGGCTGCTGGGCCAAGGTCATCGACCACCACGGCGGAGAAAAATGGCTGCTCGCTGGGCGGTTGATGCGTCACCGATTCAATGTAGCCGGTACACACCGCCCTTCCCCTGGCTGGAAGATCACGGACGCCCTGCGCGCGGGGACGCTGGCCGGCCAGCCCACCTTTGCCCGAAGTGTCAGCCAATCTGGGTGATCTCCGGCCCTCGTTCAGGCTGTTCCATGGCCGGTGCGCCCTCAGGAGCGCCAGCCTGACCCGGCACGGCGGCGTCCTTGGGCAGGCGCAGCTGCAGCAGTTCGCGCGGGGGCATCGGATTATCGCCGCGCACCACCACTACCCTGCGGAAAAGTTCTTCCAGGCCTGCCGCGGCGTCACGTTCCAACGCAGCCTGCCCGCCGAGGACGCCCCGGAGGAACCAACGCGGCCCGTCCACGCCCATGAAGCGTGCGGCACGGAAGCCGCGGCTGCCATCAGCAGCTTCGGCGGGCAACTTGGCCACGAGTTCAGTACCGAACGCTCCGGAGACTTCTTCGGTTTCCCCGCCCTGGCTGGCTACGGACTGGGTGATCTGTTCCCGGATCTCGTCCCACAAGCCTTCCGAACGCGGAGCCGCGAAGGCCTGGAGCTGCAGGCTGGAACCTTCCAGGTCCATGGTCACTGCCACCACCCGCTGGGTGGCTTCTTCGACCTCAAGCCTCAGTTGGAGACCCTCGGCAGGAGCGATCAGGAGCGCACCGAGGTCCACGTAGCCATCACGGTCCTCGATCTCGTCTATATCCAAGGGGCCTTTGGCCAGCCTGAAATCACCGGCAGTGCCGGGCTGGACCGATTCAGGACTTCGTGCCTCAGCACCGGATTCCTCGACGGTGCCGGCGGATTCCGACCGCTCGTCCTTGGACTTCTTGCCGCGCCCAAAAAGCATTGGGTTTTCTCCTTAGTAGTGGTCTATCCCCAAGTAAACCGCACCCACGTTGAACCACGTTAAACCACGCCAAGGCGACGCCTGGGACGTGGGGAGGGTCCAGTGGCTTCCTTTAGGCCTTCGATGCGTTGAAGCCACCGGTGGAACCGAAGCCACCGGTGCCACGAACGGAATCGGACAGCTGGTCAACAGCTACGAACCGTGCGTACTCAACGCGCTGAATTACCATTTGTGCAATTCTATCGCCGCGCTTGAGGTCGATGGCGTGGTTTTGGTCGGTGTTCAGGAGCGTCACCGCAATTTCGCCACGGTAGCCCGCGTCCACAGTGCCTGGGGCGTTGACGACCGTCAGGCCATGCTTGGTGGCAAGGCCTGAGCGTGGGTGGATGAGGGCAACGAATCCGTCCGGGAGGGCGATGGAGACGCCCGTCGGAACCAGTTTCCGCTCGCCGGGGGCGAGGTGTACGTCCTCCCGGGCGCGGAGGTCGGCTCCGGCATCTCCCGGGTGGGCATACGACGGCGCTTCCAGCCCGGCGTCGAGCATTTTCAGCTGCACTTCCAAAGTGGGGGCGCCGTAAGCCGCCGCGGTCTCACTGCCGCTGCCGGTGTCGGGGGCTGTGTTTGCGTCTGTGTCTGTGTCTGTGTCTGTGTCTGTGTCTGTGTCTGTACTGAATACTGCCGTCTCATTGCTCACAGTGGTCCATTCTACTGGGAGCCGTACCCCGGGCACCGGCTTGCCAAGAGTTCCTTGCCTGAAGGTGATTGCCGGCAGGTGACTGCCGGAGGGTGATCGCCGACTTCCCGGTGGACGCAGCAGCCGTGCATCGCCGGATAAGCTGGAGGCATGCCTACGCCTGACCAGTCCTCCCCCGTGCCTGCCCGGAACACTCCATCCCCGGAGGTCCTTTACTCCGAAAAACTGTGGCCGTCAGTGTGGATCTGGATCGTGGTGGTTGGCTTGTCCGGCGCGGGCATCCTGATGTTCGGTCCCATCAGTGCGGCAACGGGCATTATCGCGGCTTTGGTCCTGCTGGCCATCATGACCGTCATGCTGGTGCTCTCGACGCCCACCATCACTGTTACCCCAACTACGGTCCGTGTGGGCCGTGCGAGCATCGATCGGAAGTTCGTGGGAACCGTCCAGGCCTTCACCAAGGACGAAGCCACCGCTGAACGTGGTCCCCGGCTCAATGGACTCGCCTACATGTGCTTCAGGGGCTGGATCGATCCCGTGGTCAAGATTGAAATCACCGATCCCGCAGACCGGACTCCGTACTGGCTGGCCTCGTCCCGCAGGCCTGACGAGCTGGTTTCGGCCTTGTCAGCTCCGCGGGCCTGAAAGCGCCGGGACAACACCCTAACAACGGCCCCTCAACAGTGGCCCCTTAACAAGGGCCGGACGTCGCCTTAACAGCGCCCGGCCACTACCCGGGCGATACTTGCAGCTACGCCCCGTCCCTGCAGCCACTCCCAATCCTTGCAGGTAGGCATTGCGCACTGATGCGCCTAGCTTTCGCACTCCGTGCAATACAAGTGACCGCCCCGCTCCGCGGCGATCTGCGACCTGTGCTTCACCAGGAAGCAGTTGAAGCAGGTGAACTCGTCCGGCTGCGGAGGCATCACCTGAATCAGGAGTTCCTCGCCGGACAAATCAGCGCCGGGCAGCTCAAAACTGTCGGCAAGATCGGACTCATCGACGTCCACAGCCGAGGACTGCTTACCCGACTGGTGCGTCTTGAGTTCTTCCAGGGAATCCTCGCTGACGTCTTCCTCGGTCTTTCGAGGGGCATCGTAATCGGTGGCCATGGTCCTTCCTTGTCCTCCATACCTGCTGCGGGTTCTGTCCGGTCCGGCGGTCCATCCCCGGCCGGTGTTAGGGTCCAACACCGGACGTCCCGGATTTGTGCCCGATATCGGCCAGATTTTCCTCCCCCGGCCCTGAAAAGTCCATAGACACCGCTTCTTACCGAAAAGTGCTAAAAACGCTGCCTACAGGGGCGGTTTCAGCGGAATATCACGGCACGCCCTTGCTCCTAATAGGAAAAGGCCGCGGCGGGTGGCAGAGTTTCGAATGTCAGTTATGCCATGTGGTGGAGGGTGTTATGCAGGATCTACGACTGGTAGGCGTCCACGACGACGGCGGGCATCTGCTTTTGAGCGGCCCCGGCGGTGAGATGTTCCAGCTTCCGATCGACGAGGCCTTGAGGGCAGCGGCGAGCCGGACCCCTGCCCAAGTGGCGGCCCGGGCCGCCAACACACCCATTGCCATGTCACCCCGTGACATCCAGTCCAGAATTCGCAGTGGCGCGACGGCGGCCGAAGTGGCCGAATTGTCCGGGCTGCCCCTCGCCAACGTCCAACGCTACGAAGGCCCCGTCCTCGCAGAGCGTGAATACGTCGCCAGGCAAGCACGCAACATTGAGGTCGCTGCCCCTGCTCCGGGCCATGACGCCTACCGCTCAGCCTTCGGGGACAACCCGGCCACGCTCGGAGAGATGGTGGACCACCGGCTGGCTGCCCACGGCATCGATTCGTCCACCGTGGACTGGGATTCATGGCGCCGGACGGACGGTTCCTGGACCGTCGTCGCACGCTTCGAGACGGTGCCGGGCACGCACAGCAGCATCGGCGAAGAGCCTCCCGCCATGTGGACCTTCAGCCCGCAGCGCAAGTCACTTCAGAACGCCAACCGTTGGGCACAGCAGCTCAGCGAACTCGAGCCCTTGGACGGACCAGTTCCGGCGCGCCGGCTCGCTGCTGTCTCGGACCGTCCCTTCGACTTCGAGACTGATGCTGAAACAGCCGCACGTGTCTCTGCCAAGGAAGCCAAGGAAGCGGACAGCCTCCTGGAGATGCTCCGGTCGCGTCGGGGTCAGCGCCTGGGAGTGGACGAGGACGGAGACGACGCCTTGGCAGTGCTGCTGAGCAACGTTCCGGCAGCCCACCCGCGGCCGGGAGACGGGAACGACGACGTCGACGAAGCCCCCGGTGCAGAACCCGCGCCCGCAGCGGTTCCTGCTGAGGAACCCGTGCGCAAGGACGGACGTCCGTCGATGCTGTCGCGGCTGAGCCTCGCGCCACGGCACTTCGAACCCCAGGATGACGATGACGATGATTCGCTGAAGCTTCACCAGGGCGTCAGCACGGAAACGCGGGAGATCACGGTGGTGGCCAGCCCGCTGCGCCCCGTCACGCCTCTCGCCGGGCGCAAACCGGCCGGGCTTGACGAGCTTCTGGGCGGCAGCAACGTTTCCCGCGACGCGCAGGAGCAGCAGGAGTCACATGACGGGAACCCGGATTCGACAATTCCGGCCGATTCCACGGACTCCGAGGTCCGCAAGGACGCCGATGCGCCAGCAGAACGCCAGCCTTCACGGCCAAAGCGGTCCAGCATCCCCAGTTGGGATGAGATCGTTTTCGGAGCCCGCGGGGACTAGTTTTACAGCCTAGCTGCGGTGGAGCTCCCCGGCGCCCGGCCAGAGGCAAGCGTCAATATCGAAGGGAAGCGGCTAGTCCGCCCCTGCCATCAGGTTGGCACCATGGGCCGTGACACGCCTCATGTAGTGACGGCGGCACAATGTCTCGTAACCCACCACGGCTTCCCGGCCTTCGACGCCGGCATCGGCCGCGCCCGTGGCGCCGTCACTTCCGGTGGAAGGTGCTACATCGCCCACCATCACCTGTTTGCCTTCCACCACCATGATGCCGTTCACTGTCCTGGCATTCTGGGTTGCCCTGCGCCCGCACCAGCACAACGCTTCGACTTGCAGAACCTGGACCTTGTCGGCAAGCTCGATGAGCCGCTGCGATCCGGGGAACAGCCGGGTGCGGAAGTCTGAGGTGATGCCAAAGGCGAAGACATCCACCTCCATCTCATCCACCACACGCGCCAACTGCTCAACTTGGGCGGGAGTGTAGAACTGCGCTTCATCGCAAATGAGGTAGTCGACACGAAGTCCGCTGGTCCGCCGAACCACCACCTCGTCCCAGAAATCCGTGTTGCCTTCGACTTCCACGGCATCGATGTGGAGGCCCAGCCTGCTGGAAATGGTGGAATACCCGGCGCGGTCGTTACAGCTGAAGCGGACGCCTCCGCGCCCCCTGGCACGGTGGTTGTGGTCCATCTGAAGGGCAAGCGTGGACTTGCCGCAGTCCATGGTGCCTGAGAAAAAGACCAGTTCAGCCACGTTTGCCTTTCCTGCCGGCTGCGGGGAAACACACCAGGGGTACTTCACGCTCGGATTTGGTCAGGGAACCGTGCTGGCCCACCACCTCCAGGGAGGCGGGGCGGACACGGCGGGTGTCATAGAGTGCCAGGGTGTCACGGGCAGCAATCATGACGTCCCCGATGCGGGGTGCGACTTCCGGGCGGACATCACCGAATAATCCGGCGTCCACGGCCTGGGTCCTCGTGAAGGCCCAGATCCGTTCACCGAACCGACGACGCCACGCAGCAAGAAGAGCGTCGCGGTGCTCCGCTGTGGCGTCCGGCTCAAGGTACAGGTGCACCATGCGCGGCTCCCCTGCCGTGTGCCGCACTCCTGCCACCAAGGGCTCATCGGCGGAGTAGTCGATCCTCTGGGACTCGGGCACGTCCACCATGCCGTGGTCACCGGTCAACAGGATGGTGGTTCCAGCAGGGAGCGTTGAGGACAGCCGTTTGACCGTGGAGTCCAGTTCCTCGAGCTGATGCTCCCAACGGTCCGACTGGCTGCCATAGCGGTGGCCGGCTTTGTCCAGCTCATTGAGGTAGAAGTACATCAAGGAACGTCCGCCTCCGGACATTGCTTCAGCGGCCGCGGCCGTCCGTGCGTGGAGCGTGGTGCCGCCAACGAACCGGCTGCCCCTCAGCGCGGCCTGCGTCATGGGCGAATCACCGAATTGCGGCAGGCTGACCGTCACCACGTCCAGCTCACCGGCCAAGCGTTCAAAAACGGTGGCATGGGGCTGCCATTCCAGCGGGTCCACGTGCGGATCCCAGTTGCCCAGGAGGTTCACTACCTTGTCCTGCGCAGGATCCAGGACGTCGTAGCCCACCATGCCATGTTGGCCTGCCGGCAGGCCGGTCCCCAGGCTCGCCAAGGAGGCCGCCGTGGTGCTCGGGAAGGCTGAGTCAATCCACTGCGGGACGTTACCCTGCCCGTTGGCAAGGACGGACCGAAGGAACGGCGTGTGCGAGGCCTTTTGTTTGAGCAGGTTGCGTCCCAAACCATCGGCGAGGACAACGCAGACGCGCTGTGATGCAGGCACCTGCAGGCGGTTGGCGAAGCCTGGTACGCCGAGGGCTGCCGCAGCGCTGACAAAGACTTCGGCAATCGACTTGCTCCCGAACAGCGGCGCGGTAGGAACGTCGGTTACGGCGCTGGTTGCCGACGACGGTGTCTGTGCAGCGTCCCTCAACGCTGGTGTCCGCGGCTCAGGCGGTTGCTGAAGACGCCCGAACGCGGCCGTGGCGCGGGGATGCCGGGGTGCTGGACCGGTGCCGGGTTTCCGGTGTTGACCGCACGCAGGGCGCGGGCAAACAGCTTGGCATCCTGGACCGCCTGCAAGCCGTCGGCTTCAGCGCTGATGCGGAGGACGATGTCTTCCTGGGCAATGGTTCCGCTGTACCCGTGATCGGCTTCGCATTGGGGATCTCCGCAACTGGCCGGCCCCATGTCCAAACGCTGGCCTCCGGACCATGCGATGGAGACGGTGAGCTCCCGCACAGGATCGGAAGGCTTGTAGTCCTGGGGCTGGGAGTACATGTAGCTGAGCACCACCGACCGGATCTGGGCCACGGGAACTGACTCCGTGGAGATCTGCGCGACGATTTGCTCTCCGGCTTCGTCCAGCTGCTGGTCGTCGACATGGGTGATCACCAGCATGTCTTCCGTCAGCACCAGCACAGTAATGTGCCTGCGGACCTCTGCCCGGTCAAAGTGCGTCTCGAGGTGGACCAGATGTGAAAGGCACTCCCTGCCGTCCAGGGCGTCATCGACGACATCTGCCACCAACCGCGGATAGAATCCGGCCTGCTGCAGCGCCTGGTCCAGGCTCTGACCCTGCGAGCTGTGGTTGTGCGCAGTGTGGTTCCCGGTATTGGACGGGCGTGATTGAGGCGTCGGAGACTGAGTGCTCATTCCCCCATTTTCACAGATCGCTTGGTGACTTCCTAACCGCCGGTCCCCTCCTGTGGCTAACTTCGCATCGCGCGCCGGGCACTGTCAGTTCGCTGCGCGGCGTTGCCGATCCAGACGTCTGCGCCCAGGATCGTGGCCCCTGCAGGGCCGGCAAGGACGGGGTTGAATTCCACCAGCGCGATTCCCGGGTGGTCGTCCTTGAGCTTGGCGAGCCGGGCCGCTATGTCCTCCAAGGAAGCCACGTCCACCGCCGGCAGCCCTTGGTAGCCGAAGAGTTTCCTGGAAGCGCGGGGCGAGCGGATGACATCGTGCAGGTCCGCAGCCGATAACGGCGGTACCCGGTGGGCCCAATCGTCCAGCAGGTTCACGGCGTCACCTGCCAGGCCAAAGGAGAGCACGGGCCCCAGCAAGGGATCCTCCATGGCCCGGAAAGTGCAGGCCTGTCCCACCGGAGCCATGGCCTGGACCTCGAGGGAAGGCGATCCGTACGGTTCCAAGGCCCGCCGCATCTGTGCAACATTCTGCCGCAGCGATTCGGCGTCCTGGATATCCAGGCGCACGCCGCCGAGGTCCAGCCGGTGCCGCAAGGCGGGATCGGTGGTCTTCAGGACAACCGGCCATCCCACGGTGTTGGCAGCCTGCACGGCCTCGTCGGGCGTACCGAAACCAAGGGTGGGAACAACGTCGATTCCGTAGCCGGCAAGCAGTGCCGCGGCAGCACCGGCGTCGAGCTTCCTGATCTTTTCGCCGGTAACACCGGCAAGCATTGCCGTCAGCGTTTCCCGGGTGCCTTCAACGTCGCAGCCCTCCGGTTCGACAAACAAGCCCTGGTCCCGGTCACGCCATTGCGCATAGCCGACAATGGCTGCCAGGGCAGCAACCGCGGCGCCGGCATTCGAATAGCACGGAAGCATGGGCTTTCCCGCCGAACCCACCATTCCTTCGACGTGCACAGACGGGTCCAGGATGCCGGTGAAGGCAGCAACAACAGGTTTCCGGGCCTCCGCGGCGCACTCTGCCAAGACACCGGCCAATGCCTCCGCTGTAAGCCCCCGCGCCGGGAGAAGCGCCGCAACCACCGCGTGAACCGAGTCATCGGCCAGGCTTTCCATAAGACTGGCCCGGAGTGCAGGCAGGGCAACGGACATTCCCGCATCGAGGTCAACGTCGGTGACCAGGCGGCTCACATCAAGCCCGAGTGGACCGGCACTGTCCGATACCACTTTGCCCAGGGCCACCGAGTTGGAATAGACGGCCACGCCGGGGCCTTGTGGCAGAGCCTGGGATGAGACGATCTGGGCAATGTCCATGAGCTGTTCAATGGTTTCGACCCGGATGACGCCGGCCTGGCGCATCATGGCATCCACTGCGGCTGAAGGGGCCTGGGTGGTCCGCACTTCATGTCCTGGCGGTAGGCTCAGGCCCGTCACATCGGATTTGGCGACAATCACGGGCTTGCTGCGCGACAACCGGCGGGCCAGGCGCGAGAACTTACGGGGATTGCCAATGGATTCCAGGTACAGGCCCACCGCGGAGGTATCGGCGTCGTCCTCCCAATACTGCATGGCATCGTTGCCCGAGACGTCGGCACGGTTTCCTGCGGAGAGGAACGAGGACAGCCCGAGCCTGCGGCGGCTTGCGGCGGCATAGACGGCAACACCCACCGCAGCAGACTGGCTGAACAAGCCCAGGCTGCCCCGGGGCGGCATGGCCGGGGCCATGGAGGCGTTGAGCGACACGGCCGGGTGGGTGTTCAGGATTCCCAGGGACTCGGGGCCGATGACCCGCATGCCGTTGGCACGGGCCCGGCGCACGAGATCGTGCTGGCGCGCCAAACCCCGCTCGCCGTCGTCGGCAAATCCTGCAGTTGCCACCACGATGCCCTTGACGCCGGCAGCAGCGCACTCATCCACCACCTTGGGGACTTCCTCATATGGCACGGCGACGATCGCCAACTGCACGGGCCCCGGAATTTCGGACAGTTTTCCAAAGGAGACCATGCCGGCCAGTTCGAAAGCTTCGGGGTTCACGGCGTAGACCGGACCCTTGAACCCGCCTTCGATGATGTGTTCCAGCAGTTGGTAGCCAACGGTCCCCCACTTGCGGCTGGCACCAATAACAGCAACCGACGACGGCGACAACAGGTCGCGTACGCTGCGTGCCTCTGCGCGGTGCTCACGCGATTCCATGACGGCCCGGGATTTCTCCGTGGGGTCGATGTTGAACTCGACGCTCACCACGCCGTCGTCGAATTGCCTTGTGAGGTCGTAGCCTGCATCGGCGAAGACCATCAGCATCTTCCTGTTGTCCGGCAGGACCTCGGCCGTGAAGCGCCGGATGCCGTTTTCGCGGGCGGCAACCGCCAGGTGTTCAAGGAGGATCGAGCCGATCCCGCGGCCCTGGTGGGCATCTGAGATATTGAACGCGACTTCGGCCTCGTCAGGATCATCCAGTCGGTCGTACCGGCCGATTCCCATGATCTCGCCGCCGATGGTGATGACGAAGGCCACACGGTTGATGTGGTCCACCTCGGTGAACCGGCGCACTTCCTTGCCGGAGAGCCGGGGCTTGAAGGAAAAGAACCGCATGTAGATCGACGCCTGCGACTGGCCGGCATGGAAAGCCTGCAACGCATCGGCGTCCTCGGGCCGGATAGGGCGCAGGTGGGCGGTGCCGCCGTCGCGCAGGACGACATCAGCCTCCCAATATTCCGGATAAATGCCGACGCCGGGCTGATCCACCATAGGCTTAGCCTAGCTAAAACATCCGCAGTACAACTTCAAGGATTCACCGACCCCATGGCCCGCAGCCAAAAATCAGCACGGACAGCCGAGCCACTCGGCGATTTCACCGAGAACATCGTGGACATCGACGTCACTTCGGAGATGGAAGGCTCCTTCCTGGAGTACGCCTACTCAGTGATTTATTCGCGAGCGCTCCCGGACGCCCGCGACGGACTGAAGCCCGTACAGCGCCGCATCCTGTACATGATGTCCGACATGGGACTCCGCCCGGATCGCGGACACGTCAAGAGCGCCCGCGTGGTGGGCGAAGTCATGGGCAAGCTCCACCCCCACGGCGATACCGCGATCTACGACGCCATGGTGCGCATGGCGCAGGACTTTTCCCTCCGACTGCCGCTGATTGATGGCCACGGAAACTTCGGATCGCTCGACGACGGACCGGCAGCACCGCGGTACACCGAGGCACGCTTGGCGGCCGCCGCGCTGACCATGACGGACCACCTGGACGAAGACGTCGTGGACTTCGTCCCCAATTACGACAACCAACTGACCCAGCCGGATGTCCTCCCCGCAGCTTTCCCCAACCTGCTGGTCAACGGCACCACGGGCATCGCGGTGGGCATGGCGACGAACATGCCGCCCCACAACCTCGTCGAGGTCATCGCCGCCGCGCGCCACCTGATCGCCAACCCGGATGCCACGCTGGATGACATTATGAGGTTCATCCCGGGTCCCGACCTTCCCACAGGGGGCCGGATCGTTGGGCTGGACGGAATCCGTGACGCCTACGCCACGGGCCGTGGTTCCTTCAGGACCCGCGCCAAGGTTGAGGTGGAACAGCTCTCCGCCCGCCGGACCGGCCTGGTGGTCACTGAACTGCCCTACATGGTGGGCCCGGAAAAGGTGATCGAGAAGATCAAGGATGCCGTCAACGCCAAGAAGCTGACCGGCATCAGCGACGTCGTGGACCTGACGGACCGCAACCACGGCCTGCGCCTGGTCATCGAACTCAAGAACGGTTTCAACCCGAACGCCGTCCTCCAGCAGCTTTACCGCTACTCGCCCATGGAAGATTCCTTCGGCATCAACAACGTCACGTTGGTGGATGGCCAGCCGCAGACGCTGGGCCTCCTGCAGTTGTTGCAGGTGTACGTCGAGCACCGGCTGACCGTGGTCCGCCGTCGTACGTCCTTCCGCCTGGGCAAAAAGAAAGACCGCCTCCACCTGGTGGAGGGCCTGCTGATCGCCATCGTCGACATCGACGAGGTCATCCAGATCATTCGTTCCTCCGACGAGGCTTCCGCGGCGCGGGAGCGGTTGATGTCCATCTACGACCTCACCGAGATCCAGGCCAACTACATCCTGGAACTGCGCCTGCGTCAGCTGACCAAGTACTCCCGGCTTGAACTCGAAAAGGAACAGGACGAGCTCCGCCGCGAAATCGAGGCCCTTGAGGCCATCCTTGC
The DNA here is from genome assembly GCF_900102805.1 of Arthrobacter sp. UNCCL28. Lineage (NCBI taxonomy): Bacteria > Bacillati > Actinomycetota > Actinomycetes > Micrococcales > Micrococcaceae > Arthrobacter > Arthrobacter sp. UNCCL28. Next base: position 43,294 of record NZ_FMWE01000012.1, read on the forward strand.
CTCCGATGAGCTGCTCCGCGATCTCGTCTCCGGCGAGTTGGCCGTAGTCGCTGAGAAGTACGGCACACCCCGGCGCACCGTACTCCTTGAGTCCGAAGCTGTCTCCCCCACCGTTGCTGCGGCCCTCGCCGCTTCCACCCCGGGGCCCAAGGGCAAAGCTGCGGCTCTGCCCTTGGAGATCCCGGACGACCCCTGCTGGGCCCTGCTCAGCGTCTCCGGCCAGATCGCCAGGACCTCCAACCAGGAGCCATTGGCCGAAGCCGGGCCGCGGGCCAAGCATGATGTCTTCCGTTCGGTGGTCAAGACCACTGCCCGCGGCGAGATCGGCGCGGTGACTTCCCAAGGCCGCATGCTGCGACTCCAGGTCATGGACATGCCTGTCCTCCCGCCGATGTCAGGCCTGCCGAACCTTGCCGGGGGCGTCGCGGCGAAGGACTTCATCACCCTGCTCAAGGGCGAAACCCTGGTGGCGTTCGTTCCCCTGGATTCCGTCCTCGCCATTGGCACTGTCCAGGGCGTCGTGAAGCGCGTGCTGCCGGACTACCCGCTGAACCGTGAGGACTGGGAGATCATTGCCCTGAAGGACAAGGATTCGGTCCTCGCAGTGGAACCGGCGCAAGGGGACGACGTCGATCTCGTCTTCGTGACGCGCCAGGCGCAGTTGTTGCGGTTCAGTGCCTCCAATGTCCGCCCACAGGGCCGCACGGCCGGAGGTATGGCAGGCATCAAACTGGCCGCCGGCGACGACGTGATCCACTTCGGTGCCGTGCGTGCCAACGACCCCGCCGCCGTCGTGGTCACTATTGCCGGAACCACCGGCGCCCTGCCGGGCACGGCACCGGGCACTGCGAAGGTTACGGCTTTCGAGGAGTATCCAATCAAGGGCCGCGCCACCGGCGGTGTCCGGGTCCACCGTTTCCTCAAGGGTGAGGACACCCTTTTGCTGGCCTGGGCCGGACATGGACCGGCCAAGGCATCCTCAGCTGCCGGCGTGGCCCGTGCCCTCCCGCACGAGCATGGCCGGCGGGACGGTTCAGGGGTGCCCCTGTCACAGCCCGTGGAGGCCATCGGACCCAGCATGGCTTGGGACGAATCCGCCTCATAGGACAGCTTGAACAGCACAGGCCAGCTTGAACAGCACAGGACAGCACAGCAAAGGCCGGGGTAAGACGCCCCGGCCTTTGTTGTGCCATGGCCTCGCGGCCACGTGGGCTAGCCGGTTTGGTTGACGCTGAGTATGTTTCCCTCGCTGTCGAGGAACCATGCGGCGGCGCTGCCGTCAGGCATTGTGGCAATGCCGTCTTCTGTCTTCAGTCCAGGGAAGTCGTAGTCTTCGAATTGAACTCCCTTGCCGCGCAACTCCTGCACCGTGGCCCTCAGGTCGCTGACGTTCCAGCCCATCTGGGTATTTTTGGCAGTCCCTGCGTTGGACGTTTGGTACACCATGAATCCGGTGGAATCGCCGCACCTGTATTGAAGGTTGTCGCCATCGTCCGGATTTTCGGGTTCCAGTCCGAGTTTTTCGCTGTAGTACGCGCGGGCCCGGGCTATGTCCTGTGCCGGTAGGACGGCACCAACTTGCTGATCCTTGAGCATGTTTTTCTCTTTCCGGCTCTCCCCCCGGAACGAACTTTACTCTTGGGCGGGCCGCTAAGTAATGCGAAAACGACACCATATTTCAGGGTCTTCGATGGGGTGCGGCGAGTGTCGGCTTAGACTGGCGGCATGCCGATCATCCCTGACGAAAAAGACTGGACCTGGGTGCTCTCCCAGCCGTGCCCCGAGTGCGGTTTCGACCCCGCCACGGTGACTCCTGCCACCGTGCCGGGCACCGTACTGAACATGCTTCCGCGGTGGAGGGCTGTCCTCCGGCGTGAGGATGCAGCCGTTCGACCTGACGATCACACATGGTCCAACCTGGAGTACGCCTGCCATGTCCGCGATGTGTTCAGCCTCTTCGACCAGCGGCTGAACCTGATGCTGGCCGAAGATGACGCCCGGTTCGCCAATTGGGACCAGGACCAGGCTGCCATCGACGGCGAGTACGGTTCAGCGGACCCGCGAACGGTGGCCGACGAAATCGAGGCAGAGGGCACGGAGATCGCCGAGTCCTTCGCCCGGGTCACCGAGAACGACTGGCCACGCACAGGGACCCGCAGCAACGGGTCAGCCTTTACTGTGCTGACGTTCTCCCAGTACTTCCTTCATGATGTGGTCCACCATTTGCATGATGTGGACGGCTAGCACGGGCTAGAGCATCTTCTCCCACGTCATGCTGCGGTTCACCGGCTCGTAGCCCATGCGAAGGTAGAGCTCCAGGGCCCCGGTGGGGTTGGCCGAATCCACATCCAGTGATGCCACCTCCATCCCGGCCCCGGTGTACCGCTGCATTGCATCCGCCAGCAGGGCCTGGGCTATCCCCCGGCCCCTGTAGGCGCGACGTACGCCCAGAAGCTCCGTGTAGCCTTCCGTGAAACCACGGTCGGCGGCGGAAGCGGCATCAAAACTGCTCAGCTGGTATCCGGCCACCTCTCCGGTTGCCGAATCCAGGACTACTGCGCTGAGGTCGTGCCGTGCCGTGGGTTCCTCGATGGTGAAGCGCCACGACTCTTCGTCCCTGGGTTCGCTGCCCCAATGGTCCCTGAAGGCATCATTATGCGCCTGGCGCACGGGCTCAAAGAACACCGGATCCAGGGTCCTGAGTTCCAGGCCCGCGCCCAGCGGAACAACCGGCAGGCCTGCGGACGGCTGTCCCGGCGACAACGGACGGTGCATCTCATTGAACCAACGGACGGCCCGGTAACCGTGGCCCATCAGGAGAGTGGCCTGGTGTTCGTGCTTTTCCTCAGTTTGGATACGGAGGCGGGGCGGTGCAGCGGTATGCCCGGCTGCTTGATCGTCGGCGAACCGCCCGCGCACCTGCCCTTCCTGCCACACCAGAACCGCGGAGCCGATGCCGCGTTCCTGCCACTCCGGATCAACGCAGGCCATTCCGGTGGCCTTGTCTCCCTCCGGGTTCTTGGATATACGGCCATAAGCCCGGGCTGTGCCGTCGGTGTCCAGCCCCAGGACGGTGCTCGTCTCCGGCGGGTTCTTCCTGGATTCAAGGACATGGGCAAGATCCCCGCGTTTCTCGTACCAGACAGGATGTTCGACGGCGGCCGTCCGGGCTATCAGGCCCGCCCAGTTATCCAGATCCCCTTCGGTGGCGGGCCGCCACTGCAGGCCAGTTACGTCGGCGTCGGGCATGGCAGGGCTTGCGGCGTTGAAAGGCATGCCAACAGGCTACTGATGGACCTGCTTTTGGACCAGTTCCGCCGCGCGCGTGCCGGGTGCGCCAGCGCTGGGTCCCCACGTTTCCTGCGGCGGAGCCTGGCCGGCCGCGGGCAGTTCCAGCCGCGTATCCCCGGGATCGATGTCCTCGGGATTGTGCGTTACCAGCACTACAGTCACCTCAGTCAGTCCCCGGCGAAGGATGGCCATCATTTCCCGCGCCGAACCGGCATCAAGATGTGCGGTGGGCTCATCCAGCAGCAATACCGAGGCTCCGGTCAGAAGGGTCCTGGCCATGGCAAGCCGCTGCCGCTCGCCACCGCTGAGGAACGAGCCGCCTGGACCGATGCGGGCATCGAGCCCACCGGGCAGGGCCTGGACCACTGAATCAAGTCCGACGTCGGCCAGCGCCTTTTGCATCTCCGCCTCGCTGGGCTTTGCCGCGGCGGGTCGTCCCAGCAAGAGGTTGCCGCGGATGGTGGAGTCGAAGAGGTGGGCTTCCTGGGGGCACCAGGCCGCTGTGCCTGTCAGCTTCGCTGATCCCCCACTCAGGGGCAGGAAACCCAGCAGCACGGACAACAACGTGGTCTTTCCCGCACCGGAGGGCCCAGTCACGGCTAGCCAGCGGCCGGGTTCGGCTACGGCAGTGATCCCGGTAAAGGCATCCGGTCCCCCGGGCCAGCCGGCCGAAGCGTCCGTCAGCTCAAGCCCTGCTTTCCCGTCGCGGTCCGGAAGAGGGCGTGGGCCGTTGAGGGCTGAACCGCCATTAGCGGCAGTGGCCGGAACGTCCAACGCCCCGGAAGCGGCAACCCGGCCCAGGACGGACGCGAGCGCTGGAGCCTGGCGTACCGCGGAAACGATGCCGCCGAAAGCATCCACCAGGGCAAGCTGCATCAGGACAATCACGGCCACAAGTTCGGGGGGAACGGCGCCGCTGGCCACCGAAGGAGCGCTGAGGGCTCCTGCCCACAAGGCAGCCAGTGAGCAGGCCAGCACCACCACGGATTGGCCGAGGCCTTCGGCCCATGCCGAGCGTTGCGCGGATCGGGTGGCTGCGCGGTCTTTGCTGCGCAGATCCTTCAGCACCGGCCCGGCTACTGCATTGGCCGTCAGTTCTGCCCGGGCGTCCAGGGCTGCGGCTACACCGTGGAGAACTACCGAGCGCATGTGCTGACCGGCCTTTGCGGCATTCCTGTCAGCCAGGACGGCAAGAAGCGGCGCGAGGACAAGTCCCACGATTGATGCCAGCACCACAGCCGGCAGCGCGGGAGGCAGAACGATTGCCGTGCCAATGATGGCCGCCGCTCCCACACCTACTGCTGTGACCGGTGGAAGCGCAACACGCGGCAGGAGGTCCCGGAGGGTATCGACGTCATCGACGATTGCGCCAAGCACGTTGCCGCCCTGGAGCAAGCGCCGCAGGGTCAGCGCCCTGCGGCTCAGCGTCGCCCACAGCACCCCGCGCAGGCGTGTCATCGCGGCAAAGACGGCGTCGTGGGTCAGAAGCCTCTCACAGTAGCGCAGCACTGCCCTGCCGATCCCGAAAAACCTGACGCCCACAATCGCGCCGAGCAGATAGAGGATGGGCGGTTGCTCGCTTGCCCTGATGATCAGCCATCCGGACAGTCCTGACAATGCCACGGCGAACAGGGCCGCCAGGACGGCCACGGTTCCGGCAGCGGCAAATTTCCACTGCACTGGTTTCAGGACCCCCGCCAGCCGTTTCAGGCTTCCGGAGCGTGCGCTGGAAGCCTGGGCGGGATGTGCCAGGGCATCGGCTACTGTGCTGTTCCCGCCGGCGGCGGCATCAATGGTGTTTCCGGAATTCCCTGATGGAAGCAGGGGTGCGTCCTGGAAGCGCTTGGCGCCTACGGGCACCACATGGTCCGCGAGCGCACGGGTGGCGGAGTCGTGGGCCACCAGGATGACTGTGACGCTGCCTCGCAGCGCCTCGATGGCGTTGCGGACTACGTGCGCTGAATAGGGGTCAAGGTGGGCGGTGGGCTCGTCCAGGAGCAGGAGCGCGGCGCCCGTCTCCACTCGTGCCAATCCCCGGGCAAGCGCAACGCGGCGCAGCTCGCCTGGACTGAGCTCGGCCGGGTTTTTCGGCGCCAGGTGGGCAGCCTTGGCTTCGGACAGGATACGGGTCGCTGCTTGGGCAACATCGCCTTGGTATCCGTCCAGATACAAGGACAGCTCTTCCTGGACGGTGTGAGCTGCCATGACGGGGTGTTGCGGCACCCATGCCACAGCCCCTGTGCCGACTCCCGAGACTGTCCCGGTCACCGTGGCGCCGGGACCGGGACCGATCAATCCTGCCAGGACGGCCAGGACAGTGCTCTTCCCGGCGCCGCTGTCGCCGTCGAGGGCTGTAATGCTGCCCTGCGGGGCAGTAAAGCTCAGGGGCCCGACGGCGGCAGCGGACCGTCCTGCGTAGGTCACCGACAGGCGCTCCACCACTACGCCCGAAGAAGTGCCGGCTGGCACGCCAGGCGCGGAGAGGGTTTCGTGCGCGGGCGCAGCCAGCACGGCGTTGGTGGTTTCCAATGCGGCGCGGCCGTCGTCGCTGGCGTGGTGGGCAGTACCCAGTTCCCGCAACGGAAGATAGCAGTCCGGGGCCAGGATGAGGGCCAAAAGGCCGGCCTCCAGCGCCATGTCCCCACCTACGAGCCTGACGCCGATGAACACAGCGACGACGGCCACCGAAATGGTGGCAATAAGCTCAAGCGCCAACGCTGAGAGGAAGGCTGTCCGGAGGGTTCCCATGGTCCGGCTCCGGTACTGCTCGGAGATATCTTCCAGGGCCGCGCGCTGTTCACTCGCGCGGCCCAGGCCCACCAGGACAGGCAGGCCTTTGGCCAGTTCAAGGATGTGGCCGGAGAGTTTCCGCAAGGTGGTCTGGGCATCCCGGACGCTGTCCTCGGTATGCCGGCCAATCAGGACCATGAACAACGGCACCAGGGGAACAGTCAGAACGATCACCACGGCACTGACCCAATCGGCGAAGAGGATCCTTGCACCGATCAACAGCGGCACCGTCGCGCAGTTGACCAACGCCGGAAGGTACTGGGTGTAGTAGTCGTCCAGCGCATCCAGGCCGCGCGTTGCCAGGATTGCCAGACCGCCGTCGTTCATTCCTTCCACCCGCGGCGACCCGCCCTCGGACAGCGAGCGCCTGAGCAACTGAGCCCGCAATTCCTCCTTGACGCCAAGGGCGGCCCGCCGGGAGGCTACGCCTTGCCCCCAGACCGTGAGCGACCTCAGGATTGCTCCCGCTGCGCCCCAGGCAAGTCCGCCGCTCCAGTCTCCCGTTCCGGATGCCAGGCCTGCCAGCATCCCTGCCACGGCCTGCGCCATGAGCACCAGGGACAGCGCTTTGAGTGCGGACAGGAGCCCTATGGTGTACAGCGCGGAGCGGGTGGCCGGACCGGTGGGGAACACGGGTTTCATGGGGCGGTTATTCTCCCTTGGTGCCAGTGGCTGGTTGGCTGTCCTTGGAAATCAGGACCTTGGCCGCAATCGCCGGCAGGAAACCGTGCGCTTCAGGGATGTGTGCGGCGCTGACACGCCGGCGGAACACCCAGTAGGTCCAGGACTGGTACGCGATCACCAACGGAAGCCCCACGGCTGCGACGATGCTCATCAGGCCCAGGGTGTAGTCCGAGGAGGAGGCGTTGGAAATGGTCAGGTTGAAGGCCGGATCCAGCGTGGAGGGAATGACCACGGGGAAGGCTGCCCCGAAGATCGACGCTGTGGCGCAGACGATGAACCCGCCGAGGGCCGCGAAGGCGCGTCCTTCTGCCCCTGCACGGGCCAGCGTCCAGGCCAGGACTACGGCCACCATTCCGGCTGCCACCAGGGCCCAGGTCCACGGCTTGCCGCTGAGGAACTGTACCGAGACCATCCATCCGAACATTGGCAACACCGCGAACGGCACCAACCGGACAAACCAGCTGCGGGCCCGGTGCCGGACGTCGCCGTCGGTCTTGAGGGCCAGGAAGGCGAGGGCGTGAACCAGAGCGAACGCCACCACACCGAACCCGCCCAGCAGCGCGTAGCCGCTGAACCAGGACATCGGCCCACCGCTGCGGTCGCCGTTGGCGTTCAAGGGCAATCCGGTGGTGGTAAGGGCCAGTGCTGCGCCGATCCCAAAGGCAGCAACAAAAGAACCGATCCCGATCGCCCAGTCCCAGCGGTTGCGCCACCGCTCCGAGTCCACCTTGCCGCGGTATTCGAAGGCCACAGCACGGAAGATCAACGCGGCCAGGACTGCCAGGAGCGGCAAGTACAGCGCTGAGAACAACGAGGCGTACCACAACGGAAAGGCAGCGAAGGTGGCACCGGCGGCAGTGAGCAGCCACACCTCGTTGCCGTCCCATACAGGGCCGATGGTGTTGAGCAGTACGCGGCGGTCCGTGTTGTTGCGGGCGAAAATCTTCATGAGCATGCCGACGCCAAGGTCAAAGCCCTCCAGAAAGAGGTAACCCGTCCACAGCACCGCGATGGCCACAAACCAGATGGTTGGCAAGAGTTCCATTCTCAGTTTCCCCTGTTCCTAGTACGCGAATGCCAGGACGTCGTCGCCGGAGTTGCCGGGACCGGCGTCGTGCTTGTCGTTTTTATGGTCCCTGTCGTCATCGTTCTGGTCCCGGGCCGGGTGTGCCAGCTCCGGCATGGCAGAGGCCACACCGCCGCGGATGTATTTGACCAACAGCTTCACTTCCACCACCAGCAACACGGCGTAGATGGCAGTGAGGACCACAAGGGACGTCAGGATCTCACCGGCACTTACTCCCGGGGACACCGCAGCAGCAGTAAACATGAACACTTGGTCGATGCCGTTCATGTCCGGGTTTGGCGCCACCACGAACGGCTGCCTGCCCATCTCCGTGAAGATCCAGCCGGCTGCGTTCGCGCCAAAAGGTGCAAGGATGCCGAACACAGCAAGGCGCATCAGCCACTTGGATTGCGGCACCACGCCCTTACGGGTCACCCAGAGTGCCAGCAAGGCGGCGAAGGCAGCGATCCCGCCGAAGCCGATCATCATGCGGAAGCCCCAGTAGGTCACTTCCATGACGGGCACGTATTGGATTTCCTGGCCTGCACGGTCGCCGTACAGCGGGTTGTCCGGGAGGTGGGTTCCGTACTTTTCCTTGTACTCGCCCAGCAGGCTGTTGACGCCCTTTACCTCGGTGGTGAAGTCCCCCTTGGCCAGGAAGGACAGGATGCCGGGTACTTCGATAACGGCAACAATGTCATCGCAGTTGGAGGCGCCAAGGTTGCCGACGCTCAGGACCGAGAAGCCAGTGCCGTCGTGGCAGGCGGCCTCTGCTGCAGCCATTTTCATGGGCTGCTGCTCGAACATCAGCTTGCCCTGCAGGTCGCCGGTGATGGCGGTCCCTGCAAAAGAGATCATGGCAACTACGGCACCGATCCGCAGGCTCTTCATCCACACGCTGTAATCGGACTTGTCCCGGCCGGGGATCGCTGCTTCCCCGGGAACCAGTTTGCCGTCCTTGCCCACGACGTCGATGCCATCATGCCGCCGGCGCCACAGGTGGTACCACGCGATCCCCAGAAGGAAGGCTCCTGCAACGGCCAGAGCTCCGAACAGAGTGTGCGGTACGGCCACGAGGGCTGTGTTGTTGGTGAAGACCGCCCAGGCATCGGTCATGACGGGCCGCCCGTCCACCATCTCCACTCCCACGGGGTGCTGCATCCAGGAGTTCGCCACAATGATGAAGTAGGCGGAGAAGACGGAACCGATCACCGCAATCCACAGGCAGGCCAGGTGAACGCCGCGTTTGAGTTGCTTCCAGCCGAAGATCCACAAACCCAGGAACGTTGATTCCACAAAGAACGCCAGCAACGCTTCCAGGGCCAGCGGTGCGCCAAATACGTCACCGACAAACCGGCTGTACTCACTCCAGGCCATACCGAACTGGAATTCCTGCACGATGCCCGTAGCCACGCCCATGATGAAGTTGATGAGGAAGAGCTTTCCCCAGAACTTGGTCATCCGCAGGTATTCGGGCTTGCCCGTGCGGTACCAGATGGTCTGCATGATGGCCACCACCAGGCCCAGGCCAATGGTGAGGGGCACCATCATGAAGTGGTAGACGGTAGTGATACCGAATTGCCAGCGTGCGATTTCCAAGGCGTCCATGGCTGTCCTTTGTGCGGTGGACCGAAGTACGATGACGTGACTTCTACGATTCGTAGAAAACTTGTCTTCTACACAGTGTAGAACAAATGGCAGGCGACGAAACCCATTCTTCAAGTGGCGTTACGCACGCGCAAGGGTTCCGGGTGGAACGCGGCGCGCCGATAGTTCTACCTCACGTAGAATGAAGAGCTGAAAAGCTGTAGATTTATGGTGGAATGTTGGATCATCGCTCCCGGCGGCAGTAATCCTGCACCGGGAAGCGGAAGGTAGGGACGTATACATGGCAAGTCTTGGGGAACTGGAACGGGCAGTGATGGATCTGCTCTGGGCAGGCCAGGAGGCTGCAACTGCCAATACCCTGCGCGATCTTTTGGCGCAGGACTCCGAAGCCGGCGACGGCACTGCGGGACACCAAGGCAAGGACCTGGCCGTAACCACGGTCCTCACGGTCCTCTCACGCCTGGAAAAGAAGGGCTTGGTGGAGCGTGAACGCGGTACGCGACCGCACCGCTACCAAGCCGTTTCCAGCCGCGCGGACCACACCGCCGAACTCATGCATGAGGTCCTGGGATCCGCTCCTGACCGCGAGGCCGTCCTGGCCCGCTTCATTGGTTCCGTCACCGAAAGCGAAGCCGCTACCCTGCGCAAACTGCTCGGCTACAATTAGCCACTATGTTCTGGACCTCATACCTGCTTGCGGTCCTGGCATTGATTTTGGCATGGCCGGTCCCGGTGTTGCTCTCCCGCGCCCAGTGGCCGGCACGCTCACCGTTTACGGCCATGGTCCTTTGGCAGGCAATCGCCCTTGCCGGTGGGCTGTCCATGATCGGCGCCATGCTGGTCTACGGCCTGGAGCCGATCGGCGATAACCTCATTGCCGGACTCAAGAGCCTGGCTGGGATGGTCTTCAACAACGAACCCACAACAGCCTTGGGTTTTTGGCACCTTTTCGCCCTGTCCGCGGCGGCATTGTTGACTGCGCACCTGGTCTTCACCCTGCTGCTGACGTACTACAAGATCGAGCGCCAACGGCGGCGGCACCGCGAACTGCTGGCCCTGCTCGCCTCACCATCAGACGATGGCCCGGGAACGGTGGTCATCAACCACGACTCCCCCGTGGCCTACTGCCTGCCCGGCGGCGCCCGGTCCGTCACGGTACTTTCCGACGGACTGATGGCAGCCTTGGAACCGGCCGAGCTCAGGGCTGTACTCATTCACGAGAATGCGCATCTGTCGCAGCGCCATGACCTCTTACTGTGGGCTTTCGCTGCCTGGCGGCAGGCACTGCCCTGGTTCCCCACCACGCGACTGGCCCAGACGGCGGTTAACTCCCTGATCGAGATGCTGGCCGACGACGTCGCACTGCGGACCGAAAGCAAGGGCACCCTGATCAAGGCCATCGCAATCGTCGCCAGCGGAACATCCCAACCTGCCATCGGAACCGGGTCACTCAATGCCGGCGGCGCCGTGGTGGAGAGCAACGCCGTCAGCGCCACAGGCGGCGCCGACTCACCGCGCACGACGGCGTCACGCGTCAGCCGCTTACTCTCGCCACAGCCGCCACTCACCAAGGGCCTGCGCATCCTTGTTTTGGTGGCATCGGCCATGTTGCTGGCGGTGCCTACGGCCCTGTTGATTGTTCCAGGGCTGCTGGGCTAGGCGGAATTGCCGGGCTTGTCCGGGTCGGGCAACTTGGCTGCACTGGCTGCGCTAACGGGACTTGCTGGGCTCGGACTGGGCTTGGACTGCGTTTGGACTGGGTTTGGAAAGGACAGGCCGCACTGGTTGGACGATTACTCGGCGAGCGTGGCGTCGTACACCATGGCTGCATAGCCTTCCAGGGCCTCCGCGCATCGGGCCACAAGGGACGCCGCTTCGCCTGCTTGAGCCAAATGCAGGACATCACGCGACTTCAATTCCCTGTACCATCGCCGCAGCCGTTCCAAGCTCTGCTCCTCTTCTTCGAGCTCGGCAAACGTGAACTTGCCCAAGGAAATCTCCTTGGCGATCTCCTGTTCGAACTTCCCACAATCGGCAGCGAACTCCGCCCATTCCTCGAGCCGGGCTGCCTCGAAGGCGCTGCGGAACGTCGCTGCGCCGCTCTCGCGCGGAGATGCGTCAACCAATGTCCAGGATCCATCACCCTTGGCAACCAGTGCCTCAGCCTTCTTGAGCCCCTCGGAAAAGGCCGGATGGGCAGGGAGCAGCCATGTTCCCGGAGACAAGGGAACGGCTCCCATGCGCCGCAGTTCCCGCCAAACCGCCACCCTGTGTCGGGAGGGCTGCGAAGGAACCTGGACCAGGATCAGTAACCATCGCTCTTCAATCACACCAACGAATGTAGCACCTGTTACATTGTGAAGCGTGAAACCCACTGATGTGACCCCTGTGCCCGCGCATGCCGCACAACGCTGGCCCCTCTACGCGGCAGGATTCACCACCGCCTTCGGCGCCCACGCTGTCGCAGCGGGGCTGGGGGCCGAAAGCGCGGACATCGGCATGAGCCTGCTGACCTTGGGGTTCCTCCTGGCCCTCTACGACATAGCCGAGGTATTCCTAAAGCCGGTGTTCGGAGCCTTGAGTGACCGCATCGGACCAAAACCCGTGATTGTGGGCGGGCTGTTGGCATTTTCCGCTGCGTCACTGCTCGGTTTGTGGGCGGATGAGCCTGCCTTGCTGGCCGCGGCCCGACTGGGCCAAGGCATGGCGGCGTCGGCTTTCTCCCCGGCCTCCTCTGCAGGCGTGGCCCGCCTCTCCGGAAAAAGCACGGGACGCTATTTCGGACGCTATGGTTCGTGGAAGGGGCTCGGGTACGCGGCGGGGCCACTGATTGGGGCTGTTGCCATCATCAGCGGAGGCTTCACGCTCCTGTTCGCGGTCCTTTCGGTTCTTGGCCTTGTTGTTGCCGTTTGGGCTGCGGCAAGAGTCCCCCACCTGGCCCCCTTGCCCCGCCCCCGCTACACCATCGTGGACGTATGGCGTCAGAGCACAGAGCGATCATTCCTTGGCCCTACGCTGGTCCTGGCCGCAGCCACCGGAGCCCTCGGTGCCGCCGTCGGCTTCCTACCCGCCCTGGCGGCGCGCGCGGGCCTTGGTACAGCGGGCAGTGTGGCAGTGGTGACGGTACTGGCACTGGCGTCCTCGCTGATCCAACCACGCATTGGAAAGCTGCGGGACCAAGGCCGGCTCGGCGACAAGCCAGGCATGGTGTCAGGCCTTCTCTTCATTGCCGGGGGCACGCTGATGGCAGGGCTCCTCCCCGGAGCGGCCTGGATCTATTGTGCCGCCGTCCTGATCGGCGCAGGAATAGGCGTCGCCACCCCCTTGGCATTTGCACACCTGGCCGATTCGACCCCCTCCGAACGGTTGGGCCGCACCATGGGCTCGGCCGAGCTGGGTCGGGAACTCGGTGACGCCGGCGGCCCCTTGCTGGTGGGCGGAATCGCTGTAACAGCCGGGCTCCCCTGGGGATTGGGAACCTTGGCCCTGCTGGTGGGGCTCACGGCATTCGCGGCGCCCGGAGCCGGAGCCAATGAAACGACGGCTCCGCCCTGCGCAGACTAAGCGTCGATGCGCTCCCGGTCCAGTGTGGCGGCACCTGCAATGATGAACTCCTTGCGCGGGGCCACATCTGAGCCCATCAGAAGGTCAAAAACCTCTTCCGCGCGCTGGGCACTCTCAATGCCAACCTTCCGCAGCGTCCGGTGCCGCGGGTCCATGGTGGTCTCAGCCAGTTGCTGCGCATCCATTTCACCCAGGCCCTTGTAGCGCTGGATAGGCTCCTTGTAGCGCTTGCCTTCCTTGGCGAGTTTGGCAAGGAGAACGTGGAGCTCCGCCTCCGAGTAGGTATAGATCATCTCGTTGGCCTTCTGGCCAGGGTTGATTACTTCCACACGGTGCAGCGGCGGAACCGCGGCAAAGACACGTCCCTCTTCCACCATGGGGCGCATGTAACGGAAAAACAGTGTGAGCAACAGGGTCCGGATATGGGCACCGTCCACGTCGGCATCGGTCATGAGGATGACTTTGCCGTAGCGGGCTGCCTCAATATCGAAACTGCGGCCAGAACCTGCTCCAACTACCTGAATCAGGGCCGCGCACTCGGCGTTCGAGAGCATGTCACCTACAGAAGCCTTTTGGACGTTCAGGATTTTGCCCCGAATAGGCAACAAGGCCTGGAAATCCGACGACCTGGCGAGTTTCGCTGTCCCCAAAGCAGAGTCACCCTCCACAATGAACAACTCAGAACGGGCTACATCATCGGTGCGGCAATCTGCCAGCTTGGTGGGCATTGAGGAGGTTTCCAACGCATTCTTGCGTCGCTGCGTTTCCTTGTGGACCCTCGCCGAGATGCGTGACTTCATCTCGCTGACCATCTTCTCCAGCAGGAGAGCCGACTGGGCTTTGTCGTTGCGGTTGGCCGAATTCAACCGGCCGGTGATCTCCTTCTCCACCACCTTGGCAACAATGGCCCGTACCGCAGACGTGCCCAGGATCTCTTTCGTCTGGCCTTCGAATTGCGGCTCCGCCAAACGGACGGTCAGGACAGCCGTGAGCCCGGCGAGGATGTCATCCTTCTCGATCTTGTCGTTGCCGGCTTTGAGCTTGCGGGCATTCGTTTCCACGGCCTTGCGGAAGGTCTTCAGCAGGGCCGCTTCGAAGCCTGACTGGTGCGTGCCGCCCTTGGGCGTGGCGATGATGTTGACGAAGCTGCGCATAGTGGTCTCGTAGCCGATACCCCAGCGCAGGGCGATGTCCACCTCGCAATCGCGTTCGACTTCGGCGATCTTGCTATGCCCGTTCTCATCGAGCACGGGGACAGTCTCCTTGAATTTTCCGGAGCCATGGAGCCGCCAGACATCTGTCACTCCGGAATCTGCAGCGAGGAACTCGACGAATTCCGAGATGCCGCCATCATGGTGGAACACTTCCTCGTGAGCACCATTCTCGCCAGGAGTTCCGGCGAGCTTGCGCTCATCGCGGACCGTGATCTTGAGCCCTGGCACAAGGAAGGAGGTCTGACGCGCCCTCGCAGCGAGGTCGTCGTAGGAGAACTTCGCATCGGGTGTGAAAATCTGCCGGTCCGCCCAGTAGCGGACGCGGGTGCCTGTCACACCGCGCTTGGCCTTGCCCACCACGTCAAGCACGGAGTTTTCAACGAACGGCTCAAAGGGCGCGTCGGGACCAGGCTTGGAACCGGAATCCACGAACCGGCCGGGCTCGCCTCTGCGGAAGGACATTTGGTAGGTCTTGCTGCCCCTGTCCACCTGCACGTCAAGGCGGCTCGACAAAGCGTTGACCACCGAGGCGCCAACCCCGTGCAGACCGCCGGATGCCGTATAGGACCCGCCACCGAACTTACCGCCCGCGTGCAACTTGGTGAAGACCACCTCGACGCCGGACAGGCCGGTCTTGGGTTCGACATCCACGGGGATGCCTCGTCCGTCGTCATGGATTTCCACCGAGTTGTCCGCATGCAGGATCACTTTGATGTCGTGGCCGAAGCCCGCCAACGCTTCATCAACGGCGTTGTCGATGATCTCCCACAGGCAGTGCATGAGACCGCGGGAGTCGGTGGAACCGATATACATGCCCGGGCGCTTGCGAACGGCTTCCAGGCCCTCAAGGACAGACAGGTGCCGGGCGTTGTATTCAGAACTCGGTGCCACTCGCGGTGTGCTCCTTCGGGTATATCTCAGGGTGTATCCAGGGTGCGCATTCATTGCTGAAGGCAGTGTGAAAGCAGGGGAACTTCCCAGCCGGCATTTTGACGGCAAATCAAGGCAAACCCTGCCCATACTAGGGTAGTCCGGACCGCCCGTTGTCAGCGGATGCCACTCCCGGTTCGACCCAAGCTGCAAGGTTACGTTACGCACATGTGATACGCGGACAGCGAAAGTGACCCATCCTTGCCATGGATCTGCGTCGAATGCTGGTTATATGGATGTACAGAACTACTAAGGAGGCCGACATGACAACAGCAGTTGCAGACCGCACGCTAAACGCAGCTGACCGGTGCGATCGTTGCGGAGCCCAAGCATATGTCCGCGTTGTACTCGAGTCCTCCGGGGGTGAGCTGCTTTTCTGCGGCCACCACGCACGTGCAGTTGAAGCTACGCTCCGGCCCATGACTTCGGACTGGCACGATGAGACCGAGCGCCTCAACGAGAAGGCACCCGTCCCCGTCGACTAAGCAGGGCAGACCGCACAGCCGGCCTCCCCTCTTCACCGAGTATTGCATTGAGCAAAACAACAAGGCTCCTCCCATCTGGGAGGGGCCTTGTTGTCTTAGCGCGGGCCCTCAGGATGCCCACCAGAGGCCGCAGTGCTCATCCTGCGTTCCCGGTCCATCCTGGATGACGGGCTGATGGGCCGGGTTGCTGATACAAAAAGCGATCGACCAAAAAGCGGCCCCAGCCGGATGTCCGACTGGGGCCGCTTTTTGGAGTCCGGACCAATTTAGTCCAGGTAGTCCCGGAGGACCTGTGAGCGCGACGGGTGCCGCAGCTTGGACATGGTCTTCGATTCGATCTGGCGGATACGCTCGCGCGTCACTCCGTAGACTTTGCCGATTTCGTCTAAAGTCTTCGGCTGGCCGTCTGTCAGACCGAAGCGCATGGCCACAACTCCGGCTTCGCGCTCGGACAGAGTGTCCAGCACGGAGTGGAGCTGCTCCTGCAGGAGGGTGAAGCTGACAGCGTCTGCCGGAACTACGGCTTCTGAATCTTCAATCAGGTCGCCGAACTCGGAGTCGCCATCCTCGCCCAGAGGAGTGTGGAGCGAAATGGGCTCGCGTCCGTATTTCTGGACCTCGACAACCTTCTCAGGGGTCATGTCCAGCTCAAGCGCCAGTTCTTCCGGCGTTGGTTCACGGCCGAGGTCCTGCAGCATTTGCCGCTGCACACGGGCCAGCTTGTTGATGACTTCCACCATGTGCACCGGGATACGGATGGTGCGGGCTTGGTCGGCCATTGCACGGGTGATCGCCTGGCGGATCCACCACGTGGCATACGTGGAGAACTTGAAGCCCTTGGTGTAGTCGAACTTCTCCACCGCGCGGATAAGGCCGAGGTTTCCTTCCTGGATCAGGTCCAGGAAGAGCATGCCACGACCGGTGTAACGCTTGGCCAAGGAAACAACGAGGCGCAGGTTGGCCTCGAGCAGGTGGTTCTTGGCGCGCTTGCCATCGTGGATGACGAATTCGAGTTCACGCTTGAGCTTGGGATCCATGGATCCGTCGTCAGCGTTGATCTTTTCCTCGGCAAAAAGGCCGGCTTCGATACGAAGAGCGAGGTCCACTTCCTGTTCAGCGTTCAGCAGGGCGACCTTGCCGATTTGCTTCAGGTAGTCCTTGACGGGGTCGGCGGTTGCGCCTGCAGACATGACCTGCTGGACCGGAGCGTCGTCGTCGTCAGCGTCCGAGTAGACAAAACCCGAGCCCGAAGGAGCCGGCTTGTCCTTGGCGGCAACTGCGCCTTCCTCGGCGTCATCTTCACCGACTTCGACTTCTTCCGCTGCCGCGGGATCAAAGTCCTCATCCTCGGCAGTGGCTTCCTCGGAGTCGGAGCCGGACTTGTTCGCAGCCTCAGCGGCGGCCTTCGCGCCGGGCTTGGGTCCACGCTTCTTGGGAGCGGGCTTGTCAGAGTCACCCTCTGAGGCCTTGTTGGCAGCGCGTGTGGCCGCGCGCTTTGCCGACGTGGCCGCCTTCTTTTCATCAGCGGTCAATTCGGCCTGGGCGGCGGGTTCCTTCTCGACGGAAGACGGAGTCACAGAAAACCTTTCTAGCGGCGGTCTGTGGAATCACCATACGGGCAACACCACTATGACCCTGTCAAGTCCGCGATCAATTTCAAATGCGATCGCGGTCTGCAGAGTCTGTTGATAGAACTCCCGACAACGCTGTTTTGTTCCCGTTTCCGGGCCAAAGCAGGCATTCAAACGCGGACCCAACCGGGTCTCGGCATCCATTGTCTCACGGTTTTGCCAAACCCACGCCTGTTCAATTCCCAGCGCATCCGCCCGGACCGCCTAGACATGGGCCTGCCTGGGTCCCCGCCATGCCGAGCCCGGCCGGCTGGCCCAACGACAAACAGTGCCCTGGCCCAGGACTTCCATCAACAGTTCAGCCAGCCGATACCCAGGGAAGGCAGCTTCAGCCCGGACCAGGAAAGCGTGGGCGATTGAACCGCTGCCCTTGCACCACGATATCCACCCCTGAAGCGTGAAAGCTGCGGCGGCCACCTCACCGGATTCGCCGTCCACGCACAGCCGGGCAAGAACCTGGTGCAAGGCATCAACGCGGCTCCAGCAGGGCCTGTCCGGGCGCATTCCCAGCAGGACATCACCATAAGTGAAGACGTCCCCCGGTTCACCATCGCCAGGGAACACAGCGGCCGCCGGGATGGATTCCCCGTCCGGAAGGCCAAGGTCGCCTACGTCGAACCCCTGCTCATGGGGGTCTTCATCACTGAACAGACCAAAAGCCCCGGCCCCGGATTTGGCGGAATTCATACCTGCGGCAGCCATCACCACCACCGCATCCCGCCATGCCGGCACTTTCAGCGTGGTCCTGAGGAATCCCATGAGTTTCGCATCAGTGGCGGCCTTCAAAGGATCGCCATGTTCAGCCCTGGTGAGGACGTGGTGCCAGACCGTAAGGACGGACTCCAGGGAACGCTCACTGCGCCACATCCCAAGGATTTGCCCTTCAAACCGGGATTCTGCTTCCAGTACTAACGGATCAAGCGGGATCGCGGCGCCGGTAGAGGGCTGGCGCAACCCAGTGTTGGGCGCCGGACCGACAGCGCTCCCCTGGTACACGAGCTCGGCACTTAGTTGGCTGTCTTTGATGCGGTCAACCGGAAGCCCGGGATCAGGGCAGCAGCTTTCGTCGGTACAGAAGGCACTACGCCAGTAATTGCTGCCGATCAGCCACGCGTCCCGCACCGTCAGGTCTGCTTCGTCGAGGAAGGCCTGCAGGACCTCGATCAGCGGCATCGACTGCTGGACTACGGTGCCATCGGCCCAGCCGGCATCGGAGTAGAGCGCCAGCACCACGCCGTTTGCGGCTTCGTCCGCCACCAGGTAATGACGGATCTGTTCGGCGAAACCGGCGAGCGCACGGGGCGAGCGACGGACCGGCAGATCCACCCGCAGCGTGGCTCCCAGGAGCTTGCCTTGCATGGTGATGGCCACCAAGCTCTCTTCGGGCCAGTAGCCGAGCAGATGCGGGATATAGCCGAGGATGTCTTCGGGCCTGTGGATGGTCAGGGTTCGTTTGGTGGTCATGCATCCAGCCTGCGCACTCCCTGGGACTCAAAACAGGCCAAACCGAGGCTATGTGGAAAAGCCACTCACATAGTTGCCGCGTCGTGGAATCCCCTCGCCGCCATCAGTCCTCTGTGGCATTGGAACGCCCGGCGCGTCGTCGTTCCACCCGCTCACGGCGTTGCCTTGCCAAGGCAACCACCAGTGGCTGCACGTGAATACCCTGGGCAGCCATCTGCCGCCGGACTTTGCGCCGCGTGACCAGGATGAGGACCGTCCCCAGGCCAAGGAGCAGGAACTGCACGCTCAGGGCGATGCGGAACGGCGCCAAACCATACAAATCGCCGCCCGAGAAGCCGCTGGCATTGAGCAGGTCCAGCACGAGGCCGATGAGATAGATCGCCACCAAGGCAGCAATGAAGCCACCGACGTTCACTATTCCGGTTGCCGTACCGATCCGGTGTGAGGGGTTGAAGGTCCGGGCAAAGTCGAAACCAATCATGGACCCCGGACCCCCAACGGCCAGCACCACCACCAGGACCACCAGCATCCACAGTGGAGCCCTCTCCGGCAAGAGGAGCACCGCAGCCCAGGCCAGGGTGGTTGCCAAGGTAATCAGGAGGACCATCGCTGATCGCCGCATCGGGTGCCTGGAGACGAAACGGCCAAAGCCAGGACCGGCGATGATCGCGGTAGCCACGAACAGGGCCATCAAGGCCGAAACCGTTCCGGCATCCAGGCCTTGGGCCGAGAGCAGGAACGGGTAGCCCCAGGTCATGGCGAAGAGGTTTCCGCTGAATTGGACGGTGAAGTGGCTCCACAAGCCCAGCCGTGTGCCTGGCTGTTTCCACGCCCGTGACAGGGAGATCCCGGTGGCTCTCAGGCCTTGGCCGGACTCCTTGGGAGGATGCCCTGGAGGGGCGTCCCGCAGCATGGCCAGAACCAGCACGACTGCCAGCACAGACATGGCGGCCAGGGTCAGGAAAGCTGGAGTCCACCCTGCGCTGTGCAGCAGGAGAGCGAACGGAACTACGCTGAAGAGCTGCCCCAACTGTCCGCACATTCCGGTGAGCTGGGTGACCAGAGGGACTTTGGCCGGAGCGAACCACAGTGGCACGAGGCGGATGACCGAGATGAAGGTCATGGCGTCGCCGGCCCCCACCAGGACGCGGCCCAGCACACCGCCGGGCACACTGTCCGCGAATGCCAGCTGCAGCTGGCCAAGCCCCATCAGTACTGCTCCCCCGGCGATCATGGCCCGCGATCCAAATCTGTCCACGAGGACGCCCACCGGGATCTGCAGCCCTGCATAGACCAGGAGCTGAAGCACGGTGAAAAACGAGATGGCCGCAGCACTGGCATGGAACCGCTCAGTGGCTTCCAAGCCCGCCACACCGAAGGACGTGCGTTGGGCCACCGCCACGAGGTAGGCGAACACGCCAATCGTCCAGATAAGCCAGGCGCGGGGTGCATTCACCCCTTAATTATGCCCGGTGCCGTCTAAACCTGATTTATTAAGGCGCGTCTTTACGGGCCAGGTAGGCTTCGACAGCCGCGCCGATGTCCTCGGCGTTGGGCAGTTCGTCATTCTCGTCCGCCAGCAGCGACCGGCGGACCACGCCCTCGGATTTTTCGTCGTACCGCGTCTCCAAATTGGCGACCACGGCTTGCACTTCTTCCGAGGCCTGGATTTGCTCGGCGATCTGGCGGCCTACTTCACGACCGGCTTCGCGAAGCCGGTCAGTGGGCAACATCAGGGACGTCGCCGCGCCCAGGTACTCCAGGCCCGCTACGGCCGCCGGCGGATACTCCGCTTCGGATAAGTAGTGCGGAACGTGGATGACATACCCTGCAACATTCCGTTCAGCCTCCGTCAACCGGAGTTCAAGGATGTGGCCGATTGCGGCGGGAACATCGACAGTGGGCTTCCAGCTGGAAATACCTTCGATGAGGTCGGGGCGGTTGCCATGGACAGTCACTCCCACGGGCCGCGTGTGCGGGACAGGCATGGGAATGGAATGGATCCAGGTGACCAGGTTGACGTCAAGCTCCTCGACGATCCCGACGACGGCCCGCGAGAAACGCTCCCACTGAAGGTCCGGCTCAAAACCGGCCAACAACAGGAACGGCTGGCCGAGTCCGTCGGTCAACTTGTACAGCCCCAGCTTCGGAGCCTGGTAGTCCTGCACATGGTCTTCCACGAAACTGATGTGGGGACGGCGCGAACGGTAGTCAATCAGTTGGTCGGCGTCGAACATCGCCACGACCTCGGCGTCGAGCTCTTCCAGCAGTTCACCGTTGATCTGTCGAACCACCTGGCCGGCGTCGGCGAAGCCGGTAAATCCCATAACCATGTTCAGCCCGCGAAGTTCAGGGCTGTAGAAGGTCTCGATGTTGCGCGCGTAAAGCGATGCGGGGTCCAGGAGGGAGCCGGATATCCGTTCAAACACGGCGTGTTCCTTTCGCAATGACAAAGTAGGGGAAAGTCCCGGGGGTGCCGGCCACACGGCACCAACGGGGCCTTAAGGGGTGGCTGCGGGATTCCATTAATCCATACAACGCTGCACCTCCAACGGGCATTCCTGCACCGGATGTGCCGCAGCTCTCATTTAATTGCTGTCCGCAGCGCACAAGAGACTACGATCGAAAAGGGTCGGTTTCCACCAGCGACGCTGGCCCCTGAAGACCAAGGCCGGCGTCGGAAGAGGACGTCGGACGCGTACCGGGGCAGGCCGCCAAACATGCGGCCCAGCCATGCAATGCAGAGAGAAGTGAGGCAACATCCTCGTGGTCAAGACTACTGACATCATCCTGGGCATCATCGCCAAGGACCTGAAAAAGTCCCCCAGCGACGCACTAGTGATCGGAGTTGCGCAAGGGGCGGACGGGCCAGAGCTGCTCCCGAACCCGCTCAGCGCGAAGGCAGCCGAGTCCATCGCGGGCTCTCTGAAGCTGCTGGGGATCACGGGTGCCGCGGATCAGGCCCACCGGCTTCCCGGCCTTCCTGAAACCGGCTCGGGCATCCTGGTCCTCGCCGGCGTTGGCAAAATGCCGGAATCCGGCAGCCTTCCCCAAGAGTCCCTGCGTCGCGCCGCAGGCTCTGCCGTCCGCCAGCTGGCCGGCGTCGCGTCGGTAACCTTGGCATTCCCGACCACCGGCGTTGCCGACGTTGCGGCAATCGCCGAGGGTGCAGCCTTGGGCGCCTACTCCTATACGGAGCACCGTTCCAGCAAGGACGGGCTCAAAGCGCCCGTAGCCAAGGCCCTTATTTTCTCCGACGTCGACCCCAAGGAAGCGCAGCCGGCCTTGGACCGCGCCGGTATTGTGGCCCGCGCTGTCAATGCCACCCGGACCCTGGTCAACCAGCCCCCCAGCCACCTCTACCCGGAGTCCTTTGCCGAGTCCGCCAAGGAACTCGCCAAAGGCCTGCCCGTCAAGGTCACCGTCTGGGATGAAAAGCGCCTCGAAAAGGAAGGCTTTGGCGGCATCCTTGGCGTCGGTAAGGGTTCAACCCGTCAACCCCGCCTGGTGAAGGTCGAATACGCGCCGGCCAAGGCCTCAAAGAAGATTGCCCTTGTAGGCAAGGGCATTACCTTCGACACCGGCGGCATTTCCATCAAGCCGGCCCTCGGCATGGGTGACATGAAGAGCGATATGGCCGGCGCCGCCGTCGTGCTTAATACTGTCCTGGCCATCGCTTCCCTGGGCCTGGACATCAAGGCGACCGCTTGGCTGTGCATTGCGGAGAACATGCCCTCGGGTGCTGCGGCACGGCCCGCGGACGTCTTCACCATCTACGGCGGCAAGACCGTGGAGGTCCTTAACACCGACGCCGAAGGCCGCTTGGTCATGGCCGATGGACTCGTCGCTGCCAGCATGGAGAAGCCGGACGCCATCATTGACGTTGCCACGCTGACCGGCGCACAGCTGATTGCCCTTGGATTGCGCACCGCCGGCGTCATGGGCGAGGACTCCGTCACTGCAGCTTTGAAGTCGGCAGCTGATAGGGCAGGCGAGCTGGTCTGGCCGATGCCCCTTCCCGAAGAACTGCGCCCAAGCCTGGACTCCCAGGTTGCAGACCTCGCCAACATCGGTGAGCGCAACGGCGGCATGATGACCGCCGCTGTCTTCCTGCGGGAATTCGTCGGCAAGAACGGCGACGGCCGGCAGATCCCGTGGGCGCACGTCGACATTGCAGGTCCGTCGTTCAACAACGGCAGCCCGTACGGCTACACCCCCAAGCAAGGAACCGGATGCACCGTCCGCACCTTGGTTGCCTATGCCGAGGATCTCCTCGCAGTTTCCGCCTAAGCACCACGCCCCTGCCCACCCGGGCGGTGCAGGCCTTGCGGGCACACCCGCAAGGCCTGCACAACCCCGGAATTATGCGGGGTGTAGCGCTGTGTCACAAGGGAACGTGAGTCTCGACACAAGCGCTCCACAAACACCCGCAGAGGGTGGAGCATGGGTAGGTGGTTCGCTAAGGTGAACTCGATAGTCACAAATGCAAGAGAACTTAGGTGCTGGCATAATCACGGCAGAACAAGTTCCAAAGACCAGATGGCACGCAGTCCCGTGTCATCATTCACGCGAGGGAGCGTTTTAGTGGCCGATCAGGCAACTGCGCAAGAATTCGACATCCTGGTACTCGGTGGCGGCAGCGGCGGCTACGCCACTGCCCTGCGGGCCGTACAGCTTGGGTTCACCGTTGGCCTTGTGGAAAAGGCAAAGCTCGGCGGAACCTGCCTGCACAACGGTTGTATCCCCACCAAGGCACTCCTGCACTCGGCCGAATTGGCCGACCACGCGCGGGATTCGGCCAAGTATGGTGTGAACGTCACGCTGGACAGCATCGACATGCCGGCCGTGAACGCCTACAAGGACGGCATCATTGCCGGCAAGTACAAGGGCCTCCAGGGACTCATCAAGTCCAAGGGCATCACCGTCATCGAGGGTGAAGGCAAGCTCCAGGGCAACAACACCGTCGTTGTGAACGGCACCTCCTACACGGGCAAGAACATTGTCCTGGCCACGGGTTCCTACTCCCGTTCACTGCCTGGCCTGGAAATCGGCGGCAAGGTCATCACTTCCGACCAAGCACTGACCATGGACTACATCCCCAAGAGCGCGATCGTCCTTGGCGGCGGCGTCATCGGCGTTGAATTCGCTTCTGTCTGGAAGTCGTTCGGCGTGGACGTCACCATCATCGAAGGCCTCCCCTCCCTGGTTCCCAACGAGGACGCCTCGATCGTGAAGAACCTTGAGCGTGCCTTCAAGAAGCGCGGCATCAAGTTCACCACCGGCATCTTCTTCCAGGGCGTCGAGCAGAACGACGACGGCGTGAAGGTCACCCTTGTTGACGGCCAGACGTTTGAAGCCGATCTCCTGCTCGTAGCTGTTGGCCGTGGCCCTGTCACTGCCAACCTGGGCTACGAAGAAGCCGGCATCACCATTGACCGTGGATTCGTCATCACCAACGAACGCCTCCACACCGGTGTCGGCAACATCTACGCCGTGGGCGACATCGTCCCCGGTGTCCAGCTCGCACACCGCGGCTACCAGCAGGGCATCTTTGTTGCCGAAGAAATCGCCGGCCTGAACCCGGCGATCGTCGAGGACATCAACATCCCCAAGGTCACGTACTGCGAACCTGAAATTGCCACGGTTGGCTACACCGAAAAGGCCGCCAAGGAGAAGTTCGGCGACGACCAGGTGCAGACGCAGGAGTACAACCTCGCCGGAAACGGCAAGAGCTCCATCCTCGGCACCGGCGGCATCGTCAAACTCGTTCGCCAGAAGGACGGCCCCGTGGTGGGTATTCACATGATCGGCTCCCGCATCGGCGAGCAGATCGGCGAAGCCCAGCTGATCGTGAACTGGGAAGCCTACCCGGAGGACGTGGCCCAGCTGGTCCACGCCCACCCCACCCAGAACGAAGCACTGGGCGAAGCCCACCTCGCCCTCGCGGGCAAGCCGCTCCACGGCTAAGTCTTTACCCAAGACAAACGGGTCGGGTGCATGCAGCGGAATCTGCCGGATGCACCCGGCCCGGACCAGCAGAATTCATCCGCACAAAGATCAATAAGGAGAACGGGGACGACATGTCTGAATCCGTTAACTTGCCCGCCCTCGGTGAGAGTGTCACCGAAGGAACCGTCACCCGCTGGCTCAAGCAGGTTGGTGACCGGGTAGAGATCGACGAGCCGCTGCTCGAGGTTTCAACCGACAAAGTAGACACTGAAATCCCTTCTCCGATCTCTGGCGTCATCGAAGAAATCCTCGTCGCCGAAGACGAGACGGCTGAAGTTGGCGCCCCCTTGGTACGCATCGGCGACGGCTCCGGCTCTGGCGCTGCTGCTACGGAGGCTGCACCGGCCGAGGAAGCACCCGCTGCTCCGGCCGCGGAGGCTGCACCGGCCCAGGAGGCTCCGGCTGCTCCTTCAGCAGAGGAAGCTCCGGCCGCTCAGGCCGCCGGCTCCGGCGAAGGCCACGAAGTAACCCTTCCCGCCCTGGGCGAGAGCGTCACCGAAGGCACCGTTACCCGCTGGCTCAAGGCTGTAGGCGACACCGTGGAGGTCGACGAGCCCCTCCTGGAGGTCTCCACCGACAAGGTCGACACCGAAATCCCGTCACCGGTTGCAGGAACGCTGCAGGAGATCCGCGTCAACGAGGATGAGACTGCCGAGGTTGGCTCTGTCCTGGCCGTCATCGGTTCCGGCGCCGCTGCACCGGCCGCCGCTCCCGCACCTGCAGCACCCGCTGCAGAAGCACCGGCTGCCCCCGCTCCGGCCCCCGCAGCACCGGCTCCTGCCGCCGCCCCGGCACCCGCAGCTGCTCCGGCTCCTGCAGCTGCCCCGGCCCCGGCCCCGGCCCCCGCAGCAGCACCTGCACCCGCTTCGGCCCCGGCCAGTGAAGGTTCCTCGGAATCCGGCTACGTCACTCCCCTGGTCCGCAAGCTCGCCAACCAGCACGGTGTGGACATCGCATCCGTCTCCGGCACCGGCGTCGGTGGCCGTATCCGCAAGCAGGATGTCATTGCCGCCGCCGAAGCCAAGCAGGCTGCCGCAGCTCCCGCAGCATCGGCTCCCGCGGCAGCTCCGGCCGCCAAGGCCGCTGCTCCGGTGGTCGCATCCTCCCTCCGCGGCACCACGGAGAAGGCACCGCGTATCCGCCAGGTTATCGCCCGCCGCATGCGCGAGTCCCTTGAGGTCTCCACCCAGCTGACGCAGGTGCACGAGGTCGACATGACCAAGATCGCCAAGCTGCGGCTGAAGGCCAAGAACCAGTTCCTGGCCCAGAACGGCGTCAAGCTCACCTTCCTGCCGTTCATCGCAAAGGCTGTTGCTGAAGCCCTGAAGCAGCACCCCAAGCTGAACGCTGCCTACGACGAATCCAAGCAGGAAATCACCTACCACAACGCCGAGCACCTGGCGATTGCCGTTGACACCGACAAGGGCCTTTTGGTTCCGGTCATCTCCGACGCCGGCAACCTCAATCTTGCCGGCCTCGCCGGTAAGATCGCTGATGTCGCAGGCCGCACCCGCGACGGCAAGATCGGCCCGGACGAACTGTCCGGCGGTACGTTCAGCATCACCAACATCGGTTCTGTTGGCGCACTGTTCGACACCCCGATCATCAACCAGCCGCAGGTAGGTATTCTCGGCACCGGCGCGATCGTCAAGCGCGCTGTGGTTGTAGCCGATGAGAATGGTGACGACTCGATCGCCATCCGTTCCATGATGTACCTCTCCCTGACGTACGACCACCGTTTGGTGGACGGCGCAGACGCCGGCCGCTTCCTGCAGACCCTCAAGGCCCGCCTTGAGGAAGGTGCTTTCGAAGCCGACCTCGGCCTCTAGGGTTCAGCGCCAGGGCCAGCCCTTGGCATCAAGGGGCAGGTTACCGGGAAACCGGTGACCTGCCCCTTTGCTTTACCCACCCCGCGTGGCTTTGCTACGGGACGTAGAAGCAACTCGATAGGCTGAAGCCATGAGTATTCTCTTCAGCATTCTGGTGTTCTTGCACATCGTCGGCGCAGCCATGATCGTGGGCTACTGGATCGCCACCATCAAAGAGCCCACCGTCCACCCCCGCCAGCGCGATGGTGCTTTTCTCCAGCTCCTGACCGGCATCGCCATGATGGGGTTGTTCCCGTTGCTCCCTGACGCCGATCCCAACTATTTCAAGCTCGGGGTCAAGTTCGCCATTGGCGTGGCCGTCGCTGTCCTGGCCGTTATCGGCTCCCGGAAGGTCAAGAAGGGCGAACCTGTTTCCACTGGCCTGGCCCATGGCGTGGGCGGCCTGGCCTTGGTGAACATCGCCATCGCGACTCTCTGGAACTGAGGCTTCGGCAGCTCCGGGTCACAATCCACTGTCAGCGGAATGTCCGTGCGGTCGCGCGGGCAAATCCCTAGGATGGGAACCGGTGGCACCCGCCTCAGGCTGGTTGCCGACTCACAACGACACCAAGGAGTGGACATGGCAGCAACACGCACCGCACACACGGTTTGGAACGGCAACCTGATCGAAGGCGCCGGCAACACGACGCTGGACAGCTCAGGCCTGGGAACATTCGATGTCACCTGGAAGGCACGTACCGAACAGTCCGGCGGCAAGACCAGCCCCGAAGAACTGATCGCAGCGGCGCACTCCGCCTGCTTCTCCATGGCTTTCAGCCACGCCCTCGCGGGCGAAGGATTCACAGCTGAAGAAGTAAACACCAAGGCCGACGTCACGTTCGTTCCCGGCACTGGAATCACCGGCAGCCACCTGACCATGACCGCCAAGGTTCCTGGCCTTTCCGAAGAGGACTTCCGCCGCATCTCCGAGGACGCGAAGACCGGCTGCCCTGTTTCAGGCGCACTGGCCAGCATTGAGATCACCTTGGATGCCACGCTGACGGCCTAGCATCACCAGGTGCTTAAAAGCACCAAGGTTTCACAAGAAGAGCCCGCCGGCTTCCTGCAGGAAGCCGGCGGGCTCTTCTGTCTCGTCACCGCTGCTTCAGCCCTTCCGGGGCCGCGCGGGCAACGGCTCCGGACGGAGCTTTCGGTACCCCTCACGGAGTGGGGGCCTGTCGGTTGGCAGTTCCTGGATCATTTCCTTGAGTGCGCCAATACCGTACTCCAGCTGCGGATCCGAGCCGGCCGCATAGGCGTGCGGGGGGAAGAGTACTTCGATATCCGGCTCCACGCCCCGGTTTTCCACATCCCAGCCAATTCCGCCGCTGAACCAAGTAGCGTATCTGGGCTGTGTCACCCCGGTACCGTCGGCCAGGGCGAAGCGGTTGTCGATGCCCACGACGCCTCCCCAGGTTCGCGTACCGATCACCGGTCCAATGCCCCTGAGCTTGGATACCTGGGTGATGATGTCGCCATCAGATCCGGCAAATTCGTCGGCCAGAATGATCACCGGACCCCGCGGTGCATGATCGGGGTACGTTCGGGGCTTCTCGCCACGTGGCATGCTCCAGCCGGTGACCTTGCGGCCGATGAGCTCGGCTACCAGCTGGGAGGTATGCCCTCCACGATTACGCCGTACGTCCACGATGAGCCCGTCCAGGGCGGTTTCAGTATCCAGGTCGCGGTGAAGCTGGGCCCAGCCATTGGCCATCATGTCAGGGACGTGCAAGTAGCCGAACTTTCCGTCCGAGGCTTCGCGCACAGTGCGGCGGTTCGCCCGGACCCAGTCCTGGTACCGGAGCCGTTCTTCATCACGGACAGGAACCACTGCCACACGGCGCTGCGTGCCGGCGGCTTCGCCATGTCCTTCCCCGTTCAACAGGGTCAACTCCACTGTCCGGCCGGCCGCTCCCACCAACTGCATGGCCGGCGTCAAAGCCGCTGAAAGTTCGACGCCGTCAATCGCCAGGAGGACGTCACCGGCCTTCGCGTCCGCACCGGGCCGGGTCAAGGGCGACGTGGCCAGCGGGTCCGAGGACTCCCCCGCGAGAATCCGCGTGATCTCCCAACCCTTGGTGCCGAAGTGAAGCTCAGCCCCCAGGCGCCCTTGGCCGTTCCGGCCGGGCTCGGTGACGAGGGCCGGCTTGACGTAGGCGTGGGATGTACCAAGCTCACCGTGAATCTCCCACAGCAGGTCCACCAAGTCGTCGTGGGACCCGAGCCGGTCCACTATCGGGCGGTACCGTTTGTAGACGGAATCCCAATCCTGGCCTGCCATGTCTGCGGTCCAGAAGAAGTCCCGCTGGAGCCGCCACGCTTCCTCAAAGGCCTGTCCCCAAGCAGCAACGGGGTCCAGGATCACCCTGACCCTGTTCAGTTCCACTTTCACCAGGTCTCCGGACTCCTCGTCCACCTTGGCGTCGGACGGCACAGAGGTGACCTGCTGGTCCAGGATGTACACAACACGCTTGAGATCGCCGGACAACCTGTAGCTGTCCACGGCGGTAACCAAAGTACTCTTTTTGCGCTTGGCGAGGTCATAGCGCACCAGTGCCGGCGCTGTCTTCTTGTCCGAGGGCGTTCCCTTCCCTTCGCCGGTGACACCGGTTAGCTCCGTATCGAGCCATAGCAGGGCACCATCCGCCACGGCCAGCTGCGAGTAGTTCCCTTGAGGTACGGGCACAGTGATGACGCGGTGGGCAAGGCCCTCAGGGTCGACGCGCACGGCAGGTGCGCCGCCGTCGTCGGACTTTACCGAGGAGGCCGGGACATCCTCAAGCGTGTCGACGGACGGGCCGAAGGGTGAAGGGGTGTCTGCAGCCAAGGCGACCAGGTAGGGCTTAATGGGACTCGGGAACGACAGATCAAAGGAGTGGCCGTCGTAGACGGGGTCGAAGCTGCGGTTCGACAGGAAGGCGAGGAACTTCCCGTCAGGGGTGAACCTCGGCGATTCGTCGCAGAACCGGCCATCCGTCACGTCAATGATGCCTGTTTCGGTGTGAGCCGGGCGGGTGATACGGAGCTTGCTTCGAGAACCGAAGGCCGTCACTGGCTCGGACCAGGCAAGCCATTGGGAGTCGCTGGACCAAGCCAGTTGTTCAATGCTTCCCTCGCCCACGCTGACAACTTGGGTCAACGTGCCCTGCGAAGTATCAGCGACATAGACGTCACCGAAGGAGGTTCCCACTGCCAGCCATCGTCCGTCCGGGCTGGCTTCCACAGCGCTCGTGCGCGTGGGCGAAGGGAAATCAATCCGCACCTCGACGCCGTCTTCGGACGTATCAGGAGCTGGTGGTGCGTCCGTGGAGCTCACGGTGTCAGCAGAGGGCTCGGCCGGCAGGCCGTCGGACTGCCTGCCATCTGCCGGCGCGCCAGGCACTGGTGCTTGAGCAGGAGCATTCCCCTGCCCCAACACATTGGACGCGGATACCGGTTTGGGCAAGGGATCCGCTACATTGACCGGCGCCGGCGAAGAAACAACTGCTTCGGGAACATCCACGACTGCCGACAAGCGCGATGCGATGCGCTTGATGTACAGGGCTTCGACCGCCCCATGGTCAGCGACGTAGGCGATCCGGCCGTCTGTGAGCGGACGCGGCAGGCGGGCGCGCACTCCCGGTGTCGCTTCCACTACACGGGAGGGGCCGTCCTTGTGCCGGAGCCAGTGCAGGGTGCCGTGCGATTCCACGGCACTGGCCGTGCCTGAAGCATTTGGAACGACATCGCCAAGGTGCGCGGCGACCTTCAGCGGTGCAGGACGGCGTGCCGGTGAAGCCGAGCCCAGGGTGATGTCCAGCTTGCTTGCCTCTGCGTCAGCCTCAAGTGAGGGAAGCAACCACAACTCGCCGGCCGATTCGAAGATGACCCGGTCGCCGTCCGTGCTGGCGTGCCTGACGTAGAAGTCCTCGTGATCGGTGTGGCGGCGCAAGCCTGAACCATCCGGAAGTGCGGAGTAGAGGTTACCGTACCCTTCGTGGTCCGAAAGGAACGCGATCCGTCCCTTGATCCACATGGGGTCGGTGAGGTTGCCGTCGAGCTGCGGCAAGAGGCGCTCGAATTCGCCGTTGCCGTCCGCATCGATCCACAGCTTGCCGGCAGTACCGCCCCGGTACCGCTTCCACCATGCCGGCTCACGCGAAAGGACGCTGGAAACCACAACCGGCTTCTCGTCGCCGATTTCAGGACCAAAGGCAACTGCCTCAACGGGACCAAAGGGAAGTTCGACGGCGGCACCCCCGTCCAGCGGCAGGCTGTAGGCATGCGTGTGGCGGCTTTCCGCTTGCTGGAAGGCGCTGGTCACCACTACGTTGCCCTTCGGCGTGAAACCCTTGACTTTCGTGGTGCTGTGGCCGAAGTACGTCAGCTGCCTGTAACCGCCGCCGTCGACGTCCGCCGTCACCACCTCAGGAGAGGTGCCCACGATCACCGTCCACACGAGTCGCGTTCCGTCGGGGGTGAACCGGGGGTTTCTGGCCGGCAGTTGCTGGGAAGAAACCCGCCAGGCGCGCCCACCGGAAAGGGGTGCGACCCAAACGTCGTCTTCGGCCACGAAAGTGACCAGATCGCCGTGCACATGCGGGAAACGGAGGTAGCTGGAGGAGGTCATTGTTCGATCATAGTCAAGAGGCGCCCACGCTCCGCCGCACCGACAGGCGTTTCCACCGCACACGTTTCCCATGGTGAGATGGGTCATGAGAATTGTGATGTCCGGCGCGTCGGGAATGATAGGGACAGCTCTAGCGGAGCACTTGACCGGCCACGGCCACGAGGTCATACGGTTGGTGCGGAGGCCGGCCAAGGGCCCTCGTGAATGGACATGGGATCCGGCTGCCGGACACCTTGACGAAGCCGTCCTGGACACGGCGGAGGCAGTCATCAACCTTTCAGGAGCCGGAATCGGGGACCGCCCCTGGACCAAAAACCGGATCCAGGTCCTCCGGGATTCAAGACTCCAGGCCACCAGGACCCTGACCGCTGCCATGGGACGCCTCGGCACTCCGCCCGCTACCTTCATCAGCCAGTCGGCGTCCGGTTACTACGGCGCCTCCCGGGATGGCCTCTTGACCGAGGATTCTGGTCCGGGCTTTGGCGTACTGGGGAGTTTGTGTGTCGAGTGGGAACGAACAGCCCGGACAGCACCACAGGGTGTGAGGGTAGTAACCCCCAGGACAGGCGTTGTGCTCAGCACCTCCGGCGGCGCATTGGGCCCGCTCCTCCCGCTGCTCAAGGTTGGGCTGGGCGGGCCGTTCGGAAGCGGTCGGCAGTATTGGCCCTGGATCACGTTGGCCGACGAGGTGAGCGCACTGGCATTTCTCCTGGCCTCCGAGCTCGAAGGCCCGGTTAACGTTTGCGCCCCGGAGAGCGCGGATGTCAACACGATCGTGGGCGCGCTGGCCAAGGCTTACCACCGGCCAGCCTTCTTCCGCGTCCCCGGCCCCGCCCTGCGCCTGGTCTTGGGACGGCTTGCGGATGAACTGGTTTTGGCCAACCAGAAGATGGAACCCGCCCGGTTGTCGGAGGCCGGTTTCCAGTGGCAGCACCCCTCGCTCTCCGACGCCATGGCGTGGCTGACGAAAGACAAAGCACGCTGAATGTGCGGCTGCCGCGCTAGCCGCCGGCTGCGGGGCTAGCCGCCGGCCGCGGGGCCGGTAACTGCGGGCACGGGCGCTGCCGGTAGGGTGCCCGCCGGGCTGGAGTCAACGGCCAGGATCTCCCAAATCCACCAGCGCCCGGCCTCCCGTACAACACGCACGCTCAGTTCCTGCGGCGGACCGGAAGGCTGTGACCCGGCAACGGCACCGGCTGCGTTGCGTTCCTCATAGCCGGATGATGCAGCGGTGAGCGTGACCGCTGCGTGGCCCGACTCCGCAGACCCGGACACTTCCAGGATGGATAACGACGTGGAGAAACCGGCATACTTTGACCCCGATTCCCGTAGGTGGTCCGCCAGCAGACCGTCGGAAGCTTCAGCGGGTGATGCAGACGCATTCACCAAATCCAGCAAATCCAGCCGACCTTGGCTGAGTGCGATGTCGCGGATGGATGACAGCGTGGTTATGGCTATTGCCGGGTCTTCGGTGTGGAGGCCTTCAGCCAGTACTTGCGGCAGCGTTTCCGGCTGATCCGCGGATGCAGAGGTTTCCGGCTCCGGGGCCGGACCACCGGTTCCTGTTCCTGTTTCTGCTCCGGTTCCTGTTTCTGCTCCAGTTCGCTTTCCAGTTCCTGTTTCTGTTGGTTGAGGTTCCGCAGACAACTCCATACTTCGTTGCTGCGGGTAGTGCGACCATAAAATCCAGCCCATGCTTCCGAGCAGCAGCCCGGTGGCCAGGATGGCTGCGCCACCTCTGAACCTGCCGCCCCTGAGCCACCCCCCGCTGAACCAACCGCGACTGAACCCACCGCCTACGATCCGGGGCCCGCGGCCCCTTGCCTGAACTTCGCCCTTTGGTCCACGTTGGACGAACCTGAGCCACGAACGGATCCGGCTGGGTATCAGGGATTTACGGCGCGCGGACCGCTCCAAGGCCCGGCGCCGCGTCAGCAGTTCAGGAATCACTGAAGGATGGACGGCGCCGGACAAGTCCACTGGCTCGGGTGCCGCGCTTCGAAAAATGGCCATGGCCAGCTCCCTGGCTGTTGGCCGCAGCACCGGATTCACATCCAGGGCAGCCTCCAATGCGGCCACCAGCGACTTCGGAACATCCGGCACCACCAAAGACAACGGCGGACGAAGTTGCGTGGTTTCCGGGACCGAACCGGTTAGGCAATACCATCCGAGGGCGGCCAGTGAGTAGACATCGAGCTGCGGTTGGAGTTCCCGCATTGTGCCCATCTCCCCATCGGCCCCTGGAGTAACAGGACTGCCAGGGCTGCCAGGATCCAAGAAACCGGGCGTTCCAACCAAAGGATCCTGCGGGGAACCGCCCACCACGGCGGCCATCCCGAGGTCTGCAAGCAGTGGTTTCCCCTCGGCAGTAAAGAGGACGTTCCCGGGCGCAACGTCACCATGTACGATCCCCTGTCCATGAAGGTAGGCCAATACCTGGGCGAGAGGGGTCAGAATGGTGACGGCTTCCCCCACAGTCAGCTTTCCGCGCCCAGCCATCAGGTTGGCCAGGGAGCCGCCAGCCGCGTAGTCCATGACGATTCCCAGCGTCCCTTCGGAGCCGCTTTCCAGCGAAACTGCCCCATGAACCCCAACCAGGTGCTGATGCTTCAGGGCCGACAAGAGCCTCACCTCTTGGGACGCTTGCTCAAGCCCCCGGGGTCGCACCAATTGACTGCCTGGGTTGGCGCACTTGATCGCAAATCGGGCACCATCGCTGCTCCTGGTGAGGAGCCAAACAGTCGAAGTGCTGCCGCGGCCCAAGAATCGGGTTGTCTCATAACCCGGGGCGGACGGCATGCGGGCGGAGGGCGGATCCAGAGTTTCCATAGACAAGATCTACCGGAATCCGGGTTTTCCCGCAGAAGTTATCCACAGGCACCCCCTTGCCGCCATCTTGAACGCCACCGTCACTGGATGCGACTGAGAGCTTCGCCACAAAATCATGGCCTGCCCCCTGCTGGGTCTAAGCTTGAACCCATGACTCTTGAGTTTTCACAACTGGGTCTTGCCCCTGATTTCGTTGACTACATGCAGGGCTGGGACCTGCAGCGCGAGATCCACAACAAAGTTGTTGCGGGCGAGAAGAACAGCACCGTTTTGCTCCTGGAGCACGCTGCCGTCTACACGGCCGGCAAACTTACCGAAGATCACGAGCGGCCCTTTGACGGGACACCCGTTGTCCCCGTGGACCGCGGCGGAAAGCTGACGTGGCATGGTCCGGGGCAGCTGATCGCATACCCCATCCTCAAACTCAAGAACCGTGCCGGTATCCGCGATTATGTGGAGCGGCTCGAAGCCACCATGATCGCGGTGATGGCGGACTATGGCATCAACGCCGTGACCGTCAAAGGCCGGGCCGGTGTCTGGATTCTTGCCGATGACAAAGGTCCGGACCGCAAAATCGCCGCCATCGGCATCCGCGTCCTCGATGGCGTGACCATGCACGGTGTCGCCATCAACTGCAGCAACGACCTGTCCCCTTACGAACAGATCATTGCTTGCGGGATTACTGACGCCAGCGTCTCCACCATGTCGCTGGAAGCCGGCCGGACCATCAATCCATCCGACATCGTTGACCGCTTCGTGGAAGAATTCCGCAAGCATGAAGAAGCACTCGTTTCCACCCACGAAGGAGCACTCCAGTGACCTTGGCACCTGAAGGCCGTAAGTTGCTGCGCGTCGAGGCCCGCAACGCCCAAATCCCGGTTGAACGTAAGCCTGAGTGGATCAAGGCCAAGGTCCAGATGGGTCCTGAGTTTGTCCAGCTCAAGAACCTGGTGAAGAAGGAAGGCCTGCACACCGTGTGTGAAGAGGCCGGCTGCCCGAACATCTTTGAATGCTGGGAAGACAAGGAAGCGACGTTCCTGATCGGCGGGTCCGAGTGCACCCGGCGCTGTGATTTCTGCCAGATCGATACCGGCAAGCCCTCCCCGGTGGACATGTTCGAACCCACCAAGGTGGCCCGCAGCGTCCAGGCCATGCAGCTGCGCTACGCCACGGTGACCGGAGTGGCCCGTGATGACCTGGCCGATGAGGGCGTCTGGCTGTACGCCGAAACGGTCCGGAAGATCCACGAACTGAACCCCGGCACCGGGGTGGAATTGCTGATCCCGGACTTCTCCGGCAAGCCTGAGCACATCGCGGCGATCTGTGATTCCAAGCCCGAGGTCTTCGCGCACAATGTGGAGACCGTGCCGAGGATTTTCAAGCGGATCCGTCCGGCGTTCCGGTACGAAAGGTCCCTGGATGTCATCACGCAGGGCCGTGATCTGGGTATGGTGACCAAGTCCAACCTGATCCTGGGCATGGGCGAGACCCGCGAAGAAATTTCCGAGGCGCTGCGGGACCTGCACCAGGCCGGGTGTGACTTGATCACGATCACCCAGTACCTGCGCCCGTCCGAGCGGCACTTGCCGGTGGACCGGTGGGTCAAGCCGCAGGAGTTCGTGGACCTCCAGCACGAGGCCGAGGAGATCGGTTTCCTGGGTGTCATGTCGGGTCCGTTGGTGCGGTCCTCGTACCGGGC
Organism: Arthrobacter sp. UNCCL28; assembly: GCF_900102805.1. NCBI lineage: Bacteria > Bacillati > Actinomycetota > Actinomycetes > Micrococcales > Micrococcaceae > Arthrobacter > Arthrobacter sp. UNCCL28. Next base: position 79,035 of record NZ_FMWE01000012.1, read on the forward strand.
CGGGCGTTTGTGGGCCACCGCGATGCGGAAGAAAGGCCGGGACATCCCCGCCGAACTCGCCCACATCGCAGAAGGCATCCAGGACTCCGGCACCACCCGCCAGGAAGCCTCCACCATCCTCGCCGCCCAC
>NZ_FMWE01000011.1:0-91165 GCF_900102805.1 Arthrobacter sp. UNCCL28
GCCGGGACATCCCCGCCGAACTCGCCCACATCGCAGAAGGCATCCAGGACTCCGGCACCACCCGCCAGGAAGCCTCCACCATCCTCGCCGCCCACAGCTAAACAGACCCGCCCTAAGCCGCGCCGCCATTAATGGCGGCGCGGCTTAGTCGTTTCCAGTGGCTGAGTCGGTTCTAATCCAGGTAGAAGCGGTTCCGGGCACCCATGTGATCCAGTTGGAAACACCAGGCGGCACGGCCTATGCCGGAGGTCGCTGCCTCCAGGCCGCGTTCCAGGGTGGGTATGTCAATAACGTGTTCGTCCGGAGCGAAGATAAATTCGTCCCCGGCATGGACCAGGCTCTTTTTAGTCTGGCTTTCCGTATATCCGTGGACGGATGGGCGGGTCCAAAAGATCCCCTTGCTGACAATCCTGGCCGGCACGCCTGCAGCGGTCGCATTTGAAGGGACGTTCTTGGTGATCAACGCCCGGGCAGCAAGAATGCTACCGGAACCAACCTTCGCTCCCTTGAGGAGAAGGGTGTCTTCCCCCAACCACACGTGGTCCCCTACCCAGATCGATTCGCTCGGATTGACGCGTTGGTGGTGCTCCACCGAGTAGATCAAATGAGGGTCGGCCGTTCGGAAAGCAACCCGTGATGAAAACATTGCATCCCGTCCGACGATCACATGCTTGCGTTCAGTGGGAAGGACGCGCGCTTCGGCCGTGAAGGTTGCGCCTGGTCCCAAGTAAAAAACGGATTCTTCGAACACGGTCACAATCAGCCTGAGGAAGCCATGGGACTTCCTTAGATGGATCACGGCGTCGTTGCCCAGAAAGCGGAGCCTGGTGTTGCGGAGCCTTGTTCCGTCCTCCACGAAAAGGACATTTCCGCTGCCGGCAAACTCCACACTTGATGATGTGAATTCGGAACCTGGTGTCTCTTTGAGATGCACCACATTGTCTTGAACCGCGGCGACGTCAGCGTAGGAGCGGATGATCTGGTTCTTTGGCGCTTGGGCACGGCTGGGTGAATCAGTGATGTCCTGCACCGGCCAACACCTCCTTGGAGGCGGCCTGCACAACACTGGCGTCCTCCCAATCGATGGCGGAAAGGACTTCAACGGCCTCGGGGTCTGCATCGGCATCGATCACAAGCAGCAACCGCCGTACCCCGGCAGCGATGACGAACCTCAAGGCTGCGATGTCCGCCAATGCCCAGCCATCGAGTGGTTGAACTACTGCCTTGAAGGCGGTCCGAGAGCTGCTGTCAGGGATCTCTGCAGTTACTGAATCTGTGGTGGCCGCGAAATGGATTTCCATGGTGTCTCCGTCACCGGCCAGGGCACGGCAGTCATAACGGAAGCGGGCGAGGGTGTCGCCGTCGAGTATTGCGTACTCTTGCGTGGTTTCTGTCTCAAGAGTCAGCGGCTGGAAACTAAGGCTCTTTTTCAGCACCCGGGTTCCTGGTTTGACCGCCGCAGGCAGAGCAGCCGTCCACGTGGTTCCACCGGGCGTCAGTGCAATGACCTCGGAGAGCTGATCGATGGGGTCGTAGGCGGGGCAAAGACTCTGCTCGCCTGCGGTGTACTTGACGAAATGGTAGGAGTGTTCCGTCATCAGCTGAAGGAACCGAGTTCGCCCTGAACTGCCGGCAACGAACCAGTTGGCCCCGGCGACCATGGAAGCTTCGGCGTCGATCCGGACCTGTACTTGTACGCTCTGGTCATATCGGAAAGTTCGCAATTCTTCGCAGGCGAACTCTTTGTCAATCGGGCCGCTGAGGAAGCTTCGCAAAATACACAACATGGCAGGCAGGGCGGACCTTGCGACGTCTGAGTGCCCGCCGTGGATGCGGTATTTGGAGAGATTGGGTATGTCGGATGCCAGTTCGATCAGTGAGTGATTGCTCAGCTCATCGGAATTCGTATAGAAGTAGTCAATCCTGCGTCCTTCCGCCAAGTACCTGCGGAGCCGCTCCTCTGGTTGTTCGACTTCGCGCAGAGCGGGATTCTGCAAGAGGTTGTCCCTGAAAAACGGCTTATTGAAGTAATACGGCAGGTTCATTTGCGGGACAGCCAGCAGCAACGCGGCCCGGGGATAATTCTCCGCGTAGTGGATGGCAATGGAACCACCCTTGGAAGCTCCGAAGAACAGCATCTCCTGGGCATCTATGTTGAACCGGCTCCGGAGCCCTTCAATGGCTCCCCCAACCCTGCTGTCCAGAGGCCTTCCCGAGTTGTCCACCATCATGTAGGAACCTGCCACCAGGTAACGGTCTTGGAAGCACACCATCAGGGTCTCTTGCAGGTCCACCTCAGTGAGGTCCTTAAGGTAGCTGACCGCATAGGAAATCCGGGTTGTTGAGGGGCCGAATCCCGGAAAGGTGATGAGCATTTTCTTCGGGTTTTTCGTGTTTCCCCGCAGGGAGTAGAACACGTCCCCGTGCTGCTCCACGCCGTACCGCTCGTCGTAGGCGAGCTGCTGTTGGGTGGTGAATGCTCCGCGCCCGATTTTCAATTCATATGGCACGTCGATATCGATCGTGAAGCGGGAGGGGTCCTCCGACGTGACCATGATGTTGCGGTATTCCAGAGGAAAGCCGCGGGCCGGAGGCTCAACCTGGTTTCCGTAGACTACTTTCCCATCCTGAAGGAGCCGGAACTGATGCCCCTTCCAAGCCTCCCAATTGCCCAGGGTCAGTTTCGCAAAGTAGACCCCCTGCGGGAGGCTCTCGGAGGCAACCCGGCGTATTCTTCCCTCCAGGCCTCTTGCCTTAATGATGCGCCGCACGGGCGAATCAGCGCGGGTCGCCAGGACTGCCCTGGCGACCTCCAGGCCGGCAGGCGAGTAGGCTGCCGCGCGGCCTGCTTTGGTGATGCTCCTTTTGAAGCCATGAACCAACGCCATCAGAGACTCAACATCCTTTCGACGATCTTTTCATTGATGCGTCCTGGATCCACGCCTTCAAAGAATCGTTCCCGGCGCCCGATGTACTCAGGATCGGTGACAGTGAATTCCTCCCGGACGATGTAATTGATCAACCCGGCGTGCTCATGGAACACCGGGCCCAGCCCCTCGTCGGCGTAGTCCAGACGGCTTTCATAGGGTTGGTCGTTGAAGAAGTCGGCTGCGTCCCAGTGGTAGTAGGCGATCGGTGTGCCCACGAATGCTGCGTCAAGGGCTGCTGAGCTGTAGTCGGTCACTACCCACTCGGCGGCACGGATCGCTTCCCGATAGCTCAATTCCGACTTCACGATGCGATCTGTGAACCTGAACTGACCGGCACGCTTTTCCACATTCGGATGCAGCTTCACATGCATTATCCGGTCAGTTTCCTCAAGGAACTTCAGGAGGGCGTGGTCCGACAGCAACGCGTCAATGGCTTGGAAATAGCTCGACTGGACAAAGTGCTCGGTGGAGGACTGGTGCAGGTTGAAGCGCCACGTTGGCATAAAGAGAAGATGCTGTTGCCCGAGGGTGTCGCGGCTCAAGGACTCGTAACGGGGCAATCCACTGTTCAGCGTTTCAACGGGGGCAAGTTTTTCCATGTATTCCGCCTCGATCCTGCCCGTGGCAATGAAGACATCGAAATACTTGGAGAGCACCCAGTCGGACATGTCATTGAGTTGGATTCCATGCTGAAGGTAGACAAAACGCGAGTTGGCGAAGGACTTGCCCCGATACCTGATGCTGTAGATCTGGGAGGATACGACGAGGTCCGATACAAGGAATTTCTCGTAGAACTCCTTGGTGAAGATTGAGATCAGCTTGAAGCCCTTGGCTTGAAGCCGATCCCAATCAGGCGACTTGGGGTTGATTGCGAAGTACGCCTGGTCGAACTCGGGGTGCTTTGCCGTGAAGTACTCGTACAAGTGCTCTGCGTTGTCATCCGCCTGAAAGGGCCGGTCGAAGAAGAGGATGGTCGAGGAAGGACGGATCGGCCGGTTATAGAAGTTGTAACTGCCGGGCCTGGCATGGCCGGACCTGAGATTGCGTGCCCGGTAGCACTTGTTGATGGTCAGGATTTCCTGGTCGAACAGCAACTCATACAGGGGCACCTCCCCGGCGCCGCCGTCATCAGTATTGGGCCGAAAAACCAGGTAGGCGTCCTTGGTACTCAATTGCTTGAAGAACTGCTTGCCGTCTGCCGGGTCGTCCAGCCAACGGATCCACGCGGCTTCGAAAGGCTGCAAGGTCTCCACCATGGCCAGCAGTTCCATCAGTTCGAAGCCGCAGATGAGGTCCCTCAAGTGGTTCAGGGAAATGGACGTCGCCTTCTGTCCCCGGATGCCCCTGAGAAACAGAGAAACGTAGCGCAGAACCTGCAGTCGGATTTCCTTGGAAGGAAGGGGCATCACCGGCATCAGGCGGCTGGCCTCTGCAGAAACCCTGAGGCCGGTTGCAGCCTTGGTGTCCGAGGCTGTAGAGAAACCCGTGATAAGTGGCCTGACCTTGGCTATGGACCAGTACATCCGGTAGCTGGTGTAGATGGCTGAACGATCCACATCCCCAAGCGCCTCCAGGGCATCGGACAATCTCCTGGTGTTGAAAGCACTGCCAAAGACATCGGTGTCGCGGGCGTAGTGGTAAGTGTCATCGAGCTTGGTTCCAGCCACATTCTTGGGGATGGGCCCTGTGTAGATGACAGGCTCCGCGAGATAGACAGTGCGCGACTTGAGGTACTCAAAGATCGTGGCGACGTAGTTCGCGGACAACAGGTGGGAAGTTCTCATAAAGATGACGTACTTGCTGTCGATTTCCCGGCAAAGCCTGGCAATGACGGGCGTTGTCAAGGACTCGGCCACATGGAGGACGGCGAAGTGGGATTCAAGCCGCAAGCGTGCAGCAATCAGTCGCCGGTACATGGCTGACTCGCGGTCGAGTTGTCCGGTTTCCTCAAGGACGATGGTGAGCAGTGGCGGCAAATCGGGCATGTGGTTCCTATGGGGATCGAACGGGGAATTGCGCAGTATCGAGTCACTCCGGCGCTTGGGAGTCACTTAAACGAAGTGACATGGCGGGCTGGATCATGACGAAGAAATCAAAAATGAATCGATGGCGCTCCGGCGCAGTTCCCCAAGGCGTCCGGTGTCCGGGCATGGATCACGTAGAATTAAGGCACTATGGCGAACTCCCCTGATTCCAGCAAATCGACCCCCTCGGCCGACGCCCCCAAGCGTGGGCTGTTCCAGCGCAAGCCCAAGGAAGCCAAGGCAAAGAAGCCCAGCCAACTGAAGCAGATCGCTGAAGTCTTCAAAATGACCCGGCGGAATGATCCCCAGGTTGTATGGATCATGGTGCTGGCATTCCTTGCTGTGGTGGCGGTCGCATTCCTGGTCGGCTTCCTCCTGGAGAACTGGGTCACCGGCCTGATCATTGGTATTCCACTGGGTCTTTTGGCGGCGGTCTTCATCCTTTCCCGAAGGGCCGAGAAAGCCGCCTTCGCGCAGATCGAGAACCAGCCCGGCGCCTCCGGCGCAGCCCTGGGAACCCTTCGCCGCGGTTGGGTCACCCAGGACCAGCCCGTAGCTGTCAACCCCCGCACACAGGACGCCGTCTTCATGGCGATAGGCCGCCCCGGTGTAGTACTTGTCAGCGAGGGCCCCACCCACCGCGTCAAGCCCCTCGTGGATGCAGAGCGCAAGCGCCTCGCCCGCATCCTCCCGAACGTCACCATCCACGTTCTGGAATCCGGGCGCGGAGAAGGCCAGGTGCCGCTGAACAAGCTGGCGAAGACCATGGGCAAGCTCAAGAACGAGCTCACCAAAATTGAGGTCAATGCCGTGAGCAAGCGCATCAACTCGCTGGGAAACCGCCTGCCGATTCCCAAGGGCATCGACCCCTACAAGGCCCGCCCTGACCGCAAGGCCGCACGCGGACGCTGACATTCTTCCTGGCAACAAAAATACTGCCCAACAAAAAACCGCCGCTCCCGATCCGGGCGCAGCGGTTTTTTGTTGGCTTTGTTCAGGGAGGAAACCCTACATCCGGATAAGGATCGTGTTCATGGCTTTGTCGTGGAGGCCACGCTGGTCGGGATCAAAGACAACTGCCGGTATGACCAAGCACAAAAGAATTGTCCGGACCAGCGCGGCCACGGGGCCTGCCGGGCCGCCTCCCAGGCGGACCACATGGATCCCAACGATCCGGTGCCCGATGCTGTAGCCCAAGGTGCCAATCAAAAGAATCTGCTCGGCAGCAAAAACTGCCAGCGTTGCCCATTGGTTTCCCCCAAAGGAAAAATTGCTGATGACCAACGCGATGGTCCAATCCACCATGATGGCCAGGATGCGGCGACCGGCGCGGGCGGTGGAGCCTGGGCCCGATTCGGGCAGCCCAAGCCTCTCGCCGGGGTATTTTGAGATTCCTGAAGTGTCCGGACCACTGAGCCAGGAGCCTATGTCTTTTCGATCAACCACCCCTCAAGCCTAACTGCTGGCATGCCTGCTGTCCGACTCACAGCGGCTTCGGAAAGGGACTGGCGACGGTGTTCAGGCGGCTGCAGTGTTCGCCCACCGGACCCGCTTGGACCAGAGGCAGTGAAGCCGACTACCGTTTACACAACAGATGATTCTGTAACCTGCCGGAAACAATACTGACACCCCCGGGAAATCCCATCTCCCTATGGTGGTATGAGTTGCCAGCCACCACTGCAAGGGGATGTTTTGTGTCTCCGGAGCTTTGGCATGGGCTGCACCACGCGGCCTTCCGGGCCTGTTACTTGATATGCATAAGGAGCATAGATGTTCAAGACTGCGGACGAAGTCCTCAAGTTCATCAAAGACGAAGACGTCAAATTCGTCGATATCCGCTTCACCGACCTTCCTGGTGTCCAGCAGCACTTCAATGTGCCGGCCAAGAGTGTCGACCTCGATTTCTTCGTCCACGGCCAGCTCTTCGACGGATCTTCCATCCGCGGCTTCCAGGGCATCGCCGAATCCGACATGCAGCTCATCCCGGATGTGACCTCGGCTTTCATCGACACCTTCCGCATCGAGAAGACACTCGCGCTGAACTTCTCCATCGTGAACCCCCGCACCGGTGATCCTTACCACCGCGATCCCCGTGGCGTAGCTGAGAAGGCTGAAGCGTACCTGGCATCCACCGGCATCGCCGATACCGCGTTCTTCGCTCCCGAAGCCGAGTTCTTCGTCTTCGATAACATCCAGTACGAGTCCTCCCCGCAGGGCAGCTTCTACAAGATCGACTCTGAAGAAGCCCACTGGAACACTGGCCGCAAGGAAGAGGGCGGCAACCTCGGTTACAAGACTCCGGTCAAGGGCGGTTACTTCCCGGTCTCCCCCACTGACAAGCAGGCCGACCTCCGCGATGCCATGTGCATCGAGCTGGACAAGGCAGGCCTCGAAGTTGAGCGCTCCCACCACGAGGTTGGATCCGCCGGCCAGGCTGAGATCAACTACAAGTTCACCACGCTGACCGCGGCTGCTGATGATCTGCAGAAGTTCAAGTACATCATCAAGAACACAGCAGATGCTTGGGGCAAGTCCGTTACCTTCATGCCGAAGCCTGTCTTCGGTGACAACGGCTCGGGCATGCACTGCCACCAGTCGCTGTGGAGCAACGGCGATCCCCTGTTCTATGACGAAAAGGGCTACGCAGGCCTCTCGGACATGGCCCGCTGGTACATCGGCGGCCTGCTGAAGCACTCCTCCGCGGTCCTGGCATTCACCAACCCGACGGTCAACTCCTACCGCCGCTTGGTCAAGGGCTTCGAAGCCCCCGTAAACATGGTTTACTCGCAGGGCAACCGCTCCGCAGGCATCCGCATCCCCATCACGGGCACCAACCCGAAGGCCAAGCGCATCGAGTTCCGCGCTCCGGACCCCTCCTCCAACCCGTACCTGGCGTTCGCCGCGCAGCTGATGGCCGGCATTGACGGTATCCGCAACCGCATCGAGCCGCCGGCTCCGATCGACAAGGACCTCTACGAGCTCCCCGCCGAGGAAGCCAAGGACATCCCCAAGGCTCCGGGCTCCCTGGAAGAAGCCCTCGAGGCCCTTCGCGAGGACAACGAGTTCCTCCAGGCCGGTGGCGTCTTCACCCAGGACCTCATCGATACTTGGATCGACTACAAGTACGAGAACGAGATCCGCCCGCTGTCTCTGCGCCCGAACCCCTACGAGTTCGAGCTCTACTACGGCGTCTAGCTAGATCACGCGGCAGAAGCGGGCATAGTCCGCAGACAGTCCGCAAGAATCAAGACACAGAAAGGCCGGCCCCAGGTTTAACCACCTGAGGGCCGGCCTTTTGTCCTTAACGAATTGCCATCTATGCACGCCGCTCCGCACGCGAACTGAGCCGATCCGCAAGGACGCTGGCAACGGCGGCGCGTGCCGTATCTTCCTTGTCAGGCCACATGTGCCCGTAGGTGTCGAGAGTTGTTTTGGCTGACGAGTGCCTAAGACTCTTCTGGACAACCTTCACATCAAGCCCTTGAGCTATAAGCAATGAAGCGAAGTAATGCCTGAGGTCATGGAACCGAAATCCCTCCGGAAGCCCCTTAACCGCGCTTCGAGCCTCGCGGAAATAGTGCTCAAGCCGATGCGGTGAAATGGAGCGACCCCACTCATTCGTCACCAACGTATCGCTTCCCCACCGAGAATGATTCACCGACAGCTCTAGGCAAAGGTTCTGAGGTATCGGGATCGGGTTTTTCGATTCCTCGGTCTTAAGCTCAACGCCGGGATACTGAATTGATGGCGTTATGATTCCCCGCATGAAATCCACGTCTGACACTCGCAGCGCCACGGCTTCTGCAATGCGCAGGCCAGCAAACGCAGCCAGGAGGATGGCGGGCTGTAGACCCGCTGGCATGGCGTCATGAAGCGCCCAGACCTGCTCGGTTGTCGCTACATAGGCTCGCTGCTTGCCAGCCTTGGGTGCAGTGCGTCGGCTCACTGGCGATTTAGGCAGCAGCCCGTCGTGGACCGCATCTGCAAACACCTGCCCTAGACGTGAGTGCAACGCGTAGACGGTCGAGTCCGCTAAACCCTCGTCACTTAACCGAGCAGTCCACGCCTTCACCTCGGACGGGCGCACACTCTTTAGTGCTCGCCCGCCAAAATCATGGTTGATTCGCTTCAAGTGCGTCTTTGCTTGACGAACCGTTGAGGGGCGGTTGTTTTCGTAGCCTCGGAGCCATACGCCGGACCATTCCTGAACTGTTGTGAGCGCTGCCTTAGGGTCCACATATGTCCCCGAGACGACAGATGCGGTCACCTCATTAAGCCAACGTTGGGCGTCAATCTTACGCGGAAAGTGTCGCGCATGTTCCTTGCCAGAGTCGTCCCTGTACCTGGCGCGCCATGAACCATTCTCACGCTTCTTTATGCTCGCCATTTCAGGACCGACTCCGGAGGCCGGCTGGTAGGCCCTCGCGTTCATCAGGTGTTTCAACACTCTCGGGGGCGGCAGTAACGTCTGCTAGCAATTGCTTTGCTTGCTCGCGCAGCTTTCCGAACGCCTCACGTAGGTCGTCGTCTTGCCATTCGTTGAGGTCAATGGGCTCGACAAATTCAACGAGCTCTCTTAGCTTTGCCCGTGTTTCCGCCAGATTGCCATAGGCCTCTGAAAGACGATTACGAGCCACGCGCACGTCTCCAATGACACCCGCCAGCCCTTGGACAATCGACGTTTCCACAGGAAGTGACACCATCGTTGCCACGTTGGAGCCCAAGGCTCTAGCGATCGCCCGAGCCTCACCCAACTTTATTGGACGGTCTCCCGACTCAATGCGCGAAATGGTTGTTTGGTGAAAGATCGGCCACCCGCCCTCGATAAGTCTTCGGCTGAGTTCTCCCTGTGACCAGCCCTTACGTTCCCGCAAAGCCCGCATGTTTTCGCGGAAACACTCCTCATCCACGTCTGGTGTTGGCAAGTTCATCATGGACAAACCTTCTCACCAATCAGCATTGACGGTCAACACAAACCAGCCTATGCTGATTAGTGAGGGAACAATCACGACTCGTAAGGACGACGACATGGAGACAATCAAGCTTTTGACCATGGCGGAGGTTTCGGACGCGCTGCGGATCCCCGTCAATACGCTTCGCTACTACCGCCATCTGGGCAAAGGCCCCAAAGCCGCCAAGTACGCGGGGCGAATTATGTACCGCGAGCAAGACGTAATCGACTGGGTAAACGCAGCATTCGAACAGGCCGACTAACAGCACAAATCAAGTACTCGCAATGAGTCAGCCCACCAAGCTGACGCGAGACCCCCGAATTGCTCTCTGGGAGGGAGCACAAGGGACGCATCATCAAATCCATCACAAATTCCGATCAAAGGTTTCATTCAAAATGAACAGCACCGCATTGACCGTGCCCACTGTCCGCCGCATGACGCAGGAGCAGGCCATCAAGCTTGCAGCTTTCGTAGTCACGATTCGCCCGGAGTGGTCAGCCGCACCAATCCGCGGGCTTCTCCAAGCCCACACCTACGGAACCCGAGGCGTGGAAGTCATCGAAGTTGAGGAACTAACGCGCCGCACCGTCGCCGCAGCGTTCACCTCAACACAGGAACAACTCACAGACCTCCCGGCAGAACCCGGAGTGATCATCAGCAGGAAGTAAACGACATCCAGGCCGGCGCGGGACATGAGCACCCCGCGCCGGCACAAGCCAGCACCGCCCACAACTTTTGTCCCGACCGAAACCAAGGACACCATGCACAGGCTCAGAACATACCGACCGACCAGCGCAAACGCGCAGCCATTCATTGGCACTAGCCGCTACATCAGCTTGGAGATGAAGCGGCACATCGAAACCACCGAAACGCCAGGGCTCCATGGATACTTTGGCGAGGTGGACGGGTGAACGACAAGCCATGGTTCAGCAAAGACCTCTACGAAGAAGACTCGGCACCAGCCCAGGATGCACCGCCCAAGGGTGGGCTGAAACTGCGGAGGGCGACAGAACTAAAACTGCCACCCCACACAAAATGGTTAGGCCGCGGCTGGCTACCCCGCAGGGAGATAACCGTTCTGGTTGGATCCGAGGGAATCGGCAAAAGCTTGCTGTGGATCCTAATGGCAATGCTTGTCACAACAGGCAAAGCCTTCCCGATGTTCAACTGGGCCGCGAGGAAACCCGCTGACGTAATCGTCATCGTCACTGAGGACTCAGCAAGTGAAGTCGAAGCACGGCTACGAACAGCAGGCGCCGACATCAGCAGAATCCACTTCTACTGCGCCGAGGACGACGGCACAGGCACCCCCGTATTTTCCACCGGCAACAACGGGGACATGCTGCTACTGCATGGGCTCATCGAACAGATGGACGAAAAGCCAGCATTCCTTGTCGTAGACGCATGGCTGGACACCGTGGCAGGGAACTTGAACATCAGGGACACTCAACAGGCCCGTTCAGCACTCCACCCTTGGAAGGATCTGGCAACCCGCCACGACCTCGCGGTTTTGCTCGTGACCCACACAAACCGGATGGACACGACCAGCACCCGTGACCTTATGGGCGGCACGGCAGCGCTGCGGCAGAAAGCTCGAATGGTGCTGTTCGCTGCACGCCCACCAGGGCAGGACGACAGCGGCCAATACCTCTGGGTAGGCCCGGACAAAGCCAACACAACAGGGATCGTGGACGCGGTGAAGTTCCAAGTTCGAGTTGAGCAGGTGCGGGACCAGACAGATGACGATCCAGGGACAACGGCGCTGTTAACGTCGCCCGCGTCGGCGCTCATGCCCATCGCTCACCTTCTTTCACAGTGGAAGCAGGCTGAGACTGAGGCAGAACGCAAGCCGTCGAAGTCCGAAGAAGCGGAAGCCTTGGTCAAGGCATTTGTGGAAGATGCGGGTGGATCCGCGCCGGCTGCGGACGTGAAGGACTACCTCCGCGACGAAGGCTACGGAAAGACCGCAGCAGAGAAAGCAATGAAGGCCTTAGGAACATCGGCGCCTACCGGGCCGGGACAACCCTGGATCTACTCCCTGAATCAGTCTTCCTACCAAGGGGGTCTATCTCAGGAGTCTAGGAACACTGAGAACACTAGGAACACTGAAACGGAATCTTCCACTGTTCCTAGTCTCCCTAGAGTTCTCACTTCCTACATACACACCTCAGCGGTTAGGAACACCGGCCCGGAGCCCTGCACGGTCTGCGGCGACATGCTGGACGACAACGAACACGGAAACCATCAGGAGTGCGCAGCGTGAAGACCTACCGGAAGCACAAATGCACCCGCCAGCACCGAACCTCCAAGACCTTCCTAGCCTGCGCCATACCGCGTCATCACTGGATTCGCGGCAAGGGAAACATAGCTCTCATAGCTTGGTGCGACGCCCCCAGCATCTCCCTCTGGACTAAAGCGGAAGACGCGGATGCATCCAAGGACTTCATAGACGCCGTTGGCTGCGGAGGTCGTTGCACGGGACGGCACGACATCATCCAGGTGCAAGGAGTCGCCGCATGAATGACGCCGAATTGGCCGTCTACTGGAAGTTTCAGGCGATGCATTTCAAGCGCCTCGCGGTCGCATACCAGCAAGAACTACTAGCACTCAAGAACACCCCGACGCGCGAGCGAAGCCACGGACGAGGCCTTCATCCCGATCCAACGGCAACGCGCGCTGTTCACAACGTCTCCCGTCAGCAGAAAGGGAAATAGCTATGGCTTACGACTGGACCGAAAAACAAATCATCACCTACGACTACCCCGCACAAAGCGCCGTTTGGAAACTGAAGTTTGAGCACGCTCAGCAGGAAGCCACGCACTGGATGCGCCGCGCAAAGGCTGCTGAGGCGCAGTTGTCCATGTACCAAGCCCGCGAAAGGACCCCAGTATGAGCGCCAGCGACTTCCTAGCTGACCCACGTGTAGCCGAGCACCTTGACCCCGAAATCCTCGTTTACCTGACAACCAACCTGCCAGCAGAAGGCGTCACAGCGGATGAGGAAGCAGGGCACTGGATCGCCCACATAGTCGCGCTACTCCAGCAGGTCCGTGAACTCAAGCAGCGTGTAAGGGAATTGGAGGCTGACGCATGACACGCCACCCTTATGGGTCCTTGGGGTATTGGAGGGCCATGGCTGAGGCAAGGCAAGCCATCCTCACCCGAGCACACAAGAAGCTCAGGTTGCTACAGCAGGAGTATGACCAAGTTGAGGCTGAGCTGCGGACCTATGTTGAGGGGCGTCGTTGAACCAGACCCCGACCTCGCCTAGGCCTCCTTTTCGTACCAAACCGCCGTAGCAAAGTCCGCGTCCCTGAACGGGCCGTCAGGATCCCCGGCGCCACCGCGATCACGCGAGGTGCCCGACCACTGATATTCACCGCCCGGATGAATTTGCGGGAAGTCTGATTCCTCAGCCTCGCTCTTCTCACCGTCGCGCGGGCCACCCTCATACCTGAATTTCTTACCCATGCCGACAACCGTAAACCCCGAACCATCGAAGGAACACCCAATGCCCCTGAATGACCCCACCGCACTTAACCCGCTTTACGAACTCGAACTCCAGGAACGCCCCCACCTTGTGGAAGCCGCCACCTCCGAAAGCCTCCCGCCAACCATGTGGGCGACCGGCGACCTGCCACCCTTCACAGCGTCCGGGCTAGACCCGGAAATGCTCCGCCACGTGCCCTGGCAGGCACGCCACGCAGCAGCAGCAGAACCCGACCGCGCCAAGGTTCTCGGCATGATCGAGAACTACCAGGGTGGCAATGAACAGGAAATCATTGGCATCGAACACGAAGGCCTTGCCGCATACCGTCAGCGCATGAACGACTGGCTCTCCGGCAAGAACCGCCCCAAAGACAAGCCACTCACCGCCGAAGAAGCAGATGAACTCTACAAGAGCGTCTACGGCGGATGATCTGGCCGCCACCCGTGACGGACAACACTGTCTTGGGAAACACGGAACGTCCGAATCAACCGGCGTGAAGACACATACCGGCTTCGAACCGTCAACTTATCCGGCGCCATCGTCCAAATAGACGCGCAGGGCAATTTCTTCTGCGAAGGGTGCCAAGACCTGTTCACCCTCCAAGAAGTCACCGCCCCAGGGTCCGGCCACATGGGCGGCAGACTACGCCCAGCCATGACCAGCCATCTGATCAACATCTACCCGGACGCGAACAACCAGTAATGCACGGGTCCTGAGCCTTTACACGACCAGGACCCGTGCACAGTCCAGCTCCATACTTCCAAACAGCCCGCTCATGGCGGGCTTTTTTGTACCCAAAATCAGACGAGGAGCCATCTTTGGCTATCGAAGTAACCCCACTTGGTTTCCAGAAACCGGACGGCAATGAGCCTGTCCGGAATGGGGACAACATCATCTCCGCCAACGCCCAGAAGGCTCAAGATTTGCACGCCTCGGCCAATGGTCGCCTCGGCGCTATCGAATCCGCAGCGACCGCCCTGACAACACGGGTGTCCACCGCTGAGGGAACCATCACCAGCAACGGAACCAGGCTCACAGCAACCGAATCCGTTGCGCTGCAAGCCGTCCCCCGGTTCAAGCCACTCACCGCATACGTTGCCGGTCAGCAGGTTGTTGCCCCGACCGGGGACATCGTTTCAGCCAAGATCGATTTCACTTCAGGCGCGTCGTACTCCGCTGCGAACTGGAATCTTTCGCGGTCGTTGCAGTTCCGCGGCAATCTGCCCGTCGGCGCTGACCTCAACACTTACTTTGGTATGGCCTACGCCGGTATCTGGGGCATCCCGTCCGCCACCATCTCCAACTCGCTCGTGAACGGCCCAGCAGACATTGCAGGCAAGGCTGGCGAGTTCATTGTTGAAGCGACTGACAACGGAATCACCTTCCACACCGTTAAAATCTATAGCTCCTTCTTCAAGTGGGTTGTCCGGGCATCTAACAACCTGCTGGGAACGTCCTATCAGACGTGGCGCAACATCATGTTCGATGACGGGTCAACGCTAAAGGTTTGGCCGGCGCTGACTACCGGCGCGGATGTTCATGCCCTGACAGTAGCGGGCGTGTACCCAGTGAACACGGGGACTGTCGCCGCGTCCCTTGTGAACGCCCCAACAGATCAGCCAGGGTTCGTCAGGGTGCTTGCCTCCACGAACGGCATCTACCACCGCGAGTACATCCAGTACGGGACGCTGAAAAAGTGGGAAGAAATAACCCAGTCCGTCACCTCCGGGGCACTCACCCCGTGGGCACAGACATGGCCCGCCGCCACTAGCGGCGGCGGAACAACCGTTGTCAGTGATGCAGGCCTGACGAACAGCATCCTGATCCAGGACTTCACCCGGCAAATGGGTGGGCGTAGGAAAGTTACAACGGCGACCATCGCGTTCCGCTTTGACCACGGGCTCAACAACTTTGACGCCTACGTCCGGGCCGAGATGGAAGCCCGCGGGTTCAAGTATTCACTGGCGCTGTGCAGCGGACAGTGGTCCCGTACGGAGAACAACCTCATCACGCCCTCCATGGTGAACGCATGGGTCACTGGCGGGCTCGCTGAAATTTGGAACCACTCCAAAGACCACGGATCCGGCGACAACTCCGAAGCCGCATGGAAAGCGGCGATCCTTGACGGGCTCACTGAGCTGCAAACCCAGATCCCCGCATGTGCCGGGAAGGTGTGGGGATTCGCTCCGCCAGGATCAGCGGGCACAGACTTCGGCGGATTCATCGACGGAACCACGCTGCCCCAGTTCTACGGGACTGACGGCGGCAGGTTCCTCCACTCCCTCCATGCGGTCATCGCCGGGTATATTGGCGCCACCAAGCGCTGGCAGGACGGGATGGTCCGTCAAGGATTGGGGCACATCACCTTGGATAGCCGCAGTCTTGCGCAGGTTCAGGCTGACATCACCGCAGCCCAGGCAGAGAAGCGGGCGTTGCAGTACATGCTCCACCCGTCTCTCATGAATAACGGCACCAACATGTCATCCGCCACTTGGGTGTCCATCCTTGATTACGTCAAGGCAGAAGAAACCGCTGGGCGGTTGAAGGTTGTCGGCCCATACGAACAACTGCTCTGTGATGTCACCTAAGGAGAGCGTGCCCGTAGCTGGAGAAAGCAGCTACGGGCACAACACCAACTATCCCTGATAGTTCTGTCCAGGTGGGTAAGGGTAAGGGCTTTGGTTCTGTGCGTACTGCTGCGGGGCCGGAACGTACACACCATCCATCTTTACCGGCACATAGAGGGCATCAATCTTGTACAACGCCCGATGCGCTGCAACAGCCAAGCAAATGAAACCAGCCACCCCAGCAGCACCACCAAGCAGCATCGCAAACACAGAACCAGCATCCGGCCCACTACTGAAATAAGAATTCGATGACGAGATAGCAGTCATCGCGCCCAACCATCCGACAACAGTGCCACCAATCGAGAGCCAAAACCCTGTCAAGAACAACCCAGCAGAACGCTTGAACTGCACGCTTCCCCCTCATCAACACAAAGCAACTCAGCAAAGGCTACAACGAGCGAACGAGTACGAGCTTGTATTACTAACCCTGCCGAAAGGTGGGGGCATACACCGACCCAGGAAGAACACCGCCACCGATGGTGAGCACCCTCGCAGTTCAAAGAACCTGAAATGTTGCCGGGCAACCCATACACGCGGGCACCCCTGGGGACATTCCCTTATGGCCACCCCTCATAAATCTGGCCGCCGGGGAGGGTGATTATCCTTTGTACGCTTTGGGGGATTTTTGCTCAGGAACCGTTACGGCCCGGCCTCGGGCGTAATCGCAACGACTGGGGCTGCCTTCACGGAAAGCTTCTTGACTATCCCAATGATGAGGGCGGGCACGCTTGTGACCAGGGCAACCAGGGCAATCAGCATCAAGGGCGGGAACTGGGCAGCAGCGTAAACAAATACGAGAACCCAGCCCAACGGGAAGGAAATCACCGCATAAATGAGCGGAGTGCTTCCCGGCTTCCGCCCCTGTTCCCGGTACGCAGCAAGGGCGATACATATCGCCACGGCTCCAACGACGAGAAGTATCACCAATGCAGTAGTCAGCACGGCAACAGCACCACCCGTTACGCGACCAAAGGCAATCATCATGATGATCGACAAAACGATGCCAGCAATCGCAACAAGACCTGAAATCTTGAACAGCTTCCCCTGATTATTCATGTCGCAACTGTAACCGTGAACACCACACAAAAGAACATGACCCAAACGAAAGAAGAAACATGCCCAGAGCAAAGAAGATTTGCGCTCACCCAAGCTGCCCGACCATTGCTGACGGAAGCTACTGCCTGCAACACAAACGCGAACGAGACAAAGCACGAGGTTCACGAGAAGCGAGAGGATACAACCATTCTCACGGCCAACTACGAGAGCAATGGATCCCCAGAGTAGCAACAGGGAACGTGAGCTGCGCCAAGTGCAACCAACCCATCAGCTCAGACGCTGAGTGGCACCTTGGACACACAAACGACAGGACGGCATGGACAGGGCCAGAGCACGCACACTGCAACCTCAGCGACGCAGGCAAACGAAGGCACCTAACCACCTGACACGGTGGGCTATAACCCCTTACCCCACCCCTTCCAGCTCCACCGATGGTGAGGGCAAAAAAGAGTGCGCCAACCGCTCAACCTCAATCACGATCTGAAAGGAGACCCCTTGTGGGTACTCAGAGAAACATGACTAAGCCCAATTCGAGGGCTTACAGGCCGCAGTCCGCGGCTATTCGCGCTGCACTGGTGGAGCTGCCAGCAGAGGGGTGCACAGAAACCGTTCCGGACCTTCCGAGGTCGCGGGAGTGGACGGATGTGGAACAGGCCCGGTGGACTGAGCTTTGGGAGTCGCCGCAGGCTACTCAATGGGATGAATCTTGCCGCGGGACGGTTGCTTTGTTGGTGGCTTATGAATCCAGGCTGCTTTCGGGCACCGAGGGCGGCACTGCTTGGGTGGCTCAGGAGTGCCGGTACGCGTCAGAAGCCCTTGGCTTAACCCCTAAGGCCATGGCAACTCTTGGGTGGAGAATCGCTGATGGTAAGCAGTAGAAGGGCCGCTAGGGGCCGTCCAGTGGCATCTGTTGAGGTGCATCCGAACCGCATTACACAACAGAGTTTCCAGTCCCCCCTGTTTGGTTTAGTCAGAGCCTGGTTCAGGGGCGGCATTGTTTACCGCGTGAAGATCGCTGGCCGTCCTTACGGCTGGGGTGAAGGCCCCGAGGTCTGGGCTGCTGTGCATGATGGCACCTTCCGGCCTGAGGATTTCGGGAACCACAACCAGAGTTCCAACTACTAGTACCTAGTTCTCTATTGAAGAGGACCGATTGACTCTGCCGGCTGATTTCGGCACAAATGACAAGCCCGCTCATGGCGGGTTTTTTCATGCCCTGGGACAGGTGTCGCCTGCCTCTTAGGGCTTCGAAAGAGGTGGTCCCCATCGCGGATCGATCTATCAGTATCGCCCTTGAGGCGAAAGTAACCGACTTTGTGTCGGGAATGAAAACAGCGGCGAAGTCCGCGGAGGATTTCGCGTCCCGGACTGCCAAGTTCGCTCGCGACAATGAACAACATTTTGACCGCGTTGGTAGGGCGTCGATGGTGTTCGGCGGCGCTTTGCTGGCTGGTTTCGCCTTGGCTGTGAAGCAGTTCATGGAGTTCGACGCAGCGATGTCCCAAGTCCAAGCGTCAACTCACGAGACTGCCGCGAACATGGAGTTGCTGCGTAACGCGGCTATTGATGCCGGCGCTGACACGTCGTTTTCAGCGAAGGAAGCGGCTCAGGCTATTGATGAGCTTGCTAAGGCTGGTGTTTCCACGAAGGACATCCTGAACGGTGGCCTCAAGGGTGCAATGTCGTTGGCTGCTGCCGGGTCGTTGGAGGTCGCTGATGCTGCGGAAATCGCGGCAACGGCACTGACGCAATTTAAGCTGTCAGGTCAGGACATTCCGCACCTCGCAGATTTGCTTGCAGCGGGCGCCGGCAAGGCACAGGGGTCGGTGGAAGACATCGGCAACGCTTTGAAGCAGTCCGGCCTTGTGGCTGCCCAATTTGGTTTGTCCGTTGAGGACACGACCGGAACGCTTGCCGCTTTCGCTTCCGCAGGGTTGACCGGCTCTGATTCCGGTACGTCGTTCAAGACAATGCTGTTGTCCCTCGCTAAGCCGGCGAAGGAAACCCAGAGCCTCATGAATGAGCTGGGCATCTCAGCTTATGACGCTCAAGGCGACTTCGTTGGGATAACGAACCTTGCTGAGCAGTTGAAGTCGAAGCTTGGCGGGTTGACTCAGGCGCAGCGTGACGCTGCTCTTGCCCAGATTTTCGGTACTGACGCTATCCGTGGCGCGAATGTTCTGTATGAGCAGGGCGCTTCGGGCATTCAAGGTTGGATCGATAAGGTCAACGAGGCAGGCTACGCGGCTGTTACAGCCTCGATCAAGCAGGACAACCTCGCTGGCGACCTTGAGAAGCTGGGCGGGTCGTTCGATTCGGTCCTAATTAAGGGCGGCTCGGGCGCGGCTCAGGCTTTGCGCGGGATCGTACAAGGTGCTGAGGATCTGATCGACGCTATCGGGAAGATACCAACCCCGATCCTGAACGCCGCTGTTGGTATCGCCGGCATGGCCGGTGGTGCTTTGCTGTTGGGCGGCGCTTTACTGACCGCGCTGCCCCGGTTGGTTGAGTTTCATGCATCGTTGAACAGGATCGCGCCGGCTGGGTCGCGGGCTCGGACGTCCATCACGAATGTTGGCAAGGCTGCTGGTGGGGCTGCTGCATTGCTTATCGCTTTGCAGGCTGCCTCGGCGGTGTTCAGCGAGAAGCACACGAAGTCTGCTGAGGACTACGGGCAGGCACTACTCAAGGTCCAAGACCTCGCTCGGTCCGGCGCCGCCTCACTTTCTGGGCTTGATTCTGCTTTCCAGGATCTGGACAGTCTTGCCGGCATCGCGCCGGGGATTGATAACGCCGCTGATGCCATTAAGCGGCTGACCAACCAGAACTTCACCGATGTCACCTTGAACAAGGGTCTTGACGGCTTCCGCGAGTGGGTCACTGGCTCAAAGGGCGATATTGGACAGCTTGAGGACCGGATGAAGGGCCTAGGCGAACAGATGGGCAGCCTCGCGAAGAATGGGGCTGCGGACACTGCGGCGAAGTCCTTCCAGGCATTGACCGCCGAGTTCCAGAAGAACGGCAAGAGTGCCAAGGACGCCCTTGAGTACCTTCCGGGCTACAAGGATGCGCTGCTTTCCCTCGCTAACCAGTCTGGACAGACGCTCACGGAGCAGGAACTTCTGGACTTTGCCATGGGCAAGATTCCGGATTCCATGAAGGTAGCGGGCGACTCAGTGGAGACTTACACGACGAAAGTTGGTAATGCGGCTCCACTGACTGAGGAAATGTCTTCAGCTCTCGAAGGTGTGGGGCTCAGTGCTGCCGGCGCTATCACGAACATCGAGGCATTCACTGCTTCCCTGTTCGCAGCGGGCATCTTGTCATTGTCAGCTTCTGACGCGGCGATTGCCTATCAGGATGCAATAGACAAGCTCACCGAGTCCGTCACTGCTAATGGCACGACGTTGGACATCAACACTGCTGCTGGTCGCGCGAATCAATCAGCCTTCAACGATGTTGCGCAAGCTGCCATGACCTCGGCTGCGGCAACGGCAGAGGAAACCCTGAAAACGCAAGGGTCCGCTGCCGCCCAGCAGACCCTACAAGCTGGTCTGCGCACTAGTTACAACGACCTCATAGCGGCGGCTGGACAGTTCGGCATTACGGGCGATGCTGCCGACACGATGGCGCGAAAAGCTCTGGGCATCCCGAAGAACGTCAACATTGACGCCTGGATTGCTGACCATGCCACCACAACGCTGGACTCCATCAAGGGTAAGGCTGAGGGCCTGGATGGCAGGCAGGTCAGGATCGGCATTTACACGACCGAGTATTTCGACAGTGTTGACCGCCGATCCACCGCCCCTGATCTGAATGGCGGGGCGTCTGGTACTGGGCGCATGGGGTCCTACGCCGCTGGCGGTCGCGTCTTCGGACCCGGCACAACAACGTCAGATTCGATTGATGCCCGCCTGTCAAAGGACGAGTACGTTCTAACTGCTAAGGCTGCTCAAAAGATCGGGTACGACAACCTCGACCGCATGAACGGCGGGGACGTTACCCCGATCAGGCCCATGGGCTACCAGTATGCGCCGGCTGCTGCGCCAGCGAGGTCAGTTGTAGCGGCTCCTGCTGTTGCTTCTAGCCCGACTCAGATGACAGGAACATTGATCTTGGACTCTGGGCAGGTGTTCGGCACGTTCCGGGGGGTTGCTACGGAAGTTGCGTCTGGTGTTGTCAAGGACGCGGATTCTAATTCCCCGTTTATCCGAAGGGGGCGGTAGGCGGCATCGGGGGTCGTCACTCGGCGTTGGTTGCGTTCTGTCGCAACCAACGCCGAGTGACGGCCCGAACAGGGGCGCCTGATGCGCAAGCCGCGGCCCCTTAGATGGCTGGCTCAAAGGAATGGAAGCAAAATCGTAATGGTATTCCTCGGCGCTCACCATAGCGCAACACTTGTGCTTTACTTTGGTCATGCAATTGGACTTGGGGGCACTTTGACGCTCGTTTTGCCGGAAGGCTCACTTCACATCGATCAGATGAAGGAACAGCTCAGCCTTGCGGTCGTGAGCATGGTGGTGACAGGAGCTGGCATGTCCACGCTTTCCTGGTCAACTGACATGGATGGGATTGATACGAGCGTCCGGTCACATGTTGACTACCCCAACGTCTATGGGCCGACTTTGGATATTCAGCTGAAGTGCACTAGCTCTGGTTGGCGGGATAAGGGTACTCATATTGAGTACCAGATTTCACGGCGACTGTACGAGAAAATGTGCAACCCCAAGCGCCATTCGCCGGCTGTCTTCTGTGTGACGATGGTCCCGGAAGACGCTACGTCCTGGCTGAACCACGATGTAGAGGGACTACTTGCGCGGGCGCATTCATACTGGCAGGCGGCACGAGATTTTCCGCCCCTCGGTGAGGGACGCGAGTCGGTAACGCTCAAGGTGCCAAAAGCCAATGAGTTCACTCCCGCTCAGCTATTAAGTATGATCGTGGACCTCCATGATGCGGAGAGTGCATGAACTTCGAAACTCAGCCCAGTGATTCATTCGGGGCCGTACTCAGCCCCCACACGCTTTCCCAATTCCTAGCCGTCGAGGCCTGGAACTTTCTTGGTGAACAGCGAGGCGGAAAGATTTGGCGCTCCCCAGCCGGGGAGGACCGCCGCCAAACTACTGTCTTCTTGCCATGGGACGACACGTTTGTTGACTTTCGCAAACGGCTTGATGAGGCCATAAATGGGATCGGCGAGTACTTCCATCTCAACATGCCTGATTTGGTAGAACGCGTGGCAGCTTCCCACGCAGACATCTTCCACGTTCGTGTTGATCAGCCAATGCTTGATGGAACTATTCCGCTTAGTCAGGCAACCAGCTTGTTGCGAGGTATTGAAAAAATGATCAAGGCTGCGGCAACAACAGCCGTTAGCCCTGAGCACAGCCATCGCGGAAGATTGCCCAAAAGCGTTACGGACTTCATGAGTCAAGATGTGCGGATGGGGCACACGAAGAGCGGCAGCTTCATTGTTACTGTTGTTGCCCGACTGGACAGCTTGGATGACTCTCACGCGGCCTTGGGCCATACCCAAGATCAAGTCGAGGACCACGTTGTCTACACAGAGGAAATTCAGCCGTTCGCTCGTCAGGTAATGACAACGCTTTCTAGCGGTCTGGACGCCGCGCGGCGACATGTTCAATCCGAGGCCATTGATTTCCTGGACTTGGATGCTGCGGTTGAGCAGGGGGTCAGTCTTCCCCTTGTCCAGGCGCTGCACGAAATCGGGAGTGCCGAAAATCTTCGATCACTCGATCTGTCCTTCGACTGGTCACCAGCCGCGCCGGAGCCGTTGGCGGTCGCCAGCAGAATACTGATGGATAAGCCGGAGTTGGAGGCGCTTTCAGAGGTTTCTACTCGTCTTGAGCGTCGGATTGAGCCCGCTGTCGAAACCATAATGGGGCAGGTTCAAAGCTTGGAACGTGCTGAACATAGCGAGATTGACGAGAATAACGGGGTTGCTGTTATTTCGACCGAGGTTCGCGGTAGTTTCAGGCGTGTGCACGTTCCGCTGTCGGGAAGTGACTATGACTGGGCCATTGTGGCGCACCATCGGAAGCTCGTTTTCACTGTCTCTGGAACCTTGGAGAAGGTGGGCCGTAACTGGACCCTCACGGGCGACGTGCAGCCTGACCTGAGTTTTCTCCAGCATGTTATGAAGACTGACACCGCGCCGGCTTCTCTTGTAGATGAGGTAAGACAGCGTGAAATCGAATAGCGGTTCCACAGGCGTCTGTAGAGTCGGCCACGGATAAGTAGAGAAGGCCCTTGCCAGCGAGTTTGCTAGCAAGGGCCTTCTGCCTTAAGCGGCGTTCCTGACCAGCTAGCCTCGTGCCAAAGCCGCCGTCACTGCCCGCAATGCGCTAGGCAGCTTTAAGAACTCTGAGTGGCTGGCCGTAGCGTCTACTGGTGGGAAGGTGTACGTCGCATCTGGAAATTCAAGTTCAAAGGAAACGTGATCGGGCCAATTTGCCAGTCCTTTAGTGGTGACGTCACGAACCTTCCCGACGGATATGGAATTAATCCTCGTTAGTGGAGTCACCCGAGTGTTGGCGCCCTGGCCTGTGAACTCGGATACGACAAGCAGGTCATTTGTAAGCACTTGGATCTTTCCCTCGGCTGGATCCTCGCTGAGGTCCTTGACCTTCGAGTGATCGTAATCCTGGAGTGTGTGCCCAACGTAGATGATTGGATCATCACCTGTTATGGCGAGTATTTGTGAAACTGACTTCGCCAGCCATGCGGAGGGGATGCCATCCCGCGTCATGCGTGCGTACCCCGATGCTTCTATTCTTTTGACGAGCGCCAACCCGAGGTCCCGGTAAAAATCTGTCCTCAATGCTACCTGCTCCACGTGTCCCCTTATTCGTAGTTGGATCTTGACGGTTGCCGCCGCTACACATCATAGGCAGCGGGGCAGACAGTCGTAGCGTCGCGTCCCACCGGCCTGAATGTCAGAGGGCGGGAGGTACTCTGCGACGCATGGCGAAGTTTGACCCTGAGGGGTTTCAGAAGATGATGGCCGAGCTGGACGCGGAGGACCGGGCCGGCGTGGTTGTGCGCAGCCCGTATGAGGACATGGAGCCTGATCCGGAGTACCTACCGCATGAGACCTGATGCACATTTTTGCAGATCCCCCTCCGGCGGACTTGCGCCAATCTGCATTTCTGTTAATCTAATAGCAGATCAGACGTGATGGTTTGATGAAAACGCTTTGAAGGGTCCGTAGCTGTGGTGGCTACGGACCCTTCGGCATTTAACTGCTAGTAGGTGGCCCTGCTTTGGCGTGACCGCGAACCCACCTTCCGCCGCGGCTCGGTCGGCCGAGTTTCCGGGGCCTTGAGCAGCTCGTATATCTCTTTGACGTGGGTCTCAGTGAATCGAAGACGGTTGCCGACCTTCATATGGGGCCAGTTATCCCGCTGCGCGAGGGTGGTGACCTGGTTGTTGCTAATCTGTAACGCCTCGGCTAACTGCGTGGTCGTGAATACTCGTTCTGGCTGGAAAGTATCGTCAATGTTCATCGAAGCATCATATTAGGATCTCACGCCTGACAGTCCGCAGTCAGTCCGCAGCGGGTCCAAAAACGAGCACATCCCGCCATTGCTTACCACCAAGAAAAACCCCGGAATCTAGCGGTTTTCATCCCTATTCAGCACCGACCACCAACCATTGATAAGTTCGAGCTCTACTACGGCGTCTAAGCTCCACCACACGCATTAACAAAGGCGATCCCCGGCCCATACGGACCGGGGATCGTTTCTTGGTGCAGTCGCAGACTACTCAGTCTTATCCTGATCGCGTTCGCGGATGTTCCTGGCGATTTCGTCCAGTTTCTCCTTCACGAATCCGGCCGCTTCCGAAAGACCCTTCTCAGCGCTGCCGAGCGGATCAAGCTGAAGGTAGACCTTGTGATCTATGGTGAGGTCGTATTCGTCCTTGAGGTGGGTGCCGCCACCCACTCCTGCGAGCGATAAGTAGACCAGCGCTTCAGTTCGCGCAATGCCCGCGATGGTTCCGAAGACCACAGTGAAGTCATTGGGCTGAAAGCTCACGGACTGACCCACGTGGCGCCGGTCCAACTCCCCGGCTGTTATGGTCTTCTCTGTCGAACTTCCGTTGTATTCCATGGACTTTTCCTCTGCCTGGAGAACAGTGACAGAAGAAGTCTATAAGGATACTTAGCGTCTGCGCAGCTTGATGCACAGCGGCGACACTACCCGAAGCATGAGCGCCTGCACAGGGAAGCGATCAGTGCCGGGTTCTTGGCGATTGTCCGGATTCTTCCGGTGCCGCACAGTCGTCGCAGAACACCGTGTCGGTTTCTTCGCCGCAGCACTGGCAGCGATGGAGCAGGGCCGCTGGTTCAACCACATACGTTGTCATAGCCACCATGCTGCCTTTGCAGGAACAGTGGGGTCACGAGTAGCGTGTACTCGTTTTTTCCTTGCCGGGCGCGGAGACTACTTGGTTTGCCGGAAGCGGCAGTCCCTCGCGCCCTGGATTTCCCGCTCCCCCGGAGGCCGCACACACTCCGTCGTCAGAGAAGGTGGCGAAGCAGCGCCGGCAGGCAAAGGTACCCGCCCGCCCGTAACGCGACGACCAGTGGGGCCCCGCCTGCGCGCAGCGGAAACAGCACGTGGTGGAGAAAGCTGCACCGTCCGGATCCACCATGCTTGTCACGGGAGCATCCTAAGGGACAGCGGGCAGTGCGGACCAGTCCCCTTCGCTCCGGACCCGCTCTATTGCTTTCCGTACTTCTTATGCACAGCCTGCTTGCTCACGCCAAGGCAAAGGGCTATCGCCTCCCACGACAACCCGGATTGCCTGGCCGCGCGAACCAGGGACGCCTCGCGCCGACCCACTTCCTTCTGAAGTTCCGCCACGGCATACAGTGCCTCAGCCGGGCCCATTCCATCCATCGATCCCACCAGTGTTTTCATCCGGTCCACCTCCATATCGTCAACGCTAGTTGACGAACTGCGAAGCGTCAACCATAGTTGACAACCGAATCACGTAAAAGCCCGGTACATGATGCGCTGCGGGCCGGAACTGCCTCCCTCATACCTGCCGACATCACCGAAGTCCGCCTTGGAGTAAGCAGCCTGGCCAGCCGGATTGCGCTCGTTAACGGAAAGCACGACGCCGGCCTGGCCGCCTCCCAGCCGTCCCGTCAGCTTTCGAGCTTCCTCCACAGCCGCGCGCGCGGCCCGTGTTCCCAAGCCTTGCCCTTGGCTTCGCGAGTCAATCAGGAAGCCCCTGAGAAGCCACACAGAATCGTCGTCGGACCAACCTGCCAACCGGGCGGCACCGGATTGGAGGGTCAGCACGCCAACAGCGATGCCCCCGGACTCGATGACATACGGCATGCGGGACTCTTCCTCCAGGGCTATCAGCATCATCCGGAGAGGGTCACCGACGAATGCCCGCTGCGGCTCCTCGACGGCCAGTCCGGCGACGGAACCGAGTTGGATGGCCCGTGCGTCATCGTCCAGGAGTTTGAGCGGGATCAGCCAAACGTCACCGACATCGATGTGATCACTCACGCTCGAAAACGGATCTCCTGAGTCATATTCGAGCATTTTGCGGGGTCTTCCTACTAGGGTTGTCACATCAGTTCCCTACGTCGAAGGAACCTTCCATGGGCCGGCCGAACGTCATTCTGATCTGTGTGGATGAGTGGAGGGGCGACTGCCTGTCCTCTGACGGTCATCCCTACGTCGAAACACCCCATCTCGACGAACTCGCCCGTAGCGGCGTGCGGTTCTCCAAAGGCTACTCTGCTACACCTTCCTGTGTTCCTGCCCGGGCGGCCCTGTTTACCGGCCAGTCCCAGGAACGGCACGGCCGGGTGGGGTACAACGACGGCGTACCCTTCCATGCAGTCCACCCGGTGACAGTACAGGACGAGTTCAGAAAGGGCGGCTACCACACACAGGCGATCGGCAAGATGCATGTATGGCCGGAACGCTCCAGGCTCGGCTTCGATGACGTGATCCTCCATGACGGCTACCTTCACCACGCACGGCGGGAACATCGGCAGCACTTCGCCATGTTTGACGACTACGTGCCGTGGCTTAGAAAGCAGCCAGGAGCCGGTCCGGACGCCGAGTATTTCGATCACGGCGTAAACTGCAACTCGATCGTCGCCCGGCCGTGGGATAAAGCCGAAAACCTGCACCCCACGCATTGGATCGGAACGCAGGCCATCGAGTGGATGCACCGCCGTGACCCGGTTAAGCCCTTCTTCCTCTACCTCTCCTTCCACCGTCCGCACCCACCGTACGATCCGCCGTCGTGGGCGTTTGAGCAGTACCTCGGCATACCGGACTACGAACCAGTGCTGGGCAACTGGGAACACCACTGGGACGAGCACCGGAAGGACGGCGACTACCAAGCGAGCTATGGCCGCATGCCGGACCACGTGGTCCACCGGGCCAGGGCAGGCTACTACGGGCTGATGGCGCAGATCGACCTGCAGATCAACCGGATCAGGGAGTCGTTGGCGGACTTCGGGCTGGATGGCAATACGGTGATCGCCTTCACCAGTGACCACGGTGAAATGATGGGCGACCACCGGATGTTCCGCAAAGCAGTGCCCTACGAGGGGTCTGCACGGATTCCCTTCATCATCGCCAACGCCCCGGCAGCAAGGGACGCTGCACGCGGAGCCGTGGTGGACCACGTGGTGGAACTGCGCGACATCATGCCCACGCTGCTGGACCTAGCCGGGCTGCCCATCCCGGACTCGGTGGACGGCAAGTCCCTTGCCCCGCTGGTGCGTGGGCAGGATACCGGGGCCGTCCGGCAGGTCCTGCACGGTGAACACGTCTACTGGGGGCAGAACCTGCATTGGCTGACCGATGGCCATCACAAGTACATCTGGGGTTCCGGGAAGGGCACAGAAGAACTGTTCAACCTCGACGCCGATCCCCAGGAACGATTCAACCTCGCCGAAGACCCCGCACACCACCACCAACTGCGACTATGGCGCGGACGGATGGTGGAAACACTCCAGGACCGGGAGGAGGGTTACGTAGCCGACGGCGCGCTGGTTCCCGGCGTGCCGGTGGTCGCCATGCTGCGGCATGCCCGTGAAAAGGCCCAGGCTGCACTTCCCATGGGCTAATTGCCGTAGAACACCTTCTCGAACACACCCCTGGCCCGCCGGCTCAGCCGCAGGTAGTCCTCTTCGAACTGGCCCGCATGTCCGGGAGCGTACCCACACCATCGCGCTGCAGCTTCAAGGTCTTTCCGGGATGAGGGCAGGAGGTCCGAAGCCCGTCCCGTGACGATCACATTCGCTGAACGGATCCGGCTGGCAAACCTCCACGCGTCCCGCAGAAGTGCGGCGTCATCGTGACTGATGAAGTCCAGCTTTTCCGCCGCTTCGAGGGCTTCAAGGGTGGAAGTGGTGCGGAGTTCCACATGCTTGCCTGCGTGTTGCAGTTGAAGCAACTGGACCAGCCACTCGACGTCGCTGAGGCCACCGCGTCCAAGTTTGACGTGACGCGCAGGATCAGCGCCACGTGGCAGCCGTTCTGATTCAACGCGTGCCTTGACCCGACGGACTTCCCGCACATCCTGTTCCGCCAGTTCCCGGGGGTAGCGGATCGGATCGATGAGCTTGAGGAAATCGGCAGCCAGCTCGTCGGAACCAGCCATGGGGCGCGCCCGCAGCAGTGCCTGGGCCTCCCAGATCAGCGACCAGCGGCGGTAGTACTCCGCATACGACTCCAGCGAGCGGACCATTGCGCCGTTCTTCCCCTCTGGCCGCAGGTCCGCGTCCACCATGAGGACCCTTTCGGCCATGATCGCCGGCTTGAGTGGCTGGGTGAGGAAGCTGGAGACTTTGGCGACGATCGCCGTCGCCTGCTCCTGGGCTTCTGCGTCGGAAAACCCGGGCCGGGCACGATGCACGTAGATGACGTCCGCGTCCGAGCCGTAGCCGATCTCCCGTCCGCCCTGACGCCCCATGGCTACCACAAGGACATCCGTTTTGAGTGGTCCATCGGAGGCAATCACGGCTTCCGCCACGTGCAATGCCCCCAGAACGGCGGCACGATCCGTCTCGGCCAAAGCAAGTCCTACGGCATCCTGGTCCAGCAATCCGGAGCTGTCGGCAATCGCTGTCCGCAGGATTTCGCGGCGCCGGATCAAGCGGATGAGCCTCATGGCACTTTCGGGATCCGGGTGCCGGGACAGCTTGGACTGGATTTCCTGCCATTGGGCTTCGAAGCTGATGGGCACCAGCTCTTTGTCGCTGCCCAGCCAAGCCACGGATTCCGGGGAAACTTCCAACAGATCCGAGATCAACCGGGAATTGGCCAACACCTGGCACAGGCGTTCTGCCGCGGCTTGGGAATCCCTCAACAGGCCCAGGTACCAGTGAGTGGTTCCCAAAGCCTCACTGACCCTGCGGAAAGCAAGCAGGCCTGCGTCAGGGTCCACGCCTTCAGCGAGCCAGCCCAACAGGATCGGCAGAAGCTGCCGCTGCAAAGCAGCCCGCCGGCTGACCCCCGCTGTCAGCGCTTCAATGTGCCGCATGGCTCCCTGCGGATCCGAGTAGCCAAGAGCCGCAAGCCGGCCCTGGGCTGCCTCGGGACTGAGCTTGGCGTCTTCGCTGCTGAGCTTGGCCGCAGTATTGAGCAAGGGGCGGTAGAAAATCCGCTCGTGAAGCTCCCGCACGGATTTTTTGGTTTTCTGCCAGGTGGCCATCAGCTGGTCAGGGTGGGGCCGCTCCATGGAGAAGGGTCCCAGGACAGCTTTGGCAAGGAACCGCTGGGCGTCCTCCGTGACAGGCATAAGGTGGGTACGCCGCAGCTGGAAAAGCTGGATCCGGTGCTCCAGCAGGCGGAGGTAGCGGTAGGCGTTGTCGAAAGCGGCTGCATCCGTGCGGCCAATGTAGCCTCCAGCGGACAGTGCGGCTATGGCCGAAGTGGTGTCCTTGCACCGAAGCGACTCGTCGGATTTACCATGGACCAGCTGCAGCAGCTGGACAGTGAACTCCACATCGCGGAGGCCGCCCCGCCCCAGCTTGATCTGGCGTTGCTCTTCGGCTGCCGGAATGTAGTCGGTTACCCTTCGCCGCATCGCCTGGACCGATTCGACGAACCCCTCGCGTCCTGCCGAGGCCCACACTAAGGGTTCAACTGCCTTTTCATAGCGCTGGCCCAGTTCCCGGTCACCTGCGATGGTCCTCGCCTTGAGCAGCGCCTGGAACTCCCAGCTTTCGGCCCAGCGTGCGTAGTAGCTCAGGTGCGAGGGCAGAGTACGGACGAGTGGCCCGGACTTTCCCTCCGGGCGAAGGTTGGCGTCGACTTCCCACAGCCCGGGCTCTGGTGCCGACGAGGAGATTGCCCGGGATATTCCCGATGCCAGTGCCGTGCCGATGGTCGATGCCCGGGCGTCTTCCAGTTCACCGGCCTCAATAACGTAAATGACATCGACGTCGGAAATGTAGTTCAGTTCACGGGCGCCGCATTTACCCATGCCCATGACGGCAAGGCCGACGTCGGCGATCTCGGCGGCAGCATACTGTCCAGCGGCTTCGGCCCGCGAGACGGCCAATGCGGCCTCAATGGCGGCACCGGCGAGGTCGGCCAATTCGGCCCCGACAGAGGGCATGAAGTCCTGGGGTGAGGCAGCACAGAGATCCTTGATGGCCAACTCAGTCAGCCCCCGGCGATAAGCACTCCTCAGGGCCGCATAGGCAGGCATCCCGGTCATCCCCGCCACTGGGCGCAGGGCTCCAGGTTCGGCTTTCACGGATCGGAGCAGCATTGCCCGGAGTTCCTCGCTGGAGGCCTGGAGAGGCTCCGGGCTGACGCGGACATCAAAGACGTCCAAGTGCTCGGGCCGGCGCATGAGGAACTCCCCCAGTGCCTCTGAAGCGCCGAGCAGGCGGTACATGGGCTCGCTGCTGTCCTGGTCCGCCGCAGCCAGTTTCTTCAGCCCGGGGTTTTTCTCGAGAAGCCGAACCAATGACTGGAGGGCGGTGTCCGGGCTCGCCGACATGGAGAGCCCGGCAAAGAGCGATTCCTGGTCAATCCCCTCAAGTTCGGGGGCTGCAAGGAACCGTTCGGCTTTTTCGAGATCACTGAAACCGGCTGAAATGAGCCGACGTGCGAGGCTCACTGGCCCTGCCTACAGAATGCCGAGGTTGCGCTGCAACTCGTATGGCGTGACCTGGAGGCGGTAATCCTGCCATTCCGCGCGCTTGTTGCGCAGGAAGTGCTCGAAGACCTGTTCGCCCAGGATCTCCGCAACAAGTTCAGATTCCTCCATGGCACGGATGGCGTCGTGGAGGCTGGCGGGCAACGGCGCATGGCCCATGGCCCTGCGCTCTGCGGTGGTCAGCGACCACACGTCGTCTTCGGCCGCAGCGGGAAGTTCGTAGCCTTCCTCGATGCCCTTCAGGCCGGCGCCCAGCAGAACGGCGTACGCCAGGTAGGGGTTGGTGGCGGAGTCGATCCCGCGGTACTCGATGCGCGCCGATTGGCCCTTGCCGGGCTTGTACAACGGAACGCGAACAAGTGCCGAACGGTTGTTGTGTCCCCAGCTGAGGTAGCTTGGCGCCTCGCCGCCACCCCAGAGCCGCTTGTAGGAGTTCACGAACTGATTGGTGACGGCGGTGAACTCGGGGGCATGCTTCAGGATTCCTGCGATGAACTGGCGTGCCGTCTTGGAGAGCTGGAACTCGGCGCCCGCTTCGAAGAACGCGTTGGTATCGCCCTCGAACAGGGAGAAGTGGGTGTGCATTCCCGAGCCGGGGTGGTCGGTGAACGGCTTGGGCATGAAGGTGGCGTAGGTTCCCTGCTGGAGGGCCACTTCCTTGATGACCGTACGGAACGTCATGATGTTGTCAGCGGTCTGCAGCGCATCCGCGTAACGGAGGTCGATCTCGTTCTGGCCGGGACCACCTTCATGGTGGCTGAATTCCACGGAAATACCGACCGATTCGAGCATGGTGACCGCGGTGCGGCGGAAGTCCTGGGCAACGCCGCCTGGAACGTGGTCGAAGTAGCCTCCCTCGTCCACCGGGACCGGGGAGCCGTCCGGCCCGAGGTCCTTGGACTTGAGGAGGTAGAACTCAATCTCCGGGTGGGTGTAGCAGGTGAACCCCATGTCCGCAGCCTTGGCCAGGGTCCGTTTCAGGACGTTGCGGGGATCAGCGGCCGACGGCTCGCCATCGGGGGTCAGGACGTCACAGAACATACGCGATGTCTGCTCTGTTTCACCACGCCACGGCAGGATCTGGAAGGTGGACGGGTCAGGTTGGGCCAGCATGTCCGATTCAAAGACGCGGGCGAGGCCCTCAATTGCCGAACCGTCAAAACCAAGGCCTTCTTCAAAGGCGCCTTCGACCTCGGCGGGCGCAAGCGCCACCGACTTAAGGGAACCTACGACGTCGGTGAACCACAAGCGTACGAAGCGCACGTCACGCTCTTCGATCGTCCGCAGAACGAACTCTTGCTGGCGGTCCATAGGGCCTCTTTTCCGATTCAGTGTCCATGCCGCTTGTTCCAAGACTTTGAAGCCACGACAACTCAGCCTTCACTCTACTAACAGTTCGCTGCTATTGCCGCAGCAGTACCTTCGCGTAACACAGCGTTTACATTCCGTGACGCCGGGCACACTGGTGGCAGGCACCGTCGGCACGGCTTAGGCTCTATCCATGGCCCCGAGCAACCTCCCTGAGTCCACCACGCCCGCTGAAGTTCCCGCACCTTACGGGACCGGCCCTTCAGCGCCCTCAACGTCACCCTCCGCGGCGGCCTCAAAGCCTGCCGGCCGGGTCAGGATCCACCATCTCCAGCAGGCCAAGGACAACGGTGCCCGGTTCGCCATGCTGACCGCCTACGAGCAGTACACGGCGGAAATCTTCGACCAGGCAGGAATCGAAGTCCTCCTCGTGGGTGATTCAGCGTCGAACAACGTCTACGGCAACGAAACAAGCCTTCCGGTCACCGTGGACGAGCTGCTGCCGCTGACGCGCGCCGTAAGCCGGGCCGCAAAGCGCGCGCTGATCGTGGCCGATCTTCCCTTTGGCAGCTATGAAGTCTCCCCGGGACAGGCAGTTGCCACCGGTGTCCGCTTCCTGAAGGAAGGCTTGGCGCACGCCGTCAAAATTGAGGGAACCGCCTACTACGCGGACACTGTCAAGGCCATGGTCCAAGCCGGAATCCCTGTCATGGCCCATATCGGCTTCACGCCGCAAAGCGAACACGCCCTCGGCGGATACCGGGTCCAAGGCCGGGGAGAAGACGCACAACGCCTCATCGACGATGCTGTTGCCTTGCAGGATGCGGGGGCTTTCAGCGTGCTCATGGAAATGGTGCCGGCGGAAACCGCAGCCGCCGTGGATGCAGCGTTGCGCGTACCCACCGTGGGAATCGGCGCCGGCAACACCACCACCGGACAGGTGCTTGTGTGGCAGGACATGGCCGGTTTGCGCGGAGGCAAAATGGCAAAGTTCGTCAAGCAGTACGCTGACCTCCGCACTTCTTTGGCCGACGCCGCTGCCGCCTACGGGGAGGACGTCAGGTCCGGGCAGTTCCCCGGACCTGAGCATTCCTTCTAGTCCCCGTACAGGTCAGCACGGGTCCCGGTCAGTCCTCGTCCTGGGCGTCCCAGGCGTCATTGCGGGCTTTGACCTTTTCCAAGGCGTGCTCGGCTTCTTCCCTGGTTTTATAGGGTCCAATCAGCTGGGACCAATCGGACATGGCGTCCTCTTCGATCTGATGCGTCTTGACGTTGTACCAGTACTCCGTCACGTCTCCTCCTCGATCCTGGGTGGGCCGGACGCGTAACTTTGGCGGGGTCGCAGGAACCCAACCATGCTTTGTTACTTACGTCTCTTGTGTGCCTTATATGATCAATCTATGCCTTCTCTTGCTTCGACTGCACCCATCGGCGCCCTCACACCGGGAACCATCAGCCCCGAACGGCCTGTCCCGGCTTCCATTCCGCGGCCCGAGTACGTCGGCAAGAAGGCACCTGCCAGGTTCACGGGCTCCGAGGTGAAGTCGCCGGAGACCATTGAGAAGATCCGGATTGCGGGGCGGATCGCAGCGCAGGCCATCGTGGAGGTCGGCAAGCACATCCAACCCGGTGTCACCACCGACCACCTGGACAAGGTCGGGCATGAGTTCCTCCTCGACCACAAGGCTTACCCGTCGACACTCGGTTACCGCGGTTTTCCCAAATCCCTCTGCTCTTCCCTCAACGAGGTCATTTGCCACGGGATCCCGGACTCCACTGTCGTACAGGATGGCGACATCCTGAACATTGACATCACAGCTTTCATCAACGGCGTCCATGGGGACACCAATTACACTTTCCTGGTTGGCGACGTGGATGAGGAATCCCGTCTGCTGGTTGAGCGTACGCAGGAGTCGCTCAACCGGGCCATCAAGGCCGTGGCCCCGGGCCGCGAAATCAACGTAATCGGCCGTGCTATCCAGTCCTACGCCAAACGGTTCGGCTATGGCGTGGTTCGGGACTTCACGGGCCACGGCGTGGGTGAGGCCTTCCATACGGGCCTCATCATCCCGCATTACGACGCAGCCCCGGCGTACAACACCGTGATCGAGGCAGGCATGGTCTTCACCATCGAACCCATGCTGACCCTCGGCACCATCGAATGGGATATGTGGGCGGACGACTGGACGGTCGTCACCAAGGACCACAAGCGCACGGCCCAGTTCGAACACACCCTGCTGGTCACAGAGACCGGCGCGGAAATGCTTACCCTTCCCTGAACCCTTCGGAAGGTCCAGCAGCCCGGGCGGCTGCGCCATGCCCATCCCCTCCTGCCATGATCGGAATTGCATTGTCCAAGAAGGATGAGAAGACCCACAAGAACGCACCGCTGATCGGTATCGACATTGGCGGCACCGGCATCAAAGGCGGCATTGTCGACCTCAAGAAGGGCAAGCTGATCGGTGACCGTTTCCGGGTCCCCACTCCCCAGCCTGCCACTCCCGAGGCCGTAGCCGAGGTTGTCGCCCAGATCGTGGAGGAACTCTCCAGCCGTCCCGAAGCCCCTGCCGCCGACTCTCCAGTGGGCGTGACCTTTCCCGGCATCATCCAGCATGGCGTGGTTAATTCAGCTGCCAACGTGGACAAAACGTGGCTCGGCACTGATATTGACGGGACGTTCACCAAGCGCCTTGGGCGGCCCGTTGAGGTCATCAACGACGCCGACGCGGCCGGCCTGGCTGAAGCCCGCTACGGGGCCGGCGAGGGCATTGACGGAACCGTCCTGGTCATCACTCTGGGAACCGGCATCGGGTCGGCTTTCATCTTCAACGGACAACTGGTCCCCAACGCCGAACTTGGCCACCTTGAGGTAGACGGACACGACGCCGAAACCAAGGCCTCCGCTGTGGCCCGCGAACGCGACGGCCTGAGCTGGGACGAGTACGGCGTCCTGCTCAACCGCTACCTCCAGCATGTTGAGTTCCTGTTCTCTCCCGAACTCTTCATTGTCGGTGGCGGCATTTCCAAGCGGTCCGACGAGTACTTCCCGCACCTTGACCTGCGCACCAAGATCGTCACCGCAAAGTTGAAGAACGACGCCGGTATTGTCGGTGCGGCGCTTGAGGTTGCTTTGCACCACAAGCTCGCCAAGTAGGTCCCGGATGGCTGGGGGCCCGGTTCCGAAACCCGGGACGGCAGTTGTTACGGGAGCAAGCAGGGGCATAGGTGCAGCCGTAGCCCACGCT
Organism: Arthrobacter sp. UNCCL28; assembly: GCF_900102805.1. Taxonomy (NCBI): domain Bacteria; kingdom Bacillati; phylum Actinomycetota; class Actinomycetes; order Micrococcales; family Micrococcaceae; genus Arthrobacter; species Arthrobacter sp. UNCCL28. The sequence goes on from NZ_FMWE01000011.1 coordinate 35,810, forward strand.
GCGGCGCGGGCCGGATACGCAGTAGTTGTCAACTACTCCGAAGACAGCACCGGCGCTGAAACCGTTGCCAACGACATCATCGGCCTGGGCGGCCAGGCACTGGCCGTCCAGGCCGACGTCAGCCGGCCTGCCGACGTCGTGCGCTTGTTTGACCAGGCCGCAGGCCTGGGTCAAGTGACTGCGGTCATCAACAACGCGGCCATTACCGGCAACCTGATCGGCGCCTTGGTGGAGGTACCGGCAGAAACCGTTCAACGGGTGGTGGACGTCAACGTGTCAGGAATGATCCACATGTGCCAGGAAGCGGTGCGGCGACTCTCCACGGACCACGGCGGCAGCGGCGGGTCAATCGTCAATATTTCCTCTACTGCCACCAAAGCCGGCTCCCCCGGAACCTGGGTCCACTACGCTGCCACCAAGGGCGCCGTGGATGTCCTCACCGTTGGTTTGGCGGCCGAGGTGGCCCAACAGGGCATTCGGGTCAATGCCGTGGCTCCCGGAAGCACCAACACCGGATTGCATGCCGCTGCCGGCATGCCGGACCGGGTGGAAAGACTGAACCCCACCATCCCCATGGGGCGCGGGGCCGAGCCCGAAGAGGTGGCGGCGGCCGTTCTGTGGCTGATGTCCGCCGAAGCCGGCTACATCACCGGCGCGGTGCTCCCCGTCTCAGGAGGACGCTGACCACCAGTGTGCCGGTGGCGGGTGCGGCTTCCCCTCCGCACCGCCACCGGAGCTAGAGTTGGCTCTTTTCCGAGCCCGTTGTTGATTCCTTGGCGCCGGCTTTGGCGTGTTCTGCATGTTCGTGCCGAAGCAGCGAGATGGCGGATTCGAAATCTTCCAAGGACTCAAACGCCTGGTAGACACTGGCGAAGCGCAGGTAGGCCACTTCATCCAGCTTCCGAAGCGGGCCGAGAATGGCAAGGCCAACCTCGTGCGCGTCAATTTCGGCCGCCCCGGACGAACGTATGTTCTCTTCGACTTCCTGCGCCAGCATGGCGAGGTCGTCCTCGGTGACGGGCCGTCCCTGGCATGCCTTGCGGACACCACTGATGACCTTGATCCGGCTGAACGGCTCGCCGACCCCGGAGCGCTTAATGACGGACAGGCTGGTGGTCTCCACAGTGGTGAAGCGGCGTCCGCACTCGGGGCATTGACGGCGTCGACGGATGGAAGAGCCGTCGTCGGCCATGCGGCTGTCAACGACGCGGGAGTCGGGATTCCGGCAGAACGGACAATACACGCTGGGCCTCCCCTGACAGTTCCGGCATGGAATATCGCCCTGCGGGTCGCGGGAACGCAAAAGGTGCCGGAAGTTTCACTTCCGGCACCAGTTTACGGTCGTTCACACCCTAATGACAAGCGTGTAACTACTATATGTAGTGGTAGGCACCCGTATATGTAGTGGTTGAGCGCTTAGGCGAAGCGGATACGTACGGCGTCCCCGTGGCCGGGAAGGTCCTCAGCACGGGACAAACTGACGATGTGTCCGCTGACCTGCTCCAATGCCGTGCGGTCGTAGTTGATGACCTGCACGGCGCGGAGGAAAGTAATGACATTCAGGCCCGAAGAGAAAGCCGCCGTCCCGCTGGTTGGCAGGACGTGGTTGGATCCTGCGCAGTAGTCTCCGAGGCTTACCGGGCTGTAGTCCCCCACAAAGATGGCGCCGGCATTGCGGATCCGCGACGCAACAGCCGCAGCATCCGCCGTCATGATTTCCAGGTGTTCAGCGGCATAGGCGTTGCACACGGCGATCCCCTGGTCGAGATCATCAACCAGCACCACCCCTGACTGGGGTCCCGACAACGCTTCGAGAACGCGCGTACTGTGCTTGGTGGCTGCGGCCTGTGCCGTCAATTCAAGCACGACGGCGTCGGCCAGCTCTGCTGAATCCGTCACCAGGACTGAAGCTGCCTTGGGATCGTGTTCGGCCTGGCTGATGAGGTCGGCCGCGACGAGGGGGGCCTGCGCGCTGGAATCCGCCAGGATGGCAATCTCGGTAGTTCCGGCCTCCGAATCGATGCCCACCACTCCCTTGACGAGCCTCTTGGCTGTGGCAACAAAGATGTTTCCCGGGCCGGTTACAACATCAACGGGTTCGATGGGCAGCTCATCAGCGGAACCCGGAATGCCGTAGGCGAAGGAAACGATCGCCTGTGCTCCACCGATGGCGTAAACCTCGTCAATTCCCAGCAGCTGCGCAGCGGCAAGGATGGTGGGGTGGGGCAGGCCGCCAAAGTCCTTCTGCGGAGGAGAAGCCAACGCGATGGATTCGACGCCTGCCGCTACTGCGGGCACCACGTTCATGATCACGGAGGAAGCCAAGGGAGCCAGGCCCCCGGGCACATAGAGCCCGACGCGGCCCACCGGAATCCAATTCTGGCTGACCACGGCACCATCGGCCAAGGCAACATCGACATTGGCCGGGCGCTGCTGCTCTGCAAACTGCCGGGCACGGCTGATGGACTCTTCCAGTGCCGCCCGGACTGCAGGGTCCAGCTCGGCCAGTGCCTGGGCCAGCGCTTCAGCCGGAACACGCGGGTGCGACTGTTCTACGCCGTCGAATTTCTGCGCCAGTTCCGTGAGGGCAGCAAAGCCGCGGCTGCGGACGGCTGCAATGATGTCCTGGACCTTCTGCTCGGCGTCGGCCATAGTCTGATGACGGGCCCTGGGAACGGCGGCGCGCAGTTCAGCCAAAGAGAGGCGGCGGCCCCGGAGATCGATGCTTCGGAAATCGAGGGAAGCGGCGGGGCGGGCGGAGGTATCCGAAGAAGTGGTCACCCGGTTATTTTACGGGCTTCTTGGAAAGAACCCCGAACAGCGCCAGGACGAACGTGATGAATGCCGTTGCTGCCGGCCACAACAGCAGCACGGCGTAGGAACGGAGGGTGAACCCATATCCGGGACCAAGTGCGGGATCCGGAGCCGGACCAAACAGCTGGGCGGACAGCAACCCAACGAGCCACGCCACAATTCCGCCCAGGGCGCCGCCGAGGAGAGCAAGCGTCAATCTGCGGCCCACGCTGGGACCCTGCAGCTTCCCGTCCAGCATGAGGCCCGTGAAGCAGCCGGCCAGGAGCACGAGTCCTGCCAGAACCAGATCCCGTGGAAGCCATGACGCGGGATTGTTGGCATCGGCAAGTGCAGGATTGCCGGAGACCAGGTTCAGCCCACCGGGAGCAAGAATCCACCAGAGCGCCCCCAGAAGGATTCCGCCGCCGGCCGGAAGAACGATCCACAGGGCGTCCTTCGGGACGCGCCGCGGCGGGGCCGGCGCCGGTTCGGCAGCAGCAGGGACATGCACGGTTGGCTCGGTCATACCCCTCACATTAACAAAGGTTCATGCAGGCTCAACAAAATGAGGTGCCGGCAGGACCGGAGGAATACGCTGAGGGGAGACGCAGCCCCCAGTCCAGGAGACACATCCACGTGACAAGCGAACCATCCGGCTTTGACCAGACTTTCCGGGAGATGTTCCGCCGGCACGCCGCCGGGGTTGCCATCATCACGGCCAACCTGAACGGCAAACCCTTCGGCTTCACCGCAACCTCGGTGGCGTCGCTGTCCGCCGAGCCGCCCAGGTTCACCTTCAACATGGCCAGGAGCTCCAGTTCGTGGCCTGCCGTGGCCAACGCCGAATACATCGGCGTGCACATGCTGGGACTTGAGAACCAGGCCCTCGCCAACCGTTTCGCCCGTACGCGTGACCGGTTCGAGGGCGACCACTGGGAACCCGGACCCCACGAGGTACCCATCCTCAAGGATGTCAGCGGCTGGCTGGTGGGCAAGATCCAGATGCGGCTTTCCTTCGAGAACAACGCAGTAGTGGTGGTTGAGGTCGTCGACGGCCAAGTGGGCGGCGACGGCACTCCCCTGCTATACCACAGCGGGGGCTACAGCAGGCCGGAGCCCCTCGACTACGAGATCTGACCGGACGAAGAGTCACCGGCTTCCAAGGCTCCTAGTTATCCAGGCAGGCCGGACCCAGGAGGACCTTCAGGTCACCAAAGAGGGATGGGCTGGGGTTGACCCGCATGTGGACCGGCAGGCCCATGACCTCCACCTTGGTATCACCCATCAGCTTCAAACGGACCTCCGAGTTGCCTCGATGCGTACGGAGGACGTCCCGCAGGTCAGTCACTACGGCCTCCGTAGCCTTGAAAGTGGGAATGGTGATCACTACCGGACCGTTGACGCTTTCACTCAAGTCCGGCACTGAGAGCTCCATGCAGTTGAGGGTGACCGCGCCATCGTCCCGGCGCTGCAACCGTCCCTTGACCACAACAATCAAGTCCTCTGCCAGGACGGAGGCAATGGGCCCGTACACCTGGCCAAAGAACATGACCTCCATGGAGGCACCAAGGTCCTCGATTTCGGCGCGGGCATAGGCGTTTCCACTGGCCTTGGCGATCCTGCGGCTCAATGAGGTGATCATGCCCGCAATGGTGACGATCGCGCCGTCGTGCGGTCCGTCCTCGGCGATGATTGAAGTAATCGACTGTTCCGCATGCTGGCTGAGGACCCCCTCCAGGCCCTGCAGCGGATGGTCTGAAACGTAGAGTCCCAACATGTCCCGCTCGAAGGACAGTTTGTCCTTCTTCTCCCATTCCGGGAGATCGGGGATCTCCGTAGTGAGGGAAGCCTCCGGCTCCTGGTCCTCAAAGCCTGCGAAGAGGTCGAACTGGCCAATTGCCTCATTGCGTTTGAGGGTGATCACTGAATCAATGGCTTCTTCGTGGATCATGGCCAAGGCACGCCTATGATGCCCCAGGGAATCGAAGGCACCGGCCTTGATCAGCGATTCAATGGTCCGCTTGTTGCACACCACGGCCGGAACCTTCAGCAGGAAGTCCTTGAACGAGGTGTAGTTGCCTTCCGTGGTGCGGGTCGAGACCATCGCATCCACCACGTTGACGCCGACGTTTCGAATAGCCCCCATGCCGAAACGGATGTCCGTTCCCACCGGGGTGAAGTTCAACGAGGATTCGTTGACGTCCGGTGGGAGGACCGTAATACCCATGCGCCGGCATTCATTGAGGTAAATGGCCGATTTGTCCTTGTCATCGCCCACCGAGGTCAGCAGTGCGGCCATGTATTCAGGCGCGTAGTGCGCCTTCAAGTAGGCAGTCCAGTACGAGATCACGCCATATGCTGCCGAGTGGGCCTTGTTGAAGGCGTAATCGGAGAACGGAAGCAGGATGTCCCACAGCGTCTTGACGGCGGCCATCGAGTAGCCGTTGTCCTGCATGCCTTGGGAGAAGCCGGCAAACTGTTTGTCCAGCTCGGATTTCTTCTTCTTGCCCATGGCACGGCGGAGGATGTCGGCTTGGCCCAGCGAGTAGCCGGCCAGCTTCTGGGCTACGGCCATAACCTGCTCCTGGTACACGATCAGGCCAAACGTACCGCCGAGGATTTCCTTGAGGGGCTCTTCCAGTTCCGGGTGGATGGGAATGACCTCTTGGATGCCATTCTTCCTCAGCGCGTAATCCGTGTGGGCGTTGGCGCCCATGGGGCCCGGACGGTACAGCGCCAGGACTGCGGAAATGTCTTCGAAGTTGTCAGGCTTCATCAGCTTGAGCAGGGACCGCATGGGGCCACCATCAAGCTGGAACACACCCAGGGTGTCACCTCGGGCAAGAAGTTCGTAGGATGCGGCGTCGTCGAGTTCCAGGTTTTCCAGGTCGAGGTCGACGCCACGGTTCATCTTGATGTTTTCCAGGGCGTCCGAAATGATCGTCAGGTTTCGCAGGCCCAGGAAGTCCATCTTGATCAGGCCCAGGCCCTCGGACGTCGGGTAATCGAACTGGGTGATCACCTGGCCGTCCTGGAAACGGCGCATGATGGGAATGACGTCAATGATGGGGTCCGAGGACATGATGACGCCGGCCGCGTGGACACCCCACTGGCGTTTCAGTCCCTCGATGCCCAAAGCGGTCTCGAAGACCTTGGCGGCCTCGGGATCGGTGGCAATGAGCTGGCGGAAGTCCCCTGCTTCGCTGTAACGCTTGGACTCCGGATTCTGGATGTCCGCCAGTGGAATGTCCTTGGCCATGACGGCAGGCGGAAGTGCCTTGGTCAGGGTCTCGCCCATGCTGAAGGGGTAGCCCAGCACACGGGAGGAGTCCTTCAGCGCCTGCTTGGTCTTGATGGTGCCGTAGGTGACGATCATCGCCACACGCTCGTCGCCGTACTTCTTGGTGACGTAGTCAATCACTTCGGAGCGGCGCCGATCATCGAAGTCGACGTCGAAGTCAGGCATGGAGACGCGGTCCGGGTTGAGGAAGCGCTCAAAGATCAGGCCATGCTGCAGCGGATCGAGGTCAGTAATACGCATGGCGTAGGCCACCATGGAGCCGGCACCCGAACCACGGCCGGGACCCACACGGATGCCGTTGTTCTTGGCCCAGTTGATGAAGTCGGCAACCACCAGGAAGTAGCCGGGGAAGCCCATGGACGTGATGACGCCAAGCTCGTAGTCAGCCTGCTTGCGGACCTTGTCCGGAATGCCCTGGGGATACCGGTACTTCAGGCCCGTATCCACTTCCTTGACCAGCCAGGACGTCTCGTCCTCTCCCGGCGGGCAGGGGAAGCGCGGCATGTAGTTGGCGCCGGTGTTGAACGAGACTTCGCAGCGCTCAGCGATGAGCAACGTGTTGTCGCAGGCTTCGGGGTGGTCGCGGAACAACTCCCGCATTTCCTGCGGCGATTTCAGGTAGTACCCGCTGCCGGAGAAGGCAAAGCGGGAGCCTCCGTTGTCGTACGTGGGCTCCAGGAGGGTAGAGCCGGACTGGATCGCCAGCAGGGCCTCGTGGGCTTTGGCATCGTGCTCATGGGTGTAGTGGAGGTCGTTGGTGGCCACGAGCGGGAGGTTCAGTTCCTTGGCCAGGCGCAGGAGATCGCCGGTGACACGCCGCTCGATGTCCAGCCCGTGGTCCATCAGTTCACAGAAGTAGTTCTCTGCCCCGAAGATGTCACGGAACTCGGCGGCGGCTTCAACAGCCTCACGGTAGAGGCCAAGCCGCAGCTTGGTCTGCACTTCGCCGGACGGGCAGCCGGTGGTGGCAATCAAACCTTCGGAATAGGTATTGAGCAGCTCCCGGTCCAGCCTGGGCCACTTGCCAAATACGGAATCGAGCGAAGCAATGGACGAGGCCCGGAACAGGTTCCTCATGCCCACGTTGTTGTAGCTCAGGAGTGTCATGTGGGTATAGGAGCCACCACCGGAGACATCGTCCTTGCGCTGGCTCTCATCGCCCCAGCGAACGCGCTCTTTGTCGCCGCGGGCGGTGCCGGGAGTTACGTACGCTTCCACGCCGATGATCGGCTTGATGCCCTTGTCCGTGGCCTTGCGCCAGAAGTCGAAAGCGCCGAACAGGTACCCGTGGTCCGTCGTCGCCAGGGCCGGCATCCCCAGACGTTCAGTTTCGTCGAACAGCTCCCCCAAGCGGGCCGCCCCATCCAGCATGGAGTATTCGGTATGGGTGTGCAGGTGGACGAACGAATCATTGCTGGAAGTCACCACGACAGTCTACCGTCCCGGGTCCAACAGGAAGCGGACCCGGGCAGTGAAATCCGTCTATGCGGAACCGGTTGCGAGCAGATCCAGGGCGTACTGGAGGTCCGCCGGATATTCGCTGCTCACTTCCACCCATTCACCTGTGGCGGGGTGGGTGAATCCGAGTTGACGGGCGTGCAGCCACTGCCGGGTCAATCCGAGAGTCGCCGCAAGACGGGGATCGGCGCCGTAGGTGAGATCTCCGGCACAGGGGTGCCGCAAGGCCGAGAAATGGACGCGGATCTGGTGTGTCCGGCCGGTCTCCAGGTGTACCTCCACCAGGGTTGCCTTGCCGAAGGCTTCAAGGACCTCATAGTGGGTCACGGATGGACGGCCGTCCTCGATCACGGCAAACCGCCAGTCATGTCCGGGGTGGCGCCCGATCGGGGCATCAATGGTGCCTTCCAGGGGGTCCGGCAGCCCCTGCACCACGGCATGGTAAACCTTCTCCACGGTGCGCTCCTTGAAGGCACGCTTCAGCACCGTATAAGCATGTTCAGTCTTGGCCACCACCATGACGCCGGACGTGCCGACGTCGAGCCTGTGGACGATCCCTGCGCGCTCCGGCGCACCCGAAGTCGAGATCCTGTAGCCGGCACCAGCCAGGCCGCCCACAACGGTGGGCCCCACCCATCCGGGTGAGGGATGGGCGGCAACTCCCACCGGCTTGTCGATGACAACGAATTCCTCGTCGTCCAAAAGGATCTTCAGGCCTTCCACAACTTCCTCCACCACTTCCAAGGGGTCCCGCCGGTCCGGGACGGTGACATCGAGCACGGACCCGGCGGCCAGCTTTGCCGACTTGCCCAGTGGCACCCCGGCGAGAGTCACGTTGCCTTCGGCGATCAGCAGTGCTGCTGCAGAACGGGAAATATCCAGCAATTTCGCCAGGCCTGCGTCCGCCCGCACCCCCGCGAGGTCATCGGGCACTTCCACGGAGCTACTCACCGGCAGGCTCCCCCTGGCTACCGCTGGCTGGCTTGGCATGGTCCGAACCCTTGGGAGCCGCTGTCTGCCGCGTCCCATCCATGCCAATGCCGCGAAGGGTCAGGAGGCAGATGATCACGACGCCGGACACCACGGCTGAGTCTGCGATGTTGAAAATGGCGAAGTTGGGAAGCTGGATGAAGTCCACCACGTGTCCCATGGCAAAAGAAGGCTCCCGGAACAGGCGATCGGTGAGGTTGCCCAGCGCTCCCCCCAAGAGCAAACCCAGCGAGAGCGCCCACCATGCCGAACCCAGCCGGCGCAGCTGGAAGAGGATAGCCACCGAGACGGCCGCCATGACAATCGTGAAAATCCAGGTGACGTTCTCGCCGATGGAGAAAGCGGCCCCGGAGTTCCTGATGTAGTACCAGTGCAGCAGCGGAGGCAGGACCGGAATCCGCTCCCCTTCCGTCATGGTGCTGGTCACCCAAAGCTTGGTGAGCTGGTCAAAGGCATAGGCAAACACGGCGAAGCCGGCAAACAGCCAGAGCATGGCCGGGCGCCACTTGCGGCGGGCGGTGGTCGCCGGCTGCGGGGCGTCTTCGGTGAAGTCGGTCATAGTGCTTTCATTCGGGGAGAAGCGTGGCGGGCTGCTGTCGGTCTTTAACAGCGAAAGCCGGTGGCCGAGGAATCCTCAGCCACCGGCTTTCAGAATACTTGCTAAACGTCAGCGGTTGCTTCGCCAACCTCAGGGGCAGCGACGGAACCACGGGCATCAAGGTCGCGGAGCTGGCCTTCGATGTAAGCCTTCAGGCGTGAACGGTAGTCGCGCTCGAAGCCACGGAGCTGCTCAACCTTGCGCTCCAGCACGGAGCGCTGCTGCTCCAAAGCACCAAGGATCTTGCGGGACTTCTCCTGGGCATCGTTGACGAGGCTTGAAGCCTCGATCTGAGCCTCGGCAATGATCTTTTCCTTCTGCTGCGCACCGTCGGAGACGTGCTTGTCGTGCATCTGCTGTGCCATGGCGAGCAGGCCTGCAGCAGATTCAGCGGAGGGAGTGAGGCTGTTGTTGGCAGCGGGAGCCTTCGCAGCGGCGGCAGCGGCTGCAGCCTGCTCGGCTTCCTTCTTCTTGGCAGCTTCGGCAGCCTTGGCTTCGGCTTCTGCCTTGGCTTCAGCTTCCTTGTCGACCTTGACGGGGGCCGGAACCTTCTCAACCACCGGAGCCGCGGCAGTCGCAGCAGGCACTGCCGAACCGGCCTCGCCGAGCTTCTTGCGAAGCTCGTCATTTTCCTGGTTCAAGCGGCGAAGTTCCACCACGATCTCGTCGAGGAAGTCATCTACCTCGTCCTGGTCGTAGCCTTCGCGGAACTTGGTCGGCTGAAAGCGCTTGTTGACAACGTCTTCTGGCGTCAAAGCCATCTGGTCACCTCGTTGGTCTAGTTAGTCAGTAGGCCTTCCGGCCGTTCAAAACTACGGTACCTAAATATCATCTTGTTCCTCCAATTCAACACCATCGTGTTGAATTGGCGAATTTGCGGCCTGTGAACCATCGGTGGTCCAGGTTCCGCGCGCAGCTAGGCGAGGCTGAAGGTCACTGCCATGGCGATACTCACGGCAATTATCAGGATCAGGAAGCCCAAATCCAAGGAGATTCCACCCAGCTGCAATGGCGGTATCAGTCGACGAAGCCTTCCCAAGGGAGGATCCGTGACCGAGTAGACCACGTGTGCTGTAACCAATGCCACACCCCTGGGCCGCCACTGGCGGGCAAACATCTGGACCCATTCGAAGACGAGGCGGATGATCAGGGCGATGAAGAACAGAAACAACACAATATGGATAAGGCCGAAAACAATGCCCACGAGTTAGCTCAGATCTCCCACTTGTTCCGGAATGTCAATCGGTCCCTACTATTGCAACACAGATGCCAGGCAGGTTGACCCGCCTGGCATCCGCAAAAGAATCGTCGTCAGCTCTGGTTGAAGAAGCTGGCCTGCGTCTCGCTGGCCTTCTTGTCGTCCCCGATGACCTCGACATACGACGGCGAAAGCAGGAAGACCTTGTTGGTCACCCTCTCGATGCTGCCGTGCAAGCCAAATACCAGGCCTGCGGAGAAGTCCACGAGGCGCTTTGCGTCGGCCTCGCCCATGTCCGTGACGTTCATGATGACTGGAATGCCATCCCTGAAGCTCTCACCGATGACCTTGGCGTCGTTATATGAACGGGGATGAACTGTGGTGATCTGCCTCAGGCCGGAGGCATCTTCGCGGCTGGAGGCCGCACGCTTAATGGGTGTCACGGGTGCGCGGTATTCCTCTTCGGCATCTACAGTGGGCATTTCACGGACAACTTCCCGGACGGGAGCGGGCGCCCGGCGCTCTTCCCGTTCCTGTGCCTGGGGGCGTTCTTCGTCGTGGCGCGAGGCGACGGCCTGCTCAGATTCGTAGTGTTCATCGCCGTCGGCGAGCCCAAGATAGATCATTGTCTTGCGCAGAGCGCCAGCCATGGTGCACTCCTATCGTTTCTGCAGTAGGCGGGCCGCCATGACGTGACATATTGGAACCCCGGCCCGTCATTCCAATACTTTGACGCTACCCCACGGCCGGACGGGAACCGAGAATATCGGAGCCAATTCTCAGGTGTGTCGCCCCGAACTTCACCGCCGCTTCAAGGTCCTGGCTCATCCCTGCCGATATCGACGTTGCGGCCGGATGGACAGCCCGGAGCGCTTGGGAAATACCGGCAAGTTTCTCGAAGGCCGCCTCAGGATCTGCCCCCAACGGAGCAACTGCCATGAGACCGGACAGATGAAGACCGGAAGCCGATGCGATCCTGTCGGCAAGAGCCGCGACTTCTGAAGGGTTTGCACCGCCGCGGTGGGCATCGGCGTCGTCGTCCAAACCGACCTGGATGTAGCACTCGAGGTCGCCCCGGCCGCTGGACTCCTGTTCCCGCCCCATGGCCTTGGCCAGCGCGTCAACGAGCTGGAGCCTGTCAACCGATTGGACTGACGCGGCGTACCTGACAACCGACTTTGCCTTGTTGCTTTGAAGTTGCCCAATGAAGTGCCAACGGACATCGACGTCGGGAAGACCGGCACTCTTTGCGGCCGCTTCCTGGTCCCGGTTCTCACCGACATCGGTAATGCCCAGGCCGGACAGTCGGCGCACATCCTCTGCGGGATGGAATTTGGTCACCACGATCAATTGCGGCGGGTCGGTACGTCCGGCGGCAGCAACGGCCGCGTCAATCCTGCGCCGCACTACCCCAAGCCGGCCGGAAAGTTCGGCCGTCCGGGCATCCCCCACATCGGGTTCGCTCGCTTCGTCGGCCCCACCAAGGCTAATCATGCGTCCACACCAAACCTGCAAATCGACCCGTCCGGGAGTCCCGGCGGTAGGAAAAAAGTGAATTGTTCTCCAGCGTGCACTCCCCTGAGTACCCCACGCTGACGTCCAAGGATGCCAGTTGGGCCCTCACACCGGCCGGAAGGTCCAGGGCCGGCGTACCCCATGAAGTCGAGGACCATGCAGCAGGAACCAAGGCGGCGACGTCGGCACGCAACTTTTCGGGTACCTCGTAGCACGAGCCACAGATGGACGGTCCCAGCCAGGCGCTGATATCCACCGCGCCACGCTTCCGCATTTCCTGGACGGTCTCGGTCACGACATCCGAGGCCACACCTGGACGCCCGGCATGGGCCACGGCGATCACGGGATCAGCACCGGGACCGTCCGCCACGAAAACCACGGGAACGCAGTCAGCAACCATGACCGCCAAGGGCTGCGGCGCAGGGGGCACTCCGGCGCCGGAAGTGGTAGCTGCTGAAACCATGGCATCGGCGGTGGGCCCAGGCCCATGTACCTTGATGAATTCGACCCTGTTGCCATGGACCTGATCCATGTACTGGAACTTACGGCCGCCGAGTCCGGCAGCCTGCTCCAGGTCAACGCGGCGCGCCAGAACCTCGTCAGGATTGTCCCCTACATGGAGGGCCAGGTTCCCGGCGCCTGTATCCGTGAAGGCTACAGAAACGCCGGGCCGGACTTCATTCCGCCACCAAAACACCAAAACCGGCTCTCGGGACCCGGCTTACTTGAGGAAGTCGGGGACGTCGAGGTCGTCGGAACGGCTACCCGAAAGATCGGGCTCCACTACCGCGGGGAGATCGACGTCGAAGCCCGAGTCGGCCGGGAGTGCAGAGGGGCGCTGCTGCCCCCAGTTGCTCAGGCCGGCTGCACCGATCCCCGCTGTTGCGTGCTGCGGTGCAGCGGCGCTGGAGGGTGCGCTGCTTGGGGCAGCGGGGCGTTCCGAAGGGACAGGATTCTGGGCAGGACGCGCCTGGTCCATGGAGGGCGAGGTCGCCTTGACGTCATCAAAACCGGCAGCAATGACGGTCACGCGTGCTTCGTCACCCAAGGCGTCGTCAATGACGGCGCCGAAGATGATGTTGGCTTCGGGGTGAGCCACTTCCTGGACCAGGCGGGCGGCCTCGTTGATTTCGAAGAGGCCCAGGTCCGATCCGCCCTGGATGGAGAGCAGGACACCGTGGGCACCGTCAATGGAAGCTTCCAGGAGCGGGGAGGCGATTGCCAGTTCGGCGGCCTTGACCGCACGGTCTTCGCCACGGGCGGAGCCAATGCCCATCAGGGCCGAACCGGCACCCTGCATGACGGACTTGACGTCGGCAAAGTCGAGGTTGATCAGCCCCGGGGTGGTGATGAGGTCCGTGATGCCCTGGACACCGGAAAGGAGCACCTGGTCCGCGGAACGGAAGGCATCAAGGACGGAGACGTTGCGATCGCTGATGGACAGGAGCCGGTCGTTGGGGATGACGATCAGGGTGTCGACTTCATCGCGCAGGGCGTCGATGCCGGCCTCGGCCGAGCCTGCACGACGACGGCCCTCGAAGGTGAACGGGCGGGTCACCACACCGATGGTCAGGGCGCCGAGCGAACGGGCGATGCGGGCCACCACAGGAGCGCCACCAGTTCCGGTGCCGCCTCCTTCGCCTGCGGTCACGAAGACCATGTCGGCACCGCGGAGAACTTCTTCGATCTCGTCGGCGTGGTCCTCGGCGGCCTGCTTGCCTACCTCGGGGTTTGCGCCGGCGCCGAGGCCACGCGTGAGCTCACGTCCGACGTCGAGCTTGACGTCTGCGTCACTCATGAGCAGCGCCTGCGCGTCCGTGTTGATGGCGATGAACTCGACGCCCCGAAGGCCCACCTCGATCATGCGGTTGACTGCGTTCACGCCACCGCCGCCGATGCCGACGACCTTGATGACGGCCAAGTAATTCTGCGGTGCTGCCACGTTTCGTGCCCCTTGCTTGTGTCCTATAGCGAAACTGATCGAGTCCAACTTGAATTCTTGGACCTTAACCCTCTAGTTGAAGGTTATAGTTATGTCAAGTAACTCTACTGCGACGGTATTTCCTATGGTTCGCACATGCAATCTCCGCTTGCGCGTGTCGTGTGATTGTCGCGAAATAAGGCCACCGACGGCCGCAGGTTACGTTCTCAAAGCTGCTTATTTGGTGAATGGATGCCGCGGAACGCTGACGTCGTAAACACTCACTGGAACCTTTGGGTCCGCAGGCATCTTGAGCAGCGCTTCAAGTGCCTTCGCCTTCAGTTCCTTGTCCTCGGCATTGCCCCACACTACCGTCTTTCCATCCACCAACTTCAGCTCCACGGCGTCCGCGGAGGCTGCCGAGGCAGTTGACATTTTGGCACGGACATCGGTGGGCAAGGTATCCAGCACCGCTGCGATGGCCTTGAACAACTCTGTGTTGGTGGATCCTGCCCCCGCGTCGATCAACGGCAACGCCACTGCCGACTGGTCCTTGGTGGCCCCGAGCTGCACGCCGTCCACGTCCACCATCACGTAAGAGTCGCCCTGCTTCAGCAAGGCAACCGGAACGCGTTCGTTGACATGCACCAGCAACTCCGAGGGCGGCCTGGCCTCCATCGTGGCGGAGCGGACCTGCACCAGTGGCTTCAACAGTTCGTTGATCTCTTCTTCACTCACCTGCGGCAGCGGCTTGCCGTTCAGGCCCGACAGGGCTTTTTCGACGTCCTGCGGAGTCAATAGCGTGGTGCCGTCAACCGTAATGGTCCGGACCGCCAACGCCGGCGAAAAGATGGCTCCGGCAATCACGGCAGCCACCACGGCGGCCACTATGGAAAGTGTCCACAGCACGAGTCGACGCCGGCGCCGCCCCTTCGGCTCCGGAAAGACGATGACGTTGTCCGGGCTCCCGGCTGAAGCCGCGGCTTTGCCTGTTGCCACTGACTGCTTGGCCGTGGCGGTAGTCCGCTCCGGCTCCAGGGACCGCTGCGCGCTGATGACGGCCTCCGGTTCAGCCTTGTCGACTGCCCGCGGGGAACCCACCCGCGCCGAACCCGGACGCGCTGCACCGGGCCGGGAGTCCGGCCCTGGCCTGTACGTCGGCTTTCGGGTGCTAGCCACCCAGGGCCTCCACGATCACTGGCCCGTAAGCTGTGACGTCACCTGCTCCTACGGTCAGGACGACGTCACCGTCGCGGGCGGCGCCTGTCAGAACTTCCACTGCCTCGCCGGCCGAGACCAACCGCCCTGTGGCCAGCTGATCGGCGATCAGCGCACTGGTGACACCCGGAATGGGGTCCTCGCGGGCAGGATAGATGTCCAGGATCAAGGCGGTATCCGCTGCGTCCAACGCGGAGGCAAACTCCTTGGCGAATTCACGCGTCCGCGAGAACAAGTGGGGCTGGAACAGGACGTGGACTTTACTGCCGCCTGCTACCGATCGGGCCGCGGACAACGCAGCCCGGACCTCCGTGGGGTGGTGGGCGTAGTCGTCATAGACCCGTACTCCCCTGGCCTGGCCCTTGAGTTCAAACCGCCGCGAAGCACCGGTGAAATGGCCGAGCGCTGTTGCGGCAGCTTCCGGTTCCACGCCAAGTTCGACGGCGACCGCGAACGCGGCCGCTGCGTTCAGGGCGTTGTGGCGTCCGGGAACCTGGAGTTCAACCTTGTGGGGGTCAGGATGGACGCCTGACCCAACCGCGATGGAAACCTCACCCGGGCCGCCGTCGAAAAGCCGTATATCGGCGTCGTCGGACGTCCCGTACGTCAGCACGCGCGTGGTTCCCTTGGCCCGGGTCCGTTCGGCCAGCGCGCGGGCCCCGGCGTCGTCGGCGCAGGCAAGGAGAAGGCCTTCCGCGGGAAGGAGGGCAGCAAAGCTGTCAAAAGAGGCGAAGACGGCTTCCGGCGTTCCGTAGTGGTCCAGATGGTCGGCTTCGACATTTGTCACGACGGCGATCAACGGCCGGTAGTTGAGGAAGGAACCATCCGACTCGTCCGCCTCGGCAACAAAAATATCCGACTCCCCATGGGCTGCGTTTACGCCCAACGCCGGGACGTTTGCCCCAATGGCAAAGGAAGGGTCAACCCCGGCTTCCTTGAGCAGCACCGCAATCATGGACGTAGTGGTGGACTTCCCATGGGTACCGGCCACTGTTACCACGCGGTGGCCTGCCATCGTGGCTGCCAGCGCTTCGGAACGGTGCAGCACGGGGAGCCCGGCGGCCCTGGCTGCGGCGAGCTCCGGATTGTCGGCGCGGATGGCTGAACCTGCCACGATCGTCTGGGCGTCGGCCAGGTTGTCTTGGTGGTATCCCACCGCGATGCGGGCCCCTGCCGAAGAGAGGTCGTGCATGACCGGCAGGTCCTTGGCATCACTGCCGCTGACGGGCACGCCGCGGGCCACCATGATCCGGGCGACCGCGGACATGCCCACACCGCCGATGCCAATGAAATGGACGCGGCCCAAGGACTCGAGGGGGGCGATGCTGGTGGTCATGCGGATACCGCTTCCAGGACAAGATCAGCCATGCGCTGATCGGCGTTTCTAATACCAAGTGCTTCGGATTTGGCGGCCATGTCTTCGAGCCGCTTGCGGTCCGAGATCAACGGGATGAGCTCCCTTTCAAGCCACTCAGGGTTGAGGTCTTTGTCCTCCACCAGAAGTGCTCCGCCTGCATTGACCAACGGCGCAGCATTTAGTGCTTGTTCCCCGTTGCCGATGGGCAGCGGGACAAAGACAGCCGGAACTCCCACGGCAGCAACTTCGCTGACGGTTCCGGCCCCGGCGCGGGCCAGCAGGACATCGGCCGCAGCGTAGACATTCTCCATGCCGTCCACATATTCCACCTGGCGGTAGCCTTCGGCGGCCAGGAGCGTGCCGTGGTCATCGAGTACGGCTTTCCCGTTGCCGGTAATGTGCAGGGTTTGAATCCCTGCGGCCGCCAACGCCGGCAGGGCCGCAGCGATGGATCGGTTGATGCTCAAGGCACCTGAGGAACCACCGGTGACGATCAATGCCGGACGGTCCGGATCCAGGCCCAGGGCTTCCTTGGCACCGGGTGCGGCCTGTGCTCTGTGGAGGCCGGAGATGGCCCGGCGCATAGGCATGCCGACGTGCCGGGCTCCCCGCAGCCGGGTGCCGGCGAATGCCACCGCTACATGGTTGCTGAACCGCGCCCCCACCCGGTTGGCCAAGCCTGCCTTCATATTGGCTTCGTGGATCACCACAGGAATGCCCAGCTTGCGGGCGGCGAGGTACATGGGAGTGCAGACATAACCGCCCACACCGACCAGGACGTCAGCCTTGGCATCTTCCAGGATCCGCCGGGCTTGGGAGACTGCGGACCGCAATCGCCCGGGCAGTTTGATGAGGTCCACGGAGGGCCGCCGCGGAAACGGCACCCTGTCGATGGTGGCGAGTTCGTAGCCGGCTGCCGGTATGAGCCGCGTTTCCATGCCCGACGGCGTGCCTACAGCCAGGATGGCAGCCTCCGGACGCTTGTCCTTGATGGCATCGGCGATGGCCAGCAGCGGGCTGACGTGCCCTGCAGTACCGCCGCCGGCAAGGACGACGGACAAAGGCTTGGACGCGTTGCGGGAGTCAGGAGTCATGAAGTGCTAGGTACGCTTTCGTGCGGTTTTCGGAGAACGGCGGGGCAGGAAACGGGGACGCTGCTGAGGCGGTAACTGGCCCCTGGCCAAAGACAAGACTACGCCGATACCGCAGAGCGACATGATCAGTGCCGAACCTCCGTAGGAGATAAACGGAAGCGGCACACCCACCACGGGGAGAAGCTGCGTGACGACCGCCATGTTCATGCTTGCCTGGCCCAACAGCCACACCATGATGCCACCGGCAAGGGTGCGCTGGAACGGGTCGGTCTGCCGGACCACTACCCGGAAAATAGCGATGCCGAGGATGGCAAAAAGGATCAGGACCACCAGGGTCCCCACCAGGCCGAGTTCCTCTCCGATGATGGCGAAGATGAAGTCGTTGTGGGCCTCGGGGAGCCAGTTGTACTTCTGGCGGCTTTGCCCAAGGCCCAGGCCGGTCCAGCTCCCCTGTGCCAGCCCATACATGCCGTTGGTTGATTGGAAATCGAAATCGAATTGGTCAGTACAAGTCTGGGAGGCCGTTCCCAGCCAGGAGGTGATGCGGCAGATCCTGTTGGTACTGCTGATGGTCCCCAACACGGCACCTGCGGCTCCAATGATGCCGGCGATGGCCAGCATCCGCCCGGGCACACCCGCGAAGTAGAGTCCCGCAGCTGTGATGGCTGCGATGACGATGACAGTCCCGAGGTCGTTGCCCAGCATCACCAAAGCGATGACCATGCCGGCTCCCGGCACTACGGGAATGATGACGTGCCACCAGCGGTGGAGGAGTTTTTGCTTGCGCGCCAGAACCGCAGCGATCCAGATACAAAGGATCAGCTTGGACATCTCGGAAGGCTGGAGGGTTATCCCGCCAATGTCGATCCAGTTCTTGTTGCCGTTGACGGTGTTGCCCATCACCTGGACCAGGACCAGAAGCACCAGAACCGCTCCGAGGGCCCACCAGGACAGCCTTTTCATCCAGTTCACGTTGGTCCGGGAGATGACGTACATCGCAATCAGGCCGACGACGCCGAACATGGCTTGCTTCAGGGCATCCGCGTAGGGGGATTTCCCTTCGGAGATGGCCTCGACACTTGAGGCGGACAGCACCATCATGATGCCAATGGCAGTGAGCGCCAGGGCACAGCCGAGGATGAGGTAGTACGTGGAACTGTTGGGCGCTTTGTCCTTGCCTTCAAGACTGTCCCAAAAGTTGCGCAGGTGTCCGCGGAGCCCTGAAGGCTTCTTGCCCGGCTTGGCCGGAGCCTTGGGTTTCCCGTCCCGGGGGTCTTTACCGCGGGTGCGGGTGGGCGTGCTGACCATTGTTACTCCTCGGTGGTCGGTGCCTGCCCTTCCACAAGCTCGCGAACTGCCTGGACGAAAGCATCGCCGCGGTGAGCGTAGGAAGAGAACTGATCCATGGATGCAGCCGCGGGCGCCATCAGGACGGTGTCCCCCGGCGCGGCAAGTTGGGCCGCCGACGCCACGGCCTGGGCCATGATTGCTTCGCCGTAGATAGGCGAAGCGGCGTTGCCGGCTGCGGTCTGCACCTCTTCAGTGTCGCCCTTCGGCTGGGCTATCACCGGGACATCGGGCGCGTGTCGCTGGAGGGAGCCTTCCAGCGCTGCGGTATCGGTACCTATCAGCACCACAGCCTTGAGCCGGGGTGCATGTTCTTTGACGAGGTCGTCATAGTTGACCCCCTTGGACAGTCCCCCTGCTATCCAGACAACCTGCTGGAAGGAAGACAACGCGGCCGACGCGGCATGGGGATTGGTGGCCTTTGAGTCATTGATCCAAAGGACCTCATTCTGCTTGGCCACCAACTGGATGCGGTGGGCGCCGGGCAGGTAGTTGATGAGGCCCTGCTTGACCGCTGCCGGCTCGACGCCATAGGCGCGCACCAGAGCTGCTGCAGCAAGTGCATTGGCGACCATATGCCGCGGGGCAACAGGTCCGAGGTCGGCCATGGAGGCCAGTTCGGCTGCGGAGTCCTTGCGCTCGGCGATGAAGGCGCGGTCAACCAGCAGCCCGTCCACTACCCCCAGCATGCTGATGGCCGGGGTGTTGGTGGTGAACCCGATGGCACGGCACCCTTCCACCACATCGGCGTTCTCCACCATGCGTTCAGTTTCGATCTGCTCAGCGTTGTAGACGGCCGCCTTTTGGGTGTTCTCATACACCTTGGCTTTGTCCGCCAGGTAGGAGGCATAGGATCCGTGCCAATCCACGTGGTCTTCGGCCACGTTGAGGCAAACGCTGGCCACCGGGGACAAGGAGTGGCTCCAGTGGAGCTGGAAGCTGGAGAGTTCGACGGCGAAGGCGTCATAGTCCACAGGATCCCTGAGAGCGTCCAGGATGGGCGTTCCTACATTTCCTACCGCGATGGCCTTGAGCCCGGCCGCCTGCAGCATGGATTCGGTCATGCCCACGGTGGTGGTTTTGCCGTTGGTGCCGGTGATGGTGAGCCAATCCGCCGTCTTGCGTCCCTCACGGACGCGGAGCCGCCACGCCAGCTCGACGTCTCCCCAGACGGCAATGTGCTTGCGCCTGGCGGCAGCCAGGAGAGCTTGGTCAGGGCGCCAGCCCGGCGAGGTGACCACAAGATCGGGCAAAGCGTCCTCGATCAAGGGCAGGGCGCTGACCGCTTCTTCGCCCAGCAACACTTCCACGGCACCAACGATTTTCAAGGTGTCCGCCTGGGCTTTGGCCTTGGCGGTGGTGGCGGCATCTACGACCACTACTTTGGCGCCAAGCTCGATCAGGGTGTCCGCTGCCGAGAAGCCGGACACACCAATTCCCGTGACCACCACCCGCAGGCCGTTCCAGTCAGCGTCCCAGCTTGTGAGTCCTTTGAGCCTGTCCGTGACGGACGACGTCGTCTCCGGGCTTCCGTTCACAGCAGTACCACCCATTCAGCGTAGAAAATTCCGAGGCCGGCAGCTACGAAGAGGCCTGCAAGGATCCAGAAGCGGACCACCACTGTGACTTCTGCCCAGCCCTTCAGTTCAAAGTGGTGCTGGAGCGGTGCCATCTTGAACACACGCTTGCCGCCACTGAGCTTGAAGAAGCCCACTTGGATGATCACCGAAAGGGTGATCAGGACGAAGAGGCCGCCGATGAAAGCAAGCAGGAGTTCCGTGCGGGACAAGATGGCAAATGCTGCCACAGCGCCGCCGATCGCCAGCGAGCCGGTGTCTCCCATGAAGATCTTTGCCGGCGAAGTGTTCCACCAGAGGAAGCCCACCAAAGCGGCACTGAGGATCGCGGCCAACAGGGCCAGATCCATGGGATCCCGCACCTGGTAGCAACCGCTGCCGGCCTCCCGCGGGGATCCACAGGCCTGGTTGTTCTGCCAGATACCCATGATGGTGTAGGCACCAAAAACCATGATGGAGGCGCCCGCAGCAAGCCCGTCCAGGCCGTCAGTCAGGTTTACGCCGTTGGTGGCGGCGGTGATGATCAGGTTGGACCACACGATGAAAAGGATCGCACCGAGCACTGTTCCCCCGAAGGCCAGGTCCAGCCACGGGATGTCGCGGACCAGGGAGATCTGGGTGGATGCCGGACGCAACCCGTCCTCGTTGGGGAATTGCAGGACCAGGACGGCGAAAATGATTCCCACTGCGGCTTGGAGGATCAGCTTGGCGCGGGCGTTGAGCCCCAGGCTTCGCTTGTTGGAAATCTTGATGTAGTCATCCAGGAAGCCAACGAAGCCCATGCCCACCATCAGGAAGAGCAGGAGAAGCCCGGACGCGGAAGGTCCTGGGGAGCGCGGGTTCATCATCCACATGATCAGGTGCGTTACGAAGTAGCTGATCAGGACAGCGGCAACCACCACGGTTCCGCCCATGGTGGGGGTTCCCCGCTTGGTGTGGTGCGATGTTGGCCCGTCGTCACGGATGAATTGCCCGTAGCTCTTGGCCACGAGGAACCTGATGAACAGGGGTGTCCCTATCAGGGCCACCAGAAGGGCGACGCCGGCGCCGATCAAAAGTGCAATCACAGCAGCTCGTTCCCTTCGCTTGCAGCCGTGCCGGCTGCGTTGTCTCCGGTGGGCTCGGCCCGTGGAGGTAATGCTATCCGATCACCCAAATGCCGCAGCCCCACGCCGTTGGAGGATTTGAACAGCACCAGGTCACCGGGTTCGAGCTCGTTCTGAAGAAGCTCATAGGCTTCTTCCACCGTTTCGGTGAACGAACATTCGTCTCCCCAGGATCCTTCCTGGATGGCTGAAATGTAGAGGGCCCGCGCTTCGCGTCCCACCACCACCAGCCGTGAGATGTTCAAGCGGACCACCTGCGTGCCCACGGCTGTGTGCTCGCGGATGGAGTCCTCCCCCAGCTCAAGCATGGCGCCCAGGACAGCCCAGGTCCTTCTGCCCTGTCCAAGGTCTGCCAAGGTCCGCAGCGCGGCCCGCATCGATTCAGGATTGGCGTTATAGGCGTCGTTGATGATGGTCACGCCGTCGGCGCGTTCCGTGCGCTCCATGCGCCAGCGGCTGGCCGCCGACTGTGAGCTCAGGGAGGCGGCAATGGCTGTTGCCGGGATACCTGCCGCGAAGGCGGCTGCCGCAGCGGCCAGCAGGTTGGTGACGTGATGAGCGCCGATCAGCCGGCTTCGCACCTGGACCGCCGGTCCGCCGTCGGGGAGTACAAGATCAAATTCAGGGAATCCCTGGCCGTTGACAACAACGTTGCGGGCTTCAACTTCCTCGGTGGTCGCCGGTGAAGATGTGAAACCCAGGACTTTGGCGTTGGTCCGGCTTCGCATGGCCGAAACCCGGGCGTCATCGAGGTTGATCACAGCCGTACCGTGCTCAGTGAGCGCTTCTACGAGTTCGCCCTTGGTCTTGGCGATGTTTTCGACGCCACCGAATTCACCAGCATGCGCAGTGCCGACTACCAGGACAACACCGATGTCCGGCTTGACCATGTCCGCGAGGTACTTGATGTGCCCCAGTCCAGTGGCACCCATTTCGATGACCAGGTAACGGGTTTGGGCGTCAGCAGCGAAAACCGTCAGCGGGACGCCCACCTCGCCGTTGTAGGAGCCCTGCGGGGCCACGGTCTTGCCGGCCGCGGAAAGCACTCCGGCCAGGAGATCCTTGGTGGTGGTCTTACCCGCCGAGCCGGTGATGCCGATGACGGTGAAGTCCTCGCCGTGCTGGGCACGTTCGGCCCTGATGCGCCGGACGCTCTCAGCAGCCAACGCGCCCATGGCCAGGACGGCGTCATCAACCACGACGGCGGGGAACGGGCTTCCAGCGACATCGGTGACTTCACGCTCGGCAAGAACCAGGACGGCGCCACGTTCGAAAGCAGCAGCGACGAAATCGTGGCCGTCGGCGTGTTCGCCGCGCTTGGCCACATACAGGGAACCGGGCGTCGCTTCCCGCGAATCAGTGACGACGGAGGTGGGCACGACGTCCGCTGCTCCGGTCAATCGGCCATGGGTGAGGTCGGCGATCTCCGCCGCAGTAAGTGCAATCATCTCGGTTTAGGACTCTATCCGCTGGTCCGTTGAAACGCTGAATCCCTTGGATGTCAAGGCGGCACGCAATTCCACCCTGTCGTCCAGGGCCAGGTTGACGCCTTTGACCTCTTGCCACACTTCGTGGCCGCGCCCGGCAACCAGGATGGTGTCGCTGGCTTCGGCCATCTCCACGGCCAGTCGGATCGCCGCGTCCCTGGGGTAAAACTCAACGATTTCGCTGGTCAGTCCCTCCGTATCCCGCGCGGCGTAGGCGCCCTGGAGCACTTCTGCCCGAATGGAGGCTGCATCTTCGTCGTGGGGATCGTCATCGCTGACTATCACAACGTCAGCCAGTCGCGCGGCTATCGCACCCATGGTGGGCCGTTTACCTTGATCCCGCTGGCCAGTGGCACCAAAGACCACGATGACCCGGGACCCCTCCTCCGGGGATCGTACGGCCTCCAGGGCGCGCGCCAAGGCATCGGGATTGTGGGCAAAATCAACAACGGCCGCCGGTTCAGTGGACACCAACTGCATGCGTCCGGGAACGGCGACGGTGAAAGGATCATGGGCGTCCAATGCCGCCTGAAGCGCCTGTCCATCCACTCCTGATGCCAGGACCATGATGGTGGCCAGTGCCGCGTTGGCCACATTGAAGGCTCCAGGCAGGCCGGTGTGGACGCGCAGCATCCGGCCGTCGACGTGCCGGAGTTCGAATTCGGAGCCTAGCCCGCGGGCAGTGATGCCTGCGACGTGCCAGTCGGAACCAGCGGCTGCTCCGCCGGCGGAGAGAGTCGTGACCGGGATATCGGCCAAGTCAACGAGTTTGCGTCCCCAGTCGTCATCGACGGTAACCACGGCGTGGCGGGCCCTCTTGGCGGTGAAAAGGTCAGCCTTGGTGCGGAAGTACTCTTCCATGCTCCCGTGCAGGTCCAGGTGGTCCTGGGTGAGGTTGGTAAAGCCTGCGACGTCGAACATGACCCCATCCACCCGGCGGTAGGAGATTGCGTGGGACGAGACCTCCATGGACGCCGCGTCCAGTCCGCGCTCCCGCATCAATGCCAGCAGGGCATGGACATCGGTGGACTCCGGAGTGGTCAGCAAGCTCGGGATGGGTTCGCCACCCGCCACAATCTCGATGGTGCCGATGAGCCCCGTCTTCCGGCCAAGGGCCCGCAGCAGAGAGTTGATGAAGTAGGTGGTGGTGGTCTTGCCGTTGGTCCCGGTGACACCGTAGAGCGCGGGAGATCCGCCCTCGGCCGGCTGGCTGCGGTAGATCAGCGCAGCGAGGGGACCCACCACCGTGCGCGGCTCATCAACAATGAGGACAGGCACCGGCTGTTCGCCTGCCAGCGCAAGCTGGCGTGCCCCGGCGTCGTCCGTCACCACGGCAGCGGCTCCGGCCTCTACTGCTTGGGGAACAAAGTCGGCACCATGGCGCGAAGCTCCCGGTAAAGCCATATAGAGATCGCCGGGTTCCACTGCCCTGGAGTTGAGCGTAATACCCGTTACTCCCCCGTGGTGCCCCTCTTCCGGGGCGGCCACGCCAAGGACCTCCGCGATGGTGGCCAAGGGCACCGCTGCAACAGACCCGGGCCTGAAGCCGGACCGGCCTGCGTCCGGCGTCGTGACGTTGTTGGCTGCCTCATTGTGCTCTGACACGTAGTTCTCCGTTGGTGCTCGTGGAACGACCGGCGTGGAGCCAGCGGCGCCCGGGCCGTTAGTGGTGGATCGAATCTTGGCCGAAACAGACGCCCAAGAAGCTTACTTGACGAACTGGGGCAGCCGCGCGGGAGTTCCCGTGGACGGGGCCACGTTGTAGGTCCGCAGCACCTGTGACATGACCGAACGGAACACCGGTCCGTTGGTGACGCCATAGATGTTTCCCTTGGGACGCTGCAGGACCACCTCAACAATGAAACGCGGGTCATCCATGGGCGCCATGCCCACCATCGAGGCGGTGTATCCGTCGAATCCGGGCAGGCCATCCTCGCGGGGAGCCTGTGACGTTCCCGTCTTTGCACCCACCCGGTAACCATCGATTGCCGCGTCCTTGATCTGCCCCTCAGTGACGGCACTCTCGAGGATGTCCCGCACCTGCTGGGCGGTCTCCTTGGATACCACCTGGCGCGAATCCTTGGCCGGAACCTTCTGTTCCTCCCCCTGGGGAGTGATGTAGCTGTCAATAAGCCTTGGCTGCAGCATGACGCCATCGTTCGCGATGCTCTGGAACGCGCGCACTGTCTGCAGCGTCGATTGGGAAACGCCTTGTCCGAACAGGACAGTGTACTGCTGCCGTTCGTCCCATTGATCAGGCTTGGCGAGGATGCCGGTTGCCTCGGCCGGAAGTCCGATGTCCGTCTGCTCACCGATGCCGAACTTCTTCAACCAGTCGTAGCGCTGTTCCTTGGTCAACCTGCTACCCGCCATGACGGTTCCAGTGTTCATGGACCACCCCAGGATGCCGGCCAAAGTGCGTTCTTCAGTGCCGTGCTCAAAGGCGTCCGTGAACGTCTGCCCGTCGATCGTGTAGGCAGTTGGAATCGTGAAGTGATCCAAGGGGAACGACTTGCCTTCTTCGATCACGGCAGCTGCCGTGATCATCTTCTGCACGGAACCGGGCTCGTAGGCAGCTGTCACGGAGCGGACGCCACGGTCCTTGGCGTCAACCTTTCCGGGGTCGTTCGGATCCGGAGCATTGGTATCAGCCAGGGCCACAAGATTGCCGGTCTTGATGTCCATCACAATGATGGAACCCCACTCGGCGTTCATCTTGTTCACTTGGCTTTGGATGGCCTGCTGCGCAAAATACTGGATATCGGTGTTGAGGGTCAGCTTGACGTCACTGCCGTCCACCGCCGGAGTCAGTTCGTCGGTGGCCACTGGAATCCTCAGGCCGTCAGCGCCGATCTCGAAAACGCGCTTTCCTTCAACGCCACGCAGGACCTCGTCCTGGGTCTGCTCGATGCCTGCTTGGCCTGAGACGCCATCCTGGAGGAAACCCACTACTCCACCGGCCACGCTGCCATTTGGATACACGCGCTTACTGACGCCTTCGGGGATCACTCCCGGGATATTCAGTTTGGAAATCCGGTCTTCAAGCTCAGGCTTGATGTCTTTGGCGACCACGAAGTACTTCTTCTCTCCGGTCAGCGCCTCGCGGATTTTTTCGACGTCGGAACCCAGGAGCGTGGCCAGCTCCGAGATGCCTTGGTCCCTGGAAACGGTCTCAACCTCTTCGGTCTTCTCGTTGTACCTCTTAAAGGTGGCCGTGTTCGTATTCAGGACCTGGTCCACAACGAGGTTGTACCGGATGACGCTGCTGGCCAGGACAGTACCGTTGGCATCAACGATCTGCCCCCGCTCCGCAGGCAGGACCTGGGGCGTCAGGCGCTTCGCCAGCGCAGCTTCGGCCATTCCGCCCATATCCAGGCCCTGGACCATGAACAGCTTGCCGCCCACTACCAACAGCAGCGTCAGCATGATGCCAAGACCAACCCGCAACCGCTTTTTTGCCGCCGGCGTCTTCGTTTTTTTCGATGTGCCGGGGTTCTGAGCCACGTTGATTCCTTGCTGCTGGCCTAGCTTCGGTGGACTGATGGATTACTGCCCGGGTGCCTTCTGCTGAGGGGCCGGTACAGAACCCCCGTTAAGGTCAACCGGCGGCGTAGCTGCCGGAGATGCTGGAGCAGCCGCGGGTGCAGCCGGGGCGGCAGGCGCAACCGGAGTCACCGGCTTGAGGTTCTCCAGGGGTTCCTTGGTTGTTACCGAGGGAACCACGTCCAGCATCCCCGCCACTGCCGGAGGAGCCAACTGTGCCAAAGGAGCATCTCCCTTAACGGCCGGTGTTGCCTTTCCGGTGATGGTCATCGTATTGAGGTCGATCTGTCCCTTGACAGTTGAAGGAACCATTCCCAATTCTGCCGCCTTCGCAGCCAAATTCTGGGGAGCCTCGAAGTTCTGCTTCCTCTGTGTCAGGTCTTGGTTTTCCTTGTTCAGGGTTGCTGCTTCGGCCTTGAGCTGCACCAACTGGTATTGGGCGGTGGATACCGAAATATTCAGGACAAGAACAGCCATGAGGGCGGCCGCCATGGCCACGAAGCAAAGGACGACGAATGGGGTCCGGCGTTTGCCCGGAGCACTGCGCACCAAGGAAAGCGGCGTACGGGCCTTGCGTCCGGAGTCAGGCTTGCCGCCGGGATCGGGCAGTGCACGGGCGGTATTGCCCACCACGGAGGGCAGTGTCTTCGCTGCGGCGTTGCTCATGCGTCTCTCCTTGGTTTGATGCGCTCCACTGCCCTCAATCGGGCGGACGCCGCGCGGGGGTTCTCAGCGATTTCTGCTGCCGTTGGCACTTCCGTGCCCTTGGTGATGGTTTTCAGTTCGGGTTTATGTTCTTCAAGTTCCACGGGGAAACCGAGTGGGGCTGAGGATTTTGATCCGGCCTGGAAAACCGACTTCACGATCTTGTCTTCCAGCGAGTGATACGACATCACCACGATCCGTCCCGCCATGGCCGTAGCGGCCACAGCTGCGGGAACAGCCCGTTCCAGGACGTCCAGCTCCTCGTTGACCTCAATCCTCAATGCCTGGAAAGTGCGTTTGGCGGGATGTCCACCGCTCTTGGCCGCTGCGGCGGGAACAACACTGCGGATCTGTTCCACAAGTTCGCCGGTGGTTGCGAAGGGTTTCTCCACCCGGGCATTAACGATCCTGTTGGCAATGCGGCCGGCGAACTTTTCTTCGCCCCACTTGCGGATGATGCGCACCAGTTCGTCTTCGCTGTAGTTATTGACGACGTCGGCTGCTGTCTGTCCGCGGCTGGTGTCCATCCGCATGTCGAGGGGGGCATCGTAGGAGTAGGCGAAACCACGCTCGCGCTCGTCCAACTGCAGCGAAGAGACACCCAGGTCCATGAGGATGCCGTGGACCTCGGAGATGCCGAGGTCTTCGAGGACTTCGCCGATCTCGTCGTACACGGCGTGCACCAGGTCCGTCCGGTCCGAGAAGGGCTCAAGCCGCGCGCCCGCCAAGGCAAGGGCCTCTTCGTCCCGGTCAATGCCGACCAGGTGCAGGTCCGGAAAACGCTGCAGCATGGCTTCGGAGTGACCGCCCATGCCCAGGGTCGCATCGATGGCGACAGGGGTGGCTCCCCGCTTCCTGGCAGCCTCGAAGCCGGGGGCGAGCAGATTGATGCAGCGGTCTTTCAGGACGGGTACGTGGCGCTCCGATGTGGGCTTTGCCGCGTCCTGCTCTTCCACGCTGCCTCCTCTTTCTTCAATCGCTTGCCTGCTGTTTCTTGAATCGGATCCCCATCCGCGCCTATCGACCCGCCGGCCTGGCTCAGGGGAAGGTGAGCCAGGAAGACTGTTCGATGGGCGGCTGGAGATCCCATTCAAGAAGCGGTACTGCTGCTTCCTCCGACCGGTCAGATAAACCCGGGCAGATTGTCGTCATCCGTTTCCGAGAAGGCTGCTTCCTTCTCGTTGAGGTACTCATTCCAAGCTTCGGCATCCCAGATCTCCGCACGGGTGCCGGCTCCGATCACAGCCAACTCCCTGCCAAGGCCTGCGTATGCCCGGAGCGCCGGCGGAATGGTCACGCGCCCCTGCTTGTCAGGTACTTCATCAGAGGCTCCGGACAGGAAAACGCGAATATAGTCGCGGGCCTGCTTGGAAGACAGTGGTGCTTCCCGCATCGACTCGTGAATACGTTCGAATTCTTTCTGGCTGAAGACGTAGATGCAGCGTTCCTGACCCCTGGTGAGGACCAGCCCCTCGGCAAGCTCCTCGCGGAACTTGGCGGGAAGGATGATCCGGCCCTTTTCATCGAGACGCGGCGAGTGAGTGCCCAGAAACATCTGGCCCCACCGCCCCTCAGTTAAGGTGCCCGTTCATTCCCAACACTGCCACTACCCTCTTATGCGCTCCACTTTACTCCACAAAGCCCCACAGTCAACGCAGGAGCAGGTGTTTCTCCACTACCTTGAGATTCGAGTTGGTTGAAATGGCGCGGATTTAGGCTCGGTGGCGGAAAGTGGAGGGCCGGTGGAGCCGCCGCGTGGCGCGGACGTCTCCGGCGAGGGGTTCAGGTCTCCCCTGGGCTGCTTTCCCCGCCTGCCGCGCCGGTGTGGTGGGAAGTGGAGGCTGAGTAGGGGTGCCTGGCGGGGTAAAGAGCGGAGTGGTGGTGGGAAGTGGAGCAAAAGACACGTTAAACGCAAAAAGACCCGCGGCATGCGGGTCTTTCGTCATCCCCGGGAAAAAATCAGGGGCGCGCGTAAGGCAGGAGTGGTACTACCGGTGGTGCAACGTCGTGGAGGACTTAGGAGTCGTCGCGGCGCCGCTCGTCCCAGCGCTCTTCGAGGCTGCTCATGAACGAACTCTTGGGTTTGCCCCTGGCTGGTTTGCCCTTGCCGGCTTTGCCAAAGGCTGCTCCGCGCAGCGTGGCGAAGTAGACGCCAGCACCCATGACGACGAAGCCGAGGACACCCACTGGTATCGCCTGCATCGAAACTCCCACGAGCAGGAGGAGGATGCCGGCAATGGCGCCAAGCACGCCGATGATTACATGCCGGGTTGACCAACTGCGGATGGGATCCGAGCCCATGGTGCTGGCAAACTTCGGATCGTCCTCATGAAGTTGCTTTTCAAGTTGCTCAAGCAGCTTCTGTTCGTGCTCCGAGAGGGGCATCGCGACCTCCTTTAGTCAGCCAGCGTCTGGACATAACGCTTTCTGTGCGTCTGTTTCCACAACGATCGGACCAAGAAAATCGTTCCCGAAATTCCCTCTTGGTTCAGCGGGCATCTCAGGGCCGACTGTTCAGGAAACAGTTTGTCCAGACGATCTAAATCTCTGTAATAAATAGGATAGTTTGTCCGACGCCGTTCTGAAAGACGCCTGATGGCCAGCGGGACCAAGCTCACAGTTGATCACCTGCCTCGGAGGGCTTTCCGGGGTCGAGGAGTCTTGCTGGAAGGAGGGTTTTGGACCCGAAACGTTCCGAAACGCGGTCCAAGGCCTGCTCCGCTGCCCGCCAGTTGTCGTCCCGGCGGTCCAGGCTCAATTGGAGGGATGTTTGCCCGGCGGGCTCAAGCTGCTCCGCCCGTACCCCAACGAGGCGGACGCTCAGGGACCGCGGCCCCAATGACTCAAGCAGTTGTACCGCCACTTGGTAGATCATCTGCGCGCTGTCAACTGGGGCATGAACGGTCCGGCTCCGTGTGACCGTGGAAAAGTCCGAGTACCGGAGCTTCAGGGCCACGGTCCTGGCCAGCATGCCGGAACTGCGCAGCCTTCCCGCCGTCCGGTGGGATAGGCGCAGCAATTCCTTGTGCAGCAAGGCATTGTCACCAGTATCGGTGGAGAAGGTCTCTTCCGCCCCGATGCTCTTCTCAAGCCTGGTAGGCGTCACCGGGCGGGGATCTATTCCCATGGACAGCCGGTGGACGTGTTCCCCGCTGGCACCGAGGACCTTCTTCAGGGCAGCCACCGGAGTTGCCGCCACATCTGCCACAGTTCGGATGCCAAGGCGGGCAAGCACCTCTCCTGTCTTTCCACCCACGCCCCACAGAGCATTAACGGGGAGACTGTGAAGATAGGCAAGGGTGTCCCCGGCGTTGATCTGCAGGATTCCGTCGGGCTTGCACCGCGTGGAGGCGATTTTGGCCACGAACTTGGTGCCGGCAATTCCCACAGATGCCGTAATGCCCAGTTCCGACTGGACCCTTCGGCGGATGAGGTGTCCTATTTCCAGGGGCGGACCGAGCCGGCGAATCGCCCCACCAACATCGAGGAAGGCTTCATCGACGCTGAGGGGCTCCACCAGATCCGTAATGGAAGCAAAGATCTCCATGATCTGGCCGGACACTTCGTAGTACACCGAATGCCGCGGATTAATGATCACCGCGGAGGGGCAACGCCGCATCGCGATCGACATTGGCATGGCGGACTTCACTCCTGTGGCCCGGGCCTCGTAGGAAGCCGAAAGCACCACCGACCGCTCAGCGGGAAATCCGACGATCACTGGCTTTCCCCGGAGATCGGGTCTGCTGCGGAGTTCAACGGAGACAAAAAACGCATCCATATCAACGTGGAGGATGCTGGTTCGCCTCAATTCCCGCAGAGCATCACCTGCGCTGCGGGAGGACTCCTGACCGGCTCCTGGGCCGCTGCCGAATGCTTCCTGCCTCACATCGGCAATACTATGCCCGGCCACTGACTAAACTGGAGGCAATCTCTGCCCCAGCCCCGGAAGGATACCCTGTGAAGCTCTTTGGAACTCCTCGATCGCGAGGGTTTGCCCTGCTCGCAGCAAGTGTCGCCGTAGCAGCCTCGGCATGCACACCGGCCCCAGGAGGTTCGGCCGCTCCGTCCCCCACGGACACTTCATCGCAGTCATCGTCCTCGAGCCCTGCCGCTGCCGCGTCCGCGTCAGCGACTGCACCAGCGACGACGACGGAATCGGCCACTTCGGCGCCGGGCGCCACTGCCACGGTAAACGCCCTTGTTCCGGGCTTTCCCGAGCAACTGATTCCCGTCATGCCCAAGGCATCAGTCCGTTCCAGCAGCTTCGACAAGAGCACCTCCCTGGCAACGGCAGCCTTGGTTGGAACCGTCAAGGCCCCGCCGGAGGGCGTGGTGGACTACTACAAAACGTCCTTGGAGGCACAGGGCTTCAAGCTTGTACCTGGACCGGAGGCCGTAGGCAATGTCACCTCGCTGGACTTTGTCAGGGGTGATGGCGAGACAGTGAACGTCTCAATCCGGCAGAAGGAAGGCGTATCCACCTTCACCATTGGCGCCAATGTGGCGGCCGGGTCCATCAAGTGACGGCACTGGCCACAGTAACGTCCGAACAGACGGAGTTCATCAACGGCGTTGCCGGCAAGCTGAAGGGCTTCCTGTCGGGACAGCAAGAACTCATGGCTTCGGTGTCCCCGGACGTCGAGCCGCTCATCGGCTCGATTTCACACCTGGTGACGGGCGGCAAACGCCTCCGGGCACTGATGTGCTACTGGGGTTGGAGGGGCGCCGGCGGACTGGCCGGGAACCCGGAGATCCTCACTGCCGGATGTGCGCTGGAACTGTTTCAGGCTGCAGCATTGATCCACGACGACATCATCGACCGGTCCGATACCCGCCGCGGCGGCCCCAGCGTGCACAAGCGCTTCAGCCAGCTCCATGAATTGAACGGCTGGGCTCTGGACAGTGGTCGATTCGGAGATGCCGCAGCCATCTTGACCGGCGATCTCTGCTTGTCGTTCAGCGAGGAGTCTTTTACCGAAATCGGCCCCCGGGCGGCAGCAGGAACTCCTGCACGGCGAATATTCAATGTCATGAGGGCAGAGGTCATGGCCGGCCAATACCTGGACATTCTTGAGGAAGTGGCGGGCCCTGTCCGTGAGCGGGCCGGGTCAGTGGACCGGGCGCAATCAATCATCCGTTACAAGTCGGCGAAATACTCCACGGAACATCCGCTGGCATTGGGTGGGGCCCTCGCCGGCGCCCCCACAGGGCTTCTGAAGGAATATTCAGAGTTTTCCTTGCCACTGGGTGAGGCATTCCAGATGCGGGACGATGTCCTCGGGGTATTTGGCGATCCTGAAACGACCGGCAAACCGGCCGGCGATGATTTGCTTGAAGGCAAACGCACCGTCTTGGTCGGATTTGCCCTGAACCAGGCTTCAACCGCTGACGCGGAGTACCTGGACCGAATGCTGGGGAATCCGGATCTGGGCGAAGACGACGTCGCCCGAATACGTCGGATCATGGTCCAGTGCGGCGCCTTGGATGCCACGGAATCGCTGATTGCAAAGCTGAGCAACCAGGCCTTCGAAGCGTTGGAACGCCTGCCACTGGATGACGTGCCGCTCACCGCCCTGAGGCAACTGGCTGAGGCTGCCGTCAGCCGCGCAGCATAATTTGCACGGTTCACCTTGGTGCCCGGCACCGATAGGACATGAAGCGACGACGGCGGTGCAACCCGCCGTCGTCGTCTTATTTCAGTTCCCGGTATCCTGACTCACCCAAGGGGCACCGTTACCAGGCCAAAGACTGGGCGCGACGCCTGATCTCGGTTTTACGTCCCTCGCGCAGTGCGTCAATCGGGCGCCCACGCAGTGATTCGTCAGGGGTGAAAAGCCAGATGATCAGCTCTTCGTCGTTGTAACCGGCATCGCTGAGAACCGCGATGGTTCCCTTTAAGCTGTCGACAGGATGACCATCCTGGATAAACAAGGCCGGGATTGAGCGGATATTCCGTTCTCCCCGCCTGATGGCAACCAGTGCGCGTTCATCCAAGAGCCCGTGGACTTTGGTGATGGAAACTTCCAGCAGCTCGGCGACATCCGGCAAGGGGAGCCAGTCGGAAACAAGGCTTTCTACATTACTCACGGAACAAGGTTGCCACGCCGCCCTGCCCCACGCCTAGCCGGGGCCGGCTCCCGATACCTGAGGGGCGCCTTTAATGCGTCATTTCATTGGCAATAAATCGGACAGCATAATCCCGATCGACAGGAATTGTTGTGTCGATTGCATAAGTGTGAGAGATTCACACTGATCACACTTGCACCATTGATAACATCAGTAACATTCGCAACACCGACAACAGCGCCACCCCAACAACCGCTGTTGAGATGAGGACACTTTTCATGACGACGCCCCGCTCGCCGAAACGAACCATGAGCATGCCGGTCATTGCGGCAACCACGGCTGCGCTTCCCGCCGTGGTTTTGTCCTCGCTTGCCCTGGCCCAGCCATCCATGGCTTCTCCGGCACCCCAGCCCCGCAAAGTCCCGGCCACGCTTGCTGCAGCAATGAAGGCGCAAGCCGTCAACGCCGGCAATGTCATCCCCGCACAGGCTGTTGCCGCAACGTTGCCCGCAGCCCTGCGCCCCATGGCTCCTTCGGTTCCGGATACCTACACGATCGTCCGCGGCGATACGATCAGCGCCATCGCCCGTCGCTTCAACCTCGATACAAACGCCGTCCTGCAGCTGAACAAGTTGTCGGCCACCACGTTGATCTACCCGGGCCAGACCATCAAGCTCACGGGAACGGCCACGCCCGCCCCATCCCAGCCTTCCGCCCCGGCCCAGCCGTCGGCCCCGGCAGCTCCCAGCAACGCCACCATCTACACCGTCGTCTCCGGTGACACCCTCGGTGCCATCGCCGCCAAGCACGGTGTGCCCTTGTCCAGCATTTTCAGCTGGAACAACCTCAACGGCAGCTCCATCATCTATCCGGGCCAGAAGATCAAGGTCAGCGGCGGATCTGCGCCCTCCGCCCCCGCAGCTCCTGCCCCCGCAGCTCCTGCACCTGCCCCCGTTGCAGGCTCGGGCTCCTACACCATCAAGGCAGGCGATACCCTCAGTTCCATCGCCTCGCGCCACGGGGTTTCCCTGAGCGCGCTCATGACCGCCAACAACGTTTCCGCAACCACGGTCATCTACCCCGGCCAGAAGCTCACCATTCCGGGCACCGGACTCCAGCCTGCCGGCGAGACCAAACCCTTGGTTCCCAGCACCTTCCTGGGCTTTACTTACCCCGCTGCCGTCGTCAGCTCGGCCAACGAGAACAAAGCCCTGCTCAACGCCTCACCGGTGCCCAGCCGCGCCGAGATGAAGGGCATTGTGGCTGACACCGCAAGGCGCATGGGCGTCAGCCCATCCCTGGCGCTTGCCTTCGCGGAACAGGAATCCGGTTTTGACCAGCGGGCAGTTTCCCCTGCCAACGCCATCGGCACCATGCAGGTCATCCCGTCCTCCGGCCAGTGGGCTTCGGACCTGGTGGGCCGTAAGCTGAACCTTTTGGATCCGTATGACAACGCGACGGCCGGTGTCGCCATCATCCGCGCGCTGATCGCCACCAGCAAGGACCTGGATACCGCGATTGCCGGCTACTACCAGGGCCAGTACTCGGTCAGCAAGTACGGCATGTATGACGACACCAAGCGGTACGTCGAATCGATCAAAGCCCGCCAGCGCACGTTCGGCTAGGCTCCAGCAGCACCTGTGAAGGGGCCCGGATCCCATTGGCCAGCCCAATGCGGATTCGGGCCCCTTCCCTGCCTCGTTTAGGATCGTATGGTGCAAGAACCAACGCAGGACCAGCTCATTGGAACCATGGTGGACGGCCGGTATTTGGTCCGTTCCCGGCTTGCCAAGGGCGGAATGTCCACTGTCTACCTGGCCACGGACCAGCGCCTTGAGCGCGACGTAGCCCTCAAAGTCCTGCACCCGCACCTGGCAAACGATCCCACCTTCCTCCAGCGGCTCAGCCGCGAAGCAAAAGCGGCCGCGAGCCTTTCCCACCCGCACATTGTGGGCGTTTTGGACCAAGGCGAAGACGGGCACGTGGCCTACCTGGTGATGGAGTACGTCAAGGGCCACACTCTCCGCGACGTCCTCAGCGAACAAGGAGCCTTGGCGCCGAGGCTGGCCCTGGCCCTGATCGATCCCGTGATCGAAGGACTGGCTGCCGCCCACGGCTCCGGCTTGATCCACCGGGACATCAAACCCGAGAACGTCCTCATCGCGGACGACGGCCGGATCAAGGTGGGCGACTTCGGCCTTGCCCGGGCAGTCTCGGCGAACACCAGCACCGGAGCCCTGATCGGAACCGTAGCGTACCTGGCTCCCGAGCTGGTTCTCGGCCAACCCGCAGATGCCCGCAGCGACATCTATTCTGCCGGCATCATGCTCTACGAAATGCTGACCGGCCAGCAACCCTATGCCGGCGACTCCCCCATCCAGGTGGCCTACCA
The DNA here is from genome assembly GCF_900102805.1 of Arthrobacter sp. UNCCL28. Classification (NCBI taxonomy): domain Bacteria; kingdom Bacillati; phylum Actinomycetota; class Actinomycetes; order Micrococcales; family Micrococcaceae; genus Arthrobacter; species Arthrobacter sp. UNCCL28. Next base: position 71,476 of record NZ_FMWE01000011.1, read on the forward strand.
ACACGTCAATTCCGTGGTGGGACGCCCCTCGGACATTGCTCCCGGCTTGGCCGAAGACCTCGATGAACTGGTTCAGTGGTGCACGGCTGCCGATGCCGAGAACCGGCCTGTGAACGGGACAGCGTTGCTGACCGAACTCCGCCATATCCGGACCACGCTGTCCGACGAACAGCTGGATCACAAGCAGAGCCAGGACCACAGCCCATACCCCACCGCTGCAACAACTGCCCTCAACGGCGGCGCGGAGCATCCCACGGAAGCCTTGTCCACCACGGCCTCCCCCACTGAGTTCATCAGCCACCAGAGCAACCCGACCACCATCATGGCGGCCGGCGGTTCGGCCCTTCAGCACTCCAAAGCATCAACCGGTAGCGACGTCGACCAGGACCTCCGGCAACCCGGCAAGCGCGAGCTGAAGAGGCTCGAGAAGCAACAGAGCAAGGACCGTGCCCGGGCCGCGGCAACCCCCGTGCGCCCGCTCAGGGAAGGAAATCCCCGCCGCCGGGGCGTCATCTGGGCCATCGTGATCGTTATCCTGGCGATGCTCGCAGCTTCTGCCGGATGGTTTTTCGGCATGGGCCCGGGCTCCCCCGGGACCGTACCGGACGTCAAGAACAAGACAGTGGCCGAGGCACAGCAACTCCTCCGAACGGCTGGATTCCAGTCGGAGCCGCGCGACGTCTTCGACGACGACATCCTGGCCGGACTCGCCGTCGGAACTGAACCCGAATCCGGTGCCGAAGTCCGGAAGTTCCAGTCCATCACCCTCTTCGTCTCCAAGGGCGCCCAGCTGTTCCCGCTGCCGGATTTGACCGGCGGCACCCTGGATGAAGCCAAGACAGCACTCAATGTCGCCGAAATGGCCCTGGGGAACGTCACCGAAGCCTTTGATGAGAAAATCCCTGCCGGCGTCGTGATTGCCCAGGACCCGGCCAAGGGCAAGGAAGTACGTCACGGCACGCCTGTGGCCCTGGAGGTCTCCAAAGGGCCGCAGCCGATTCCGGTTCCGGACGTACGCGGGAAGACGCAGGATGCCGCCGTCAAAGCCATTCAGGATGCCGGGTTGAAGGCAGTGATCGCTCCGGAGACCGTCAATGACAAGTCGGTCCCCAAAGGGGCTGTGGTCAGCCAGGCCCCGGCCAATGGCACGCTCATTCGCGGTGAGTCCGTGACGATTACGGTGTCCAAGGGGCCCAAATTGGTCTCCGTTCCCAGCTTCATCGGCAAGCAGGCTGCCGAGGCTGAGAGGGAGTTGAAGAAGCTGGGCTTCAAGGTGGAGGTCAACAAGATCCTGGGCGGCTTCTTTGGTACCGTCCGCGACCAAAACCCGGTCAATACCGAAGTGCCGGAAGACTCCGTGGTGACACTGACTGTCGTGTAGACGGTCATGACGGCTCCCAGCAGGCAGCAAAAAGGGCGTGGTCCGGATTCATCCGGACCACGCCCTTATTGATGGTTCTTTACTGCTTGGAGAGGGCCCCTGCCACCAGGAAGGCCATTTCAAGTGACTGCATGTGGTTCAAGCGGGGGTCGCACACTGACTCATAGCGGTCAAGGAAAGCGTCCTGGTCGATCGGATCGGCGCCACCCAGGCACTCAGCGACGTCGTCGCCGGTCATTTCGACGTGGAGACCGCCGGGAACCGTGCCCAGCGAGTGGTGGACCTCGAAGAAGCCACGGACCTCGTCAATGACGTCGTCGAAGTTGCGGGTCTTGTAGCCGTTGGGCGAGGTGACGGTGTTGCCGTGCATGGGATCGGTGACCCAAAGCACTTGGGCACCTGAGGCGGTGACGCGCTCGACGACGGCGGGCAGCTTTTCGCGGATGTTCTTGGCGCCCATACGCGTGATGAACGTCAGACGCCCAGGTTCACGGTTGGGGTCCAGCTTGTCGATCAGGCGCAGGGCATCATCACCGCTGGTGGTGGGTCCGAGCTTGACGCCGATAGGGTTCCGCACACGGGAGAGGAAGTCCACATGGGCATGATCCAGTTCGCGGGTCCGCTCGCCGATCCACAGGAAATGGGCGGAAGTGTCGTAGGGCAGGCCCGTGCGTGAATCGATGCGGGTCAGGGCGCGCTCGTAGTCGAGCAGCAACGCTTCATGGCTGGCGAAGAATTCAACCCGCTTGAGCGCCTCGAAGTCCGCGCCGCAGGAATCCATGAAGCTGATGGCACGGTCAATATCGCGTGCCAGCGATTCATAGCGGGCGTGCGCAGGGTTTTCCGTGAAGCCCTTGTTCCACTGGTGAACCAGGCGCAGGTCCGCGAAACCACCTTGGGTGAACGCACGGATAAGGTTCAGGGTCGAAGCCGAGGTGTGATACGCCTTCAGCATACGGCCGGCGTCATGGGCGCGGGACTCCGGTGTGAACTCATAGCCATTTACGATGTCGCCACGGTAGGCGGGCAGCGTGACGCCGTCGCGGGTTTCGTCGTTGGACGAGCGCGGCTTGGCGAACTGTCCGGCCATGCGGCCCATCTTGATGACGGGCATGGCAGCACCGTAGGTCAGCACCACCGCCATCTGCAGGATGGTCTTGACCCTTGCACTGATTTTGTCCGCTGTGGCAGCTTCAAATGTCTCAGCGCAGTCGCCGCCCTGCAGGAGGAATGCTTTGCCCTGGGCCGCAGCGGCCAAACGCTCCCGGAGGACATCCACTTCGCCGGCGAAAACCAGCGGCGGAACCACGGAAAGTTCCTTGACGGAAGCATCGAAGACGCCGGCGTCGGACCACGTGGGCTGCTGGGAGATCGGCAGGTCCCGCCAGGCGTCGAGCCCGGGGTAGTTCGCTGCTCCGCTTTGGGCGGTGCTGGCGAGGGGATCTGCTATGGAGGATGCGGTGTTCGCGGTTAGCTCAGTCACCCTTCAAGAGTAGTAGCCTCGGGCATGGTTGCGGGACAGCGGGCGTAACTGATGCCGCCACCTGCGTCACAGTTTCTGCGGCGACCCTTCATCGCTGTTCCCCGGTTCATCCCTGTCCTCCGCTATGTCCCCCGCAACATCCTCTGTTGCCTCGACCTGGTGGACAGGTTCCGGGCCCTTGCCGGCCAACCGGGCCTTGACCACGGCAGCGTATTCATCGACGTATTCCTGGCCGGAGAGACGCATCAAGGCGGACATGATTTCATCTGTGACTGCTCTCTGGACCAGCCGGTCCTCCTCCATGCCGTAGTAGCGGCTGAAGTCCAGTGGCTGTCCGAAAATGATGCCTACCCTGCGGATGCTGGGGAGCCTCTTGCCGATGGGCTGGACCTTCTCCGTACCGATCATGGCGACCGGCACCACGGGTACCCGCGTTTGCAGGGCCAGCCGTGCCACACCCACTTTCCCGCGGTAGAGACGGGCGTCAGGGCTGCGGGTCCCTTCCGGGTAAATGCCCAGCAGACCTCCGGACGAAAGGACGTCCTTGCCTGCCTGCAATGACATTTCGGACGCTGCCCCGCCGGACCGGTCCATGGGAAGTTGGTTGCTCAGCCTGAAGAACAGCGCCGTCAGCCGTCCCTTGATTCCCTTGCCGGTGAAGTACTCGGACTTAGCCAGGAAGATAACCGGCCGGTGCACCATCAGGGGCAGGAAGATGGAGTCCGAAAAGGACAGGTGGTTGGACGCCAGGATCGCGGCGCCGCTTTCGGGGACGTTATCAAGGCCTTTGACCCAAGGCCTGAACAGGAGTTTGAGGATAGGACCCAGAAAGATCCTCTTCATGACCCAATAGAACACAGTTGTCCTCCTACGGCCGACGGATGGCATGCTTCCGGCAACCGGCCGGCACTCAACTGCAACCCTACTCCAGTGAGAAATGTCCGGAACAGTGACACGATGGGACACATGACGGAACGCCACCCACTTGCAGCGCCGCTTGCTTTCCACTACGCCGGGCATGGTCCCAATGCCACAACAGGCGTTGCCATCTGCCATGGGTTCACCGGCAGTCCCCTCAGTATCCTCCCGTGGGCGGAGTACCTGGCCGCACAAGGTTTCGCGGTGTCGGTTCCCCTGCTGCCAGGCCACGGCACCACTTGGCGCGACCTGGCAACAACGCGATGGCAGGACTGGTACAGGACCTTTGAGCAGAGCTACCTGGACTTGGCGGAGCAAACCGAAAAGTGCTTCGTGGCGGGCTTGTCAATGGGCGGTGCCGTAGCACTCCGCGTGGCTGCCCTGCATGAGGTTCCCGGATTGGTCCTGGTCAATCCGGGGCTGAGCTTCTATGACCGGCGCGTGAGGTACGTCGCTGCGCTCAAGTACTTCATGCCAACCACCACCCCCATAGTCGAGGACAAACCCGCTCCTGTTGCTACCGAGGATGGGGACTATTCCAAAACCCCGTTGCAGTCGGTCCATGAACTGAAGAAACTCTTCCGCGCCGCTACCCTCGGGCTGCCCAAGGTGCAAGCACCGGCATTGGTTTTCAAGTCGTCAGTGGATGAGGTGGTGCCGCCAAGTTCCGTAGCCGCGATTGAACGCCACATTGCATCCTCACGGCTGAAGGTGGTGACGCTTCCGCACAGTGGACATGTGGCCACGCTGGACGTTGACGCACCAACCATTTTCGAAGAATCCGCCAGCTTTTTCCGTCAGCAAGCCGGGGACAGAGTAGCCTCGGAGTCATCATGAACATGCTTCCGGATTTCTCGCCGTTCCTCAGCAATTGGAACGGAACCGGCCCCCGCGTGGGCGTCGTCATGTCCCACGGCTTTACCGGCAGTCCGCACAGTGTCAGGCCATGGGCCGAGCACCTGGCGGCGGCCGGTTATGCTGTCAGGCTGCCATTGTTGCCAGGGCACGGCACTACGTGGCAGGACATGGCCACCCGGTCGTGGCAGGAGTGGCACCGCGCAGTAGATGATGCCTACCTGGAACTGGCGGCCGAATGCGATTACGTCTTCAGCACCGGATTGTCCATGGGTGGCACGCTGGCCCTGCGTATCGCGGCCACGCGTCCAGTGGCAGGAACCGTGGTGGTCAACCCCGGGCTGGTCCTCGATGACCCACGGGCAGTGATCGTCGCAGCGCTCAAATACGTGGTGAAGACAACGCCGGCCATTGCCAACGACATCCTCAAACCGGACCAGAATGAAGGTGCCTACGCCCGCACGCCCGTGGCTGCGGCGCACCAGTTGAAAAAGATGTACAAGGACACCGCAGCGATCCTGCCGCGCATCCACACCCCTGTCCAGGTGTACAAGTCCACTGTTGACAACGTGATTTCAGAGGCGAGCCTGGATTTCCTGCGCGCCCGGGTCAATGCTCCGGTGGATGTCACTTACCTCAGCAACAGCTACCATGTAGCAACCCTGGACAACGATGCCCCGGAGATCTTTGCAGGGACCGTGGATTTCATCCGGAAAACCGTAGCAACCCTGGCCGGACACGGGCCTTCCCCCGAAAAGGACACAGCCCATGAACAGGCCTGATGCCAACTCTGCCGATCAGAGTGCCAACAATGACGACGACGCCGTGTGGCTGGATCTGGTGGCCCGGTTGGAGGGCACAGGTACCCCTGACGGCGCGGACCCCCGCTCCGCCGGGGCCCTGAATCCTGCCGAAACGGGCCTCAAGGACGTGACGCCCGCAGAATCGGGCAAAGCGTTCAGGGATTTCGATCCCCTGGGACTGTCCACGCCGCCCCCGGAGGCAGCAACTGCTCCCGGTCCCTCCGAAAGCGCCGGTCGCCCTTTGGGGCCGCGTGATTTCGAGGTCGAGGACGACGACACTTTTGTTCCGGAGGAGCCTCCGAGCCTGGCCGGCACGGAACCGTTGACCATGCTGGCGTGGGTCGGTGCAGTGGGCGGACCCATCGCCCTGCTGTTCACTGCAATGTTCTGGCGGTCTGCTCCCCTTGTTGCAATCCTGGGTATTGTTGCCGCTTTCGTGGTTTCGGTGGTCTTCCTGATCATGCGGCTTCCGCAGGAGAAGAATGAAGACGACGACGGCGCCCGCATCTAAGGGACCGCGCCCGCCTCCGGGGCGGCCGGCTTAGCGGTTGGCGCGTCCGCTGACACGCGAAAGGTCCGCAGCACCGATCATGCCGGCGCGTGGACCGAGCGCCGCGAGCTCAATCCCCGCCATGGGACGGAAGCCCCTGCCCGTGAGATTCTTCGCGAACGATTCCCGCGCTGGTCCGGCCAGGAACTCCCCGGCATCACAGAGTCCACCACCGATCACGAACATACCGGGGTCAAGGGCCGCGGCGAGGTTGGCCAGCCCCAAACCCAACCATTCACCTTGGTCTGCGAGGAGCTCACGCGAGGTGGCATCGCCTTCCAGTGCCAACGCGGTCACCGCCGCCCCCGTGAGGTTGTCCGCGGTTCCACCGGCCTTCTCCAGGAGGGCCCGGCCTTCTGTTGAGTTGGTCCGGACGAGTTGGCGTGCCTCCCGCCCCAGGGCGTTGCCGGAGGCGTACTGCTCCCAGCATCCGCGGTTGCCGCATTCGCAACGGTGTCCCCCGGGAAAAATGATCTGGTGCCCGAACTCGCCCGCCACGCCGTAGCGTCCGCGTTCCACCCGGCCGTCCATGACCATGGCTCCCCCGATGCCGGTACCAAGTGTCACGCACACCAGCCGGCTCTCCCCCTGGCCGGCCCCGAAGCGCCATTCCGCCCAGGCGGCGGCATCGGCGTCGTTCGTCAGAAGGACCGGACGCCGCAGCAGCTTTTGCAGGCTGGCCCGGAGGGGCTCGTTGCGCCAGGCCAGGTGCGGGCTGAACAGCACCGTTCCGCCGTCGAGGTCCATCCAGCCGGCCGCACCGATTCCAACGGAATTGACCCGATGATCGGCGCTGAGCTCATCCACCAGCTCCACGATGGTTTGTTCCACTGCCCTGGGGTCTGCACCGGGAGTGGATCTGCGGGCCTCGGCGAGGACCCGTCCTTCGGCGTCCACCACACCGGCAGCGACTTTGGTGCCGCCGATGTCTATGCCGATCGCCAGGCCGCGACGGCCCAGATGGCTGCGCCGGGCAGCCCACGGCACGTCCTTCCATGCTGAGGCCGGTGGCTTGGGTCTGACACGGAAAGTGGACCGTTGTGCGGGCATCCCATCATCATATTCCGCCGGGTGCCGCGGCCATGCATCGGCGGCCTTGAGGGGTCCAAGTTGCTTGAAATGACGGGGCTTCCGTAAAGTTACTCGCCAGTAGGTGAAATAGGACACACCTCCGCGAGCGGGCATACTAGAGTGAAAGCAGCCCCTCGTGGCCCGTGGATATCAAAGGAGCTACCTTGCGTGAAATCAGTGTTCCTCCCCTCGTCAAAATTGCCCCTGAAACCAACATCACGGACTTCGTGATCCGGGAGGCTGAAAAGGCGTCGAACCCTGCGTTGTTCTCCAAGCTGGACAGCAACGGGCAGTGGCAGGACATCCGGGCCAAGGACTTCCTCGCGGACGTCAGGGCCTTGGCGAAGGGCCTGATTGCCAGCGGGGTGGGAACGGGCGATCGGGTGGGCATCATGTCCAGGACCCGCTACGAATGGTCCTTGGTGGACTTCGCCATCTGGTTCGCAGGGGCGATCTCTGTCCCGATCTACGAAACGTCCTCACCGTCCCAAGTGGCATGGAACCTGGGTGACTCCGGTGCGGTGGCAGCTTTTGGCGAGGCAGCACACCACGAGGACGTCATCCGCCAGGCCGTGGCTGCCGAGGACATCAGTTCCGTGGCCAACGTCTGGCAGCTCGAAGGTGCAGGGCTCGACGCCTTGCGCGCTGCCGGTGCCGGTGTTCCCGACGACGAACTCGAATCCCGCCGCTCCTCCGCCGACCTGGCCGATGTGGCAACCATCATCTACACCTCCGGGACCACCGGCAGGCCGAAGGGGTGTGAACTGACCCACGGCAACTTCGTGGAGCTTTCCGAGAACGCCCGCGCGTCCCTTCCCGAAATCATCAATGAGTTCGGGAAGACCATCATGTTCCTCCCGCTCGCCCACGTCTTTGCACGGTTCATCTCCGTGCTGGCAGTGGCCGGCGGCGTCAAGGTGGCCCACACCCCGGACATCAAGAACTTGCTGGCGGACCTCCAGAGCTTCCAGCCAACATTCATCCTGGCCGTCCCCCGCGTCTTTGAAAAGGTGTACAACTCGGCCCTGACCAAGGCCGAAGACGGCGGCAAGGGGGCCATCTTCCACCGTGCTGTCGACACGGCAATCGCTTACTCCAGGGCCCGAGAGTCCGGCTCCCTGGGGTTGGGCCTGAAGATCAAGCACGCTGTCTTCGACAAATTGGTTTACGGCAAGCTCCGGGCAGCCATGGGTGGCCACGTGGCACATGCAGTGTCCGGCGGCGGCCCCCTGGGCGAACGCCTCGGTCACTTCTTCCAAGGCATTGGCCTGCAGATCCTGGAAGGATACGGGCTTACCGAAACCACTGCCCCCATCTCGGTGAACACTCCCTCCATGATCAGGATTGGCACGGTGGGCGCCCCCTTGCCGGGTAACTCCGTCAAGATTGCCGACGACGGCGAAATCCTCACCAAGGGCGTTTGCGTCATGCGCGGCTACTACAAGCGTGAGGACCTGACGGCGGAAACCTTCACCGACGGATGGTTCCGCACCGGCGATATTGGCGAACTCGACAGCAACGGATTCCTCAAGATCACCGGACGCAAGAAGGAAATTATTGTGACCGCCGGCGGCAAGAACGTGGTTCCCGCCTTGCTCGAGGACCAGATCCGCGCCGACGCCCTGGTCTCCCAGGTATTGGTAGTGGGAGACAACCGTCCGTTCATCGGTGCGCTCGTAACCCTCGATGAGGAAGCCCTCCCGGGCTGGCTCGAGCGCCACGGACTGCCCGCCGGCACTTCCCTGGGCGAGGCGGCAGAACATCCCGTAGTGAAAGCCGCCGTCCAGGAACTGATCAGCAAGGCCAACCAGTCGGTGTCCCAGGCTGAAGCCATCAAGTCCTTCCGTATTGTGGCTGCGGACTTCACGGAGGCCTCGGGCCACCTCACGCCGTCGCTGAAGGTCAAGCGGGCACAGGTCATGAAGGACTTCGACGCTGTGATCGAGGAAATGTACTCCGCCCGCCGGGCTTCCTGAGAAACCCAGGCATTCCGCAACCCACGACTGACAGGCCAAGCACCACCCCAGTACCAGCACAAAAAAGTACCCCGTCCGGAAGTTTCCGGACGGGGTTCTTTTATGGTCGGATTATCAGCCGATCACCAGCAGCAAGTCGCCGCCCTGAACCTGTTCCACTGATGAAATCGCAAGGCGTGAAACCGTACCGGCTACCGGCGTCGTGATGGATGCTTCCATCTTCATCGCCTCAATGGTGGCAACGGTATCGCCTGCGTTGACCACGTCACCGGCTTTGGCCGTGACGGTTACGGCACCCGCGAACGGGGCTGCAACCTGGCCAGGCTGGGACGGGTCCGCCTTCTCCGCAGCTTTGACGTTGCTGACCACCGAGCGGTCGCGGACAACCACCGGGCGGGACTGGCCGTTGAGCGTACACATCACTGTGCGCATGCCCTTTTCGTCGGCTTCGGACACAGCCTCCAGCTGGGCAATGAGGCGGACGCCCTTTTCCAGTTCAATGACGTGCTCTGAACCCTGCTGGAAACCGTAGAGGTAATCACGGGTGTCCAGCACCGAAATGTTGCCGTACGTCTCCACGCTCTTCAGGTAGTCCTTGGTGGGACCGGCGAACAGCAAGCGGTTCAGTGTGTGCTGGCGCGTCTTGGAATCACCCTTGAGTGCAGCGCTGTCCTCGGCGCTGATCTCCACATCGCGGACCTTGACGCTTCGGCCCTGCAGCGCCTTGGTACGGAACGGCTCAGGCCAGCCTCCCGGAGGATCTCCAAGTTCGCCGGACAGGAAGCCAATGACGGAGTCCGGGATGTCGTAGTTCTGCGGGTTCTCGTTGAAGTCCGCGGGATCAGCGTTCAAACCGACCAGGTGCAAGGCGAGGTCACCCACCACCTTGGAAGAAGGCGTCACCTTGACCAGCCGGCCCAGGATCCGGTCGGCAGCGGTGTACATATCCTCGATGGCTTCAAACTGCTCCCCCAACCCCAGGGCAATGGCTTGCTGGCGAAGGTTGGACAGCTGACCGCCGGGGATTTCGTGCTGGTAAACACGCCCTGTGGGACCCGGCAGGCCGGATTCGAAGGGAGCGTAGACCCGTCGAACAGCTTCCCAATAGGGCTCCATGGCACCGACATTGGCCAGGCTAAGGCCGGTATCGCGCGGCGTGTTGGCCAGGGCAGCCACCAGCGCCGAAGCGGCGGGCTGGCTGGTGGTCCCGGCAAGGGATGCAGCAGCGACGTCAACAGCATCCACACCGGCGTCGACGGCGGCCAACAGGGTAGCAAGCTGCCCGCCCGCGGTGTCGTGCGTGTGAAGGTGGACCGGCAGGTCGAAACGCTCGCGCAGCGCCGTCACCAGCTTGGTGGCCGCAGCCGGACGCAGCAGGCCCGCCATGTCCTTGATGGCCAGGATGTGCGCACCGGCGTCGACGATCCTCTGTGCCAGGTCGAGGTAGTAGTCCAGCGTGTACAGGTCCTCGTTGGGGTCAAGGAGGTTGCCCGTGTAGCACAGCGCCACTTCTGCAACAGCGGTTCCGGTGGCCCGCACCGCCCGGATGGCCGGAGCCATCTGGTTCACGTCGTTGAGGGCATCGAAGATACGGAAAATGTCGATGCCGGTCGCTGCGGCTTCATTGACGAAAGCCTCAGTCACTTCTTCCGGGTACGGCGTGTACCCAACAGTGTTGCGCCCGCGCAGGAGCATTTGGAGGCAGGTGTTCGGAAGTGCCTGGCGCAGCGCAGCCAAGCGGTCCCAGGGGTCCTCACCAAGGAAACGCAAAGCGACGTCGTACGTGGCACCGCCCCAGGCTTCCACCGACAACAGCTCCGGCATCAGGGCCGTCACAGCGGGCCCTGCCGCAACGAGGTCGCGGGTGCGCACGCGGGTGGCCAGGAGCGACTGGTGTGCATCACGGAATGTGGTGTCCGTGACAGCCAGGGCCTGCTGCTCGCGAAGGGCCTTGGCGAAGCCTTCCGGCCCCAGTTCCCTCAACTTCTGGCGCGAACCCGTGGTGGGAACCGGGCCTTCGATTGCCGGCAGCTTGCTGGCCGGGTCCGAGTGGACCGTCAGCTCGCCGTTCGGCTTGTTCACCGTCACCTCGGCCAACCAGGTCAGCAGCTTGGTTCCCCGGTCAGCGGAGATGTGCGACTTCAGCAGCTCCGGACGCTTGTCAATGAAGTCAGTAGCCACGTTGCCGGCGTTGAAGTCCGGATCGGCCAGGACAGCCTGAAGGAAGGGGATGTTGGTGGAAACACCGCGGATGCGGAACTCGGCGAGGCCACGGCGGGCGCGGGCCACCGCTGCCGGGTAGTCCCGGCCGCGGCAGGTCAACTTGACCAGCATGGAGTCAAAGTGCGGGCTGATCTCCGCGCCGGAGTAAACCGTACCGCCGTCGAGCCTGACACCGGCACCGCCGGCAGAACGGTATCCGGTGATCTTTCCGACGTCCGGGCGGAACCCGTTGGCGGGATCCTCGGTGGTGATACGGCACTGCAGTGCCGCGCCCTTGATGGAGACGGTCTCCTGGCTCAGGCCAAGGTCCGCCAGTGTCTCCCCCGAGGCAATGCGCATCTGTGCCTGCACCAGGTCCACGTCCGTGATTTCCTCGGTGACAGTGTGCTCCACCTGGATACGGGGGTTCATTTCGATGAACACGTGCTGGCCCGCACGCTCACCCTCGGTGTCCACCAGGAACTCCACAGTTCCAGCGTTGACGTAATTAAGGGCCTTCGCGAAAGCAACGGCATCACGGTAGAGCGCCTGGCGGATGTTCTCATCCAGGTTCGGCGCCGGAGCAATTTCCACGACCTTCTGGTGGCGGCGCTGCAGTGAACAGTCGCGCTCGAAGAGGTGCATGACATTACCCTCGGCGTCGGCCAGGATCTGCACTTCGATGTGCCGGGGACGCAGGACGGCCTGCTCAAGGAACATGGTGGGATCGCCGAACGCGGCGTCAGCCTCGCGCATGGCGGACTGCAATGCCTCAGGCAGTGCTTCACGCGTCTCAACGCGGCGCATGCCACGTCCGCCGCCACCGGCAACGGCCTTGGCAAAGATAGGGAACCCAATGTCGTCAGCCGCCGCGATGAGCTCGTCAAGGTCCTTGGACGGCTTGCTGGACTTCAGGACGGGCACGCCGGCTTTGCGGGCCGCTTCCAAGGCAGCAACCTTGTTGCCGGCGAGTTCGAGCACTTCCGCGGGCGGGCCCACGAATGTGATTCCTGCTGCCTTCGCTGCGCGGGCGAGGTCGGGGTTCTCGGAGAGGAATCCGTAGCCGGGGTAGATGGCGTCTGCGCCGGCTTCCTTGGCGACGCGGACAACCTCCTCCACGTCCAGGTAGGCGCGGACGGGATGGCCCACCTCCCCGATCAGGTAAGCTTCATCGGCCTTCTGCCGGTGGATCGAGTTACGGTCCTCGTGCGGAAAGACGGCTACGGTCTTGGCGCCAAGTTCATAACCAGCGCGAAACGCCCTGATCGCGATTTCTCCGCGATTGGCCACCAGAATTTTCGAAAACATACTTCTCCTGCATCATTGCGGGTGGATCGGTCGGTGGTCACAGTGTGTAGTGCCGCCAGCATCAAACACAAATCTTTGTGGCAACCATCACAAAGGAATCGTCATGTGGGCTGTATATGCGTGCGCGCGATCGGACTGCGTGCTAATAGCAAGGGTTGCCTCCTGCGCCCTGGCGCGTAGAAAGCGGGTTTCAGCCCGGAAGCACCATATGATGTTCAGGGGGCTTCGGCGAGCCCCGGCTCCGGCGGTTCCGGAGCCGAATCAGCGCGATACGGCAACCGGCGTTAGGTTTTGGGTTTTCAAGTGCAAGTAGTCAGCATCAGCAGCCTCAAAGGTGGAGTGGGAAAGACGTCCGTGACCACTGGTCTGGCGTCCGCGGCCCTCGCCGCCGGCATTCCCACCCTGGTGGTGGATCTCGATCCCCACGCCGACGCCACTACGGCCCTGGGCGTCCAGCCCGGTGGGCAGCTCGACATCGGCCGGATGCTGAAAAGCCCCCGGAAAGCCCGGATCCAGGAAAACGTCGCAGGCAGCAGTTGGGTATCCAACGGTTCCAGCGACGGCACCTTGGACGTCGCAGTGGGCTCCGCCTTCACCGGAATCTATGACCGCCCGGATCTGGGACGCCGCGACCTCCGCAGGCTTTCAGCAGTTCTGTCCGGAACCACCGCCTATGAACTCGTCCTGGTCGACTGCCCGCCGTCCCTGAATGGTTTGACGCGCATGGCGTGGAGCGCCAGCGACCGTGTGGTGCTGGTGGCTGAACCCGGACTGTTTTCCGTTGCCGGCACCGAACGCACCATGCGGGCCATCCAACTCTTCCGGCAGGAGTTCGCCCCCAACCTGGCACCCGCGGGCATCGTAGCCAACCGGGTACGCACCGGATCCGCCGAGCACACGTTCCGCTTGGCGGAAATGGAGTCCATGTTCGGTGAGCTGCTTCTGACCCCCCACATTCCTGAACAGGCCAACTGGCAGCAGATCCAAGGCGCAGCCCACTCCGTTCACCATTGGCCGGGAGATTCCGCCAAGAACTCCGCCAAACTGTTCGATGCGCTGCTGCAGAGCCTCCTGGCGGGGCAACCTTCCACGCGGGACCGCCGCCAGCGCTGACCCAACCAGTCGGGGCTGGATCGTCAGGGCTGAATCAGCCCGCCTGAATCAGCCCGGCTGAGATGGGCCCCGCTGAAGAGGACCCGGCTGAAGTGAGCCGGCTGATTGGGCCCGAGCCGCTCGCTTAGCTACAGGCGCCCCTGCCGACAGAAAAAGCCCCTTCCCCACAAGGGAAGAGGCTCTTCTCATAAAAGTTGTGTTTGGGTGCCCGGTCTCAGCCGATCCGGCGGGCCACGCGGCGCTTGCTCAGTTCGTCGTCGGGAAAGGACTGCTCTACAGCGTGTTCACTCGGAAGTGCGGCCAGGCTTCCCTCGACTTCCCGCCATACGCGTCCAACGGCGATGCCGAAGACGCCCTGTCCGCCCTGCACCAAGTCAATGACTTCATCAGCCGAAGTACATTCATAGACACTTGCGCCATCGCTCATCAGAGTGATCTGGGCAAGGTCCTCAACGCCACGCTCGCGCAGGTGTTCAACGGCAGTTCGGATCTGCTGCAGGGAAACACCAGTATCAAGGAGCCGCTTGACCACTTTGAGAACCAGGATGTCGCGGAATCCGTAGAGCCGCTGGGAACCTGATCCGGCCGCGCCGCGAACTGCGGGCTCCACCAGGCCCGTTCGAGCCCAATAGTCGAGCTGGCGGTAGGTGATACCCGCGGCTTTGCAAGCAGTGGGGCCGCGGTAACCCGCGTCCTCGTCCAGCACAGGAAGGTCCTCTGTGAAGAGCAAACCTTGGGCGCCGGATGCGGGCGCAGCAATGCCGGTCGAGGCCTGCTTCAGCTCGCCTGCTTCGCCTTTCGGACTCACGTGACCTCCTTGTTCTCAGTTCCCTTGGGGACGGTGCATACTCTGGCACAACACTGAAATGCAGCAGTGTAATTCCCACAAGTCCGCACCTTCCAGTGTGACTTGCGCGGGCAGTGTATGCAACGGGAACTTGATACCTTCGACGTTAGGCCCGTCGGGGGCCGAGGTCAAAGACCTTGGCCCCAATTTCACGTCGTGTCGAAAGTTTCACCCTCAACTTTAGGCTTAGGGTCTCTCAACCTTCGAAGTCTTCGGGTTCGACGTCGTCCAGGAACTCACGGAACCGGCGCATTTCGCGCTCTTCGTCCACGCTGGGATCCGGCTCGGAGTCCTCGCCTTCGTCGTGTTCGGTGATTCGGACGCCGGCTTCTTCCATCACGGCGTCCGCGCACCAGATACGACATTTTGCACGCAGCGCCAGCGCCAGCGCATCCGAAGCCCGGGAACTGACTACCGTGCCGTCGTCGAACTGCAGTTGTCCATAGAAGATGTTGTCCTCAACAGCCACGATATTGACGCTGATGATCGAATGACCCAGTGATTCGACAACATCGACCAGGAGATCGTGTGTCATGGGCCGGGGCGGGACCACCCCTTGTTGGGCCAAGGCGATGGCACTGGCCTCAGGGGTTCCGATCCAGATGGGCACGTGCCGTTCACCATTGAGCTCCCGAAGAAGCACCAGGGGCTGGTTGGACGGCAGTTCTATGCGGACGCCAACGATTTCGACTTCGATCATCAGCTGTCCATCCGGGAGATGCGATCGTGGACGAGGGCCCTGTGAAGTGTCAGGCAGAGCTCGCTGATCTCACGGGCAGCTTCTGCTGCGCGCGCTTGGGAAGCCGCGTCCCGGCGGGATGTCAGGGGCGCAACGGCCCGCTCCACCAAGCCGAATTCACGTTCCGCGGCAGCCTGGAAGGGACGCAGGTGCCGGGGCTCGAGCCCGTGCCCTTCCAACTGAACGCAGGCCCGCGCCACTTGGAGGGCGTGTTCATCGAAGCGGCCACCGACATGGCTGATCAGCCCGAAACTCAGAAGGGACTCCAGCAAGGGCACGCTGGCACCGGACTCAGAACGCAATTGCTCCTCGGTCAGCGCCCGGGCCCTCCCCTGCACCTCGGCAGCCATTCCGGCCGACACAGCTTTGGGAGCAACTGTTACCCCGGGTGGCAGATTCTCCGGGCGCTCTCCGCGGTCGATGGCGTCAAGGTAATCCTTGATGACTTTCAGCGGAAGGTACTGATCGCGCTGCAATGCGAGGACAAAACGGAGGCGCTCGACGTCGCTGTCCGCATATTGCCTGTAACCGGCAGCGGTCCGCTTGGGATTGATGAGCCCCTTTTCCTCCAGGAACCGGATCTTGGACGCAGTCATCCCCGGGAAGTCGTCGCTCAGCTGGGCGAGGACTTCCCCAATGTTAAGGACCTGCGGTCCACGGCGGTCAGGCTGGGCGATAGCCAAAGGCAGGACCCCGTCAGACTTGGCCTGCTGCGCGGACAGGGCTCATGTAGTAGGTCAACCGGAACTTGCCGATCTGGACCTCGTTGCCGCTCTTCAACTGCACGCGGTCCACGCGATCGTGGTTGACGTATGTTCCGTTGAGGCTGCCCATGTCCACCAGTTCGAATCCGGTGGCCGTCCGAAGGAACTGGACGTGCTTGCGGGACACCGTGACGTCATCAAGGAAGATGTCCGCATCAGGGTGCCGCCCCGCAGTGGTGGTGTCGGCATCCAAAAGGAACCGTGCGCCGGCGTTGGGCCCGCTGTGGGCAATGAGCAAGGCCGAGTTGGGCGGAAGTGCTTCCACGGATGCACGCTCTTCAGGGGCCAGCTTGGGAGCGATGCTTGGCTCGTCCCACGTTGGCGTGATGCTGATCGAGGTGGTCTCCGACGTGGGCTGTTCCTCCGCGCCGTTCCCGACATTGGCTTGGTTCTGTTCGCCGCCAACCATGGAATTTCCTCCTCATCTGCCGGCAGTTCCAAAACCTGCCAGCCACTTCCGCATCCCGGTACCGCCGGGCAAATCGGTTGCTGGCCCGCCGTCGCGCTTTTCCCGTTAAGGAAATTCAGCTTGGCGGGCCAGATAACTTTAGCCTACCTGTTGTTCGTACTCTGATGCACTGAGCAGGGAATCCACTGCATCTGCTTCTGCGAGCTTGACCTCAATGAGCCACCCTTCGCCGTAGGGATCGGAGTTAATCAGCGCGGGATCGGTGTCCAACGCGTCATTGCGATTAATGACCTCCCCGCTCACCGGCGCGTAAATATCACTGACGCTCTTGGTGGACTCAACTTCCCCCACCACTTCATTGCCGGTGACCTTTGTCCCGGGCTCGGGCATCTGAGCATAGACGACGTCACCCAGGGCGTCCTGCGCAAAATCGGTGATGCCAATCCGCACAACGCCTTCGGCATCGGGAGCGGTAACCCATTCGTGCTCCGCGGTATAGGAAAGTTCTTCTGGAATATTGCTCACGGGTGGCCTTTCATCGGGACAATGACGAACCTCGACGGCGGCCTATGCAGGTGGCCACCGCTGAAAGTATAGGCACATTTCCCCTGCGCCCAAGGGGGTCTCTGCCATGATTGACCCATGACTGAACAAGCACAAGTACCAGCTCGGAAAAAGCGCAATTGGGGCGCCAAAATAATCCTGATCCTGGTGGCATTGCTTGTCGCTGTGGCTGCCTTCTTTATTCTGGGGGCCATACTCCCCCGTTGGTGGTCAGATGTCATTGCCGGGCAGATCAAGCGGGACCTTGGGGCCAGTGTCCTGGTGGGTATGTTCTATGGATTTGTCTTCACCTTTATTCCCCTCCTTGTTGCCTGGCAGGCTACCCGCAAGGCAGTCACCTGGCCGTGGAAGATCGTCATCCTCCTGGTGGCAGTGGCCATTGCCACCCCGAACCTCCTGACGGCGGGCATCGCCTTCGGAGCCACGGAATCAGCTCATGCCGGCCAGCGGACGTTGAGCGTGGACGCGGGCTTCTTTACAACCTGGACAGCCATTGCTGCTGTTGCAGCGGTACTGGTCTTCATCGCCGTTACGGTTCTGTGGGCTTTGTGGCGTCGCCGGGGCAAGCAGATGAAGGCGTTGAAGCAAGCAGAGAACCAGCGCGTCAAGGCCGCGCAGACGGCAGCAGCATCGGAAACGCAGGGCCGCGGGCCGGACGCCTAAGCCCACCGGACGCAGGAAGCCCGCCACGGAGGAATCCGTGGCGGGCTTCTTTTGCTGTTGCCGGAATCAGGCGACGCTGGCCGCGCGCGGTTCGCGTTCGACGTCGGGCGTTCCAGCAGGTGCCGCAGCTTCCCGACGCTTTGCGGCGGCGGCAGCATAGACCATGACCAACAACGCAGCGGCGGTAATACCGGCACCTGCCCAGATGGGCGAGGTGTAGCCGAGGCCCGCTGTGATGGTGACGCCGCCGAGCCACGCTCCAAGGGCATTGCCCAGATTGAAGGCACCAATGTTTGCACCCGACGCCAACGTCGGTGCCGTCGAGGCGAAATGCATGACACGCATCTGGAGACCGGGTACCGTGGCGAAGCCGAAGCCGCCCATGAGCGCAAGCGAGACCAGCGTGGCAATGCTGTTGGACGCGGTGAGTGCAAAGAAGACCAGCACCGCCACCAGTCCGGCGAGAATGACGATGAGCGAGGCGTCAAGGGCCTTGTCCGCTGCCTTGCCACCCAGGAAGTTGCCCACGAAAAGGCCGCCGCCAAAGAGCACCAGGAGCCAGGGCACAGCGCCGGAGTCGAATCCGGAGACTTCCGTCAGCGTGAAGGCGATGTACGTGAAAGCACCGAACATGCCGCCGAAACCGAGGACTGTCACGGTGATGGACAGCCATACCTGGCCGGACTTGAAGGCACCGAGTTCACTGCGAAGGCCCTTGGTGGGCTCCGTGGAGGCCTTGGGAACCATCAGCGCAATGCCGATCAGAGCTATGACGCCGATCGCGGTGATCGCCCAGAAGGTCGAACGCCACCCGAAGTTCTGGCCCAGGAGCGTTCCAAAGGGAACGCCCAGTACGTTTGCTGCGGTGAGGCCGGTGAACATGATGGCGATCGCTCCGGCCTTCTTGTGGGCCGGGACCAGGCTGGCAGCAACCACCGAACCTATGCCGAAGAAGGCACCGTGGCAGAGGGCGGCCACTATGCGTCCGAGGAGCATGGCCGAGTAGCTGTCCGCGATGGCTGAGAGGAAGTTGCCGGCAATGAACAGAACGAGGAGGCCGATGAGGACCGGCTTCCTCGGCAGCCTGGTGACGGCGGCGGTGACCAGGAGGGCACCGACAGTGACGCTGAGGGCATAGCCGGAGATAAACCAGCCGGCAGAAGCCTCGCTGACCTGAAAGTCGGCAGCCACTTCGGGCAAGAGGCCCATGATCACGAATTCGGTCAGTCCGATGCCGAAACCGCCGAGGGCAAGGGCAATCAACCCTGCGGGCATGTGGAGCTCCTTCAAATGATGCGGTTCCGCGGTGAGGTGGAAGTGCGTCGCCGGGAACCGTAGAATAATAGTTGCAGACGCTCCATATATAGTTGCACACGCTAGATACTTGCGCAAGCAACTACCTTTGGAGGTGTCTCCATTTACACGACATCAAGGCAGGAGCACAGCAAGCATGGGCATCAAGGATGACGCCGTTGAAGTACGGGCGCAGGGTTGGCGGACCCTTGCTGCCCTGCACGGAAGCATCGAAGCCGCATTGGAGAAGGCACTCCAGGCCTCAAGTGACCTGTCAGTAGTGGAATACACGGTGCTGGACGCACTGAGCCGCCAGGACGGCTGGCATATGCGGATGCAGCAACTGGCCCGGGCCACGGCCCTGTCCAGCAGTGCGACCACCCGCCTGGTCAACCGCCTCGAGGACCGGGGCCTGCTCACCCGGATCCTGTGTGCCGATGACCGCCGGGGAATTTACACCGAACTGACACCGAACGGACAGAAGCTTCTTGAGGCCGCCAAGCCGGTGCACGATCACACGCTCGGCGCCGCCCTCGAGGCCGCGGAGTCCGTGCCGGAACTTGAACCACTGGTCAGGGCGCTCGGCGCGCTGCAGAGGGTCTGACCGGCACACGGACCAAGCGTTCCACCCGGCGTCACGCGGGCGGGTGGAACCAAGGGTTATAGGACAAAACGTGTGTATGGGAGGGGCTTGCTTCCCAGTGATCGCGCGGGAAATCCGGGGTAGCTAAGCTTTTGAAGCTTAGGGTGG
>NZ_FMWE01000001.1:0-114514 GCF_900102805.1 Arthrobacter sp. UNCCL28
CAGGCATCAACCGCGGGTGCGGGTACGAGGACAGGGCATGGCCGGCCTTGGACTTTTCCTGCCGGAACCCGTCCAAATCCTCTTCCGTGAGACGGCCTTCCATGAACGCGCGGGCGTACATGCCAGGGGAAGCGTGGCCCTGGAAGAACACCTGGTCCCCGCCACTGGGGTGGTCCTTGCCGCGGAAGAAGTGGTTGAACCCCACCTCATACAAGGTCGCGGCACCGGCATAAGTGGAGATATGCCCGCCCACACCAATATCAGCCCGCTGCGCACGGTGGACCATCACCGCGGCGTTCCACCGCATATACGCCCGGTACCGGCGCTCGAACTCCTCGTTCCCCGGGAACTCTGCTTCCTGGTCCACCGGGATCGTGTTCACATAATCAGTGGTCGTCACCATCGGCACACCCACCGACCTCGCGCCGGCACGCTGCAACAACGAACGCATAATGTACTGGGCACGCTCGGTACCCTGCTCCGCGATCAACGCATCAAGGGACTCAATCCACTCAGCGGTCTCTTCCGGATCACGATCAGGCAGCTGGGCAGTCAACCCGCTGAGGATGTGTGAGGTCTCTTCTCCTGCAGCCACGTCCAACCTCTCTTCATTGAATGTCTGGGCGCTTGCTCTGTGGGGGCGCTCAAGGAATTTCGTATTGTGAGAATAAAATTCTGCAATTCGAGATTACGTCTGCTGATGGGCAGCGTCAACACGGATTGCGTAACCAAAACAGTCAACTGGGAAACCGTTGCCCAAGCAACCGAATGTGACCCTGCATACACGGCGAATCCTTGACGTTACGTGACCTGAGTCATAGAGTGCTTTCACTATTCAATAACTAGATTCCGCAATGTGGAATCAGTACGAAGTGGAGATCCACGATGCAGACGACTTCATCAGTCGGCGTCACTGAGACTCCGGGAGAACCAAACGCAGGTGGCCCCAACCACCCGGTCGTGGGAAACACTGACCTCTGCGCCATTGCTTCCGAAGCATCAGGCCGTACCATCAGCCCCAGCCTCTACAACATTGACCTTGCGCCGACTAAAGCCAAGGGCCGCAAGTGGACCAGCTACAGCATCTTTACCCTCTGGGCCAACGACGTCCACAGCCTGGGTAACTATGCCTTCGCCATTGGCCTGTTCTCCCTCGGACTGGGCGGGTGGCAGATCCTGGTGGCACTGGGCATCGGCGCCATACTGCTGTTCGGCCTCCTGAACTTTTCCGGATTCATGGGACAGAAGACGGGGGTTCCTTTCCCGGTCATGAGCCGCATCAGCTTCGGCATCCGCGGAGCTCAAATTGCCAGCTTGGTTCGCGGCGCCGTTGCCGTAGCGTGGTTTGGCATCCAGACGTACCTGGCCTCTGTGGTCCTTCGCGTCATGCTGGTTGCCATGGCCCCCGGCTTGAAGGACTTGGACAGCAACTCCATCCTGGGCCTCTCAACTTTGGGCTGGCTCTCCTTCGTGGCCCTGTGGATCGTTCAGCTGGTCATCGTCAGCTTTGGCATGGAGATGATTCGTAAGTACGAGGCCTTCGCCGGCCCGGTCATCCTGGTGACCATGGCCGCAATCGCCGTGTGGGTCTTCATCGAAGCCGGTGGCGCCATCCAGTGGTCCGGCATCAAGGGCCTTGAAGGTGGGGAAATGTGGCTGACCATCTTCGCCGGCGGCGCGCTCTGGGTCTCCATCTACGGAACGTTCGTCCTGAACTTCTGCGACTTCACGCGGTCCTCCACCTCCAAGAAGTCAATCGTCAAGGGAAACTTCTGGGGCATCCCCATCAACATGCTCGTCTTTGGCGCCATTGTGGTTGTCATGGCCGGTGGCCAATACAAGATCAACGGAACGGTCATCGAGAGCCCGTCGGACATCGTCCAGAGCATCCCGAACACCCTTCTGCTGGTCCTGGCGTGCCTTGCCCTGCTGATCCTGACAGTGGCAGTGAACCTGATGGCCAACTTCGTTGCTCCGGTCTATGCGCTGACCAATCTCTTCCCGCGGCACCTGAACTTCCGCAAGGCAGCCTGGGTCAGTGGCACCATCGGCTTGGTCATCCTGCCGTGGAACCTCTACAACAACCCCATTGTCATCGTGTACTTCCTCGGTGGCCTCGGCGCATTGCTTGGACCGCTGTTCGGCGTCATCATGGCCGACTACTGGCTGGTCCGTCGCGGCAAGGTCAACGTCCCTGAGCTCTACACAGATGACCCCAAGGGCGCCTATTTCTACAAGCGCGGAGTGAACCCGAAGGCCATCATCGCCATGATTCCGGCGGCAGCAATCGCAATTGCCATTGCCTTTGTTCCGGCATTGGCAGCCGCAGCACCGTTCGCCTGGTTTATCGGTGCAGGCGTTGCTGCACTCACGTTCTTCGCAGTGGCTGACAAGAAGCAGGTCCACGAGGACGTCTCCGGCGAGCCGATCGCCGTCGCCAGTACTCACTGACCCCCATCATCAAGGCACCGCCCGTCCTCCACGCCGTCCCGGATCCCAGCAAACGGATCCGGGCCGGCCGGCAGGGACGGGCATTGCCGTTGGAAGGAAAACCATGCGCATCCTGGTCGCAAACGTCAACACCACCCAGTCCATGACGGACTCCATCGCCGCGCAGGCCCGTGCTGCAGCGGCCCCCGGCACCGAAATCATTGGCATTACCCCGCGGTTCGGCGCCGACTCCTGTGAAGGAAACTTCGAAAGCTACCTTGCCGCGATCGCCGTCATGGACGCCGTGGTCAACTATCCCGAACCATTCGACGCCGTCATCCAGGCCGGCTATGGCGAGCACGGCCGCGAAGGCCTCCAGGAACTCCTGGACGTCCCGGTGGTCGACATCACCGAGGCAGCCGCCAGCACGGCGATGTTCCTGGGTCACAAGTATTCCGTGGTCACCACGCTTGACCGCGCGGTTCCGCTGATCGAGGACCGCCTCAAGCTTGCCGGCCTCGATGCCCGGTGTGCTTCTGTGAGGGCCAGTGGCATGGCCGTGCTCGAGCTGGAGGAATACCCGGAACGCGCCGTTGAAGCGATCGTGGGCCAGGCCGAACAAGCGGTCGACCATGACAAAGCCGAGGTCATTGTCCTGGGGTGCGGTGGCATGGCCGGTCTCGACGAGGAGATCCGTCAGCGCACCGGCGTTCCTGTAGTGGATGGTGTGGCCGCGGCAGTCACCATCGCAGAATCCCTGGTCCGCCTGGGCCTGTCCACCTCGAAGGTCAGGACGTATGCCACCCCGCGTCCCAAGACTGTCATAGGCTGGCCGATAACCGTGGCCTCAACCCACGCAGGACCCCAGCCTGCCGACGCGGCACACTGAGGCAAAGTACGTCCCTGAAAGGCAACCATATGACTGACTCCAGCCTGCCCGCAGACCCCAGGGTCGCCGTCGTTACCGGGGCGGGTTCGGGTATTGGGCGGGCAGTTGCCCGGCTCATGCTCGCCGAGGGCTACCGCGTAGCGCTGGCCGGGCGTCGTGGGGCGCAGCTGCTCGAAACTGCGGGAGGCCATCCGGAAGCGCTGGCAGTTCCGTGCGACGTCACAGCGCCCGACGACGTCGCCCGCCTTTTCGGGGAGGTCCGCCAACGCTGGGGCCGGGTTGATGTGCTGTTCAACAATGCGGGCATCTTCGGACCGGCCGGCGACGTTGGCGAGATCAGCGTGGAGGAGTGGGAAGCGACTCTTCGCGTGAACGTCACCGGTTCCATGCTGTGTGCGGCCGAGGCAGTGCGGGCCATGAAAGCCCAGGAGCCCCAGGGTGGCCGCATCATCAACAACGGCTCCATTTCGGCGCATTCGCCAAGGCCAAGGTCCGTGGCCTATACGGTAACCAAGCATGCGATGACGGGCCTGACCAAGAGCATCGAGCTCGACGGCAGGGAATTCGGCATCACGTGCGGGCAGATCGACATCGGCAATACCCGCACGGAGATCATGGACACCATCGGCGTGGGCTCCGGGGCGCTGCAGGCCGATGGCAGCCGCAAGGTTGAGCCAATGTTCCCGGTGGATGACGCTGCCCGGGTGGTGCTGATGATGGCCAACATGCCGGCCTCGGCCAGCGTGGGGTCCGTGGTGGTGACTGCTGCCGGCATGCCCTTTGTGGGCCGCGGCTAGCGAGTTTTTGTACACATAACGCCCTCAAAACCGCCCTTTCCGGGCATTAGCTGTACAAAACATCCGGTCTGAGGGAGCTGGTCTGTGGATAACTCTTTCTCGCCTCAGCGGTTGTGACTCAATGGGGCATGCGCCCGTTGTCTTCCCTTCCCCCGGCTCTTTCTGACCAAGCCTTTACTCTGGCTGCGGCTGCGGAATTTGGAGTTGCCCCAAAGAGGCTCCGGGCATCGGACCTTCTGGTGCCCAGCCGGGGACTCCGCGTGCCGCAGCGGACGCAGACGTTGCTGGAGGTTGCCCGGCCCCACCTTGACCTCCGTCAGGGTGACTTTTTGAGCCACAACAGTGCCGCTGAGGTGCTGGGATTGCCGCTGCCCTCTTGGGCGCAGTTCAGGCCCGACGACGGCGGGCCGGTGACCGCCGTCGTCGAACCTATTCCCTGCGGACCAAAGAGCGGCCCTCATTTTCGGGAGCCGGGACGATTTATCCATCTCTCGCGGCCAAGGGATGGATCGTTGCCTCGGCGGAGGGGAGTGGCCGGCCATCGGCTGACATTGAGGGACGGTGATCTCACAGATCTGGAGGGGGTTATCCTCACGTCTGTGGCACGAACCTGGGTGGATTTGGCCACGATGCTGCCGATGGACGACTTGATCGTGGTCGGGGATGCCATTATCAGCGAGCACAGCCGCACCTTCGGCCCTCCCCGGGTGGCGCTTGTCTCCCTTCAAGCCCTCAAGAGTTTCGTGGAGAAGGCCAACGGTGTCCACGGCGTCCGCAAGGCTCGCGTCGCGTTGGAGTCGCTTCGCGTGGGTGTTGATTCTCCGCCGGAAACCAAGCTCCGGCTCTTGCTTGAAGAGGCCGGGCTTCCTGCATTCGTTCCAAACTGCCGGGTAGACGATGCGCTTGGCAAACCGGTGTGGACTGACTTGGGATGCCCGGAGTATCGGATCTGCCTTGAGTACGAGGGCCTTCATCATCTGTTACCAGAGCAGCAGGCTCTGGATGCTTATCGGGATCAGCGCGTCTCAGAGGCTGGCTGGCGACAGGTAAAGATCAACAAGATCGACATGACGCATGGCAGGAAGTGGGTGGTGGCCCGGGTATCCCAGGGGCTCCGTAAACAGGGATGGACGGGCTGAGGTTTTTGTACAGCTGATGCCCTCATGACTCGTCCTTTGGGGCATCACCTGTACAAAAAACCAAATGTGACTTCCACAATATGGAAACTGAATTCCCCCTTGCGGAATGGAACAAGCAGGCCTACATTTGAAAAACCCCCACAAAATGTGAGGCTGTTCACAACTGATTGGTTCAGAACAATGAAGATCCCAGACTCCGCGGCGCTGAAGGCGAGTTCGGCCCCGCAGAAGAAAAAGCGGCTGTACCAGTCGCTCTTTTTTCAAATCCTGATCGCCGTCGTCGCAGGTGTGCTCATCGGTCATTTTTGGCCGACCATTGGGTCCGCCCTTCGGCCACTGGGCGATGGATTCATTCAACTCATCAAAATGATCATCGCCCCGCTGATCTTCCTCGTGATCGTCACGGGCATCTCGGCAGTGGGCGACGTCAAAGCGGTCGGAAGGGTCGGGGTCAAAGCGCTCCTGTACTTCACCGGCGCCACTCTTTTTGCCCTTGTCTTCGGACTCATCGTAGGAAACATCGTTCAGCCTGGTGCTGGCCTTAATATCGACCCCGCTTCGCTCTCCCAGGACGCACTGGACGCCAAAACCGGTCATGCCGTCCCCAAGGACGCCGCGGCGTTCATCCTGGATGTCATTCCCGTCAGCGTGATCGGTGCTTTTGCCAACAACAGCCTGCTTCAGGTGCTGTTCTTCTCAGTCTTCTTCGGCGCGGCCATTGTGGTCATCGGCCGCGAACGCTGCCTGCCGGTCATCAGCCTCATGGAAACTGTCCTCGAACTGATCTTCAAGATCATGTCCTGGATCATGAGGGTTGCCCCCATCGGCGCCTTCGGTGCCATGGCCTTCATTATCGGCCAGTACGGGATCAGTACGCTGAGCACCTATGCGCTCCTGATAGCCGCCTGCTACGGAGCGGCCATCATCTTCATTGGCTTGCTGTTCGTAGTGGCTTGGGGCTTTGCACGCGTTCCACTATGGCAATTCCTCAAGTACACCCGCGAGGAATTCCTGCTGGCACTGGGCACCGCGTCCACCGAAGCTGTGATGCCGCGCATCATGACCAAGCTGACCAACGCCGGCTGCTCCCGTGCCACCACAGGCCTGGTGGTTCCCACCGGCTACTCGTTCAACCTCGACGGCGCCGCGATCTACCTCTCCATTTCGCTGCTGTTCCTGGCACAGGCCTTCGGCCACAACCTTGACCTCGGCCAGCAACTGGCGGCCTTGGGTGTCCTCCTCCTGACGTCCAAGGGCATGGCCGGCGTCCCCGGCTCGTCCTTCCTGGCGCTCTCCGCGACAGCCGCCGCCCTGGGTATCTTCCCGGTTGCCGGCGTCGCGCTCCTCCTTGGAGCCGACCGCCTCATGGACTCCATGCGGGTCGTGGTCAACCTGCTCGGCAATTGCGTGGCAACGTTCGTGGTGGCCAAGTGGGAAGGCCAGTTCGACCGCAGCGTTATGGTCCGTGCTTTCAACGGCGAAATCACCAACGAGGACACGGCCATCATGCTCGGCAAGGAAGAACTCTTTGCCCAGCAGGAACTGGAGCGGATCAGCGGCGGCCAGGAACCCTCACCGAAATTCCGCGGAGGCCCGGCTGCCGACGCCATCCCGCAATTCGAGATGAGCAAACCCGGCAAGCCAACCACGCCGATTTGCCCGGACTAGGCGATATGCCCTGACAGGGAGACGTGCCCGGACTAAACAGTGTGCCCGGACTCGACGATGTGCCCGGACCAACCGAATAGTTGTCCCAGCCGATGCCCCCAAGACGCCGTCTTGGGGGCATCGGCTATGCAAGGAGCCCTACAGGGGAAGCAATCCGGAGAGATCGGCGCGCAAGCCCGACGCCATGACCCGGTGGGTTGAAACGGCGTCCGCCCACGAAAGGGTGCCGGTGACCAACGAGAGCCAGGTGGCGGCGTCGGTCTCTATGACGTTCGGGGGAGTGCCGCGCGTATGGCGGGGCCCCTCCACGCACTGCGTCACCCCGAACGGCGGCACACGGACTTCCACGGAATTCCCGGGCGCGCGGGCGGTGACCTCCTCCAGGGAGTAACGCACCGCCGTCGCAATCAAAGCGCGCGACGGCGGCGTCCCGGCAGCGCCGCCCGGCTCACCTTCACTGTGGGAAGGCTCGACGGCGGCCTGCCAGGCTGCCAGCGCAGCGCGGCCCTCGGAGATATCAACGCGGCGTCGTGCAACTGCCATGGATTTTTTCCTTCTTAACTACTGGTCCGTCATAACTACTGGTCCAGCTACTAGTCCAACAGGGCGGACACTGCATGGCCCAACCGGATCCTGCCCACCGTGCGTCCACCGCCAAGGACGGGCTCAACTACCCGTTCCAGGACGTTCGAAACTGCGGGGATGTCTACGGCGCCGCTCACGGCAAGGAGGGTCAGCCCTACCAGGGTTGTGGCGCGGAGGTTTCCGTCCAGCATCTTCACGGCTACCGTAGCGCCCGTGGGGGTGGCCAGGACCAGGACGCCCTCGGCGCCGATCTTGGCCAGGACTTCGAGTTCTTCCATGACCACGGTGTTGGATTCGCCCCGGCCCTGGACAGCCCAAGGGTAGTCCAACATGGACGTGGCAATGGTGGCCGCGCGTGCATTGGAAGATTTGTCACCGGGGGATTTGGCCAGGCGTGAATAGGCGCGGGCCAGCCCGGTCAGTGACACGGCGGCAACCGGTGCGCCGCAGCCATCGATCCCCAAGTGGGAAATGGTTTCTCCGGTGTATTCCTCAATGACGGACCGGACCCGCTGCTGAAGCGGGTGGTTCGGTTCGAGGTAGCTGCGGAGGTCCCAGCCGTTCTCCGTGCAGGCCCACAGGAAGGCAGCGTGTTTGCCGGAGCAGTTGAAAGCCAGCCTGGACTCTCCGCGCTCGGACCGGACCAGCCAATTGCGGGCCGTTTCGTCCTGCGGCCACGCGCTGGGGCACTGGAGGTTCTCTTCCTTGACACCCGCCGCTTTGAGCATCCCCTCCACAACATCCATGTGGTCAAGGGAACCGGTGTGGCTGCCGCAGGCAACAGCAACCTGGGCGCCGCGCAAGGGCACGCCCGACTGCATGGAGGCCAGCGCCTGGAAAGGTTTGAGGGTGGAGCGGGCCAGGATGGGGGCATCGATGTCACCAAGACGGGTGACCACCGAGCCGTCACCGGCAAGAACCACGGCCGCGCCGATGTGCCGGGACTCAATAAAGCCACTTCGTTCGATCACTGCCAGTTCCACCGCAGACTCAACGTTGAACGTTTCATGCGAACTCATGGGCATAAGCCAAGTCTAGGGCGCAGCAGGGTCCGGGGAGTGACACAGCTTAGGCCGCGCGCCCTTCACAAAGTACCCTTGAAGACTGTGAAGGTACTCGTCATTGGCCCAGGCGGCCGCGAACACGCCATTGTCCGCTCTCTGCTTGAAGATCCCAACGTTTCCGAGGTCCACGCGGCCCCGGGCAACGCGGGCATCAGCAAACTCGTTCCCACCCACGCGATTGACGGGAACAACCCGGAAGCCGTGTCCGCCCTCGCCACCAAGCTGGCAGTGGACCTGGTTGTTGTAGGACCCGAGGCGCCGCTGGCTGCCGGTGTGTCCGACGCCGTCCGTGAAGCCGGGATTCCGGTTTTCGGTCCCAGCAAGGAAGCTGCCCAGCTGGAGGCCTCCAAGGCCTTCGCCAAGCAGATCATGGCCGAAGCCAACGTCCCCACGGCCATGGCCCGCGTTGCCACCAACGCCGAGGAAGCAGCCGACGCCCTGGACACCTTCGGTGCGCCCCACGTTGTTAAGGACGATGGGCTGGCAGCAGGCAAGGGCGTGGTGGTCACCAAGGACCGCGCGGAAGCCCTGGCTCATGCCCAGGCATGCTTCGACGCCGGTGGAACCGTGGTGATCGAGGAATTCCTGGACGGCCCCGAGGTTTCCCTGTTTGTCCTCTGCGACGGCCGCACCACTGTCCCGTTGTCCCCGGCACAGGACTTCAAGCGCATCTTCGACAACGACGAAGGCCCCAACACCGGTGGCATGGGCGCTTACACCCCGCTCGAATGGGCTCCGGAGGGCCTGGTCCAGGAAGTCATCGACCGCGTCGCCCAGCCCACAGTGGACGAGATGGCCCGCCGCGGCACTCCCTTCGTGGGCGTGCTGTACTGCGGCCTCGCCCTGACGTCCCGTGGCACCCGCGTCATTGAGTTCAACGTCCGCTTCGGGGACCCCGAGACCCAGGCCGTCCTGGCCCGCCTCAAGACCCCGCTCGGTGCGCTGCTGCTGGCAGCTGCCAAGGGCGAACTGGACACCGCAGAAGAGCTGCGCTGGTCCAAGGACACGGCAGTCGCCGTCGTCGTGGCCGCCGAAAACTACCCGGACGCGCCCCGCACCGGCGATCGCATCCGCGGACTGAAGAAGGTTGACGAGCTGGACGGCGTCCACGTGGTCCACGCCGGCACCAAGCTGGACGACGAAGGCAAGGTGGTCTCCGCAGGCGGACGCGTCCTGGCTGTTGTGGCGCTCGGTTCGGATCTGGTGGAGGCCCGCGAAAAAGCGTACGACGGCGTGGAGCTGGTTCAGCTTGAAGGCTCACAGTTCCGCACGGACATCGGAGGCAAGGCCGCACGCGGCGAAATCCGCGTGCCGTACACCGCTACCGGCACCATTCCGAAAGTGCAGGCCTGAGCATGACTGATTCTCTTCCCACCGGCGGTTTCGAGACCGAGACCCTGGATCTTCCAGGCTGGACCCACGTCTACTCCGGAAAGGTCCGGGACCTCTACGTTCCGGCAGATGAGGCCATCACGGAGAAGATCGGCCAGGAGTGCGTGCTGGTTGTGGCCAGTGACCGCATCAGCGCCTACGATCACGTTCTGAGCAGCGAGATCCCGGACAAGGGCCGTGTCCTGACACAGCTGAGCCTGTGGTGGTTCGACCAGTTGGAGGTTGAGCACCACGTGCTGGCCTCCACGGTTGAGGGTGGCGTACCTGCCGCCGTCGAGGGCCGGGCCATGATCTGCAAGAAGCTGGATATGTTCCCGGTGGAGTGCATCGCACGCGGCTACCTCACTGGCTCCGGCCTGGTGGAGTACAAGGAACACGGCACGGTCTGCGAGATCCCGCTGCCCGAGGGCCTGGTGGACGGTTCCCGCCTGGACAAGGCATTGTTCACGCCGTCGGCAAAGGCCGAGGTGGGCGAGCACGACGTCAACATCACCTACGACGACGTCGTAGCCATGGTGGGCGACGATATCGCAGCCCGCCTGAGCGAGCTCACACTGAAGATCTACACCCGCGCCGAGGAGATCGCCCGTGAACGCGGCATCATCCTGGCCGACACCAAGGTGGAGTTCGGCATCGACGCAGCAACCGGCATCATCACCCTGGGCGACGAAGTCCTCACCCCGGATTCTTCACGCTTCTGGGATGCGTCCACTTACGCGCCGGGCAAGTCGCAGCCGTCCTATGACAAGCAGTATGTCCGCGACTGGCTGACTTCCGCAGAGTCGGGTTGGGACAAGTCCTCCGACACTCCGCCGCCGGCGTTGCCCGCTGAGGTAGTGGAGCGCACCCGTGCACGCTACGTTGAGGCATACGAGAAACTCACGGGCCGCACCTTCGCCTAGAAGCACCCAACTGAGTCGCAATTAGACGCGTTTTGACCCCTCAAAACGCGCTTGATTGCGACTTACTTGGTTAATCAGGCTTGGGGTTGGATCAGGCTTGCGAGTGTTCCTTCGCGGCACGGCGCTCGGCCAGGCGGATCTCCAGGACTGCATCCATTGCTTGCTGGACCCTGTCTGAGGCTCCGGCCGCGCTGAAATCATGCTGCGCCTCTTCAAGGAACTGGAGTGCCTCGGAGGCTTCGCCGGCTGCTTTGAGCGACTTGCCCAGCAACAGCGAGACTTCCCCCGCGGTGTGCTTGGCCAGGACCTTGCGGTCTGCATGAATTTCGCGGAGCTTTCCGACGGCGGCCGGAATGTCACCGGTCAGGTACAGCCAGCGTGCGCGGATGAAGGCGACCTCCAGCTGGTCCGTCTTGTTCCCGCCCACAATGGACAACGCGAGTTCTGCACGTTCAATGGCGGAGAGCGTTTCCGGCTCCACGATGCCGGAGGAAAGCCGGACCGCCGCTGAAGCCTTGTTGAACCGCGCCCACAGCTCAATGTCGTTGGCGGGGGAGAGGAGCTTGGCTGCGCGCTCGTGGTGCTTGATGCCCTCCACATAGTCGTGGCGCATGAAGGCAACGTTGCCCACCACCCAGGCCACCTCGCCGGCGAGCTGGGACATGGAGTGCTCGTCCATGTGCTCGATCATGGCCAGGCAGTACTCCCAGGCCTCATCAAGCTTGCCGCTCTCGGCAAGTGCACCAATCAGTGCGCGGTGCGCACCGATGATGAGCGTGGATCCCTTGGGCAGCTGCTCGCTGAGTTTGACGGCTTGCTTGGCATGCTCGACGGCGGTGGCCAGCTGACCTTGTCCGTGACACACAGCGGCAAGCATCTGCCATGCGCGCACTCCAAGGCCCGCGGATTCCGTGGCCATGGGGTGCTCCAGGAGGTGCTCAACAATCTGCTGGCATTCCTTCAATTGGCCTTGCTTCATCACGCACTCGGCCTGCATGTATGTCATGTTCCACCAGGCGCTGTTGTTCTTGGCTTCGAGGGCAATCTGCGCGGCGGTGGCTGCATGGCTGGCGGCGAGTTGGTAGTCGCGAAGATCCCAGGCTTGCCGGGCATACAGGCCGGCAAGGACGTACTCCGCGTCACTCACGGAAACGGGTTGGCTCCACGCTTCCAGGGCCTTCGGAGCGAGTTCGAGCCTGCGTGCAAGCTCTTCGATGACCTCGGCCGTGGGTTCACGGCGGCCGGTCTCAAGCAGCGAAATGTAGCTGGGCGAATACAGGTTTTTGCCGAGCTCAGCCTGCGTTAACCCACGTTCGAGCCGTTCGGCACGTAGCTTCTCGCCGAATCCGTTTCCCACGGGTCCCTCCTACAGGTGTCTTTTGACCAAAACCTTGACAGTCTCTGTGGAAAACATTTTACAATGTATGTCAACAGGGACCGTGCAATTTCCGTAACGAATCCGACTCGCATTGGGGTACAACATCATGTTCAAGAAAATCATCGCTTCAGTGGCCGTGGCGGGCGCACTGACGTTCGCGGTTGCGGCTCCCGGTGTAGTCTCTGCTGCTCCTGCTGCAGATTCAAGCACAGTAAGCGCCATTGGTAACTGGCCGGATCCGATGCGTGTGGCGGCGCCGACCAAGTCAACCGACACCACATACACGCCGATGTCCATTGGGAACTGGCCCGACCCTATGTAAAGCAATTGTAGTTAAGAAAACCCCGGGGCGTGACGAGCGATGCCCCGGGGTTTCTTTTTGCCCTGGCAGATTGGAAATCCCCTGCCATCTCTTGAGTACAGCGATTGTCGAGGGAACACAAAAGAGGGCCTTCCAATGGAAGACCCTCTTTGTTTGGTCGGGATGACAGGATTTGAACCTGCGACCTCTTCGTCCCGAACGAAGCGCGCTACCAAGCTGCGCTACATCCCGATCCGCTGCGAAAGCAACTGTTCAAGAATAGCCGAAACGTCCCGTGATGCGAAATCGAGGAGCCGGTGTCCCTTGTCACAGCCACGAGGCAGCGGAGGCTACACCAGCGAGTCCCGCCACGCCCCATGCAGTTGGGCAAACCGCCCGCCTCCACTGATCAGCTCGGCGGGTGTTCCGTCTTCCACAATGCGGCCATCGTGGACCACCAGAACCCTGTCGGCCGTCTCTACAGTGGAGAGCCGGTGGGCGATGATGATTGCTGTCCTGGCCCCTCTGCCACCGGCCACTCCTTCCAGCAGGTTGGACAGTCCTTGCTGCACCATG
This sequence comes from Arthrobacter sp. UNCCL28, assembly GCF_900102805.1. Taxonomy (NCBI): domain Bacteria; kingdom Bacillati; phylum Actinomycetota; class Actinomycetes; order Micrococcales; family Micrococcaceae; genus Arthrobacter; species Arthrobacter sp. UNCCL28. The sequence goes on from NZ_FMWE01000001.1 coordinate 13,122, forward strand.
CGCTCGGAAGGAATGTCCAGAGAGGATGTTGCCTCATCAAGGATCAGCACGGCCGGTGCGGCAAGGAAGGCGCGGGCGAAACCGATGAGCTGCCGTTGCCCGGAGGACACCCGCCCACCGCGCTTGTTGACGTCCGTGTCGTAGCCCTCGGGGAGGCTCATGATGAACTCGTGGGCTCCCACCGCTGCAGCAGCCGCCTCAATCTCAGCCCGCGACGCTTCCGGCCGGCCCAGTGCGATGTTGTCGGCAACGGAGCCGCTGAACAGGAATGCTTCCTGCGTCACCATCACCACGGCGCGGCGGAGGTCGGTGGTGGACAGGTCCCTGAGGTCCACACCGTCCAGCGTGATCGCGCCGGAGGTCACGTCGTAGAAGCGGGCCACGAGCTTAGCCAACGTTGACTTCCCCGCACCCGTTTGGCCCACCAAAGCAACGGTTTGCCCTGCCGGTACGTGCAGGTCGAGCTTGGGAACAACAACCTTGCCATCGCTATAGCCAAACTCCACGGCCTTGAAGTCGATTTCGCCGCGGGAGCTCTTCAGCGCCACAGGGTTCTTGGGCGGACGGACGGTAGGAACTTCCTCAAGGAGTCCGGACACCTTTTCCAATGCGGCCTGCGCGCTCTGGAAAGAGTTGTAGAACATGGCCATCTGGTCCACGGGTTGGAAGAAGCGTTTGGTGGACAGGATGAGGGCCAGCAAGACGCCGACAGCCAAGTCGCCACTGAGCACCCGGAAACCGCCGAACAGCAGGACGACGGCGACGCAGACGTTGCCGATCAACACCAGGCCAGGCTGGAAGATGCCGTTCAGGTTGATGGAGCGGACGGTGTTCTTGCGGTAATCCTCGGCCAGTTCGCCGTACCGGGAGGCATTCTCGCGCTCCTTGCGGAAAGCCTTCACCGCGCGGATGCCCGTCATGGTTTCAACGAAGTGGACGATCAGGCGGGCTGAGACCACGCGGGACTCACGGAAGGCTATCTGCGAATGCTTCTGGTACCAGCGGGCCAGGAAGAACATGGGCACGCCGGCTGCGAGGACGATCAGTCCGCTCCGCCAGTCAAGGGCAAAGATGGTGAAAGCGGTGAACACCATGAACAGCATGCCGGAGGCCAGGGAGCTGACACCGGAATCCAGGAGTTCCCGCAGCGCTTCGAGATCCGAGGTCTGACGGGCGATGATCCGGCCGGACGTGTATTTCTCGTGGAACTCAAGGCTCAGCCGTTGGGTATGCCGGAAAACCCTCAGGCGAAGATCCAGCAGCATGGCTTGGCTCAACCGGGCAGTGGAGGTCACGTACAGTGCCGTCATTCCAGCTGTGGCAATCGCAGCTGCCAGATAGAGGGAACCAGCAAGCACCAAGGGGCCATTGTCACCCGCCTGCAGCGCGGGGAGGGCGTTGTCGATCCCAAAGGCGATCAGTGCAGGTCCGGCAACCCGGGTGAGCTGCGAGACCACCACCATGACGATCGTCATCCAGAAACGCAACCGTACCGGGCGGATGAGCGAGGCAAGCAAGGTGAGCGACCGGCGTCGTACGGCTTTGCTGTCTGCTTTGGTGAGGAGTGTGTTGTCCTCGTTGGCGGTTCCGAACGTTGCGGCACTCACCGGCGGGCCTCCTCAGCTTCTTCGAGCTCGTCCATTTCGGTGTCCAGGTCCTTGGGTCCTGCGTCCAGGCTGGCAATGACGTAGCGGTAGTGATCGTTTTCGGCCAAGAGTTCCGTATGGGTCCCGACGGCGGTGATGGTTCCGTTTTCGAGCAAGGCCACCCGGTCCGCCAGTGCCACCGTAGAAGGGCGGTGCGCGACGATCAACGTGGTGGTGTCGCGGAGTACCTGGCGCAGCCGGGCCTCAACCCTTTCCTCGGTGTTCACATCCAAGGCCGACAACGGATCATCCAGCACCAGGACCTTTGGCTTGGCCGCGATGGCCCGGGCCAGGGCAATGCGCTGGCGCTGGCCGCCGGAGAGGCTCAGCCCCTCTTCGCCGATCAGCGTGTCCACGCCATCGGGCAATGAGTAGGCAAACTGGGCCTGCGCCACGTCCAAGGCTTCGTCCAAGGCAGCGTCGCTGGGATCGGGAGCGCCGAGGAGCACGTTGTCCCGAACGGAGCTGGAGAACAGCGTGGTGTCCTCGAAAGCTACGGCCACTATCCTGCGAAGCTCCTCGACGTCATAGTCGCGGACATCAACGCCGTCGATCGTCACTGCACCTTCGGTGACGTCATACAGGCGGGGGACCAGTTGGAGCATGGCGCTCTTGCCGCTGCCAGTGATGCCCACCAGGGCCATGGTCTCGCCGGGACGGATATCCAGGGTGAGGTCGTGCAGAAGCGAGCCGCCGTCGTCGAACCCGAAACCCGCGTGCTCAAAGCGCAAGGCGCCCTTCACAGTCTCCGGCACCGCGGCCTGATCCGGCGAGGTAATGGTGTTCTCGGTGTCCATGACCTCGAAGTGCCGGTCCAGGGCGGTCTTCGCGGTCAGCGCCATGGCAAGGAGCATGCCGGAGAACTCCACTGGCGTGGCCACAACAGCGGCGGTGGCGAAGAATGCCACCAGCGATCCGATGCTCAACTGACCGCTGGCCGCGAGCATGATGCCCACCACCAGCCCAACCCCCAAGGCCAGCTCCGGAAGCAGCGTGACCACCAAAGTGAAACCGGCTTGCTGCTTGGCTTTCGCGATCTCCGTCTGGCGAAGTTCCTCGGCCTGGCCATTAAAGTTCTCCAGTGCCTCGCGGCTCCGGCCGAAGGCCTTCAGGACGCGGATGCCGTGGACGGATTCCTCCACGGTGGTGGCGAGGTCGCCGGCTTGGTCCTGGCTGAGGCGGGTGACCAGGCTGAAGCGGCGGCGGAAGCGGAAGGAGTTGATCATGATCGGCACGGCCGCGCCCAGGAAGATCAGCGCCAGCTGCCAGCTCATCGAGAACATCACGCCGACGCCGATGATCACCGTCAGCGTGGTGACCACCAGCATGATCGCACCAAAGGCCATCCAGCGGCGCAGGAAGCTCAGGTCGGTCATGGCCCGGGAGAGCAGCTGGCCCGAACCCCAACGGTCGTGGAACGCCACGGTGAGTTCCTGAAGGTGGCCGTACAAGGTCACCCGCATCCTGGTCTCAACCGTGGTGGCCGGGTTGATGACGAACTGCCGGCGCAACGCCACCAGTCCCGCTTCAGCAACACCCAACGCAAGAATCACGACGGCGGCAATCCAGACTGCGTCCGTGGAACCGCCGGGCTGCAAGGAGTTGTTGACGAGAACGCGCAGGACCTGCGGAATCGTCAACGCCACAATGCTCGCGAGCAAGGCGCAGATCAGGCCCATGAAAAGGCGGGGGAGGATGGGCCGCACATGAGGGTACAGGCGGCCGACGGAGGTGAAAAATGACGTTTGCTTGGACATGCCCGCTTCTCAACAGCTGGATCTTCAGATGGTGCGGAGGTAGTTTCCCGTAGCAACTACCCTATGCCATGGGGTGATTCGTTTCACAGGAGAACGCAACGTCGGTGAAATGTTTGACCCAGTTATTGAGGATCGTAATCCTGGAGACTTGAACAATGGGTGCGAAAGGTCCTACAGAAGAATGTGGGGTTTACTCGACCGACCGAGCCAAATGCGGAAAGAGCCGCATCCAGCGCGGATGACTCCGGTGGCTACGGCTCCTCCAACTAGACAAGGGGTCTGGCAGATCCATTATTTGACTAGCAAAGCCGCATCCAGTCGGCCCCCTCTAGCGCCAAGCTCCCAGCGTCGCGAATTTGCCAGCTTACGTCTATGCAAGACCCACCAGGAGAGTATGTCTGCCGGCTGTATCCTGAGCCGGCACCAAAAAACACGGTACCGACGCTGAGGACTGGGAACCCAAGGTTCTGAATATCTGCCTGGTAACGGTTCCCAGCGACGAAGCCGTAGAGATTGACCCAATTGGTCTGACACGCTGGCGAGTACATGACATCTACTCGTCCTTGGACTTGATTGTAGGTCGTATTCACGACGTTCCTCGACGTAATTGCGTATGCGCCAGACGCGCAACCGGTTGCGTTGGGATCCGTGTTCTCGTGAGCCGGGCTAGCGTTTGCCACTGGAGATGCCATCAGACCGAAGGCGACCATGGACGCGACCGCAGCGGTGGTTGCTGCTATTTTCCTAAGCATTTTGATCCCCAATTTCATAGATTTAGAAAGCACGTTAGCCATCAGAGCTTTACCCTAAAAGTCACAGATTGCGCAGAACTGCCCCGATGCTGAAACTGTAGCACGCGCGTAATTCAGGGCCGAGGGGGCACATTTCTATTTCACTCTGCATATGGCGGTCTCCATGCGCACCCTGTTTGACCAACATGTGACGCAACTAGACCTGTGTGACCAGCGTGAGCAAGACTGCTTCCGGGCGGCAGGCGATGCGGACCGGGGCGAAGCGCGAGGTGCCGATGCCGCCTGAGACGTTCACCGGCGTCGTGAATTCCTTGCTTTCCCAGTCGTGGAGGCCCTTGGCGCGCCAAGTCGGGAGATCACAATTGGAGACGAGGGCGCCGTAGCTGGGGATGCAGATCTGGCCGCCGTGCGTGTGGCCCGCGAGGATCAGGTCTGCCCCGGCTTCGGTGAAGTGGTCCAGCACGCGCTGGTACGGAGCGTGGATCACAGCGACCTTCAGGTGGCGGCGCGCATCCTGATTCACGGTTCCACGGGGCCAACCGGCGTACCGCTCGCGTTTGAGGTGGGGATCATCGATGCCGGAGAAATCGAACCTGAGTCCATTCAGGACCACCGACTGGGCGCGGTTGGTCAGATCGATCCAACCACCCATACCGAACGCAGAGCGGAGCTTTGGCCAATCGAGTTTGACGGGGTCCTTCTTGTGCCTCGATGGTCCGCGGAAGTAGCCGGCAGGATTCTTGATCCGCGGGGCGTAGTAGTCATTGGACCCGGGAACGAACACGCCGGGGAACTCCAAGAGCGGACGTAGAGCCTGAATCAGGGGATCAATGGCCTTTGCATGGCTCAGGTTGTCGCCAGTATTGACCACGAGGTCGGGCTTCAGCTCAGCCAGGGACTCAAGCCACTGGGCCTTCTTGTCCTGACCCGGGACGAAGTGGATGTCACTGAGGTGCAGGATACGGAACGGCGCCGAACCCTCAGGGAGGATTGGCAACGTTTCCTGACGGACCTCAAATTGGTCCTTCTCCCACCAGCCATACGCGGCGGCGGCTGCGCCGGCTGTTGCACCAAGGGCTGTAGTGACGGCGAAACCGCGCCCGACGGTGCGGACGCGGTTTGCCAGTGAATCACGGAAGGACATGCTTAGCCCTTGTTGCCGTTGCCATTATTGCCATTGTTCCCGTTGCCGCTGTTTCCGTTATTGGAGGGCGGTGCGGGGTTCTGCGTGGTGGGTGCCGGCGTCGTGTTGCGCTGCGGAGCGGCCGTGCCCAACAGGTTGGACGGCGGCTGCTGGAACGGATTCGTTCCATAGGCCGGAGCCACAGACAACATGTAGTTTGTGAACTGCGGACCGGCAATCATGTAACCGTCAATGGACTGGTAGAACTGGCCGTTGATGGTCAGGTTACGTCCGGGCCGGAGCTGGTTGTCCAGCGGATCACCGAACCACGAAGCCGTGGCCAGGCCGGTGGTGTAGCCAACAACCCAGGTTGAGCCGTTGGAGTCGTTGGTACCGGTCTTGGCAGCCACCGGGAAGTTCTTGGAGTTCAGGGCTGGGCGGATCAGCGAACCCGAACCTTCATCCAGCACCTTCCCCATTGCGTACGCAACACCACGGGCAACCTCAGGTTTGACGGCATCCTTGCAGTTGGAGGACTGGGCAGGCAATTCAGCGCCCGACTGGTCCTTCACCGACGTGATGGCAATCGGCTCACAGTATTTACCGTCAGCAGCGAAGGTCGCAAAAGCAGCCGCCATGGTCAGGGGTGCAGTCTGCGTAGCGCCGATCAGGTTGGACAGTGTGGTCATCGGAACCTTGGGGTTCGGGTCGGTGACCTTGCCCGCTTCATCACGGGTCGGGAGTCCACCGTGAATGCCGGTGGCATCCACGATGCCCTGGATACCGCACAGGTCAACCTGGGAAGCCGAGGCAAAGGTCGCGGTGTTGATGGAGTTCATGAGGCCGTACAGGACGGTCATGTTTTTGTAGTAACCGAGGTCCGAGTTCTGAAGGTCGAAGCTGCCTGAGACGTTGGCGTCGTAGAAACCATTGACCGGCGTGGGACAGGTGTTACGCCACGGAAAGTTGACTCCATACTTTCGCACGCTCGCGTTGATGGTGGTATTCATCGACTTGCCCTCGTTCAGCCATTGGGCGAACGTGAACGGCTTCATCGTCGAGCCAGGCTGGAAGCCACCGATGCCGTTGAGGTCATTGCCGTCGGCATCCAGGACGTCAACGTTGAAGTTCTGGGTCTGATCGAACTTGCCCTCTTGAGGAAGCCACACGGTGTTCTGGGCCATGCTCACGATCTGGCCCGTGCCCGGCTGGACCGAGGTGATCGATGCACCCCACTTGTCCGGGTTGGCGCCGGCAGTGGCATCAACCTGCTGCTGGGCTACGGTCTGGGCAGTCGGATCGAGGGTGGTCTGGATGGTGAGGCCGCCACGCTGGACGCGCTTGATGCGCTCGTCCGTGGTGTCGCCGTACGCCGGGTTGTTGAAAAGAAGGTGCAGGACGTAGTCACAGAAGTACGGCGCCATGGTGGCATAGGCGCAGCCTTGGCGGGCCGGGGTGACCTTGGTGGTGACCGGAGTTGCTACGGCTTCGTCGTACTGGGCCTGGGTGATCTTGTGCTGGTTCACCATTGCGGCGAGTACAAGGTCGCGGCGCTTTTTCGCGTTGTCCGGGTTCGCGATGGGATCGAAGGCCGAGGGGCTGTTCACGAGGCCGGCCAAGAGGGCGGCCTGCGGAAGTGTCAGGTCCTTGGCGGTGGTGCTGAAGAAGAACTTGGAAGCAGCTTCGATTCCGTAGGCGTCACGGTTGAAGAACACGATGTTGAGGTAGCCCTCAAGGATCTGTTCCTTGGAGAACTTCTTCTCCAGGGCGATGGCGAGCTTCATTTCGCGGAGCTTGTCGCCCACGCCCTTGTCGCCGCCGTTGAGTTTGACGTCTTCTTCGCGGTCGGACGCCACAAGGGACTCGTTGATGACGTTGTTCACATACTGCTGCGTGATGGTGGACGCGCCCTGCTTGTTGCCGCGGGCGGTGCTGACGATGGCTCGCATGATGCCGGTGGTGTCGATACCGCCGTGCTCATAGAAACGGCTGTCCTCGATCGCGATGACAGCGTCCTTGATGAACGGGCTCATGGAGTCCAGCGGAACCTTGGTCCGGTTCTCCGCATAAATCGAGGCGATCGGCGTACCGTCCTTCGCCAGGATCGTGGTGTTCTGGCTGGGCGGATCCACCTGCAGTTCCGCCGGCAGAGTGTCAAAGAACTGAATTGAACCACTGGCGGCACTGCCCGAAACGGCGGCTGCGGGGACCAAAAGGCCCGCCACGAGGACGCCACAAATCGCGCTCACACCAAGGAAGCCTAGAATCTTTCCGAGGGTGGTGGCAGTGTCGAATAGTGGGTTCTTGCGAGTCACCATGTTTTCCAGTTTACCGGCACGGGCTAGGCTTTCTGTCATGACCAAATGGGAGTACGCCACGATTCCGCTCATTATTCACGCCACGAAGCAGATCCTGGACCAGTGGGGCGAGGACGGCTGGGAGCTTGTCCAGGTTGTCGGAGGCCCCGATGGCAAAGGCCTTGTTGCATACCTGAAGAGGGAGAAGCAGTAACCATGACCACCCCCGCAGAAACCACGTCTCCCGCGGAATCCGGCGCCCCCACATCCGCTGTGGAGCAGCGCCTGGCTGAGCTCGGACTGACTCTTCCCGAGGTCGCCGCACCCGTGGCGGACTACGTTCCGGCCATCGTCTCCGGCAACTACGTTTACACGTCCGGACAGCTGCCCTTTATTAACGGCAAACTCGAAGCCAAGGGCAAAGTTTCCCTCGGCGAGTTGGGCGCGTCCGACGAACCCACCGTGGATCCCGAAGACGCCAAGCGCTACGCCGCTGTCTGCGCCATCAACGCCCTGGCGGCCGTCAAGAGCGTCATCGGCGATCTTGACCGCGTGACCCGCATCGTCAAAGTAGTGGGCTTCGTAGCCTCGGAACCCACCTTCACCGGCCAGCCCGGCGTTATCAACGGTGCATCCGAACTTCTGGGCCAGGTATTTGGCGACGCCGGCAAGCACGCACGCTCCGCCGTCGGCGTTTCTGTCCTGCCGCTCGACTCTCCTGTCGAAGTCGAGCTCATCGCTGAATTCAGCTAAGGAACCGGTTCACCCAATTGCCGCAGCTTGCCCGCCGCCTGTTTGTACTGCCCCCCGAACTCGAAGGGGCAGCACGGAACTGGCTTGAGCTCGGCGAGCGGACCCCCAGGGCCGCCCGCTTCGCATCATCCGTTGTGCTCTTGCGCGACTCACCCACCGGCTTGGAAACCTGGCTTGGCTACAGGCCAGGTTCCTCGCCGCTGGGCGTTGTCGCCTTCCCTGGCGGTTCTCTGGATCCGTCCGACGACGACCCCGTAGGTTGGATTGGCCCCACCCCGCAGCAGTGGGCTGAGCACATGGGAACGGACGACGTCGGACTCGCCCGCCGTCACGTTGTGGGCGCTATACGTGAACTTTTTGAAGAAACCGGCGTGCTGCTCGCAGGTCCGGACGCATCTTCCACTGTTGAATCGAATTCCACGGTGGACTGGATGCGGGCACGGGAAGCAGTTGCCGCGCAGGAAAAATCCTTTACGGAGATGCTCTCCAAGCGCGGGCTTTCCCTCCGCACCGATCTCCTGAAGCCCCTGGTGAACTGGCTGAGCCCGGACTTCGCGCACACCCGCTTCAACACCCGCTACTTCGCTGCCACGGTTCCGGTGAACCAGCAGCCGAGCATCCTGGAAAGCAAGGGCGTGTGGGGCCGCTGGGTGACCGCGGCAGAGGCGATCGCGCTCCGCGACACTCCGGCGCTCGGCGACGAGATCGGCCAGGCGAATACTGTGGGCCTCACCCTCGGCCAACTCCTGGTTCCCGGCTCCGAAATCATGCTCGAGAAAATGTCGGCCGCCAACGGTTGCATCGCCTACCTGAGCTACAAGCGCAAAGCGCACGTGTACCAGGCCAAACTGGTGGACGAGGGCGGAATCCTGATGCTCGAGGTCGAAGCCGCCCGCACTATCGCCGGAGAGCCCCAGCGCGAGCGCTAGCCGCACGCTCTCTCACGTCCCCCGGGTTTGGGCCGGACGGTCTCTCATGTCTCCTGGGTTTGGGCCGGACGGTCTCTCACGTCTCCTGGGTGCGGGCCGCACCCTCTCTCATGTCCCCCGGGTTTGGGCTGCACCCTCTCTCAATGCCAACAAAAAAGCCGCCCCGGTGACAACCGGGGCGGCTTTTCTGATGTGATGCTTAGCGGGAACGCTGGCGAAGACGCTGCATATCCAGAATCACCACGGCGCGGGCTTCGAGGCGGAGCCACCCACGCTGAACGAATTCGGCAAGCGCCTTGTTTACGGTTTCGCGGGAAGCGCCCACCAGCTGGGCGAGTTCTTCCTGCGTGAGCTCGTGAGCCACCAGGACACCGTCGGTCGCCGGACGGCCGAAGCGATCAGCCAGGTCCAGCAGGGCCTTGGCAACGCGGCCGGGAACGTCGGAGAAGACGAGGTCGGACAAAGAGTCGTTGGTCCGACGCAGGCGGCGGGCCAGGGCCTGCAGCAGCTGCGCGGAAACCTCGGGACGGGTGCGGAGCAGTGCGTTGAGGCTCTCGTTCTTGAGGCCGGCCAGACGCGTCTCCGAAACGGCGGTGGCCGTGGCGGTACGCGGGCTGGGGTCGAACAATGCCATCTCGCCGAAGAGCTCGCCCGGGCCGAGGATGGCCAGCAGGGACTCGCGGCCATCGGGGGAGGTGCGGCCGAGCTTCACCTTGCCGGAAACGATGAAGTAGAGCTGGTCACCCTGGTCGCCTTCGCGGAACACCGAAGCTCCACGTGAAAGGTCCACCTCGGTGAGTTCGTCCGTCAGCAAGCGGAATGCGTCGTCGTCAAGGGTGGCGAAGAGGGGTGCGCGGCGCAATACCTCGATGTCCATGAAATCTCCTGAATATAAGTTTCGGTCGTGGCGCTCAGGCCATTGTTTCAGAATTTTTAGGCTTCTGTGACGTACTTGGCACGCGAAACGCTGAAACTACGCGGGTTTCAGCCATGGAACGCCCTAAATGAGGGCCTCGGAACAGGCTAAGAGCAGCATTCACAGGGCTGCCGTGGTGATGTGACTAACGGTTGGTTGTCAGGGTCCACAACTACAATTGGCGCTACGCGGCTATGAGGAGCATTGGTGTTTGGCTTGACGATATTGGATTTCGCATTGATCCTGATGCTCCTGTCCTACCTGATCTATGGCCTGCGCAACGGCTTTATGGTCACGTTGGGTGGAATTGCGGGATTCGTGGTCGGCGCCATCGCAGCGTTCATCGCCGTGCCGCTTGTGAGCGGGTGGGTGACGGACAGCGGTTGGAGGCTGACGGCCACGGTGGGTGCCGCCGTCGTGCTTATTGCTTTAGGTCATGGGCTTGGAACCATGATCGGACGCAAAATCCGCCACGCCGTGCGGATCAAGCCGCTGCATGCCGTTGACCGCTTGATCGGCGGCGTAGTGAGCGTAGTGGTGGCGGCGCTGGTCATGTCCATGTTGGCGTTCAGCATCAGTTCGCTTGGTGTGCCTTTTGTTTCCCAGCAACTGGCCGGTTCCCGGGTGATCCGCTACATCGACAACATCACTCCAACGCCCGTCAAGAGCACCATGGCACAGTTGCGTTCCACCGTGATCGGCGATGGTATTCCCAAGCTCATCGAGGGCATCGGCCCTGTGACTCCGGTGCCCGTTCCCAACGCCTCCACGGACACCCCGGCCCTTAACCAGGCCGCCGAGTCAGTGCTCAAAATCGCCGGCACAGCCTTTGAATGCGGCCAGAACCAGACCGGCTCCGGATTTGTCGTCGCGCCCGGGCGCGTCGTGACCAATGCCCACGTTGTGGCGGGCGTGTCGCAACCCGTGGTGGAAGTTCCCGACGGCGGTGCGTTGCCGGGTCGGGTGGTTTACTTCGACCCCCAGCGGGACATCGCAGTCCTGGCCGTGGATGGACTGCAGTCCAGTCCGCTGCCTATGAGTGCGGACCTGCCCGACGGCAGCCCTGCGGCTTTCGCGGGGTACCCGCACGGCGGTCCTTTCCAGTCCAAGCCGGCAACGGTGCAGGGGATCTCGACCATCATTGTCCCGGATATTTACGGCGCGAATCCTTCTCCCGAACAGGTCTACAAGTTGGCCGGTGATGTTCAACCGGGCAACTCGGGCGGTCCGTTGCTCACCATGCAGGGGGAGGTCGCCGGGCTCATTTTCGCTAAGACAACCACTGACGCCGCCCTGGGCTTCGCCCTCACCATGGCAGACCTGGAACCCGTGGCCGCGCAGGCTTCAGGCCTCAGCAACCCCGTTACACCGGGCCAGTGCACCCGTAAGTAACGGTTCTCCCGCATGGTGGGTGTTTTCGGGCCGGCACTGCTCACGGAGCGGGCACGGTTCCCGTGAGTTCCCAGGCCGCTATAGATTGGGAGCCATGACTGAAGCCACCCCCGCCACCGAAGCTGGTCGCGGCACCATCCTTGTGATCAATGGACCCAACCTCAACCTTTTGGGCACACGCGAGCCTGAGAAGTATGGAACGTCAACACTGGCCGACGTCGAGCAGCTCGCCATGTCGGCGGCCGCAGCCCATGGCTTCACCGTTGACTGCGTGCAATCAAACCATGAAGGCGACCTCCTGGACGCCATCCACGCAGCGCGAGGCACCGCCGTCGGAATTGTGATCAACGCCGGTGCCTACACGCATACATCAGTGGCACTCCGTGACGCCCTGGCCGCGGTGCAGCTTCCCGCCGTCGAAGTACACATCACCAACGTCCACCAGCGTGAAGAGTTCCGACACCACTCGTATTTGTCGGGTGTCTGTACTGCGATCATCGTTGGCGCGGGCGTACTTGGGTACAAGCTGGCCATCGACTATCTGGCGGACGCCGTCTAAAACGCAGGGGATGTGCGTGAGGGTTCCCGGGAAGCCCAGGGGATGTGAGTGAGCGTCAGAGGGCCGTGAACCGCAGCAGGATGGCGTGCTCCGGGTTCAGGACCGGCATCGGCAAGCCCACTTCGCCCAGGAAACGTCCCGTGGCTTCGGCCCCGGTCGCCAACCACGGCGCGGGCTTTGCCTCAGTGAAGGTGTGCCCGTAGTCGGCGTCACCGGGTGTCGGGAAAATCGCCTCCACCCGGTATGAACGGGAAGGAACCAGTCCCGGGATCGCCACCCGTCCGGTCAGCTCCCCAAAGCCTGTACGGGTCTTCACCACAGCGAAAAGTGCAGCAGTGGCACCAGCGGGTGTGCCGCCGTCGGCCCCTTCAGTATCGGCAACAACGCCGTGCACCATCAGCGACTCGTCCGGCACATCGGCCCGCACCATTCGTGCACTGTGGATCAGTCCGCGGTGTTCCTTGTACAGGCCGATGAAGCGTTTGAGTTCCTCGCGCTCCTCTCCGGTGACGCTGCGGACGTCCCACTCCATGCCAAAGTGCCCGAAAAGGGCAGTGACGGCGCGGAAGGAGAGGTCGTGGGTGCGGCCAGTGGTGTGCGACGTCGTGGGTCCAATGTGGCCGCCCACCAGCTCCGGCGGAACCACCAATCCGGTCCATCGCTGGATGGTCTGCCGTTCCAAAGCGTCGTTGCAGTCCGAGGCCCAGATACGGTCGGTCCGTTCCAGGATGCCGAGGTCCACACGCGCGCCACCGGAGGAGCAGCTTTCGATTTCCACCCCGGGATGGGCGGCCTTCAAGGCGTCGAAGAGCCGGTAGGCAGCCAGTGTTTGCTCGTGGACCGAAGCCCGGCCGGCATGTCCGTGTTCCAGGAGGTCCCGGTTCTGGTCCCACTTGAGGTAGCTGATGCTGTTCTCGCTCAGCAGCGCGTGGATGCGGTCGTAAATGTACTGCCACGCGTCCGGGTTCACGAGGTCGATCACATGCTGCTGCCGCCATCCCAAGGGCAGCCGGCCACCGTCCTTGTGGGAAATTGCCGAGGGCCCCACGATCCATTCGGGATGCGCCCTGGCGATGTCGGAGTCCAGGTTGACCATTTCCGGCTCCACCCAGAGACCGAACTCCATACCGCGGCTGGTCACGGCATCAATCAACGGCGTCAGCCCATCGGGCCAGAGGGTTTCGTCAACGTACCAGTCGCCCAACCCGGCGTGGTCGCCGCGGCGCCCGCGGAACCAGCCGTCGTCGAGCACGAAACGCTCAACGCCAAGCTCAGCCGCCGATTCCGCCAGCTCGATCAGGGTGTCCAGGTTGTGGTCGAAGTACACCGCTTCCCAGGTGTTGAGGACTACTGGGCGGGCCTTTCCGGAAGCTGCACCCACGTGGTGCGGACGTGAGCGGAACCAGGAGTAGAACGCTTCCGAGATCCCATCCAAACCACGGTCTGAGTAGGCGGCAAACAGTGCAGGCGTGGTGTAGCTCCCGCCCGGCTGAAGGATGACTTCGGCGGGTCCCAGCAGCTCTGAGCCGCCTACCATGGTGCGCCCATCGGCGACGCTGTCCGCAAATTGCTCGTGGTTGCCGCTCCAGGCAAGGTGCGTGGCCCACACCTTGCCGTGGCGGTTACCGAACCCGGCGGTCCCCGCAGCCAACAGGAGGGATGAGCCGTGTCCGGTACGTCCGTGGCGTCCGGTCCGGACCCAGGTTCCCTGTTGGATGGCCCGGCGCTGCGGGTGGCGTTCACGGCACCAGCGACCAGTCAGGTCCAAAAGTTCGACGGCGTCAGGCGCCACCGGGAGCATCGTCGCCAGCTCATCAATCTGGAAAGGGGAGGTGCCGTCGTTGGTGAGGGTGTGTCGCAGTTCGAGAAGCCCGCCCGGGTGCAAGGTGAGGTTGCTGGTCACGGTGATGCCGGCGTCGGGATCGGACTGAACCACGACGGCGGCAGTACCGTCCGCCGTCGCGCTCACCGTGCGAAGGCGGAGGGAGAAATCAAAGCCGGGTACGCCGTCGGTAATGCGGTGGCCACGCAGTCCGGGCCGTCCTTGCCAACTCGAGGAAGCCTGCGGCAGGAGCCCTGCGGGGACGTTGGCGTCGATGGCGGAAGGCGGAATTGGCTCGTTGAGAATGGCCAGGTCAGGCAGGGTCTCGCCCAGGTCGGCTCCCCAGTGGGTTATCTCAGCCTCTCCGCGGTGGGTGCTGATCACCAGGCTGGTACCTGCGGAACGGAGATGGAGCGGGTGCATGTATGAAGTCACTTTCAATCGGTGGGCTCTGGGCCGGTAAAGGGGCGCTGCGGGGCCCGCTCTGCGTGCTTTGCGATGAAGATAACGCGCAAAGCGGGCCCCACAACAGGGGTGTTACTTCGCGAAGAGCGCGTTGACCTGTTCGTTGGCTGCCGTCAGCGTACTGGCCGGGGCCTTGCCTGCGATCACAGCGTCAACTGCAGGCTTCATGATTCCGGCAACCTTGGCGGCGTTGTCGGTGATCGGGAGCATGAAGGTGGTCTTGTCCTTCACATGCTGGGTGAAGGCACTGACGTCCACGTTCTTGGCCTTGAAGGCTTCTGCTGCCTTCTCGGAGGAGGTGGTGATGGCCGGGAACACCACGGCCTTGGAAGCTACGACGTCCTGGCAGGCTGCGGAGCCGAGGTATTCGACCCACTTGATGGCAGCGTCCTTCTTCTTGGTGCCGGCCCACACTGAGTCGGCCAATCCGTTGAACATGGAGGCGCGTTTGCCTTCGGGGCCCTGGGGAGTGGGGGCGATGCCGACGTCGATGCCCTTGTAGCCGGTGTACTGGCCGATCATCCAGGAACCGTTGCTGTTGATGGCGGCCTTCCCTGCACCGAAGCTATCGGCGGCGTTGGCGCCAACGGTGGTTTCAAGCTTGGGCATGTAGCCCTTCGCGGCGAGTGAGGCCCACCAGTCGATGGTGTCCTGGAGCTTCTTGTCGTCGTAGTTGAAGTGGGTACCCCACGGGTTCTTGTCTGTGGTGGTCCAGCCCGTGGTGGCGGACAGGTAGCTCCACTGCGTCTGGCCGGCGTTCTCGGCGTCGGAGCCCGGCAGCCCCAGCCCATAGACGGCAACGTTGTCCTTGTCGAAGCCTGCTTCGTCGCCCCGTTTGCCGTTCTTGTCCACTGTGAGCCGGGCGATTGCTTTCTCGTACGTTCCGCCGTCCTGCGGGTTCCAGGTCAGCGAGCCCATCTGTTCAGGGGTGATGCCGGCGTCGGTGGCCATCTTCTGGTTGTAGAACAGGGCAACGGTGTCCCAGTCTTTGGGCAGTCCGTAGCGCTTTCCATCCTGGCCCACCCAGAGGTCGGCAAGGCCTTCGTTGTACTGGGAAACGTCTACGTTGTCCTGCTTTATGGAGTCGTCAAGGGCCACCAGCTGCTTGGTCTTGAGGAAGTCCGGGTACTTGGAAAGGTGGTCCGTGAAGACGTCCGGTGCGGTGCCGGAGGCCATGCCGTTGGTGAGCTTGGACCAGTAGTCGTCCCAACCGGTCTGGGTGATCTTGACAGTGATGTCCGGGTTGGCCTTGGTGAAATCGGTGGCGCACTGCTGGTAGGCAGGGAGCTGGTTGGCATCCCAGAGCCAGTAGTTGATCTCGCCCTTGGCAGCTTCTGCCCCGGAGGCTCCGCCCGAGCAGGCGGACAGTGCGAGGACAGCGGCTGCGGCGACGGCGCCCAGTGCCTTCTTGTTCATCATGGTTGGTCCTTTCAGGACGGGTGGGGGTGCGTGCCGGCACATGCCGGGTTCCGCGGGAGGGAGGAGATTATTTGGTGCCGTTGAAGCCGATGGAGTTGACGATTCGTTTGCCGAAGATGGCGAAGAGGATCAGCACGGGCGTGGCGGAGACAAGTGTCGCGGCCATGAGCCCGGACCAGTCCGGCGCGCCCTGCGGGGACTGGGATTTGAAGACTCCCAGACCCACGGTCAGTACCCGGGACTCCTCGGAGGTACCTACCAGCAGTGGCCAGAAGTATTCGTTCCACTGACCCATGAAGGTCAGCAGCGCGAGGGTCGCGATCGGGGCAGCTGCGTTGGGCATGATGATCTGGAAGAAGATCCGCCAGTGCTTGGCGCCGTCCAGCATTGCAGCTTCTTCGACTTCCCTGGACATGTTCAGGAAGAACTGGCGCATGAAGAAGATCGCGAATGGGGTCATGAACAGGTAGGGCAGCACGAGCCCCAGCATGGAATTGAGCAGGCCCAGGTTCTTGATGAGCAGGAAGTTGGGCAGGGCCGTGAAGATCGGCGGGACGAGCATGGTGGCAAGGAACAGGGAGAAGACTGCGTCGCGGCCTTTCCACCGCAGCCGGGAGAACGCGTAGGCGGCCATCGAGCTGAAGAACACCGCACAGGCTGTGGTGATGCCGGAGAAGAGCAGCGAGTTCCACAGGTACTGCCAGAAATTGATCGAAGCGCCCGAGCCGCCTTCGGCGATGGCTTCGGAGGCACTTTGGAGGCCGAAGACACGCTTGAACGCGCCCAGGTTGAAGTCGGCCGGCAACAGGTTGGCGGAGTTCGCGGCGAGGGAGCCGTTGGAGGACAGCGCGGTGCGCAGCACCCAGTAGAAGGGCAGGATGCTCACGGCTACGGCCAGGGCGAGGAGGGTCAGGGCGATGGCACGTCGCCAGTTGAAGGGCCGGCTGAATGCTCGACGGCGGCTGCCGGACTTGGGCGATGCAAGAGTGGTCATGGCGTGTCCTTAGTCCAGGTCCGACTGGTTGCCGCGGAGGAATTTCATCTGGATGAAAGCGACGATTGCGAGGATGAGGAAGAGGATGACGGCCAGGGCGGATCCGTAGCCGAAGTCCTGCTCGTTGAAGGCGCGCTGGTAGATGTAGAACTGGAGCACCCGGGTGGCGTTGACGGGTCCGCCGGCCGTGGTGACGGCAACGGTGTCGAAGACCTGGAAGGAGCCGATGACGGTCACTACGAGGACCAGTACCAGGACCGGCCGCAACAGTGGCAACGTGATCCGCCAGAAAGTGCTCACCGCCCTGGAGCCGTCGATGCTGGCGGCCTCGTAGACGCTGTTTGGGATGGCCTGGAGTCCGGCGAAGATCAGGAGGGCTGTGTAGCCCATGTGCCGCCACGTGTTGATCAGTGCCTGGGTGGGGATGGCCCATTGCTCACTGCCGAAGAAGGCCACCCGCGGAAGCCCGGTCCATTCGATGATCTGGTTGATGATGCCGATCTGGTAGTCAAGCATCCAAAACCAAAGCAGGGCCGCGATGACGTTTGCCATCAGATAGGGCATCAGGAGCGCGCCGCGGATGAGGGTCGACTTTGCCACGCGATGCATCAGGATGGCAAGGCCCAGGGCCAAGGCCGTTTGGAGGACGATGTTGATCACTACGTATTCAGAAGTGACGCCCAAGGCATTCCAGAACAGCGGGTCCTTGGCTATGCGTTCGTAGTTCCGCGTACCGATCCATTCGGGGTCGCCGAGGATGCTGTACTCGGTGAAGCTGAGGTAGATGCCCCTGATGGTCGGGACGAGGTAGAAGAGGATCAAGCCCACCATCGCCGGTGCGATGAAGAAGAGGGCTACCTTCAGGTCACCGATGCCGCGGAACCCATCGGACGGTTTTCCCCGCTTCCGTGGGTTTCCAGGTTTTCCTGGTTTCCCGGCCGCGCCGGTGGTAGGCCCCGGATCCGGTTGTTTGGTAATCGTGGTCATCATCGACCCTTTCCTGACTGTGATGTGCGTAACAACTGGTGGTGAATCTACACGAGTAGATCTGAGCATGGCAAGAGCTGGCGCAAATTTTTGGGGAAAAATGTTCACAAATGTTGTTTCAGTTGACTCGAGTAGATTGCGATGCGAGACTCGACGGGAAATCAGGGAAGTACACGCGGAGGCTGCTTCAACGGCCCCAGGAAAGGTAAACAATGACGTTTTCGATCGGTGTTGTGGGTGTAGGGCAGTTCGGTAGCCAGTTCGCCCATTTGTTCAAGCTCCACCCGGGCGTCAGTGCCGTGTATGCGGTGGATGAACTCCCCGAACGGGCAACTGCGGCGCAGGAGCGTTGGGGACTGGATGGAGTGATGGGCAGCTTCGAGGAACTGTTGGAGTCCGACGTCGATGCTGTCGCCATCTTCACGCAGCGGTGGACCCACGGCCCCTTGGTGGAGCGCGCCCTCAGGGCCGGCAAGCACGTCTATTCAGCAGTGCCCATGGCCATTTCCGAAGAGGAGATAGCACGGATCATCGAGGCCGTCCGGGAGACCAAACTGGTCTACGCCATGGGAGAGACCAGCTACTACAACCCCGCTACGGTCTTCGCCCGGCAGCAGCACGCGGCAGGCAAGTTCGGCCGTATCTTCTACACGGAGGGCGATTACGTCCATGACATGGACCTCGGCTTCTATGAGGCTTATCAGTACAGCGGCGGAGAGCGGTGGAAGGAAACCGCCAGCTACCCGCCCATGCTCTACCCGACACATGCCATTGGTGGCGTCCTCGGCGCCGTACCTGGCCACGCCGTCAGCGTCAGCTGCATCGGGGTGAAGGACCAGCGCGGCGATGGTGTCTTCGATAAGGACGTGAGCATGTTCGCCAACGACTTCTCCAACGCCACGGCGTTGTTCGAAATGAACGACGGCGGTGCGATGCGCACCAACGAGATGCGCCGCGTGGGGTACCCATCGCATATCCGTGAGTCCCGCTTCCGGTTCTTCGGCACCGAGGCAAGCTTCGAACAACTTGCCACCACCACGGTGTGGCAGGACAAGTCCACGGTGGAAGACGTCTCCGAGCAGGTGGAAACCAAACCCACCATGTCCCTGGATGACCCCTCCCTGGCAGACGTTGCGCCGGAGTTGAGGGATGCCTTCATTTCGGGGTTGGCTCCGGTGCATGACCAGTCCAGGCTCCCGCAGGAGTTCCTGGGCGCACCCAACGGACACGAGGGCAGCCATCAGTTCCTGGTGGACGACTTTGTGACAGCCGTGAACAACCGGTCCCTTCCCCCGGTGAACGCGTGGGTGGCTGCCCGGTTCACCCTCCCGGGCATCATCGCCCACGAGTCCGCGCTGCGTGGCGGGGAGCGCCTGCCCATCCGCGACTTCGGTGATGCCCCCGTGGAGTAGCTAGCATTTACCTCATGACACCTTCGGCGGTACAAACCTCGCGCGGCCCGGTTACACGCAAAGACGTGGCCCGGTACGCCGGGGTGAGTACCGCCGTCGTCAGTTATGTGGTGAACGGTGGCCCCAAGAATGTGGCCCCGGCAACGGAAGCCAAGGTGCGCGAGGCCATCCGCGTCCTTGGGTACCGGCCCAACGCTGCCGCCCGGGCACTGAAGCTGGGATCCAGCGAAACCATCGGCGTGGTGGTTCCGGATAACACCAACCCGTTCTTCACCCACTTGGCCCATGCCGTGGAAGATGCTGCGGCGGAACTGGGCTTCGGCATGGTGCTTACCAACTCGGACGGAAGCCTGACGCGCGAACGCAAGAATATCCGCACCTTGGCTGCCCGGCAGGTGGACGGTGTGTTCCTTGCCAGTTGCGTGTTCGATCCCGACGTCTCCGAACTCGAAGCCTCCGAGATCCCCGCGGTGTTGCTGAACAACGCGGGCTCACCCCCTGGGTTCAACAGCGTGGGTGTTGACCTGCAAGCTGGGGCCAGGGCCGCCGTGGAGCACCTGATCGGCCACGGCCACACAAACATTGGCCTGGCGATCGGCACCAATACCGGCAACCAATTGGACGGGCGCGAGGTGGGTTGGCTGGCGACCCTGCGTGAGGCAGGACTGCCTGACGGGCCCATGCTGCATGGTCCCTTCAGCCGACCGGGCGGGTATGAGGTGGGCAAGAGGTTCCTCTCCATGGCCAACCGCCCCACAGCGATCTTCGCCAGCAACGACATGCAGGCAATCGGTATCCTCAGGGCACTTCACGAGGCCGGCGTGCGGGTGCCCGAGGACCTTGCGCTGGTGTCCTTCGACGGCTCCCTGGATTCCGAGTACAGCTGGCCCGCGCTCACTACTGTGGCCCAGCCCGTCAAGGCCATGGCCCAAGCTGCCGTGCAGGCCCTGGTTGGCAAGAGCCGCGGGGACGAGCTGCAGCACCATATCCTGCCCACCGAGCTGATCATCCGGCAGTCCTGCGGCTGCAAATAACCCCGCGAGGTGGCACTTAGTGACAATGTTGTGCGGGCGCCAACACTGTCCTTAAGTGCCACCTCGCGGGGCTTTTGGGGGAGGGGGCTCCAAAGGGGATTACGACGGCGGCTGGTCGGGTCAGGAGTCCATGCTCGCGTAGCGCTCCGGGCGGGCCAGCACCTGGTTGATCTGAGCCGTTCCCGCCGCGACGGCCAGCCGCACCAGCAGGAAACCCGCCACAAATACGCCGCCAATGGTCAGAAGCACCACGGGCTGGGTCAACAACACCATGCCCGTCAGCGGCAGGACCAAGGCGGCCGCAGCGGCTGCGGAAAGGCCGGCCACCAGGAACAGCGGGGACATCACAGCCTTCACCCGCGAGGCCACCATGAGCTTGCGCGGCATACCCACCCGGTCCAGAGCCACCAGGGTGGACGCCCGGTCCAGCACCGAAGCCGCCTGGTTGACGCCCGCTGAGCAGGCCACCATCAGGAACGAGCCCAGAAGTGTGATCATCACGCCTGTGTTGATATCGCGCACCAACAGCGCGGCCTCGTTGTCCGCTCCGGAGCCCATGGTGTCTGCCACGGCCATGCCCACACCCACAAAAACGCCCACAAAGCTGGTCATCGCGACGCCCCCAACTTGACGCCACGATTCCTTGGGACTCTCCAGGACGGTCCGGGCGGCCAGCAGTTGTTCCGGGCGCTTGGCCCGTTTGAGCTGCGAGGACGCCCGCAACCTAAGGACCCAGGGACCCATCAGGTTCAACGCCAGCAATGCCAGCCCAAAGCAGCCACCCATGACGGCCACGATCACGATGAACCCGCCAAAGCTGCTGAGCATACCCATCGCCACCACTCCCACAACCACCACAACAGCCGCGATGAGTCCGCGAACCCAATGGACGCCGTCGGCCGATTGCCGTGTCCTGACTCCCAACGGCGTCACCACCACTTTGCGAAGTCCCAAGGCGGCACTTGCTGCGGCCAGCACGCAGACGGCGGCAATGCAGCCCAGGATGGACGGTACAGACAGCCACGCATGGCCGGCAATCGCCTGGCCCCGGAACTGGATCAAACCCAGGAACGGTGCCGCGCAGGCGTACAGTCCCGCGCCCGCGAGTGCGCCAACAGCCGCGAGCACGGTGGACTCGATGACAGTCATCCAGACCACAGTGGCGCTGTCCGCACCCAGCAAACGCAGGGACGCCAAGCGGTCATCACGACGGCGGGCGGCGAGTCGGGCGGCGGAGGCCCCCAGCGTCAGGAGCGGGATGATGAGCAAGACCATCGCGACGACGGCCAACGCCTGGTAGGTACCTGCGATGTCGTCGGACCAGGACCAGAAAACCTGTGAACCACCGGCCACGGTCAGCAGGAGGGCGGTGACCGTGCCGAAGGCCAGAACGGGAAGTCCGGCATCGCGCAGGCCCGTTTCGCGCAGGCTGCTGCCGCTGCTTCGCGCCAGGTAAGGGGTGAGCCGGAGGGCCATGGAGAGACTAGACATTGAAGGCACCCTTGAAGTTGGTGGCCTGGGTGTTGGTGGCCTGGGTATTCAGCGTGGCCTGGGTATTCACAGGTGCCGGGATTTTCGCCGGCTGGACAGGGGCCGACGGCGGAACGGGTCCGCCACTGTCCGCCACGATCCTGCCGTCACGCAGCTCCACCACCCGTTGACACCGGGCTGCGACGTTGGGATCGTGGGTGACCACCAGCAGTGTCCGTCCGTTGGCGGCCACGGAGCGCAGCAAAACGTCCAGGACTTCGGTGGACGTGGCCGAGTCCAACGCGCCCGTGGGTTCGTCCGCGAAGACAACCCGGGCACCGGTTACCTGGGCCCTCGCGATCGCCACCCGCTGGACCTGCCCACCTGACAACTCTCCCAAGCGGCGCTGCTCCATGCCGGCAAGGCCCAAGGCGCCAAGCCATTCGGCGGCCCGGGACTCGGACGACGCCCGGTCAGTCCCGTTGAGCATCAGGGCCAGCGCAACGTTCTCCACGGCAGTCAATTCCGGCAGGAGCATGCCTTGCTGGAACACGAATCCGAACTCTTCCCGGCGCAGGCGGGACAACGCCGCGTCTCCCAAAGTATCCAGGCGCAAAGGCGCCGATGGCGTGTGCAAGGTGATGGAACCGGCGTCGGGCCTCAAAATACCGGCAAGGCAGTGCAACAAGGTGGTCTTGCCCGAGCCGGAGGGCCCGATGATCGCGATGGACTCCCCGGCGTTCGCCGTGAAGTCAACCTGGTCCAAGGCAATGCTGCCGGGGTAGTGCTTGGTGAGTTGCTGGGCGTGGAGTATGGCGTTCATATATCCAGCATCGCCGTCTGCCCCGGCCGGCCGCGTCAGTCCCGCGGCTGAACTCTGCCGCCCGGCCTCCACCCGCGGTATGAGTCAGGCGCCGGCGATCCTTAGCTTCGCCACATTCTCGGCCAGCACCCGCCGGGCATCCTCGCCCAGCAGGGAATCGGTGATCA
Source organism: Arthrobacter sp. UNCCL28 (assembly GCF_900102805.1). NCBI lineage: Bacteria > Bacillati > Actinomycetota > Actinomycetes > Micrococcales > Micrococcaceae > Arthrobacter > Arthrobacter sp. UNCCL28. Next base: position 35,839 of record NZ_FMWE01000001.1, read on the forward strand.
GTTCATCGGCCTCTTCCAGCTGGGCGATCGAAGCGATGCCCACCACGCCCCACTTGCTGTGATCGGCCAGGACAACGGTGCTCCGGGCGGAGGCCATGAAGGCGCGGTCCGTTTCTGCTTCGAGCAGGTTCGGCGTGGTGAAACCGGCCTGGGCATCCATGCCGTGGACGCCCAGGAACAAGACATCCAAGTGCAGTTGCTTCAGGGAAGCGGTAGCGATGGGTCCCACCAAGGCGTCCGAGGGCGTGCGCTCGCCGCCGATCAGGATCACCGTGGAGCCGAAGCGGGCGGGGCCGGACGACGATCCATGATGAAAGAGATCAGCGATCCGTACGGAGTTTGTGACCACGGTGATGCGGGGCCCGTGAACCAGTTCCTGCGCCAAGGCCCACGTGGTGGTTCCGGCGCTGAGGCCAATAGCCATGCCTTCCTGGACCATGGATGCAGCCTCGACGGCGATCGCATGCTTTTCGGCGGTGAGCTGAGTGGACTTCAGCTCGAACCCCGGCTCATGCGTGCTTGCATCACCGGGCAGTTTGGCTCCGCCGTGGATGCGCTCCACGCGGCCGGTTTCCTCCAGTGCTTCGATGTCCCGGCGGACGGTCATGGGGGAGACCCCCAGCAACTGTGCGAGGTCCGAGACCCGGACCACGCGTTCGCGCTGGACGGCATCAATGATGGCTGAGTGGCGTGCTGCCTGAAGCATCAGGGCCTTTCTGGAGGGCCTCGTTCAAGGTGAGGCTGAGTCTGGCTCCAGTCTAGGACGCGGTCCCTCCGCCCGGTGGCTCATTGGGTCGCGGCGTCGTCACGCGGGCGTCACGCAACTGCTCCAAAGCACGACGGCCCCGCTCACCACCGATGGTGAGCGGCGCCGTCGTTTACTGCTTACTTACGGAGCGAATCCGCGATCTGCTGCATGATGCCGGGGTCTGCCAGTGTGGTGGCGTCGCCGGTATCGCGGCCTTCCGCGATGTCCTTGAGGAGGCGGCGGACGATCTTGCCGGACCGTGTCTTGGGCAGTTCAGGCACGATCAGGAGCTGCTTGGGCTTGGCGATCGGGCCGATTTCCTTGCCCACATGGTTGCGCAGTTCCAGGACGGTTTCGTCGCCGTTGTTCACGGCGTCACCGCGGAGGATGACGAACGCGACGACGGCTTGGCCGGTCGTTTCGTCGGCGGCACCAACCACGGCGGCCTCGGCCACGGATGGGTGGCTGACCAGGGCGGACTCGATCTCGGTGGTGGAGAGGCGGTGACCGGAGACGTTCATGACGTCGTCCACGCGGCCCAGGAGCCAGACGTCGCCGTCTTCGTCCTTCTTGGCGCCGTCGCCGGCGAAGTACATGGCCTCGAAACGTGACCAGTAGGTGTCCTTGAAACGCTCCGGGTCGCCCCAGATGCCGCGCAGCATGGACGGCCACGGTTCGCGGACCACCAGGTAGCCGCCTTCGCCGTTGGCCACGGACTGGCCGTTTTCGTCCACGACGTCCACCGCGATTCCCGGCAGTGGAACCTGGGCTGAGCCGGGCTTGGTGGCCGTGACGCCGGGCAGCGGCGCGATCATCTGGGCGCCGGTTTCGGTCTGCCACCAGGTGTCCACGATCGGAGCCGGGTGTTCCTTCTTTTCGCCGTTCTTGCCGGCGTTTGCACCGATGACATCCCGGTACCACATCCAGGCTTCCGGGTTGATGGATTCGCCCACTGAGCCCAGGACGCGGATGGAGGAGAGATCGTACTTGTCCGGGATGTCCCGGCCCCACTTCATGAACGTCCGGATCGCAGTGGGGGCGGTGTACAGGATGGAGACCTTGTACTTCTCCACGATTTCCCACCAGCGGCCCTGGTGGGGGGAATCCGGGGTGCCTTCGTACATGACCTGGGTGGCGCCGTTGATGAGCGGAGCGTAGGTGACGTAGGAGTGGCCGGTGACCCATCCGACGTCGGCGGTGCACCAGTACACGTCCGTTTCGGGGTGGAGGTCGAATACGGCCTTGTGCGTGTAGGCGCCCTGAGTGAGGTAGCCGCCGGTGGTGTGCAGGATGCCCTTGGGCTTGCCTGTGGTGCCGGAGGTGTAAAGGATGAACAGCGGGTGCTCGGAGTCGTGCCCGACGGCGGTGTGCTCGGTTGCTGCCTTATCAACCGTTTCAGACCACCAGAGATCGCGGCCCTCCACCCAGTTGACGTCCTCACCGTTGCGCTTGACCACAACAACGTTCTGGACCGTATGACCTTCTTTGGACAGGGCTTCGTCCACTGCGGGCTTCAGCGCGCTCGGCTTGCCGCGGCGGTAGGTGCCATCGGCGGTGACCACCAGCCTGGCTTCGGCGTCCTCGATCCGGGAACGCAGGGCATCCGCGGAGAAGCCACCGAACACCACAGAGTGCACGGCGCCGATGCGGGCACAGGCGAGGAGCGTGATGACGGCCTCGGGGATCATGGGCAGGTACACAGCCACGCGATCACCCTTGGCCACGCCGAGGGACTCGAAAGCGTTGGCAGCCTTCTTCACTTCTTCGGTCAACTGCGCATACGTGTAGGTGCGGGTGTCCCCGGGCTCGCCCTCAAAGTAGATGGCAACGCGGTCGCCCAGGCCATTCTCAACGTGGCGGTCCAGCGCGTTGTACGCAGCGTTGACTTCGCCACCGACAAACCACTTGGCGAACGGCGGGTTGGACCAGTCAAGCGCCTCGGTGAAGTCCTTGTCCCACGTCAACAACTCGCGTGCCTGCTTGGCCCAGAACGCGGGACGGTCCGCCTCTGCCTCTGAATAAGCGTCAGCGCTGGTCACGGCGTTCGCGGCGAACTCTGCAGAGGGCGCGAACTTGCGGTTCTCGTGGAGGAGGTTTTCAAGTGCCTCGACGTGTGCGGCCGATCCGTTCTGAGCAGTTGAAGCTGCAGCGGTGGCCGTGGATCCGGTGGTGTCCTGGGACATGTGAACCTCATCATTCATCGATCTTTGCTGCGCGGAACCTGTCGCGAGGTTCCCGCCCGGGCCGTCGTCGGCGTCGAACGTCTCCCCGAAAGGTCCGCAGAGTGCTGTCCGCCATCAACACTATCGCTTCGGAAGGTCCTACGTGCGCGTCGTCACAAACGTGCCAGCGAGCGGCGCGGATTTAGCGACGAATGGCGCCTCAGGCGGCGGGGAACCGTTTACATGACGTACGACGGCGGCTCCCGCCCGCCGCTGTTACGGGGCAACTGCAGGCCGCGATCTGTAAGGAACCTTGGAGTTTGCTGTGGGCGAAGCCGGAAGGCCGTTTTCAGCTAGAACCCTGTCAGTGGGGTGGCATAGGCTGAAGAAGTCTTGGGACGCACCTTGAGCGTGGCCGGTTTTCCGCGGATTCCTGCGGGGGTCGCCTGTCCGGACTGCCCAGGACGCCGCCGTACGAAGGAGAAATAGATGAACCAGCTGAGCCCAGGCCCGCACGACACACCGCGAACGGGGCCCGAGACCACGGCTGGAACGGCCACCGCACCAAGTGCCACCGCTGGTGCAAATCCTGATGCTGCCAAGAAAGACGCCACTAAATACGACGCCGTCGCAGGCCCCTTCACCATCCGGGACCTCACTGTTTTCGGCTCAGCGCTGCTGATGTTTGTTGCGTCCTTGCTGCCGATGTTCGGAGAGCGCTACAACCTCTGGAACCTTGGCAACCTCTTCTTCCTGCTGCTGGGGATCATCCTGCCGCTGGTTGTGGTGGCACTCTTCGTCGCCCGCAGATTGAAGCCGGGAACCGTCGTCCGGGTGGGTTCACTGTCCGTTGACCAGTTCGCGTCCGTCACGGCGTCCTTCGCCTTTCCGCTTTTCTTCCTGACCATCGCCAACTCGTTCAATGGCGGCGTGCTGCTGGGTTTGATCGGTTCAGTGGGCCTCCTGGCCGCCACCGTCCTGGCACCGCACCTTCCCTGGTTGTCAGCTGATTTCAAGGGCCGCGCGGAAGTCCCGGCCCACGTGGTAGCCCGCGAGGCCGCAATTCCCAGCCGCAAGCCGGCCGCTCCCAAAGCACCCAAGGAACCCGTAACCCCCGCTCCGGCCGCAGGGCCGGCTACGGCTGGATCGGCCCCCGGTTTCCAGGCTCCCGCCGGTCACGCATCCTCCGCTAACGCATCCGGCTCTTACGCTCCCGCCGCTAACGCTCCCGGCTCTCACGACTCCGGTTCGCAGGCTGCAGGCTCGCAAGGATTGGTTGCCGGGGCTCCCGGCGCGGGTGCTGGTGCAGCTACGAGCGGTGCTGGTGCAGCTACCAGCGGTGCTAGTGCGTCCGCTGTCGGTGGGGTTGGCGCTGGCGGTACCGGGGCCACAGGATCCAGCCCGTTCGCTCCGCCAGCCAACTACGGTACTGCGTCGTCGGACGCTGCGGAGGCACCCGCCGTCGTGCATTCAGCGGACGTCAGTCCGGCCGCCAGCGCTCCGGAAGGCCACTCTGGAGCCGTTGGCTCCGCCGCCGGGAGCAACCAGGAAACCGTGGGCAGCCCTGCACCGGGCGTGGCGGCTCCGGCTCCTGCCGGCGGTAGCGCGCCTTCCGCTGAGCCGGTACCGGAAGCCGCGAAGGGTCCTGAAGTGAAGCCGGAAGTCGCAACTTCCCCTGTCGCCGCCGAACCTGCCACAACGCAGCACGCGGCGGAACCTGCCACAACGCAGCACGCCGCTCAACAGCCAGCCGCGCAACAGCCGTGGGCTGCCACCATGGCCACTCCCATCGTTTCCGGCGACACCCGTCGGGTCAGCGAATCGATCGGTGCCACGGTGGATCCCGCCAGTCGTCCGGACGACTCCGACTCACCGCAATACGAGGCGTTCTGGTTCGCTGTTGCCCAACCGCGGACGGCGTACGACGAACACACGGGCACCCCTGCTTTCACCATCGAACCGGGTGGCTGGGTGTTGGCGCTGGAGGACCGCGGCCATGAGTTCCTGGTGCAGGATACCGACGGCAAGGTTGGGGTTCTTCGGGAGCTCAGCAACATCGAACGCGGCTAGGCAGGGACCCCGTGGCCATCGCTGAAGCTGGTTCGCTGCTCGCACTTAAACGTCGGGCCCGCAAGATCAACCGGGTCCTGGCGGAAAAGTATCCGTACGCGCACGCCGAACTGGACTTCCGGAATCCGTTTGAGCTGGTGGTGGCCACGGTTCTGTCAGCACAGACCACGGACGTCCTGGTCAACCAGGTCACCAAGATCCTGTTTGCCCGGTACCCGGATGCGCGGGCCATGTCAGAGGCTGATCCCGTGGAACTGGAGACCATCCTTCAGCCCACCGGGTTCTTCCGGGCCAAAGCGCGGAACGTCCTGGCACTCAGCAACCGGCTGGTGGACGAGTACGACGGCCAGGTTCCCGGCAAGCTGGAGGACCTGGTGACGTTGCCCGGCGTGGGTCGGAAAACCGCCAACGTGGTACTGGGCAACGCGTTCGGCATCCCCGGAATCACGGTGGACACGCACTTTGGGCGCTTGGCCCGCCGATTTGGATGGACAGCGTCCGATGATCCCGTGAAGATCGAGTTCGACGTCGCTGAATTGTTTGAACCGCGGGACTGGACAATGTTGTCGCACCGGGTGGTGTTCCACGGCCGCAGGGTGTGCCACGCCAGGAAGCCCGCCTGCGGTGCCTGCCCTGTGGCCAGCCTCTGCCCCAGTTACGGCGACGGCGAGACGGATCCGGTCAAAGCAGCCAAGCTGTTGAAGTACGAGCTCGCCCCGGGCAATGAGGCACTGCTGGACAAACTGTTGGCGGAGACCCACCGCGCCGCGGAAATCCGCATGGAATCGCAAAGGAGGCCCGGGTGACCGCGCTTGAAGAACTCTCGGCGCTGGTGACCCGGTTCGAGGCCGGCGAACAGCAGCACTCTGCTCTGTGGGAGAAGCTCCCCGTCATCCCCGAAACCAACAGGCCTGCCGCAGTGCTCATGCTCTTCGGCGTGCTGGATGACGTACCCGCAGAGTCCGACCGCCCCATAGCCCCGGCAGACCTTGATGTCCTCTTGTTGGAGCGCGCACACACCCTGGATGACCATCCCGGCCAAGTAGCCTTCCCCGGCGGCATGGTGGACCCGGAGGATGAGTCGGTGGTGGCTGCGGCATTGCGGGAAGCCGTCGAGGAAACCGGGCTCGACGCCAGCGGTGTCCGTGTGCTCGGCGTCATTCCCGAGCTCGGGCTGATCCGCAGCAATTTCCGGGTGACACCCGTGCTGGGCTGGTGGGACAAGCCATCGCCGGTCCGCGTAGTGGACTTCGCTGAGTCCGCGCAAGTGTTCAGGGTGCCGGTGCGCGACCTCCTGGATCCAGCCAATCGCGTCACCGCCACCATCACCCGCTTCGGCCGCACCTACACCAGTCCTGGCTTCACTGTGAACGGAGTGCTGGTGTGGGGCTTTACCGGGATGATCCTGAGCGGACTTTTCGACGAATTGGGCTGGACCGTCCCCTGGGACACGGAGAAGCTGCGCGACGTCGACCTCTAGCAACAGGTGTCTTTCGGCAGCGCCACGGGTCTGAGTAGCTGTCATTTTCAGAAGCTGACTGCACCGAATGTCAGAAGTGGTCTGGACTGCGAATTTATGCTCCATAGAGGATGGGCTTAGGGACACGTCGCGTGCGGTCTTAAGGATTCATTACCGGATGGCGCTCCACTCCACCGGCGATGGCCCGGTTTTCGTCATTGCAGTCCCGTCTTCCGTATTTCACACTGGTCTAATGCACCCATCGTGGACCCGGATACTTAGGCTTGGGCAACACTCATGGCTCGGTCTCGTTGGGGACGTCCTCTACATAGGTGATGAGACGCGGCCTAAAAGGCAGCTCGATCTGGAGATTCCGATAGGGCTGCTTCCGTGTCTTGAACGTCCTTACGAGGAAGTCCGAGCTGAACTTGGAGCGTGTGAGCGTGAGTTGTCCATGTTGTCTGGGACATTGCTTTCAGCAGTTCCGTTGGCAGCGATTCCGAGGACAGCGGTGGCGACTCAGATGGACTATTGGACTTCCCTTTCCGTGCCCTGGCTGGCTTCACTTCCCGCCAGCGAGGTCGATGACAACGTCATCATTGCTATCGAAGAAGCGTCTTGGGCAGGCCAGGCGAGCAGGCATGCTGCCCGTAGACTTCGACGGAGTAGGAGCAGAACATGGACAAGGTTGCCTGATGATCCTTCATAGCCTTGCCTACGAGCGTAACTGGATCCTTCACCGGACGCGCGCTAGAGGTTGGTAGCGGCGCCGGGCGAAGTGAGAATCGTGCCGTCCGAGACCAGTGCCACGCGGATGGATGCAGCGTGGAGGCCGATTGTGCCGAGACCACCTTCAACGGTGTAGTGGTCTCCCTCGATGATGAGTGAGTCGATATTGCCGTAGTCAACTGACCCGTCAGGGTCACGCGAAGGCCGGGAACTGAGCTGACCCGTCCAAGTCAGATCTTTTACACCTTCGAACACCAGCACCCCCTTGCGGTAGCAGTATTGCTCTCCGAAGCGTGCCGGAGCATATGAGGGGTGTTCCTCGGTCAGTACGAACTCCGCCGTGATGACAAGCTGTCCTCGGCTTGCATAGATGTCCAGTACCCAACTGTCTTCCAGGTAGAAGCCCCAAAAAACTTCATGCTCAAAGTACTTTCCCAACGTCGGCCTTTCTTACGTGCCCATGTACCGGTCTTCCGGGTCTGGGGAGCTGGAACAGTAAATCGACGGCAACCTCGGCACCAGATCTACCGAAACCTCTGGCTGCTCCCGTGGGCCTCTACCTAGTGAAGTATCCACCGGCGGTCAGGATCGATTCCCCCATAACCCACTGGCCCCAGACGCACCCCACGATGAGAGTCGGCGCGAGGATGTAATAAGCGATGCGCGACCCTTTGCCCATATGATGCGCGTCAAGCTTCCTCCCGGAGCGCCACAAACCAAAAAGGAGTGCCAAACAGGGAAGCATGGCGATCTGCATCGGTATGCCGCTCCCATCCCGACTGAATTTCCCGTCGTAGGGCATTCGGGTGTCCCAGGGGACACTCAAAAGCACGAAAATCGTGATCCCCAGACCGAGCACAAATCCGATTGCACAAAGAACGGTTTTGAACCTAACAGCCTTCTTCCCTAACCGCAGGTCTCCCTTAGTGAGTTCGCCCATCCAATGATCTTTTCCGACGCCCGACCCCACACCATCATCACTCGCCAAGGTTCGTTCCATTCTCTTCGGTCACGAGACTCACGCTGTCGACAATAGCTTCAGGATGAGTTCCACCGTGTGTAGCGCTGCTCCTAAGGCGACTCGCCTGACGTCAAGGCACGAAGGACTCGTCGACGAAGCTCCCGACTACCTGCCCTGGTGACACACAGACCTTCTGTTTCTCGAAGCGCTACTCCTGGGCCGGCCTCGATGCATGACCAACTTTTAGTCGACATGCGACGAGCTCGCCACAGCTCGGGCCAACCAACCTCCATTCGTCTGGGGTAAAACCAGTCCGAATACCTAAACCGACCTCTCGTGAGCCTCAGAATGCTGTCCGCAAGCCGGTCGGCGATACGCTCGTGGTGACCAAGCTCGATCGAATGGCGCGCACTCTATCTGATGCCAGGGGCATCGCCGGTGCCTGAAGGCCAGGGTACTCCTGACATTCTCATGTCACACTCATCTGCACTCCCGCCGGAAATCCGAGGGAGCGCGGCCGACTTTTGAAAAATGACCGCAGCGCTGGTTCGCTGTCAGGCGGCCTTGCGCGCCGCCGTCGAACGGTCCACTATCAGCCCGGTAGCGGCGTTCTCCCGCACGGCCTTGATGCCTGCAATGACACCGTCAAGGTGTCCGTACGTGGGCGATTCGGCCACAACCGTGCCGTCGGCGGCGGTGAGGCGGAACCTGTACGTCTCGTCGCTGTCTTTGAGAATTTCGAACCTGCCGGCCATTGATGCTCCCCCTTGTGCTTCCGCGCAGAAAAATGTGGAAAACAATGTATCCACATAGCGAAAGTAGCCAGAACCAGGGGAGAACGAAAGTTACTTGGCGGTACCGGTCATTCCGCCTCATATGGCGAGATATGACTGGATAGTCCACGAGGTTGTGGGTACTGTGCGGCTACTTCGCCTTGTCGTAGGACTCGACGACGGCGATGCTCACCGGGAATTCGACCGGGATTCGTCCGAACATGAGCTCCTTGGCCGCGGCGGCTGCTTCCTCGATGGCTTGGATACAGGCTTCCACCGCGTCGTCCGGGGCGTGAACCATCACTTCGTCGTGCAGGAAGAAGACGAGCTCCCCGGAAGGCAAGCCTTCGGCGCGCATGGCCCGCAGCCGCCGTCGTAATTCAGCGAGCCAGCAGGCCGCCCATTCCGCAGCCGAACCCTGGACTACGAAGTTGCGGGTGAAGCGGCCCCGGGAGCGGGCCAGGTTGTCCGCGCGGCGCTGTTCTTCGGCAGTGGTGGACTGCTGGCTGCGCAACCAGCCCAACGACGGCGGCGGGCTGCTTCGGCCAAGCCTCGTGGTGACCGTCCTGCCGGCCTCGCCTTGGCGGGCGGCTTGCTCCACGAACCCGACGGCGCGCGGATAGGTGCGCGTGAGCTGCGGCATGAGCCTGCCCGATTCGCCAGTAGTGGCGCCGTAGATTGCTCCCAGCAGGGCAATCTTGGCCTTGGCCCGGTCGCCGCCGAAACCCTGGGCCGCAATGCCCGCGTAGAGGTCTTTGTCGCGGGCGGCCTCGGCCATCTTTGTGTCCTGGGCAAGCGCCACCAACACGCGCGGTTCGAGTTGCGAGGCATCAGCGACGATGAGTTTGTGGCCGGGATTGGCATGGACCGCACCGCGGATGTTCCGCGGGATCTGCAGCGCACCGCCGCCGCGGGAAGCCCAGCGGCCGGACACGACGCCGCCCACCACGTATTCCGGGTGGAACCTGCCCTCCCGCACCCATGCGTCCAGCCATGCCCAGCCGTTGGCCGTGTGGAGGCGGGAGAGTTTCTTATAGGCGAGCAGGGGCTGGATGGCGGGGTGTTTGGACTCCTGCAGCTCCCATTGGCGCGTGCTCTTGACCTCTATACCGTTCCGGTGGAGGGCCCGCATGAGGTCCTGGGGGGAGTCCGGGTTCAGGCCAGGGGAGTTCAGGAGGCTGCGGAGCTCGGCGCAGAGAGCTTCGAGGGCCGGAGGCCTCCGTCCTTGGGGCGGCCTGGGTCCGAGGACGTCGGCGAGGATCTGCTGATGCAGCTCTTCGCGCCACGGGACGCCGGCGTGTTGCATCTCCACAGCGATGATGGCGCAGGCTGATTCGGCTGCCAGCAGCAGTTGGAGCCGTTGCTTCCGCTGCTCATCGCTGGACACCTGAGCCACTGCCTGTTGTTGGGCTGCGAATTCCTCCCGGAGTTCGGCCAGCCCCGCTTTGGGGTTGGACGGGGCAGGATCTTCAAACAAGGCCCCCTGGTCCGCAGGAGGGGGCGGTGGTTGAAGAGCGCGCGGTGGAGCCGAGTCATCGTCCTGCGTGATCTTGACGGCATGCCGGGCGTAGCCGGTGTCCGCCGTGAATTCCGAGTGCGCCAGGATGGCTCCACACAGTGCCAGATCATGGCATCGCTCCAGCTCCACACCGTGGGTCAGCAGTTCCGGATACCAGTCCATGGCGCGGTGCCACACCCAGCGGGGCCGCTGGGTTTCGAACTCACGCACGACGCCGGGAAGCTCACCTCGCGTGACCACGCGCGCGTCCGCCGTGGGCTTGCCGGTGGGGGAAATTCTTTGTATGGCTGCGCCTTCCGGGTGGGCGGCGAGCAGCAAATACATGGTCTCTATTCTGCCTTGTGCGTAGTGGTGCGTTGTGCGTGGTGGTGCGTTGTGCGTGGTGCTGCCCTGCACTGTTCCTCCACATGTGGCCCCGGGCAGCCGGTTCCATCCAGGTTGTGCACATACGGGTCTCGGATCCTGATGGTGTTCCCGAAGGTCCGCAAGGGTGGATTCATGAGCAAGCGAGAACGCCGGCACCGGCAAGCCACAAACCAGCCACTGGAAGCGGAAATGGACGGAGTTTGGGTTCCCCATGATTCTGCCGGAATACTGCTCGTCTCCTCGGACCCTTACTTGCAGGAAGAGGCCAAGCGGATTGTGGCCGCCGCGGGTGGAAACATCACAACCGCTGCTGACATCGTCGAGGCCTTGCACGGATGGGAGAGCGCCGACGTCGTTTTGGTGGGCAGCGATGTCCGGGAGTTGCCCCCTCGACGACGCTCTCCCACAGTGCTGTTGGGGAAGGCAACAGATGGGGACGGGCTGTGGGAGCTGGCGGCTGTCCTCGGGGCTGAACGGGTTGCCGTCCTTCCCGAAGCTGCCGCATGGTTGGCCGAGCACCTCAGCATGTCCGGTTCCCCCGATCCCGGGGGCATGGTCCTGGGGATCATTGGTGGCAGTGGCGGCGCGGGGGCTACCACTACAGCCATCTGGCTGGCGCAAGCGGCTGCGGACTACGGCGTCAGCACCATGCTCATCGACGGCGATCCTTGGGGAGGCGGCCTTGAACTGGCTGTGACGGCAGAGGATGTTTCGGGGCTGAAGTGGCCCGACTTCGCTGAGACCCGCGGGCACATTGATCCCGTGCAATTTCGCGATTCCTTGCCATTCGCCGGTGGGTTTGCCTATTTGTCATGGCCCGGCACCAGGGACGCATTCCACAGCCCGGACACCAGGGCAGTGGCTGCCGTCATGGACGCCGCGCGCCGCAGCTTTGAGCTCATCCTCGTGGACATAGGGCGCAGCGGAGAAGGAGTGCGCAACCTCGCCTGGGACTGCGACCGGTTGATCCTGCTCGCACGGGCGCACCTTAAATCCGCAGTTGCAGCAGGGCGGATCCTCAATGAACTTCCTCCCACGGACGCTGGGCTGGTGGTGCGGGGCAGCAGTGCTTCCTCTGTTGATGCCGGCCTCATCGCGGAGTCCTTGGGATTGCCATTGCTGGGTGTCCTCCCCGAGATGAGGGGCGTGGCGGCCGGCACTGAACTCGGCCGCATTCTTGAGTTCGGCCGGCGCAAGCCCATCAACCGCCTGGCCCTGTCCGTGCTGGAACTGAACGGTGCCATTCAATGAACCGTTTCGAAGCAACACGGCGAAGGCAAGGCCGAAAACTCGATTCCCTGCTCCTTGAGACCGTGCGGGAGTCTGTCCTGGCAGGCAACGGGCCAGTCACTCCGTCCACGGTGGCAGCGGCTGTCCAGGCAAGCGGCAGGTTGCTGGGCACAGCCGGCGCCCTCGAAGCGGCCGAATCCATCAACGCTGAGCTCAACGGGTTGGGACCCCTGCAGCAGTTGGCACAGGATCCGGCCGTGACGGACATCTTCGTCAACGGCCCCAACTCCGTCTGGCTGGACAGAGGGCAAGGGCTGGAACGGTCACCGGTGCACTTCGAGACTGAGCAACAGGTCAGATCCCTGGCGTCCCGTTTGGTCTCAGCCGGTGGCCGTCGTTTGGATGATGGGTCGCCCTGCGTCGATGTCCGGCTCAACGGTGGATACCGGGTGCATGCGGTTCTTTCGCCGATCTCCACCACCGGAACACTTCTCTCCATTCGTATTCGCCGCGAGAATGTCTTCACCCTTGCGGAGTTGAGGGAGAGCGGCATGTTCTCGGAGCAAGCCGAGTGGGTTCTCAAGGCCATCATCAGCCAAAGGCTTAGCTTTCTGATCAGCGGAGCCACAGGCTCGGGAAAGACCACACTGCTGTCCACCATGCTCGGTTTGAGCCACCCGTCCGAGAGGCTGGTCCTGATCGAGGACGCTGCCGAACTCAACCCCGTCCACCCCCATGTGGTAACCCTTGAATCCCGGCACGGAAACCTTGAGGGTGGGGGTGCCCTGGATCTTGGCGAACTGGTCCGCCAAGCACTGCGAATGCGGCCGGACCGGCTGATCGTTGGAGAATGCCGTGGCGCTGAAGTCCGTGAACTGCTGACGGCCCTCAACACCGGGCACACAGGCGGTGGTGGGACCATCCACGCCAACACGGCAGAGGCCGTCCCTGCACGGTTGGTGGCACTGGGTGCGCTGGCGGGGTTGAACGCTGAGGCCGTACGGCTCCAGGTTTCCAGTGCCTTGGACGTCGTCATTCATGTGGACCGGACGCCAGCGGGAAGGAAAGTGGCCTCCATAGGGGTACTGACTGATACCGCTGAGGGCCAGAAAGTGCTCTCCGCCCTCCACTGGGACCCCACCGGGATGACATGCGGGCCCGCCTGGCCGGCCCTTGCCGGCAGGCTTGCCCCGGCGTTGCCCGCGGGGTTGGACTGGTTCCGGGATGCCGGGTCACCAGGTCCCGGGTCACCGGGTCCCAGGTCCGGCACATGATCGCTGCCTTTGTCCTCATTGCAGCCCTCGCGGCCTGGCAGCACTTCCGTGGCAGCCGCGTTGATGATCGACGGGTGCGGAAGAGATTGGGGGAGCCTCAAGGAGGCATGGGTGCCGCACGCAGTGCCCGGCAGGGTGTGGGGCTGCGCCGTCCCTGGCGGACCCAGCGCACAGAGTCCTTGCCGCTGGTTGTGCTCGTCCAACAGCTTGCGGCCTTATTGCGTGGTGGGCGGGGAACGTCCCGATTATGGGACGAACTGTGGATGGTCCATGGCTCCCGGTTGAGCAAGGATGGCTCCGCGGACACGGTGGCACAGCGGGGGACAATTACCCTCAGCACGCAATCGCTGCTGGTGGTGGCCGCGGCCAGGGCGGCATCCAGCTTGGGAAATCCTACGGCTGAAGCAATCCGGGACACCGCCGCGCGGAGCTATCCCCGGCGGGGAAGTTCCGAACGACGTGTATGGATGGAACTGGCGGCATGCCTGGAAGTTGCAGAAACAAGTGGCTGTCCGCTTGCTGACCTCCTGACCCGCTTTGCTGCCCAACTGGAAGCCGAAGAAGACGCAGAAGCCGCCCGGCAAACGGCGCTCGCCGGGCCAAAAGCCACGGTCAGGCTGCTGTCGTGGCTCCCAGTGTTCGGGCTCTTGCTGGGGATGGGCCTTGGTGTGGACCCGCTGGGAATCCTCCTGGACAACATTCTGGGTGTCGCCACGTTCGTGGCTGGCATTCTCCTGACCGTGGCCGGCCGGGTTTGGTCCTCACGCCTGGTGGCCTCTGCGACCGGGAGCACGTGATGGCAGCGCTGTTGATGGTTATTGTCCTGGGCCTGGCGGCGTCCATCTGGCTCGCCGGACCGGTCCGTGCCAGGGCTCGATTACTGATTCGCGGCGAAGGTGACTCGTCGCCGACCGGTCCTGCACGCCGGGCTCCGGACGATGGCCTCCACGACACCGCCATGATGCTGGAGCTGGTGGCATCAATGCTCGACGCCGGCGCTGGTATTGGGCGGTCACTTGAACTTATTTCCGGATGCGCCTCCCCTCCCATCAGGAAATCGCTCAGGCCAGTGGTGGCCGCCCTTGCCATAGGGGCCGATTGGGAAACGGCGTGGCGGGCACCCACTGAGCACATCCCCGAGGTGGTCCGCCTCAAAGAGGCACTGGCATTTGCAGCGCTGACGGGTGCGCCCTCGGCATCGATCCTTTACGCCCAGGCTGCCAGGGAACGGCGTGAACAGTTCAGGGCTGCGGAGAAGAGAGCCGCAGCCTTGGGTGTGAAACTGGTGGTGCCACTGGGCCTTTGCTCACTGCCCGCGTTCATCTGCCTGGGGATAGTACCCGTCCTGATAGCCATGCTTCCTGCCGGATGAACCGGGCAGGAAGCATGCAAATACACGCTGTGAATAATGGCCACTCTCCCTCCACATCCGGGCCATTTGCATGGGTTATCCACTTGGAAGAATCCGCTTCTTTTGGCCGTGGCTGAGCCACGGAAGAGTCGAACCAGCCGGCGGATCCGCTGGTTTTTCTTGAAAGGAATCCACTGTGAAAACACTATTCAGGCCCGGACCTGCCCGCCGTCCGGGTCGTCGCTCTGCAGGCACGGATCGAGTCTGGTTGGACCGGACGTGGCTGGACCGGGGAACCACTGCAGGGAAGCCCGGCATGAGGGCGTTTGGTATTGAGCAATTTGAGCTCGAGGAATTCAAGGATTCCGGGTTAGGGCAAGTGGAGTCAGGGGGCGGTGGAACCAGCCTCCAAGTCTCCGCACCAAGCGATGCTCTGGCCCTACGGGGGCCGCTGGCCGCCCGAAACCCGGATTTGGTCGAGGACCATGCTTCTCTGCGGAGGCGGCCTGGCCGGCGGCAGCGGAGGAGCTATCGGAGGATCGGGGAAAAGCTCCGGACACGGGGAATGCTCCTGGGCTCCGAAAGCGGTATGGCCACAGCAGAGTACGCGATCGCTACCTTGGCCGCGGTGGGTCTGGCCGGCCTGCTGGTGGTCATCCTTCGGAGTGAAGAAGTCCGTGGCTTCCTGCTCAACCTGATCCGCACTGCACTGTCCTTGCCATGATGCACGTGCTGCCTGCCGGCGGGAGGTCACCTGCTGCCTGCGCAGGACCACCATCCAGATGGAAGAGGGACGGGGCGGAATCAGGAGCCGTGACAGCGGAGTTTGCCGTTGCCTTGCCGGCTGTGGTCTTGCTCTTGGCCTTCCTGTTGGCAGGCGGCGCTGCGGGGATCACGCAACTGCGGTTGGAAGAAGCTGCCACGGCCGGAGCCCGGGCGTCAGCTCGGGGCGAGACCGGCGGAACAGTGGAGGGAATCGTCACAAGGCTCGCCGGTGACACCACCACTTCGACCCTTACTGAAAGCGATGGATGGCTCACGGTGACAGCGTCATCCCGGGTCGGGGGAGCGCTGGGACCGTTAATCCCCTGGACGTTGACAGCGTCGGCTTCCGCTCGTGCAGAGTCAGGCCGCACTGACTCAGCCGGCAGTGCACCAGGCCGTGCAGAGTCAGGCCGCACTGACTCAGCCGGCAGTGCACCAGGCCGTGCAGAGTCAGGTGGTTCAGGGGCAAGCAGTCCATGAACCAGTCGGGAGTTCCTGTGCACCCTGAACGCGGGGCGGGAACGGTCCTCGCGTTGGTGTTGGGCGCGGTAGTGATTGCCCTGCTCTTCGGCGTGCTCTTCCTGGCCCAGGCCGGGGTCTTGGCTTCGAGGGCTGCGTCCGCGGCAGATCTGGCAGCGCTCGCGGGGGCGGACGCCGCCAGGGGCCTCACTTCGGGTGAACCGTGTTCGGTTGCTTCAGACGTTGCGGGGCGGCAGGAAGCCAAGATTGTGTCCTGCACAGTGACCGGCGGAACGGTAGTTGACGTTGCCACTGAGCTGGACCACCCTTTCGGCTGGGGAGTTGCCACGGGACGGGCAAGGGCGGGGCCACCTCCCTAATGCCGCCGAACAGCCTGCCCTAGATGGCGTCCTTCAACAACACACCAAGGAGGGTGATGGCGGCTGCCTTGTCCAACGGATTGTTCTTGTTGCCGCATTTAGGGGACTGGACGCAGGATGGGCAGCCTGCCTCACACTCACAGGCCTGAATGGCTTCTTTGGTTGCCGTCAACCAGATCTTGGCCTTTTCAAAGCCCCGCTCAGCGAATCCGGCACCACCGGGATGTCCGTCGTAGACGAAAATCGTGGGCACCCCGGTGTCGGCGTGCAGGGCAGTGGAAACACCGCCAATGTCCCAGCGGTCACTGGAGGCAACCAACGGAAGGAGACCGATGGCAGCGTGTTCGGCAGCGTGAAGTGCCCCCGGGAACTCTGCTTCCACCAGACCTGCCCCGTGAAGAGAGCGGTTATCCACAACAAACCAGACGGCCTTGGTAAAGAGATCCCGGGCGCCCAGCTCCAAGGGTTCTTCACCAAGGATCTCGTTGGAAATCAAGGCCTTGCGTTGGAAGGAGACAACTTGCGTAGTCACTTTGACGTCGCCAAAATGCACGGTGATGTCGCCCCACTGGACCGAGCGCGACGTTTCGAGCACCTCGATCTGGGTCACGTCCCTCGCGGTGGTGTAGAAATCGGGGTTCACCCGGCGGACCATGACGCAATGGTCGGCCTCATTGAGGTCTTCCACCAGGTAGCTTTCGCCCTGGTGGACATAGATGGCACCCGTGTGGGCCTGGTAGTGGGTTTGCGGCGAGTCCATGGTCCCCAGGAGCGACCCTGTTTCGGCGTCAACGATGCTCACTGGACCGCCTCCGTCCGCCCGGAGATTCACCATTCCGGCGGCACTCTCCGGGTGGGTCCAGAACCATCCTGCAGGGCGCTTGCGCAGGTATCCCTGGACAACAAGCCGGTCCAGGAGTCCCTCGGACGTTGGGCCGAAAAGATCAAGCTCGGCAGGCCCGATCGGCAGTTCTGCAGCCGCTGCACACAGGTGGGGTCCCAGGACGTAGGGGTTTCCGGGATCAAAGACGGTGGCTTCCACGGAAACGTCAAAAATGGCCTCGGGATGGTTCACCAGGTACGTGTCCAAGGGGTCGTCGCTTGCCACGAAAGCGGCAATGGCATCCTGCCCCGCCCGGCCGGCCCGGCCAATCTGTTGGAAAAGGGAGGCACGGGTGCCCGGCCATCCAGCCACCAGCACCGCATCGAGGCCGGAAATGTCGATCCCCAGTTCCAAAGCGGACGTGCTGGAAACACCCAACAGCTGGCCGGACCTCAAAGCCTGCTCCAGAGCACGACGTTCTTCGGGAAGATACCCGGATCTATAGGCGGCCACGCGCCCTGGCAGACTTGGGTCCACCTCGTCGAGGAGCCTCTTGGTGATCGACGCAATGGATTCGGCCCCTCGACGCGACTTGATGAACGCGATGGTCCTTACACGCGAGGACACGAGGTTGGCCAGGATGTCCGCTGTTTCGGCTACGGCAGTCCGCCGCTGTTTGGCACCGTTTTCACCTTTGACATCGGTCAGCGCGGGCTCCCAGAAAGCCACCGTGGTGGAACCGTGCGGCGAGCAGTCCTCGGAGACTTCCCTGACCGGAGCACCGATGAGCCGGCCAAAGGAAACACCGGGATCGGACGCGGTGGCCGACGCAGCAATGAACACCGGCTCTGGGAACGTGTTGCCTGCGCCGTAGTAAGCACAGATCCGCCGGAGGCGACGCATCAGGTTTGCCACATGGGAACCGAAGACTCCGCGGTAGCTGTGTGCCTCGTCCACAATGACGTAGCGCAGCCGCCGGAAAAACTTTGCCCACCAAGTGTGGTTGGGCAGGATTCCAAAGTGCAGCATGTCCGGGTTGGCCAGGATGAAGTTGGCATGGTCGCGGATCCAACGCCGCGACGCCACGTCGGTGTCGCCGTCGTATGTTTCCGCCCTTACGGTGGGAAGCTTCAGCGCACGGATCGCCGCGAGCTGGTCTGCAGCCAGAGCCTTGGTAGGGGACAGGTAGAGGGTGACCGCACCGTCGTCGTGGATCTTTCCGGGATCGGAGAGGACCCGCAGCTCGGAACGGTGAATCGCGTCCAGGGCAGGAAGCTGGTAGGCCAGAGACTTGCCGGATGCCGTACCAGTGGCGATCACTACGTGTTGTCCGGAATGGGCGAGCTCGGCTGCCTGGATCTGGTGCCGGTACGGTTCCTGGATACCCAGGGACTGGTAGGCGTCCACGACGTCGGGGTGAGCCCAGCCCGGCCAGGGCTCATTAACGGCCTTCCGCGCAGGGATGGTGTGGACATGGCGCAACTGCTCCGGGTCCGGCGTCCGGCCCAGCAAGGAGATCAATGATTGAGGTGCAGCCACCGAATCATTCTGTCACTGTGCAGCCATGCCGACGGCGGCACCCGCGGGCGCCGCCGTCGAACCCAACACGACCGCGGGCAGTTACAGCCCCGAGAGATCAGATCCTTCGGTGCCGCTGGCGGACATCATGAGCACGTGCCCCACCACTTCCCAGCCGAGGTGGGAGTACAGTTTCTGACCGTCCAGGGATGCCAGCAGCAGCCCGTTCTCGACATCGTGGGAAAAAGCTTGGGCGGCCAGGGCCTTCATGATGAAGCTGCCCAACCCACGCCGTTGGAAGTCCGGTTCGGTGACGATTTTGTCGAAGACGGCGGTCCCGTCCACCACGAAGACCCGTCCGCTCGCAGCTACCTGCTCGCCGGAATGGACCACCGCGTAGTGGACCCCGTTGGATTCGGAGGTAGCCAGTTCCAGGTCATCGTCCGGGAGCCAGGGATCCTCGGCATCCTGGGTTTCCATGTCCACGATCATCATGGTTTGCGATGCGGAGGTCACGGTCAGCCCGTGCTGTTCCGCGAGGTACTTGTAGCGTTGGACGTCGTTGGTAAGGACCGTCAGGATCCGGGTGGGAGCTTCTGCGGTTTTAGCCGCCAGGGCGGTGAACTCTTCGTCCGAGGGATCATGGGCAAAATACTCCCAGTCACCGGTCTTGTCGGCGCGAAGTGCGGCAGGGAAGCGGCCTTCCTGGCGTGACTCGTAGCCCCGGCAGCCGGACCAGCCGGCTACCCAGACTTCCAAGAGGTGCGCAATGTCTTCAACCAAGGCGTCTGGACTCATGTAGAGAGAGTATGCCAGCACACCATGAAGCAACAGAGCCGGATCAGCGCCGGAATGGTTGCTTATGCAATTGTGACTTCTCCCCGCGGCAGCCGCCGCAGAACATGCCCCGACAGCCACCCCGGCAGCCGCCGCAGAACATGCCCCGACAGCCACCCCGGCAGCCGCCGCAGAACATGCCCCGGCAGCAACCCCCGCAGCTGCCCCGGCACTTGGTCCGGCAGTCCTGCCGCCCGGCGATTTTACTGCACCAAGTACCCTTGAATAGTGGCTTTGAACCGAATTGTGCTCTTCTATGGCTTTACCCCGATCGCCGACCCCGACGCCGTGCGTCTATGGCAGCGTGCCCTCTGCGAGAAACTTGGGCTCACCGGCCGGATCCTCATCTCGAAGGACGGCATCAACGCCACGGTGGGCGGCGAACTGAACAACATGAAGCAGTACGTGAAGACCACGCGTGAATATAAGGGCTTCCACGGGATCGACTTCAAATGGTCGGAGGGAGGCGCCGCAGATTTCCCGCGCCTCAGCGTCAAGGTCCGCGATGAAATCGTGTCGTTCGGTGCTCCCGGGGAACTCCGGGTTGATGACCAGGGCGTGGTGGGCGGCGGCAAACACCTGCAGCCGGAGGAACTCCACGCGTTGGTGGATGCGAAGAAGTCCAGTGGCGAGGACGTGGTGTTCTTTGATGGCCGCAACGCGTTCGAGGCACAGATCGGCAAGTTCAAGGATGCGATCGTTCCGGACGTGGACACCACGCATGACTTCATCAAGGAACTCGACTCGGGCAAGTACGACGACCTCAAGGATAAGCCCGTTGTTACCTATTGCACTGGCGGAATCCGCTGCGAGGTCTTGTCCAGCCTGATGGTCAACAGGGGCTTCAAAGAGGTGTACCAGCTCGATGGCGGGATTGTCCGCTACGGCGAAACGTTCAAGGACAAGGGCCTCTGGGAAGGTTCCCTGTACGTCTTTGACAAGCGCATGCACGTTGAGTTCAGCGAGGACGCCAAGACCATCGGTGAATGCGTGCGCTGCTCCGCTCCCACCAACAAGTTCGAGAACTGCTCCAACCTCAGCTGCCGGACCTTGACCCTTTACTGTGCCGAGTGTGCTTCAAGCCCGGAAACGCTGCGCTGCCCCGGAGGCTGCGAAGCAGCGTAAGGCCGGGTTCAGAGCCGGCTGACCCGGTAGGCGAAGTTGGCATCGGACCTGGATCCCACAGTGATGGACAGGATGGCGTCTTTATCCAGTTGGACAACGCTCACCCTGGCGTTGGCGCATCCCAAGGTCAGGTCCACCAAGGCGACCCCATTCAATGTGACATCGAAGGACACACGACGCGTGCCGCGGCATGCCAACGTTACGGCGTACGTTCCAGCGGGCAACTGCACAGTTTGCTCGGACTTGGACTCACCGGGGTTCAGGTAGCCGTTGCTGGAGTAGAACGACTGCCCTTGGGATTCGGGCAGCGCAGCTTTCGCCCATTCTTCAAGGGCCTCGCCGCTGACGGTTTCTTCCAGTGCCGGATCGGGCGGAAGCGCAATATTTCCCGCCGTGGAGGTGGCACTCGCTTCCGGCTTGCCGCCGTCCTCATAGGTGTACTCGCAACCGGCCACGCCGCCGCACAGGACAACAAGAAGCACGACGGCGGCCTTCGCCAGCCGCTGTGGCCTCACCGAGCAAGCTGCCTTGCTGCCCATGCACTGACTTTACGCCCGGGCGGCCTCCGTCTGAAGGCCCTGCGGAGCCAGGTTCCGGCGGGTCCTAGCTTGTGGTTGGAGCCAGATGGTAGGCGTAGATCAACGGGGCGTCAACGCTGCTGGTGGAGATGTTGATCGGACCAGTTGCGGGCACTTTGATTTTCACCACATCCAGGCTGCCGTTGCATGCAGCTGCGGCATCGGCAATCTTGTTTCCACTTGAAGAGACTGCGAAGTAAGCCTTGCCGCCGCCGTCGCAGGCCATGGTGAGCGTGTAGGTTCCGGCGGGGACACTGGTCGATTCCTTCACCAGCGGATCCCTGTTGAGGATCTTGCCTGAGTCCTCCAGAACCGCGCCGTTTGCTGCCGGAAGGACCTTTTCCTTCCAGGCAGGAACGTCTGCATCTGCGATGTTAACGGGCGCTTGGCAGGCGCCGGCCCCCAGCAGGACAGCAGCGGCCAGGGCAACAAGGCCCGCGCGGCGCCTTGTGGAGGAGAAGTTGAGCATGATTCCACGCTACCGGGTTCCAATGGGGTCCTTCGTCCACATAGCCCGGATCGGCCCCGCAAGGCCTTGCCCGCCGCACCTACACTTGCAAGGTGACTGACACAGCTTTCGCCTTTACTGCAGGCAATACCGATGATGCTCCCCGAAGCGACCAGCCCGGCCTGCTCCAGGTTCTCGCCGGGGACCTTCAGGCCATCTCCTACACCGTGGACGGCGTTGCTGCCCTCCTGGGGGAGTCGGCCTCAGCGGCCCTTGGCCGGGACCAGGTGGTGCCCGCCCTCTTGGCCACCGAGCGGCTGACGGACTCGCACGATCCCGCTGTCCGGGCACTGGCTGTGGTGGTCCGTCTCTGGCTGTTGGCCGTCCCGCAGTCCGTGGCGGAGGTTGACTCTGCCCTGCCTGGAATCCGCAGCCAAGGACTCGTGGACCTCGGCCTGGCCACGGTGGACGCCGGCGTTGTCCGGGTCACGGTTGATTTACGCCCTTACGGTTGGGATGCGAATGCCGACGGCAGCGGCGGTGCCGAACTTTGGGTAGCCAGTGATCTCGCTGCCCACCAGCAGCCGGGGGTCCTTCGTCATGACCATGTCCTGGGCATCGGGCGCGCCTCCACGACGCTGGTCCAGACGACCATCAGGGAACACACCCAACGTGCCCTGGACCTGGGGACCGGATGCGGGATTCAAACGTTCCACCTCCTGCACCATTGCGAGCACGTCACGGCTACGGACATCTCCGAACGCGCGCTGGCTTTCACCCGGTTCAACCTCCTGCTGAACGCTGCGGAACTTGAACTGGATCCGCAGGATCTGGAAAGCCGGGTAAGCCTGCGGCTCGGATCGCTCCTGGAACCAGTGGCGGGCGAACAGTTCGGACTGGTGGTATCCAACCCTCCCTTCGTGATCACGCCAAGGAAAGGCGGGGAATCCTCCTCGGACCAATTCACTTACCGTGACGGTGGGCTTCCCGGAGACGGAATTGTGGCGTCGTTGGTGCAGTCGATCTCAGGGGTCCTTGCGCCCGGGGGCACCGCCCAGATGCTGGGAAATTGGGAGGTCACTGAGGGAACGGACTGGAAGGACCGTCCCAAGGAATGGCTCAAGGACGCGGAACTTGACGTGTGGTTCATTCAACGCGAGCAAGTGGATCCGGAACAGTATGCCGAGACCTGGCTGCAGGATGCCTCTCAGAACCGTGACCGCGAGCAATACAAAGAGTCCTATGCTTCCTACCTTGATGACTTCGCGTCCCGGAACGTGGAGGGCGTGGGCTTCGGCATGATCTGGTTACGCCGCCCGGAGGCCGGGCAGCAGGCCATCATCAGCCGTTTCGAGGAGATTACCTATCCCATCGAGCAACCCATTGGACCCCATCTGGGTGCGGCCGTTGAACGGGCCGATTGGGTGGCTGCCAACGCAGTGCCCGAGGCGCACCTGCTGGTAGCGGAGGACGTGACCGAAGAACGACACCAACGCCCCGGTGCTGTCCACCCGGGCGTTATCCTCCTCAGGCAGGGTGCCGGTCTCCGAAGGACCAATCTGCTCAGCACGGAACTTGCAGGTTTCGCATCTGCCTGCGATGGAGAGCTCTCGGTCCGGCAGATCGTGGCAGCCCTGGTCTCCCTGCTGGGAGGCGGTGAAGACTTTCACGAGGACGCCTTCAGGGATGGCTTGTACCGCGACGTCACCAACCTCGTCCTCGAGGGATTCCTGCTTCCGGACCCAGCACAGGCCGGCACATGAGCAGCGACGCGACGCCGGCGGGAATGAACTCCGCTGGTCCGGTTAGTGACCCTGACTACACTGATCAAGTGATTGCGAACAACGAGACATCCCAAACGTCAGGAGACGTTCCGCGGCGGAAGCGGGCCGAGAAGACGGTTGAGATCACCGACCCCAAGGCTATCCGTGCCTTGGCGCACGCTGCACGCATCGAGGTCATCTCCGAGCTCTACGCCACCCAGGTGAGCCACACCGCCACTGAACTCGCTGCGCGTACGGGCCTGACCCCCAGTGCCATGAGCTACCACCTCCGTGCCCTCCAGAAATGGGGAATCGTGGCACCGGCCGAAAATGCGGGGGACGCGCGCGAGCGGCGTTGGAAGGCAGCTGGTACAGACTTCACTATCTCCGGAGGCAGCGTCGCCAGTCCCGAGATAGCCGTGGTTGACCTTGAGCTGGATGCTTTCCGCCGACGGGCTTCGGCGTTCGCCAAAGCCCGTGGAGAACGCCGCCAGCGCGGTGAAGGGGGAGATGAACCGGTTTCGGTGGTCCTCTCCAGCAACCTGCTCTACCTCACCCACCCGCAACGGAAGGAACTTGCGGACAGAATCCGTGAGGTAGTCAGGGAGTACGAGCTGGAGGATCCGACGCAGATTCCCGAAGGTGCCGAACGTGTGGCAACCTTGTGGTCAATGATCCCGGATGATCGTGTGGCACCCGGGCAGTAACCTTCCGGCCGGGTCACCGAATGACCGCCCTGGTTTCCGTACCAGAACGCAGGATTCTGCAATCTATGGTGAACTAGGCCAATATGGGCACCAGCCCAATTACACATTTTTTCTGTAGGAGCACCGTGCCCAGCAAGGCAAAAACCGGCAAGAAACTCGTGATCGTGGAGTCTCCCGCCAAGAGTAAGACCATCGCCAAGTACCTTGGCGAGGGCTTCATCGTCGAGGCTTCCATCGGCCACATCCGGGACCTCCCGCAGCCCTCGGACCTCCCTGCAGAACTGAAGAAGACCTCGCTGGGCAAGTTCGCCGTCGACGTCGAAAACGGCTTCAAGCCGTACTACGTTGTCTCCCCGGACAAAAAGAAAAAAGTTGCCGAGCTCAAGGCGCAGCTGAAAGACGCTGACGCGCTCTATCTCGCAACCGATGGGGACCGCGAAGGCGAAGCCATCGCATGGCACCTCCTTGAGGTCCTGAAACCCAAGGTTCCCGTCTACCGCATGACCTTCGGTGAAATCACCAAGGAAGCCATCCACCGCGCCATGGACAACCTGCGCGATGTCGACACCGCCCTGGTGGACGCCCAGGAAACCCGCCGTATCCTTGACCGCCTGTACGGCTACGAAATCTCTCCTGTCCTGTGGCGCAAGGTTGCCCGCGGGCTCTCGGCGGGCCGCGTGCAGTCCGTGGTGACCCGCATGGTGGTGGACCGTGAACGCGAACGCATGGCCTTCCGGGCCGCGTCCTACTGGGACCTTACGGGCCAATTCGGTGCCGGCTCGGGGTCCTTTAAAGCCAAGCTTGCTGCCGTGGACGGTTCCAAGGTTGCCAGTGGCCGCGATTTCAACGACAACGGCCAGCTGACCTCCTCCACCGTGGTGCACCTCAACGAGGAACTGGCTACGTCTTTGGCTGCTGGACTGGAGAACGCCGAATTCCGCGTTCGTTCCGTCGATACCAAGCCGTACACCCGCCGTCCTGCCGCGCCGTTCACCACCTCGACGCTTCAGCAGGAAGCCGGCCGCAAGCTGCGTTTCTCCTCCAAGAGCACCATGCAGGTAGCCCAACGCCTGTATGAAAACGGCTACATCACCTATATGCGTACCGACTCCTCGGCATTAAGCGATGAAGCCCTCACGGCATCCCGTCGCCAGGCTGCCGAGCTGTACGGCCCCGAGTACGTACCCCAGAGCCCACGCGTGTACGCCAACAAGGCAGCCAATGCCCAGGAAGCCCACGAGGCCATCCGTCCCGCCGGTGACTCCTTCCGCACCCCTGCCCAGGTGGCCAAGCAGCTGAGCGGCGACGAGTTCCGGCTGTACGAGCTCATCTGGAAGCGCACGGTGGCCTCCCAGATGGCCGATGCCAAGGGCTCCACGGCCACCATCCGCCTCGGAGCCGTGGCTGCTGACGGACGCGACGCCGAATTCTCGGCTTCAGGCACCGTCATCACCTTCCCCGGCTTCCTGGCCGCCTATGAAGAAGGCAAGGATGAGAGCCGCGGAGACGATGAATCCGACGAAGCCCGACGCCTGCCCAACGTGGCCAAGGGCGATGAGCTCACCGCTTCCGACATCCTGGCTGTGGGCCACGAAACCTCACCGCCGCCTCGGTACACCGAAGCTTCGCTGACGGCTGAGCTGGAAAAGCGCGGCATCGGCCGCCCGTCCACTTACGCCTCCACCATTTCCACCATCCAGGACCGTGGCTACGTCCGTAAGCAGGGGTCCGCCTTGGTCCCCAGCTGGATTGCGTTCTCCGTGATCCGTTTGCTGGAACAGCACTTCACGGATTACGTGGACTATGAGTTCACCGCGGACATGGAAGGCGACCTGGATAAGATCGCCAACGGACAGGCCGTGGGTGCCGCCTGGCTGAAGCACTTCTACTATGGTGAAGACGCCGATCCTGGCCTGTTGAGCATTGTGAACAACCTGGGCGAAATCGATGCCCGCGAAATCAACTCCGTACCTATCGCCGAGGGCATTACCCTCCGGGTCGGCAAGTTCGGACCCTACCTGGAAAGCTCCATCCCCACCGTGGATGAGAAGACCGGAGAGGTAGTGGAATCCGCGCGTGCCAACGTCCCCGAGGAACTGGCCCCGGATGAGCTCACGGCCGACAAAGCCAAAGAACTCATGGAGACCGCTGCCCCGGAGGAACGGGTGCTGGGAACCGATCCCCACACCGGACACACCGTGGTGGCCAAAAATGGCCGCTATGGGGCCTACGTCACCGAGATCATTCCCGAGATGACCGAGGAACAACTGGCCAACCAGCCGGTGGAGTATTACAAGAACGGCAAGCCCAAGCCGCCGAAGAAACCTGTCAAGGCCAAGCCGCGCACGGGCTCACTGTTCAAGTCCATGACTGTGGACACTGTGACCCTGGACGAGGCCTTGCAGCTCATGAGCCTGCCCCGGGTCCTGGGCGAGGATGCCGACGGCAACCCCATCACGGTGCAGAACGGCCGCTTTGGTCCCTACCTGAAGAAGGGCACGGATTCCCGGTCCATCGGCTCGGAAGAGGAGATCTTCACGATCACCCTGGAGCAGGCACTGGAGATCTATTCCCAGCCCAAGCAGCGCGGCGCCCGTGCCGCTGTGCCTCCGCTGGCCGAGTTCGGTCCGGATCCTGTTTCGGAAAAGAACATCGTGGTGAAGGAAGGCCGCTTCGGTCCGTACATCACTGACGGCGTCACCAACATCACCGTCCCCCGCTCAACCTCGTTGGAGGAACTGACCCGGGAACGCGCCGTCGAACTTTTGGCCGAGAAGCGGGCCAAGGGCCCGGTCAAGCGGACCACCACCCGCAAGGCACCGGCCAAGAAGAAGGCCACCGCCAAGAAGTAGGCCGCGGCCATAAAGCAGCCACTATGAAGGCACCGGCCAAGACGTAGGCCGCGGCCAAGAAGTAGGCCGCGGCCATATAGCAGCTACCATGAAGGCCGGGACAGCAAGCGCGAATTGCGTCCCGGCCGGCATCGTGGTCGAGTAGAACCATGACTGAACAGACCGTTTCACCGGACAACGAACCCTTGAACGACCTCGAGGCCAAGCTCGCCTCGGCCGAGCAGCCGGACGCCAACCCGGTTGATGTCATCCTCGCTTTCCTGAACAACGAGGTCTACCTGGTCAGCTCCGAAGCCGTGGACGGCCCGGATTCGTCGGTGGAGCCGTTGGTGCTCTCCAACGCTGACGGTCAGCCCGTCCTGGCTGTCTTCAGCCACCCAAGCCGCGTTGATGAGCGGTTCCTCGAAGCGGCCCCGCACGTCCTGGGCACCATGGGCTCAGCGATCCTGGGAAACATCGGTGATGAACTCGGCATGGTTATTAACCCGGGCAGCGAGTTCGGCTTCGAAATCGACCCCGAAGGCATCGCCAACATCCGCCGTGACTTCAAGCGCGCAGATGAAGCAGGGGAGCCCACCGAATAGCCGGTGCCCAAACCGCTGGACACCAATCCGACGGCGAAACGTCGCCGCCAAGTTGCTTCACGGCCTTGGAATCGGTGAATAATGGCAGAATGCGTCTTGGCGTTCTAGACATCGGTTCCAACACCGTCCATCTGCTTCTTGTGGATGCTCACCCGGGCGCGCGCCCGGTGGCTTTCGCATCCCACAAACGTCCCCTGTCCCTGGTGCAGTACCTCGACGGTGACGGCAACATCAACGACGCCGGCCAGCACGAGCTCATCGAGTTCGTACTGGAAGCCTGGGAGTTCGCCGCCAGCCACAAAGCCGAGGACCTCCTGGCGTTTTGTACCTCGGCAATCCGCGAGGCCACCAACGGTCCGGAAGTCCTGGCACGGGTCAAGCACGAAACAACGGTGACCCTGCAGGAACTGACAGGCAGCGAGGAAGCGTCCATGACGTTCTTCGCAGTCCGCCGCTGGTATGGGTGGGGCGCAGGTCCCATCCTTGACCTGGACATTGGTGGGGGCTCCTTTGAAATGGCCTATGGAACCGATGAACTTCCCGAGTTCGCCACCTCGGTTCCCCTGGGTGCCAGCCGTTTGACACGGGATTGGCTCCACGATGATCCTCCGACAGCAAAAAGCGTCAAGGAACTGCGGCGCTACATCCGTTCCACGCTGAAGCCTGTGGTCCGCAATTTCCACGAGCTCGGCCGTGCGAACCTCGTGGCCGGTACTTCCAAGACCTTCCGGTCGCTGGCACGCATCGCAGGCGCGGCGCCAAGTGCGGCAGGACCCTACGTGAAGCGCGAACTCCACGCCGCGGACCTCGGCCTGTGGGCCCAGCGAATTTCGGCTATGACAGTGGAGGACCGGCTGTACCTGCCGGGTGTCTCGGACGCCCGGGCACGCCAACTGTTGGCAGGTGCACTGGTGGCCGAGGCCGCGCTTGAGCTCTTTGAATTCCCCACCATGGAGATTTGTCCGTGGGCACTGCGGGAGGGCCTGATCCTTCGCCGGCTTGACCAGCTGGTCTTTGAAGAGGCCCTCGACCCCGCGCCGCATGTGGGCAAGCGGAAGAAGGACAAGTCCAAAAAGAAAGCAGCCAAGGACGGTGCCAAGACGGTGGATAATGATGAGTCCCACCCCGGGATCGATGAGTCCCACCCCGGGATCAAGGAATTTCCTGTCCCCGTGAACACCCCGTCCCCTGCACCAATCCCAGCCCCCGTGGCAGGCGGGCTGGCCTCCTGAGATGAGCAACGACGTCGAACCTGAAGTGAATGACCGCCAGATCCCCGTAGCGCTGTCCAGCGCGTCCGTCTACCCCTTGAGTGTCCATGACGCTTTCGCCGTGGCGCAGGACCTGGGTTATGAGGGCGTGGAGGTGATGGTCACCAACAACGCGGTGAGTCAGAACCCGGCCGCCCTGATCCAGTTGAGCCACCGCTACCACCAGGAGATCGTCTCCATTCACGCGCCCACATTGCTGCTGACGCAACAGGTGTGGGGCACGGCCTGGAACAAGATCGAGAAGTCGTGCCAGATGGCCGCCGACGTAGGATGCGACACCGTGGTGGCCCACCCGCCGTTCCGTTGGCAGTCCAACTATGCGGAGAACTTCGTGGAAGGCGTCCGGGAGATCGCGGCGAGGTACCAGGTGCATATTGCCGTGGAGAACATGTACCCGTGGCGTGTCCGTGGCCGGGAAGCTGTGGCTTACCTGCCGCACTGGGATCCCCTGGGACAGGATTACGACGACGTCACGTGGGATTTCTCGCACGCGGCCACTGCCGGGGCCAACAGTTTGGAAGCCATCAAGGCATTGGGCAGCAAGCTCCGCCACGTCCACCTCACAGACGGTTCAGGTTCCGGTAAGGACGAGCACCTGGTGCCCGGCACGGGAACGCAACAGTGCGCCGACGCCCTCCAGCACCTGGCGTCCACTGGGTTCGATGGCGTGGTGGTGGCCGAGATCTCCACCCGCAAGGCCAAGGTGGCGGGGGAGCGCGAGGAAATGCTGGCAGAAACCCTGCGCTTCGCGCGGCAGCACCTCAGCGCACCATCGCTGCGCAGCGTAGAGAACTAACGGCGTCGAGCCTGTTCTGAGCTTGTTGGCCTGACGCGCCGGTGGACTGACGCTGTTGGCCTGACGCCGTTGGCCTGACGCACCGTTCGCCTGACGCACCGTCTCACACGGTGTGTCGGGCGGGCGGCGCCAGGTCCGGCCGTTAAAAGCGAAAGCACCGGCGGCCGAATCGGGAAATGGGGGAAAACCCGCCCGGCCACCGGTGCTTGTGGCGGACATCCCCATGCCCGCCTCATCACTCGCACCCTCAATGAGGTAACTACTAAGTTACGGACCAACAATGAGTGCTGCCTGCAATAACCTTGGGAACAAGCTGGGAATCCGGAATCCGTTAGACCCCGTCCAAGGCCAACTGCAATGATGGAGCCATGAGCAACCGAATCGCATTCCTTGGCTGTGGATCCATGAACGAGGCAATCCTGGGAGGCCTGATCGCCGCCGGGACCGACCCCGCAGACATCGTGGCCACGGTCCGGCGGGCCGAGCGCGCCGACGAACTCGCCCAGCGGCACGGGGTTATGGCCATCGCCGGCGAAGAGGAGCCCGACAACAATAAGTTGGCTACCAAGGGCTCCGGCCTGGTCATCCTTGGCGTTAAACCGGTAGGCGTCCTGGATCTGGCACGGGAGATCAGCCCGGCCCTGGCCAAGGACACGATTGTTGTCAGCGTCGCGGCGGCCGTTTCCATCGCCCAGCTCGAAGCAGCGCTGCCGGACGGCCAGCCGGTGATCCGCACCATGCCCAATACACCGGCCCGGCTGGGGCGCGGCGTCATCTCGGTCTCCCCGGGAACGCATTGCACCCCTGAGCAGCTCGAACAGGCCAAAGCCGCGCTGGCTGGTGCCGGCACGGTGGTGGAGATCCCGGAGGAACAGGTGGACGCGCTGTCTGCCATCAGCGGTTCGGGCCCGGCATACGCTTTCTACCTGGCCGAGGCCATGGCAGCAGCCGGTGTCGAACTGGGCCTGGACCAGGAGCTGTCCGTCATGCTTGCCCGCGAAACAGTGGCCGGCGCCGGCTTCATGCTGGCCGAACCGGGTGCGGATCCCTCAGCCCTGCGAATCGCCGTCACCAGCCCCAATGGCACCACTGAGCGTGCCATCATGGCCTTCGACGACGGCGGCATCCCCAAGATCATTGCCGACGGCGCCCGCGCGGCAGCAGCCCGCGCAGCAGAGATCACCAAGCAGCTCGGCTGACCTCGGAGTTTTTGTACAGCTAACGCCCCTAAGAGCGCGTCTAAAGGGCGTTAGCTGTACAAAAACTCCATCACGGTTACGGGCGTGCTGCGAAGCGCTCCAGCAGGTCCACGTGTCCGGACACGATCAACATATCGTGGCCGGACACTTTGGTTTCCGGCCGTGCGTAGGTGAAATCCTCGCCCGGGGTTTTGACGCCGACGATCGTTACGCCGTACTTGGAGCGGACCTTGGATTCTTCCAGGGTGAAGCCCACGGTTTCCTTGGGCGGGTACATTTTCACGATCGCGTAGTCGTCGTCGAACTCGATGAAGTCCAGCATGCGCCCGGACACCAGGTGCGCTGCCCGGACACCGGCATCGGCCTCCGGGTAGATCACATGGTTGGCGCCGATGCGGGTGAGGATCTTGCCGTGGGATGGCGTGATGGCCTTGACCCACAGGTGTTGGATCCCCAGGTCCACCAGGTTCACGGTGATGAGCACTGAGGACTCGATGGACGTGCCAACACCCACTACAGCTGAGCTGAACTCCTGGGCTCCAAGCTGGCGCAGGGCATCGATGTTGGTGGCGTCGGCCTCCACCACGTGCGTGAGCACGGGCGCCCACTTTTGGACGAGGGTACGGTCGCGCTCGATGGCCAGGACTTCGCGGCCCTGCTTGACCAGCTGCTCAGCTGTGGCGGATCCGAACCGGCCCAGGCCAATGACCAGTACTGGTGCGTTGTGTGCGGGGCGGTTGGCAGCCCCCGTGGTACTAGCCAATGATTGGCCTCTCTTCCGGGTAGTGGTACAGCTGGCTTCGTTGGCGCAGGGCCAGTCCGGCAGCAAGGGTTACGGTGCCGACGCGGCCGGCGAACATCAAAGCGGTCAGGACATAAACGCCCGACGGCGGCAGCTCGGCACTGAGGTTGGTGCTCAGTCCCACGGTGGCAAAGGCGGAGATGGATTCGAAGAGCACCCGGTCCAATGATGCACCGCTGATGGAGAGCAGCAGGAACGCTGCAACGGAGACCAGGGTGGCGCCGGCAACGATCACCGAAATGGCTACGCGCATGGTGCCTTGGGGGATGGTGCGGCCATAGACCTTCACGTCGGCGTCGCCACGGGCTTCGGCCATGATGGCCAGGAACATGACGGCGATGGTGGTTACTTTGATGCCACCGGCTGTGGACGCCGACCCGCCGCCGGCGAACATGAGGGCATCGGTGAGGAGCATCGTGGTGGATTCCATGTGGTTTTGGTCCACCAGGTTGAAGCCGCCGGATCTGGTCATCACGGAGGCGAACAGGGAATGGGCCACCTTGTCGCCAAGGCCCATATGGCCGATGGTGCGCAGGTTGTCCCACTCCATCAGGCCCCACAGCACTGCGCCGGATGCCAGCAGGATGAAGGAGACCTGGATGGTGAGCTTGGTGTGGAGGTTCCACTTCTTCCAATTGAGCCCGTTCTGCTGCAACACCATCACCACCGGGAATCCGAGGCTGCCGAGGAAGACCCCCAACATCAGCGGAACCAGGATCCACAGATCGGTCTCATAGGGGACGATGCCATCGGAATGCGGTGTGAACCCGGCGTTGTTGAACGCGGAAATGGAGTAGAAGACGCCGTGCCACACGGACTGCCAGAAGCTCTCCCCGAGCACTATGAAGCGGGGAATCAGCACGATGGCCAGTCCGGCCTCAATCACCACCGAGGTCACGATGACGATCCGGAGCAGGGTACCCACCTCACCGAGGCGGCCAGCGTTGTTCATGGCTTCCTGGGCGATCAGCTTGCCGCGTACGCCCAGGCGCTTGCTGACCATGAGGGCCAACAGCGAGGCCAGGGTCAGCGTGCCAAGGCCTCCCACGAAGATGCCAATGAGGATCACCAGCTGACCAAAGAAGGTCCAGTGGGTAGCGGTGGAAACCACCGTCAGCCCGGTGACGCAGACGGCAGAGACCGCAGTGAACATGGATTGATGCAAGGGCGTGACCGTACCGGCAGCGGACGCCGCGGGCAGGGACAGCAGGCCCGTGAACACCAGGATGACCACGGCGAAGACGGTCAACGCCAAACGGGCAGGGGAGGTGTTGGCAATGTTGTCGATGAAGTCGCGCACGCGGGTGAAGATCCACAGACCTTCCCGCTCCTGCTGGTTGGGTTGCCAGTTGGCCGGGCTCGTGGACCGCGACTGGCTTTGAGACATGGCGCTCTTCCTCGGTTGAAACAAGCTTTCCTGAGTAGTAAACCACTATTCCCGCGGCGTAACCGGGCGTGGGGGCCCTCCAGCCTCAGGTAGCCTGTTCTGGATGAACTCCAGGCTTGGGACTACGGCTTCCAGCATTACCCGCTCCGCACTGCCAACGACGGTGGTGTGGGACCCAGCCATGACTGCCTACAATTTCGGCCCCGGCCACCCCATGGCTCCCCAGCGACTGGAACTGAC
This sequence comes from Arthrobacter sp. UNCCL28, assembly GCF_900102805.1. NCBI lineage: Bacteria > Bacillati > Actinomycetota > Actinomycetes > Micrococcales > Micrococcaceae > Arthrobacter > Arthrobacter sp. UNCCL28. Next base: position 69,015 of record NZ_FMWE01000001.1, read on the forward strand.
AGCACGGTTGGCCGAATCCCTGGGCTTGTTTGACCATGAGCATGTGGCGGTTGAGGCACCCGAGGTAGCAACCGACGTCGAACTTCTAACGGTGCACAGCGCCGGCTACGTGGAGGCCGTCCGGCGCGTCAGCGAGGACCCGTCCACCCCGGAGGAAAGCCGCGGCCTGGGGACGGAGGATGACCCCGCGTTCGCCGGAATGCACGAGGCCAGTGCCAGGCTTGCCGGCGGTTCACTGCTGGCCGCTGAGAGCATCCTCTCGGGCAAGGCGGTCCGGGCGGTGAACTTCAGTGGCGGGATGCACCATGCCGCACGCGAGCGGGCCAGCGGCTTTTGCGTCTACAACGACGTCGCGCTGGCAATCCAAAGACTGCTCGACGGCGGGGTGCAGCGGATCGTCAGCATCGACGTCGATGCCCATCACGGCGACGGGACGCAGAGTATCTTCTGGAACGATCCCCGTGTCCTGACCATCAGCCTGCACGAAACGGGCCTGACCCTCTTCCCGGGGACCGGCTTTGCCAATGAAACCGGCGGGCCGGACGCTCCAGGGACTGCGGTCAACGTCGCGCTTCCCACTTTTACGGGTGATGCCGCCTGGTTGCGGGCCTTCCATGCAGTGGTTCCGCAGCTTGTGGGTGCCTTCCAGCCGGAGGTCATCGTCAGCCAGCACGGGTGCGACTCCCACCGCGACGACCCCCTGACGCACCTCACCCTCAGCGTCGACGGTCAGCGTGAGGCTGCCTCCGCCGTCGCGAGCCTGGCGGCCCGTTACTGCGGGAACCGATGGATTGCCACTGGCGGCGGCGGTTATGACGTCACCGGTGTTGTGCCGCGTGCGTGGAGCCACCTGATCGGGATGGTGACACAGCGCCCGGTGCCACTCAGTGCGCCCGTGCCTGAAGCGTGGCGGACGTATGTGCGGGAAACCTATGGCGTGTGGGCTCCGGAGTCCATGGGCGATGACGTGGACGTGTGGTGGCGCTCCTGGGAAGTGGGCTATGACCCCGCCGATGAGGTGGACCGGACAGTCATTGCCACGCGCAAGGAAATCTTCCCGCTCTACGGGCTGGACCCTTGGTTCGACTGACGGAGGCCACGCTCCAAAGCCCCTGCATCACAAAGAAACAGGGATGCCAATCGGCGTATATGTCGCTAGGGTGGGAGGCATGGTGACTGACGACGTATTTGCCGTCATAGCTGAGGCAACCAGGCGCGACATCCTGGTTTCCCTCCGCTCTGGGGATAAAGCAGTAGGCGAACTGGTGGAAGAACTGGCTGCGAGCCAACCCACTATCTCCAAGCATCTGAAGGTGCTCCGCGAGGCTGATCTTGTCAGCATGCGCGCGCAAGGCCAGAAGCGCTTCTATGCGCTCAATCCCAAGCCGCTTGCCGGCGTCGCGAGCTGGCTTGAAACGTTCGACGTCGGCGGCCCGGCTCCCGCCGCCGTCTTACCTGCCGCTGTGGCGCCTGCCGTCCCCGCGTCTCCGGCCCCTGCGGAAATTCCCGCAGTCAGTACACCTCCAGTTGAAACTGCTGCACCGGTCCCGAACCGTGCCGACGCCATCAGCCAGGCCGTCAAGGTCCACGCGCGTGAAACGCCTGTTTCGGTTGACCCTGCCTCCGACGACACCGTTCCCCAGCAGATTGGCCGTACTGTTGGCCGCGCTGCCACTAAGGCTGCTGACCTCCTGGCCAACCTTCCGAACCTGCCCAACCTGCCAAAGTTTGGCCGTAAGCGGTAGCGCGCAACGACTTAACGTGATCCTCATCACATTGTGAGTTTTTGTTTGCCTTCCGCTTCCTTGTGTTTTCAACGATTTTCTACAGTTGTGTTAACTCAGCTTTGAGGGTCACATTGTCTCCGGATGGAGATCCTATGTCCCTCGGTGCAACCATGGGCGGGACTAATCGTCTCGCCGCGGGTCGGCGCACTGAGGATAGGAACACGCATGGATTCAAGGCTCGAAGCTGTCCGCGACACCGTGTTGGCGCGGAACCCGGGGGAGAAGGAATTCCACCAGGCCGTCACTGAGGTCTTCGAAAGCCTTGGCCCCGTGCATGACCGCCACCCCGAATTCCTCGAAGGTGCCGTCCTGGAACGCCTGTGCGAACCCGAACGCCAGATCATCTTCCGCGTCCCGTGGACCGACGACGCCGGCCGCGTCCACGTAAACCGCGGCTTCCGCGTGGAGTTCAACTCCGCCCTGGGCCCCTACAAGGGCGGGCTCCGGTTCCACCCCTCGGTATACCTGGGGATCGTGAAGTTCCTTGGCTTCGAGCAGATCTTCAAGAACGCGCTCACCGGCATGCCCATTGGCGGCGGCAAGGGTGGCTCGGACTTCGATCCGCGCGGGCGTTCCGACGCCGAAATCATGCGTTTCTGCCAGTCCTTCATGACCGAGCTCTACCGCCACATCGGTGAGTACACCGACGTCCCTGCCGGCGACATTGGCGTGGGTGGACGCGAAATCGGTTACCTCTTTGGCCAGTACAAGCGCATTACCAACCGCTACGAGTCCGGCGTCCTCACGGGCAAGGGAATTTCCTGGGGCGGCTCCCTGGTCCGCCCCGAGGCTACCGGCTACGGCACGGTGATCTTCGCCCAGGAGATGCTGAAGACGCGGGGCCAGTCCTTTGACGGCCAGCGGGTGGTGGTTTCCGGTTCGGGCAACGTTGCCATCCATGCCATCGCCAAGGCGCAGTCCCTGGGCGCCACCGTGGTGGCCTGTTCAGATTCGGCCGGTTACATCGTGGACGAGGCGGGGATCGACGTCGGGCTTCTGAGCCAGATCAAGGAAATGGAGCGCGGACGCCTCACCGAGTACGCCGCGCGCCGTTCCGGGGCCAACCATGTTGCCGGTGGTTCCGTATGGGACGTGACCGGCACGGTGGCCTTGCCGTGCGCCACGCAGAACGAGCTCGACGGCGATGCTGCCGCCAAGCTGGTCAGCAACGGCCTGATTGCGGTGGCGGAGGGTGCGAACATGCCCTCCACCCGTGCCGCGGTATCGGTGTTCCAGGAAGCCGGGATCCTGTTTGGACCGGGCAAGGCCGCCAACGCCGGGGGTGTTGCAACGTCTGCGCTGGAAATGCAGCAGAATGCCAGCCGCGATTCGTGGTCCTTCGAGCACACCGAACAGCGCCTCACCGAGATCATGGTGGGCATCCACGATCGCTGTGCCGAAACAGCCGACGCCTACGGTGCGCCCGGAAACTACGTGGTGGGTGCCAACATCGGAGGCTTCGTCAAGGTTGCCGACGCCATGCTGGCCCAGGGCCTGATCTAACCCTTTACCCAAACAACGCAACAGCCCCTGTTCGCAATGGACGTCCGTTGCGAACAGGGGCTGTTGCCTGCATGGGTGCTTTTAGCGCTGGAGCAACCGCACGTGGTCCGGGTTCAGGTCCTCCACCTTGCTGACGCCCAACAGCGCCATGGTGCGGGTCATGTCCTTCTCGAGGATCTGGATGGTGCGGTCCACGCCTTCGCGTCCGCCCGCCATCAGGCCATAAAGGTAAGCGCGGCCGATCAGGGCGAAGTCCGCACCCAGTGCCAGGGCTGCCACGATGTCCGCGCCGCTCATGATGCCCGTGTCCAGGATGACCGCGGCCTCGCTGTTGTCCGCCTTCAGTGCTGTGGTGACTTCCGGCAGCAGGTGGAACGGGATGGGTGCACGGTCCAGTTGGCGTCCGCCGTGGTTGGACAGGATGATTCCATCAGCACCGTGGTCAACAACGCGCCGGGCGTCTTCCACGGTCTGGATGCCCTTGACCACCAGCTTGCCCTTCCAGGTTTCGCGGAGCCAGTCCAGGTCCTCGTAGGTCAGCGTGGGATCGAACATGGAGTTGATGAGGTCGGCCACGGTGCCGGTGTAGCGCGAGAGCGAGGCGAACGTCAGGGGCTCGTGGGTGAGGAAGTTGAACCACCAGGCCGGGCGGTACGAGGCGTCCAGGACTGTCTTGACGGTCAGTGCCGGCGGGATGGTCATGCCATTGCGGACGTCGCGGAGGCGGGCGCCCGCAACAGCGGTGTCCACGGTGACCATGAGGGTGTCGTTGCCGGCTTTGGCGGCACGTTCGATCAGTTCCAGGGAGCGGTCGCGGTCCGTCCACAGGTACAGCTGGAACCAGTTCCGGCCGTTCGGGGCGGCGGTGGCCACGTCCTCGATGGAGGCGGTGCCCATGGTGGAGAGGGTATAGGGGATTCCGGCAGCTTCGGCGGCCTGCGAGCCTGCATATTCGCCCTCGGACTGCATCATGCGCGTGAATCCCGTAGGTGCGATGCCGAAGGGCAGGCGGGATTCCTTGCCCAGGATTTCCGTGCGGAGGTCAATCCTTGAAACATCGCGAAGGATGCCCGGCCGGAATTCGATGTCCTGGAACGCCTGGCGTGCTCGGCGCAGGGTGATCTCTTCTTCGGCGGCACCGTCGGTGTAGTCGAACGGTGCCTGCGGGGTGCGGCGCTTGGCGATGTCCCGCAATTCCCAAATGGTGCTGGCGCGCTTGAGCCGGGCGGTCTTGCTGAATTCGGGCTTCTTGAACTGCATCAGCGGCGCGAGGTCCGAGACCTTGGGGATGCGCCGCTTCAATGCCGGAGGCACCAAGGATGGGTGCACGACGGCGGGCGCCGGCTGCTGCTGCCGGGTCACGTTCTGATCGCTCCCGGCATTGGCGGGCTCGGCGGTGATCTTGGGATCGAGGGTGTCGGTCATGCGGTTCTCCCTTGAATTCTGTGGTCCTGCCACTGTGGTCTAACCACACTGTAATCCATGTGGTTGGACCACATCAACTAGTATTTCGTTTATGCGTACCCACGAGTTGGTCCTGCAATGGATCGAGAAGCAGTTGTCCGACGGTGACCTTGCCCTCGGTGGCAGGCTGCCGGGCGAACGCACCATGGCCGAGCAGTTGAAGGTTTCCCGGACGTCGGTGCGCGAGGCCGTCAGGATCCTGGAGGCAATGGGAGTGGTCCGCGCGGGGGTGGGTTCGGGCAAGGATGCCGGGACGGTGGTCATCGCCGAGCCGGGCTCCGCACTGGGCTCCACCCTGAGGTTGCACGTGGCAACGCGGCACCTTCCCGTGGCGGACATCGTGGAGACCCGCGTCCTGCTGGAATCCTGGGCGGCCGAACGCGCCCACGTGGGTGTGCCGGAGCTGGAGGAGGCCGCGGAGCTCCTGGACCAGATGGACTCTGCGCAGGACATTGACTCGTTCCTGGCCCTCGATGCCCGCTTCCATGTGGCCCTGGCGCAGGCGGCCGGCAACACCGTGGTGAGCGCCATGATGGCCTCGCTCCGGGGTGCGATCGAGAATTACGCGGGCGAGCTGACGGGAAACCTTCCGGATTGGAACGCGACCTCAGGCAGGCTGCGGGCCGAGCACCGCGCCATCCTCACCGCCGTCAACAACCACGACGGCGCCAAAGCAGCTGAGCTTGTTGCCGCCCACATCCAGGGCTTCTACAAAGAGGCCGGCGTGGGCGCAAACCCTGCCCCGAACCAGGGCAACGCGGGGTCACTCAAGGCCCCGTAGAACCGCCTAAAGGGGCCATAAGTGACCCCGCGTTGCATCTAGGCGGGCTTGAGGGCCGGCGCCGCGGTGCTCTTGCGGATCTCCACCCTGGGCGAGAACTCGTCCTGCGCCTGGGTAGTGGCTTCGCCGGCCTGCTGGATCTGCTCCCGCATCCTCCGCCAGGCAAGGCTGCCGAGCTCGTTGATGGGCACGGCCGCGGTGGTCAACGGGGGCGTGGTGTATTTGGCGAACGGAATATCGTCAAACCCCGTCACGGAAATGTCCTCCGGGACGCGGATGCCGCGCTCGTGAAGGCCGCTGAGCAGGCCCATTGCCACGAGGTCGTTGAAGGCCAGGATTCCGGTGGCGCCACTGGCAATGATGGCCTCGGTGGATTCGTGGCCTGAATCGAAGTTGGAACCGCCATGGAGCATCTGCAAATCGATCTCCGGGTGCTTGGCGCGGAACTGGTCCAGGCCCACCAGGCGTTGGCGGTTGGAGGCGCTGTGCTCGGGACCGGAGAGGAAAACCAGCCGGCGGTGTCCCAGTGAGACCAGGTGCTGCGCCAGTTCCTGGATACCCTGCCCGTAGTCCACGCTCAGGCTCGGAGTGTTGGTGGCGATGGTGGTCCGGTTGATGAGTACCAGAGGGTGCAGGGTGGGGGCCAGTTCCTCGAGTTCGGCGTCCGCCATGCGGGGTGCGCACAGGACCACGCCATCGCAGCGGCGGCGGGCTTCCCCAGCAAGGATGGCTTCCTCGCTGGTGACTTCGGAGGAGTCCGCAATGAGGACGCGGTATCCGTCCTGGGCTGCAGCGATGCTGAGACCGCGGAGGATGGCCTGGAACGTGGGGTTGGCCAGGTCCGGGACAACTATGCCGATGGTGTCGGTCTTGCCCAGGGCAAGGCTGCGCCCCACAGGGTTGGGCTGGTACTTCAATTCAGCGGCGGCTGCCCGGACCCGCGCTGCGATCCCGGGGTCCACTGCGGCGTTACCGTTCATGACGCGGGAGACGGTGGCGTGCGAAACGCCGGCCTTCTCCGCGACGTCAGCTATCCCGACGCGCCTGTTGGTGTTCCTGCGTGCCATGTGGCCCCTTCCCATTGGTCGTCTCCCGTATGCGCCGTCGTTGGTGCAGTGGTTGACGTGACCACCAGAGTCTTGATACAAAGCTTATAACGCTCTGAGAAAACGCTTTCTCATGATTCTTCCCACACGAAGCCGGGCCGTCAAGCGGTTCACTCCTGCCTTTTGAAAGGGGCATCCCACATGGTCACCGTCGACTCAGCCGAGACCCAGACAGAATCAGCAGCATCGGCAACACCCACAGCCCAGCCCGAAGGCGGCAAGCGGACCCGTATTGCCCTCATTGGAACCGGTGGCCGCTCCGAGATGTACATCCGGGCCATCTACGGCCAGCACGCTGACGTAGCCGAACTCATTGCGCTCTCCGACGTCAACCAAGGCCGGGTGGACTTCTACCAGGAGCTCATCCGCGAACTTGGCGGAACGGAACCTGTGGCATCCTTCGAGCCCGGCCAGCTCACCAGCTTCATCCAGTCCAACGGCATCGAGCGCGTCATCGTCACGACGCCCGACTACACCCACGCCGACTACATCGTCGAAGCGCTCGAGGCCGGTGCCGACGTCGTGGTTGAAAAGCCGCTGACCATTGACGTGGATGGCTGCCGCCGCATCACCGAGGCCGTGGCGAAGACCGGCCGCAACGTGGTGGTGACTTTCAACTACCGGTACTCGCCCCGCAACACGGCGCTGAAGGAAGTCATCCAGAACGGCGTGATCGGCAAGGTCACCTCCATCGACTTCAGCTGGGTCCTGGACACCGTGCACGGCGCCGACTACTTCCGCCGCTGGCACCGCGAAAAGAAGAACTCCGGCGGCCTGCTCATCCACAAGGCTTCCCACCACTTCGACCTGGTCAACTGGTGGATCAACGATGTTCCGGAGCGCGTTTTCGCCTCCGGTGGCCTGCGCTTCTACGGCGACAAGAACGCTGCCGAGCGTGGCCTGGGTGCCCGCCCCGAGCGCGGCACGGTTGATGGACTGGGGCACGATCCCTTCCGCCTGGACATGCGCGACGACGAGCGCCTGAAGGCCCTGTACTACGACAACGAAAAGTTCGACGGCTACATCCGCGACCAGGACGTCTTCACCGAGGGCATCACCATCGAGGACAACCTGGCCCTCGTGGTGGACTACCAGGGCGGACCCACCCTGAGCTACTCGCTCAATGCGCACAGTCCGTGGGAGGGCTACCGCGTGACTGTCAACGGCACCGAAGGCCGCGCCGAGCTCGAAGTGGTGGAACGCGCCGCCGTCGAGTCTTCCACCGACAAGAAGACCGTGGTTGACCCCAGCGCCACGCCCATCGAGGAAGATGACGCCGTGCGCCGGAACGGCGAGCGCCTGGTGGTCCAGCGGCACTGGGAAGCAGCCTACGAAGTCCCGATCGTCAACGGCGAGGGCGGCCACGGCGGCGGCGACAACCTCCTGCTCTCGGACCTCTTCAACGGCCCCGGCATCGATCCGCTGGGCCGTCCGTCCGGCTACATCGACGGACTCCGTTCCGTCTCGGTGGGAATTGCCGGCAACCAGTCCCTGGATACCGACCTCCCGGTCCGGATCAGCGAACTTGGCCTCGGCGTCGATCTCAGCCGCAGCCAGGCCTGACCCGTTCACTACCAAGCAAGGAACACACCATGAGCAGGATTTTTGTCACCGGAGGTTCCGGTCGGCTGGGGCGCAGCGTTGTTGCCGGGCTGGCGGACGCCGGCCACAAGGTGATCTCGGTGGACCGGGATGCCATCCCCGCCGAGCAATTGCCCGCCGGAGCCGAACAGCACACCGCTGATCTCCTGGCACCCGGGGAAGCAGAGCGGCTCATCCGGGAAACAGCGCCCGACGCCGTCATTCACCTCGCTGCTATTGCCGTACCTTTCAGCGCACCCGAGGATGTCATTTTCAGCACGAACACCCGGCTCGCCTATGCGGTGGTCAGTGCGGCCACCGACGCGGGTGTGCCGAAAATCGTGACGGCGTCCAGCCCCACCGCCCTGGGCTATGGCTCACCGGCAGGGTGGCTGCCGCCGTCGTTCCCCTTGGATGAGCAGACGCCGCCCAAGCCGTGGAACGCGTACGCCTTGTCCAAACTGATTGCCGAGCAGACAGTGCAGATGTTCGCCGCAGCCCAGGGCGACAGGATCCGGTATGCGGCCTTCCGCCCGTGCTACGTCCTTTCCCCGGAGGAGTGGGAAGGGGCCCTGACGCAGCAAGGCCACACCATCCGGGAACGCCTGGATGATCCCGCGTTGTCCGCGCCGGCTCTGTTCAACTATGTAGACGCCCGGGATGTGGCTGACTTCCTGGATGTGCTGCTGGAGAAGATGGACAGCATTCCCAACGGCCAGGTCTTCTTCGTGGGCGCCAAGGATGCCTTGGCTACCGCGCCGCTCTCGGAATTGTTCCCCCGCTTCCTGCCGGGCAGCGGACCCCTCACGGAGCACCTCACCGGGACCAGCCCGGCGTTCTCCATCGACAAAGCCCGTGAGCTCCTCGGTTGGGAACCGAAGCGGTCCTGGCGCACCGAACTGGCCCCGCCCTATGAAGGGGCCGACACAGCGGCAAGCGAACAAGCCGCACTGAACGGCGCAGCACAGAATGCCGCACTGAACGGCGCAGCGCCGAACGGCGCAACACTAAATCAGTCAGCACTGAATCACGCAGCACTCAACGACGAGAATCCCTCCGGCCTGGTCCCGGCGGGAGCAACCAAGGAGACACCATGAACTTCGACGGCGTACTGTTCTTCCCCGTCACTCCCTTCGCCGAGGACGGCAGCGTCGATGTGGCCCTGTTGAAGGAACACATCACCTCCCGGCTGCCTTTTGGCCCCGGCGGCGTTTTCCCTGCATGCGGCACAGGCGAATTCCATGCGCTCTCACTTGAGGAGATCCGCACCGTGGTGACTGCCGCCGTCGAGGCTGTTGCAGGGGCCGTGCCGGTGGTCTCCGGTGCCGGCGGACCGCTGGGTCACGCCATTGCCGCCGCGAAGGTGGCTGAGGAAGCCGGCGCGGACGCCCTCCTGGTGCTTCCGCCGTACTTGGTGACCGGCCCCACCGATGGTGTGGTGGCTTATGTGGAGGCCATCGCCGCCGCGAGCAGCCTGCCGGTGATCGTGTACCACCGCGGCACGGCAAAGTTCACTGCCGAAGCCATCACCCGCCTCACCGCTAACCCGAAGGTTGTTGGCTTCAAGGACGGAATCGGCGACGTCGGACTGGCCCAGGAAATCGTCTCGGCGATCAACGCCAGCGGCCGCACCGATTTCGCGCTCTTCAATGGCCTGTTGACGGCCGAGCTGACCCAGGGCGCCTACCGTGGCCTGGGGATCCCGCTCTACTCCTCGGCAGCGTTCGCCATGGCCCCCGAGATCGCCAAAGCCTACTACGACGCCTACATCTCCGGCGATGAAGAGCGCCGCCATGCGCTGCTTGAAGGGTTCTATGCGCCCTTGGTCCGGCTGCGTGACCAGACTCCGGGCTTCGGCGTTTCACTGATCAAGGCGGGCCTTCGCCTTGCCGGGCTCCCGGTTGGCCCGGTACGGCCGCCCCTGGTGGACCCCTCCGAGGAACAACTGCTGGAGCTCAAGTCCATCCTGGCCAAGGGCCACGAGCTGGCCGGCAGCTGATGCCGGCCCGCATCACGGGCCTCACCACCCGGCTGATCACGGTCCCGCTGCTGCGCAGCTGGGGTGCCGAGGCGCCCGAAAACCATGTGGTCGTCACCGAACTGACCACCGACGACGGCGGCACCGGCCACGGTTTCTCGTGGACACCCACCATTGGTCCGCAAGCGGTCAAAGCGCTCCTGGATTACGATATTGCCCCGTTCATCCTTGGCCTCGAAGCCAACCCTGACATGGTGTGGGACCAGTTGTGGAAACGGCTCCATGAAGCCGGCGGGGGAGGCCTGACCACCATTGCGATGGCCGGCGTGGACCTGGCCTTGTGGGACCTGAAAGCGCGGCAGGCCGGCACCTCGGTCGCAGGGCTGCTGGGCCAGCGCCGGGAATCGGTGGAGGTTTACGGCTCCGGCGTGAACCTGCATTACACCCTGGAGGAGCTCGTGGAGCAGGCGCAGCGATGGGTTGCTGCCGGGCATAACGCCGTGAAGATCAAGGTGGGCAAGCCCGAACTCCGGGAAGACGCCGAACGCGTTGCAGCTGTCCGGCAGGTCATCGGCCCAGACCGTTTGCTCATGATCGACGCCAACCAGCGGTGGGACCTTGCCCATACGTTCCGTGCCTTGGATATCTTGGGGGAGTACGGACTCGAATGGCTGGAAGAACCCCTCCGCGCAGATGACCTCTGGGCCTACCGGCGTCTGCGCAAGCAGTCCCCGGTCCCCATCGCCTTGGGGGAGAACGTCCACACCATCTACCGTTTCCGCGACTTCATCGAAGCCGAAGCTGTGGACATCATCCAACCCAATATCGTGCGGGTGGGCGGCATAACCCCGTTCCGCAGGATCGCTGAATTGGCCCGTGCCAACAGCATCCGGGTGGCGCCGCACCTGCTTCCGGAACTCTCCGGGCAGCTGGCCCTCACCCTTGCCGATGCCGTGAGCGTGGAGGACGTGGAAGATGCGTCCTTCGGGCAGCTCGGAATCCTGGCCGGACCTTCGCCGGTGAAAATCAGCAACAGCACCGGCAGGAGCCTGCTCACCAGCACAGACCGTCCGGGGCTCGGCTTCGAGTTCGGAAAGCCGGCACAACTGCCCGCCAGCGACAGCGCCGTAGCCGAGAGCGCCGTCCCCGCCAGCGCCGTTACCACCAGCGCCGTTACCGACAGTAAAGGAAACCGCATTGAGTACAGCAACTCTTGACCTGACAGCCATCACCGCAGCAGCCACGGAAGCAGCCAAGGTGACCGCAGCAGCATCCGATGCCGACCGCGCCGCCTGGCTGACCGCCGTCGCCGATGCCTTGGACGCAAACGTCACCGAACTGGTGGCCATTGCCGATTCCGAAACCAGCCTGGGCACCGTCCGGCTCACGGGTGAGGTGGCGAGGACCAGCGGCCAGCTCCGCCTGTTCGCCAACGTCATCACCGAAGGCTCCTACCTTGAAGCCGTCATTGACCACGCTGATCCGACGTCCACCCCGCCCAAGCCGGATCTGCGCCGCATCCTTCGTCCCATCGGCCCGGTGGCGGTGTTCTCGGCGTCGAACTTCCCGTTCGCCTTCTCCGTGGCCGGTGGCGACACCGCCTCCGCGCTGGCCGTGGGTTGCCCGGTGATCGTCAAGGCGCACTCCGGCCACATCCGGCTCTCTGAGCGCACCGCCGAGGTTGTCACCGAAGCCCTTGCCAAGGCAGGGGCCCCGGAAGGGATCTTCGCCCTGGTCAGTGGCCGCGAGGCAGGCACGGCACTGGTTCAGGACCCGGCCATCAAGGCGGTCGGCTTCACCGGCTCCATCCCCGGTGGCCGTGCCCTGTTCGACCTCGCAGCCTCGCGACCCGAGCCCATCCCGTTCTACGGGGAACTGGGCAGCCTGAACCCCGTGGTCATCACCGCGGACGCGCTTGCGGAACGTGGACAGCAGCTTGCCGCGGGCCTGGCCGGTTCCTTCACCATGGGCGCCGGGCAGTTCTGCACCAAACCCGGGCTGGTCTTCATCCCGGCAGGCACGGACTTCGCATCCAACCTGGCCGAGGCCAGCAAGGACAAGCCCACCGCGGCCATGCTCACCGAGCGCATCGCCGAGGCCTACCCGGACGGGCTGCGGAACGTCGCGGACCAGCCGGGTGTCGCCGTCGTCAGCGGTATGGTGCAGCAGGACAGCCTGGCCGACGGCGCCGCGCCCGTGGTCTTCTCCACCAGTGCCGCGAACGTCCTGGAGCGTCCGGAAGAGTTGTTGGAGGAGTGCTTCGGCCCCACCACGCTGCTGATCGAGTACGCCAACCAGGAAGAACTGTCCGCTGCCCTGGCCAAGGTCCCGGGCAGCCTCACTGGCACCGTGCACGCACAGCCGGGCGAGGACGTATCCGCCCTTGTGGAGCAGCTCAGCGGGCTCGCCGGACGCGTCCTGTTCGACGGTTGGCCCACCGGGGTTGCCGTGAACTGGGCCCAGCAGCATGGTGGCCCGTACCCGGCCACGACGTCCCTGTTCACCTCCGTAGGCGCTACCGCGGTCCGCCGTTTCCAGCGCCCGGTGGCCTACCAGGACGCCCCCGAGTCCGTCCTGCACCCGGCGTTGCACGATGCCAACCCGCTGGGCATCCCCCGGCGCGTGGACGGCGTGCTGACCCTCAGCTAACCCACCCCAACGGGGCCCAATTGATTACGACCTACTTGGGTCGGGGGAGACAAAAAGGGGCGGGGTCACCATCACGGTGACCCCGCCCCTTTCGTGTGGGGAGCCAGGTGTTACGGGCGAAGCGTCAGCGGACGACGGCGGCCGTCAACGTCGGTGGTTGGCCAACGGTCGTCAGTGGTCAGGACCTGCAGACCGGATTCCGTGAGCAGCACAGTGTCCTCGATCTTCACCCCGGGGCCGGACGGGTTCCAGGTAAAGGGCTGGTTCAGCACAATCGTGTCAGTGACTTCAGCGGTGACTCGGGGATCACGGCCGGCATAACCAGCCGGGCCGCCCTGGTGGTGCAGCGTCCACTGGTCCTCGCCGAAACCGTGCCGGGCGTAGGCCTGCTGGATTTCAGAGAACACCTGGTTGAGCCTTGCACCGGGGACGGTGGCGCGGAAAATGTCGGCCTCAACGGCAGCGATGCGTGCCTCGGCGTCGAGCTCCTGGGGAGTTCCGGCGTCGAACGCCACCCACCGGGTCACGTTGGCAACCAAGCCGTTCCGACGCGCGCACACCACAGCCATGGCACGGCGCCCGATGGGGGAGTGCGTTGCCAAAGGATGGCGGAAGTCGCTCCGGGACGAACCGTTGCAGAGCAAGACCAGCGGCTCGGCGCCCACTGAAACAATCCGTGCGGCCAGTTCAGCCACGAGCTCGAATTCCGTGGTTTCCGGGGTCGCAGCAGTGAGGACATCGGTCATGGCGGCTGCGGCATCGGCTGAGAGCCCGGCATAGCGGGCGGCTTCGGCCGGGAGGAGCTGTTGGCGGGCGGCACGGAGTTCGGTGGTGACCGCCGCTTCGACCAACGGATCACCATCAACGGCCAACCCGGCGGCGACTGCATGCAGCTGGCCGTGCCACGGCACCGTGTGGAGGCTGACATCCGCAGGCAGTTCCTCGGCCGCGATCCGGCCGGCCTCGTTGTTGAAGGTCACCAAATGGTCGCCCTCGCGGTCCACCAGCAGGGCCGCGATGGGGTCGCCGGCAAGGCTGATGTGTACCCGGCTCCCGTCCAGGTACCAGGTGAGGGCGGTGTTGGAGGTGAGCAGGAGTGAGTCGCGGCCGGCGGCATCAAGGATGTCCAGCACGCGGCGGCGCTTCACTGCGCGGTCGGCGGCGCTGGCGGGAGCAGTGCGTCCGGCCGGCGCCAATGCCGGCGTCGGGGCCTGCCCGGCCATGGGTGTCGATTGAGTAGGTGTGGTCATGCCTGTTCCCCCAAAGTTGAGATGAGTCGTTCAATGTCTTGTGTGGCCAGGAAGCCATCCGTGATGAGGATGGTGGCAGTCCTTTGGACCGGGTGGCCCGGTTCTGTGGTCACCGGAGCGTCCCAGGCGAGCGAAAGGCCGACGCCGGGGTAGCCTTCGTGGCGGACAAACCATGGGTCCGGTGCCTGCGGCGAGGCCAGGAACACGAGGGTCGCCGGGTGCCCCAGCCCGGGATCGCCGGTGACATGCGCTGGATTGGCTGTTCCGGCGTCGAACGTCCCGGACCACGCCAGCCATGGCGACACGCTCCCGTGCACGGCGTCCTCGCCCCGCGCGTCGGGCGTCCATATCGTCGCATCGCCAACTTTGGGAAGCCGCCAGAAGAAGCCGCCGTAACCGCCCTGCGGCCGGCCATTGGAACCCGGGCTGCCCAGCAGCACAGGACGTCCCGTGGCTGAGTCCAGCGTGAAGTCAAGCGTTAGTTTCCACGCTGAATCCCCGACGGCGGACCACCGCCACTGGCGCTGTTCGCGCAGTACCGGTGACCGGTCAGGCGCCAGCCAGCTCAACTGTTCGCGTCGCTGACCTTCGGTGTGCTCCACCGAATCAGTGACGATCATGCCGTGATCCTTGCGCCAGACATAGGCGCCTGCGTCCTGGGTGTAGGTCCGGCCGCCCCAGAAGTTGATGCCGTCCACGTCCTGGAGGGCAACCCCTGCTCCCAGGTGCCAGACATGGTCCTCGGGGATGTGATCGGTAACTATGGTTCCGGCGAGCGTACGCACAGGGTGCAGGTAGGGCCGCGGCGAGGACGTGGGCCGGACCAGGGTGCCGTCCTGCACTGCAGCCACGGGGGTGCCGTTGATCTCCAGAGTGTCCGGAACGGGCCCGGCTGAAGCGGCCCACGGCGCGCCCAGCTCGGCGAACGTCGCCTGTCCCAGGGCTGCCCGGCGGATCAGGGACTCGATGCCGTGCACCACGGGGTGGGCGTCATCGCCCTCGCCTTCCCAGGTAACAAAGTCCGGGTGGATCTGCCGGGGCGGCTCGGCCGTGCGGATCGCCTCCAGCACCGAAACGTAGGCGCCCACGCCGCTGAGCGGGCTGAGCAGGTCTTCTTCCGTGCGTGCGGACAAGAGGTTTTCCAACAGGTCCGTCCGTCCGAACACCTGGCTCCGCGTGCCGTCGGCAGTGGTGATGTCCACACGGTCCTCGGTATAGAAAAGCGTCACTTGCCCCGAGGTGCCGTAGATGGTCACGGTGGGCGCGGACTGTGCCGGGGCGCACAACGTCAGGGCGCAGGTTACTACCGGTGCGCCGCTGAATCCGTCTCCCCTGGAGGTCCGGACACGCACCACCGAGGTGTCATCGCTTTCGGTGTCGTTGGCACGGTAGAGGTCCGTCTCCACCGAGGCCACGTCAGAGACCGTGCGGGCGCCGGCAAGCCGCAGCCCTGTTGCCACGGCGTGCGCCAAGGCGTTGGTGACAACGCCGTCCACCACGTCCGTTCCGTTCAGGCTGCGCTTCCCGGCCCACCGCGACCGTTTGAAGTAGGCCCGGTTCCGCAGCCACAACCCGGTGGCACTGATACCGCGGACCTCACCGATCCCACCGGAGGCCACCAGGGCGTCAATTGCGGGAAGGGCTTCGGAGCCCAGGCTTTGGAAGCCCACCTGCACCAGCCGGCCGGCGCTCGCAGCCGCGGCCATGACGTCCTGGTACTGCGCCATGGACGCTACGGGCGGCTTTTCCAGGTACACGTGGGCCCCGGCTTTGAGGGCAGCAAGTGCCAGCGGTGCGTGTGTCTGGATCGGCGTGGAAATGATGACGACATCCGGCGCGGTTCCTGCCGCCAACAGATCGTCCAGGGAGGGGAAGACCTCCACACCGGGGGCCAGTTTCCCCTCGGCGGGCGGGCGGGGATCGGCCACAGCCACCAGTTCCAGTGTGCCGGCAGCCGTGAGCCGATCCAGGTTGGCAAGGTGCCTTTCGCCGAATCCGTGGACACCCACCAGGGCTACGCGGGGGAGCCGGGGGCGTACTTCCGGAGCGGTTGTGGTCAAGGGCTGGGTCATGAGTCTGTCCTAGCGGGCTCAGGTGTTGGGGAAATCCCGGATGGGGTAGGGCGCAGGGCTGCGGCGAGGAAGGCCGAAGCCTCTTCCTGCATGGCCCGGGTAAAGACGTGCGGTTCGTGCCACAAGCTGCCGGTGTAGCGTGCGGGCATGTGCTCCAGCAGGTGTCTGTGGGCATCGCGCATTCCCTGTTCCGGGAACAGGGGGTCGGCCAGCCCGTATTGGACCAGGACCTTTTCGACGGCCGAACGGGCGGCAAGGTCCGGCCAGTCGCCCAGCCTGGACAGGCCTGGGGAATGAAGCAGCCAGGAATGGGCGTCAAGGTAGGCCGGGAGCAGTGAGCCGAACGTGGTCATCATGCAGGTCACCACGTAGCTGCGGATCAGCGGACTCAGTGCGGCGAGGACCATGGCGCGCCCGCCGCCGCCGGAGAATCCCAGGCAGCCGAGCCGCTCGGCGTCCACTCCGGGGAGCATTGAAAGGATGTCCAGCGCGGCGAGGTCGTCATGCGCAACAGTGCCCGCGACGCTGCTGCCGAGCAGTGTTGCGGCTTTGGCCACCGTTTCCTCGTGGGCAGCGGCCGCTGCGTTGTACATCTCCGCCGCGGAAGGTTCGACGCCGGCCTCCCGCCACAGTGCCTGCCGGCCGTTGACGGCGGCGGCGGTCCGCCAGGGCGGGGTGTCCAGGCCAAAGCGGCGGCTTCCCCACATGAAGGTGTCGTGGGCCAGTACGGCGAAGCCCTGCTGAGCAAGCCAGGTGGCGAGTGCACGGCCGTCGTAGAGCTTTTCCCTCACCTCGGCCGGGATCGGGCCGAAGGGCTGCAGGTTGTGACCGGAGAAGACACCGGTGGGGGTTCCGCCGTCGTCAGTCTGTTTCCTGTCCGGAAGGGCGCCCTCCGCGAAGGGGCCGTCCGGAAGGGAGCGCTCCGCAAAGGCGCCCTCCCGAAGGGACACGAGCCGCTCGGCTCCGTAAGCCTTTTCTCCGCCGTGGCAGTGGAGGGCAAGAATGCCGGGAAGCGGACGTGTTTCGCCGGTGGGCCGGACGAACCAAGCCGAGGTCCTGGGACCGAACCCCAGCTGCCACGACAAATGCGAGGTGGTAACGCCGTCACGATCGGCTTCGCTATGCACTGTGTAGTCAAGATCCGGTGTTACGGAGGGCACGCCGAGTGTGTCGGCCAGTTGCTGTGCTGCGGGGGTGGCCGCGGTGAAGCGGTGGCGGACGGCATAGTCCGGCCAGTCTTCGTAGCGGGCCACAGCGCTGGGGCGGATGGGCGTATCTGCCATGTCAGCCGCGCTCATGGCAGTCGCAGTCGGTGGGGAACAATAGTGTCCTGCCTTATCGATGCGTCAAGGGTGTGCGGGGGCGCACGCCGGGCGTCTTCAGCGTGGGGAAATCAGATTCGGCGGCTTCATCAGAAAACGCTTTCTCAAAAATTAGCAAAAGGCTGTACATGGGTCAAGAAAACGTTTACTTTGGTACGGAGCCGCTGAAGCCCGGGACCCAAATCCTGGTCCCTCAGGGGAAGTGCCAGGAACACCGGCGCCCCCGAAGGCAAGCACCAACCAGACTCGAAGTCCGTGGATGGCCACGATGACCAAAGGAGACCACATGGCCGCTGTACTACACACGGGGACGCCGCAAGGCGTTCGCGGGCCGGCGAGGGGGAAGCGATGAGCGCCATAGGCGAACTCTCAACGATGACCCGCCGCAAGGGCCCCATGACGAAGGAAGAGAAGAAGGCCAACGGCCGCGACAACAAGGCCGCCTACGTCTTCCTTCTTCCCTGGCTGATTGGGCTTGCTCTGATCACCGTGGGACCCATGCTGATGTCGTTGTACTTGTCCTTTACGGACTACAACCTCCTGCAGCCCCCGGAATGGGTGGGCCTGGACAACTTTGTCCGCATGTTCGGCGACGCCCGGCTCCACAACTCCTTGCGCGTCACCTTCACCTACGTTTTGGTGGGTGTTCCGCTGCAGCTGGCAGTTGCGTTGGTGATTGCCCTGGTCCTGGACAAGGGACTCCGCGGACTTCCGTTCTACCGGTCAATCTTCTACTTGCCGTCCCTGCTGGGCGGTTCGGTGGCAGTTGCCATCCTCTGGAAGCAGATCTTCGGCACTACGGGCCTGGTCAACCAGGTCCTGGCGATGGTGGGCATCGAGGGGCCGGGCTGGATCTCGGATCCCAACACCGCGCTTGGTTCCATCATCCTGCTGCACGTCTGGACGTTCGGCAGTCCCATGATCATCTTCCTGGCCGGCCTGCGCCAGATCCCCACCATGTACTACGAGGCTGCCGAAGTTGACGGCGCCACCACACTGCAGAAGTTCTGGCGGATCACCCTGCCGATGCTGAGCCCCATCATCTTCTTCAACCTGGTGCTGCAGATCATCGGTTCGTTCCAGTCGTTCACCCAGGCGTTCATCGTCTCGGGCGGCAACGGCGGACCATCCGACTCCACCATGTTCTTCACCCTGTACCTGTACCAAAAGGGCTTCGGCCAGTTCGATATGGGTTACGCCTCAGCGATGGCCTGGTTCCTGCTGGTCATCATCGGTGCCTTCACTGCCATCAACTTCATCGCTTCAAAGTATTGGGTGTTCTACGATGACTAAACTCCAGACCCTCCCCGCAGCATCCTCCGACGACGCCAAGGCCGGCAGGTCCGGAAAAGGCCCACGCCGCCGCGAATCCCGCGGCAGCCTCGCTTTCTCTCGCAGCGCCCGCATCAAAGGCCTGGTCAAGCACGCCATCCTGATCATCGTGGGCGGCGTGATGATCTACCCGCTGCTGTGGATGGTGGTTTCTTCCCTGCGGCCCAACGACCTCATCTTCCGCGAACCGGGCCTGTGGCTGGAAAACCTGGAAATGAGCAACTACACCGATGGCTGGTCCGCGCTGACGCACCCGTTCGGTCACTACATGATCAACTCGGCGATCGTTGTCCTGGGCTCCATCCTGGGCAACCTGATCTCCTGCTCCATGGCTGCCTACGCTTTTGCCCGGCTCCAGTTCAGCGGCAAGAAGATCTTCTTCGGCATCATGCTCCTGACCATCATGCTCCCGTTCCACGTGGTGATCGTGCCGCAGTACATCCTGTTCTCCCAGATCGGCTGGGTAAACACGTTCTGGCCGCTGATCGTGCCCAAGCTCCTGGCCACCGACGCGTTCTTCGTGTTCCTGATGGTCCAGTTTATCCGCGGCATTCCCAAGGACCTTGATGAAGCAGCACGCATCGACGGCGCCGGCCACCCCAGGATCTTCCTCCGCGTTATCCTGCCCCTGATGGTCCCGGCCCTGGCCACCACCACCATCTTTACGTTCATTTGGACCTGGAACGACTTCTTCGGCGCACTGATCTACCTCACGGATCCGGACATGTTCACCGTTCCGGTGGCACTGCGGGCCTTCGTTGACTCGCAGTCGGCCACCAGCTGGGGATCGCTGTTCGCAATGTCCATCGTGTCCTTGCTCCCGGTGTTCCTCGTCTTCCTGTTCGGCCAGCGGTTCCTCATCAAGGGCATCGCCACCACCGGCATCAAATAGGCCGGAACTATCGACGGAAGGGGGTGGCGGTTGCCTCCCCCTTCCGACGGATGCCGCCAACTGCCGGGCGTTCGACGCCGGAGCAGCCAATCGACGGCGGACGGTCCCGCCGACGTCGGGCGGACCGCCGCTGGTGAGTGCCGCCGTCGGGCGAACCGCCGCTGGTGGGTACCGGCGTCGGGCGAACCGCCGCTGGTGGTACCGGCGTCGGGCGGACCGCCGCTGGTGGGTACCGGCGTCGGGTAATCCAACAACTAGGACAAGTTTCTATCTTGTAATACAAGATTGTGACTTGTATCATAATGAGCAGTAAGAAAACGCTTTCCCATTCGCATCAGGATCAATGAAGATCGGAGACAACAGTGCCGGAACATCACAAGGGTGAAGCAGTCGCCCCCGCAGCGCACACACCTGCAGCACCGAAGGCCCGGAGGACCAAGCGCAAGCTTCGCGCCTCGGCCTTGGTAGCTGCCACGGCAGCAGCCGTCCTTGCCCTCACCGCCTGCGGCGGCGGAGGAGGATCCGAAGCCAAGAGCGCCGACGGCAAGGTGGAGCTGCGGTTCGCATGGTGGGGCGGCGACAAGCGCGCCCAGGTCACCCAGGCAGCCATCGCTGCGTTCGAGGCAGAGAACCCCAATATCAAGATCAAGCCCGAGTACGGCGACTGGAGCGGCTACTGGGACAAGCTGGCCACGCAGGTGGCAGCCAACGACGCTCCGGACATCATCCAGATGGACGAGAAATACATCACCGAGTACTCCACCCGCGGGGCCTTGCTTGACCTTTCCAAGTACAAGATCGATACCTCCAAACTTGACGCGGCCGCATTGGAAGCAGGCAAGGGCGAGAAAGGCCTGACCGGTATTGCCGCCGGCATCAACGCCGCCACCATCCTTGCCAACCCCGCGGTGTTCCAGGCGGCAGGGGTTGCCATCCCTGATGACAAGACCTGGACATGGGAAGACTTCGAGCGCGTTGCTGCCGAGGTCACCGCCAAGTCGCCCAAGGGCACCTACGGCGCTGCCGCCTACGGTACGGACGAAGCCTCCCTTGGAGTGTGGCTCCGCCAGAACGACAAGTCCCTCTACACCGAAGACGGCAAGCTTGGCTTCGAGCCCTCGGACATCGCCGAATGGTGGGGCTTCCTGAAGGAACTGAGCGAGAAGAAGGCTGTTCCGTCGGCCTCTGAAGTTGTTGAAGCCGAAGCTGCTCCGCTGGACCAGAGCGGCCTGGCCACCGGCAAGAACGGACTGGCCTTCTGGTGGTCCAACCAGCTCCCGGCCCTCGAGAAGGCTGCCGGCGGTGAACTGCAGATCCTGCGCTTCCCGTCCAAGACCGGCAAGGCTGACGACGCCAAGCTCTGGTACAAGGCTTCCCAGTTCTGGTCCGCATCATCGCGCACCAAGCACCCGGAGGAAACCGCCAAGTTCATCGACTTCCTGACCAACAACGTCAAGGCCGGCGAGGCACTCCTGGCAGACCGCGGCGTGTACCCCAACTCGGAGGTCCGCGAGGCCATCGCCCCCAAGCTGGCCAAGGCAGACGTCAAGGTTGTCAGCTTCATTGACGGGATCAAGGGTGAGCTTGGCGATGCCCCTGCGGCTCCGCCGAAGGGCGCAGGTGCCATCCAGGAAATCATCAAGCGCTACACCTCGGAGGTCCTGTTCAACAGGCTTTCCACTGAAGAGGCCGGCAAGAAGGCTGTGGACGAAATGAAGTCCGCGATCAGCTGACTTTCCTGAAGCACAACCGCGCCCCGGCCGGATCATTCGTGATCCGGCCGGGGCGCGGTTTTTTGCGTGCGCCAGCCTTGTGTGCCGGCCGGACTGCGAAGTTTTTGTCTGCCGACCAGCCTGGCGACAGCACATGGGGCTTTGGGAACCCAATGCCCATGTGCTGTCACCTGCTTTGGTTAGTCCTCCGCGATGATTGCCACGGCGCCGGCGGGAACCACACCCGTGAAGCGCAGTCCACTGAGGAGCTCGGCGCCGTCGGCCTTGACCGTGACATCCTCGCGGCTGTGGTTGATGGCGAACAGGAACGTACGGCCGTCGTCGGCGCGCCTGCGGGAAAGTTCGACGCCGGCGCTCGCCTCGGCCACGGCTCCCACCCCCGCTTCCTCCACCAGCCGGGCGGTCAGGGCCTCGATGCCGGCCGCGTCCGGAAGCGTGGCCAAATACCAGGCCGAACCGTTTCCGACGGATCGGCGCGTCAGGGCTGGAACGCCGTCGAGCGGGTAATCGGTGAAGGTCGCAAGAACCTCCGCCGAATCACCGGCGGACCCGGCAACGTGCACGTGCTCGCTCCACACGGAGCCCACGGTTCCATCGCTCAAGGTCACCGATGTGCCCGGGAACAGGGGGTGGAATTCCTCGCTGCGGATCCCCAGCAAGTCACGGAAAGCACCCGGGTAGCCGCCGAGCCGGACGTGGTCCCGTTCGTCGACGATCCCGCTGAAGTAGCTGACCAGCACCGTTGCACCACGTTCCGCGGCGGCGGAAATCGAGGCGGCCGACTGGTCCGTCACAGAGTACAAAGTGCACACGAGGATCAGGTCGTAACCGGAGAGGTCGCCGGTGGGGTGAACAAAATCCGCAGTGATTCCGCGCAGGTACAGGGCGCGGTGGAAGGCGCGCATGGTGTCGAGGTATTTCAGGGAATTGTTGGGGTGGGAGTCCAGTTCGGAGGCCCACCAGGCCTCGTAATCGAAGACGATCCCTACCCGTGATTCCACCCGGGACCCCTTGAGGGGTTCCAGCCTCTTCAATGCCTCGCCCAGGTCCACCACGTTGCGCCACACCTGCGTGTCGCGACCGCCGTGGGGGACCATCGCCGAGTGGAACTTTTCCGAGCCGGCCTTGCTTTGCCGCCACTGGAAGAACATGACGGCGTCCGCACCGCGGGCCACATGGGCCAGGGAGTTGCGGAGCATTTCGCCTGGCATTTTGGGCTGGTTGTGGGGCTGCCAGTTGACCGCGGACGTGGAGTGTTCCATGAGGATCCATGGCTGACCGGATGCTACGCCGCGGGTGAGGTCGGCGCTGAAGGCGAGTTCGATTTCGCGCTCAGGGTCCGCGGCCACCAGGTAGTGGTCGTTGGCGATCACGTCCATGTCCTTGGCCCAATCGAAGTAGTCCAAAGCTTTGGTGGCGCTGGAGACCATGAAGTTGGTGGTGGCCGGGACATTGGGGGTGACCTCGCGCAGCACTGCCAGCAGTTCGCGGTAGTAGTCCATGAACACCCACGAGTTGAAACGGGCAAAGTCCAGTTGCTGGCCCGGGTTGAGCGTGGTGGGAGCTGCGCCGGGCGGGATGATTTCAGCGAATGAGGCGTAGTGCTGGGACCAGAACGCTGTACCCCAGGCCTCGTTGAGGGCCTCGATGGTGCCGTAGCGTCGCTCAAGCCAGGCCCGGAAAGCGGCGGCATCTTCGTCGCCGTGGAACTCACCAACGTGGCAGCCAAGTTCGTTGTCCACGTGCCAGAGCGCCAAGGCGGGGTGATCCTTGTAGCGTTCGGCGATGACGCGCGTCATGGTGGTGGCGTACTTGCGGTAAACGGCCGACGACGGCGTGTAGTGGCGTCGCGAGCCTCGCTCCAGCCGGACTCCTTCCGCCGTGACGGGCAGTATTTCGGGGTGTTTGCGGGCCAGCCACGCCGGGGGAGAAGCGGTGGCCGTCGCCAGGGCCACCTTGATTCCGGCCCCGTTGAGGTTGTCCAGGACATCGTCCAGCCAGCCGAAGTCGTAGTTGCCTTCGGTGGGTTCCAGGAGTCCCCAGGAGAAGATGGCGACGCTCAGGAAGTTCACCCCGGCTTCCTTCATCAGTTCGATGTCTTCGAGGCGGATGTCTTCCGGCCACTGCTCAGGGTTGTAGTCCCCGCCGTAGGCGAGGCCATCGATGGCGTTCCAGACAGCTGGACTGCCGGTGTTTTCGGGGGAGGTCAAGGGGACTCCTTCGTCATGTGGCGGGTTCAGTCTTTGTGGTGGTCCGAGGGTATGCAAGCAGCGTAGCGGAGGAAACAGGCGGGAAAGAGCTCCATTGGAAAACGCTTGCCCAGATTCACATTTAGGGATATTGTATCGATTCAGAACGAGTGTAAGCGAGATCACTGCCACGTTGTAGAGATCCCGGAAGCTTGCACCAACTGAGCAAGGAGGCTCTCATGATTGATAGAAGGAAATTCCTCGGAACCGTGGCACTCGGCACCGCATCTGCCGCGTTCCTGGCTGCCTGTGGCCAGTCCTCTTCCCCGGCCCAAACCGGCTCCGCGGACAACCCCGTCACCATCACCTACACGTGGTGGGGCAACGACGACCGGGCAGAACGCACCCGCAAGGCGATTGCGCTGTTCGAGTCCAAGAACCCGGACGTCAAGGTCAACGGCAACTTCTCCGATTTCGCCGGATACTGGCAGAAGCGCGCCACCGAAGCCGCCGGCGGCGGCCTCCCCGACGTCATGCAGTGGGATCTTTCCTACCTCCGCGACTACGGCCAGCGGAACCAGCTCCTTGACCTGGGCACCGTGAAGATCAACACGGACGCTTTCGACAAGTCGCTCCTGCCCTCCGGCCAGATCAGGGGAAAGACCTACGGAATCCCCACCAGCACCAATGCTTTCGCTGTGTACTACGATCCCGCCAAGCTCGCTTCCCTGGGTATCGCCGAGCCGGATGGCTCCTGGAACTACAAGGAATTCAACGCGTTCCTTTCCGAGGTTGGCCAGAAGGGCAACGGAACCCTGTTTGGAGGCACCGACTACACAGGGGTCTGGTGGAACTTCAACATCTGGTTGCGCCAGAACGACATCAAGGCCTTCACCGAGGACGGCAAGCTTGGTTTCTCGAAAGACGACCTGAAGAAGTGGTGGAACCTCAGCGCAGACCTGCGCGGCACAGGCGCCATTGTGGGAGAAGACAAGACCACACAGCTGTTGCCCAAGTCCCCGTTTGGTTCCAACGTCACTGCCACTGAGGTTACCTGGGACAACTTCATGGCCGGATACCTCGCTGACAGCGGCGCGAAGGAACTCAAGCTCGTGCCCGTTCCCTCCGATGACCCGGACAATCTGGGCCTGTTCCTCAAGCCCTCCATGCTGATGGTGGCCAGCGCCAAGACCAAGTACAAGGACGCTGCTGCACGTTTCATCGACTTCATGGTCAACGATCCCGAGGTCGGCCAGATCTTCAAGACCTCCCGCGGCGTGCCGGCGTCGAAGACCCAGCGCGACGGCACCACCTTCGAAGGCACCGACAAGCTGGTGGTGGACTACGAGAAATCCATCGAGAAGTACCTCAAGGACGCCCCGGAGCCGCCCATCGTTGGTTTCGGCACGCTCGAATCAACGTTCAAGCGCGTCAGCTCGGACCTGAACTACGGAAAGCTGACCATCGACGGCGCAGCTGATGCGTGGTTCAAGGAAGCCGAAGACCTTATCAAGCAGAACGCCTGATCCAGGCTTTCATGACTGACGGACTACTCTCGTGACGCAAAGCCCAACCTTGAGCAGGCGCGCCGCCTCCGCTCCCTCGCAGCCGCGTAAATCGCGGCGGCGGGGAGCGGACACCCGCGCCGGCTACACCTTCCTGTTGCCCTGGCTGCTGGGATTCATCGCCCTGACCGTAGGACCGATGATTTCCTCGCTGTACCTCTCCTTCACCAACTACAACCTCTTCGACGCCCCCAAGTGGATTGGCCTGGACAACTACACGTCCCTCTTCCAGGACGAACGGTTCCTGCAGTCCGTGGGCGTGACCATGCAGTACGTGGTCTTTGGTACTCCGTTGAAGCTGGCGGCGGCGTTGGCGATCGCGATGCTCCTCAACAGCAAGCGCCGCGGACAGGGCTTCTACCGGTCCGCGTTCTATGCTCCGTCATTGATCGGCGCGTCGGTCTCGATCGCCATCGTCTGGAAGGCCATGTTCGGCGATTCCGGACCGGTTGACCAAGGCCTGTCCTTCTTCGGAATCAACCTGGGCGGGTGGGTTGGCAACCCCAACATGACCATGGGCATGATGATCCTGCTGACCGTCTGGCAGTTCGGCGCTCCGATGGTCATCTTCCTGGCCGGCCTTAAGCAGATCCCGGTGGACCTCTACGAGGCAGCCTCGATGGACGGCGCGGGTCCGGTCCGGAAGTTCATGAACATCACCTGGCCCATGCTGTCCCCGGTGATCTTCTTCAACCTGCTCATGGAGACCATCCACGCCTTCCAGATCTTCGCGTCCGCCTACATCATCTCCAACGGTGAAGGCGGCCCGGCAGGCTCCACCCTCTTCTACACCCTCTACCTGTACTTGCGCGGTTTCTCCGATTTCCGGATGGGTTACGCCTCGGCGATGGCCTGGCTCCTGGTGATCGTGGTCGGCATCATCACGCTGATCTTCTTCAAGACCTCCAAGTCCTGGGTCCACTACAGCGGTGATTCGAAATGACAACCATGGCAACCCCCACCCAGCCCGCTCCCACCAAACCCCCGGCGGCGCAGGCTTACAACCCGAAGTCCGAGTCCACCACAGCCAAGCGCATCAAGAGCACCATCTTCCACATTGTTGCCTTGGCACTGGTGGCCGTGGTCCTCTACCCGGCCATCTGGATGATCTCGGCCTCGTTCAAGCCGAACTCCGAGATCGGCGGTGGCAACAACGCCCTGTGGTCGGCCAACTTCAGTTTCGACAACTTTGTCACTGCCATGGACGGTATCGGCGGGGTCTCCACGCTGACGTTCTTCACCAACTCCCTGATCCTGGCAGTGGGCGCTGTTGTGGGAACCGTCCTCTCGGCATCCATCTCGGCCTACGCTTTTGCCCGGATCAACTTCCCCGGACGTGGACTGTTCTTCGGCATGATGATCGCCACCCTGCTCCTGCCGTTCCACGTGGTGATCATCCCGCAGTACATCGTGTTCCAGCAGCTCGGCCTGGTGGACACGTACGTGCCGCTGTTGATCGGCAAGTTCCTGGCCGCCGACGCATTCTTCGTCTTCCTCATGGTCCAGTTCATGCGGGGCCTCCCGGCCGAGCTGGATGAGGCGGCCCGCATCGACGGCGCCGGCCACGCCCGGATCTTTGGGTCCATCATGCTTCCGCTGATGAAACCTGCCCTGATCTCCACGTCGATCTTCTCCTTCATCTGGAGCTGGAACGACTTCCTGGGCCCGTTGCTGTACTTGAACACTCCCGAAAAGTATCCGCTTCCCTTGGCGTTGCGGCTCTTTGTTGACCAGACCCAGAGCTCGGATTACGGAGCCATGATCGCCATGTCCGTCCTGGCGCTGCTGCCCGTGCTGGTCTTCTTCCTCGTCTTCCAGCGCTACATCGTAGAAGGCGTCTCCACACAAGGCCTCAAAGGCTGACGGACACGGAAGAGAATACAGAAATGAGCACCATGAACGCCACAGGCAAGTCATCGCCGAAGTCCGGCATCCCGGTCAACCGCTTCGCCCTCTTCGCCGAGACCATCCTGGCCGGGGTCATCGTGCTCCTCCTCTCCGTCCCCCTGGTGACGGCGCCGGCTGCCTATGCGGCCGGCGTCGCACACCTCGAAAGGCACCTCAGCGGCAGGGATGACTCCCTCCGCAGCTTGTGGGGGAATTTCCGCCGCGCGCTGCCCGGCAGTTGGAAGCTGGGAATCACGACGGCGGCAGCCGCCGTCGTGATTGTCCTGAACCTCTTGCTCGCACTGGTGGGTCAACTGCCCGGGCGTGCCTTTATCCTGCCGGCGACGCTGATTTTGGCCGCTGCAGGGGCGGTTCTGCTGCTCCGCACCGCTGCCAACTGGAGCGGCAGCGTCACTTGGGACGGCGATGCCGACCGGACACCCGCTGAAGTACCGGGGGCGCAACGCTGGTCCGATGCCTATTCAAGCGCCAAGAACGATTCCGTGCGCGACTGGAGCGGTACCTTGCTGCTGCTTGCGGCCCTTTTCATGGCGGTGGTCTTCGTCTGGATGCTGCAGGCGTTGTTCGTGATTGTTCCAGGAACACTGGTCCTGGCAGCCGCAGCCATCAAGATCCGCTCCCATCGCTGAGTTTTTGTACAGCTAATGCCCTTTAGGAGCCTCCTTAGGGGCATTAGCTGTACAAAAACTCCATAAGAAACCGACCCCAAGAGCTGAATCGAGCACTCCACCCCGTGTCGCCGCGCCCGTTCCCACTGCGCCCCCAATCCGCTAAATCCACCAAGTCCACCAAACCTGCTCCACGGGCCGGCTCCACGGAAACCTGGCACTATCCGCTGCGGCACCACAATTACCGGATCTTCGTGGCCTTGTCCCTGGTGGGAAGCGGCGGGGTGTGGATGCAACGGCTGGCGCAGGACTGGCTGGTTCTCCAGCTCACGGGAAGCCCGGCCGCTGTGGGCCTTGCCGTCGCCCTCCAATTCCTGCCCATGCTGGTGGTTGGGCCTCTCTCCGGCGTGCTGGTGGACCTTTTCCCCAAGCGACGCATCCTCCTGGCCTGCCAGGCGGTTGCAGCGTTGCTGGCAGCTGGACTCGCGGTGTGGAACGCCATGGGCGGCACCGAGGTCTGGGTTGTCTACGCCTCCTGCATTGCCCTGGGCATCACCAGCGCCATTGACGGGCCGGCACGGCAAGTCTTCGTCAATGAGGTTGTGGGCGACGCCGGACTTCCTGCCGCCATCGGGTTGAACAGTGCGGTGGCCCAGCTCGGCGCCATGGCCGGTCCCGCGCTTGCCGGAGTGGTCATTGCCCAGGCAGGTCCGGCAGCGGCCTTCGCGGCCAATGCCGGCATTGGCGCAGCGGTGATGGTCATGATCGTCTCCATCAGGCCCGGTGAGCTGCACCATTCGCCCGAGGTCCGTGGGCAGGAACCGCGGCGTGGCCAGATCCTTGCCGGATTCCGCTTTGTCCGCGAGCGGCCACCCCTGCTGTTGACCATGCTGCTGGCTGGCTTGCTGGGCGCTTTCGGCATGAACGGCCCGGTTGTCCTGGCTGCCTTCGCGGACAGGGTCTGGCACAGTGGTCCCGCCGGTTTCGGCCTGTTCAATACCGTCAGCGCTTTGGGCGCGCTGGTGGGCGCATTGGTGGCAACCCGGATCAAGCGGTTCGGTCGAAAGGGGATAGTGGCCAGCGCCGGGCTCTTCGGCCTGACGCAACTGCTGGCAGCCTTGATGCCCACGCAGGAGTGGTTCGTGGTGATGCTCATTGTGGTGGGCTTCATGACGTTGCTGTTCCTGACCAGCGCAGCCACGGCCGTTCAGCTGGAAGCCGGGGCCAGCGTTCGCGGCAGGGTGCTGGCGCTGTACTTCCCGTTGCTCCTGGGTGGCCACGCGCTGGGTGGTTTGTTGGCGGGATGGCTGACGGAGGACTTTGGCGTCAGGGCAGGACTGGTGGTTACCGGTGCGCTCGGCATGGCGTCGGCAGCTGTGATCGGGTTCTTGCTGTGGCGTTATTCGGTGCGGCGTGCCCGCACCGCGGCCTGAGCGCTTTTGTTATAAGTGATAGCTCAAACAAACAAAAACTCCCTTGACTGGTGATGTAGAGCACACCTAGGCTGAGAAAGCGTTTTCTCCGACGTGCATCTGCAAGAGCCCACCCTGCCCAGACAAGGACCCCAGATGTCGATTCGTGCAACAAAGAAGTTCGCGCTCAAAGCTGCAGCCGCCGCGGCCGTTGTGGCCATCACCATGACCGGATGCGGCAGCTCGCCGCAGGCCGCCTCCGACGGAACAGTCACCCTGCGCTTCAGCTGGTGGGGTTCGGATGTCCGCCACAAAATGACCCAAAAACTTATCGATGCTTTCGAAGCAGAGAACCCCACCATCAAAGTCAAAGGCGAATACGGCGACTGGTCCGGGTACTGGGACAAGCTCGCCACCCAGGTGGCCTCCCAGGACGCTCCGGACCTCATTCAGATGGATGCCGCCTACCTGGGTGAATATGCCGAACGCGGCGCCCTCCTGGAACTTAAGGACGTAGACCTCGGCAAGTTCGATTCCGCCGTGGCAGATGCCGGGAAGGTTGATGGAAAACAGTACGCCGTCACGGCCGGCGTCAACGCCCAAGTGGTCCTGGCCAACCCCTCGCTCCTGACCGCCAGCGGTGTCAGCTTGCCCGATGACAAGACCTGGACCTGGGATGAATACAACAAGGCTGCGGCAGCCATCACCGAGGGAAGCAAAAGCGGTGTTTATGGCTCCGGAGCTGTGAGCGGCGACGCCCCCATGAATCTCTGGTTCCGCCAGCACGGCAAGTCGCTGTTCACCTCCGACGGCAAGTTTGGCTTCGACGAGGAAGACCTGGCGGGCTGGTACGAGTACCAGGCCGAGCTGCGCGATTCCAAGGCCGTGCCTCCCGCCTCGGTCATGACCGAGGACGCCACCGCTTCGGTGGACCAGCAGGGCCTGGCCACCAACAGGTTCGGGCTCGCCTGGTATTGGTCCAACCAGCTAAGCGCCCTCACCAAGGCCTCGGGCCAGCCGCTGGAGATCCACCGGCCGCCGAGCACGGACGGCAGCGCGGCGAGTGCCAAGCAGTTCTACAAGTCCTCGCAGTTCTGGTCCGCCAGCTCCCGTACCAAGCACCCGGCCGAAGTCCAGAAACTCATCGACTTCCTGGCCAACAATGTGGAGGCCGGAGAGATAGCCCTCGCGGACCGCGGTATCCCGGGTAATTCGGAGGTCCGTGCTGCTGTCCTTCCCAAGTTGACCCCCGAAGACGCAGCCACGGCAAAGTTCATCGACGAGATCTCCTCCGAACTGGGAGACGCCGTCCCGGTGCCGCCGGCAGGTTCCAGCTCTGCCGTCGAAGCTTTTGGCCGCTATGGCCTGGAAGTGCATTTCAACCGGATGTCACCTGCTGACGCCGCCAAAAAGGCCATGGACGAGGCGAAGAGCGCACTGAGCTAGGTCCCGTTCACGCCCGCGAGGTGGCATTTGGTAACAGTTCCGGGCGGGAACATTGTCACTAAATGCCATCCCGCGGGGTGAATCGCCACGTTCCCGGACCTGCCGCGACGGTCCGGTCCGGGAGCACCACCTGCGCACTGATGCCCGCGGGGACAGTGCACTCCAACTCCATGCCGTCGGCCGTCCGTTTCCAGGACACGGCAACCACTCCGCGTTGGGTGGGCACGCTACCGGAGGCCTGTTCCAGGCGGCACACAGGCGGTTGAATCACGACGGCGGACGCACCCGGCGCGGTCACCCGGACACCGAGGAGGTACTCAAGGATCTCCCGCACCACCGAGGCCGACCACGCGTGTGACTGGCTGTAGTCAGTGCCTGCCTCGAGCTCCCAGGCCTCCCAGGTGAAGGACCCTCCGGCCTCCAGCAAGCGTGCCCACCCGGGCTGTGTGGGATTGGTCAGGAGATCCAGGACAGCATCCACATGGTTTTGTGAAAGCAGTGCACGGAGCAGCCGGTGCACGGTCATGGGACCCTGCCGCATGCCCATTCCAGCGAGGCGCCCGGCGTCCTTGGCCGCATGCTCGGAAGGCGTGATGCCCATGGACAACGGGAACGACGTCGCATGCTGTGACGCGTTCAGGCTTGGCCGGCCGTCAGCGTACAGGCCGTCCACCATGACCCCGTCCACGCGCAGCCGGGCGTTGATATGCCCTGCCAACTCATCCGCCGCGTCCCTATGCCTGGCCGCCTCACGCTCAAAGCCCGCTGCCGCACAGAGCCGGCTGACGGCGTCGAGCACTGACCAGCCCTGGGCGTTCACGGTGGTGCGGGCCACGCAGTCCATGTCGTACCCGAAACGGCCCGGCGCCGGCCAGTCCACGATGCCGTGCAGGTAGGGACCCGCGCCGCCCCCGAGATCGGTAACCAGCCCGGCGGTGGGGCCACTGCCGGGAATGTGCCGCAGCACGTACCCGGCCGTGTCCAGGAGGCAGGGAAGCAGCTCGTGGAGCAGCGCGTTATCCCCGCTGAGCCGGTAGTAATCCTCCACCCATTCGGGCATCATGAGCGAGAAATCGGGGATGTCCCGCTTGCCATCGCCGTTGGGATAGACGGCGTTGTAGCGCCCCCGCTCTTCGGACGAATCCCAGTAGCGCTTGGCAGATCCCGCGAACTCCCGCAGGGCCTTGGCCGTGAAATGCCGCTCACCGAACAAAGCCATGGTGGCGTAGGAGATGTTGACGGCATCGCCCAGGAACTGGCCCTTCTCACGGGTGGGCGTGTCCACGAACTGTTCCTGCGCACCGAACAGCGCTGAGTCCCGCAGGAGGGTGAAGACCCGGTTCAGGGTGTGGTCGGAGCTATGGAAGCTGCCTTCGAAGGGGTGCCCGGCGCGGATAACCCGTGCCCCCACCGCACCGAGCTCCTCCATCTGGACGCCCGGAAACTCAAGGTAGCGGAACCCGAGATGGACAGCCGCCTCATAGCGCTGGGGTCCATCCTTCTGCGTGTACGGGAAGGTCATATCCGTGTTCTGGCTGGCGGTTTTCCCCCTATCCACGCGGCCATCCGGTTGCAGGGTATACCCCGCGCGGAGCATCACGGTCCGGCCGTGATGGCCCTGGCGGAACTCCACCACCGGCCTACCCGGAACCACCCTTCCAAAGTCCGCCACCGGAGTGCCGTCCCCGGCTGTGAAGAGTTCGACGGCGGAGACCTGGTTCCGTGCGACGCCGGCGTAGTTCGGGGCCAGCACGGGAAAGTCGGCTACGGGGTGGGCTCCGAGTGAAAGCGCCGGGTACCAGTTCTCCGGTGCCGGCCATGCAGTGGCATCGAGGTGCTCGATCGGATCGCCTTCGTCGTTGCGGTATCCGCCCTGGCGGTAGGGTCCCTCGGCCACCAACCACCCGGGGCCGGAGCCGAACACGTCCCGCGTGCCGTCGTCGTACTCCACCGTCAACTGGGCCAGCAGCCCCGGCCTGCCCGCCGCGCGGCCCTGGCCAGGTCCGTACCAATGCGCGACGGCGGTCAAGGCGGCGGTGTTGCTGGAACGCAGTGCATCGGTGACGTCGGCTGCGTTGTAGAAGTGCTCGCCCGGGTAGCCGAAATTGGTGGTCTCCAGACAGGGAGTGCCGTTGAGGGTGAACGCAGCGTGGTGGCTTGCTGCAGCGTAGAGGCGGGCGCGGACCACGGGACGCCTGAGGGCGAAGGTTGCCTTGGCGAGGGTCCATTCGTCGGGCTGGCGGAGGGGAGTGGCGGTGTTCCAATCGCTGAGGGCTCCGGGGGCGGCGAAATCGCTGCTGAGGACGGTCTTTCCGTCACTGCTGACGTTCACGGACAGGTATTCGGACTGGCTGCGCGGTGCCTGGTGGAAGGCGATGCCTGTTCCGGTGCTTGTTCCGGTGCTGGGCGCAACGTCCGTCTCCAGGACCGTGGCGCCGTCAATGGTGATAGTAATCCGCCGGTTGTCATCGGTGACCACCAGGTCCTGCCAGTCCTCGCCGGCCATGGCACCGGCGCGCGACACGGGGGTCGCCTCAAAGGCCGGGGTTTCAGCAACCACTTCCGTTGCCGGCGCGGTCATGGCCCCGATCTCCCAGTCAGGTGCCATGCGGAGGACGGCCGTGCGATGTGGTTTGAGTTCCAGCAGCACACCGTTGCCCGGCCCGTTGCTGCGGAGGATGATCCCGGCCGTACCAAGCCGCAAACGGAAGCGGGCAGTGATGACTGTGCTGCCGCCTGCAGAAACAGGCCAGGGCAAGTGGGGTGATCCGCTGACGCGCAGCGACCCGTCCACCAGTTCCATCGGAGCACGTCCGCCTGGATTTCGGTGGATCCATTCCGCAGCCCAACCGTTGCCTGCGTCGTCGAAGATCCCGGTGCTGAACCGCGCCGGAGGGCTGGCGCTACCTAACGCGCCCCCGGAGTCAGTAAGTTGCACGGTCCACTGGTAGTCACTGTCCTGGCGCAGCTGGGGGCCTGTGTAGGGAAGGTGGTGCTGCTGGTCCGCGACCACAGTGCCGGAGTCCCATACTTCCGCCCCGGCCCGGTCCATCAACCTGATGCGATAGGCACTTTGGAACGATTGCCCCGCGCTCGCAGAGGGGCCCGCATCAAGCAACCAGCCGAAGCTTGGCGAGAGCGGTGCCATCAAGCATTCCGTGGATCCCTCGACCATGAGGTTTGTGGCGACCAATGGCGAAGCCGGGGTGCCAGAGGTCATCGGGCGGCCACCAAATCCTCGATCCCGGCCATATCCAACGTTCCATCACTGATCCATACGGTCACGGAACGGGAGAGGGACTGGTTCTCTGCCAGCCCGACGGCGGTATCCCAAGCCAGCGCGGAGCCGACCGCTGGGTAACCGCTGCAGCGGACAAACCAAGGATCGGGCGATTCCGAAGGTGCGCCAAACACCAGCGTTGCAGGGCCGCCGTCGAACTCTCCGGACCAAGCCAGCCACGGCGTCACCGAACCGTGCACTGCATGTTCGCCGACGGCTGTGGAGGAGAAGACGCGGGAATCTGCGTTGGCAGGCAACCGCCAGAAAAAGCCGCCATACCCGCTGCCGGCCGCGCCATGGGACCCCGGACTCCCCAGCGAAACATCAACGACGGCGGTGAGTTCCGTGGTGATATCCAGTCGCCACGTGCGGTGGTCGAGGAGCGAGCGGTGGTCAAGGAGCGTGCGACGGAAAGTGCGCCGCTCCTGGAGCAGCAGTCCGCCATCGGCACCCAGCCACTGGAGGTCGGCCGTGGTCTGGTCCGAACCGTGGGTAATGCCCTCGACCACGATCCTGCCGTGATCGTTCAGGTCCACGTACTTCCCTGCGGTCCTTCGATAGCTGCGGCCGCCCCAGAAGTTGCTGCCGTTGACATCCTGGAGCGCGAAACCGGCGCCCAAGTGCCACACATGGTCGGACGCCATATGGTCCGTAACCAGGATGCCACCCCGGGTGGTCACCGGATGCAGGTAAGGGCGCGGCGACAACGCTGTATCAAGGCCGGTGCCGCGGCGGAGGACGGCGGCGGTGTCGGCGGGAGAAGCGTCGTCTGGGGAGCTGACGGCGGGCGTGGCAACGTCGTCAGGAGAGCCGACGACGGGAATGGCAGCGTCGGCAGCGGCGTCGGCGAAGAGTGCCTCGGTGGAGGTTGTGTCAGGCCGAGCCCAGGGGAGGGCGAGCTCGGAAAACGTGGCATGGGCCATCGTGGCCCGTTCCAGGATGTCCTCGATCTGTGGGATCACAGCGTGGGCCTGGTCTCCGTCCCCTACCCACGTGACGAATTCCGTGGGGATCAGGGCAGGAGCTTCAGCTGTGCGGATGGCTTCGAGAACCCTCATGAAGGCGCCGCTGTGGTCCAAGGGGCTGAGCAACGCGGTGCCCTCCGCGAGGTGCTGGAGCAGGTTTCCGGTGAGGTCTTCCCGCCCAAAAATCCGGGAGGTCTCGCCGGCCTCGGTTCGGACGGTCACACGATCCTCGGTGTAGTGGAATACAGCAGTGCCTTCGGTGCCGTGCAGTGTGACGTACGGTTCCACGGATTCGGAGGCGCACAGTGTGAGGGCGCACGTTATGGGCAATCCGCTGGTGGTCTGCATTCGGATCACGGAGGTGTCGTCCGCTTCGATGTCGTTGGCCCGGTAGAGATCCGTATCCACAAAGGCAAGGTCTTCGGCCTTGCGGGCTCCGGCGATGCGGAGGGCAGTGGCGATCGCGTGGGCCAGGGGGTTGGTTGCAACGCCATCCACAACGTCCACGCCGTCGAGGTTCCGCTTGCCGGCCCATCGCGAGCGCTTGTAGTAGGCGCGGTCCCGCACCCAGCGGCCCGTAGCGGAAATGCTTTTGAGCGTGCCGATACCGGGCAGTTGTTCCGATGGTTCGCCGGCGGCCCACTGTGCCAGCGGGGCGAGCGCGTGGGAGCCCAGGCTTTGGAATCCGATCTGGACACTGCGCCCAGCTGCGGCGGCCGCGTCCTGGAGGCGGAGGAAATCGGCCATGGAGGCCACCGGGGGCTTTTCGAGGTAGAGGTCCGCGTTGGAGGCAAGGACGGAGAGGGCCAGCGGTGCATGGGTTTGAATCGGCGTAGCCACGATGATGACGTCCGGGCGGTGGTCCCCGGCCAACAGGTCATCGAGCGTGGCGTGAACAGCTGTGGTTTCAGGCAGGGCGCCGGCTGCCGGGGGATTGGGGTCCGCCACTGCAACGAGGTCAACTGCTCCCATCCTGGCCAGCCGTTGGAGATTGTTCAGGTGGTGTGTTCCGAAACCGTGGACTCCCACCAAGGCAATCCGGGCCGGTGCGTTCTTGGGCGCCGGGGCAGCCCGGTGCGGGTCAGGGCTGGTGATGGGCTCGATGGAAGGGGTGTCCATGGCTCTCCTCTGCTGGCGCTGCAACGAGGGCGGCGACGCCTTCGTCGGGGTTGTTACGTAAGTGTTCAGGCTGGTTCAGGCTATACCTAGCAAGCGCTTTCCCAGTTCCGGTTCCGCCCAGTGTATCGCGGCTGCAGTCCAAATGTAACGATTCAAGAAACGCCTTGACTGGACCCCTCCCCGGCGTCTAAGTTGCTGGGAAAGCGTTTACTTTAGTGACATGGCCCACTGGGGCCTACCCCAACTGACTGGCGACCACGGTTGCTCCGAAGCTCTTCGGCGAATCCTAGCGGCAGTCATGCGGGCCTGTTCTGCAACGATGGAGAAAGGGGGGAGCGCCATGGCCTCTGGAGGATTTGGCTTCCGCGCTTACACGCTCTTCGACACACTCGTGTGGATTGCCTGCCTGAACATATTGTGGATGACCTTCACAGTGCTCGGGGGAGTTGTCCTCGGGATCGGGCCCAGTACTGCTGCCGCCCACGTCCTGGTGCGTGACAAGGTGCGGGGAAATGCTGCACCCTTGATGCGGCGCTTTGCCAGGGAGTACTTCAAGAACTTTGCCAAGGGCAACGCACTGGGTTTGCCCTTGATTGTCGTGGGTGTCGCGCTGTCCTTGAATTGGGGCTACTTCTCCGCGGGCTGGGATTTTGGTTCGCAGATCGCTTCGGCCGGGATCCTGCTGGCCGCCCTCTTTGCTGCAGGGACGGTCTGCTACCTCTTCCCTATGTTCGCCCGCTATGAACTGTCCCTTCCGCAGTACTTCCTGATGTCCTCGCGTTTTGCCATGCGGCACCTCGCTGGAACCGTGATTCTCCTGTTCGTGACCGCCGCGGCCGTGTTCGTCTGTCGGTCGGTTCCGGGGCTGATCCCGTTCTTCGGCGTGGGCGCCTGGTTGTACGTCACGGGCTGGCTCTGCGACCGCTTCTTTACTGCCAACGACGAAGCGATGTCAGCCGACGCCGGTGCAATGCCAGGCCCTGTTTCCACGTCAACCCCCACCACTGCAGGTGCAACGCCTGCAAACCTCCCGGTGCCCGCCGCCGTCCCGGTGCCCGCCACCCCAAGGGCTGGCCGAATGCCGGTAGCGGCCGGCGGTCCTGTTCCCACGTCAACCCCCACTACGGAGGCCAGCCTTGCCTGAGCTCAACCGTCCTCGACCCGCCTTTGGAGGCCGGCCCGTCCTTCACCGTTCCCTTGATGTCCAAGGAAGCAGTGAGTTGGTAGCCCATTCCTCTGGCACGAGTACTAATGAAACGTATCAAGATGCAAGTGGGCAGCACATATGGAGCCTTAAAAGGTTCCCCGGTGTGCCGTCAAACCAAGAGTCGAAAGACACCAACCCCGATGAAGTGGAGCAGTTAAGACAATGATCCGTAGAAAACACACGTTGGCCGCCGCCGTCGTAGTTTCCGCAGCCCTGGCGCTGACCGCCTGCGGTGGCGAAGCGCCGGCGTCGGACCTTTCCTCCGTCAAGATCATGGCGCCGTTCCTGGAAGCGCAGCCTCCCACCGCCGATGGCGCCGTCCAGAAGAAGCTCGAGGAACTCACGGGCAAGGACGTCAACATCACCTGGACGCCCAACGCGTCCTATGAAGACAAGATGAACATCACCTTGGCGTCCTCGGAGATCCCGCACGTCCTGGTGGTCCAGGGCAAAACCCCCGGCTTCGTGAAGAACGCCGAAGCCGGCGCCTTCTGGGACCTGACGGACAAGCTCAAGGACTACCCGAACCTGAAGACCACCTTCCCGGAAGTCCAGCAGAACGCCAGCGTCAACGGCAAGGTCTACGGGGTGTACCGCGGCCGCAACCCGATCCGCGCTGCGGTGATGTTCCGCCAGGACTGGCTGGACAAGCTGGGCCTCAAAGCGCCCGAAACCACCGAAGACCTCTACAAGGTTGCCAAGGCATTCACCGAACAGGACCCGGATGGCAACGGCCAGAACGACACCTACGGAATCACCATCCCCAAGTGGGGTGCGCTGGGAACCAACAGCCCCTATGACCTGATCGAAACCTGGTACGGCGCCGGAAACCGCTGGACCGAGCGCGACGGCAAACTGGTTCCCAGCTTCGAAACCGACGAGTTCCTCGAAGCCAACCGGTTCGTCAAGAAGATGGTCGATGAGAAGCTCATCAACCCCGATTTCGCAACGTTCGACGGAACCAAATGGAACGAGCCGTTCTTCAACGGCAAGGGCGGCATCATTATCGACGTCGACTCCCGCGTCAGTGTGCTGATCAACCTCTTCAAGCAAGCCAATCCGAACGACTTTGAAAACAAAGTGGGCTTCGTCGGCAGCCTCAAGGGCCCCGACGGGGAACTGCACGCGCACCCCACCGACGGCTACTCCGGCTTCCTGGCCATCCCTAAATCCAGCGTCAAGACCGAGGCGGACCTGAAGAACGTCCTCACCTTCCTGGACAAGCTGAACAGCAAGGAAGTTGCCGTCCTGATGAACAACGGCATCGAAGGCGTGAACTTCACCGTGGAGGACGGCCTGGCCGCCACCATCAAGCCCGAAACCCCGGAGGGCAAGGTGGTCAACACCGACATCAAGAGCTTCGCGCAGCTGGGCACCAACGTCACGGGCAACAACTTCTACCCCGTCAAGCAGGCCTCCGCGTACGAGCAGAAGGTCTTCGATGACCGCGTATCCGTCATGGCCGAGGACCTCAAGAGCGCTGTGTACAACCCGGCAGCCGCCTTCGTTTCACCCACCTACGTTGCCAAGGGCGCGCAGTTGGACAACATCGTGGCCGATGCCCGCATCAAATACCTGGCCGGGCAGACCGACGAGCAGGGCCTGAAGGACGCCATCAAGCTGTGGAACACCAGCGGCGGTGACAAGGTCAAGGAAGAAATCAATAAGCTCTGGCAGGAAAACAAGAAGTGACTGCCCCGGTTGTAGAAGCCAAAGCTTCGGAGCGGGTGGCCACCAAGCCGCCCGCCCCGTCGCGGCGG
Source organism: Arthrobacter sp. UNCCL28 (assembly GCF_900102805.1). Taxonomy (NCBI): domain Bacteria; kingdom Bacillati; phylum Actinomycetota; class Actinomycetes; order Micrococcales; family Micrococcaceae; genus Arthrobacter; species Arthrobacter sp. UNCCL28. The sequence goes on from NZ_FMWE01000001.1 coordinate 107,924, forward strand.
CGCGGGTTCGCCGTCCACTTCGCGCACTACAAGTGGCTGTATCTGCTGCTGTTGCCCGGAGTCCTGTACTTCGCGATCTTCCGGTACGGGCCCATGTACGGGGTGTCCATCGCCTTCAAGGACTACGTTCCGTTCCTTGGCGTCAACGGCAGTCCCTGGGTGGGTTTCACCAACTTCACGGACTTCTTTGCCAACCCCGACTTCCCGCGGCTGCTCGGCAACACGCTGATCCTGGCGTTCCTGAACCTGGGCATCGCGTTCCCGTTGACCATCATCCTGGCGTTGCTGCTTAACGAGGTCCGTCTTTCGGTGCTCAAGCGGACCGTCCAAACGCTGGTCTATATCCCACACTTCCTGTCCTGGACCATCGTGGCGTCACTGAGCTTCCTGCTCTTCGCCCTGGACATCGGACCGTTGTTCCAGTTCGTGAACGGCCTGTTCGGGACCAACGTGGACATCCTGTCCGATCCCAACTGGTTCCGGCCGTTGATCGTCCTCCAGGAAATCTGGAAGAACACCGGCTGGGGCACCATCATCTTCCTCGCCGCGCTGGCCACCGTGGACCAGGACCAGTATGAGGCAGCGATCATCGACGGCGCCGGCAGGTTCCGCCGCGTCTGGCACATCACCTTGCCCGGCATCCGGTCCACCATCATCGTCATGCTCATCCTGGCCATCGGGCAGATGCTCAACACCGGCTTCGAGCAGATCTACCTCATGACCAACGCACTCAACCGCAGCGTGGCAGACGTCTTTGATACCTACGTGTACTTCGTGGGCATTACCCAAGGCGCCTACAGCTACAGCACCGCCGTCGGGCTCTTCAAGTCCCTGGTGGGAATCGTGCTGATCTTTGGCACCAACTGGCTGTCCAAGCGGTTCAACCAGAGCGGACTGTTCTAATGAAGATTCACAACACCCGGGGCGGGCGGGTCTTTGATGCCGCGAACTACGTCTTCCTGAGCCTGATCGGCATCATCACCCTGTTGCCGTTCATCTACGTGATTGCCGGTTCCTTCGCCAACGAGGCCGAGATCACCCGGCGGGCGTTCTTCGTCTGGCCCGAGCAGTTCACCCTTGGCGCCTATGAGTACATCTTCTCCACACCCGCCTTCACCAGGGCGCTGGTCACCACGGTGCTGGTGACGCTGGTGGGCACGTTGATCCAGCTCATCCTGACAGTCACCATGGCCTACCCGTTGGCGAAGAAGAACCTTCGCGGCCGGAAGCTGATCATGTCCCTGGTGGTCTTCGCCATGGTCTTCTCCGGCGGCATGATTCCCACGTTCCTGCTGGTCAAGGACCTTGGCCTGCTGAACTCCTACTGGGCGTTGATCCTGCCGGCAGCCATCAACCCGTTCAGCCTGATCATCATCAAGAACTTCTTCCAGGAACTCCCGGCCGAGCTGGAAGAGTCCGCCAAAATGGACGGCGCCACTGAGATCGGGATCCTTTGGCGGATCCTGCTGCCGTTGTCCAAGCCGGTGCTGGCCACGTTCGCGCTGTTCTACGCGGTGGGGATCTGGAACGACTTCATGTCTCCGCTGCTCTACCTCAGCGATAACAACATGTGGACCCTGCAGATGTATCTGCGCCAGGTCACGGCGGCCTCGGACCTCCTGGGCACCGGCAACGTGGATCCGTCCTACATCCCTCCCGAGCAAGGCATCAAGTTTGCCGTGATCGTGGTGGCCACCTTGCCCATCCTGATCTTCTACCCCTTCCTGCAGAAGCACTTTGCCAAGGGCATGCTGATCGGCTCGGTCAAGGGCTAGGGACTGCTGTTTCCATGAAAGGACAATCATGAAAATCCTCCTCGCGGGCGACTCCACCGTTGCTGTCTGCCCCAGCTACGAATATCCGATGAGCGGCTGGGGTGCGCACCTTGCCCCCGGGACGTACTGGTGGGCTGCCGTCCACAACTACGCCAAGGGCGGTGCCACTACTGAGTCGTTCCGGGAGGAGGGTCTTTGGTACCAGCTCATCAACCAGACCGTCCAAGGGGACGTTGTCCTGATCCAGTTCGGGCACAACGACCAGAAGCGTGAACACCTGGCCGCCCGCACCGGCTACACGGACAACCTCAAACGGATGGTGGCCGAGGTCCGCAGCAAGGGTGGCATTCCCATTCTCTGCACGTCCGTGGAGCGCCGGCATTGGCTTGATGGCACGCTGGAAGCCACTTTGGGGGACTACCCGGCGGTGGTCCGGGAACTTGCCGAGGAGCTCGGCCTGGACGTTATCGACCTCAATGAATGGACACGTGGGCTTTACGAGGAACTGGGGGAGGAAGGCTCCAAGGGTCTCTTCTGCCATTTCGCACCAGGGGAGCACGCGCATTGGGCCGGCGGACTGGAGGACAACACGCACTTCCACGAGAAAGGTGCGCAGCGGATCGCAGCCTTTGTGGCGGAACAGTTGGAGGCCCTCGGCTACGGCCTGTCGGCCACCCTCACGGCGGGGGCGCTCAACGCGGGGGCACTCAACGCGGGGGCGCGTGCGTGATCCACTCGAACCCGTTGCGGGGCCCCGCCGACGTTGCTGATTGGATCCCCGAGGGGCCGGTCCAGCTTTCTGCGCAGGTTTTCGGAGCGGCCGACGACGACGGACGCGGCGTGGGTGCCGACGACGGCGGGCGCGGCTTGGGTGCCGACGTCGGCGGGCGCGGCTTGGGTGCCGACGGCACCAGTGCTCTGGTCCTGTCGGGCTCCCTTGACGCGGACGAGCACGGCGACCACGCCCATTGGACGCTCTGGTGCCCCGAGGAGCTGCCGGACCACGTCAGGATCAGTTGGGAGTTCCTTCCCTTGGAGGAGCCGGGCCTGGCCATGGTGTTCTTCGCTGCACGGGGTCACAGTGGCGAGGACCTGTTTTCTTCCGCTTTGGCTCCGCGTACCGGCTTCTATCCGCAATACCATTCGGGAGATATCGACGCCCTCCACATCTCGTATTTCCGGCACAAACATGCCTCCGAGCGGGCCTTCCGAACCTGCAACCTCCGCAAGAGCGCCGGCTTCGAACTCGTGGCCCAAGGGGCGGATCCTTTGCCGCCTGCGGTGGATGCCGATGGGTTTTATGGCATCGAGGTGGTCAAGGACGGCCCGCATGTGGCCTTCTCCATCAACGGGCTGCCGCTCTTTGCCTGGACCGACCCATCCCCGGAACCGCTCGGGGGTGGATATTTCGGGATCCGCCAGATGGCACCCCTAAAAGCCGCCTACAGAAACCTGTCCATCGCACCTCTTTAGCGCGCCCGCCCCTGTGACGGGGCACACGAAACCATGACGTAGGATGTCCACATGCCCCTCTTTGACCTTCCCCTTGAGCAGCTCCGCGACTACACCTCAAGCGCGGTTCCGCCGGCAGACCTTGATCACTTCTGGGACCTCACCATTTCCGAGGCCAGGTCCCTTCCGCTCGATGCCGTGTTCGAACCTGTGGACAACTACCTCTCCGTGATCGACACCTTTGACGTGTCCTTCTCCGGGTTCGGCGGAGACCGCATCAAGGGTTGGCTGCACTTGCCCGCGCAGCGTGAGGCGGAGGAACAGCTTCCCGTAGTGGTGGAATACATTGGCTACTCCGGCGGCCGTGGACTGGTCAACCAGAACACCCGCTGGGCACAAGCCGGCTACGCCCACTTCATCATGGACACCCGCGGCCAGGGGTATGGCGGCGTCTCAGGGGACACCCCGGACCCGCACCCGTCAGCGGGCGGGAACAACTATGCCGGGCTCATGACCCGCGGAGCAGACCATCAGGACAACTATTACTTCCGGCGGGTCTACGTGGACGCGTTCCGTGCCGTGGAAGCGGCGCAGAGCCATCCCACCGTCGACCCTTCCAAGGTAGTTTTGGCAGGCGTCAGCCAAGGTGGCGGCATAACGGTGGCGGCCGCAGGGCTGACGGCTGGAAGGCTCGACGGCGTGATCGCCGCGCTGCCCGACGTCCCGTTCCTGCAGGATTTCCCCCGCGCGATCGACATCACCCCGCGCGGCCCGTACCCGGAAATTGCCGGGTTCCTGGGGCGTCACCGCGACAAATATGAGCCGATGCTGGCGGTGTTCAACTACTTCGACGGCGTGCACCTGGGCCGTGCTGCCACCGTGCCTGCACTCTTCTCAGCTGCCCAAATGGACGACATCTGCCCTCCGTCCACTGTTTTCGCGAGCTACAACAGCTACGGGGTTTCCGGCGGTGCGCCCGAAAAGGACATCGAGGTGTACCGCTTCAACAACCACGAAGGCGGGCAGGAACACCACTGGATCAAGCAGTTGGAGTTCCTTCGCAAACTTTTGTCATCATGACGGACGCGATTTGCCCGGTCTGAAGAACCGCGGTTATGGTGTGGCTATGACAAACCGTTGGTATGCGTATTTTTCGTTGGCTCTGGAGGGGCCCGCGTCTAACTGACACGCATCCAACTTTCCTTCAGAGCCAACAGGGCAGAGATCATTCTCTGCCCTTCGCCATATCCGGCGGGTTCTGAAAAGGGGCCCGCTCCGCATCCCGGAACAGGACCCAGACATGACCAGCATCGCTGCAGAACCCACCGACTCGCTTGATTCCGCCTCCGATCCGGATCAGCCCGCTACCTCCAACCTGCGGGTAGCCCGCTTCGAGCCGCTTCCGGCGCCCCAGGACCTCATCGCCGAGTTGCCGCTGGACGCCCGCTCAGCAGCCGTCGTCGACCGCGGCCGTGACCAGGTCCGCGCCATCATGGACGGTGTTGACGACCGCCTGCTGGTGATCGTTGGCCCGTGCTCCATCCACGATCCCAAGGCCGGCCTCGAATACGCCCGCCGGCTGGTCAGCCAGGCCGAAAAGCACAAGGAAGACCTGCTGATCGTCATGCGGACCTACTTCGAGAAGCCCCGCACCACCGTTGGCTGGAAGGGCCTCATCAACGATCCCCACCTCGATGGCAGCCATGACATCGCTGCGGGCCTGCGCGCCGCCCGTGGCTTCCTCAAGCAGGTCACCGCTTTGGGTCTGCCCACTGCCACCGAGTTCCTCGAGCCCATCAGCCCGCAATACATGGCTGACCTCGTGTCCTGGGGTGCCATTGGTGCCCGCACCACCGAAAGCCAGATCCACCGCCAGCTTGCCTCAGGATTGTCCATGCCCATCGGCTTCAAGAACGGCACCGACGGCGACCTCCAGGTGGCCATTGACGCTTGCGGCGCCTCTGCCGCTGAGCAAGCCTTCCTGGGGATCGACGACGCCGGCCGCGCGGCTCTCGTGGCAACCTCCGGCAACCCGGACACCCACGTCATCCTGCGCGGTGGCCGCAAGGGGCCCAACTACTCAGTGGACGATGTTGCCGCTGCTTCCGCCAAACTCGCCTCCAAAGGGCTGAACCCGCGCCTGATCGTGGACGCAAGCCACGCCAACAGCGGCAAGAGCCACCACCGCCAGGCAGAGGTAGCCCTGGAAATCGGCGCGCAGCTTGAGGCAGGGGAGACCTCGCCCATCGCCGGCGTCATGTTGGAGAGCTTCCTGGTAGGCGGAGCCCAGAACCTCGACACCGCCAAGCAACTGGCCGGGGAGCAGGAACTCGTATACGGGCAGAGCGTCACGGATGCCTGCATGGAGTGGGATGTCACGGCGTCGGTGCTGGAGCAGCTCGCGGCTTCGGCCCGGAAGCGCCGGGCAGTGGTTGCCCTGTAGGCGCGGCGCGGCGGTAGGTTGGTCCGGCTCCGTTTCGTGGCTTTGCTGCGCAACATGCCGTGCGCCCGGCACTCCCGGCAGCGAGCCCACGAATCGGGCGCTGCGGGTGAGCGGTGGGGGCAGGGCAGGTCGGCGGCAGGTCAGCTGCGGGGGGAGGGAGCGTGGTCCCACTTTGCGGAAATGCTTTCACATTGGCCCCATCAGCCTCTAGAGTATCTAGCACATGGTTGTTGGATGGCTCAGCATCGGCACACCGTTCTACTGGGGGTGTCCTACTGTCTGAGAGCAAAGGAATATGGGAAATGTCCGCAGAGACTAACTTCTCGAATGCGCGTTTCATGACGGTGGCCGAAGTGGCCGACGTCCTGCGTGTTTCCAAAATGACCGTGTACCGCCTGGTCCACTCAGGGGAAATGCCCGCCGTCAGGTTCGGCCGTTCCTTCCGGGTTCCTGAAGAGGCCGTTGCCCAGTACCTTAAGGGTGCAGTGGTGGACGGACAATCCGAGACCGCCTGAGGCCTCCCGGTCCGTCCAGCGGACCGTGGTCACAGGGTGCCCCTTTGAAGCGGTACTCTGTTAAGGAACGTTTTACGTCAATGTAAGAATCTGTCAGTTGTACTTGTCTGCTTCCGCGGATCTGTTCCAACAGACAGGAACTTCTAGTTTGTAAGGAACTTTCGTGGGTTCAGTTATTAAGAAGCGCCGCAAGCGTATGGCCAAGAAGAAGCACCGCAAGCTGCTTCGCAAGACCCGCCACCAGCGCCGCAATAAGAAGTAGAGATACTTCATCAAGCGTGAATGCCCGCTGCCTTTCGAGGTGGCGGGCATTTTTGCATCCGGACGGTCTCTCATGTCCCCCGGGGTTGGACCGGACGTTCTCGCACGTCCCCCGGGGTTGGGCCGGACGGTCTCTCATGTCCCC
>NZ_FMWE01000001.1:114674-161881 GCF_900102805.1 Arthrobacter sp. UNCCL28
ACGGTCTCTCATGTCCCCCGGGGTTGGACCGGACGGTCTCTCATGTCCCCCGGGGTTTGGACCGAACGTTCTCTCACGTCCCCCGGGGTTTGGACCGAACGTTCCCTCACGTCCCCGGGGAAAAGCCCGAAGCAACCGCGGGATCCTGCCATGCTGATCGTAGAGCGCCTTTAATCTGCCGAGTGGCGGACGTAAAGTTGTCCGCCAAATCGTCTTTCCCGAATTTGAGGACGGTCCAGCCCGCTGCCTCGAACGCCTTGTCGCGTCTCCGATCGCTGAACATCTGTTCCCGCCCAAGGTGATGACCGCCGTCGTACTGTATTGCTATCCGACGATCACGGAAGCCCAAGTCTGCCGACGGCGAGAACGGGTCGTTAGGGCGGAGCTGCACTTGGAGCTCGGGTTCGGGAATGCCGGCGTCCAGCATCGCCAAGCGAAGCAACGACTCGGGCGCAGAGTCCGCCCCGACACGCATCAGGTCCAAAGCTTCCCTGGCCCGAACAACGCCCTGCAGGTTCTTGTGTCTGTCCACCAACTGTCGAAGAGCCTCCAGGGTGGTGAAAGGCGTGTCTCGTTCTTCGAATTCCAGTCTGGGCCTGCGGATGAGTTCGTCGCCCATGCAGATGAGATCGCGGACCGGCAGGCGCCTTGCCAGATCCAACCAAGTCCGGGACCGAGTACTCATCCAGATGCCTTCGACGCACTCGATTTCGTCATCGAAGGCAACCACAGTATGTCCGATCACTCCCTTGCGCCGCACAGATGGCAGCTGCCTCGGCTTGCTGAGGTGCAGTTCATTGGAGTCCGACAACCACGGCGGAAGACATGCACCTTGTAACCTTGCTGCCGTTACATGGGAAATCCAGGCGCCAGGACTTATAGCTGACAGCGTTCTCGCAGCGGCTGACAGCTCAAAATTCCAATCCGATGGCCGGTAAATGCCACGGCTGACCCCATCTACCGTGGTGCGGTTCCAGAGATTTCTTGGCCCCACGCCCGCAGCCTTCGCTTCTTCGAGCGTGAACGGTGCGTTGGTGAGTTTGGCCGGAAGAGGCATGGCGTTCTGCATACTTGGCATTCTTGCCCAGAAACGCTTGTGTCATCGGAAGTTATCCACAGGCTCGTTGGGGCCTCCGGGGGATGTGAGCGAGCGTTTGGGTTGTGGCCCGGGGGATGTGAGTGAGCGTTTGGGTTGTGGCCCGGGGGATGTGAGTGAGCGTTTGGGTTTGGGGCAGGGGATGTGAGAGAAGGTCAGATGCGGGGGCCGCGGAACCGTGAAAATCCGCGCCAGAGGCCGTAGACCGCCCCGCCCACCGTTGCGGCTTTCAGCCCCAAGGTTGCCGCGCGACGGCCGGAACGAAAGTCGTACACCGGCCAGTTGTTCTCACGAGCATGCCGGCGCAGCTTTGCATCCGGGTTGATCACGACTGGGTGCCCCACCATGGTGAGCAAAGGGATATCGTTGGCGGAATCGCTGTAGGCCCAGCAGTGATCCAGATCCAGGCCTTCCCGATCGGCCACAATCTGGACCGCCACTGCCTTTGCAGGCCCGTGAAGAATGTCGCCCACGAGTTTTCCCGTGTACATGCCGTCTTCCACTTCACCCACGGTGCCAAGGGCGCCGGTTAGTCCGAGCCGGGTGGAAATGACCGTGGCTACCTCTATGGGTGTAGCCGTGACGAGCCAGACCTTGCGTCCAACCCTGAGGTGCTGTTCCGCGAGTGCCTTGGTCCCCGGCCAGATCCGCGACTCGATCATTTCGTCGTAGACCTCTTCGCCCAGGGCCTTGATGTCATCAACAGTGATGCCGGCAGCAAGGGTAAGCGCGGAGTCGCGGACAGAGTGGACGTCTTCCATGTTTTCGCCGCGCATGACGAACTTGAACTGCTTCCACGCGAATCCAGCAGCTTGCGAAAGTGTGAAGGCCTTACGTTCGTACATTTTGCGGGCAACGTGGAAGAGGCTTGCACCCTTCATCAAAGTGTTGTCGACGTCGAAGAAGGCGGCTTCGCCCGTGCGCTTCTGCACAGCGTCCTTCTGCACAGTGTGCTTCTGCACCAAGGCATCTGCGACCACGGCGGCGTTCTTCTCCTCGGGCATGTCTTGAGTCTAGTCAATCGTCAGGAACCGCGTTGGGGGCGCACGGGTGAACCGCGTGAAGGTGGGGGGATGTGAGAGAGGAACTGGCCGGGAGGGTGGGGGATGTGAGAGAGGAACTGGCCGGGAGGGTGGGGGATGTGAGAGAGGAACTGGCCGGGGGGTGGGGGATGTGAGAGATGGTTCGGCCGGTGGGAGGGGGATGTGGGAGAGGGTGCGTCCGGTGGGTGGGGGATGTGAGAGAGGGTGCGTCCGGTGGGTGGGGGATGTGAGAGAGGGTGCGTCCGGTGGGTGGGGGATGTGGGAGACGGTTGGACGGTACCTTTGAGGCATGGCTATTCCCGACGTCGTCCTCCTCACCAAAGCTGACTGCCACCTGTGCACGGAGGCGCGTGCCGCCGTCGAGCGTGTCACCACAAGCCTGGGCGTGCAATGGACTGAACAACGGATCGACGACGATCCCCGGTTGCAGGAACGCTTTGCCGAGGAGATTCCTGTAGTGCTGGTTGATGGTATCCAACGCGATTTTTGGAAGATCGACGAGGACCGGCTTACCCGCACCCTGAAGAAGGTCCTGGAGGGCTGAAAGCAGGATTACCCGCAAGTAATGGCTTTTGTTGAGTCCGGCCGGGGGTCATAGAGTGGAACAACAAAGCGACGCAATGGAGAATACCGTGACTGCGCTGGAACCGTCCCCGGAAGCTGTAACCGGGGACAACGAACCTGCCGCCAAGCAGATCCCGCCCGCGGCTGTGGCCCGGATGACCCTCTATTTGCGCGCGCTCAACTCTTTGCTGGCCGAGGGCGTGGAGCGGGTGTCGTCGGAGGCGTTGGCGGAGGCCTCAGGGGTCAGTTCGTCCACGCTCCGCAAGGACCTTTCCTACGCGGGATCTTATGGGACACGCGGTGTCGGCTACGAAGTCCAATACCTTAGCCGCCACATTGCGGCCGCTCTGGGCCTGACCCATGACTGGAAGGTCGCCATTGTTGGCGCCGGTAACCTCGGCAAAGCCCTGGCCAGGTATGGCGGGTTCGAGTCCCGGGGCTTCGACGTAGTAGCTATTTTCGACGCCGACCCCATGGTGATCGGCAATGAAGTTGGCTGGCTGCGTGTCAGCGACTCCGCCGAACTTGAGCGGGTCCTGGAGCGTACCCACACCAACATGGTGGTGCTGGCGCTGCCGGCGACCGTGGCACAGGCTGTGTGCGACCGCGTCATTGCCGCCGGCATCCGGAGCATCCTCAGCTTCGCGCCGGTGCTGTTGCAGGTCCCTCCGCACGTGAACCTCCGCAAAGTGGATATGGCCACGGAACTGCAGATTTTGGCCTATCACGCACAACGGGCGCAGACACCGGGCCAGGCTGTATAGCCTTCGCCGGGTCCGCGCCCGCAGGGTTTTCTAAGGCTGCGTCTTTAGCGGCCGTAGGGGTTCTGGTACGTGTTGCCGAACGGCTGCGCCTTGCGGAAATAAGGGGCCGACGCCGGCAGGTACAGCATGACGATCGCCGCAACACCCAGCAGGATCACGATGAGCTGCAAGATGCCGTAGGTGGCGCCGAACTGGAACAGGCTGGTGAGGCCCAGGACGGAGATCGCCGCGAAGACGGTGCCGAGGATCCTGGCCCAGTTCTTGCCCTTGCGGACGGGGAAAGCGACCAGTGCGTAGAGGCCAAGGCCCACGATTGCTCCGACGATGGCGCTCACACCGATCACGCCCCGCATGCCTTCCAGAGACCCTTCGGGAAGCTCAGTGCCTTGCTGGCCTGCCTGCTGGTTCATGGCATTGATAAAGGCGTCAGCACCGGTGGTAGCCAGCAGCAGCGAGCTGATCGCGGAGAGAATGCCTGCGGCAATGATCATCCAGAAGGCGTAGTTGACCATGGGCGGCACGGCGGTGGGGCCGGGCTGCTGGCTGGGCCAGTTGGTGTCCTGCCCGTACTGCGGTGCGGCAGGAGCCTGGCCGTAGGGAGAAGACTGTTGGCCGTACTGCGGTGCTGCAGGGCTCTGCTGGCCGTACTGGGGCGCGGACGGAGCGGCGGGCTGGGTGTCCGGCTGCTGGGGCTGGTTGGCATCGCCCGGGTTTGACGGCGGGTACGGAGGGTTGCTCATGGCATTCCTTTGCTTGTTCGACTGCTGGTGCGGCCGCCGGGATCAGCAAAATGACCCTGCCCCCAGCGTGGTTCTGCTTCCACCGTACCTTCCGGGTCTGACGCTGAAGGTGATCCCACGCAGGTATTTCCGGCGGACGGCAAAAATCATCATGTTGGCTTACGCCTTCATGATGAAGGCCGCGCATGATGAAGGCCGCGGCGATCCGGAGGATTTACCGCGGCCTTCTGCTCCAGGTGGCCGTTCAGCGAACGACGACGGCAGTTGCGTCAGCGCTATGCGTGACCCTTGACTGCCTTGAACCAGAGTTGGGAATTGGGGAGCCACATCAGCACCACGGCTACCGCGCTGACGAGGAAGCCGAACCAGTTGCTGCCGAGGCCTGTACTGGACCCTCCGGCGCTGGCGGCACTGAAGATGGTGAGCAGCAAGGAGATGACGGCCACGACGGTCAATGCCAGGCGGGCCCACTCTTTTCCTTCCTTCATCTTCATGGCCAGAATTACCTGCGCAGCGGCCACGGCGAGGGAGAGGATGAGGATGATCAGCAGGATCGCGGCAACTCCGGGGGCGAACGCGAAGAGGGCGATGATCGCGAAGAACCCAATGAGTCCAAACAGCAGGCCCAGGAGCCCGGAGATCACCCAGATGAAGTAGGAAACCTTCAGTTCGGTGGGAAGGCCCTGGGTCTTGAACATTCCCGAGAAGCCGCCCTGGGGCATGACGTCGTTGAAGTTGCGGGGACCGTCGGTTGGCATTTCGAAGTGGAATCCGGGCTGCCCGGGACCGGGTTGCCCTGGACCCGCGGGGGGTGGGCCGGCCTGTCCTTGGTTGGGCTGTGAATACTGCCCGGGTTGCGACGGCGGCTGGTAACCCTGGGGTGGCTGGTAGCCCTGCGGAGGCTGGTAACCCGCAGGAGGAACATTGCCCGGCTGCGGAGGCTGGGAGCCGGGCTGCTGTGGCTGTGGTGCTTCGTCTGGGGTACTCATGGCATCACTGTAGACCGCAGGTTGAAGGTTGCATAGGAACTTCGCAGCCAACTCGCAGCTGAATACAGGCTTTTTGCCGAACAATTGCGGGGTGACTTCCGGATATGCGAAACGGCGCCACCCACAGCCGGCCAAAGGCGGGGACTGTGGGTGGCGCCGTCGTGGTGGAACCGTGCGGAAAGCCCGAAGACTATGCAGCTGCCGGTGCGATGAATGCGAGTTCCAGGTTGATGACCACCTTGTCGCTGACCAGGACGCCACCGGCTTCGAGGACTGCGTTCCAGGTGAGGCCGAAGTCCTTGCGGCTGATGGTGGTTTCGCCGGAGACGCCGGCGCGGGTGTTACCGAAGGGGTCCACTGCTACGCCGTTGAATTCGGTCTCGATGGAGACCTCCTTGGTGACGCCCTTGATTGTGAGATCGCCCACGAGGTCGAAGCTGTTGCCGTTGGCCTTGACGTGGCGGGAAACGAAGGTGATCTCGGGGAACTTCTCGACGTCGAAGAAGTCTTCGCCCTTGACGTGGCCGTCGCGGTTGACGTCGCCGGAGTCGAAGCTGGCGGTCTGGATGGTGGCGGTGACCTTGGAGTCGGCCAGGGTTTCGCCGACCTCGAGGGTGGCAGATGCGTCCTTGAACTGGCCGCGGACCTTGCTGATGCCTGCGTGGCGGACAGTGAAGCCGATCTCGCTGTGGGAAGCGTCGAGGGTCCAGGTGCCGGTGGTGACGGAAGCGGGAAGAGTCATCATGGTGTTGCTCCTATATCGATTGGTAGGTACTGCGTGCTTGCCCGGTCTGGTCGATTGCTTGAAACGTCAACCGAGCTTCGTGTCCAGTATAAACATGCATATGCATCTTTTATTCCAACTCCGGGGAACATTTCGGAAAAACTTTGAGTTCTACTAGCGGTAGAAGATTTCGGATCGCCCCGCTTCTTTGAGAAACTGGTAAACATGCCCCAAGCAACTGTCCACCTGCTTCGCCATGGCGAGGTCCATAATCCCGACGGCGTCCTGTACGGTCGCCTGCCGGAATTCCACCTCTCCGAACGTGGCCGGGAGATGGCCCGGATGCTGGCCGACCACTTTGTGGCGCGCGCCGGCCAGGGCGCCAAGATCGTCCATTTGGTGGCCTCGCCGCTCACCCGCGCGCAGGAAACGGCCATGCCCACTTCAGAGGCTTTGAACCTGGAGATCACTACCGAGCCGCGCATTATCGAGGCAGAGAACCACTTCGAGGGACTGCACCCCACCAAGAGTGAGTTCCTGAAGCCCAAGCACTGGATCTACTTCCGCAATCCGCTGCGTCCTTCCTGGGGCGAGCCGTACAAACAGCAAGCGGCGCGGATGCTGGCTGCCGTTGAGGACGCCAGGGCCAAGGCAATTGAACTGGGCGGTGATGGCGCCGAAGCCATCCTGGTGAGCCACCAGCTCCCTATTTGGTCCACTCGTTTGACCGCAGAAGGGCGCCGACTGGCCCACGACCCCCGCAAGCGCGAGTGCACCCTTACCTCCCTGACGTCGTTGACCCTGGACGGGAACGGCAAGATCGTGCGGGTCGAGTACACCGAACCTGCTGCCGTCCTGCTTCCCGGCGCGGCCAGCACCCCGGGGGCATAAACAATGGACAACAACCTTTCACGTCGTGGCGCGTTGGCTGCCGGCGGCGTCCTCCTCGCAGGTCTGACCATGGGCCTGTCCGCGTGCGCGCAGGAGGATTCCCTGGCCAAGCAGGCCAAAGCCGGCGACAACAAGAACTACGTGGCCGGCGACGGCTCGGTGACAGAGTTCGCCAAGGCTGACCGTGCCGCACCCGTGGCCCTTAAGGGCACCCTCTTTAACGGCCAAACGGTAAAGCCCGAGGATCTCCAAGGCAAAGTCACCGTCCTGAACTTCTGGTTTGCTGCCTGCGCTCCGTGCCGCATCGAAGCTCCCCAGCTCGAGGCCCTCCACCAGGACTTCAAGGACCAGGGAGTCCAGTTCTTCGGCGTCAACCTCCGCGACGAACAAGCCACGGCTGAAGCGTTCGACAAGACCTTCAACATCACCTACCCGAGCTTCAACGACAAGGACGGGGCAGTGCTGCTGTCCGTATCCGGCATTGTGCCCCCGGGCGCGGTACCCACCACCCTTGTCCTGGACAAGGAAGGCAAGGTTGCCTCCCGCGTACTCGGGGAGATTGAGAAGAGCACCTTGAAAGCCCTCATCACTTCAGCAGTGGCTGAGTAGCGCCCCATGAACAGTCCCTTCGCCGAGACGATCCTCAACGGATCGCTGCTGCTGGCTGTGCCAGTGGCCTTGCTGGCCGGGCTGGTCTCCTTCCTTTCGCCGTGCGTGCTGCCCCTGGTGCCCGGGTACCTTGGCTACGTCACCGGACTCACCGGCGTCGACCTCCAAAAGCAGCGGCGTGGCCGCATGCTTGCCGGTATTGGGTTGTTCGTCCTTGGTTTCTCGGTGATTTTTGTCCTCCTGGGAGGCGCGTTCGGGCAGTTGGGTACCTTGCTGACCGGTCCGCAGAATGCCTGGATAACCCAACTGCTGGGCATCCTGGTGATCATCATGGGCATAGTGTTCATGGGTGGCTTCGGCTGGCTGCAGCGTGATGCGAAGATCCATGCCAAGCCTCCGGCCGGACTGTGGGGTGCACCGCTCCTGGGGCTGACCTTCGGCCTGGGTTGGGCGCCCTGCATTGGCCCGACGTACTCCGCGGTACAGTTGCTGAGCCTGTCCGGTGGTTCATCGGCGGCAAAGGGTGCGCTCCTGGCCTTCGTCTACAGCCTCGGATTGGGCATCCCGTTCCTCCTGATCGCCCTGGCCGTCCGCCGTGGCATGGGAGTCATGTCCTTCTTCCGGAAGCATCGGCTGGCCATCCAGCGGATTGGCGGGGGCATCCTGATTTTGCTCGGCATCCTGATGGCCACCGGCGTGTGGGGAACCTGGGTGACCGAGTTGCAGTACTGGTTCCAAAACGATGTGAAGTTGCCAATCTGATGAGCGAGTCCGTGAAAGCCAAGAAGAAGTCACCGTCCGCTGAAAGCGCCACTGGGAACGCAGCGGATGGCAAGCTCCAGCAGGCCAAGTCCGAGGCAGCCCTGCCCGCCCTCGGGTTCAAAGACATGCTCCGGTGGGCATGGACCCAGCTGACCAGCATGCGCACTGCGTTGTTCCTGCTGCTCCTGCTTGCAGTCGGCGCGGTCCCGGGGTCCCTGTTCCCGCAGCGGCCGGCAAACCCGTCAGTGGTGACGCAGTACATCAAGGACAACCCGTCCTACGGTGAGCTCCTGGACGCCCTGCAGCTTTACGACGTGTACTCGTCGGCATGGTTCTCCGCCATCTACATCCTGCTGTTCATCTCGCTGATCGGTTGCGTCACTCCGCGGGCCATCGCCCACTACAAGGCCATGAAGTCGCAGCCGCCGCGCACCCCCAAGCGCCTTTCGCGGCTGCCGGAGTACGGCACCCTTGCGCTGCCCGCCGACGCCGGGATCCCGGCGTCGAAGGCCATCAACGATGCCGCCGGGCTGCTCAGGAAACGCGGCTACCGCGTGGAGGTCAGGGACGTCGACGGCGCCCTGCCGTCCTTGGGTGCCGAGCGTGGCTTCCTGAAGGAAGTGGGCAACCTGGTGTTCCACACGTCCTTGATCGGCGTGCTGGTGTCCGTGGCCATTGGTGGCCTGTACGGATACAGCGGCCAGCGGATCCTTGTGGAGGGCGAGACGTTCGTCAACACCTTGGTGGGCTATGACCAGTTCACGCCGGGAACCAACTTCCAGAGCAGCGCACTCCAGCCTTACTCCATGCAACTGGATAAGTTCCAGGCCACGTTCGACCGCGAATCGCCGGGCAAAGCGGGCCAGCCGATCGATTACACGGCCGAGGTGACTACCAAGGAAGGCCCGGACTCACCGGCCAAGAAGGAAACCCTGAAGGTCAACGATCCCGTGTCGCTCGGCGGTACCAGCCTCTACCTCACCGGTAACGGCTACGCCCCCATGATTACGGTCCGCGACGGGGAGGGCAACGTCTCCTTCCAAGGCCCGGTCACGGCCAAGGTCCAGGGCGACAACTATTACTCGTCCGTGGTCATCAAGGTCCCCGACGCCAAGCCGGAACAACTTGGTTTTGTCGGCTTCTTCCTTCCCACGGCGTTCGTCAGCGAGAACGGAACGTCATTCAGTGCCTCACCTGAGCTGTTCAATCCGCAGTTGAGCCTGAACTCGTTCTACGGCGATCTCGGCTTGGACAAAGGCGTGCCCCAGAACGTGTTCGAACTGGACGTCAAGGACCTCAAGCCCCTCAACGCCCGCGACCTCGCCGCCGGTGGCATCACCCTGACCCCGGGCGCCACCGCCAACCTGCCCGAGGGTAAGGGCAGCATCACCTTTGACGGCGTCAAGAAGTACATCGGCGTGGACATCCACCACAACCCCGGCCAGCTCTACGCACTGATCTTTGGATTCCTCGCGGTCGCCGGCCTGGTGATGTCGCTCTACATCAACCGCCGCCGGGTCTGGGTCCGCAGTGGAACCCATGCCGATGGCCGCACCATGGTGGAGTATGGACTGCTGGCCCGCGGTGAAGACCACCGCCTGGCCGGCGAATCAGCAGCACTACGCGAGATCTTTGCCCGGGAATGGAACATCCCGGATGCGCAGGACACCGCTCCAACAACAGCAGGATCTTCCCCAACCTCGAAGGACCAGTAATGCCAGCCATCAACGAAACCCTGGGCCAGTACAGCGAGCTGTTCATGCTGTTGGCCGCCGGCACGTACACCGTGGCGTTCATCGCTTTTGCCTGGGACCTGGCCAAAAGCAGCAAGGTGCTCCGCGCCGTGGACCTGAAGGCCGCGGCCAGCACCGTCGAGGAAAAGGTAACGGTTTCAGCAGGCCGGGTCAGGTCAGGCCTGGGAGGTTCCGACGCCGGTGGGCCGGCAGGCCGCGCCGAGCGCCCGACGTCGGGCCTCACCTATGAGGGCGGAACCGCCGCCGGCGACATGAAATACGGCGGCGAACGCCGGGCACCTGCCCGCGTGGCGGTAGCGCTGACGGTCCTGGGTGTCCTGATTCACGGGGCCGGCGTTGTGACGCGTGCCTTCGGTGCAGGACGTGTGCCGTGGGGCAACATGTACGAGTTCCTCACCACCGGTGCCTTTGTTGCCGTTGCTGTGTTCCTGATTGTCCTCATCCGCCGCGACCTGCGCTTCCTGGGCACGTTCGTGATCGGCCTGGCCATCATCATGCTCGTTGCAGCCTCCGCTGCTTTCTGGACCCCCGTGGGTCACCTGGTTCCGGCGCTGCAGAGCTACTGGCTCATCATCCATGTCTCCATCGCAGTGCTCTCCTCAGCGTTGTTCACCCTGACTTTCGCGATGTCCGTGCTGCAGTTGCTGCAGTCATACCGCCAGAAGAACCTCGCCGCCGGCCGTGCGGACAACCTGGGCTTCATGCGCTTGGTTCCCAACGCTCTGAGCCTGGAGAACCTGTCCTACCGCATCAATGCCATCGCCTTCATCGGCTGGACGTTCACCCTCATGTTTGGTGCCATCTGGGCCGAGAAGGCCTGGGGCCGCTTCTGGGGCTGGGACCCCAAGGAGGTCTGGACCTTCGTGATCTGGGTGGTCTACGCGGGCTACCTTCACGCCCGCGCCACAAGGGGCTGGACGGGAACCCGCGCTGCATGGTTGTCGATCGTTGGCTACGCATGCGTGATCATCAACTTCACCTTGGTGAACACGGTCTTCAACGGCCTGCATTCCTACTCCGGGCTTTAAATCCGGGGTCCTAAATCCGGGCCCGGATCCGAATCCGGCCCTGGGTCCCAATCCGGGCCTGAGCAGGGGCGTTGTCCCCGGCTCGGGCCCGGACCTTTGAGAAACGTCAAAACGGTGCACTAAACAAGCCTTTTTCCTGTCCAAAGCTAGTGCTAACTTGTTCAGAACCCGCTTGTGATGCAGTCCGCCAGCGTTGCGCCGTGTTTCTTTCGAGGTACCCATGAGCTATGTTCTCGCCATTGACGTCGGGACGAGTTTTACCGCTGCAGCCCTTGCCAGGCCCGATCAAGGCACGCCACCGGAAGTCCTGCCGCTGGGTTTGCACGGCAGTGCAGTACCCTCCGTGCTGTTCTACACCGACGACGGCCGCGTGCTGGTAGGCGAAGCAGCCGAACGTCGGGGTCTGGACGATCCCCACCACATGGTTCGCGAATTCAAGCGCCGGATCGGGGATTCCGTTCCCCTCGCTGTTGGCGAGGGATGGCTTACCGCCGAGGACGTGTACGCCACCATGGCGGCGTGGGTAGTGGACAGGGCCCGGGAGCGTGAGGGTTCGGAACCGTCGTCGATCATCATGACGCACCCCGCCGCCTGGGGCGCGCATCGGGTCTCTTCAGTCCTGGCCGCCCTGGACTTGGCGGGCTTGCCGGACATCACCTTGATCAGCGAGCCGGAAGCGGCGGCCCTGCACTACGCCTCCCAGACACGCGTGGAAGATGGCAGCATCATCGCTGTGTACGATCTGGGTGGCGGCACCTTTGACACCGCCATCCTCCGTAAAGCCGGAGCCGGGAACTTTGAGTTGCTGGGCCGTCCCGACGGTATCGAAACCCTTGGCGGGGCTGATTTTGACGCAGCCGTCCTGCGCCACGTCATGGGACACGTGAGCCCTGCGGCGGACATGGATCCGATGGCACCGGAAACCCTGGCAGCCCTGGCGCGGCTGCGGCGGGAATGCCGCGAAGCCAAAGAGGCGCTGTCCATGGACAGCGAGTCCAGCGTGGCCGTTTCCCTTCCAGGAACCCAGCAGTCCGTCCGCCTGGTCCGGGCCGAATTCGAAGAGCTGATCGAGGCACCCCTCCGGGAAACGGTGGAAGCCTTGGAACGAAGCCTGCAGGGCATCAACGTGGACGCGCAGGATTTGCGTGCCGTACTGCTCATCGGAGGCTCATCCCGCATTCCCTTGGTGGCTGAGATGATTTCGGTCGAACTTGGCCGGCCCATCGCCGTCGACGCTGATCCGAAGTCCTCCATCTGCCTCGGCGCGGCAGTGGCTGCTGCGGGCATGGCGGCTGCGGCGGGCATGGTTGAAGCCACAGGCCAGGCGGCTGCCGTAGCGTCGGCGGCTGCCACAGCGCCGGCGGTGGGGCCGGTACCGTCCGATGACGCGCTGCGCCGGCCGTCGGGGATCATGCGACCGCCGGCTTTGGCCGCCTTGAGGAACGCCTCCAGCTCACCTACCCGGCACACAACGTCACGGCCTCGCGTTCGGATGGCTGCGGCAGCCGCAGCAGCTGCGGCGGTGCTGACCATTGCTACGGCCACTGCTGCGCAAAGCCCCGACGCCGGCGGGCTGCTGGCAACGATGTTCGGCAACCAGGCTGCCGATGTCATGCGCGACGGCGGTCCGGCAGCCTCCGGTGGCGGGGGCAGCGGAGCGGGAGCAGGAAGCACCGGTGAGACACCGGTGGTACGTAACCCAGGACCGGGACTTGAAGCCAGCGCCAGGAACGGCGCCACGAGGGCCGGAACGGGGAGGGGACCCGTCCGGCCTGAGACCGGCAGCGCCGGGACGGGCACAGGATCCGCCGGGGGATCGGCCACTGGCAACCCAGCCGGTGCGGGCTCTGGCAACTCACCAGGTGCGGCTACCGGTGGAACGGGCAGCACCGCCACTCCTGCCCCGGGAGCCGGAACCCCGGGCACCGGAACACCCGGAACGAGTACCCCCGCCACGGGGACGCCCGCGACGGGGACACCCGGCACGGGGACGCCCGGCACTCCGGGAACCGGCACCCCTACGCCCGCACCTACGGGCGGCGCTGCCAGTGGTCCCACCGATCCTCCTCCCACCTCGACTCCCACCACTCCGCCTCCGGTCACTGAACCCAGCATTCCGCCTGCCACACCCACGGACCCGGGCAGCCCGCCGCCACCTCCACCTCCACCGCCATCGCCGGAGCCGACGCTGCCCCAGCCTGAGCCGAGCATCACCCAGGCCCCGCCCCCGGCATCACCGGAGCCCGCGCCGGATCCGGTACCGCCGCCCGCCACAGCTGATCCCGCACCCACGCAGACCGTCCCCGTTGCGGATCCAGCGCTGTTGTCGGCGGTCTAGCCCATGACGGGACATGACCATCAGCCACGGCACTTTCCGCCCGGGCTCCACGATCACCCCCTCATGGATTCCCTCCCCAATGATGAAGTCCCCCCGCACCTGACGGAGTTGTCCGGCGGGTCTGCGATGGTCCGCGAATTGTTGTTGGCCCTGTCCGTGGGGTTCACCCTTCCCGCGCCCCTGCCGGAGCGATTGGAAGCCCATAACGGACTGGAAGGGGTCATCACCGCAGCCAGGGACGCAGGGTTGCTGCTGGCCGACGGTTCAGTGGTGGGTACGGCGCAATACGCCTTGCTCCAAGGGACCCCGACCACCCGCATCCGGGCGCTGCAAAGGGAGCTGGTGGACAAGCACCTCCACGAAGGCCGGCCCTTGGGCGACCTCGCACGGGACCTTGCCAGGAGTGGGCTGCAGGACGCCCGCGTTGCTTCGGAACTTGAAGCGACCGCCAATGATCTCTTCGACACTGATCCGCGACTTGCCGTGGATCTCTACGCCGAGGCTGTACTTGCAGGAAACAGCAAGCTGGAGAACGCCGCCAAACGGGCCCAGGCGTTGGCCGCCACGGGAGACCTGGACGGTGCCGGAAGGATTGTGGACAGGCTGCTTGCCCTGCCGGAGCCACCTGACCTTCGATTGGGGGTGGACGTGGCGGCCGCGGTATGGGCCCAGCGCGGCATGTTGAACCGGAGTGCTGATACGTACAGCTGGCTGGGCCCGGACAGGCTGGAGGGGTCTGCGCCGCTGGCCGCTGTGGCCCTGATCGGTTCCGGAAACGCGGTACAAGCCGAAGAGATGCTGGCATCCGGCAGGACTGGGGGGTCCCCGACCATCCTCGCGGTGGCATTGACCCTCACCCAGGAAGGCCTTCGGCAGACCCTTGGACCCGCGCCCCACTTGGCGCTGCCGGAGCTCATCAGGGCGTCGGACATGATGAATGCCTCAGCCGCCGCGATTCCCTTGCCGGAGACTCCAGCTGCCTTGGCCGCACTGTGCGCTCTCCACAGCGGGGAACCTGCGGTGGCGGACAACGTGCTCCGCGCCGCCTTGGCCGCAGGCCAGGGCGGGGATGTTGCGCGTCCACGGCTGTTCCTCCTGCAAGCATGGTCCGCCATGCAGCAGGACAACGCCGACGAGGCACGATTGGCCATCAACGAGGCCGTCAAGGCGAACCACTGGCCCCTGGCGCCCCGCGATGAGCTGCTGCTGACAGCGCTGGAAGTGGGGTTGGCACGGCGGGGCACCGAAGTGCACGGGCTGGTCCTGGCATGGGACAGGGCCAAGGAAGCCATGATGCACGTATCGGTGGACCTGTACAGCCTGCTGCCATGGGGCGAGCTGATGATTTCCGCCGCGCGGTTGAGGGAGGCCCACCGGGTCTCACACTATTTGGATGGTGCGTGGGAACTCCTGAAGAGGCTGGGAAATCCGCCGCTGTGGTCGGTGCCGTTGCATTGGGCGGCGGTCCAGGCTGCGCTGCTGAGCGAAAGTCCCACGGATCTCGCGCCGCACGCTGCTGCGCTGGTCCGGGCTTCCGAACACAGCCACCTGGCCTCTGTTCTGGCCGCTGGTGGTAAAGCGTGGGTTTCGGTGCTGGCCGGCCGGTTTGAAGCGCCCGACGTCGAAGCGGCGGCCCGCGGGTTGGCCGCCGTCGGGATGCCCTGGGAAGGGGCCAGGCTGGCCGGCCATGCTGCAGCGCACGCAGAGGAACGCCGCGACATGGTGCGGTTGCTGGCCTGTGCCAGGGACCTCCATCCCCAGGGCGTCCAGTCGGCTGGGAGCAGCGAGCGGGCGGAAGAACTCCACCGTGACGTTGCGGGAACCACTGCTCCGGAAACCATCAACCAAGGGGATGCTTCAGGGCTCAGTGCCAGGGAACGTGAAGTGGCGCGGCTTCTCCTGGAAGGGAAGACCTACCGGGAAATCGGTGAAGCCATCTACATTTCACCACGCACGGCAGAGCACCATGTGGCACGCATGCGGCGACGCCTCGGGGCAGAAAACCGCTCGGAACTCCTGGTCCGTCTGCGCCTGGCATTGGGGGAGGGGTACCCGCCTCCCTGACCGGCAACCCCCTCAACCCCCTAACGGGAATCACCGCGATCCCCTAACGGTGTTGCCGGCAGTAGGGGGACCACCCCCGATTCCCCGTTCCCCGCCCCGGTCATAGCTTGAAGGGGAGCCCGGCAAAGGCGCCGGGCCATTCACCACCCATCACAGAATTTGAGGGAGCACTCCAATGCCAACACTCGCACAACAGCTCGTGCAGTTCCTGATGAGCCTGTTCAACGATCCCGACGCCGCAGAGGACTTTGTCCGGGATCCCGAAGCAGCACTTGCCGCTGCGGGCCTCCGTGACGTTTCATCCGCCGACGTCGACGCTGTTCGTCCCGTAGTCCTGGACTACGCACCCATCAACGCCCGTTCATCGTTCGACCGCGAATACAACACCGGCGGCAACCACGCCTCCACGGGCGGTGGCAGCTGGGGCGGCCAGCACGACGACGATGACGATCACGGCGGTAGCGGTGGCGGTGGTGGCTGGGGCGGCCAGCACGACGACGATGACGATCACGGTCACGGCGGTAGCGGTGGCGGTGGTGGCTGGGGTGGCCATGACGACGATGATGAGGACCACGGTCACGGCGGTGGCGGCGGCGGTGGCCATGAGGATCACGACGACCATGCCCATGCCGTTCAGCAGCTGGTCCACGTGGTGAACAACTACTCCTACACCACCACCATTGATGACCGCGACACGATTGTGGACCAATCGGTCAACCAGAACATCTGGGCCGACGGCGACGTCACGCAGCTCTTCAACCAGGACGCCGTTACGGCATCGGGCGACGGTGCCATTGCAGCCGGTGACGACGTCAGCCATTCCGGCAACACCACCACCACGACTACAACCACCAATACCGACGATCATTCGACCGACAACTCAATGACCATCAACGAGTCCGGCCCCGGGGACGTTGAGGTGGGCAACACGGACATCGAGGTCAAGGATTCCTTCAACGACAATTCCGACAACTCGGTGACCAAGGACTCCTACAACACCGATGTTGATGTTGACGTGGAGATCGAGGACTCCTTCAACGAGGACAACTCCACCCACACGGACAACTCGAACAACTCGGTCAACGTCTCGGATTCCTTCAATGACAACTCCACGGACGTGGACGTGGATGTTGAGGACGTCCAGCTCATCAACGACTCCGTGGTGGTCCAGGACAACGAGCTGGATCTTGAGTACTCGCCGGACAACTCCACCACGGTGAACGTGGAGGACGTCCAGGTCAACTACGACTCCACCGTGATCCAGGACAACGAGTTGGATGTTGAATACACCAACATCGAGGACAACGTGGTGGTTGCGGACAACGAACTCGAGTTCGACAACTCCACCAACCTGGAGGTCGAAGACGTGGACGTGGAGTACAACGAGATCACGGATTCCATTGTCGTAGCGGACAACGACGTAGAAATCGACTAGCTCCGAAGATCCAGACACCGCAGCGAAGACTGCGACGCGAAGTACCCCCAGCAGTGCCCGGCAGACAGTTCACCGTCTGCCGGGCACTTCGTGGCCTCACAAGGCAGCATCGGAACAGAACGAACAAAGGACCTACGGTGACCGAAGCAGCACGGATGACCACGTTGGTGGAGCAGGCCATGGCGCTGGTGGGGGATCGGAACGATCTTCGACGCCGGCTGGAAAGCACCCGCGACCGCCTTAAGGATCCCAGCGTCCGGGTGATCGTCGTCGGAGAGTTCAAGCAGGGCAAGAGCCAACTGATCAACGCCCTGGTCAATGCCCCTGTGTGCCCGGTGGATGACGACATTTCCACCACTGTGCCTACCGTGGTGCGGCAGGGGGACCCGGCGTCGGCCGTTGTCCTGGTTTCCGCTGCGGAGGATGACCCGTCGGAGCCCGCAAGCGAAGTGGCTGGACATGAGGGAACCCTTGAACGCCGGCCCGTTCCGCTGGACCACCTGGCCCACTATGTCTCCGAGAAGGGGAACCCCGGCAACGCGAAGCACATTGTGGCAGCGGAAGTTGCCTTGCCCAGGAAACTGCTGGCCGGTGGGCTGACGGTAGTGGATTCGCCCGGGGTCGGCGGGCTAGGGTCAACGCACACACTGACAACGCTGACGGCGCTTCCCTCGGCGCATGCCGTGGTGTTCGTCTCTGATGCGTCCCAGGAATACACCGAACCGGAGATGCGCTTCCTGGGCCAGGCCATGCGCATCAGCCCCAACGTGGTGTGCGTGCTGTCCAAGACGGACCTCTACCCCAGCTGGCGGCAGATCGCGGACCTTGACCGCAAACACCTGGCCGAGGTGGGACCGGACATTCCCCTGTTCCCCGTTTCGTCCGAGCTGCGCCTCCAGGCAGCACGGCTGCAGGATACGGAATTGAACGCCGAATCAGGATTTCCGGATCTGATCCAGCACCTGAAGCACAACATCGTGGGGGAGGCCGCGGCCATCCAACGGCGTTCAGTCGGGCACGATCTTTTGTCCGTTGCGGAAAACCTGAAGCTCGCCCTGCAATCGGAGCTCGGTGCCTTGGAGAATCCCGAAGGAACGCCGCAGATGATTGCCGGCCTGAACGCCGCCAAAGAGGACGCCGACGCGTTGCGCAAGCGTTCCGCCCGCTGGCAGATCACCCTTAACGATGGGATCGGGGACCTTATCGCCGACATGGAGTACGACCTGAAGGACAGGCTGCGCCGGATACAGCGCGAAGCGGAAACAGCCATTGACCAGGGGGATCCCGGACCCGCTTGGGAGCACTTCACCCAGTGGCTGGAACAGAGCACCGCCGCTGCCGTCTCGGATACGTTTGTCTGGACCAGCGAGCGGGCCCAGTGGCTGGCCACCCAGGTTGCGGATCACTTTTCCGAAGAAGAGGTGGCCCTGCCGGCCCTGAAAGTAGCCGATACCGGTGGGGTCCTGGACCCCGTCGCCGGGATCCAGGACATGGACAAGGGCGGACTTGGGCCACTCCAAAAGGTTTTGATCGGCATGCGGGGTTCCTATGGAGGGGTACTGATGTTTGGCCTCCTGACAGGCATCTTCGGGATGGCCCTCATTAACCCGCTCTCCGTTGGGGCCGGACTCCTGCTGGGGCGCAAGGCGTACCGGGAAGACAAAGCAGCCCGGCTGAAACAACGGCAAGCAGAGGCCAAGATCCTCGTCAGGAAGCACGTGGACGATGTGGTGTTCCAAGTGGGTAAACAGCTCAAGGACAGGCTGCGGCTGGTCCAGCGCGCCACCCGGGACCACTTCACCGAGATCGCCGAAGAACACCATCGTTCCTTGGCCGAATCCGTTGCAGCCGCGCAAAAAGCCGCCGCCATTTACGCAGCGGAGCGGGACATGAGGATCAAGGAGATCCGGAACCACATCAAGGCCCTGGACACCCTGGCACAGCAGGCGCAGCAACTGCAGGAAAAACAGCAAGCGCAGCATATGCAACCAACCGGGCCCTCCACCTCGACGGTCCCCGCCGGCTGATGGAATCCGGAATCGCCGGAGCCTCGGAATTGCTCCGGCACGCACGGGACGTCTTCTGCGATGACACCGCTGCCCTCGCAGTGGTGGACGAGCTGGACCGCAGGCTTCAGGGGCCGCTGCGCATTGCCGTTGCAGGGATGGTCAAGGCCGGGAAATCAACGCTCCTCAATGCGATCATCGGTGAAGAGATTGCCCCGACGGACGCCGGGGAATGCACCCGAGTGGTCACGTGGTACCAATACGGACACGCGCCCAAAATCACGCTCTACCCGTTCAGGGGCGGACCCCGGAACCTTCCGGTGACCCGTGAAGACGGCCGCCTGGTCCTGTCCCTGGGTGAAACGCCGGCCGAGGACGTGGAGCGGCTGGTGGTGGAATGGCCGTCGGCCTCTTTGCGCCCACTCACGTTGATCGACACCCCCGGCATAGCCTCCTTGTCCGAGGATGTCTCCGGGAGATCCACGGCTTTCCTGCTGCCGGAGGACGAACCTACGGCCGCGGACGCCGTCATCTATCTCATGCGGCACATGCACGCCTCCGACGTCAGGTTCCTGGAATCCTTCAAGGACACTGCGGCCGGCCGATCCGGGACTGTCAATGCCTTGGCTGTCCTGTCCAGGGCCGACGAGATCGGAGCCGGAAGGATCGATTCCCTGATTTCGGCAGCAGTCATCGCCGACAGGTACAGCCGGGACCAGAACCTCAAACCACTGGCACTGGGAGTGGTGCCCGTCGCCGGTCTGCTGGCACAAAGCTCACGGACCATGCGCCAAGGGGACTGTGACGCCATGATGCTGTTGGCGCACATGGACCGGAACCAGCGGGAACGGATGATGTTGTCCGCAGACCGTTTTGTGCGCGGTACGGGACCGGAGGGATTGCAGCCGTCCATCAAGGCTTCCCTGGTGCAACGGTTCGGGCTGTTCGGGATCCGTTTGGGTGTTGCCCTGATCAGGGGCGGAACCACGGATCCCACGGAGTTGGCCCACGAGCTCGCCCGCCGCAGCGGGCTGGGTACCTTGCTGGACAGCATCAGTTACCTGTTCCAGACCCGCGCCGACGCACTCAAGGCGCGGGCCGTCGTCGTGGGTTTGGAATCATTGGTGCGCGGCGCGCCCCGGGAACGTGCGGCGTCGCTGGAAGCTGCGTTGGAACGGCTCCAAACCGGCGCCCATGAATTCCGGGAACTGAAACTCCTCGCCGCGCTGCGTACCGGTGGCGTGGGACTGGACGAGGAGCAGGAAGCTGAGGCGGAACGGTTGGTGGGCGGCCGCGGCAGCACTTCCCCGCTGAGGCTGGGCCTGGCGCCGGACGCAGATCCCGGGGAAGTCAGCGAGGCAGCCAGGACCTGCCTGAACCGTTGGCGGCTGATCGCTGAGAATCCCCTGACCGAGTCCTCCGCGCTGGAGGCCTGCCGTGTAGTGACGCGAAGCTGCGAGGGGATGCTGGCTGCTACGCCGGCCGTTCACCGAGCCGTTCGCTGAACTTCTCGCTCAGCAGCCAGACGGTGGTGGAGGGGAAAAACAGCAGGATCAGGCCCGCTGCAGCAAGGATGAACTGGGCCGCCAACAGCACTGTGGCCAAAACGCCGTCCGCTCCGGGAGCCACCACGAAGTCGGCGGTGATCACGGTCACCACTGCGTGCAGGAGCACCAGGGGAGCCAAAGCCCACCGTGCCCAGACGCTGCGTTTGAAAAGCACCGCGAGCAGCACCGCTTCCATGGCCACAACCAGGGCGATCATGGCCAGACTGCCCAGGAATACGACGGCGGTGGCCCCGTCAACGGCTTGGGCGTCACCGTCGGCAACCATGCCTGAAATGACACCCTTCAGGCGCTCAAAGTGTGCATCACGGTCAAGGAAGCCGAAGACCACCACGGCGATTCCTGCCGCGAAGCCGGCAATCCACAAGGAGCGGGCGAGCCGTGCGATACCGGGTGGCTGGACAGTTGCGGCGATGGGCGGTGGAACGGAAAGGGAGATACCCGGCCGGGGTGGCGGTGGGGGAGGCGCTGATGGCCCGTTGGCTGATGGTGTGGTGGAAGGTGACTGCCGTGAACCATCGGCTTGTTGGGCCATGTTTACCTACTTCAGCTCGTCGGTGTCATGGGGATCCGGCTCACTGCGTTTGGCATCGCCAGGCTTGAAACCGTTGCCCGTTGCCTCACCGGAGCCATCGGAAGGCTTGTCGCCGAGTTCGCGTTCCTTGGCTTCGAGCTCGGCCTTGAGCTTCTTCAGGCGATCATCCTCGGCCTGGTTGCGGCGGCGGGTTTCCAGGTTGCGGAGGAATTCGGGGTCGTCGTCCGGTGCTGTGGGATAGCGGCGAACGGTTTTGGCGGTGGGCTTGCCATAGGGCCGGCCGAAGATGAACCAGAGAACGGCACCCAGCAACGGCAGGACGATCATCACGATGATCCACGCGGGTTTGGAAATACCGCGTGTTTGGTGTTTGTCCGTGCGGATAACATCCACCAGGGCATAGACGAAGATGACCAGGACAACGACGACGCCTACAACGCGGAGCATGCACCAAGTCTAGTCGCCGGAAGCCATTCGCTGGACGCCCTCTTTTGCCCGTGACCAGAGTGCAACCATTGGGGCGGCTAAACTTGGATGGTGGCTTTCCTGAAGTATTCCCTCATTCGTCTGGCGCTGTTCGTGCCGTTGCTCGTACTCTTCTACTTTTTGGGGGTCGGACTGATCCCGGCGGTGATCTTCGCCGGCTTGATGGCGTTTGCCATCAGCTATTTGTTCTTCCAGAAACAGCGCGACGCCGCCACGGCAGCCATGCGCGAACGTTTCTCCGGGAGGGCCAAGCCCATCAGGACGGCGGGCGAGGTCGAGGACGCCGAAGCGGAAGATGGCCTGGTGGAAAAGAACCCGGACATCGCCGTGAACAACGACAAACGCCCGGGTTCCCTCTAGGAGTTTTTGTACAGCTAACGCCCCCAAGAAGCCTTCTTGGGGGCGTTAGCTGTACAAAAACTTAGAAGCCGCGGCTCAGGATCAGGCCCAGCGAGAACAGCAGGCTGTATCCGAGGTTGATCATGCCGGTCTGCTTGAGGACGGGGATGAGGCTCTTGCGCTTCTTCCCGTTCACCATCAGCCAGGCCGGCATCAAGCATGCCGGGATCAGCAGCAGGACGATCAGCATCCACGGCTTGGTGGGAGCCAGGACGATGACCAGCAAAATGGCGACGGCCAGCATCAACACGTAGCTTTCACGGGCGTGGCGGTCCCCAAGACGCACCGCCAGGGTCCGCTTTCCCGCAGCCGTATCCGTGGGAATGTCCCTGACATTGTTGGCCATCAGCAGGGCGCATGCGATGAGCCCCGTACCAATCGCACCGATCACCGCGGCCAGGCTGACCTGGCCGGCCTGGGTGTAGGTGGTGCCGAGCGTGGCTACAAGCCCAAAGAATACGAACACGAAAACATCGCCCAACCCCATGTAACCGTAGGGGTTCTTGCCACCGGTGTAGCCCCAGGCCGCCAGGACGCAGCCGATGCCCACCAGAATCAGCCACCATGCCTGGGTGATGATGACCAGGATCAAGCCGCATATCATCGCGGCGCCGAACAGTCCGAACGCTGCCCACTTCACTTGCTCAGGCAACGCAGCCCCGGATCCCACAAGGCGCAGTGGGCCTACCCGGTCTTCATCGGTGCCGCGGATGCCATCGGAGTAGTCATTGGCGTAGTTGACGCCGATCTGGAGCAGCAGCGCGACGAGCGCAGCCAGGATCGCGTTGGGCAGCCGGAACGCATGGAGCTCGTACGCCGCTGCCGAACCGATCAGGACGGGCGCGATCGCCGCGGGCAGTGTGCGGAGCCGGGCTCCTTGGATCCATTGTGCAGCTGTCGCCACGTGTAGTACCTCGTGTATTTCGCGGTTGTCTTGAGTCGGTTCGGGGAGGGAAGAACGTGTCTATTGTCCCTGATGCAGTTCGGAAAGCTGTTCAATCATGGCCAGCCTGTCCGGTTTTCCGTTGGGGAGCATGAGCAACTCGTTCTCCGCCAGCACCGTCTTGGGCGCCAGGACGCCCAGTGCTGCCTCGCGCCGGGACGTGAAGCCCTTGATGCCTTCGGGGCTCGGATCCGTCACCGCCACGTAAGCTGCCACGGCCTGCCCCCACTCGCGCGACGGGACGCCGGTCACGAAAGCCGCGGTGACGCCGTCGAGCTCTTCCAGCTTGCCTTGGATGTAGGCCGCGGAGGCTTTGACGCCACCGGTGATGATCACGTCATCGGCCCGTCCCAGGACGGTGAGCTTGCCGTCGTCGGACAGCTCCCCGAGGTCGCCGGTGACGTACCAGCGGACGCCGTCCTCCTCGAAGAAGGCTGCTTTGGAAGCCCGGGCCGCATCGAGGTAACCGGCAGCAACGGTGTCGCCGCCGAGCAGGATGCGTCCTTCCAGATCACCTTCGCCGATCCGGACCTCGACGCCGTCCAGCGGCTCGCCGTCGTACACGCACCCGCCGCAAGTCTCGGCTGAGCCGTAGGTGGTCACCACCTTGAGTCCCTGGGCGTGCGCGGCGGCGAGGAGATCGGGGGAGGCGGGAGCGCCGCCGAGCAGGATCGCGTTGAAGCGGCGCAGGACGGCAAGGGTTTCCGGCGCGGGGGAGTCCAGGAGGCGCTGCAGTTGCGTGGGTACCAAGGACGTGAAGCGGATCTTGTCCGTGAGTTCCTCCGCGGCAGCGGTAAAGGCCTCCGGTGTGAAGCCGTTGGACTGGTCCATCACCCACGGGCGCGTGCCTGCATAGAGCGAGCGGACCAGCACCTGGACACCGGCCACGTACTGCAGGGGGAGCGCCAGCAACCACTGGCCTTCACCGCGCAGGGCCATGGCAGTAGAGACCGAGGATGCTGCAAGGGCGTCGATGGTCAGGATGGTGGCCTTGGGCGTCCCGGTCGAACCGGAGGTGCGCACCACCACTGCCGCGTCCTCGACGCCGGTCTCCACCGGCACTGCTTGCGGCGCGCCGCTCTCGTCCAGGACGATTTCGACGGCGGGACCCTCGCCGTGGAGGGCGGCCATCAGGGCTTTGAGTACGGGATCAATGTCCACAGGGTGAGTCCTAGAAGTAGTAGGGGAAGCTGGACCAGTCGGGATCGCGTTTCTGGAGGAACGCTTCCTTGCCTTCCACGGCCTCGTCCGTCATGTACGCCAGGCGGGTGGCTTCGCCGGCGAAGACCTGCTGGCCTGCCAGTCCGTCGTCGGCCAGGTTGAAGGCGAACTTGAGCATGCGGATGGCCTGCGGCGACTGGCGGGCGATATCAGCGGCGTACTCGAGGGCGACGTCTTCCAGCCGTGCGTGGTCCACGGCCTCGTTCACCGCACCCATCCGCACCATGTCATCTGCTGAATATTCGCGGGCCAGGAAGAAGATTTCCCGGGCGGCCTTCTGCCCGATCTGGCGGGCCAGCAGCGCAGAGCCGTATCCGGCGTCGAAACTTCCCACCGTGGCATCGGTCTGCTTGAACTTGCCGTGCTCGCGCGAGGCGATGGTGAGGTCGCTGACCACGTGCAGTGAGTGGCCGCCGCCTGCCGCCCAACCATTAACGACGGCGATGACCACCTTGGGCATGGTCCGCATGAGCCGCTGGACTTCCAGGATGTGGAGCCGTCCGGCGCGGGCGGGGTCGATAAATTCAGCGGAGTCACCCGCAGCGCCTTCTACTTGGTAGCGGTAGCCGTCGCGCCCGCGGATGCGTTGGTCCCCGCCTGAGCAGAACGAGTGGCCGCCGTCCTTTTCCGAAGGTCCGTTGCCGGTGAGCAGCACGGTGGCGACGTCCGGAGTCATGCGCGCGTGGTCCATGGCGCGGTACAGCTCGTCCACGGTGCCCGGGCGGAACGCGTTGCGGACTTCGGGGCGGTTGAAGGCGATCCGGACCGTAGGGAGGTCCTTGACCGTGCCGTCAGCGGAGCGCTCTACCTGCCGGTGGTAGGTCATGTCCTTGAAGTCGTCAAAGCCGGAAACCGTGCGCCAGCGTGAGGGGTCAAAGACGTCGGAAACCTTGGCAGGGAGTTGGTTGTTCACACTCCGAGTCTAGTAATGGCCTTAGCTGATGCAGAACTCGTTGCCCTCGGGGTCTGCCATGGTGTGCCATTCGTGGGGTCCCTGATTGGCGGTCCACAGGTGTTTGGCACCGCGGGCTTCAAGTTCTTTGCGCACCTCATCCTTGTCCCGGCCGTCCAGCCTGACGTCCCAGTGCACTCGGTTCTTGACGGACTTTTGGTTGGGGTCTGTCTGGAACAGGATGCGGCGGCCGGTCTTGGGATCGGTGTCCTCGGCAGGCACGATCGCGCAGCCCTCGGCCCAGACCAGCTTGCCGTTGTGGGTGATGGTCTGGTCGTCGGTGGCGAACCCCTGCTCGATCATGGACCGGATGAAGGCCTCATCCTGGGGCTCCACGTTCCATTCCAGCGTTTCGGCCCACCAATCGGCGAGCTCATGCGGCTTGTTGCAATCGACTACTACCTGGATGTTCAGTGTCATGCCCACCACGCTATTCCCGGCGACGGGTGGCCGGTAGGTGGATGCGGTCATTTTTGGTCCGGATTGCACGCCTAGGGCGCATTCAAGCGTGTTTGAGTCGCGTTCAAGCGCGCTTGCCAGGCTCAAAAAGGTGACTTAGTTGGGCAACATTTCGGGCGGGATGGCGTAGATGAGCACTACTGCCATGAGGTTCTTCGCCGCATGGACAAAGTAGGAGAACATCAGGTTCTTCCCTGTCCAGACATACACCGCCACCAAGACCACGGCCATTCCCAGGTACGGCGCCAAAGCGGACAACACCAGTCCTTCACGGCCCACCACATGGATGGAGGCGAAAACCACCACGGAGATCACGCAGCAGATCCAGATGTTCACGTACTGCGACAACTTGCCGATCAGTAGGTGCCGGAACAGGTACTCCTCCACGAACGGGCCCAGCAGTACCAGCAGCGGCACCATCAGCCATGCCGGTACTTGCTGCAGCAGGCCTTGGATACCCAACTGGTTTTCGGAGCTTTGTGCCGTACCGAATGCCGCCACCAGGACGGCCGTGAGGATCAGCATCACCACGATCGCCAGCGGGATCATCCCGAGGGTGAACCAAGGGCGGGTGGCCAGGATCTTGAGGTCGCGCCCTGCGACGCGCCACGCGGAGGCCACTGCAAATATTCCGACGCCGGCATAAAAGAGGGCATTGACGGCATAGGAGGCGGTGGCCGGCTCGGGGAACAGTTGGAGCATGAGCCGCTCCACCGCTTCGCCCGCGAAAGTGAAGTAGGCAGTGAAGCCGAGGTAGACCGCTACTGCCAGGGCGTCGAGGGCGGTGAACCTGTACAGACGTGCCTTGGTGGAAAGTGGTGTGCCCATGTGAACAGCCTAGCTTTGCGTGGCCCCGGCATTAGTGCGGGCCCAGTCAGGACTGGCCCGTCAAAGTCAGCGTGATGAGCACGCAGTTCAATCCCACGATCAGCACAGCACTGGTCCAGCCCGCAATGCGAAGCGGCATGGAGTCCGTGTGCAGTCCCATGACCTCCTTCTTGCCTGTGAGGCGGATCAACGGAATCAGGGCGAACGGGATGCCGAAGCTGAGCAAAACCTGGCTAAGTACCAAGGCCAGCGTCGGCTCGATGCCGGCACCCAGGACTATCAGGGCGGGGATCAGGGTGATGACGCGCCGGGTCAGCAGCGGAATGCGGACTTTCAGGAGGCCACCCATGATGGTCGCCCCGGCATAACAGCCAACGGACGTGGAGGCCAGTCCTGAGGCCAGCAGGCCGATCGCGAAAATGACTCCGATCGAGGGGCCCAGGGCCGATGTCACCGCCGCATGGGCGCCTGCGATGGTATCGGTACCTTCGATGCCGCGGAGGCTTGAGGCAGCAAGGAGCAGCATAGAGATGTTCACTACCCCTGCCAGCAGCAGGGCGCCAACAACGTCCGTCCGGGTGGCCCGGATCAAACGGTTCCGGACCAGCGGGTCAGGTGAGAACCCGTGCCGGTCGCGGGCCAGTGCAGAGTGGAGGTAGATCGCATGGGGCATCACCGTGGCCCCGAGCATGCTGGCTGCCAAAAGGATGGTGTCGGTGCCTTCAAAGCGCGGAACCAGGCCACCCAGTGCGCTCGCGGCATCGGGCGGGTTGACGAACAGCCCGGAGACGAATCCCACTGCGATCACTCCCAGCAACACCAAAATGGCGTACTCGAAGGACCGTTGCCCGCGCCGGGACTGGAGAGCCAGCAACATCATGGAGGCAATGCCCACTATGACTCCGCCGGCCAACAAGGGGAGCCCGAACAACAGGTTCAAAGCCACAGCCCCACCAATGACCTCTGCCATGTCCGTAGCTCCGGCAACAACTTCGGCTTGCACCCAGTAGAGGCGCCGGCGCGTGTTTCCCAGCCGCTTCCCCAGGATTTCCGGCAGGCTCATCCCGGTAGCGAGGCCAAGTTTGGCCGACTGGTACTGCACCAGGACGGCCATGGCGTTCGCCACAACCAGTACCCAGACCAACAGGTAGCCGTAGTTTGCACCCGCAGTGAGGTTGGCGGCGACGTTTCCCGGGTCAACGTAGGCGATCGCGGCCACGAAGGCGGGCCCCAGCAGTAAAAGCCGTGACCATACTTTGCCGGGTGTGGCACGTTTTTCCAGTGCGGGTGCAGCCATTGGGGATCCTCATCGTTGGGGGTTCTCCTTCTGAGAATACCGAAATTTAGGCATACCGAAAAGTTTTATTTAGGGCATCCGGTTTTCGTGGGACATCTCCGCCGCGAACTTGACGCGGCCGGGATCCATGGGCAGGCTGGAGCCATGAAGTCTTGAGCGCAGCCCCCTTCCTGCGGCTGCATCCCCAGTACCCACATGGCTTTAGGCCACCCACTGCGGACTTGCGAGGATTCCTCTTGACTGACCACCTTTACCTTTCCGGCGTTTCCCATGGCTATGGGGACCGCGAACTTCTCCACAACGTTGACCTCGCCATCCACCACGGCGAGCATGTAGCAATCGTCGGCGAAAACGGCGCTGGAAAATCCACTCTGCTGCGACTGCTGTCCGGGGTGGAAACCCCCGACGACGGCGCTGCCGGCTTGAGCGGTAACCCCGGCTATCGCGTGGGTTACCTCGCCCAGACCCACGGCTTCTCCGAGTCCGTAACCGTTGGGGACGCCATCGATTCCTCCCTGGCTTCGCTGCGTTCCCTTGAAGCCCAAATCCTCGACCTCGAATCAGGCCTCGCCGATGCCGGCAGTGAAGAACTTGAGCTCTACGGAAGCCTGCAAACGGAGTACCAACTCCGTGAGGGCTACGCTGCCGAATCCCGGGTGGAAGCAGCGCTGGACAAGTTGGGGCTGGGAGGCTTGGACCGGCGTCGAACGCTTGGATCTTTGTCCGGCGGCGAGCAGGAACGCGTGGCGCTGGCCTGCTTGCTGGCTGATCCCGCCGAGGCGTTGCTCCTGGACGAGCCAACCAACCACCTGGATGCGAACGGAACCGCATGGCTTGAATCGCGGCTGGCCGCGCACCGGGGCACCGTGGTGGTGGTCTCGCATGACCGTGTCCTGCTGCGGAAGGTGGCCACCACCATCATCGAAGTGGACGCCGATCGTCGCTCCGTGAACCGTTACGGGAACGGCTATGAAGGCTACCTCCATGAGAAGGCCGCCGAACGTGCGCGGTGGATCCAGCAATACGATGAATGGCTTGATGCCATGGCCGCCGAACGCCTCCAGGCCGCCACTGTGGGTGACCGCATGGGCTACGGACGCAAACGCGACAACGACAAGATGGCTTTCGGGTTCAAAGCCGGCACATTGCAGAGCGCGGTCTCCAGTAAAGTCCGCAACGCCCAGGAACGGCTCCGCAGGCTTGAAGAGAACCCCGTGGACCGGCCACCGGTGCCACTGAAGCTGGCGGCACCTGTGGGAGCCACTGCCGTGGAAACAGGGGATCCTGCGCTCGAAGCCCGGGGCGTCAGTGTCCCGGGAAGACTCGAACGCACCGACCTGAGGGTGGAGACCGGCCAAAAGGTGCTCATCACCGGGCCCAACGGCGCAGGTAAATCCACGCTGCTGTCGGTGCTGACGGGGAACGTGGAGCCCACCACCGGCTCCGTAGCCGTTAACGGGACCGTGGGTTATCTGCAGCAGGAGTTGGAGGTCCCGACGCGCCCGTCACTGCGGTTGCTTCCGGCGTTCGCTGCAGGATTGGGCGGAAACATCGATGAACACGCTGAGGGTTTGCTCCGCCTGGGCCTCTTCCGGCCGGCCGAATTCCATGTCCCCGTCGGTGGCCTCTCGGCAGGACAACAACGCCGGCTCGCCCTCGCCCGGCTCCTGCTGGGCGGATTCGAAACAATGATCGTGGACGAGCCCACCAACCATCTGGCGCCCGTCCTGGTGGAACAACTGGAGTCCGCGCTGGCCTCGTTTGCCGGGACTTTGGTGATCGTGAGCCATGACCGTGCCCTCGGGGAGTGGTTCGATCACTGCGCCCGCGTTGGCGGGACTGGCCGGAACTCTTCGGCGGGTTCATGGGTCCGCTACGGGATGCAGGGCGGCGAACTGCGGTAGCCGCTATGGTTGGCTTCACAGTGGGGCTCCTTCCCTTCCGGGCGTCCCGTGCTGCGCGTCTCCTAGGGCGCATTCCTTGCCGTATGTCCCGTGCTGCGCGTTCCCTCACCGGCCTGCCGCGCCGGTGAGCTGTTGGCAAAGTGATCGTTACCCTCTGTCCTGCCTTCGGAAACACGGCGGCGGACGTCCTGAAACATCGGCAGAGCACCATGGAAAGGGCACCGGCCGAAAGGACTTGTCCCGTGATCATCCAGAACCTCTTCCTGCAGGGCATCTACAACTTCGAAGGCGCGGGGCTGGATAAGCCGATTCCGCTGCACGCCGAGCTCTCACACTTTGTCCCGGACGGCGTGATCAACCAGACGCTCTACTTCCGCGGCGGTAATTCGAGCGCGGAACTGATCACCGTGGTGCTGATGCGCGACCGCGTTCCCCTGCGCTATTTTCCGATCGGGGCCAAGAGCGATGTCCACATTCCGCTGCGGGTAGTGGAGGACACTGAGGGCGGCTCGGTGATCGAACTGTTCATCGTGGCCCCGGCCGGCGTTCGGGGTTACGTGGTGGTGGACCTTGGCATGGTGGAGCACTGATGAAGAAGCAACTGGTAGTGGTCGGAAACGGTATGGCCGGCGCCCGGGTTGTAGAAGAAATTCTGGCAAGGGGCGGTGCCGATCTCTTTGAGATCACCATGTTCGGCGAGGAGCCCTATGGAAACTACAGCAGGCTCATGCTCAGCCATGTCCTCTCGGGGGAGGAGAGCGTGGCGGACATTTTCCTCAACTCCCTGCCCTGGTACCAGGCGAACAACATCACGCTCCATGCCGGGGTCCGGGTGGACCGGATCGATAAGTTCAGCCGGCACGTCTTCGCCGCCGATGGCCGGGTGGTCCAGTACGACCACCTGATCATCGCTACCGGCAGCCGCCCTTACCTGCCATCCATGGAGGGGCTGTATTCGCCCAGCGGAACGCTCCGGCGGGGCATTTTTACTTTCCGGAACATGGAAGATACCCGCAGGATCATGAAGTTCGCCGGGCTCGGGCAGCGCAGTGATGAGCAAAGCAGGGCAGTGGTGGTTGGTGGCGGTTTTTCAGGTCTGGCGGCAGCCCGGGGATTGCGTGCAGCCGGCATGGATGTCCGCGTGGTCCACTCGGGCAGCCATCTGATGAGCGCGCAGTTGGGTCCCGACGACGCTGCAATACTGCGGCGAAGCGTTGAGGCGCTGGGAATCAGGGTGCACCGAGGAAGCCGGACCACCGCGATCCGGGGGTCGGACAGGATCACCGGGGTGGGCCTGAACGACCAGCCGGACCTCGACTGCGACATGGTGGTGCTCGCCGCAGGGAAAAGACCCAAGGTCGATGTCGCCGTCGTGAGCGGTTTGGCAGTGGAGCGGGGGATCGTGGTTGATGACCATATGCGGGTTTTGGATGAGGAAGGAATCCATGCTGTGGGGGAGTGCGCGCAGCACCGCGGTGAGGTCTATGGGCAGTTGGCACCTGTGTGGGAGCAGGCCGCCGTGCTGGCTGACCAGCTCACGGGCGTGGATTGGCGTTCGATGTATCTCGGGTCCTCCGTCCTTTGTCCACAGCCCCCTGTTGCCTGCGTCACGGGCATTCCGGTTAATCCCGTAAGATAGACGGGTTGCGCGAAGCTTCGGCGTTCTGCGTTCTTTGTCACACTTCGGGTCCTCAAAGGAGGGAAAACTCGAATTTTGTGTGCCAAAGCCGCCTGTGTTCCGGCATGGGCGTAACACCTACAGCAATACCCCAACCCACAAGGAACAGCTGTGCCGCAAAGTACTCCCACAGATCTCCAGAGCTCCAAGGCCTCATCCGCCGCCTCGGGCTCAACCCTCAGCGCTGAGGGATACCAGAAGACCCTGAGCCGCCGCCATGTCACCATGATCGCCATGGGCGGCGCCATCGGCGTCGGCCTCTTCATGGGTGCCGGTGGGCGCCTGGCCTCCACCGGTCCTGCCCTGATCTTCTCCTATGCCATTGCCGGCGTCATCGCTTACCTGCTGATGCGCGCGCTCGGTGAACTCATCATGTACCGCCAGACCTCGGGCTCTTTTGTGAGCTACGCCGGTGAAATGTTCGGCAAGAAGGGCGCGTTCCTTTCAGGCTGGATGTACTTCATCAACTGGGCCATGACAGGCATCGCCGAACTGATTGCCATTGGCCTGTACTTCCAGTTCTTCTTCCCGAATGTCCCCATTGAACTGTCCGCCATCGCTGCGCTGGTGCTGCTGGTGGCCGTGAACCTGTTCAGTGTCAAGGCGTTCGGCGAGTTCGAATTCTGGGCGTCCTGCCTCAAGGTCGCCGCGATCCTGATTTTCCTTGCCGTGGGCACTTTCATGGTGGTCACCAACGCCAAGGTGGGGGATGGCCATGCATCCGTGGCCAACCTCTTCCACGAAGACGGCGGCATGTTCCCCAAGGGTGGCCTGGTGATGATCCTGGTCCTGAACGCCGTGATCTTCGCTTACAACGCCATCGAACTGGTCGGCATTACCGCAGGCGAGATGGAAAATCCGGAACGCGAAGTTCCCAAGGCGATCCGCGCCGTCGTGATCCGCATTGTGGTTTTCTACGTCGGTTCGGTGACGCTGCTCGCCATGCTCCTGCCCTCTGACCAGTACGTTGCCGGCACCTCGCCGTTCGTTACCGTCTTCGGCCAGATGGGCCTGGGCTGGATGGGTGATGTGATGAACATGATCGTCATCACCGCAGCACTGTCCTCCTGCAACTCGGGCCTGTACTCGATCGGCCGCATCTTCCGCACCATGGCCAACAACGGCCATGCACCCCAGTGGCTCACCAAAATGTCCACCCGCCATGTGCCGTATGCTGCCATTCTTGCGATCGGCGGCGTCTACCTCGTGGGCATCCTGCTGAACATCTGGCTGGGTGGTTCGCACGCCTTCGACCTCGCGTTGAACACGGCCTCCATCGGCGTGATCTTCACGTGGGGTTCGATCTTCGCAAGCCAGATTGCCCTGCGGAAAAAGCGCGGCAATGTCTCCAGCCTGCCGATGCCCGGTTCGCCGTGGACCAGCTGGCTCGGACTTATCGCGCTGCTGGCCATCACGGTGCTGATCGGGTTCGACACCATGACCGACAAAGCCACCGGCGAGGTCTTCCTGCTGGGCCTGTGGACCCTCGCCACCATTCCGTTCTTCGCCCTGGTCCTGTGGCTCGGGTGGCAGAAGGTCAAGAACAACCAGCCCAAGAGCGAGCTTTTCAGCTAAGACTCCGCTGGGTCCTGCGTTCAAACGTACGACGGCGCGTGCCTCCTTCCGGGGGCACGCGCCGTTTGCGTTGGTGGGACCTCGCGTTGCGGGGCCCGCTGTGCTGGGTAAGTGGGGTGTGATGCGGGCAGAGTGGGCCTCGCAAGGAACGGACCTCGCGTTGTGGGGCCCGCTGTGCTGGGTAAACGGGGTGTGATGCGGGCAGAGTGGGCCTCGCAAGGAACGGAACTCGCGTTGTGGGGCCTGCTGTGCTGGGTAAACGGGGTGTGATGCGGGCAGAGTGGGCCTCGCAAGGAACGGACCTCGCGTTGCGGGGCCTGCTGTGCTGCCTAACCGAACTTGGGGATCAACACCGGAGTGCTCTTCTTGTACTCCTCGTACCCGGCCTCGCCACCCCAGGTTTTGTCGGCCTTCTTTTCCAGGAGGGGGATGCCGCTGACTTTGGTGAGCAGGAGGGTGACGAATACCGGGGAAATCAGTGCCACCCACTGCCAGCCTTGGAGCACGGGGATGGCGATAATGGCCACGCCGGTCCACAGGAGGATCTCTCCGAAGTAGTTCGGGTGCCTGGATTTGGCCCACAGCCCTGTGGAGATGAACTTGCCCTTATTGGCGGGGTCGGACTTGAAGCGGCTCTTCTGCTTGTCGGCCACGATCTCAATGGCGAATCCTGCGGCCCACAACAGGAATCCGAGGATCGCCAGCCAGTCGAGCCCTACCCGGTTGGTGCTGGTGATGGCCACCCATGCCGCAGCCGCCGTGAAGACTACCCAGAGTCCTTGGATGGTCCACACGTTGAGGAAGCGAACCAACGATGGCTTGATGTCGTCGAAGCGGTCGTCCTTGCCGGCCTTGTGGATCCGGCGGGAGAGGAAGGTGCCCAGCCGCAGCGCCCAGGCGGCAACCATGGCGGCGAGGAGGAGCGAGCGGGCATCGATCCCGGGCGTGGCAATCACCAGAAGAACGGTGATGGCCACATATGTCAGGGAGCCGGTGAGATCAAAGTACTTCTCCGTCTGGGCTTTGAAGGAGGGGATGAACACCAGCCATTGAATGATGAACGCTCCGGCGACTGCTGCCGCAAAGAGCGGAATTCCGGCCACGCTTGCCCCATGGTGGCTTCCGGCCACGGCGACGAGCGCGCCCAGCAGTACCACCACGGGAAGGGCAATCAGGCCCTTCCTGTCTGAATCCTTCACGATGGGGCTCCCTTTCGCTGGCTGAAAGCGCTGCCTTTTGCAGACGCTGATACCTAGCCTGTTTGATGTTCAAACTTATTTGATTACTATATAACCATGCAAAACGATGAAAAGGCTACCGGCGGGTTCGGCCATCCAGCCGCCGGGACCTTGCAGGGTTTGTTTGGGCTCGCCAATGAGACCGAGCGGAAAGTTGCCCGCGCCTTGGAGCTCAACCTCACCGATTACAGGGCTCTCACCGTGCTGGCCGACTCCGGCCCGGTCACGGTCGGATCCCTCGCCTCGGAGCTGGGTGCGACGGCGGCCACCACCACGGCCCTGGTCAGTCGCCTTGAGTCCCACGGCTACGTGGAACGGCTCCGCAGCACGGAGGACAGGCGCCAAGTGCACGTCAACGTCACCGAGGCCGCATCACGCCGGATCAAAGACCTGATGCGGCCCCTCCTCTCTGCCGCCAACGCCCAACTGGACGCTTTGCCCACCGACCAGCAGGTCGTCGTCGCGGAATTCCTCGACGCCGTCCGGAACCTTATGGAGGATCACTTGCAGTCCCTCTCCATGGCGGACACCCGTTGAGGGAATTTACATCGCCGCCGCTCGTCGACACCGCCAACCACCGCAATGCCACAGAACTGCTGATGCACCGTTTCCGGACCAATCCAGGCCACATCGCCTTCGAGGTCCGGGAGGCGGCGATCACCGGGCCGTGGAGGCAGGTAACCACCGGGCAGTTCGTGGACGAAGTCCGGGCGCTGGCCAAGGGATTCATTGCTGCGGGAATCCAGCCGGGTGAGTCTTTGGCCATCATGTCCCCCACCCGGTACGAGTGGGCACTGGCCGACATGGCAGCCTGGTTCGCCGGCGCCGTCGTGGTTCCTGTATATGAAACCTCAGCGGCCCCGCAGGTAACGGCGATCCTGGCCGATGCCGATGTCCGCCTTGCCGTGGGCGGCAGCGCAGAGCACGCGGCCTTGCTGGAACAAGGGTTCAACCAGGCAGGCATCCATCCGCTGGGGATATGGACCCTCGATGCCAGCCCTGGCGCCGACATCGCTGACCTGGTGTCGCGCGGTGTTGAAGTCCCGGACAGTGTTGTGGAGGATCGGCGCCTGCTGGCCGACCTCGATTCCGTGGCCACCATTGTGTATACCTCCGGCACCACCGCGGCGCCCAAGGGTGCCCTCATCACGCATGGCAACTTCGTGGGACAAGTGCTGAACGTGGCAGGTGCCTACACCGAGGTAGTCCGCGAGGGCGGCAACACCATCATTTTCCTGCCCATGGCGCACGTTTTGGCGCGCGGGCTCCAACTGATCTGCCTGGCCAACGGCATGAGGATCGCGCACCTTTCAGATCCCCGGGACGTCGTCCCTGCGCTGGGAGCCCTTAAGCCCACGTTCCTGGTGGTGGTCCCGCGCGTGCTGCAGAAGATCCAGGCGTCCGCCGCTGCCGCTGCCACGCAGAAAAAGCTCGGCCGTGTGTGGGCGGCGGCCCAGCGAACCGCTGTGGAGTGGGGACGGTTCGCTGAAGCGCACGACGCCGACCCTCGCCTGCGTGCCACCGCCGGCCTCCGCATCCGGCGGGCTTTGTTCGACCGCCTCTTCTATGCCCGGCTCCGGAACCTGGTGGGCGGGCGGCTCGACTACCTGCTGTCCGGCGCCGGTGCGCTCGATGCTGAACTGTCCCTCTTCTTCCGTGGACTGGGACTTCCGGTGATCGAGGGCTACGGCCTCACCGAAACCACGGCCCCGTTGACGGGAAACCTGCCGGGGTCCATCAATTCCGGATCCGTGGGCGTCCCGATGCCCGGAACCACCGTGCGCCTTTCGGCTGAGGGGGAGGTGCTGGCCCGCGGCGTTGGTGTCTTCGCCGGCTACCGCCGGGCGTCGGACGACGCCGAAGCGTTCGTGGACGGGTATTTTCGGACCGGTGACCTGGGCGAGCTGGATCACTTGGGAAGGCTCACCCTCAAAGGCCGGATCAAGGATGTGATTGTCACCGCTGGTGGAAAGACCATTTCGCCATCCATCTGGGAAGGCTACGTTGAAGGCGATCCATTGGTAGCCCACGCCGTGATGGTGGGGGAGGGCAAACCCTATCTGGGCGGACTGGTGCTGCTGGACCCCGAATCGTTGGCAGCGTGGGCGGAGCGCGAGGGCATCGCCGACCTCAAGGGGTTGCGGATTCCAGAGGACGGCGGCGCTGTCCAAATAGAGGACGTCCGGCTTCTTGCGCTCATTGGCCAGGCCGT
Organism: Arthrobacter sp. UNCCL28; assembly: GCF_900102805.1. Taxonomy (NCBI): domain Bacteria; kingdom Bacillati; phylum Actinomycetota; class Actinomycetes; order Micrococcales; family Micrococcaceae; genus Arthrobacter; species Arthrobacter sp. UNCCL28. Next base: position 150,774 of record NZ_FMWE01000001.1, read on the forward strand.
TAGTGACGCCAATTCGAAAATTGCCCGCTCGGAGCAGGTGAGGCGGTTCGTCCTGCTCCTGACCGACCTCACGGAGGCCAACGGGATCGTGACACCCACCATGAAGCTCAAACGTGGCGCCTTTACCGAACGCGCCAGGCACATTGTGGACAACCTCTATGCAGACCCCCGGCGCCAAGGATGAACGCGGGCCTGAAACGCTGGCTTCTGTCCTATGCCCTGGCCGCGGTGGTCTTTGCCGCGATCGACGTCGTCTGGATCCTCACTGTGGCGCAGCGGCAATATGAAAGCCAGATTGGGCACCTCCTGGCGTCCAGCCCGCACCCGGTGGGGGCAGTGCTGTTCTATCTGGTCTTCGTCGCCGGCATTGTCCACTACGGGGTGAGGCCGGGGAAAGCTGACATCACCCTGCGCAGGAGGATCCTCGGTGGAGCCCTGTTCGGGTTCTTCACCTACTCCACCTGGGCTTTGACTGCGCTCGCCATCCTTAAGGACTTCCCTGCACTGGTGGCCGTGACGGATATCCTCTGGGGCGTGGGAGTCTGCGCCGTTGTCACTTGGCTGACTGCCTTGGTGGGGACTGTCAGGGGTCGGGTCTAGGCTCGATGTATGGAACTCACCACCACCCTGACGCAACACAATAACGGCGCCCTGCCCTGCAGCTCTTCTGCGAAGGCGGTATCCCTCTGATGGCGGCTGCGAAGATTGCAGCACCCAAAATTTCCCCTGTCCGCCTGGAGGAACTGCGCGACGACGACGCCCCCGACTTCCAGCGCGGCGAACGGTATGACGGTGTCCGGTGGACCAAGGTCTCCGCTGACGGGGAGGAACTGAGTGGTTCGGACTTTATCGAGTGTGAGCTGAACGGCGTCTCCTTCAATGAAGCCCAGCTGCGCGGGGCCACGTTCCGTGAGTGCATTCTGGCCGAACCTTACGCGCCCATCTTCACTGCGGCGCGGAGTTCGTGGCAGGACGTGGAGATCAGCAACCCGCGATGGGGTTCGGCCGAACTCTACGAGGGAAACTGGCGCTCCGTCCGGATCGACGGCGGCAAGCTGGACTATGTAAACCTTCGGGGCTCCAAGGTGATGGATGTGCAGATCTCCGATTGCATCATCAATGAGTTGGACCTCGGTGCCTGCGCCGGGACCAGAATCGCTCTGAAGAACTGCACCATCGGCACCTTGGATGTCACGGGAGCCAAGCTGAAGGACGTGGATCTGCGGACCTCCGGGTTCCGGGGCATCAACGGACTGGCCGGGTTGGCGGGCGTCATTATTGACGACTATCAACTGAGCCTCATGGCGCCCCTTTTGGCGGGCCACCTGGGGATCCGGGTGGTTTGATCCGGCTGTGGGCCGGTGCAGCAGATGACGCCAGCTGTTGACCGGTCCGCCTGGCCGTGTAACCTTTATAGAACGAACGGTCGGTATATTATTCCGCGCCGGTCCCTTTCACTTTTCGCGAAGGATGTTCTCATGGTCGAGGCTTTTCTTGTTGGCGGCGCACGAACGCCTGTAGGTCGCTATGGTGGGGCTCTGTCCTCGGTCCGTCCCGACGACCTCGCTGCACTGGTGGTCCGGGAAGCAGTGGCGCGTGCCGGCGTCGACCCTGACTCCATCGATGAGGTGATCCTCGGCAACGCCAACGGCGCCGGCGAGGAAAACCGGAACGTTGCCCGCATGGCCACGATCCTGGCCGGACTTCCCCTCCACATCCCCGGCATCACCGTGAACCGGCTCTGCGCATCGGGCCTCAGCGCGATCATCATGGCCAGCCACATGATCAAGTCCGGAGCGGCGGACATCGTGGTGGCCGGTGGCGTTGAGTCCATGAGCCGGGCCCCTTGGGTGCAGGAGAAGCCGACCACCGCGTTCGCCAAGCCCGGCCAGATCTTCGACACCTCCATCGGCTGGCGCTTCGCCAACCCGCTCTTCAGCAAGGGCGAGCTCTCCCGGGACGGCAAGATGACCTACTCCATGCCCGAAACGGCGGAGGAAGTGGGTCGCGTGGACAACATCTCCCGGGAAGACGCTGACGCCTTTGCTGTCCGCTCCCATCAGCTGGCCCTCGCAGCCATCGCCGGCGGACGGTTCAAGGATGAAATCGTTCCCGTGACCGTCAAGACGAGGAAGTCCGAGACCGTGGTGGACACCGACGAGGGCCCCCGCGAGGGCACCACCATGGACGTCCTGGCTGGGTTGCGACCCGTTGTCCCCGGTGGATCCGTGGTCACTGCTGGCAACTCCTCCTCGCTCAATGACGGCGCCTCAGCCATCATCGTCGCCTCCGAAGCGGCCATCAAGAGGTTCGGCCTGACGCCGCGCGCACGGATCATCGACGGCGCATCTGCCGGGTGTGAGCCCGAAATCATGGGCATTGGCCCGGTTCCGGCCACGCAAAAGGTCCTGGCCCGCACCGGCCTCACCGTGGACCAACTGGGGGCCGTGGAACTCAACGAAGCCTTCGCCACGCAGTCGCTTGCCAGCATGCGCCGCCTCGGCTTGAACCCGGAGATTGTGAACAACGACGGCGGTGCCATCAGTTTGGGGCACCCCCTCGGTTCCAGCGGCTCACGGATTGCGATCACGCTGCTGGGCCGGATGGAACGCGAGCTCACCTCCACTACGGGACCGAAGCTTGGACTGGCGACGATGTGCATCGGCGTCGGACAGGGAACCGCGATGCTGCTGGAAGGCATGTAATGGCACTGAACCCGGAAGACTTCACCACCCTCCTGCTCGAGGACCGCGAAGACCGCCTCACGGTTCTGCTGAACCGCCCCGAGGTCCGTAACGCGATCGACCAGACCATGGTGGACGAACTCCACCAGGTCTGCGCCGAGCTGGAACGGAACCCCAAAGTACTGATCATCGCCGGGACCGACGGTGTTTTCGCCTCCGGAGCCGATATTGGGCAGTTGCGCGAACGTCGCCGCGATGACGCCCTGCAAGGAATCAACTCCACCATTTTTGTGCGGATCGCCAAACTTCCCATGCCCGTTATCGCGGCCTTGGATGGCTATTGCCTGGGTGGTGGCGCTGAGCTCGCCTATGCAGCGGACTTCCGCATTGGTACTCCGAGTGTCCGGATTGGAAACCCGGAGACGGGACTCGGAATCCTCGCCGCAGCCGGTGCCAGCTGGCGGCTCAAAGAGCTCGTGGGTGAGCCCAAAGCCAAGGAAATCCTCTTGGCCGGGACTGTGCTGCGGGCAGAAGAAGCCCTCCGGATCAGCCTCATCACAGAGATTCATGAAGCTCCGGAGCTGATGGATGCGGCGCACAAGCTGGCCGACCGGATCGGCCGCCAGGATCCCTTGGCGGTCCGCATCACCAAATCCGTCTTCCATGCCCCCGCCGAGGCCCACCCCCTGATCGACACCCTCGCCCAGGGAATTCTCTTCGAGTCCCAGGCCAAGTTCGACCGCATGCAGGCGTTCCTCGACAAAAAGTCGGCCAAGGCTTCGCAAGATTCCGCAACCGATGATGCCGACCCGACTCACGACAGGACCCAGAAATGACCGTTGTTCCCGCCATCCCGCACGTCGTTGGAGTCCTCGGTGGTGGCCGGATGGGTGCCGGAATCGCACACGCATTCCTCACTAAAGGTGCCACCGTGATCGTGGTGGAACGCGACCACGAGGCAGCAGCCGGAGCGCAGGATCGCGTTGCTGACGCCGTCACCAAGTCCGCCGCTCGCGGCACCCTGAATGAAACTCATGAACAGGCGATGTCCCGTTTCAGCACCTCCACGGACTACACCTCGTTCATCCACTGCGGACTGGTGGTGGAAGCGGTGCCGGAGGATTACGATCTCAAAGTCAAGGCGCTGAAGGCTGTGGAGGAACACCTATCCGCCGATGCCTTCCTTGCATCGAACACCTCCTCGCTTTCCGTCACTGGACTGGCCAACGAACTTCGCCGGCCCGCCAACTTTGTGGGGCTGCACTTCTTTAACCCGGTGCCCGCATCCACCCTCATTGAGGTGGTGCTGGCCAAGGAGACGTCTCCCGAACTCGCTGCTGCGGCCAAAAACTGGACTGAGGCACTCGGCAAGACCGCCGTCGTCGTCAATGACGCTCCCGGCTTCGCGTCCTCAAGGCTCGGCGTCGCCATTGCCCTTGAAGCTATGCGCATGGTGGAGGAGGGCGTGGCATCGGCCGAGGACATCGATGCCGCCATGGTCCTCGGTTACAAGCACCCCACGGGCCCGCTGAAGACCACGGACATTGTGGGCTTGGACGTCCGGCTGGGCATTGCCGAATACCTGCACTCGACTCTTGGTGACCGTTTCGCTCCGCCGCAGATCCTCCGGGACAAAGTGGCTCGCGGTGAACTCGGGCGCAAGACGGGCAAGGGTTTCTTCGGCTGGAACGACTGACCTCCGGCTTGCCGCGGGCGGTTAGGCTAGCCGGGTGACCTCAATTGAACCCATCACCCTGACCGGAAAATTCGTGACACTGGAACCCTTGAGCCAGGAACACCATGACGGGATGGTGGAGGCGGCCCGCGATGGCGACCTTTGGAAGCTTTGGTACACCTCCGTGCCGACGCCGGAGGGCATGGCTGCTGAAATCGATCGCCGCCTGGGCCTCCAAGCGGAGGGGTCCATGCTGCCTTTTGCTACGCGATCCAACGCCACGGGCAAGGTCATCGGCATGACCACGTACATGAACATCGACGCTGCCACTCCGCGGTTGGAGATCGGCTCCACCTGGAACGCCGCGTCGGCGCACGGTACGGGGACCAATCCGGACTCCAAGCTGCTGCTTCTGGGGCATGCCTTCGAAACACTGGGTTGTGTAGCTGTTGAATTCTGCACGCACTGGATGAACCAGCAGTCCCGGGAAGCCATTGCCCGGCTCGGCGCCAAGCAGGACGGCGTGCTCCGAAGCCACTCCCGCAGCAAGGACGGCGCCCTTCGCGACACCGTGGTGTTCTCCATCCTCGAGCACGAGTGGCCCGCTGTGCGCAACGGGTTGGAGTTCCGGCTGGCCAAGTACGGCGCGTAGGTTCTTGCCACCCCGCCGAGGAGTGAGCTCTCGCCTGTATCCTGGCGCTCAATGTGCCGGGATCTAACCCCTCGGCGAGCGTGGTGGGGGAGTGCGTGCGGTGAGGGGTGAGCTCTCGCCTGATTGTGTGCGCCGAGGGGTGAGCTCTCGGCTTTATGGGGTTGGGGATTGTGCCGGGATCTAACCCCTCGGCGGCCACGTGGAGGGGGTTGTACGTCGAGGGGTGAGCTCTCGCCCTTTTACGTGTGCCGAGGGGTGAGCTCTCGCCCTTTTACGTGTGCCGAGGGGTGAGCTCTCGCCCTTTTACGTGTGCCGAGGGGTGAGCTCTCGCCTTTATGGGGTAGGGGATTGTGCCGGGATCTAACCCCTCGGCGGCCAGGGAGGTCTGTTCGCAGCTCTCCCGCAGGCGTACTCTGGGCACACATTGCCCCGGTATGCGGCCGAATGGTGGGGCGAGCCGTGACCTCCGCACTTTCGGAGTGCCGGAGCCCCATTTGAGCAGTATGAAGGGGAACGTCATGGCAACTCATCAAGCACGACGACGGCTGGCTGCTTTGGCGGGCGGGCTCGCTGTCCTGGGACTTTCGCTGGGGTTCGTGGGGAGTCCGGCTACCGCGGCTCCGCCGCCATCCGTTGACTATGTGGCCCTTGGCGATTCTTACACTGCAGGTACGGGAGCTGGTGGCCTGTACAGGGACGCGCCTTGCTGGCAGAGCCACCCTGGCTATGTGGACGTGGTTGCTGATACTGGCCGGGTCAATCTACTGGCCAACCTCGCCTGCCACGGGGCACTGTTGACCTTTGATCCGGAATTTCCGAGTCCCTTCTATAACGGCGCACCAACGGTTCTGGAGCAGATCGCCGTCGGCCAATCCGTGCTCCGAGAAGCGGAATTGGTGAGCCTCTCCGCCGGTGCCATTGATGCGGGAAGCCTTTTGGCGCTCCAAGCGTGCGCATCAACGGATAATGCGGGTTGCGCGGCCACCGTCAACGCAATTATTGCCAACCTTCCCGTACTGGAGGCCGGCCTTGAGGGCGTCTACCAAACCATCCGCGCTTCTGCTCCACGGGCAACCATTGCTGTGATGGGTTACCCGCGTCTCTTCGATCCCGTCAATGGTCTGCCGGTCATTCCCGTTGAGAACCAGGCAAACGTCAACAGGGCCACTGACGCCCTCAACTCTGCCATCGCCAAAGCAGTCGCTGACAGCCGGACCAACGCCAAGTTTGTTGACGTTACCAAGAGGTTCGCCGGGCATGCAGCGAATTCGTTGGATCCATGGATAGTGCTGGACTTCCGGCTGCCGCTCCCTGACGCCAACTTCCATCCGAATGTCGCCGGGCACCAGGCCTACGCAGCGGCATTGGTCTCGACGGTCAAACCCGCCCAACTCACGAAGCGGTAAGGCCATTCCGTTCGCCGAGGGGCGGGCTCTCGGCAATATGCGAGCTTGAATGTGCCGAGAGCTAACCACTCGGCGGCCAGGAGGGGTGAGAGCTAACCTCTCGGCGGGCCTCGATGTGCCGAGAGCTAACCTCTCGGCGGGCCTCGATGTGCCGAGAGCTAACCTCTCGGCGGGCCTCGATGTGCCGAGAGCTAACCTCTCGGCGGGCCTCAAAGGGGCGAGAGCTAACCCCTCGGCGACCAGGAGGGGTGAGAGCTGACCCCTCGGCGGCCAGGAGGGGTGAGAGCTAACCCCTCGGCGCGCCCCACCACTCACGCGCCCACCCGCGCATGTGCTTAGCTGGCTCCTATGGAGGGGACACCTGAAGCTCAACAAAGCGTCCACTGGGACGGCGCCGTGAATGCGTGGCGGATCGCCGGCGATGTCTACAGGATGGGCCGGCACGAGTGGGTCACCCAGGCCGGTTGGCAGCAGATGTACGACGACGGCGTCCGCACCGTGATCGATCTCCGTGCCGACCGCGAACGTCACCAACGCGACACCGATCCTGAGGTGCCGGAAGACGTGAAGGCGCGTATCGACGTCGTACATTGCCCTACGGAGGATCCGGACCATCGCCGCTTCAGCGAGCTGTTCGGCCCGTATCTGAAGGATCCGGCGCAATATGGCGATTACGTGGACCTGTTCGCGGACAGGATCGCCCCGGTCTTCAAAGCCATCGCGGCCTCGCCCGGCAAGGTGGTGGTCCATTGCTCGGCGGGGCGGGATCGCAGTGGGGTGATCGCGCTGATGCTGCAGCGGCTTGCGGGTATGAGTGACGAGGCCATTGTGCGGGGCTATGAGCTCGCAGCCAGGGGAATCAATGAGCGGCATCGCACGCACGGAGCCCCGCATGCCCATGATCCGTTCCTTCCTGAGGACGAGCTCGAGGCCATCCTGGAACAGAAGAGGGCGGGCCTGCTCAGGTTCCTCGAAGGGCTGGATGTCCTGGAATTCCTGAAGGCCAACGGGGTCTCGGAACACGAGGTGGGCGCGTTGAAGTCCAAGCTCGGTTCCGGGGCCATCGCCGCTGCTAACATGCAGGATTGATCACACTTTCCCAACGGAATGGACCCGCCATGAACGCCGGTGCCCGCGTCACCATCGTGACCCGAACCAAGAACCGCCCAATCTTCCTGGCCAGGGCACTGGATGACATCTTCGCCCAGACGTTCCAGGATTTCGAGTTGGTGATTGTGAACGACGGCGGCAACCCGGCCGACGTCGACCATCTCACCGCCCAGCGGGCGGATGACGAGCGGAAGCGCATCACCACGCTTCACCATTCCGCATCCGTTGGCATGGAGGCGGCGTCGAATGCGGGAATCAAGGCCGGTTCGGGCGAGTTCATCGTGATCCACGACGACGACGATTTTTGGGCTCCGAACTTCCTCGAAAGCACCGTGGCGTACCTGGATGAGCCTGCCCATGGGGGCGAAAGCGGTGTGATGGTCCGCACCGAGATCGTCATTGAGGAGCTGAAGGGGGATCGCATTGAGCCGATCCGCCGGGAGATCTTCTGGGCGGACATGCAGCAGATCACCCTTGCGGACATGTTGAAAATCAACCGGGCCGTTCCCATTTCCTTCCTGTACCGCCGGGAACTGCACGACGCCGTGGGCTACTACAACGAAGACCTTCCCGTGGTGGGCGACTGGGAGTTCCACTTGCGCGTCCTTAGCCACTCGCGTGTCGGCTTCCTCGACGGCGAACCCCTTGCGTTTTGGTCGCAGCGCCCCGAATCCCAGGGGCATGACGGCAACAGTATTTTCGCAAAGGCCGCGGAGCATGCCCGCTACGATGCCTTGGTCCGCGACCAGCATCTCCGGGATGGTGTTACCCAGGGTGGGCTGGGCGGGATGTTGTACCTGACCCGCGTCCTGGCTGAGCAGGAGGAGCTGATCCGGGACCAGCAGCGTCGCCTCGACGAGACCGGGGCCAAGCTTGACCATGTGCTGGAGCGGCTCGATGCCTTGAATCAGACTGTCATTTCGCGGACGAGCGTGGGGGAGTTCCTGAAGAAGCCGTTGTTGCTGGCGAAGAAGCTGGGCGGCCGGAGCTAAGGTCCCTCACGAAATACCTGCTGTACTCTTCCGGGCATTCATGTACCCTGTATATATTACCGAACGGCCGGTCAGTAATGTTGGCTCCAGTCAGCAGGGACCGTGCCGCTTTCACGTGCCTTGGAAGGACCCGTCGACGATGACCACTACAGCAGTCGCCCCGGAAACCACAGCCGTTGCAACCGTGCCCAGTTACGTTCAGGATGCCTGGTGGACGCCGGCCCCTGACGCCAGGAAAGTCCCGGTCCGCGATGCCAGCACCGGAGAAGTCCTGGCCAACGTGAGCACCGACGGTCTGGACCTTGCCGCCGTCGTAAATTACGGGCGGACTACGGGCCAAACCGAACTCGGGAAGCTGACCTTCCACCAGCGTGCCCTCAAGCTCAAGGAGCTTGCCCAGTACCTCAACGGGCGGCGCCAGGAACTCTACGAATCCTCGTCGCAGAGCGGTGCCACCAAGATCGACAACATGATCGACATCGACGGCGGCATCGGCGTGCTCTTCACGTTCGGCTCCAAGGGCCGCCGTGAACTGCCCAACTCGCAGGTGGTGGTGGACGGCCCCCTGGAGGTGCTCTCCAAGGACGGTTCGTTCGCCGGCGAGCACATTTACACCCGCATTCCGGGCGTTGCCGTGCAGATCAACGCCTTCAACTTCCCCGTGTGGGGCATGCTGGAGAAGTTCGCACCCGCGTTCCTCGCCGGCGTCCCCACGATCGTGAAGCCTGCGACGCCGACCGGTTATGTTGCCGCCGCTGCGGTCAAAGCCATGGTGGAATCGGGCATTCTTCCGGCCGGCTCGCTCCAGCTGATCTCCGGTTCCGCGCGGACCATCCTGGACGAACTCGACTACCGCGACCTCATATCCTTCACAGGCTCGGCGTCCACGGCGAACTCGCTGAAGGGCCACCGGAACGTGGTTCAGGGCGGCGTCCGTTTCACCTCTGAGACCGACTCCCTGAACGCCGCGATTCTGGGGCCCGATGCTGTTCCCGGCACGCCCGAGTTCGACGCCTTCGTCAAAGCCGTGGTCACAGAAATGACCGTCAAGGCTGGCCAGAAGTGCACCGCCATCCGCCGCATCATCGTTCCGCAGGCCCTGACCGCAGACGTTGCTGCCGCCGTCGGAGCCCGCATCAACGAGCGCGTCGTCGTAGGTGACCCCCGCGCCGAGGGCGTCACCATGGGTGCGCTTGCATCCCTGGAGCAACTCGCGGATGTCCGCGCTGCAGTGCAGTCAATGCTCGACGCCGGTGGGGAACTTGCGTACGGATCCCTCGATGCGCCGTCGGTCACCTCGGTTGGCGGTGCCGTGGGCGTAGTGGAGGACGGTGCGTTCATGTCGCCCGTGCTCCTGAGCTGGTCCAACGCCGAAGCCGAAGAAGTCCACTCGCTCGAAGCCTTTGGCCCGGTTTCCTCCGTGATGGGTTACTCGGACCTGGCCGACGCAGTCCGCCTCGCAGCCCGCGGCTCCGGTTCCCTGGTGGCCTCGGTATGCACCAACGATCCTTCAGTTGCCCAGGAGCTCGTGCTTGGCATTGCCGCCCACCACGGCCGCGTGCACATGCTCAACCGGGAAGATGCCCGCTCCTCCACCGGTCACGGTTCCCCCGTGCCGCACCTGGTTCACGGCGGACCCGGTCGGGCCGGAGGCGGCGAGGAGCTGGGTGGCATCCGCTCCGTGCTGCACCACATGCAGCGCACCGCCATCCAGGGTTCGCCGAACATGCTGACTGCCGTCACGGGCCAGTGGCACACCGGCGCCGACCGCAACTTCACGGTGGAAACCGAAGGCGAGCACCCGTTCCGGAAGTCGTTGGCGACCCTGCGGATCGGGGATGCCATTCGCTCCGAACTGCGCGAAGTGAAGCTTGAGGACATCACGGCTTTCGCCAACTCCACAGGCGACACGTTCTACGCGCACACCAACCAGGAAGCAGCCGAAGCCAACCCGTTCTTCCCGGGCATCGTGGCCCACGGCTACTTGCTGCTGAGCTGGGCTGCCGGGCTCTTCGTGGAGCCGGCTCCGGGCCCTGTGCTGGCCAACTACGGCTTGGAGAACCTGCGCTTCACTACCCCCGTGGCTGCGGGCGACTCCATCCGGGTCACCCTGACGGCCAAAAAGATCACGCCTCGTGAGACTGATGAGTACGGCGAGGTGGCCTGGGATGCCGTCCTGACCAACCAGAGCGAGGAAATCGTGGCCACGTACGACGTCCTCACCCTCGTGGAGAAGTAGCCCTCTCTCATGTCCCGTGGACTTGAGCGGGACGCTCTCTCATGTCCCGTGGGGTGTGGGGGATCGCTCTCTCATGTCCCGTGGGGTGTGGGGGATCGCTCTCTCACGTCCCCCGGGTTTGGGCCGGTCCATCTATCACATCCCCCCGGGTTGGCCGGTCCCTCTTGCAGCAACGACAAAACGCCTTTCCCCTTCAATGGGGAAAGGCGTTTCGTCGTTCCGCCTGAAGGTAGTCAGGAGGAACAACACGACGACGACGGCACCTGGCTTCGCCACGCCCGCCACCTTGGGGGATGTGGAAGAGGGTTTGGTTCAAGCCCGGGGGAGGTGGAAGGGGGTCACGCTCAAGC
>NZ_FMWE01000001.1:162031-1025660 GCF_900102805.1 Arthrobacter sp. UNCCL28
CAAGCCCGGGGGATGTGGAAGAGGGTCACGCCCAAGCCCGGGGGACGTGGAAGAGGGTCACGCCCAAGCGTGCGCGGCCGTCAGGAGGCCGTGTGGAGGCCCTCGAAGGCCATGGTGATGACGTCGTCTGCCAGCTTCTCCGGCGACAGCGAGCCGCCGGGCTTGTACCACTCCACGATCGAGTTGATGGTGCCGAACAACAAGCGCGTCACGGTACGGGGATCGATGTCCTGGCGCAGGGACCCGTCCTCGCGGGCGGCGGAAATCAGGGCAGCTACCTTGTGGTCGAACGCACGGCGCCGTTCCAGGGCATCGCGCTCGATCTCCGTGTTTCCCCGCAAACGCAGCAGCAGGGTCACGAACGGGAGGCGATCCACCAGCACGGCGATGGTTTGCCGCAGGACGAACTCCAGGCGCGCATCTGCGGGTCCGGAGGTAGCCGAGGGTTCCTCGAGAATGGCTTCCAGGCCGCCCAACGCGTGGTCCAGGGCGAGCTTCAGCAGATCGCCCTTGGACGGCACGTGGTGGTAAATGGCTGACTTCGAGATCCCGAGGTTTTCAGCCAGGATGCCCATGGACGTTGCGTCGTACCCGTGGCGGTTGAAGACGTCGACGGCGATGCGGAGCACCGACTGCTGGTCGTAACCGGGCCGTCCGCGCTTGGTGGTGGTCTCAGTAGGCATGCTGGCATTTTCTCACGATCTCGGGGATGCTCAGCCCTTGGGGCGCAGGTCGTAGATGCGGCGGAGCTTCCCGTTGGACCGCTCAAGGGAGCCCGGCTCCACCACGTCTACTACGCACGATGACCCGACATGAATCTTGATCTGCTCCCGCAAGGTGTGGGCCGCCGTCGTGCTTGATTCGGGGGACACTGCCTCACGCCGCTCGATCCTGACCGTCAGCGAATCCATGCGCTTGCCCTCGGGGCGGGTGATTTCGAGCTGGAAGTGCGGGCTGAGTTCGGGGATGCGGAGGGCGATTTCCTCGATCTGGGACGGGAACAGGTTCACGCCGCGCAGGATGATCATGTCGTCGCTGCGGCCCGTGATGCGGCCCATGCGGCGGTGTGCCGGGCGCGCGGTGCCCGGGAGCAGGCGGGTGAGGTCCTTGGTGCGGTACCGGATGATCGGGAGCGCTTCCTTGGTGAGGGACGTGAAGACGAGCTCGCCGGGTTCGCCGTCGCCCAGGACTGTGGAGTGATCGAAGGGGTCGATGATTTCGGGCCGGAAGTGGTCTTCCCAGATGTGGCAGCCGTCCTGCGTTTCAACAGCTTCGCCGGCGACGCCCGGCCCCATGACCTCGGAGAGTCCGTAGATGTCGGAGGCCTTGATGTTCATGGTGACTTCGAGCTCGTGGCGCATTTCCTCGGTCCACGGTTCGGCGCCGAGAACAGCGTATTTGAGTGAAGTGGATGTGGGGTCGATGCCTTGTTTTGCCATGGCGTCGGCGATGGTCAGCAGGTAGGTGGGCGTGGCCAGGATGGCGTCCGGTTTGAAGTCCTGGATGAGCTGGATCTGGCGTTCGGTTTGTCCGCCTGACATGGGGATCACGGTGCAGCCCAGCGCTTCAGCGCCGGCGTGCGCTCCGAGGCCGCCGGTGAATAGCCCGTAGCCGTAGGCGTTGTGGACCTTCATGCCGGGGCGGATGCCGGAGGCGCGGAAGGAGCGGGCCACCAGGGTTGCCCAGTTGGCGAGGTCCTGTTTGGTGTAGCCAACCACGGTGGGGCGGCCGGTGGTGCCGGAGCTCGCGTGGATGCGTGCCACCTGGTCCTGCGGGACGGCGAACATCCCGAACGGGTATTCCAGGCGCAGGTCTTCCTTGGTGGTGTAAGGGAACTTGCCGAGGTCGCTGAGTTCGCGGAGGTCGGTGGGGTGCACGCCGGCGTCGTCGAACTTGCGCTTGTACAACGGCACGCGATCGTAGGCGTAGGCCACGGTGTGCTGGAGGCGGGTGAGTTGGAGGGCCTCGAGTTCGTCGCGGGAGATGGTCTCTTCACGGTCCAGCACGGCGTCAGTTGCCTTGGTGGGGGAAGCTGCGGGTGCGGCCACGGTGTTCTGCGTCATGGGATTTTCCTACTTCTTGGAGATGGTGCGGCTGCGGCCACGGAACTCGGCAATGAGCTCCCCGGGCTGGGTGTCGGTGGAGGGGGCGTCGGGCGAGGCCGCATAGATCTGGATGTCGTAGAGGCCGCTTCGGCCGGTGCTCGCGCGGCGGTTTGCGACGGCGGTGATCACCTGGCCTTGGAACGCCGGCTTGATGAAGTTGATGTCGACGCCGGACGCCACCGTGATGTTGGCGGCTTGCTGGGGCGTGGGGTTGGCCGGGTTGCAGGCCAGGGCGAAGGCCGTGTCACCGAAGGCGAAGATCATTCCGCCGTGGGCCATTCCGAATCCGTTGAGCATTTCCTGGCGGAGGTGCATGCGGATGGTGGCGTGGCCGTCGTCGAGCTTGAGGACCTCGATGCCCATCCATTCGGACGCGTAGTCGTTCGTCAGGATGTGGTGCGAAGCACCGGAGAGGGTTGTTTCAACCATGCGTCATTGCCTCCAGCTTTATTTACCGAATGTTCATTAGGTAATCCCAGATCGCGCCACGTGTCAAGACTGGACCAGTATCTGCTCCCACCTAGTAGCCTCGAAGACATGCCCGAAATTGAGCTCCCCATCATCACAGACCGACTCATCCTGCGCCGTTTCGATGCCGAGGACCTTGAGAGATTCCACGGCTACCAGTCCCTTCCCGAAACGGCCCGCTTCCTGTTCCGCAACGAACTGAGCAAGACCAAGGCCATGGAAGTCCTGGGCCGCTACGCGAACTTCGAGTTCAAGCAGGAAGGCGACTGGGTGTGCCTGGCCATCGAGCGGAAGGACCAGCCTGGCCTCCTTGGCGAGGTAGTGCTGAAATGGCTCGAAGGGACCGGGCAAGCCGAGGTTGGCTGGATTCTCCACCCGGATGCCCAGGGCCACGGCTTCGCCACAGAGGCAGCGGAAGCCGTCCTGCGGCTTGCCTTCGAAACGCTGTCATTCCACCGGGTTGACGCCAAACTGGACGCCCTCAACGAAGGATCGGCCGGGATTGCCACGCGCCTGGGCATGCGGCTTGAAGCCACGCTGGTGGATAACTGGCACTACAAGGGCCAGTGGGCAACGGAGAATATCTACGCGATTCTCGACTCCGAATGGCGCACCCGGCACCACCCCTGGACCCGGACCATCAACTGACGGGCCAGGTCTTGTGGTGCTTCAGCTGCTCGGTCAGCTGCGCCTCGGGCAAGGGCCGGCTGAAGTAGTACCCCTGGCCGCTGGTGCACCCGATGCTGAGGAGATACTCGGCCTGGTCGGCAGTCTCGACGCCTTCCCACACCGCAGCGAGGCCACAGGCGCGGATCAGTTGCAGCACGGCGGCCAGCAGCGCGGGCTGGGACGGGTCGCTGCCCAGCGCCGAGAGCAGCGTCCGGTCCACTTTGACCGTATCCACTGGGAGCTGGCGCAGGTAGCTGATGGAGGAGTAACCGGTGCCGAAATCGTCGATTTCCAACCCCACTCCGAGCCGGCGCAGGCTGTTGAGCGTGTAGCGGTCAAGGTCGTTGCCTTGGATGACGGCGCTCTCGGTAAGTTCCAGGACCAGCAGCGACGGGTCCAGATCAGCCGACGCCAAGGCCTCGCGGACGTCTTCGATGAACTCCAGCCGCTGCAGGTCCGCCGCTGAAACGTTGATGCGCATGCTGAAGTTGTGACCTGCCGTGAGGGGGTCGGTACGCCATTGCTTCAATTGCTCGACGGCGGTGCGGAGCACCCAGCCGCCCAGGTCGGAAATCATTCCCGTTTCCTCGGCAATGGGAATGAACTCGTCCGGCATGATGAGCCCACGGGTGGGGTGGTTCCAGCGGACCAACGCTTCCACACCTTCGATTTCGCGGGTATCAAGCCGGATGATGGGCTGGTAGAACAGCACCAGTTGCGAGCCGGTGATTGCTTCTTTGAGCTCACCCACCAACTGGTTCCGCATCTGCCGGGCATGCAGCATGGCTGGCTCGAACACCTTGAGTTTGCCGCGACCGTCAGCCTTGGACTCGTACATGGCGATGTCCGCTTCCATCATCAATTCCTCGGCGCGGTGCCCGGGGTCCGCCATCCGCAGGCCCATGCTGGCCCCACAACGCAGGTGTTGCCCTTCAATCTCCATGGGGCCTATGACGGCAGCGAGGATCCGGTTGCCAATGGATGCCGCTGCGGCCGGGGTGACGTCGGGAATAAGCACGGCGAACTCGTCCCCGCCCATGCGGGCCACCATGTCCTGCTCGCGGACGGCCCCGGTGATCCTGGTGGCCACCGTTTCCAGGACCTTGTCCCCAATGGTGTGCCCCAGGGAGTCGTTGATTGTTTTGAAGCCGTCCATATCCAGGAGGAGGATGGCTGCTTTGAGGCCGCTCTCAACACCGCGTGCCTGTGCTTCGCTAAGCGCCGTGGCAAAAGCTGATCGGTTGTTCAAGCCGGTCAGGGGATCCGTCATGGCCATGTGCTGCATCGCCAAGTGGGCTTCGTTGAGCTGCCGGGTGCGCGCCTGGACCCGCTGCTCCAGTTCCTCGTAAACGATCTGCAGGTCCTCAGCCAGGAGGTTGGTACCCATGATCACGGCGTCGATTTCGTCGCGTGCGTTTGAGACTTCGATCCTCGTGTGGAGGTCACCGGCTGCCAGCTTGACGATGCCTTCCAGGAGGAGTCCCAGGCGCGGGTCGTTGCCGGAGTACATCTTTCCTTCGGACATGCTCACTCCCCGTGTGGCCCGCCTCGTTGCTCGTCGCTATGACGACGGTACTCCCTGACGGCCGCGCTGCGGTCAGGCAACGCTGCCTGCTCGAACAAAGTGGCGGCTTCCTCGAACGCAGCCAACGCATCCTCCCGTCGACCGGAGGCGAGCAGTGTCTTTGCCAAAAGGAAATGTGCTTCCGCCGAGGTTTGCGTTGCCAGAATGGAAGACCGGGCGCACAAGGGTTCAAGGATGGCGATGGCCTGCAGAATATCGCCGCCAAGGAAATACCAGTGGGCGCGGACCAGCGACATTTCCAGGTGGTCCCGCTCGGAGCCGCCCACAATGTCCGTTGCCAGCTCAGCCCTTTCAATGCAGCGAAGGGTTGCGGCGTCACTGAGTTTGGCCTGAAGGCGCATTTCCGCTGAAGCCCGGTTGAATCGAGCCCACAAATCAACGTCTTTGGACGGCGACAGCCTTTCGGCCGCGAGGTCGTGATATCGGCCGCCGTCGGCAACGCGATTGACCAGGAATGCCACATTGCCGATCACCCAGTAGCCCTTGCCGGCGGTGTCTTCATCGACGTCGTCGGTCAGCAGGGTTTCCAGAACCAGGGATTCGCGCCAGGCATCGTCCAGGAGCCGGCTCTCGGCCAACGCCGCGATCAGGGCACGCTGGGCCAGGATTTGGACGTACAGCAATTCGGGGTCCCTGGCCGCGAGTTTCGCCGCATCAGCAGCCATGGTGGCAGCTTCGGGGAGCCTGCCCAGCCCTTGGAAAGCCACGGCAACCATGGTTCCAGCCTTGGCTCCAAGCTCGGGCGAGGACGCGGTCAGGGCGTGGTCGTTCAGTTCCAGGGCGACGTTGAGGTATTCATCGATCCGGCCCTGGTCGCGGAGGCACTCTGCCTGCAGATACCGCATGTTCCACCAGGACTCGTCATCTCCGGCGATGGTGGCCAGCCCTGCAGCGTCTCCGGCAAGGCGGTAGGCCTCGTCGAAGTCCCGTTCCTTCCATTTGGCGCGTGCCGTGAGACCGGCAACGAGGTGGGAGGCGAGGTGCGGACTTTGCATGTGCCCATTATCCATGTCATTGCGGAAGAAAAGCTCGTATAGTTTGCAGCGTGACTTTATTCAAGTCACAGACAACAAATTCGCATCAGTACGAAAGGGCATAGCGGATGAAAAAATTTGCGGCAACCCTGCTCATGGCGGCGGTTCTGGCAGTAACGGGATTCGCTGCCCCGGCTAATGCCGAGCCTTCGCAGGACAGCACGGCAATCGGCTGGTGGCCGAACAGCATCACCACCACCAAGACGAGCACAACAAGCATCGGTTGGTGGCCAAACTAAACATTGGGGGAGAGCCTCTCAAGGCCAAATAACGTCAATTGATGCCCCGGGCTGCTGCCCGGGGCATCAGTTTTTGTTTAGCAGTATGTCGAGCATTAGTGACCACAGCGCACTAGCGCCGGCCCCGCGTTGACAGGGCTGTCACAGCGCGGGGCGGGTGATTACGGACCGCCCACGGGCAGCTCCACGGACACCGTGGTTCCGGACCCCAGGGTGGAATCCAGGAACATGCGGCCCATGTGCCGGCTGATGATGTCGTGCGCTATGGCAAGTCCCAGGCCACTGCCGGGGACTGCCGCGGACGTAGCATTGGAGGCCCGGTAGAAGCGGGTGAAGATGTGGGGAAGATCGTGCTCGGGGATGCCCAGGCCGTTGTCCGCGACCTCCACCAGCGCCAGTCCGCCGCCTTCGGAGTCCGAGACCGAACTGGTGATGCCCACCCGGCCACCCTCGGGGGTGAACTTGATGGCGTTGGCAACGATGTTGGTAAAAACCTGTTCCAGCTTGGCCTCGTCAGCTGTGACTTCGATGTCGTCCGTCCCCTCGGTAAAGGACAAGGAGACATGGCGGGATTCGGCCAGTGGCCGAAGGGTAGCCACCACCACCTGGAGGAGTTTGGCGATGTCCACCGGCTTGAGGTCCAAGTTGCTGCCATCCTGCATGGACACCGTGAGCATGTCCTCAATAAGCCGCCGGAGCCGGGTGGAGTTCCGGGCGATGACTTCCAGCATCTTCCTGATTCCGTCAGGAACCGGCCCGCCGGATCCGTCCTGGATCATGTCCAGGTAAGCGGTGATGGAGGTCAAGGGTGTCCGGAGTTCATGGTTGACTGTTGCGAGGAAATCGGTCTTTGCCTTGTCCAGCTGCCGCAGCTGGTGCAGGACCCGCTGTTGGGCGCTGATGAGGTGGCCTTGGATGAGCCCGTGCGCCACGTTTCCGGCCACGTGCTGCATCAGCGCGATCTCGGGGCGGGTCCACTCATGGCGTTCCTGGACGGTGGAGAGCAGGATGATGCCCATAGCGGACGCACCCTCACCCACGGGGAGCAGGACCGTGGACACGGGCTTCAGCTCGCCGGACCATTCACGCAGAGCCTTGGCAATCCCGGAGTCCGGGTCTTCGCGGTGGTCCTCGACCGCCAGCACGTCCGCGTCGGCCCACAATCTGTTGGCTGCCTCGGCAATGGCGTTTTCGCTCTCGCCCAGCCTTGCCGGAAGCATCGAAAGACCGGGGCGGTTCCACTGTGCACGAATGCTGGGAACGCGTTCATCGCGGAAAGTAGCGAACCAGACGTGGTCCACGTCCAGAGCCTCCCCGAATCCACTCACCACGTGGTCAGCTATCAACTGGGGATCGTTGGTTTCCCGGATGGCCGAGGAGACGTTCCTGAGGCTTTCGCGCAAGGCTTCAACCTCGCTGCGGGAGCGTGAGCGCTCGGCGGCCAGGCCGATCAGCGTTTCAACGCGGTGGACCAGTTCTCCGGATCGGATGGGACTGACGACGTAGTCCGTCACGCGCCAGGATTCCACTTCCTGGAAGTCCAGGGATTCCTGCGGGGCAAGGATCAGCAGTATGGGAACCCCGGGGTTGCGCAGTCCGTGGGCCAGCGAGCTATCAGCCACCACTACCGTCGGGGTGGTGTGCTGGAGATGGGCGGCCAAGGCTGCCGCATCCGGGGCATGGGAAACGTTGAATCCCGCTTCGGCAAGGGCGGCCGTCGTCGCGGCCAAACGGTCCCTGTCTGAATCCGCCACTAGGGCGGAGCGGGCATGCTGTACGTCGGCAACGGTCTCGCCCACTGAGCCCCTTCCGTTCCAACGTTTCATTCGCGGTGTTTCACGATGTGCCAACACACTATCAGCGGCTTTGCGGACAAAGGTGCCTGTGCGTCCATTGTGCCTGATGAGTCCTGGGCCATACCTTTACATTGCCCTTGGGATTCGACAGCCTTGAGGATGTCAGCA
This sequence comes from Arthrobacter sp. UNCCL28, assembly GCF_900102805.1. Taxonomy (NCBI): domain Bacteria; kingdom Bacillati; phylum Actinomycetota; class Actinomycetes; order Micrococcales; family Micrococcaceae; genus Arthrobacter; species Arthrobacter sp. UNCCL28. Next base: position 170,096 of record NZ_FMWE01000001.1, read on the forward strand.
GGGGAGCATCGCCCGCCTCCCTTGCAGCAGGATCAATATGCAAGGAGCACTGTGGACCACCCAGCAACACCGCAGGATCACCAGAACGTATCGTTCGACCTGGAGCTTGAGGAACCGGGCATCCTTCGCCTGACGTGGCCCCGCGGAGCCCGGATCCAGGAATCCGATGCCCAGCGGGCCATGGACCGGGTGAACGAGCTCTGCGGGGAAGACCGCCATCCGATGATCGTGGACATGGCCACCACCGATGATGTGACCCGCGGTGCCCGCTCGGTCTTTGCCAAACCATGCCAGGCAAACCGGATCGCGCTCTGGGGCTCTTCGCCGGTGGACAGGGTCATTGCCAACTTTTTCCTCGGGATCATGAAGCCCCCGTGCCCCACCAAGTTCTTCACCTCTGAAACAGAGGCGTTGGAGTGGCTGGTGGAGGCCTAGCGCCACTTATATTTGGAGGATGTTTAGCGCGCTGCAGAAGTACCTGCTGATTCCCCGCCTCATCAGGCTCTCTTCCGCCGCCCCCAAGGATCCCCGCACTGCCTGGGACCGGTTCTGGGGCGATATTGGTTCCACCGGTGCCACGGGCGATGTCTTGTGGGATTCGGGCAGCGACCACGAACTCAACGGCTACCTCCCTAAACTGGCGCAGCTGGACCGTTCCTTGCCCGTGGTGGACGTCGGATGCGGCAATGGCAGCCTCACCCGTCTGCTGGCAGGCCACTTCCCGCATGCGCTGGGGCTTGACTACTCCGCGAACGCCGTCGAGCGGGCGCGGCAGGAATCAGCGGGAATCCCGACGGCGTCCTACGCCCTGTGCGACATGACGGCACCTGACGCCGCACTAACGGTGGCGACGGCCTTGGAAGCAGCGGGCTGGACCGGGGATGCGAACGTCTTCATCCGTGGGGTCCTGCACGTTCTGGACCGAAACGGCCGCTCTGCGTTCGCTGCGAACCTGTTGCCCGTCGTCGGGACCCGCGGCGGCGTCTTCCTGGCCGAAACCAACTTCCCCGGCACTCCCGTGGATTACGTCAGCCACCTTGGGGCCACCCGCAAATCCATCCCTGGCCCTTTGGAGTGGGCCATCCGGGGGCTGCCAATGCCTGGCCGGTTCGGGGCGGCCCAGCGGAGCAAGGCCTTCCCGACGGCGGACTGGACCCTGGTTGAGGAGGGCGCCACGAGCATTGAGACGCGTCCGCTGAGCAGCCCGTCCACCCCGGACCTGATCCCGGGATACTTCGCGCTGCTCCGGGCCCGCCGAGCCTAAGAGGACAAACTCCTACCTCAGGCCGGCGCCAGGCAGGAGTTCGGTGGCTCCCACGGAGTCGGCCACGAACGCATAGTCCCAGGCCCGCTCACGCCACTGCACGTACCTGCCCGAGGCTCCGCCGTGTCCGCCGTCCATTTCGATCTTCATGACGATTGGTTCCGAACCCGTGGACACTGAGCGCAGCGCCTGGACCCACTTGGCAGGCTCGACGTACAGCACACGGGTGTCATTGAAGGATGTCACCGCAGCGATCTTGGGATAGGCCGCAGCGGCCACATTCTCGTACGGAGTGTAGGACTTCATGTAGGCGTAGGCCTCGGGATCCGTGATCGGGTTGCCCCACTCCTCCCATTCCAGGGCGGACAGGGGAAGCTCGGGATCCAGGATGGTGGTCAGGGCATCCACGAAGGGCACCTGCGCTACCACTGCAGCGTATTTTTCCGGAGCCATGTTCGCCACGGCGCCCATGAGCAATCCGCCGGCAGACCCACCCATCGCTGCGATGCGCGACGGGTCAACCCAGCCCGACCCGGCCAGCCAATCCGTTGCGGCGATGAAGTCGGTGAAGGTGTTCTTCTTGGTGAGCTTCTTGCCGTCCTCGTACCATCGGCGGCCAAGTTCGCCGCCGCCACGGATGTGGGCGATCACCATGATGATGCCGCGGTCAAGAAGGGACAGCCGGGCCACCCCGAAGCCCGGATCCATGCTCATTTCGTAGGAGCCATAGCCGTACACCAGCCCGGCGTTCCTGCCATCCTGCCGGACCGAGGCGTGACGCAGCACTGACAGCGGGACCCGGGTGCCGTCGTCGGCGATTGCCCATTCGCGCGTAGCAACGTAGTCCTGCGCGGAGTAGCCGCCCAGGACAGGGCTTTCCTTGCGGAGGAGGAGCCGGCCCGCGGGCAGTTCGGAGGTGGGAAGGACAAAATCGTAAACGCGCGACGGTGTGAAGTAGGACGTGTATCCCATCCGGATCACGGGGGCCTCGTAGTCGGAACCGGCCACCCCGGCGGTGTAGAGCTCCTCGTCGAAGGCCGGCTCCACCGGGCGGCCCTGGGCCCCGGTGCCAAGCCCGGCCAGTGGCAGCACCTGGACCCGTTCAATGGTGTCCTTGCGGACGGACAGCACCAGATGCGTGGACGTCACGCCGGCGCCGTTGACGCGGACGTCGTCGGAATGTTCGACGACGGTACGCCAGTCCTGCTCTGCCAGCGGCTTGCTGAGCTCGGCCGGGTCCACCAAGCTGACCATCGAGTTGATGGCGTCCTTGTTGTGGGTCAGGAGGAGGGTTTCCTTCCCGTCCAGGACGAAGGGCTCGGCCTCGTACAGAAGGTGGTGGTCGCGGGAGATCACGGTGCTGAGGCCGGCGTCGTAATCGGCGAAGCGGAGCAGCCGCGTCTCGCTGAACTCCGAGCATTCGATGCTGAGCACCAGGTGGCGGCGGTCCGCGGAGAGATCGAAGCCCAGCCACATGGCGACGTCGTCCTCCTGGTAGAGAACCTCGTCCTCGGCCACAGGCGTACCGAGAACGTGGGCCTTGACCTGGTATGGCCGCCACGAATCATCCACCACAGTGTAGAAAAGGCGGGTGCCGTCGGGGGAGAAGGCCACCCCGTAAAAAATGTCCTCAATGACGTCGGGGAGCAGTTCGCCTGTCCGCAGGTCCTTGATCCTCAGGGTGAACCGTTCATCGCCTGAGTTGTCCACAGCGTAGGCGTAAAGGTTGCCGTCCACTGTCACCGCAGCACCGCCCACGCTGAAGAACGGTTGGCCCTCAGCTTCGATGTTGCCGTCCAGGAGGATCTGCTCGCCGTCGATTTCCACTCCGGGCTCCACGGACGGGGGTGTCCAGTCAGCTACGGGGTCTCCGGTGTTCGAAGCCAGGACACGGCACTGGATGCTGTACTCCTTGCCTTCCACCGAACGGCTGTAGTACCACCAGCCGTCCTTGCGGCTGGGCACGGAGAGATCCGTTTCCTGGGTACGGCCCTTGATCTCCTGGAACATGGCCTCACGCAAGGGCTCCTGGTGCGCGGTAACAGCTTCCTGGTAGGCGTTCTCTGCCTTCAGGAGGTCCACCACTTCGGCGGATTCCTTGTCCCTGAGCCACTCGTAGTTGTCCACGAAAACGTCTCCGTGGTGTTCACGGCGCGTGGGGATCCGCTTTGCGACAGGAGGCACTGCTGTGGATTCCGGAGCAGCGGCAGGGACCGAAGATGTGTGGCTCATGTGGCCACTCTATAGACGGGCCCGGACAACGAACCAGCAATTTCGCTCAGAGCGCCGGGCACGGTTTCCGGTATTGAGAGTGGCTTATGACTTGGAGCACTACGGCTGGGATTGGCGTCATGACTTCCGGGGTGCCCCCACTGCTTATATTGCGAGCACGTTTTTGTGCCGTACCCGGATATATGGAGGTTCAGATGGTCCTTCTTCAACAGCACAGTGTGCACATAGGCAAGAGAGGGAGTCTTCAAGCACGCCGACATTCAGACTCATTGCGCCGCTCGAGCGTGGACCTTGAGGTAGTCATTCCTGCCTACAACGAGGCCGCGAGGATCCCGGACACCCTGAAACAGACCGTCGATTTCCTGGCCGGACAGCCGTGGTCGTCGCGGATCGTCGTGGTGGACAACGGCAGCGTTGATGAAACCGCCGCAGTGGTCCGCCGGATCTCCCGGGAAGAGGGAGACGCCGTACCCATTTCCGTGGTGGGGTGCTCCCGTAAGGGGAAGGGCGCTGCAGTCCGCCGCGGCCTGCTCAGCGGAACGTCCAGGTTCACTGGCTTTTTCGACGCCGACCTCGCCACACCGTTGGAAACCCTCACCGAGACCATGGCGCACCTCTCCGATGGCGCAGCAGCGGTGATCGCGTCCCGCCACGCACCCGGCTCAACCCTGGTCCGGCCCCAACACCTTGGACGCCGGGTGGGAGGCACTGCCTTCCGCGCGCTGACCAAATCAAAGGTCAAGGGCATCCGGGATACCCAGTGCGGATTCAAGTTCTTTGAACGGGATGCCCTCACCGCAGCCATGGTGCAGTGCCGCAGTACAGGGTTCGCCTTCGACGTTGAGCTTCTGCTGCGCCTGCAGGACAACAACGCCAGCATTGTCGAACTTCCCGTGGCATGGACTGATGGGGCAGCATCAACGTTCCGCCCCTTCCAGGATGGGGTAGCCAGTTTTGCCTCGGTGATCCAACTTCAGCGGGCAACCCCATGACGTCCGGCCTCACCGCGTTGAATTCTCCCGACCTCCTCGCAGGAAAGCACGTGCTGGTCCTCAACTGGCGCGACGTCCAGCACTCGCAGGCCGGGGGCGCCGAGCAGTACATCCATGAGATTTCCAGGAGGTGGGTGCAGAACGGCGTCCAGGTCACCTGGTTTACAGGTCGCGACGACGGCCAGGCGCCGGAGGACGTCATCGATGGCATCCGTATCCTGCGGGGAGGCGGAGCCCTGTCCATCTATGGACACGCCGCGCTCCGCCTTCTGCGGAGCGGCGGCCAATTTGATGCCGTGGTGGATTGCCAGAACGGGATACCGTTCTTTTCGCCGTTGTTCCTTCCCCGGGAACTGCCGATCATCCAGGTGATACACCATGTCCACCAGGAGCAATTCCGCACCAGGTTCTCACCGCCCCTGGCTGCCGTTGGCCGGTTCCTGGAAAGCCCGGGAGCCAAAGCAGTGTACGGGCAGCGGTCCATCGTTGCGGTCTCGCCCTCCACCCGTCTGGAACTGCGGAAGCTCGGGTTTTCAGGTCCTGTCCATGTGGTGCCCAACGGCACCATCGACATTCCGGATGCCGTTGCCGATCGAGCGCCGGAACCGACCGTCGCCGTCGTCAGCCGCTTGGTGCCGCACAAAAGGCTGGACCTGCTGGTGGGCCAGTTCGCTGTGGCGGCGCGCAGCATTCAGAACCTGAGGATGGACATTGTGGGGGACGGTCCCGAGCGTGCCAGGCTGCAGCAGTTGGTGATGGACCTTGGCCTGGACCACGCAGTAACCTTCCACGGCTACCAGCCCAATGACGTCCGGGACAGATTGTTGAGCCGGGCCTGGCTGACGGCCTCCACCTCGGCCTCGGAAGGCTGGGGCTGCTCGGTGATCGAGGCCGCTGCGTGGGGAGTTCCCTGCCTTGCCCTGCGGGTTCCCGGGATACGGGATTCGGTAGTGGACGGCAGGACCGGCTGGCTGGTGGACACCCCCAAGGAATTCGGAGTGGCGCTGGTTGAGGCGCTGGTGGCCATGAGTGAGCCCGACGCGGCGCTGGACGTTTCGGTGGATTGCCGGGAATGGGCGCGCTGTTTCACCTGGGACCGTAGCACCAGACTGCTCACTGGAGCCCTGTTGGAAGAGGAAAAGATCCGGCGTGATGGCGGGGACCCGCGTTCATGCCACTCGGACCTGTCCACCCTGGTGCGCTTCGAGCAACCCGAGGGTGTCGATCTTCAGTCCATCCTCCACAGGACGGACGAAGTTGCTGTCACCGAGGACGGACACCTCGCTGTCCTGATGAAGGGACGGGACGAGTTCGAGGCCTTCGCGGCCATGCAAAGAATTGGCGTGACGTCTGCAGAAGTCCGTTCCGCCGGACGCACTGCTTTGCTGGCCGGTCCCGGGAGCGCCTTCACTCCCGCCGACGCCCTTGACGGCCAGTAACGGGCGTACATCCATGGATCCATCCCAGAAAACAATGACTCTTGATGTACAGGAAAGGCCCAGGGCAAACCGCAGGGCGTCGGACAAAGACCCGGGAATTGCCGCGAACAGCGGCTTCCTTGCCGTGTCTGCAGGGGTTGTGGGCGTCATGAGTTACGCCTGCACCCTGCTCATGGCCACCAAGCTGGACACCGCGGACTACACCATGTTCGCCGCAGCGGCCATGATCCTGGGGGTTGTGGGAATCGTGGCCAATGCCTTGGTCCCGCTTCCTTTGTCGCACGTTGTTGCCGTTCACCCGGCAGGCTCCGAGGAACGCCGTAATGGCGTTGCGTTCTCGGTCTTCGTTTCCTGCCTGGCGGGACTTGCCGCGGCAGCGATCTCAGGCAGCGTGACGCTCGCGCTCGCGGACCCCGGCCTGGCCGCAGTGGTGGCGCTTGCAGCCTTTGTCATCTTCATGGCGAATGCACCCGCGGGGTGGTTGCAGGGTGAACTCCGTTTCAGTTGGTACGCAATCTCCACCGTTGGTGAGGTTCTCCTCAGACTCATCTTCAGCGTCGTGGTGATCGCCATGGCCTGGGGCGCGGGGGGAGCGGTCTTGGGCTTCGTCGTGGGATGCCTTGCGCCCCTGGTGGTGCCGTGGTCCTTCTACCGGGACCTGCGGTGGCGTCCGCGGGTTCTGCTGGAGAAGTGGAGATGGGCCGAAACCAGTGACATCGCCTCCGTTCTCGGCGTCGTCTCTGTGTTGGTGGGCGTCGACGTCGTGGTGGTCGGCTTCCTGGCCGGCGGCTCGGCCGATGCCGCGGGCTTCCAGGCGCTTGCGACCATCGCCAAAGGGCCGGTCTATGTGGCAGCCGGAACCGCATTGGTGGCCTTCCCGTTGCTGCGCACGCCCGGCGCCAAAGCAGGTGAGGTCCTGGGTGCAGCCTTTGCCTCATTCGGGCAACTTGCCGTGGTGGCCTTCGCCATCATCGCTACAGCCCCGCCGTTGATGGCCGGATTCATTGTTCCCCAGAAGTACCACGGCTCCTTGGGGCTCCTGCCCTGGTTGGCTGCTTCCGGCCTGGGGTACGCGGTCCTCATGGTTCTGTCCACGGTCCTGCTTGCTTTGCGGGCCTATCGCCGATGCCAGATTGGCTTGGCCTGCGCGTGTGTGTTGGTGGTGGGTGGCCTGTGGGTTGGCTGGCAAGTCAATGCAGTCACCGGCATGGCTGTGGGCTCCGCAGTGGGAGCCGTCATGGCCGGTGGTGTGCTGGCTCTCCTGGCACGCCCGGTCCTCATTGCGGCTCACCCCGGCCGGGGCGCCGGCCCGTTCCTGCTTCTGGCCGGCGCCTTGATAGTGGCGCTCGCTGTGACCGCCCAGATCCAGCCCTTGGTGTGGCTGGCCCTGGCCACTGTCAGCGGCCTCATGGTTCTCGCCCATCAACGGGGGCTGCTGCCGCACAGAAACGACTTCAAAATTTCACGACGACGCCGGGCCGGCACATCCGGCCAAACCATCGGCCGCCGGGTCAAGCCTCAAGCACCTTCAACGAGCCTCTGGGCCAGTTGGGTCGCACGGGCGCTTTCGGGCAACCTGACCGCATTCATTGTGGTTGTTGCCGCCGCCTTCGGTGTCCGCGCGCTTGGCCTTGAGCGGGGCTTCGAACTGTGGGTGGACGAGATGCTGTATGTCCGGCTCGGTGAATCCGTCAGCGCCGGAGAATTCCCAACCTTGCCTGATGGGCCGTTCTTCCTCCACCCACCGGGGTACTTCCTGCTGGAGGCCGGGGTCATCAAGGTTTTCGGAATTACCGGCGAGATCATCGAGGTGACGCTCCAACTGCGCTGGCTCAACGGCATGATGGGTGCCCTGACCGTTGGCCTTGGTTTCCTGCTGGTGCGCAAGCTGTCCACTCCCACCGCCGCGTGGCTCGCTGCCGTGCTCTTAGCCTTCGAACCATTCATCCTGAGGAACAACAGCCATGCGTTCCTGGAGACCTCGGCCATGGTGCCGGGGCTGGCAGGATTGCTGCTTCTGGTGGACCATCGGCAGCCAAAGAGCAAAATGCGTTCGTTTCTGCGGCTGGCAACGGCCGGACTACTTCTTGGCTACTCCATCCTGTGCAAGGACTTCTTCTTCATCAGCACCGTAGCCCCCGTACTTGCGGCCATCGTGTGGAAGAAAACACTCCAGTGGCGAAAGGGACTCGTTGTTGCCGGCTTGGGCTTCGTGCCCTATGTGATCTACCTGATTGTCGTGGCCGGCCACGGTCACTTTCCCAGTTGGGTGTGGGCCAAGAGCAACGGGCTGCTGCGCATGTCAGGTGTAGAGAAGAGCACAGGCTTCACCTCCGAGGGCTCACCGAGCCTGGTCTCGCGGCTCATTGAGCAGAGCGGACACTTCGCTACCAGTTACATCCTGCTGGGCTTGTGCCCAGTGGTGGGCTTGCTGCTGTGTTTCAGCCATCATGCCGGGCGGCGACTCATTGGGCTGGGAGGCCTGGCACTGGGCGCCGCCGGTGCTTACAGCGCCGTCTTCGGGACGTTTGAGGAACAGTACGGGTACGGCGTCATGGTGTTCGGAGTAATTTGTTCGGTCCTGGCGGTGGTGGAACTCCGGGAGAGGTACCCCAAGGGCCGCAATGCACTTGCCATCGTCAGCGTGATCTATGTGGTGTTGACCGTAGTTTTGGGACTCCGGACCGCGCTGACAGTGGACAACGGCTTTGTCAGGGCCAACGACTGGGTGCGGGCCAACCTGCCTGCCGATGCACGGATCAGTGTCACCAACAGCACCGGGCACTTCGCGTACATGCATGATCCCCGGTTCGGCATTTGGCCATCGGCGCCGCTGATGAAAGAGCAAGGGGTGAGCTACATCCTCACCCAATCCAAGCCCACCAGCCAGGGCTATGGTTACGCCAACCCCACCATGCTGGCCTGGTTGAAGGACCATGCAACTCCCATGGTCACCACACTTGGTCCCACCAACGGCGAGACCACCATTTGGTACGTGGATCCCGTTGCTTTGGAGGCAGCGGCTACGGCCAACGTTGGGGTGCCCTACAAGGACTACGGGACGGAACGGTAACAATGAAAGTTCTCCATTTGGGCTTTGAAGATCCACGCATGCCCGGGGCGGGCGGGGGTTCAGTAAGGACCCATGAGATCAACAGGCGGTTGGCTGCCCTTGGCTTCAGTGTGACGGTTTTGACCACACGGTATCCCGGTTGGCAGGAACGGGTGGAGGACGGCGTGCACTATGTACCCATCGGCTTCGGAAAGGGCGGCAACCGTTTGACCAGGTTGCTGGCGTACATTGCCTGGCTGCCTGTGGAAGTACGTAAGCGCCGGTCAACTGTTGAGTTGGTGGTGGAGGATTTCTTCGCTCCCTTTTCCACCATGGCCGCCCCCCTGTGGACCAAGCGACCCACGATCGGAGTTGTGCAGTGGCTTCATGCCAGGGATAAGGCACGGCAGTACAAACTCCCAATGCATTGGATTGAGCGGCTGGGTGTCCGGAAGCACCGACGCCTCATCTCGGTTTCGCAGGGAATCGGCGACCGCTTGAAGGCGCTCAACCCGGACCTTCATGTTGACGTGATCGGCAACGGTGTGGATCCCGCCGTCTGGAACAGCGAGCCCCTCGTGGGGAAGGATGTCCTCTTCATCGGGCGTCTGGAGTACGGGCACAAGGGCTTGGATCTGCTCTTGGAAGCCTGGGCGCACGCCTGCGGCAGGGTTGACGGGAACCTGCTGATCGCCGGCGCCGGTCCGGACGAGGATCGATTGCGCAAGGCCATCCGGGACGCCGGCCTTTCCGGGCGCGTGCAGATGCTCGGGTGGCTGTCCGGGGACAGGAAGTTCCAAGCGCTCAGCGAAGCCCGGCTTCTGGTGGTGCCTTCCCGGCACGAGACATTCGGCTTGGTGGCCATTGACGCCCTAGCAGCGGGCACTCCGGTTATTGCCTTCGATATCCCATGCCTGAGGGAGATCATTCTGCCGGGCACAGGATGGGTGGTTGAGGCCTTCGACGCCCAGGCGCTGGGAGACGAGATCGCCCGCCGGTACCCGCAGGCAGATCTGGCGGACGTTGCTGCGCGAGGACGGACGTTCGCCGCCGGTTACAACTGGGATGCGCTCGCTGACATGCAGGCACACGCTTATAAAACGGCAGTCAAGGAATTAAAGAAACCTCCAACCCGGCGGTCGAAAGCCCGTCACCCTGAAAGGGCTTGAATGCACGTGCAATCCAGAGTTGAACGTTCCATGGCAGGGGATGCGCCTTGGCTGTTCCTCTCACCCCACTTGGACGACGCAGTGCTGTCCTGCGGCGCTCTCATGGAAGCCGAAGCACAGGGACGCGAGATCATCGTCGCTACTCTTTTCACAGAGTCAGGGCCGGCACCGCACACGCGGGCCACCCGGTCCTTTCTGCGCCAATGTGCCGTGCCCGACGCTGCGGAGCTCTACCAAGCCAGGCAGTCGGAAGACCGCGCCGTACTGGCTGGCATGGGAGTTCAATCCATTCATCTTGGCGAAGTGGATGCGCTGTTTCGACGCCGCCGCAAGCCACCGATGCTGGGGAGCAGTGCTTGGGACAGGCTTCTGCCGGAGCTCAACCACCGCTACGCCACCTACCGGTTCGACATCGCCTTGGGCAGGATCGCCAGGGGCGATCAAGCGCTCATCCGCCAACTCCGGGGCGATGTTGCCGGGCTCATGGCGCAAACGCAAGCCGAGCTGCTCTTCTGCCCCGCAGGAGTAGGAAGGCACGTGGACCATCTGATCACCCGCGAGGTAGGTAAGGGGCATCCGGACAACGTGGTGATGTACTCAGACTTTCCCTATGACCTGACGACAGCTCCGGACCAGCCGCATTTGTCGAAAATGGGGTTTGTTCCGTGGACCTGGGATACGGGACTGGACGCCAAACGTGGGCGGATCAGAGAGTACGCTACACAGTCCGACGCCCTTTTCCCTGGCGGGGAGATTCCACGGAAACCGGAAACCTACTTTGTGCCGGGGCCCACCCAGAATGCCGCATGACGACTCCGCGGACCTTATCCACAAGTCAACGCCCAGCGTTTTTCCGGTACGTGCGCCCAAATGTAGACTCCAGCCGACGACGCCGACGGTGCGTCCTGGCACCTGGGGGATCGCAGTGGGAATAGCCGAGAACGACTCGGGACAGTCGCTACGCCGCGCTTGGGCGAAGCTACGACGGCGGTGGTCAGCTTTGGTGGTTGCTGCCGCCGCCGCGTTGCTGACCTTGGGCGGGTTCTCTACTGCTCCGGCTGAGAACATGCCGCCGGCAACCCCCGGCCAGGCACCTTCTGCATCAGCAACATCCACGGCCACGAATGCGGCGGCAGCATGCACGAAGAGCGGTGCGACGGGCAGCAGTGCGACCACGGCCTACAACGTCTCCACCACCGTAAACGATGCAACGGACGACACAAGCGCCATACAGAACCGCATCAACGCCGCAGGGGCAGCCGGGGGCGGTGTCGTCAAACTCGTAGCCGGAACCTACATCATCAACGGCAAACTCCGGATGGCGAACAACGTCAAACTGCAGGGCGCAGGTCCCGGCACTGTTCTCAAGGCCGGCCCCAGGTTCCTGTCCACAAAGGGCCCGTCGGGTGGCTACCCCATCGTGACGACCAACAGCGCGACGAACACCACGATCACTGATCTCACGGCGGACCATTCAGGAAATACCCTCCCGGCCAGCGTCAACCTGAGGGGGCGCCTGGACGAGTATGTTGTTGATATCCGGGGCGGCTCCAACAACCTCGTGGACGGAGTGCACGTCCGAAACCCCTTCACTTACTCCATCGTCGCCGTCGGTACCACCAGGTTCTGCGTGAAGAACAGCTCCACCATCGTCGCGACAAGCGGCAAGTACAACCAGCTCGATGGCATCCATGTCCTGGACTCATCGTTCGGCGACGTCATCGGCAATACCATTGACCAGCGCATTGGAACCGACGGCGACGACGGCCTTGTGGCCCACACCATCAACGGAACAACCCACGACATCAACTACATCGGGAACAAAGTCCGGGGCGGACACCGGGGCAGCAGTATGCAACTTGCCGTCGGTAACCACTCCATCTACAACCTGAAAATCGCCGACAACGAGTTCTATGGGGCGCCGTACGGTATCCGCACCGGGTACTACGACGACGGGACCGGCGCGGTCAACGGCGTGACCCTGAGCGGTAACTACATCCACGACCTCGAAGTCGGTCACATATTCTTCGACGGCAGCTACGACGCCATCCACATCGGCGACTTTGACGGCCAGGGCCCGATCACGAACGTGGTTGCCACCAACAACAGGGCGTGTGCAGCAGGGAATGTCCACGTCGCACCCGGCCCCGGCAACATGACCCAGAACAACACCGTTCAGACAGGAACATGCTGAGTATGGCAAGAACCTACCGCCGCAGGAATGAAGGCTTGGAATGCCTGCGTTGATGGTCAGTACGCCGGTTGTTGGCCCGGCACCGACGGGCGGAACTTATCCACAGGTCAATGCAGCAGGTTTTCCCCAGAATGCGTGTCAAACATAGACTCCTGCCAACGGCGCGGACCGAGCGACCTGGCACATAGGGGATTGCAGTGGAAACTGTTGACATTGGTTTGGGACCGTCCATACGCCGCACCTGGGCGAAACCACGACGGCGGCGGTCCGTTTTTGCAGTTGCTGCCGCAGCCGTGTCACTCGCACTGACCGGGGTTCCTGCGACACCCGCCACGGCGACGGCATCAGCTGCGGCCACAGCCACCAATGAGGCGGCGGTATGCACGAAGAGCGGCGCGACGGGCAGCAGCGCAACCACGGCCTACAACGTCTCCACCACCGTCAACGACACCGGGGACGATACGAGCGCCATACAGAGCCGCATCAACGCAGCAGGGGCAGCTGGCGGCGGGGTAGTGAAACTCGTAGCGGGAATCTACATCATCAACGGCAAACTCCGGATGGCGAACAACGTCAAACTTCAGGGCGCAGGTCCCGGCACGGTTCTCAAAGCGGGACCCAACTTCCTGTCCACAAAGGGACCGTCAGGTGGCTATCCCATCGTCACCACCAACAGCGCGACGAACACCACGATCACGAACCTCACAGCGGACCATTCAGGAAATACCCTCCCAGTGAGCATCAACATGGGCGAACGCCTGGACGAGTATGTCGTTGATATCCGGGGCGGCTTCAACAACCTCGTGGACGGAGTGCACGTCAGGAACCCCTTCACTTACTCGATTGTCGCGGTGGCGACCACCAGGTTCTGCGTGAAGAACAGCACCACCATCGTCGCGACGAGCGGTAAGTACGACCAGCTCGACGGCATCCATGTCCTGGACTCATCGTTCGGCGACGTCATCAGCAACACCATCGATCAGCGCGTTGGAACCGACGGCGACGACGGCCTTGTGGCCCACACCATCAACGGAACCACCCACGACATTAATTACATTGGGAACAAAGTCCGGGGCGGACACCGGGGTAACAGTATGCAACTTGCCGTTGGCAACCACTCCATCTACAACGTGAAAATCGCCGACAACGAGTTCTATGGGGCGCCGTACGGTATCCGCACCGGGTACTACGACGAAGGTACCGGCGCGGTCAACGGGGTGAGCTTGACTGGTAACTACATCCACGACCTGAAAGCCGGTCACGCGTTCCCCGACGGCAGCTACGACGCTATCCACATCGGCGACTTTGACGGCCACGGCCCGATCACGAACGTCGTAGCCACGAACAACAGGGCGTGTGCAGCCGGGAATATTTACATCGCACCCGGAACCGGCAACATCAACCAGAACAACACCATACAGACAGGAACATGCTGACTATTGACGAGGACCACGCCATAAGGCCATCGTCACCCAGCTACCATCCCTGTCCGTTCATTCCGCGAGGGCATCGGCCAGAGTCACCCGGTTTCGGCCGGAGGCCTTCGCCGCGTAGAGGGCAAGATCGGCTTCACGCAGGAGTTGCTCGCTGCCCGCCCGGTGCCCGTCCGTGAAGGCCGAGACCCCGGCGCTGATGGTCAGGACACCGTCAGGATCCCCGGAATGCTCGATCCTCAGGCCATGGACTGCAGTCCGGACCCGCTCCATGACGGCCGCGGCGGTTGCCGGGGACTGGTCGTGGAGGACCAGGAGGAACTCCTCGCCGCCAAAGCGATAGACGGCGTCGGCCTTCCGGACTTCGCGGGCAAGGGTTGTGGCGATGGCCACCAGCGCGGCGTCCCCGGCCTGGTGCCCGTAGATGTCGTTGAAGCTCTTGAAGTTGTCCACGTCCACCATGGCCAGGCAGTAATCGTGGTTTTCGCGGCTGTGAAGTAAGACAAGGTCCTCGGTGAGTTTCAGACGGTTATGCAGCTTGGTCAGAGGGTCCGTCCGCGCCTGCTCGGTCAGTGCCGAACGGTAACGGGCAAGGTCTGCGTGCAACGAGGTGATTCTCCGGGCCGCCAAGAGCCTGATGTGCAGGCTGAACGGGTCCAAGGGCTTGGTGACGTAATCGTCTGCCCCGGCTTCCATGCCTGCCAGCACGTCCTGCCGGGAGCCGTGCGAGGTCACCAGGATGATGTACGTGTAGCTGTCTTCCTCGGATGCGCGGATGGCGCGGCAGAGATCCAGCCCGTTCAGGCCCGGCATCATCAGATCAGTTACCACGGCTTCGGGGCCGTGTTGCTGGTACAGCTGCCAAGCCGCGTCGCCGTCCACCGCCACGATGCACTCATGGCCGGACTGCTCAACGGCGGCCTTGGTGATCATCCGGGAGATCTGGTCGTCGTCGGCGATCAGGACTTTCATGAAGCTCCTTGGAGAGTGCGTTCGAGGGCAACGTCCACCCGCTCAAGTTCTGCCTGCAACTTTGTGAGGACGGGCATCCCGAGCGGAGCCAGGTCCGGCCCTGCCTGGCGACCCAACCGCTCCAGATCCTTGCAGAGTGCTGCGGCACCTGCTGCTCCAATGTTGGAGGCCGCGCCGGCGAGTTTGTGAGCGGCCGCTTCGACGGCGGACGCTTGCCCTGCGCCCAGTGCGGTACCCAGTGCTGCCAGGGTGGTTTGGGAGTCTTGCCGAAAGGCCCGGATTGCGTCTGGCAGGAGGCCCAGACCGTCGGCGGGCCCAAGTTCGCGGAGTATCTGCAACCTGTCGGCGTCAAGAACCACAGCATCGAGAACAGCGGCCCCAGCAAGGACGTCACCTTCAACACCAACGCCGTCAACACCAACGCCGTCAACACCAACGCCGTCAACACCAACGTTCGACGTCGACGCTGCCGCCGGCACCTGCGCGACGCCCACCGCAGCTCCGGGCGCGACGCCTGCCGCCGGCACCTGCGCGACGCCCACCGCAGCTCCGGGCGCAAAGCCGCCCACCGCCGTCGACGTTTGCTCTTGTTCCGGAACCCAGCGCGTCAGCACACCAGCGAGCTTGGCGAGGTCCACGGGCTTGCTGATGTAGTCGTCCATGCCCGCGGCGAAGCAGCGCTCGCGGTCCTCGTTCAAGGCTCCAGCGGTCATGGCGATGATGGGAATCCGGGCCGCGTGACCGTTCCTGGCCCGGATGGCCCGGGTGGCATCAAATCCGTCCATGACCGGCATGTGGCAGTCCATGAGCACGGCTGCGTACTTTCCGGAGAGGGCTGCGGTCACTGCTTTGGCGCCGTCGTCCACAATTTCAACGTCGTAGCCCAGCCTGTTCGCCATGCCCCGGGCCACCAACTGGTTGACCTCGTTGTCCTCTGCCACCAGGAGTTTGCCCAGGCGCGGGACCGGCTCAGCCAATGTAACTGCCTCCACTTGCATCGGCTGTGCAGGGGAACCCGGAATCCGGGTGGCCATCAGGCGCAGGAGCCGGTTGTAGAACTCTGAGCTTCGCACGGGTTTGGTGAGGTATTCGCGGATCCCGGCGCTGAGGAGGTCGCCCCTTTCCACTTGCATGGTGGAGGTCAGCAGGATGATTCCCGGCGACCCGGCGCCGTCGTTTTCGTCCTTGATTTGGCGTGCCAGTTCCAAGCCGTCGGTGTCGGGCATGCACATGTCCACCACGGCAATGTCATAAGGGTGGTGTGTTAACACGGCTGTGCGGTACTCGTCCATGGCGGAGGCGGCATCGGCGACGGCTACCGGCTCCATGCCCCAACTGGCGAGCTGCTTTTCCAGCACCAAACGGTTGGTGGCGTTGTCGTCCACCACCAGGACCCTGCGGCCGGCCAGGGTGGCGGGCAAGGTTCCTGTGTCCGTTGGCGCCGGGCCGATGGGAAGTTCAAGGACAAACCAGAATTTGCTGCCCGAGCCCGGTTCGCTTTCCAGGCCGATCCTGCCACCCATGACCTCCGTGAGGCGCCGGGAGATCGCCAGGCCCAGCCCGGTGCCTCCGTAGCGGCGGGTGGTGGAGGCATCTGCCTGGGCGAAGGATTCGAAGAGCCGGTGATGGTCCGCGGCGCTGATTCCAATGCCCGTGTCCCGGACTTCGAATCGCAGCGAAGCGTTGTCCGAATCGCGGTTGATGACGGAAATCTGGATTTCCACTTCGCCGGCGGGGGTGAATTTGACGGCGTTGGAGGACAGATTCAGGAGGATCTGCCGGATACGGCCGGCATCGCCCATCAGGCGTTCCGGGACATCAGGGTGGCAGTAGGAGATGAGTTCCAGGTTCTTTCCCTGGGCTGCCTCTGCAACCAACCCGGCCACCTCGTCCACCAGGGCCCGGGGATCGAAGGCGTTGACGTCCAGATCCACTTTCCCGGCCTCCAGTTTGGAGAAGTCCAGGATGTCGTTGATCAGCGTTAGCAGGACTTCGCCGGCGCCCTTGACGCCTTGGGCGTACTGCCTCTGTCCCTCGCTGAGGGGCGTGTCCATCATGAGGGAGGTCAGCCCGATGACTGCGTTCAGGGGAGTCCGGATCTCGTGGCTCATGGTGGCCAGGAACTCGGACTTGAGCCTGCTCGCTTCCAAGGCTGCTTCACGGGCCGCCAGCAGTTCGGCTTCGGCGGCCCGGCGTTCGGTAATGTCGCGGGAGATGGTGGCGACGCCGCGGATTCCGTTCTCGCTGCGGACGGGGGACAGGGTCACTGAGACGGGGATGGTGGCGCCGTCACCGCGTTGCCGCTCGGTTTCGTAGTTCTGCACCTCACCGCTCCGGGCGGTGGATTCCAAGGCCTGGCGTTCCTTGTCCAGCAGGTGCGCGGGGACAAAGAAGTCGCCCTTCCTGCCGATGGCTTCCTCGGCCGGATATCCGTAGATGCGTTCGGCTCCGGGGTTCCAACTGGTGATGACGCCGTCCGGTGTTTCGCCAATGATGGCGTCGCCGGAGGAGTTGACGATCGCCCCGAGTCCTTCCAACTGGGCAGTACGTTCTGCCACTTTCGATTCGAGATCGCGGGTCAGCGTCACATTTTCGACGACGATCAGCACCTGCCGCACGATCACGAAGACCACCACCACCAGCCCGGTGACCAGCAGGACGGGGTCCTCGCCAATGGGACGCGTGCGGGAGAAGAACACCGCACTGAAGACAGGCACGTAGGGGAGAAGCTCCAGGGCCGCGGCGTAGGCCCGCCCGTCCTTCCGCGTGCTGTCCGCTTCGGGGAGCAGTGGGCTGAGCCCTACCAGCAGGAAGGCCAGCACCCAGCCCAAGGCCAAGGGGGAACCTGTAACCCCGGTGATGCCCTGGAGGGTGAGGCTCATATATGTCAGGTCGGTGATGGCCAGGATCCAGAAACCGAGGGCCATGCTCAGCCACGGCAGCCGGCGTCCGCGGGCCGCCCGCATGGTCAGGACGATGACCACGGAGACCATGAGGACGTCCGCGATGGGGTACGCCATCTGGGTTATTCGGGAGAAGGCATCCTGGTCCGTGGCTGACGCCAATGGCCCCAGAACGGAACTCCAGGCGATGAAGAAGGTGGAGCTGGCCACTACCCCGGCATCCAGGATGGTGCGGCGAAGGGGCAAGCGCAGCCCCTGGCCCCTCAAGAGGAGCACAAGGCCAATGGACGTGGGCAGGGCGTACCAAACAAAGCCGATATCCGCGAACGACGGGAAGGGATACTGGTGGTCCAGGGCGATGCCGTTGATGGTCCACACGCTTTGCCCGGCGCTCCAGGCGGCCAGTCCGGCCACGATGAACCAGCGGCCAGCGGAGTTGTCCTTCCGGCGACGGGCCGCGAGCGTGTGGGTGGTCAGCGCGGTGAGTGCAGCGAGAAGGATCGCCAGGTCACCGGCGAGTTGCGCCGTCGTCGTTCCTGATCCGCTTGCCAATCCGACGGCCAGCAACACCAGGCACAGCGTTACGGGCACCAGGAAAAGTAGCCATCCGTGCCGTGTCGTCGAGCGCATCGGAAGAACCCCGTGCTTCACTCCTGCCACTGAACCCCTGCCTTAGAAAGTGGCCCCACCAAAAGCGAACAACGCGTCTTGCCTGCGCTGAGGAGAGCATACGCCGAAAACGCCCGCGGAGAGCAGGACAGGCCGCAGGAAAACCCTGGGGGCAGGGGCAGGACCTATAGTTGAGGGCTGCAGGCACGAGCGATCCGGAGGAGGTTGGTGGTGGTTTACCCGAAGGTCGCCCATCGGTGGATCCAGGCCTTGTTCGGCGTGTATCTGGTGGCATTGGCCTTGGTGGTTTTCCTCCCGGCGCGTGAAGCCAGCACCGTGACGGGGTTCGTGGGGGTCATCGCCGGCTGGCTTTCGCTGCTGGGCCTGCCACTCGAAACCGCTGCAGTGGGCGTCGAGTTTGCTGCCAACATTGTCCTGTTCATGCCGTTCGGAGCGTTTGTGCGTCTTCTTGGGCCCGGGCTGTGGACCTGGTGGACGACGGGGCTGCTCGCCGTCGGGTCATCGGCGTTGATCGAAACGATGCAGCTGGTAATTCCGGGCCGGGTGACGGCGATCTCGGATGTCGTGGCGAACACCGCGGGGGCCCTGGTGGGCCTCTGGTTGATGAAAAGACTTGCCGCCTAGAGGTGTTTGCGCAGGATTTCCGCGACCTCGTTGCTGTGGCCGGCGATGCGTCGGGCGACGTCGCGGTGCACAGCTTCGGTGGCGTTGATGGGATCGGGAATGTCGTCCTCGTCCCGCAAGCCGGCCGTTGACCGGACCGCTGCAGCACGGCTGACTAAGCCGGCCAGGGGTGTGTTTGTCGCTGCGCCGGTCACTGACGCCCAGCTGGCGGCGGCAGGCGCTGCCGTGCCTTCGCCGGACGGGAGGTTCGCTGCCGAGCGGGCGAACTCGGCCATGGTGAACGCGCGCTGCGCGGCGCCGGGATATTTCTTCACCAGCTCGTCCCGCTGCTTGCGGGTCATGGTCAGCACCAAGGCGGCGGCGTCAACCATTTCGGCAGAGATCTGCCGGCCCAAAGATCCCTCCGGGTTGCCGCCGTACTCCCTGGACAGGGCGGCGGGAAGGGGCTCCATGGGTGCCCCAACGGCCGCATGCAGGCCAGCGCTGACTACCTCGAAGGTGGTCAGTCCGAGGTCCTGGAGCCGCGTACGGATCAGTTGCCCGGCCAGCGGTGACCGGCAAATGTTGCCGGTGCAGACGGTCAGAATGGACGACGGCGGCTGGGCACCTTGGCCGGTGACGCTCACAGGGCGTTGGTACTTTCGCGACGGCGGCCACGACGCTGGTCGGTGAGCTGGACCTGCTCCGTGGCAGCCACCGGAGTGGACTCAGCTGCGGGAACGTGATTGGCCTTTGCAGCTTCCTCGCCGGTGTCCTTGCGGTTGTAGTACGTGTAGTACTGGTACCCGTAGTCCTCGCCCTTGGAGGATTTGCGCGAAACGCCGTTGATGATCAGACCCAGGGGCCTGCCCTTGACGCGTTCGAGGTTCTGCAGTGCACGCTTGAGTTGGTCGTAGGTGGTTTTGCCTGCGCGGCTGACCACCAGGGCTCCGTCCGTGCGGGCAGTAAGGATTGCTGCGTCCGTCACCGGCAACAGCGGCGGGGCGTCCACCAGGACGATCGCGTGTTTGGCGATGTCTTCCAGCAACGTCCGCATGACGTTGGAACCCAGAAGTTCGCTGGGGTTCGGGGGTACTGAGCCGGCACCGAGCACAAAGAGATCGCCACTTTCGCCCCATGGCTGCAGGACGTCGTTGAGCGTGGCCCTGCCGATGAGGACATCGGTGAGGCCTACGTTGGTCAACAGTCCAAAGGTCTTGGCAACGGTGGGGCGTCGGAGGTCACCGTCCACCACAACCACGCGCTGGCCGGAGGCTGCGATGGTTTGGGCCAGGTTGGCCACCACCGTGGTTTTTCCTTCACCCGGGAGCGCGGAAGTAACAACGATGATGCGGGGCGGCTCGTCAACGTCCATGAACTGGAGGTTGGTCCGGAGCTCGCGGATGGCTTCGGCTACGGCGTAGTCCTGGTGGTTTTTGTTCTCAAGATCGTTACCACCGCGGGACATCACGAGGCGGTTGACGCCGTCGAAGTTGTTGTGGAACGGGACGGTTCCAATAACGGCGACGCCGGTTTCGGCTTCCAGCTGGACCGCGGAACGGACCCGGCGGTCAAAGATGTTCCTCAGCAGTGCGTACCCGATTGCCAGCAGCAAGCCGGCAACTACGCCAATCATCAACGCGAGCCTGGTGTTGGGGGAGGTCGGGGTGGTGGGAAGCTGTGCAGCATCCAGCGAGCGGAAGCTGACAATGGAGGTTTCGCTGCTGTTGCTGCCCTTTTCAAGCTCGGCAACCTGCTTTGCGACGCCCCTGACCCACGCCTCTGCGAGGTCGCGTGCACCTTCCGGGCTGCTGGCTTGCGCGGAGAACTTCAGGGTGGCGGTGTCCTGCGGATTCTGGGCGGAGATCCGGCTGATCAGCTGCTCAGGGGACGTTCCTTGGAGCTTGAGGTCCTGGATAACGGTTTCTGCCACGGACCGTGATTTGGCGACGTCAAGGTAGGACTTTGCCCGGGATTTGGAGTAGCTCTCACCGGCCATGGCCGTTCCCAGATCCTTATTGACGCCCACTGAAATGATGCCGCTGGCATCGGCGCTGAAGACCTTGGTTTGAGTCAAAGTCCAGCCGAAAGCGACTATTCCACCCAACACGGTAATGGCAATCACTGAAATCCAGTGCGCCCGCAGGACCTTCCAATAGTCCGTGAGCTCCATGAAATTGTCCCCCTGATGCAGTGTGGCGCCGACACGTCGACACAAAAAGAACGCAGTTCTTGCACTGCGTTGTAAGTATCGTAACGTGCTGACCTAAAGGGGATACCCACCTTACGGTGGGATGGGGGGTTTATGAAAAATGCAGGATACTGACTTTCTCCAAATGGGAGCGGTGTACTTCGCGCAGGATCAACAGGGTCTTCAGCGGCATGCAGAATGCGTGTTCGGCGAGTTGACTATCAGTTCGCTTTCCGGGGATTTCAACGCCCTCGATGTCGGTTTAGACGACACTGTGGACATTTATTTCGTAGCGTCCGGACTCATTCGGGACCCCCTTTCAGGGGTGCAGCTTCCGGCCAGCCAGTCGGTTGTTGTGGTCCCCGCCGGCAGGGGATTGCCGTCTCCGTTCATCGGCGAAGCGGACGCCAAACGAATCAGAATCCAGAGAAGTGCGGCGGAGACCTTCGTCCCGCACGCGCTGGACAGCGTCACCATCACCCCCGTCCGCTCACGGCTCGATGATGCTGCTGAGGCCTTTATCGGGGCCATTCTAAACCAACCCGCCCGGCACGGTTCAGCCATTGAGCTCTATGCCACGGAGCAGATCCTTCTGGAGCTCACGGGCAGCCTCCTGCTCGATCATTGCGGGGTTTCCTGGAATTCCACATCACTGACTTCGGTGCTCCGCGACCAGGCTATGGCGGTCATCGCCCAGCGCTGTGCTGACCGGGAGCTGAATCCCGAGGCAGTGGCCAAGGCAGTCCAGTCGTCGTTGCGACGGGTGCAGGCCGCGTTCGCGGAAGTGGGAAATTCCATTGCTGCCGAGATCCGCAGGCAGCGCGGCAGGCTGGCGCGGACCCTGCTGACGGACGCCCGCTATGACGTCCTGAGCGTCCAGCAAATCGCCGAGCAGACCGGCTTCGGGACAACGGCTGCCCTGCGCAGGGCGTTGGATGAGCTGTATGGCTGCGGGCCGCGGGACCTCAGGGAACGCCGGGGGAGCGAGGCTGCAGCGTCCTAAGCGCCACCTGCCGGTAACGGCAGAGGACGTTTCGCGCAGACCTTGAACCGTTCAGCGACAAAGTTCCCGCAAGGGGTGAATCTGTTGCTTTCGGTCAAAAATGCATAGGTAATGTCTATTCCTGATGGGGGAACTCGGCATGTGCTGGATTCCAACCGATGGTTTTCATTCCGAGTTGAAAGAAGTGCAATGAGCGACGAAGTTACTGGTTACAAGCCGCATTCCCGCCGCGCAGTGGTCAAGGGCGCTGCCTGGTCCGTGCCCGTTATTGCTGCAGCTGTGGCTGCCCCGGCCGCTGTAGCGTCGGTGAACACTTTGGACCTTGCCTTCACGGCCTCCACTACAGACCTTCTTTCCCTCAACCTCCTCGATACCACCGGTGTGCTGACGGCCCAGGCACTCATTACCGTTCCTACCACGCTCACTCTCACGAACGGCCCGGGCGCTGTAACGGAAACCGCTGCCGTGACGGTATCGGTTGCCCGGCCGGGCGGCATCAACATCTCGGTTGGACGGGCACGCGGCTTTGGTGTCTACTCCTTCAACGGAACGCCTACCACTGCCGGGCAGCGCACTGCCGTGTACCAGTCCGCTCCGATTGTTGGACAGTTCGGCTTCCCGGCCACTACCTGGACCAATAACGTGCCCGTCACGGTCGCCAGCAATGGCACGTTGAACCTTCCCATCGTCTTTGGACTCGCAGGTACCAGCACTGGACTTGCCATCAGTGCTTTGGCAACGTTCCCTGTCACGGTAACCGTGGTTATTGGCGGCCGTACCTTGACCGCTACGAGCAGCATCTCCGTTCCTGTTGGTGCCGGTCTGCTCTAGGTCTTTTTTCGAATTACCGCGAAAGCGCGTCAGTCATTTGGCTGACGCGTTTTCGTGCGTTTCAGTAATGCGGATTAGGGTGTTTGAAGGCCGTCGACAGAAAACACTTTTCGGTTGTTTGGCCTGCTGATCATAGGTGGGGGAAATGCAGAGCGATGACATCCTGATCGATGCATTGGGCGGTTTAGTCAGGATTCGATTCGATTTTTCGGGACAACAGGTCGATGCGGACCGGCTTGGGAAACTCCACAAGCCCTGGTCTGATGCTGTTGCCGAAAACAGGGATGCCCGCGGCGTTGAGGACAACGTCCCAGAATTGCTCTGGCCTTTCCCGGACGACGACGGACTCCCGGAATCTGTTGCGGAACTGTCCACACACACAACTTTGGCAGCTATCGAGGCTCAACGGGGCCGCCTGCTGATGCTGCATGCGGCAGGAATTGCCCACCCGTCCGGCCAGGTGCTGGCGTTTATCGGTCCGTCCGGAAGGGGCAAGACCACCTTGGCGCGGCACCTCGCTGCGGAATATGGCTACGTCACTGATGAGACTGTTGGCATCGCGGCCGACGGCACGGTGCACCCTTACCGGAAACCCTTGTCCGTTATCCGGCCTGCCGAGGTGTACAAGGAGCAGCTGGCCCCTTCTGCCCTGGGTCTTGGCGGGCTGCCGGCTGCGCCCCTTCATTTGGCCGGGTTGGTGCTGGTGTCCCGGCTGGATGATTTCACCGGGGAGCCCGGGATCGGCACCTTGGGACTGTGCGAGGCCTTGGTAGCGATCGTCCCGGAGATCAGCTATCTGGCCGACATGGACAAGCCACTCCAGACCATTGCTACCCATGTAGACCGCTGCGGCGCCATTCGGCAAGTCATTTACGGTGAGGCACCTGAGGTCCTGGCCCTCGTCCCTGAGCTGTTGGCACGGGAGGAGCCGGAGGCCTGGGAGGCAGTCCTGCCCACCATGGAATCCACCGGAGTGCAGAGTCCGCTGGCGGCGGAGTCATATTTTCCTGCTCCGGTACTGGATGCGGTGGAATCCGGTGGCCTCACAGCTGTCCTGGATTCAAACCGGGTTGTCCATGTCCTGGATGGAGTGGGACCGCTGGTCTGGAGGTCACTGTGCGAGGGCCGCGATTTTGATTCGCTTGCCCAAGAGGTGGAGTTCGAATTCGGCGCTCCCCCTGAACAGAACCTCCACCAAGCGGTAGTGCAGGTTCTCTCGACTCTTGCCGATGCGGGGCTGCTCGTACGCATCCCGGCCACGTAACAATGGCGCCCGTTACTACGCAAGCTGCCCGCCGGCGTCGTCGATTGCTCCGTTCACCGTGGAGCCACGCACTGCTGGCGTTGATCCTGGTGGCACTGGTCCAAGGCTTCCTGGTGAAGATCTACCATGTGCCCACAGGCTCCATGGAGCAAACCCTCAACGTGGGCGACCGCGTGTTGGTGAACCGGACGGCCTACCTCGCTGCAGCCCCCGAACGCGGGGACGTGGTTGTCTTCAGCAAGCCGCCAAGCTGGGGGCCGGCACCTGACCGCAGGTTCCTGCGCAGCAGTGTGGGCTGGTTCGGTGAACTGACCGGCATCGGCCCGGGCAACACGGAGTATTTGGTCAAACGGATCATCGGGGTGCCTGGTGACACGGTTGAATGCTGCGACGCCGCCGGCTCGGTCATGGTCAATGGTGACGTTGTCGGAGAACCGTATGTTTATCAGGATTTTCCGTTGCACCCGGGCTCACTTGACTGCTCGACGGCGGTAAAGTCGCCCCGCTGCTTTGAGCCGCTGCTCCTCGGCGAGGACCAATACCTGGTGTTGGGCGACCACCGGTCCAACTCGGAAGACTCCGTTGCAGCCTGCAGGAATCCGGCAGCTGCTGCCGACTGCGTCAGGACTGTCCATCGGGGGGAAATCACGGGGCGGGTGGACTGGCGGGTCTTTCCCTTCGACACGTGGGGACCACCGGAGTAAGGCCAGGCGTCAGGCGGCCCGGGTTGCCCTTGAGACCGAGCGGTACCGCGCGTACAGCAACAGGCCCGTTACGGACTCCACGACGGTAAGCCCCAGGAAAAGCACCGCCAGGGAGTCGCTCCAGAGAATCAAAGCCACGCTGACCGCGAGATACAACAACGAAGACACGATCCGAATCCAGAAGACCTGGCCCACCATCCCGGCCCGCCGCAGGTACGTGAAGGGCAGCGTCCCCGGGATGCTGACCAGTTTCCAGAGGCAGGCCAGTGATAGGGCGCCGAGTGTCACCACATTCCACGCGGAGCCGAACAATGCCTGGAAGACACCAAGGACTTCCAGGACCAGAATGAGCGCAATGGCCACGATGCTGAGGGCGGACATGCCCAAGGCGAGACTCTTGGATTCCGCTCCGAGCAGCCGCGTTCGCATGTACCCCAGGATGGGTTGTAGCGCGCCGAGGACAGTGATGGTGGCCTTGAGGGCAACAGCTTCCTCATCCCGCTGAAGGAGGTACACGGTTGCTACGATCCCCAACGGAACCAGGGCCACCATAGCGGTCTCAAGGGTGATCCAGGCCGTTGGCGCAAACCGTGGCCGGCCCAATGCTTTATACGGGGTTTTCAGGGCTCGGATTGCGATCGCCGCTGCCATGGATGAGCCCAGGACCGCGACGGCCCACTGTGAATCGTGTTGTGCAAGGATCAAGGCGGTTCCGGCGCCAAGGACCAGCGCGGTGGCAGTCAGGGCCTCCATCTTCCACCCGGCCGTGTAGGCAGCATGCATCCGGCCTATCTGCAGGGCCACCATGGCGCACGGCAAACCAAAGGCCAAGGCTGCAATGGAGCTTGGGAAAATGATCATCGCCAGCGTTCCCGCGACGCCCAGGACCGTGGCCCACGCCGGGATGTAGGTCTTCTCGGCCAATTGCGAATCGGCCATCCGTGGTTCCAGGAGGCCTGCAGCAATGACACCGGCGCAAAAGGAACCGATGCTCAGGATCAGGGCTATATGTGCCTGTCCTTCAAGGGCGAACAGCCTGGCTGCAACTGCTTGGAATGCTGCAGGAACGATCGCTGTGACAGCTCCTGACGCGACCATGACCAACGATTGGAGCACGCTGCTCCGGGTGGCCGTAGCAGTGGTCATGCTTTGATGCCTTGGACGGCATTGTGAAGGCTCTCACCCAGGGCCGTGTAGGCCTCGCCCGTGTTGGCGGCGGCACGGTTGACTGCTGCGTCGTATTCCGTGCGGGCAGCCTCATCGGTCAACAGGCGTTCAACCTGGGTGTGCACAGTTTCCGGATCAAAGGCGAAGGCGTTGTGGACGAAGTCTTTGAGCCCCAGATCCTCGAACGCCGCAAAACCTTTTCGCTCATAGGACAGATGAACAACGTAATGGCCCGCTTGCAAGGCCATGAGGGCAGCATGCAACCGCACGGCTACTACTACCCGCTTGGCGGATGTGCCCTCCAGCAAGTCCCCGCGGCTGAGGATCCGCCGCGGCTTGAGGCTCTGCATGGGGGAGAGGTCCTGGTTTCCGCCGGTTTGGCTTTGCACGTATCCGTCGAACGATCCGAGCAAGCCCGCCAGCTCAATGATCGGCGCAGGAAGGCCGCCGCGGAGGTTCCGGACTGAATACACGGGAGTAGGTTCCACTGAATGTGTGGTCCGCGCCGGAACGCGCAGGACTGCCATATCGGGCACACGCCCGACGACGGTCGGCAGCCCGAGCTCCTGGACGGTGCGGTCATCGCGTGCCCAGACGCGGCTGAGGCGACCAAGATGCCGCCGGAACCAAGGGGCGCTGGCCAGTCGCAGGGGACCGATGCTCTGCGGAAGATAAACGACTTTCGCCCCGTGGCGGCTCGCCGCCCGCAGCTGCACACCATGGACCAACAGTGCTTTGGCAAGCTCTATGCAGTTACCGCCGCGGAGGTATCCACCGCCAACGCCCACAATGAGGTCGAAGCTGCCAAGGCTTGCCAGGGTGGCCAAATAGTCGCGGTCATAGCCCCGGAGGCTCGGCTTGCTTCGGCGCAGCGATACACCCGGGAGATCAAAACTGTCGGGATCCGAGGCACACAGTGTGAGGTCGATGGGCTCGGCGGGGAACGTCGCGTTGATGAGTTCGATTGCCTCGGTGACCAGCATGCCGTCGCCAATGTTGTCGGCGCTGTAGCCGTGGAGAATCAGGACCTTCATCGCTGCAACACCTTCTCGTAAACCGCGGTATGCGCCTCAACGCTGGCATCCCAACTGAATCGCCGCGCCCAGGCCAGGCCGGCCTCCCGGACCTGCTCTGTTGCTGCGGAACTGCCGAGGGCCCCTTCAATGCCACGGGCGATTGATTCAGCATCGGTGTCCTCGAACAAGAGCGACGGACCAGCAACTTCCTGCAGGGACCCCCGGTCCGAACAGATGACCGGGGTTCCGGAGGCCAAAGCTTCGAGAACGGGGAAACCGAAACCCTCATAGAGGCTGGGGAACGCAAAGAGTGCGGCATGCTGCATGAGGGCTACCCGCTCGTCATCATCGACAAAACCCAGATATTCGATTCCGGCAGACTCGATTGCCGCCATGGTTTCAGTGGCGTTCCACGCAGGCTTTCCCGCGATCACCAGCTTCACCCCCAGGTCCTTCAGTCCGGGGAGTGCGAACGCCCGGACAAGTTCGATCAGGTTTTTCCGGGGTTCGATGTTTCCGAGGTACAGGACATAGGGGGTGGACCGAAGATGTTGAAGCCGTTCCCCGAGGGCCCGAGGCCGGGCAAAGTAATCCGTATCGATGCCGTGGGGAATCGTCGTGATGAGTGCCGGATCCATCCCGAACACCTGGGCGACATCGTCTGCGCTGGACTGGGAGACAGTGATGACTGCATCGGTTGAGCGGATGGCCCGTTGTACCCGGGTTCGCCAGATTCTTTCCTGCTGCGCTGACCTGGCCGTCGTGATCCAGCGGCTGGCGACGCCGTGGACGGTCACCACCGAGGGGGCGCGGGTAGGCAGCAAAGGGCCGGTGTCAGCACTGTAGTGCAGCACCAAGCCTGGCTTTGCGGGCACCGTGAGACCCTGCCAGGTCTCCATGAGGGCAGTCAGCGCCGCACGCTTGGAGGACCTGAGTTGGCTGATCTCGACGCCCCTGAGCTCAAGCCCTTTGGCGATTTCCCGTGCATAGGTGGTGTTCCCGCCTACGTGGCGGGAGAGAATCCGGGAGGGGAACGACACTTGCTTGAGTCGGTTCAACGATCAGGCCCTTTCAGGTCATAGAGGTCACGAAGCGCAGTGTGCAGGGTTGAACGATTCATGCGGGCCAGCAAGCTGCGGTTTGCCGCCAGCGCCAGCTCTTTTGTTTCGGGGTGGTCCAGGATGGCAATAACAAGGCCGGCCACGCCGTCCGCGTCCTCCGCTTGCATGAGGCCCGAACCGTCCAAGGCGTTGATCCTGCGCGCTGCAATGGGAACGCCCTGGGCCGCTGCGTCGAGAACACTCAGGGGGAAGCCCTCATAGGCGGCGGTATGGACGTAGACAGTGCTGGACGCCAGGAACTTAGCCACTCCCGGATTGTCGATCCAGCCCGTCACCTCTATCCCTGCCTGCTCGAGGTGTCTTCGGAGTTGGGGATCGCCGTCACCTATCCACTGGAAGCGGATGGAGGGAACCTGGCTTCGAAGGGCAGCGGCAACATCAGTGAAGAATGCCGGGTCCTTTTGCCGGGCGATTCTTCCCACCATGGAAATTACCGGTACGCCCTGCCCGGTCTGTGGTTCCAGCCCTTCGGAACGGGTGGCAACGGTAGGCAGGTTCGGGATGGCAATGCACGTGGCTTCCGGGCGGAGGGCGCGGACCAGATTCTCTTCGTGGGACGACAACGTCCCGAATTTCCAAGTCCTCCGGGCCAGGAGCTTCTCGACACCTCGATAGAGTGCACGCTTCACCGTTGAGGTGTGGGGATCGTCGTGTTTGAAGCAGTGAGGTTCGTAAACCACAGGGGCCGCTGTGCGGCGGATACGGGTGTAGAACCCGGAGAAGCTTGAGTGGGCGTGGACAACCTGCGGCCTCAGCAGTTTGACGGTGGAGCCAACCCTGGCAATGCGTGTGAAGAGTCCCGAGCCTAAATCATGATGGCCGACGTCCAGTCCCTGCCACACAGGGGCAGGTTGCCCTTGTTGAAAAGGCGACAAAACCTGGTGGGTGAACTCTTTAGGGCTGTTTTCGATGTAAGTGCGCACAGCTTTTGGCACGCCGCCTTCGATGCGGTCCACCACATGAAGAATCCTGTTGGAATCAGCAGCCAGCAACCTGCACCTGCCCGTGTGAACGCGGTGTTGATTTGTTCTCTACCGAGCCGGCAATAAACCCACGCCAGTATTCCACGATTGCCACGCTCCCCCATTCATCGGCGCATCAGATGTACACTCCCGGCTCGTGGCAGTGCCTCACCCGAATTTTGATTAGAGGGAGGTAGTCACAACGGAGCCTGTCTGGTGTTGACCAAAATCAAGGATAACCGATCACGCGGCATAATCGACTATGTGTGGATTGTTTACCGTAAGCGCACTGATTAATTTGCCCGCGGGAATTGCGGTAGATTTATCAGGACTGAAAATTGCAGATGCGTGCGGGAATCTCAGCTGTTCCACGCCGTTCACAGGGGTCCCAGGGGAGGGCGGCGAATGACGAGCTGGGTAGCTGTCGCATACGGCGCGCTGGACCTTCGCGGCTGGCATGAAAACCAGACGGACGTCGAACTGATGCTTTTGGCAGTCGTGCCTTCCGAACCCATGGGCTTGGCCGGCACACCAGCCATCCTTTGGCGGAAACTCCTGGAAGGCCCAGTGCCTGATGCAGCCCTCGATGCCGGTGAGCAGGACTTGGTCCGTGAGTTCGCCGAGGCCGGCATCGCTTCCAGTGATCCTGGGCATCCAGCGCGAGTACGTGAACTCAGCCCGCCATGGATGTCCTCGCCTGTCCACGAAATGGTCTACTCATTGGTTGCCAGCGTGGCGCGCGAGAACGGCGTTGACGTTGTCTCCATCAAAGGTCCCCTGCTTCACCGCCAAGGTTTGCGGGAGAGGGAGCACTCCGGTGACGTGGATGTTTGGGCTGATCCCGCACGCCTGCAGATTCTCTGTTCAGCGCTCGAAGCGTGGGGCTGGAACGGAAGGACGGACCAGTGGTCCGGTCTCTCCTTCAACCACTCAGTGGCACTTGAACCCGGAACGTGGGGCTGTGAACTGGACGTACATCGCCACATCCCCGGGTGCGCAGATGAGGACCTGGCAGTTTTCGCAAAGGTGATGGAACGTTCACAAACCACCCTCTTTGCAGGGGTTCCCATGATGACGCCCGATCTCCCTGCACACGCAGTCATCTTCGCGCTCCACGATCTACGGCCGGAGGCCAGGCACGGGAAACCGGCGGTTGGAGCTGAGGAGCATGCCGGGAAACTGCGGCTCGCCGGCGAAGGAGCGCTGGAGTTTGCCAACAGCGTGAAGGCTTCGGCCGTCCTCGAGTCAGCCCTTCGACTCGCGTTTCCGGCGGCATTGTTTCGGGTTGACCACGAGGTTCCCTTGAACTGGAAGTGGCGCGAAAGCAAAGGCTGGTGGCGGGCCTATTGGATGATTTTCAGGTCCCTCCCAAGCGAAGAACGCCTGCTTTTCATCCGGAGGGCAGTGTGGCCCCAAGCAGAGGTCCTGGCAGCGTCCGACGACCGGGCAGGACGCTCTACGCCAAGTCTCATAGGCGCGCGGTTCCGCCGGATCGCGAAGCTCTTCCGCTGGTAGGCGAAGGCTAAGAGCGTGGAAATTGCTGGAATGAAGTGCAGATGATCGGCCATGGGGGCCGACGAAAATCGGGGGCGTTTGTATGGGGAATCAGGCCAGCCAAGGTGTGGGTGCCTTGAGCAGAAAGAGCGTGCTCCAGGAGGTGGGAGCCTCCGAGGGGAAGCCTGCGGTGATGTCCCGCACCAGGCCCGAGTCCCTGCGGGCGGTGCTGGCCACGGGCCCCTGGTTCCAACGCCTCATGCTGCTCAGCGTTGTCTTCATGCCCTTTCAGTACGCGTTGACCGTCCCCGTGGGCTTCCCCCTTAAGATCAGTGAAATATTGGGAGTCCTCGGCATAGCCACGTATGTTCTGGGCCGGAGGTCCGCCAGGAGAAAACGGGACCTCGCGAGTGTGGCCGTGGCCGTTCTCGCCATTGCCACCGTCTTCTCCGGGCTGGTCAACCTCACCCCGGGCAGTGGCGGCCTCAGATCGGTGGGCTATGACAGGGGCTACGAAACCGACCTCCTGCTCTACAGCGGCTACGCGCTCCTGGCCTTGTGTTACTGGTCGGTCCTCCGGCACGTGGATCGCCGTAAGACCGTGCGGGCGGTTGTCGCATCGATCTGGCTCTGCGGACTGGCAGTGCTGTTGCAGTGGGCCTCAGCGTTGTCCGGAAATACGCAGCTTATCGGGGTCCTTGGCTTCCGGACCTTGGGCGTGGATGACACCGTGGAGACACTTCGGTCGGGTCCATTCCTGGAGGGGCAGCACCTGGGCTTTTTTGCCGGGGCTGCAATTCTGGTGGCCCTTTACAACAAGAGCTACCTGGCTGCGGTGGTGGCGGCACTGTCAATCTTGTATTCCCAATCAACCACGGCCTATGCAGGCCTCGCCGTTGGAATTGCCTTGATGGTGATCCTCAAGTTTTCCAAAGTGGTGATTCCTTTGGTTGCAACGGCACTTGTTGGGGTTTTGGCACTGCTTTTTTCGGACAGCTTGCGGACCACCTTGGGCAGGCAGTTGGCAAAGGTAGGGTTTACGGAATTCGCACCCGACTACCAGTACGCCACAACGTCACTGAACCTGCGTGGCGTAAAGTCCCAGATCTCTTTTGACATGAGCGCGGACAATCCAATTTTCGGTGTGGGCCCAGGGCGCTATGGTGCATATTTTGACCAATACGTCAGCGGCCGTCAGCTGCCGTGGATCTATTCGACGGACCAAACGCGTCCCATTGCGGAGAACGCCTACGCGCACGTAGCCGCTGAGCTGGGATACGTCGCTCTGATCGCCTTTGGACTCCTGATCGTGGTCCTTCTGTGGCGGAACCTCAGGAATGCGTCCTTGATGGGCATGTTGGCTGTGTTCACTGCCCTTGGGGTGTCCACACAGTCGTCATGGACGTTCCTGCCGATCTGGACCTTCTTCGCCTTGCTGGCGGCTGACGACCCCGAGCCGGGAGAACCTGCGAAAGCAGCAGAAGTAGCGCCACAGGCCCTGTTGGACGGGCCAACCTCAGCTGCGGTTCCGCGCTGACGCTGCGGCTCAAGCCCCCATCCTGCTGCTCAAGCCCCATCTTGCGGGTCAAGCCCCATCTTGCGGGTCAAGCCCCGATCCTGCGGCTCAACCGCAAGATCAGTAGGCGCCGTCTTTGCCGACCACTGCCTTGGCAGTCCTGAAGAGGATGACGATGTCCTGGGCCAAGGACCAGTTCTCCACGTAGTAAAGATCCAGGCGGATGGACTCTTCAAGTGAAAGGTCGTTGCGTCCGCTGACCTGCCACAGCCCCGTCATGCCCGGCTTGACCAAAAGCCGCCTGACGGAAGCAAAGTCATACATCTCCACTTCGCGGGCCACCTGCGGCCGTGGACCAACCAGGCTCATGGTGCCGTTGAGAACGTTGAGGAGCTGCGGCAGTTCATCGATGGAGTAGCGACGGATCCACGCGCCCAAACGGGTGACCCGGGGATCGTCCTTCATCTTGAAGAAGATCACACTGTCCTGGCTTTGGGCTTGGAACGCCTCCAGCAAAGTCTCTGCGTTGTTGCGCATGGAGCGGAACTTGATCATTTTGAAGGACTGGCCGCCTTTGCCGATCCGTTCCTGGAAGAAGAAGGCAGAACCCGGGCTGTCCAGTTTGACCAGGATGGCGATCACCAGCATGGGTACAGCCAGCAGCAGAAGCAACATCGACGAGAGGCATACGTCCAGGGCCCGCTTGGCGAAGGCCTTCATCCCACTGAGTTTTGGCGTGGTGACGTGGATCAGTGGGAGTCCCGCAACGGGCTGCATGTGAATTCGGGGGCCGGAGATATCCGTGAGGGCCGGGGCCACGATCATCCCGATATCGCGGGCGGAAAGTGCCCAGCCCAGCTGCCGCAGGAAGGCGGGGTCAAGGTGTGCTCCGCCGCAGACCGCCACTGTGTCCGCTCCGGTCTGGTCGATGGAGCTCAGGACCATCTCCACGCTCGGAGAGGAGCCAAGCACGGGCAAATTGGTGGCGGCAGTCGACACTGAATCGGAGAGCAAGGCTGCCACCGGCTTGTAACCGGAAACGATGTGCTGGTTCAGCTTGTCAGAAAGGTGGTTGACGTTGTTCGGCGCACCGATCAGGAGGACCTTGTGAAGATTCTGTCCTTCGAGCCGGCTCCGGTGCAGGCTCCGGCGTTGAGCGAAGCGGACCGTTAGAAGGAGAATGACGCCCAGGGGGAGTGCCACGGAGACGTATCCCCGTGCTGTTTGCAGTTGAAAGACGTAGGAGACCACGGCTAAACATCCAAACAACCACAGGGATGAAACGGCCACGCGTTTGTATTCGTCACTGCCTGTGCCAAGGACCTTGGGGTCCCTCGTCCCGCCGAACTCCAGCGCGGCCGTCCAGGTCAGGATCAGGACGACGGAAAGAGTTGTGTAGGACAACTCCGTGTCTCCGCCGGCAACGGTGACATCAGCAGTGCCGAATCGGAGCAGGTGGGCCCCACCCACCGCGATGACAATGCAGGCGAGATCAAGGAATCTCATCTTGATGCTTTGGGCACGCAGCCACGTAGAGCCTGGAGCAAAAGCGACTTCGCGAGTGGCGGAGACAAAGGTGGTCATGGGGCTAGCCCTGGAATTGCAGGGTTGTATTGCCGGGCTGCCTTGCGGCTGACCGCGATATCTCGTTCCACAGCACAACGGTTTTAATCACGATTCAGCCCCCATAGCCATACCCCCAACGCCCCAATGGAGCGAATGAAACCAAAGACGCCCGGAACACCTGATGGTGTGACTTGACGTTTCAAAGGTAATCGTAAAGGGGCGTCAGAGGCATCCCAAATTAGGCAAATTGGCAATGGTCGATTCGCATCTGAATCTCGACTGCAAGGCTGCTGCCAAGATCCATAATGCGCAGAAAGACCTACTAATTGCGCAATCCAAGGCTGCTGATAAATTGGCTGACGTGCAATTTGGACCGTTTATCCGGGGCTACCGGGTCTCGCCGATCCATTTCGCGCAAACTTTAGTAATTTGCGCGCAAACTTGGCTGATGGGCAGCGACAGCGCCTGGAGCAACCCCGCAGCACCCCGGACCGTGAGGCCTCAGTTGCCCTTTTCGAGCCCGTGAGCCGTCACATACTGGCCCAACTGGTCCTTTGACAGGGCAGTTGCGATTTCGGAGATCGCGTTGGTGTCCGCCACCACAATGGACTGTCCGTCAGCTGAGGTGCCCGTTCCCAGCGTAGGGAGGGTGAACATCACGGTATCGGAGGCCCGGAGATCCTTCATGCCCAGGGCGAGGTTTCCAATTGCGGCAGCGTCCAGGCTCTTATCTACGCTGATAAACGGTGATACTGAGGAAACCATGTTGTTGACGGTGACCGGATTGGTCAGGGTCTCCCGGGCGATGGTCTTGCTGATGATCGCCTTGAGATAGGCCTGCTGGTTGCGCACCCGCTGGTAGTCCCCGTCGCTGAAGGATTTACGTTCGCGGACAAAGGCAAGGGCCTCGTCGCCATTGAAGGTCTGTTTGCCTGCCGCGTACACGTGACCCTTCATGGGGCCGGAGTTGGGCGAGAACGGAATTTTGACATCGATTTCAACGCCGCCCAGAGCGTCCGTCAGGCCCTTGAAGCCTTCGAAGTCCACCATGGCCACATGGTCTATGCGTTGCTGGAAGAGGGATTCCACCGTCTGGACCATCAGCGGGACGCCGCCGTAGGCAAGGGCGGCATTGATTTTGGACTCGCCCTTCCCGGGGATATCCACCCAGAGATCCCGCATCAGGGACACGGCATATACGTTCTTCCGGTCAGCGGGGATGTGCACCAGCATCAGGGTGTCGGCCCGTTGATCGGTGGAAGCGTCGGTTTCCACGTCCACTTCGGAGGACCCCCGGGTATCACTGCCCATCACGAGGATATTCATTGCAGCTGTGCCGTTGATGGGTTCGGTCTTTTGGGGGCGGGTGGACTCGTCCGGGAATGCGACATCGATCTTGGTAGTCCCGGAGTTGAAGGTCTGTGCCAGGTTGAATACATAGGCACCTGCAACAAGGCCGATCACCAGTACCGCGGCGGCGAATCCAATCAGGACGTTCCGTGCGGTCTTTTTGCCACTTTTCCGATGTCCGGAAGGGGACACCTCAGGGGAATTGTCAGTATCAGTGGGGAGAGTCATGTGTTCCTAGGTGTCGGCATCAGCAATGTTGATTCTATCAAGTGCCAAACCCGGGGCTTCAGCTGGAATGTATTGGCACAGCTGGACCCTGATCCCACTTCCCGGCAAATTACCCTATTGGTTGAGCCTAATGCGGTCCCGGCCCCGGACAATCAGCATTCGTCCGGGGCCCACCCAAAGGAATATTCCCTGCTCAGGCCTGCGGAGTAAGTGCTTTTGAATACAACACCGCACCCTTGACATTGCGGAGGCTCACGGTAAACGTGCCGTCCGCGGCCAGGTCCACGTGCCCGAAGTACTGGTTCTCTCCATCGCGCGGTGATTCGCCCGGGAAGCGCCCGGCCTTGGCAAAGAGGACCTCAGGCCCGAACGTTCCATCCATCTCGTTTGGCCCGAAGGAGCCGGCGTTGATCGGTCCGGCCACGAATTCCCAGAAGGGGTCGAAATCCGTGAAGGAAGCCCTTTCGGGGGAGTAGTGGTGGGCGGCGCAGTAGTGGACGTCTGCCGTCAGCCACACTGTGTTCTTCACGCCGAACTTCTTGAACGCCGAAAGCACTCCAGCGATCTCCAATTCGCGGCCCAGGGGAGCGCCGGGATCGCGGTTGGACAGGCTTTCCTGGTTCACGGCGCCGTCGGGGACGATGATGCCCAGCGGGAGGTCGGCGGCGATCACTTTCCACGTTGCTTTGGACTTCCGCACTTCCTTGATCAACCAGTCCACTTGCTCCTGGCCCAGGATGTTGGTGGCGTAGGGTTCCTTGCCGTCGGTGTTGGGTGATTTGAATGTCCGCATGTCCAGGCAGAAGATGTCCAACTGCGGGCCGCGTGAAATCTTCCGGTAGATGCGCGCGGGCTGGTACTGTCCGGCGTCGAACTTTCCCGGGCGCCAGAGCGCCGCGGCGTCGGCGATCGGCATGTTCTCCTGCCACGCCTGGCGTCCGCGCGCGGCCAGGACGTTGACGTTTCTTTCGGTGTAGCGGGGGTCGTCCAGGATTTCGCCGGGGTACCAGTTGTTGGTGGTTTCGTGGTCGTCCCACTGCGCAATCACAGGAACGTCGGCGAACATGGCGCGCATATTGGCGTCAAGGGAGTTGTAGCGGTGGCGGCCGCGGTATTCCTTGAGTGTCTCGGCCACCTTGCTGACTTCTTCGGTGACGATGTTCCGCCACACCTGGCCGTCCTTTTCAGTGACAGTGGCGGTGATCGGTCCGTCGGCGTAGATGGTGTCGCCTGAATGGATGAAGAAGTCGGGCCGGGTGTCGTGCATGGCCTTGTAGCCGCGCATTCCGCCCAGTTCCTCGTTGATGCCCCAGCCTTGGCCGGCGGTGTCGCCGGTCCAGACGAAGGACTGCGCGGACGACGGCGACCTGCCGCCTCCGCGCCCGTCTTCAGTGCCGCCGTCGTACTTTCCCCGGGGGGATCCGGGCGCTGTGGTGAACGTGCCACGGACGGCCTCGCCGGCTCCGTTTTCATCCTCGAAGTTCAACTCCAACGCGAACCTGGTGCCGGAGGGTAGACCGGTGGCGTGGATTTTGGCCGTGAAATCGCTGGCTTCGGTAGCCAGCGGGCCGCGGATGGTCCGGGTGAAACCGTAGCGTCCGCGCAGGATGTCCCCGGCTTCATCCACGGCCTGGAGGGTGGCGGTGAGCCGGCCAGGGCCGGAGGCGCGGGACCAGAGCACGGCGGAGTCGGTGGTGACGTCCCCCGTGGCCAGCCCGGTGGGGAGCGTCAGGCGTTTGCGGACCAGGGGCACAGCCGAGGGGGCGCTGATAGCGGCGGATGCAGGGGCCGCGCTGGTGGCAAGGCCGGTCAGGGCCAGGCCGGCGAGGGACGTCTTGACGAGGGTGCGGCGGGTGAGGTCAGTCATGCGGTCCACTCTTCTTCGCGGTGGTAAACGGAGAGTGAGGTTGAGGTAAAGGGCGCCGGACCTTGACTGAAAACGTCCGCTCCGCATATTCTGAACGAACGGTCGGTAATTTATTAGGAGCAACCATGGCATCGCAGAATCTGCAGTCAGTGCCCGCTGAGCTGTCCCCGGAAGAGCAGGAGCGGGAGGCAGCCGGAGAGGCGTACTTTGATCGCATCATTTCGGAGGACTCGCGCATCGAACCGCGCGATTGGATGCCGGCGGCTTACCGCAAGACTTTGCTGCGCCAGATCTCGCAGCACGCGCACTCTGAAATCATCGGCATGCAGCCGGAGGCAAACTGGATCACCAGGGCGCCGAGCCTGAAGCGCAAGTCCATCCTCATGGCCAAGGTCCAGGACGAGGCCGGCCACGGCCTGTACCTGTACTCGGCTGCCGAGACCCTGGGCCAGTCCCGGGACCAGATGATGGAAGACCTGATCGCCGGCAAGGCGCGGTACTCGTCGATCTTCAACTACCCCACGATTTCCTGGGCAGACATGGGAGCCATCGGCTGGCTTGTTGACGGCGCGGCCATCTGCAACCAGGTGCCCCTGTGCCGTGCATCGTACGGTCCTTACGGTCGCGCAATGGTGCGCATCTGCAAGGAAGAGTCCTTCCACCAGCGCCAGGGTTTCGAGATCCTGCTGGAGCTCTCCAACGGCACGCCTGCGCAGAAGCAGATGGCCCAGGATGCCGTGAACCGCTGGTACGCGCCGTCGCTGATGATGTTCGGCCCGCCGGATGATGATTCACCGAACTCCAAGCAGTCCATGGCCTGGAACATCAAGCGCTTTTCCAATGACGAGCTGCGCAGCCGGTTCGTCGGCATGATGGTGGAGCAGGTCCGGGTCCTCGGCCTGACCCTGCCCGATGAGGACATCCGTTTCAACGAAGAAACCAAGAAGTGGGAGCACGGACCCCTGGACTGGAACGAGTTCAAGGAAGTCCTGGCCGGCCGCGGTCCCTGCAACTCGCAGCGCATCGAGCGCCGCCGCGAGGCACACGAAAACGGTGCCTGGGTTCGCGAAGCCGCAGTGGCCTACGCCCGCAAGCAAGCACAGAAGGAACACGCAGCATGAGCCCTCACGGCAACCCGGAAGCACCGGCCAGCGCCGCCAGCGAAATCAACCGCGAGGCCCCCAAGGTTGCGGCAACCAACGCTGAAAGCACGACGACGACACCCGCCTCAGCCCCGGCCGTCACCCCGCGTGGCGCCCATGAAGAGTCTCCGTGGTCCCTGTGGGAAGTCTTCGTCCGCTCCAGCCGGGGCCTGTCCCACGTCCATGCAGGTTCCTTGCACGCGCCCGATGCGGCCATGGCCCTCCGGAACGCCCGTGATCTGTACACCCGCCGCAACGAGGGTGTCTCCATCTGGGTTGTCCCGGCCGAGGCGATTTCCTCCAGCGATCCCGACTCCAAAGGCTCCTTCTTCGAGTCGCCGCAGGGCAAGGACTACCGCCACGCGACGTACTACACCAAGAGCGAAGGCGTGAAGCACCTGTGAGCATCAAAGACGTGAGCACTCAAGAAACTGCTAAAGACACCGACTTCGCCATCGAAGGCCACGGCGACATTTCCGTTGGCGTCCACGGCGCCGGTGCTTCCGGCGACGGCTCGGCCAGCGCCACCCGCATTACGCCGGGCAACGCACTGCGTCCGGAGGACATCGCGCTCGAGATCAGCCGCGGGCAGGTCAAGCCCAGCGAGGATGTTGCAGAGTTTGCCCTGCGCATCGGCGACGACGGCCTGATCCTCGCCCAGCGCCTGGGCCACTGGATTTCCCGTGCTCCGGAGCTTGAGGAAGACATTGCGCTGGGCAACATCGCGTTGGACCAGTTGGGACACGCGCGCTCGTTCCTGACCTATGCCGGCGCAGCCTGGGGCAAGTCCGAGGACGACCTCGCCTACTTCCGCCGCGAGCACGAGTTCCGTTCTGCCCACTTGTTCGAGCAGCCCAACGGCGACTTCGCAGTAACCATCGCCCGGCAGTTCATCGTGAGCTACTACCAGTACCAGCTCTACACCGCACTGACCGGGTCTTCGGACGCGACCCTTGCAGCCATCTCCGCGAAGGCCGTCAAGGAAGTGGATTACCACCGCGATCACAGTGCCCAGTGGGTGCTTCGACTTGCCGGCGGCACCGAGGAGTCCCGGGAGCGCATCATCCAGGGCTTCAAGCTCGTATGGCCGTATGTGGACGAACTTTTCGAGGACGACGAGCTCACCACCCGCCTTGCCGAGGCCGGCGTTGCGGTTCAGCCTTCCAGCCTCCGCGCTGAATTTGATCGCCTTACAGGTGAGGTCATGGCCGAGGCCGAGCTGGAGATTCCGGGCGTCCCGCAGTCCCTCGGCGGCGGACGCCGTGGCAAGCACTCCGAGTTCCTGGGCTACATCCTCGCCGAAATGCAGGTCCTGGCCCGCGAGCACCCCGGCGCGAGCTGGTGAGCAGCATGGCTACGCAGTCGCATACGCAGTCACCAACGCAGCTGAACACCGCAGAGCAGCGGGCCTGGGACATCGCGTCCACGGTCTGCGACCCGGAAATCCCGGTCCTCACCATTGAGGACCTCGGGATCCTGCGCGGCGTGCGCGTTGTTGACCCGCCTGAGGCGGCCGCCGAGCATGGCCTGCACGACGGCGGCACGTCACGTACCGCCGTCGAGGTCACCATCACGCCCACCTACTCGGGCTGCCCGGCGATGGACGCCATCGGTGACGACCTGCGGACGGCCTTCGAAAAGGAGGGCTACGCGAGCGTGCACATCAACCTGGTGCTCTCCCCGGCGTGGACCACTGACTGGATGACCGATTCCGGCAAGGCCAAGCTGGAGGAGTACGGGATTGCCCCGCCCAGTGGCATGGCTGCCGCGGGTGGCCATTCCGGTCCTGTCCGTTTGAGCCTGGCCGTGAAATGCCCGCAGTGTTCGTCGTTGAACACCAAGGAACTCACCCGCTTTGGTTCCACGTCCTGCAAGGCGTTGTTCGTCTGCCAGGACTGCAAGGAACCGTTCGACTACTTCAAAGTCCTCTAAGGAATTCCATGACCACCGAAACCCAGACGGCCAGCCGCCGTCGTGCGTCTTTCCACAACCTGACCGTCTCGGAAGTCCGGCGCCTGACGGACGATGCCATTGAGGTCACCTTTGGTGTTCCCGCCGAGCTGGCAGGTCAGTACGACTACCTTCCCGGGCAGTACGTGGCACTGCGCACCACACTGCCGGATGAGCAGGGCGAGCCGCACGAAGTCCGCCGCAGCTACTCGATTTGCGCAGAGCCGCGCAGCTTCGAGGACGGCAGCAGCGAGATCCGCGTGGCCATCAAAAAGGACCTCGGCGGCCTTTTCTCCACCTGGGCCAACGCCGAACTCAAAGCCGGCGATGTCCTGGACGTCATGAGTCCACAGGGTGCGTTCATCTCCCGGCATGGCAAGGACGGCGCCTCGGTCCAGCACAACGTCATGAACTCCATGAACCACCCGGAGGAATTGGCGGGGGAGCCTGGCAACTTCGTGGCGATCGCTGCTGGCTCGGGCATCACGCCGGTCATCGCCATCGCACGCACATTGCTGGCGGCCAACCCGGAGACCACGTTTGACCTGGTGTACGCCAACAAAGCGGCCATGGACGTCATGTTCCTTGAAGAGCTGGCGGACTTGAAGGACAAGTATCCCTCCCGTCTGGCGCTGCACCACGTACTGTCCCGTGAGCAGCGCATCGCTCCGCTGATGACCGGGCGCATTGACTCGGAGAAGCTGCAGGCCCTGCTCAGCAGTGCCATCCGTTCCGAGGATGTGGACGAGTGGTTCCTGTGCGGGCCGTTCGAGCTGGTCCAGTTGTGCCGCGACACTCTCGCTGCCCGCGGCGTTGAGCCCGAGCACGTGCGTTTTGAGTTGTTCACTACCGGCCGTCCGGACCGTCCCGAAGGCAACTCCGGCCGCCCGGTTGTGGAGGACGAGTCCCAGGACACGTACAAGATCACCTTTACCTTGGACGGACTGACCGGTGACGTCGCCAGTCCCACCCACGCCCGCGAATCCATCCTCAACGCGGCCTTGCGCGTACGGCCCGACGTTCCCTTCGCGTGTGCCGGTGGCGTCTGCGGCACCTGCCGCGCCAAGTTGATCACCGGTACGGTGACCATGGATGAGAACTACGCGCTTGAACAGGACGAGCTGGACAAGGGCTACGTCCTGACCTGCCAGTCCCACCCCACCAGCGAAGAAGTTACCGTCGACTTCGACGTCTAAGGAGTCCCCATGATCGAGCTCTCCATTGCCAATGGCATTGCCGAAATTGTCCTGAACTACCCGGACAAGCTGAACTCCCTCAACGAGGACGCGCTTGCCGAACTGGATAAAGCGTACGACGACGCCGCTGCCGCCGCCTCACGCGGCGAGGTGCGGGCGTTGCTTCTTCGCGGTGAAGGCCGCGCCTTCTGCGCCGGCCGCGACATTGCTGCCGTCACTCCCGAAACCGACGACGCCCAGGCCTACCTCGGCGGACTCGTCGAGCCGCTGCTGAAGAAGATGGCTGCCTTCCCCACGCCCACGTTCGCTGCCGCGCACGGTGCTTGCCTGGGGGTGGGGCTGGGGTTATTGCTGGCCACGGACGTTGTGTACGTGGCGGACAACGCCAAGTTCGGTTCACCCTTTGCCAAGCTGGGGGCCACCTTGGATTCCGGCGGGCACTGGTACTTCACTGAGCGCTTGGGCATGCACCGCACACTTGACCTGATCTACACCGCCGACCTCATTTCCGGGGCGGAAGCTGTGCAGCAGGGGATGTTCAGCCGGGCGATGCCGGCTGATTCCCTGCTGCCGGTAACGCGGGAGATCGTTTCCCGCGTGGCCCTCGGAGCGACCGAGGCGTTCAACGCCTCCAAGGAACTCGTAGCGCACATCCGCGACCAGCGCCTGGGCCTGTGGGCTTCCATGACCGAGGAAAACGCGGAGCAAGCACGTCTTTGCAAGACCGATGACTACGCCGAAGGTTTCCGTGCCTTCCAGGAGAAGCGGGCACCCGTTTTCAAGGGGTAGCTCCCGCTTCCGCTTCCGCGCTGGATCCCGCCCTTGTTCGTCCCCCTCGCAGTAGTGCGCTGAGTGGGACGGACAAGGGCATGTTTCGTGGGGCCAGGGCCTAGACGAAGTCCTTGAGGAGCTTGTACCCGGCCACTTTTCCTTCCAAGGAGATCACGGCAGTGTCCTGGTCCTGGGTGCTGACGTCAGTGAGTGCGCCGTACGTCAGTGCCGGAGCCGGGCTGCCGCTCTTGAGGCATGGGAAAGCGATTTGTGAGCCGGCGGCTGTGCCGTCGCCTGGTTGATCTTTCTCGGTGCCGTTCGCGGGCACTTCATATGAGGTCTGCTCCCAGCACACAAATGCATCCTCGAAGCTGGCTCCGCGGGGTGTGCCGGTCCGGGTGTCCAGCAGGTTTGAGTCCCAAGGGGTGCCGGTTATGACAAAGTCACCCTGGCCGGCTGACGGTATGAGGCCGCTGACGCCCCAGCCGTGCACTTCCACCGGTTTGGATTCCCATTCGGCACGACCGGTTAAGGGGTTG
Organism: Arthrobacter sp. UNCCL28; assembly: GCF_900102805.1. Lineage (NCBI taxonomy): Bacteria > Bacillati > Actinomycetota > Actinomycetes > Micrococcales > Micrococcaceae > Arthrobacter > Arthrobacter sp. UNCCL28. Next base: position 212,857 of record NZ_FMWE01000001.1, read on the forward strand.
TAACCCACCACTTTCGAATGTCCACCCCGGTACGTGCCCGCAGGAAATTCAATGAAGCCGTCTACATACTCACATCGGACCGGGAAGGCCTCGCCGCCCTCCAACTTGGTGGCTTTGATTCCGGTTGTTTTGGCGCATTCGAGCTGCGAGCCGTCGGCCGTCCACAGGATCTTGCCGTTGGAGGCCCGGAACCCGACTGTTGTTGTTGTCTCGCGAAGGTTCAGCGAGAAGGTTTGCTCCGTGAAGGTGTCGAGGGGAAAATTCGTGGGGTTGACGCCGACAGAGCCAACATAGAGATCCAATTCTTTCGAGTACTTGAAGTGCCAGCCCATGTCCGTGGTGGCGCCCTTACCAAAAATGGTTTCTAAGTCCGCTTCCCACAGAACTTCGCCGTGAGAGACGCGGGCCAACTTTTGAACGTCGTCCTTCCACACCGAATACAGTTCTTCACCCACTGGCCAGAAAATCCCGGAAAGAGAGTTGATGTCAGCACCTGCAGACTCCTCACCGGAGTCAATGGCCACCCAATGTTCCGATGCCTGGGATGCCCCACCGTAGGTGATAAAGCACAGGTCAAAGAGTCCGTCGCAGGCAAAAGGCCGGGTGCTGACCAGTTCCGGCCGTCCGCGGTATAGCTCCTTGCCGGTGCTCAGATCATAGGCAACAGGAGCAGTCCACCAGTTCTTGTCACCGTCGAAGTCAACGGGAGCAGTGGCTGCCTGGAGAAAGATCGCGGCGCTTCGGCCCGAGGCTGTCCTGCTCACCACGGGTTCCAACGGAACCCAAGGCGCATCGAGCCCCGGGTGAACAGGCTGCGTCCACAACAGTTTGCCGTCAGCAACAGAGAACGCATGGGCATTCACCCCGGTGGCAGTTTTCGCGTAAACCAAGGCAACGCCGTCGGCAACCACAGGCTGACCGATGGGATTGAGCGGTACTTCCCATGCCGCCGTCGCGGTTTCTGTATTTCTCGCCGCCGGAGCCGCGCTGGCTGGAGGCGTGGTTGCTGTGGGTTCTACCGGCAGGGGAATCATGGTGCACGCCGACAGCATCATCGCGGCGCCCACGGCGGCGATCCGGAATCCAATTGACGTGATGCCCGCAAGGGCCCGCGAGGATCGGGACTGAATCATGGTTCCCCCAGGAACGTCAATGGTTCAGCACCTTTAGGGCGTGGTTCCAAACCAAAAAAGGCCATCAAGATGTGGCTCAAGTAGAGAATACAGCTCGTCCCATCCGACGCGCTTTTGCTTGCCTTCCGGCCACGCTAAATGCGGGGGAGCGTGCAGTACGGGTGGTTCTGAAAATTGCCTGCACCCAAGGCCGGACGGATGGGTCCGGCGGTCTGCCAGCGGCAGGGTCGTTGAGAAGGGAATACTGCTGTGACTATTCTGAGAATGGATCGTTGAAACGATCAGGTCCAGCAAGCGGCCTAAGCCATTGGGCGGGAACGTTGATCCCGCGAAAGGTCTTTGTCTTATGTCCCAGCAACTTCCCCTCGACGAACTCACCCTGACTCTGGCCCGCATCAAGGGATTGCTCCTGACGGAGGAAAAGGTGGACCGGGCTGTTCAATTATTGGCCGAGGGAATCCGTGATGCCTTTCCCGGCAGCGCAGGCGCAGGAGTGTCCCTGATCGATGGTCAGGGCAACAGAACCAGCGCCGGGGCCACCGATCCCTTGGTGATCGAGGGCGACCAATCCCAGTACCGGTTGGGGCAGGGCCCTTGCCTGAGCGCGTGGGCAACCGAGCGGACAGTGATCGTTGATGATGCCGGCACGGATCAGCGGTGGCCGCAGTGGGCTGAAGCCGCGGTGCAACTTTCGATCTCTTCCGTGATCAGCGTCCCGTTGGTGAGGGGAGCCCGGTGTCTGGGGGCCATGAAGCTCTATTCCGCTGCCCCTGGCGCCTATGGCCAAGCGACGGCCCGATCCTTGGAAAAGCTTGCCGGCAGTGCCGCGATTCTCCTGGACAACATACAAACCTCGGAGACACCCAAACGGTTCAGCGATGGCCTCGTCCACGCCTTGAACAGCCGTGACGCGATCAGCCGCGCCCAGGGTTATCTCATGGGCCAGCGTGGCCTGACCGAGGAGGAGGCGATCAGGGAACTTCTTCTGCTGTCCCAGGAATCCATGCAGTCACTGGCATCCGTCAGCACCGGGATCCTCACGGGTGGGAGCAGGGAAGGAACATATGACGGAAGCCGGGAGTAACGATTGCCAGGGACTGTCCCTTCAAGAACAACTCCAGCTCAAGGGTCTCCGCAAAGCCTTGGCAAGCGCTGGTATCCCCGGTGAGGATTTATGGCTGCGCTACTTTTCCATCGGCGGCATGGTGGGCGAATACGAAGTGGATGCCTACCTCCAATCACTGCACTCGCTGCCACCGTTGCAGAGGGACCTGCTGGCACATGCTGCAAATGAGCTCATTGATGAGCTGCCCGCCCGGCCCCGCGCGCCCTATACCGAACAAGTGCCGATGAGCAGGCCGTTGCTGCCGGGCGACGGCCGGCAACGGAAGTAGCTGTGGCGGCTGGCCGCCCGGACTGCTTCTCAGGGACGGGAGTCCTGCTGGTAAACGTCCGGTATGCCGTCGTCGTCGGAATCGATGGCTTCCTGTGCCTCGGCAATGCGGTACTGGCGGTTGCGGGTGCTCAGCACAACGGAGGCCAGCAGTGCCGCCAACAATGAGGCGGCAAGGATCCCCACCTTGGCGTGATCATCGTGAATGCTGCCTTGGCCGAAGCTGAGCTCTGCCACCAGCAAGGAAACAGTGAAGCCGATTCCTGCCAGCACTGAAACACCCAGGACATCGATCCATTTGAAGGAGCTGTCCAGGGAAGCCTTGGTGATTTTCGTGAGGACCCAGGTTGTCCCGAGAATGCCGATTGGCTTGCCCAGGACCAGCGCCACGATGATGCCGATGGCGACGGGGTCCGTCAGCGCCGAACCAAGTCCTTCCCAGCCACCCACTGCGACGCCGGCGGAGAAGAAGGCGAAGACCGGGACTGCGATTCCGGCCGAGATTGGCCGGAAGCGGTGCTCAAAAATTTCGGAAAGCCCTGGACCTGCCTCGGGTCCGCCGCTTGCCTGTGAACGGATCACGGGGATGGCGAAGCCCAGGAGCACACCTGCAACGGTGGCGTGGATACCGGAGGCATGGATGAGCGCCCAGACGGCCAAACCGAGGGGGAGCAGGATAAGCCAGGCTGCCATGGGCTTGGTGCCGAAGAAGCGTCGGTACTTTTGGGCCAGGAACGCGTAGGCCGCCAGGGGGATCAAGGCGAAGAGCAGCGGCGTGACCTGGATGTCGGAGGAGTAGAAGAGGGCGATGATGCTGATGGCGATCAAGTCATCCACCACGGCCAATGTCAGAAGGAAAATGCGCAAGGCGCTGGGCAGATGTGACCCGATGATGGCCAACACTGCAACCGCGAAAGCAATGTCCGTGGCGGTCGGGATGGCCCAACCGCGCAGGGTTTCCGGACTGCTCGCATTGATGATTGCGTAAATGACGGCTGGGACCACCACTCCGCCGGCCGCCGCCGCGATGGGGACGATTGATTTGCTGAACTGACGAAGGTCTCCGGCCACGAACTCACGTTTGAGTTCCAGCCCTACGAGGAAGAAGAAGATGGCCAGCAGGCCGTCGGCTGCCCAGGCACCCAGGCTGAGTTCCAAATGCCACGGCTCATAGCCGATCTTGAAGTCCCGCAAGGCGAAGTAGCTGTCCGCGGCGGGGGAGTTGGCCCAGATGAGGGCAAGCACGGCACCGGCGACCAGCAGGGCGCCGCCTACCGTTTCCTTACGGAGGATTGCCCCAATGCGCAGCGATTCGGCGTAGCTTCCACGTCCAAGGATGGAGGAGCGCGGTGGGTCGGTCCGGTTGTTGTTCATACAAGTGTCCTTTGCAAGGGGTCGACGAAACTATGCCGACCAGACTTCCCGGCGCACCTCTACCAGCCTATCGCGAGTGCGGGGAGATCCCTGCCTGCCCTCCATGGATGGGTAGTAAGTTCACATGCTATCCGGGCTGCTTGTCCTTTCGAGCGGGGAACTGCGTCTATATCCTTAAGAGATGAGTGACGTAGCGCGTTCCACCATCACCTTCCAAGGGCAGTTCGCCGGAGCGTTGCCGGAGTTGGCTGTGCCGTGGCGGGCGGAGGAAGCCCCGGATCCGCAGCTTCTGATGCTCAACCAGCCACTCGCCGTCGAGCTTGGTTTTGATCCCGATTTCCTCCGGACCCCGGAGGGCGTGCGGTTGCTGACCGGCAATGCCCTGCCGGAGGAAGCTACGCCGGTGGCCCAAGGGTATGCCGGGCACCAGTTCGGCTTCTATTCGCCTCGCCTGGGGGACGGCCGCGCCCTCTTGCTGGGTGAGGTTGAAGATGCTGACGGAAAGCTCCGCGATGTACACCTCAAGGGTTCGGGGCGCACGCCCTTTGCCCGGAACGGCGATGGCCTGGCCGCGATCGGGCCCATGGTGCGGGAGTGCATCGTGAGCGAGTCGATGCATGCGCTGAACATTCCCACCACGAGGTCGCTCGCGGTGGTTGCCACTGGGCGGCAGGTTCAGAGGGAGGCACTACTTCCGGGGGCCGTCCTGACCAGGGTGGCGGCAAGCCACTTGCGGGTTGGCAGTTTCCAGTACGCCAGGGCCTCCAATGACCTGGACCTGCTTCGCCGCCTTGCCGACCATGCAATCGAACGCCACCACCCGTCGTCGGCCGCTGAAAGCAACCGCTACCTCGCGCTGCTCAAGGCCGTCATTTCGGTACAGGCGAAACTTGTGGCGCAGTGGATGCTGGTGGGATTCGTGCACGGCGTCATGAACACAGACAACATGACGGTGTCCGGTGAAACCATCGATTATGGCCCGTGTGCTTTCATGGAAGGCTTCGATCCGGGGGCGGTCTACAGCTCCATTGACGAGATGGGACGCTACGCCTACAGGAACCAGCCGGTGGTTGCTGAGTGGAACCTTGCCCGCTTTGCTGAGTCAATCGCCGTCCTGATCCATGAGGATGAGGAGCAGGCTGTGGCCCTCGCCGTTGAAGCGCTCCAGGGTTTCCGCCAGGAGTACAGCGCAACATGGTTCAACGGAATGAAGGCCAAACTGGGGCTGCCGGAGGCAATTGACGACGACGTTGCCTCACCTGTGGTGGATGAGCTCCTGCAGTTGGTTCAAGAGGCGCGCGCGGACTACACCTCGTTCTTCCGGAGCCTCGGCAAGGCAGCCCGTGGGGAAACCGAACCCTCGCGCAGGCAAATCCTGGATCTGGCTGCGTTCGATGCTTGGTTGGATCGATGGCGGGCGTTGTCTCCGGATGCCGATGCCATGGACAGGGTGAACCCGGTCTACATCCCGCGGAACCATCTGGTGGAAGAAGCCCTTGCTGCGGCCACGGAAGGGGACACGGGCCCTACGGAGCGTTTGGTGGCGGTCTTGTCCGAGCCGTACAGCGAACGCCCTGGACTGGAAAAGTATGCCGAGCCTGCACCGGAAAGCTTCGGCCCGTACCGGACTTTCTGCGGCACCTAGGAACGCTGAGGGCAAGCGGGCCGTACGGCGTCGCTTGCCCTCACCTTATTGTTCTTTTGGTCCAGGCTTCCCGCGGTCTAGGCCCAGACGGCCCGAACCACCATGTCTGCCCCCGCGGCCAAATGGTTTCCTGTGTGGCCTGCGTCGAGGACGCACACGTCCTCGGATTCAGGTGCTCCCGTTGAAACAAGGCACTCAGCTGCCCTGAAGCTCAGGAGGTCCACCGGCAAATTGTCACCTATTTGAAGTTCACTCATGATGCCCTTTTTTACTCGTCCGGGCATCACTGTCAGTGTCATTAGCCCGGTGTTGTGGTTGGAGAGGTTTTCTCCTTGGGACGCCGGACTTCATCAGCGGATAACTCCATACTGCTTGATAGAAGAACTTTCGTCTACGCGGGATGACCTGCGCTTAGTGGAAATTCGTGTGGCGCACGATTGCGAGGAGCTCTTCGCGGAGGCCCTCGGAGTCCAGATCAACCGCTGAGAGGACCGTGCTCTCCTGGTCATGGGATTGCTCCAGCAGGCTCAGGCCCAGGTCGGTGATCAATACCAATTGGCTGCGGCGGTCGAAGCGGTTGGGCTCACGGCGGATATAGCCACGCGATTCAAGCCTGGTCAACAGGGGCCCCATGGTTTGGGCTTGAACCCGGACGCTGCGGGCAAGATCCCCGGGCGTGATGGGTCCCCCTGTTGCGACCGCGTCGAGCGTAAGGACCGCCGGATAGGTCAACCCCAGCGGACGTAGTTTGTCGTTCCATGCCAGTTCCACGAGCCGGGCCGCAGTAGACAGCAGCCGGCTGGTTGGCCATCGTTCCATATCAGGCATTCAGGCACCCCCAGGCTTTCACAATTAGTCAGCTTACTTACTAGGCTACATCAGGCCGGTGCCAAAGCCGGTTGAGGTCGGAAAGCCGTTGCGGAAGCTGCTTGAGCGGCAGGTCCCAGGCAAGGGATACCCACTTGCCGGGAGTGCTGATTCTGTTGGGGCTGGTCTTAGGAGAGGTCGAACGCTGAACGTTCCATGCCGCGCTCGGCGCTGTGGACCTGGAGGGCATGGCGCATGGCTTGGCGGTTGTCCTCGGCAAGGTCGGGATGCCCGGCCACTCGGTACAAATCGGCTGCCCATTGAAATTCATCTGCAGCAGAACGGAAGCGGGCTTCATCGAAGAGTCGCCGGCCGATGTGGTGACGAACGTAGGCCTCATCTCCGGGAGACCGCACTGTTCGCAGTGCCCTTTCGTGGAGGACTGCTGCATCGTGCCAGCGGTACTGCCGCTGATTGACCTGGGCAAGTATCAGCAATAACTCACGGCGGTCATCGGTATGGGGCAGCAGTTTGAAGCCTTCGTCGAGGGCCTCGGCGTCCCGGCCGAGGAGGGCCAGGTACCTGACGCGCTCCACCGGAGGGCACTCGCCCGCCAAAGCAGCTTCAATGGCTCGACGGTTGACCACGACGTCGCGAAACGTCGTGGGGTCAGTACGCCAAAGACTTGCAGTATCTTCCACCGTGATGTGCCCCCCATAGGCTTGTTACGGAGCCAACTGAGTGGCGGCACTGATCAGTTGCAGGCCGCAGTAATCTCCATAATCTCATGAACGATTGGACCCGCAAGCCCGTTCCGCACCTGCCGCGTCAGTGGAGGTTGCTGTCCGCTGGGGTGGCCCGCCAGGAGTGAAAGGGAATGGTCAAGCCTGCGCGTGTTGGTGCGCACGTGAAAGGCCCGGCGGTTGCGACCAGATCAGGGGCAAATGGCACCACCCGCACCAGCTGGAGCTCGTTCCCGCCTGTAGCGGCCCGGATGGTGAGTGCGTCGCCCGAGCGGCTGACCCTCATGCGAACCCGCCCGCCGTTCCATTCCGGAACGGGCGCCAAGGACCAGTCCGAGAAGCCATCCGTCACCACCGCGCCCACTTGAGCGGCGCCGTCGGCGAATTCGACTCCTGCTTTGATCCAGCGTTCGGCGCTGACGCGGACGAAGATGCCCGCTTGGTCGAACTGTTCGGAGAACCCGGCCGTAAACTCAACCTCCATGGCGCTGTCCTGCGGAAAAGGGGCAAGGAGTGCGTGCTCTGTGTCGTGGATGAAACCGTAGGACGTGACGCGCCAAGCGTCGCTGCTTTCGACGGCGGTCACCAGCAGGTCACCTGCCTGCTCGACGACGGCGGCCGGCTGGTTGGTCCACTCGCCACGGTTCCAGGGGATGTCGGTTGGCACGGAGCTCCTCGATGTTTATGTTTCGCTGGTTTCCGCCTCTTCAGGTTCGGCTTCTGGATCAGGGTAGTCGATGGACCCTCGAGGGTTCACCGGAGGCTTCTAGGACTCCAGGGATTCCTTCTCTGCCTCGGGGTGCCGGTTCGCCGCAAGCTTCCCGGTCCGCTTGCGCGCCTGGGTCCAGCGCGTCACGAAAAAGAGGACGAGACCGATCGCCAGGAGGATGGCTGCACGCAACCAGATTTCCGGGCCTTGCTGGAACAGCAGGAGGACACACGAAGCCAAGGCCAGCCAAGGAATGACCACCGGCACGCGGAAATGCTTGTGTTCGACCCTGTCTTTGCGCAGGACCAGGACGGCGACGTTGGTGCTGATGAACACGAACAACAGCAGCAAGACCACGGTTTCGGCGAGTGAGCCGAGGTCTCCGGTGGCGGTCAAAGCCATTGCTGCCAGCGTGGTGACAACGATGGCAACCCAGGGCGTGCGCCGCTGGGGGAGGACCCGCCCCAATCCTGCCGGGAGCAGTGATTGTTCCGCCATGCCAAAAGCCAGACGACTGGCCATGATCATGGTCAGCAGCGCACCGTTGGCGACGGCGATGAGTGCAACCAGGCCGAAGAGCCAGTCGGGCACCCCAAAGCCTGTGGCTTGGACAACCTGCAGCAAGGGGCCCGAGGAACTGTTCAAGTCACTGGCAGGCAGGGCTATGGAGGAAGCAACGCCAATCAGGATGTAGATGGCCCCGGCGGTCAGCAATGCCCCGAACAGTGCTTTGGGGTATACACGGTGGACGTCCCGGACCTCTTCGGCAACGTTGGCAGAGGTCTCAAAACCCACGAACGAGTAGTACGCCAACAGCGATGCGGCAAGGATTCCTGCCCCGGGGGTCACCGCAGGGTTGAACTCGACAACGCGGGAAGCATCACCGTCTCCCCGGCCGAACATCAATCCCACTAGGACTATGACCAGCACCAGTCCTGATACTTCAATGATGGTCATGACCACGTTCGCCCTGACGGATTCTTTGACGCCGCGGGCGTTCAGGAGAGCGATCAACAACAGAAATACCAGGGCCGTGGGCGTGGCGGGTATGTCCAAGAAGGGCTTCAGGTAGTCCCCGGCGAACGCGAGGCTCAGCCCTGCTGCGCTGGTCACCCCGGCTGCCAACATTGAAAAGCCCACCAGGAATGAAACCAGGGGCACTTTGAAAGCCCGTTCAGCAAAGACGGCAGCGCCGCCGGCCTTCGGGTACTTGGTCACGAGCTCCGCGTACGAGGCGGCGGTCAGCATGGCCAGGAACAGTGCCAGCGCCAAGGGAATCCACACGGCACCTCCTACCTCACCCGCGACTTTCCCCACCAGGGCGTAAATGCCCGCGCCCAAGACATCGCCGAGGATAAAGAGGAAAAGAAGCGGGCCAGTGATCGACTGCTTGAGTTTTGAGGTTTGGGACTGCGCCGGGCTGTTCATGGGAACAGATGGTACAGGACGCTAAGTAACCTTACTAAATCGGGAATATGCCCTGCCGGGTCCGCTCGGGCTCAGTTCCCAATGGTTCGTACGGTCAGCGTTCCTGCCAGGTCCAAATCATTGCCGCTTCCTGTGACGCCTGCTTGCGAAAGGAGCGTCGCACCAAATGCTGTACTCCAGAACGTCCTCGTCTCAACCGGCAAGGGGCGCTCGAGCTCCCAGTTCCGTTGCTTCAGCAGGCGGGTCAGGTACCGCTCTGACTGTCGGAAGAGCAGGTTCAAATGCTGATCGACGACGGCGGAAAGGTCCGGACGCGATGTTCCCACCGCAAGCGCACGCACCACGAGGGGCATTGAGGGCAGTATCAGTACGGTCCTGGCCATGGCGTTGCGGAACGAGGCCGGGCTTTCTACCGACAGGCCCACCGTCTCAACCCGTTCGGCGTCGTGCAGTAGGGCCAGGAAGGCGGCGTGGATAAACAGTGAGTCCTTCGAGCCGAAATAGTAGGTCACTTGGTTGGGGAAAGCGCCGGCATCGGCCGCGATGGCGGCCACGCTGACTTCCCTGTCGGCTCTGGAGAGGTACAGCTTCACGGCGCTGTCCAAAATGTGCTGCCGGGTTGAATGGCCCCGGGCCTGCGATGGCCCTTGCGGGCGGCGTCTTCTTTTGCCTGCGTCTTCCACTCAAAAAATTGTACTTGATACAACTAAGTGCTTATCTTGTATGACATACAAAATTACGAGTGGAGTGTTTGTTATGCGTGCAACTGATATTGCAGTCACGGGCTTGGGGGCTTCTACCCCCTTGGGCGGGAACGTCAGGACAACGTGGGAGTCCCTTCTCGCGGGAAGCTCGGGTATCCGCGATGTGAGCCTGGACTTCCTGCAAGATTCCGGCCTCTCGGTTTCGATCGCGGCGCCCATGGCGGAAGATCCGGCCACTGCATTGATGCCCGTGGCGGCGAAGCGGCTGGATCGGGTTCAGCAGGCAGCCATGGTTGCGGCCGCCGAAGCATGGGCGGACGCCGGCAGTCCCACCGTTGATGGCACCAAGCTCGCGGTGGTTGTGGGGACCGGGGTTGGAGGTATAGGCACCTTGCTCCAGCAGGACGACATTCTTGAAAGCCGTGGCCAGCGTCGCGTCTCACCACGAACCGTGCCAATGCTGATGCCCAATGGACCGGCTGCGGCGTTGAGTATTCACTATGGGGCCAGGGCGGGTTCCTACACTCCCGTCTCCGCGTGTTCCTCCGGCGCCAAAGCATTGGTCCAGGCCGCCCGGCTGATTCGCTCGGGTGAAGCCGACGTGGTCATAGCAGGCGGAACCGAGGCTGCCATCACGCCCATAACGGTCGCGGCCTTTCTTCAAACGCAGGCGATGTCAACGCGTACCGCCGACGCAGGCTCCGCCTCGCGTCCGTTCGCAGCCGACCGCGACGGTTTCGTCCTCGGCGAAGGGGCCGGCATCCTCGTTCTTGAAAGCGCTGAACATGCTCAGGCCCGGGGCGCCAAGGTCCACGCTGTCCTCCGCGGAGTCGGAATCGCCTCCGACGCCTTCCATATGACTTCGCCTGCGGAAGATGGAGCGGGCCAAGTCACCGCCATCCGCAAGGCCCTCGACAATGCAGGCTTGGATGCAGCAGACATTGGGCACATCAACGCACATGCTACGGGAACACCTGTGGGTGATCTCGCAGAAGCAAAAGCCATCAGGACGGTCTTCGGCGATGCGGCCTGTGTGACGGCACCAAAAGCGTCTTTGGGTCACCTCTTTGGCGCCGCAGGAGCAGTTGAAGCGATCCTGACCATCAAAAGCATTGCGGAAGATGTTGTCCCGCCCACCCGTAACCTCCACCAAGGGAACGTTGACCCGCAGATCGGCCTGGATATTGCCGTTTCATCGCGCTACGGCACGCAAAGCGCGGCCCTCTCCAATTCCTTTGGCTTTGGCGGCCAAAACGTGTCCTTGGTATTCAGCAAGAGCCAGGAATAGTCATTGCCGGTGATGCTGTTGGGAGCTGCCGCCTTCGAGCGGAGTTCACTGTCCACCCCGGCGGATGATTTACTAAAGTGACCGCACAAACTCTTGGGGGACCTGCATGAAGGCCTTGACAGGCTTTTTCCTGCTCATGCTGCTGGTGTTGACTGGCTGCGGGGTGGCTGTGCCAGGCCCTGCCTCAACAGGGTCACCGTCACACTCAGTCACGGCGTTTTCGCATCTTGATCCGGCCGGAATTGACGACATCAAAAAATCGAAGTCGGCACGCTTGGACATGTCCTCTGGGAAGCTGACCAAAGAGAGTGTCGGGCTCGAAGACGGAAGCAGCCAGGCTCCGGATGTCCTCATTAAAGAGGGCACCATGGAGCTGACGATCCAAGCACCCTCAGGTCTGATCAGCGCTAAAACTGATCGTCTCCGGCTCAACGGGATGAATAACGGACCGGACTTCCGGGAGGTCACGTTCTTCCTCACCGCAAAATCATTCGAGGACTTCACAACCCTGATTCGTGACGGGGTGGCCCGCTACGGGATACCCGGCGAGTCAGCAGAAGGCTGGATCGAATCAATGTCCCAGCGGACGGATGAAGAAAGCGACTTTTCATTGTCGGCGGGCACTGCAACCGGCCTCCGTGTCCAGTACGACCTCCGGTACGACGGCGCGAAGGGCGTGCAAGTGATCATTGTGCACGTTCACCCGGTCTAGCCCCTCACCGTCCCGCCGCCAGAAGCTCATCAGGAAGAGAGCCCCATGGAGCCTCAGAATCCTTACCCTCCAAACTATTTCCCGTTTCAGCCGGGGCAGGTCCAGGTTGCGCCGCTGCCGGCATGGGCCACGACGTTCCGCAAAGTCCTGCTGTTCTGCGCCGGGCTTCTGCTGTTGATGACTATGCTTCTCGTAACTACGGCGACCTCCGGATCTTTCGACATGTACAGCGAAGGCGGGCGAAGCGCCCTTCAGGCAATTGTTTGGCTGGGCCTGGGAACGCTCCTGCTGACGATCCCTTACGTGATCGCCAGTGCCATCTACGCTGCTCTCTGGGTTACCAAGCTGCGCGGGAGACAATATCGTCGGTATCCGGGGACGACGTGGATACTGGTTGCCGGCCCCATTGTTGCTGCAGTTCCTCTGTTGGCGCTGATCGGGCTCATCACGGCCAACACCAGCATGTGGTGAAGACAGGACAACTGACATTGAAGGACAGACGGATCATGACTTCGGACCGGGATCATCGCGATGCTGTGTATGCCGAGCACCAGGCGGCGGTGGCAGCAGGGGAGAAGCGGGTCCTCCGCAACACCCGCACGGGCGGGCTGCACAGTTATCCGGCCGACGAGATCGGCTTCACGCCCGGCAGCGGACAAGCCCAGGTGGGCACGTGGTGGGGTATGGCCGTTCTCGCGGTGTTTGCCGGCATACTCACAGTCTTCTCAGTAGTGCTGTTGCTGGCTCCGCTGGGACAAGGGCAGGGCCCCATGTGGGGTGCGCTGTTCCTGACCGCTCTGGGCGGTGGACTTGCCATTTATGCGGTCAGGTTGTCCATCGCCGAATATAGGGCCAAGCAACTCCGTAAGCTGCGCGGTTCGCCCGAACCAACCCCATCAGGCCGGGCAGACATTTAGTTCGCGCACAGTGACTGGGGGGACTTGCGAATGCGTGGGGGACTTAAAGCAGGGTTTGCGCTGCTTGCGTTGCTGACACTGACAGCAGCGGGTTGCGATGAGCGGCCTTTTACGCGGGACTACGCACGGTCCGTTCCGAACTCTGTCATCCAGGTCGGTGAGAAGTCGGACAAGATCTGGGAGTACGTGGACCGGGACGGCGTATCGCGGAAACTCGATGCCTGCGAAGATCTGAGTCCGTGGAACGCAGCCTACAGCTGCGCCTCACCCGACGGTGCAGTCGAACTGACCTTTAGCTCCTCAAAACGCTTGCGCAATCCGACGCTTCGTATCGGCGACGAACACGTGCCCCTGCACTGCATTAACGACGGATTTTGGGGCGACGGGCTGAGGTTCTGCATACCGGCGTCGGACCCTGCCGTCCCGCCGCAGCCGGTTCCCCGCCGCGACAAGTCATGACGACTGTCAGGCTCAGCAGCAAACCTCGACGGCGGCTGGTCCAGCCTTCTGTGGCACTCTTCTCCGCCGTCTAAGGCTGGCGAGGAAGCATGGCTGCAAATAGGAGGACTGGTCCGAACCAAGCGAGGTAAATGACGGTGACGGGCAAGATGGCCATAAACCAAAGGGCGAGCTTGCCCTGCAGAGCGGTACGGGCCGTTTCTTCATCCCTGAGTTCAGAAATGACGTGGGCATTGTCATGTAGCGCGAGGGCTTTTCGTGTTCTGCCCACCAGCCGTGTGACGTACAACATCGCCAGCAGCAAGAACAGGCATGCAGTGAGGAGAATTATGGTCCCGGCAATTATCAATCCAAGAGTCATACCGTCCCCAATGCATTGTGTTTTCCTCGTCGGCGCCAGCATACTTTGAAGTTTCTTCAGACCCGCCTCAATGCGGCTTTGACGGGCAATTCCGCTTGGCGGCCGCATTGGAGCACTGCAAGGCTCCGGAACGCAAGTGTCCCGCCTGATGGGGGACCAGGCGGGACTTTCCAACCATAGCTTCGGAAGCTGGTGATTTCCCGAGTGCTCTCCTGCCCTCGTCCAAGAGGAGCGTTGAGCGTACGCTGGCCCCATGGAGTCCGAGGTCAGGACTGTCAAACTCAGCACGGGTATCAGCGTCCCCTGTTTCGTGCAGGGTCGCCTTGAACAAACAGTCGACGACGGCGGCATAGCGTTGCTGCTGTTGCACGCCTGGGGTGAGTCCTGGCGGAGTTTTGAGCGGCTGATTGCCGCGCTTCCGGACGTAGTAGTGGTGGCCCCGGATCTTCGTGGGCATGGTCTTGCCGAGAAGCCTTCGGGCGGTTACTCGTTGGTCCAAGTGGCCGAAGATGTTCTGGCTCTGTCCGATGCCTTGGGTCTTATCCGTGCCCACGTGCTGGGTTCTTCCAGCGGGGGATATGTTGCCCAACAACTAGCGGTGATGCACCCGGCGTTGGTGGCTTCGCTGACTCTGGTGGGGTCACCGTTGAGCCTGCAAGGGAAGCCGCCGTTCGCCGCAGAAGTGGAATCCTTGGCTGATCCGATTTCAGAGGAGTGGGTCCGGGAAACGTTGTCCTGGTATCGGCTCCTGCACACGGTTCCTGCGTCCTATATTGAAGACCGGGTGCAGGACGGCCTCGCGATGCCGGCATCGGTGTGGAAGGAGACGCTGCGGGGATTCTACGAAGCCGTGCCGCCAACGGAATCGGGGACCATCTCCGCCCCTGCCCTGATTCTCTGGGGCGCCCATGACCACCTGGTTCCGCGCCATCATCAGGAGACTTTGGCTCGGCGCATACCGGGATCGAGCTTGAAAGTTTACGAGGAGACCGGGCATTTGGTGCTGTGGGAATGCCCGGAACGCGTGGCTGCGGATGTGGTGGGGTTTCTCGGTGGTATGCGGGGCGGCTGGCCCTGATCTTCCATGGGTCAGCCGCCCTGTACCTTCGCAGGCTGAGTGAGTTAAAGGATGGCCGTCATGCCATTCCAGCCGGTGCCCACCTTTGTGGCCGTGGGCCAAGCGGCGCCCCCGCTACCCGCGTAGAGCCACAGTTCGCCCGCCGCGTTGCGTGCCAGGATGTCGGCCTTGCCGTCGCCGTTGAAATCACCGGGCCCAACCAACGAGTTCATGGAGTTCCAACCCTGGCCGATCTGCCTCTTGGGGAGCCAGCTGCCGTATCCACTGGCGGGGTACA
The DNA here is from genome assembly GCF_900102805.1 of Arthrobacter sp. UNCCL28. Lineage (NCBI taxonomy): Bacteria > Bacillati > Actinomycetota > Actinomycetes > Micrococcales > Micrococcaceae > Arthrobacter > Arthrobacter sp. UNCCL28. The sequence goes on from NZ_FMWE01000001.1 coordinate 227,885, forward strand.
ACCAAAGTGCCCCGGTGCCGTCGCGGGCAATCAGGTCTCCGAGGCCGTCAGAGTTGAAGTCGTCTGTCCCGGTGATTTCCGAGAGACCCGCTGCGCTGGTGAAGCCAGAACCGGCCCAGGCAGGATGCAAAAACCTGGCCTTTCCATCTGCAACGTACTGATACAAGTTTCCGGAGCGGTTTCTCGCAATGAGGTCTATGAAGCCATCGCCGTAAAAGTCGACGCCCTCAACTGCATTCATCTCCTCCCAGCCATGGCCTACCTGTACGCGCGGCCGCCAACCTCCATTACCGTTGCCTGGGTAGAACCACAGCAGCCCCGCCCCGTCACGCGCTAAAACGTCGGCATTGCCATCGTCATCAAAATCGCCAGGTGCGACGAGGGAAGTCATCACGTTCCAGCCCTGTCCAACCTGGACTCGCGGCAACCATCCACCTGAGCCGTTGCCTGGGTAAAGCCACAGCAGCCCAGCCGTGTCCCTCGCCAGGATGTCGGTTTTACCGTCCCCGTTGAAGTCGTTCTTGACGGATCTGGCCGCATCCCCATCAATGACAGCCACCGAATACTGTCTGTATTGATTGCCCGAGCTGGCTGTGTTGACCACGTATACCTTGTTGTTATTGGGGTTCACGGCCGCTTGTCCAGGGTCCCATCCGGTGTATACAACACTGCCTCTATTGTTCCCTCCCTCAATGACGGTGACACCCCGCACAAGCATGGTGGCGTAGATCTTGTTGTTTGAGGGGTTGACCACGATGTTCCGCACCTGGCTTGCGGTGGGTATCGTCGCGGTTTGAGTCAGGGTGCCGCCATCCATTACCTTGACGGAGACGCTGGAGGAGTCTCCGGAGCCCACATAAATTTTGTCGGTCACTGCGTTCACGGCCAATGTTCCGAGCGGACCGCTCGACGCGATGGAGCCCTGGATCGCATTACTTGCTCCATCAATGACTTTCAAACTGGATCCATATTTTGGTGCGCTAGTTGCGTATATCTTGTTCTTCGTCGGGTTGACTGCCACGGCGAGAAAACCATCGGCCCCAATAGACACCGTGGAAGTGATCTTCCCACTGCCATCGATCACCTTGATGGTCCCACCGGAGAGAGCGTAAGCCTTATTAGTGGCTGTATTGACGATGATGTCTTGGGCGGAATCGGAACCAGGTACAGGCTTGGCAGCGTTGGTGACGCCGTCGAGAATAACGAGGCCGTTGTCGGTACTTACGTATATCTGGTTGGTTTTCTCGTTCACAGCCAAAACGCCCGCCACCGAATCGACCGGGATCTCAGTAACTGCGAGCGTTGCCCCATCAATCACAGCGATGGACCCCGACGCACTGACATATATTTTGTTCGTGGTGGAGTTAACTACAACGTGGTCAGCGGGGTTGGAATAGATTGCTTTGGCTCCGCCAGCACCAACGCTGTGTACGCCACTGTACGAGGCGACATAGGCCGTATCTGTTACAGGGTTTACCGCAATTGAGGTGGGCCACTGCCCGACAGTGAAGCGGTCCGTGACTGCGTCTGCGGTGGCCGGCTCTGTAGTTAGCAGACATAACGCTAACGCCAAACCGGCGGCGACAATCGTAGCCCCCGCCCGGCGCTGCCGTCGCTGATTTTCCTTCTTTGAAGCGCGCGGTTCGTCCAAAGAAACAGACATAAAGTCCCCCATAAGTCGTCACGCTCAACAGCGTCGGTGTTTGAATTCTATAGCTGATACACCAACGGCCAACCCTGATCGGATCAGGATTGGCCGTTGACAATAATTCAGTGGCGAGTTAACTACAGGATGGCGTTCATGCCGTTCCATCCTGAGCCGACTTTGCTCGCGGTAGACCAGGCTGCTCCGCCGTGGCCTGCGTACAGCCAGAGTTCTCCGGCTGCGTTGCGGGCGAGAATATCGGCCCTGCCGTCTCCGTTGAAGTCGCCGGGACCGACGAGCGAATTCATGCTGTTCCAGCCCTGTCCAACGGTCTGCTTTTGGAGCCAGCTTCCATAGCCGTTGGGCGGGTAAAGAAACAGAGTGCCGGCGCCGTCGCGGGCTACCAGATCAGAGATCCCATCACCGTTGAAGTCAGCTACGCCGGTAATCTCGGACATTCCGCTCCAGCCCGAACCTGCCCACATCCGGGGCAACCAACCGCCCTTGCCATCTCCTCGATATACCCAGAGCGCGCCATCGCGGGCACGGGCTACGACATCAGCGAATCCGTCACCATGGAAGTCAATTGCCTCAATTGCGGTCATGCCTTCCCAGCCGCTGCCGACCTGCACACGAGGGAGCCAGTTGCCGGAGCCGTTGCCTGGGTAGAGCCACAACGCCCCGCCTCCGTCACGAGCCAAGACATCGGCGCTGCCGTCTCCGTCGAAGTCGCCGGGAGCCACGAGGGCGTTCATGACGTTCCAGCCTTGTCCCACCTGTACACGTGGCAGCCAGCCGCCGGAGCCGTTACCGGGATAGAGCCAGAGCACACCAGCCGTGTCTCGCGCAAGAACGTCGGCTTTACGATCACCATTGAAATCGGATCTCACGGGCTGTTCCGCATTTCCGTCAATGACGCCCACAGAATTGCTCTCGGCATCGACCACATAATAGTGATAAACGTTAAACTGCCGACCGGTGAGCTTTTTGGAGAAGTTCGTGGGGTGCGCAATCATCTCCGCAGCAATCCAGGGCACCGGAACCTCAACAAGGTTCTCGCCGGGCGCCAGAGCGAACTCTTGAAGGTGCTTCTGACCGGTCACCTTCGGCACGCTCCCAAAGGGATTGTAGGTTGTCTCCCCGATAGCCACCTTGACCTGTGTTGCACGTTCAGCGCTGACTTTCAGCAAAAGCCTGTTGGGCGCAGGCCAGGAGAACCTACTCAAATGGACTTTGACCCTGCCCAACTTGCCGTCGCGAATGTTCAATGGGCCCGCTTTGAGCGCTTCCCCGGCCTGGTCCCCTTCTATGTTCGCGGCGAAGATGCCTGCAGAGGGAACCACTACCTGACAATCGGTGACTTGCACGTCGCTGCCAGTGGCTGTGAGCTGGAACGTGGCGTCACCTTCGAGTTTGTATCGGGAGTTCGCGAGTTCCGGGACGTCGTAGAGGCTGATGATGCTTTCCATGCCTCGCACGGACTTGTTGAACACCGCCCAGTCGCGGTCGTCGTTCGTGGACTTCGCGACGTCCAACAGGATGCACGTCGCTGTGGTCCAACCGTTGAGTGTGCAGTTCGGGAACGTGGCGGGGTACTCTTCGATAATCAGTCCCCCGTCGGCGGTGTAGCGGGCCACGCCGCCGTCCTGGACAGGGATGGTCAAGCTGTTCAAAACAGCCTTTAGTGGTTCACGGAAGCGTTCGGTGCCGGGGTAGGCCTGGAGCTTGCTCAGGACATCTACGTAACGGGACTGCGTGAGGCCGCTGTACCAGGTCCCCTTTTTGCTGGAAACCTTGGATCTTTCCTCGTCGTAGTTGAATACCAACCCGTCGTGCAGCGGCTCCATCATGGCGACGGAGACGTCTGCCACCTGAATGGCGGCCTTGAGGAATGCCGGGTCATCAGTGAGCCCATACTGGATCAAATAGTCCGTGATGACATACGGGCCATAAATGGGATGCGCCATCAGCACGCCATCAGTACGGCGGCCAGGATAGCCGTTGGGCAGGAATTCGATTCGGTAGTAATCCCAAATCGCCTTACGCTCCATACGAAGTGGCGGCAAACCAACCTCATATTCATTTGTTACATAGCCGGTGGCTGAGCCCATGAGTTCCCCATTTGTTAGGTTGGAATTACCAAAGACCAACGTTACCTGTTGGAACCGACAGGGCGGATGTTCAGACGGAAATTACAGTCACACTATTGCAGCCTGACGTTGATGGCGCCTTAACAACCAGACGTGCTTGTAGGCGATCCCGCCGCGGCGAACGTGCAAACTCACTGATAGCCAGTCGTGGACCGGCAAACCACAGCGTCGCAATCGGTGTAGATTCCAGATGAAACCTAGATGACGCTGTCCAAGGTGAATGTGCTTCTGAATACGTGATGCCGCGTATTTTTTGCCTCAAGGCATATGGACCAAACACCCTCGCGGGTTCCGTCCTCGACGGACCGCCATCCTCGGAGGGGGTTGTCGGACTCACGGACGGGGCCATGAAGCGTAGTGCCCGGTTCCGTCTCTAATGTGAGTTGCCATTTTCCACCGACTGGCGACCATGCCAGGCTTGCCGTCGCGGACTCTTGTACTTGCAAGGCCCCAGAAAGATTGAACCAGGCCTGGTAGTCCCGCTTGACGGCGTCCGTGGATTGCACGTCATCTGTAACAGTTAGCCCATAGCCAGGCCTGAACTCAAGTGTCCTCCGGTGGGTCCAGCCTCCATGGTCCATTCGGCCGTGCAGGATAAACATGTCGCCTACTTGGACGCACGATCCCAGACCAGAACCCACTGGGGCCCGACGGCGGTCATGGTTCCGGCCGTTGGCCGTTACCGTGTTATGGGCCAATGTGGACTCCACAAAGCGTCGGAAGGGATCGGCGTAGTAAAAGCCGTCCGCGCGAAGAGGCGAGTCAGCGGGCAGTTGTGGTCCGTACCCGTACCGACCACCTTCGACCAGGATCTCTTGCCCGCGGTCATACCAGACGAAGTTGAGATCGTCCGCGTGTTTGTGTGCCCTACTGTGAAAGGCTGCCGTAAATGCCAGATAAGAGGAGGTTGGTTGGCTGGCTCCGCCTTGCGGCTGAGGCGACCGCACGAAGGCATAGCCTGACTCCGGAAATACACCCAAGTCCGTTGAACAAGCTTGACCGGATGAGCCTTTCGACATCAGGAAGTTCGTTTCGGGGCTGAGGGTGAGAGGATGACTTCCATCCACCATGTTGATGTGAGGAGTATCGCCGAGCGGGACCAATGAGCCATTTGGCTGGATCATCCAGCCCAGCAAGTCGGCAGCTTTCCGCAGTCGGCCCGTAAGCTCCCTATCATCGATCAGACCATTATCGACGGCAATCTGAAATGACTGCATCAGCATTCGATGATATTCGGGGGAGTGTTCGCTGTGGCCGCCGTCCGGTAGGAATTGTGTGCGGATCATGACGGCCAGCCGATGGCGGCCTTCCTCAGCCAGGCCGCTCATCTCGGGAACAACTTCAAGGGCTGCGCCAAGTACGGTTTGACCAATCGCCACAAAATAGCCGTGGTTGGTCCGGGGATTGAAAGAGCTCTCCAAGGAGAACTCGAGTCTGTGCCTGTCTACGGCACTGAGCAGGGAACGCATTTCCTGGACAGCCATGCCATTCTTTGCCCCAAGATAGATGAGGCCCGCGAGCCGAAGGGCCCGCTGACCAAGGGCCATGTTGTACCAGACAATTGGGTTGTCCGTCTCCTGGCCGGAATACCTATCCGACCAGGAGACAGCGCGGTCGAGGCACCATTGAAGGTACGCCCTTTCACCAGTACGGATGAACTGCTGAATTGGTCTGTCCATGAATTTCCACCCGTGCAGCTGGGAGCCCCAGCTTCTGTCTTCCGCACAAAGAGAATCCCAGGAAAGTGGCAGCGATAGATCAAGCCGGGCATAGTCTCCGGCCTTCCAGCTATTGCTGACAATATCCGAGTCTGAGTCGCCGACGAGGCTGTCGAACCAAACAGCATTCGATAGGTCGGGGCGGTGGCTTGACGCTACGCATTGCGCAAGTGCCTCAATATCAGCGTCAGCTAATTGCTGGAACAGCAATTCAGACGCGGATTGCATTCGCTGCAAGATTCGCATACTGGTGGTTGTAGACTGCCGCGTTGGCCTCCCACGAGCGGCTTTCGCGTACCCAAGCCGCACCGGCTGCCGCCATCTGGCTCCGAGTCTCCGGGCTTGAAACAAGCTCGAAAAGTACGTCGGCGAGAGAGCCACTGTTGCCGGCTTCGAACAGAGCAGCCGAGCCACTTGCCTCAGCAATCTCCTTAAGCGCATCGACATCCGACATGACGATCGTTCGTCCGGTGGCAAAAGCCTCAAAGGGCTTCAGGGGCGTGACCAGCTGGCAAACGGCAGCTGCTGTGCGTGGAACAACAAAGATATCGATGAGACCGTAATAGTCCAGGATGTCATCATGTGGGACGCGTCCTGTGAAGAGAGCGTCATGGAGCCCGAGCGACGCCGCTGTGGTCTTAAGGGCGTCGAGGACTGGCCCATCGCCCACCACCAAAAGTCGGACAGGGACGTTGAGGCGCTCACGCAATTGGTTGAATGCTTCGATAAGTACGGGTACTCCCTCGTACTCGACCAGAGATGAAATGTAGCCGATGACGATTTCGTCGCTCTGAATACCTAGTTCGCCGGCCAATTCAGCATTTCTCGTTTGAACCGGGAATTGATCCCCGCTGACTGCGTTTGGCACTACGGAGGTCTTGTCCTCCGGGCAACCTTCAGCTGTTATACGGCGTTTCATGACTTCGGCGAGGGTGAACACATGGTCAGCCGCTTCCCGGCAATCCCGCTCGCGTTCCCGACGCCATGCATAGGTGTCAGGAGTGCCCCATCGACTGCTGAAAGCCTCGATGTCTTCGATCCCGCTGGCTTGGGCCATTCGGGAAAGCCAGGACTCCTCCCAGAAGCCGCGGCTTTCGTAGATCACCGGAATCTCGAAGTAGTCTCCGACAGCCCTTGCGGACAGTGCATTGAAGAAGTCCGAGTGGGCATGGAGGACAGCAGGACGCACTTCCGACACCACTCGTGCGAGTTCCTCCACGTTGGCGCTGAGCCAAGTAGTCAAGGGCGTGTTCACACGAATAGGTCCCGTAGGGAGGTGGTAAGTGACGCCGTCGAGTTCCACCTGCTCCGCTACGTCCGCATTCACTGCGTCACCCACCTGGTTGCACACGTGGACTTCCAGCCCTGACTGGATCTGGGCCAGAGCCGTATAGTGTGTTCGCAACGTATATCCCGATTGCGTCGTAGGGAGAACTTTGCCCACTACGTGCAGTATGCAGTTCGGTTTCGGTGCGAAGCGCTCGTACGGTCCTTGCGGCGCGGGCTTGTAGGCACCAGTGAAGATTTTGACCTCTTCATCACGCAAAGAGATGGCACTGGCCAATTTCTCATTGGGCTTGCGGTCAAGGACCACCCGCAGGACGTGTTGACTCTTGGCTGTGTAACCGAGCTTGCGCAGCTCACTTGCGAGGCCGCGCAGCGACGTCATGTTGATCTTGTCGAAACAGGCATGGGCTTCGAGCATCTCGTAGACCGCCAAGGGCTTTGCGTTGAACTGCGTCTCGGCAAGTTTCTTGACCTCGGAACCGGAGAACAAATGCCAGTTGCTGCCGTCGAGCGCCACGAGGTTGAACTGACGTTCGAGGTGGCGGACTTCGACTTCCTGGACCTTTTCTTCCAGTTCAGACTTGTGGTTTTCGACGAGCTGCAGCAAGCGCTCACGCTCTGCCTCAAGTTCAGGGTCGGCGACGGAAACTGTCTTCGTTGTGCCCTCGACTTGCTTGGTCAACGCTGCCATCGAAGCGCGGTGGGTCTTTTTCAGTTCAGCTAACTGTGCTGTGGACGCGCCGTATGCCTCCTTCAGGTCAGACAGTTGTGCTGTTGAGGCACTTTGGGCCTGCGTCACATCCGCCAACTGTCGCTGCAAAGTCAGCAGGTATTTCTTGACTGACGCTTGGGACTCCCGCTGCAGGCGGCGGTTTTCCTTCAGTCTTCCAATCAAGCCGGTGCTGGCAAAGCTGAAGGCCACAATAGCCACGACAAACAGAGTGATGATAGCCACTGCGCTTGTCGTCGACACTGCCTGTGGCAAGAGGGCCAGCAACGTGCCAATGAATAGGAAGGCAAAACCCGCAATCGCGGAAAGGCCGATGGTCTTGTCTGAACTGAGTCTTCTCTTAATGTGCAACGTGTTTCCTAGGTCAACGAAATCTGGTCGGTGCAAATGTGTTGCATCAGTTGGTTACGGAACTGGCACCCGTCGGAAAGTGCTCCAGGGCAGCTGAGCGGAAATGGGCATAAAGCTCAGCATTAGCCGCCACGTGCCCTGGGCCCCACTCAACATCAACGAATTCGATCCGGTCTTCGTGGTTGCTGTGTTCAGATTCCAGCATTAAACGGAACGGATTACGGTGTTTTGTGACGTGATGCGTATCGCCAGTGTTTTGCACATAGAGGATGCGGGGGAGCTGTTCAAGCATGGCATATGTCTCGACCACCGACGTGGAAAGCCTGAACGCGCGTGCCTCTTCCACATCGACGTCGGATTTCAGGCACGTGGAAAGTGCGACGTCGGCGCTTGTCCGGAAGTACTCTTTTACGTCCGTCTGGGGGTTGAAGACCAGGGCGACGGAGTCAGGAAGGTAGGCGGCAACCTGAAGTGCTGTGAATCCGCCGCCTGAGCTGCCGGACAAGAGGATACGCGTGGCGTCTGTTTCGCGCTGAAGCTCTCGGATGCACTCGGCCATGAACCTATGGACGTTGATGCTGCCATCGCCGAGGTACCAGGAGAGGGTCATGTTCTTGTTGAGGTCCAGCGATGGATCTTGGAATACGGCGTGGTTTCCCCCTTCCATGAGCTCGGAGGTCAGTCCTTGGAAGAAAGGCAATGTCGTCTTGGTCCTGTTGATCGCGCCGTGGAACCTGACGGAAAGGAGATCAGACGGCCCCCGTCCTACTGCGAAGGGAAGGACAAGGCCTCCCAGATTGGCGGAGTAAATCTTTGACTTCTCGCCGTCCTCGAATCCGATCTCACTCGGGGAATTGATGGTCTGGATTTGGCGGCCATAGGTCTTTGAACGAAGATCTAGGCCCGTCCAAGCAATCAATGGTTCACGCATCACGCCCAGAGCGCTGTTGTTCAGCTCGATTTCCCCGGTGAGGTCGTTCCCCAGGAGATCAACGATGCCAGTGCGTAAACCTTGATCGTCACTTGTGTTGTCCGGGGCGTCCAGGAGGATGTTGAGAAGGATGGTTAGAGCTTCCAGACGCGCACTTCGAGTGTTGTCCTGCTGGGTAACCCATGCCTTCAACCGGCCCCAGTACCTCGAAGTGAAGAGCCCGTCATCTGGTTTGGGAGCTGCCCACACTACTTCTGCGTCGCGACAAAGGTCCATGGTTTTGAGCCAAGCCGACCTCACGTCATCCAGTTCGGAGGAAATAGTTCCTTCCTCCCCGAGGGATACCGAAGCGCGGTCTTCTTCCACGATCAGGTTGAACTGATAGCGTCCCGAGAGCGCACTCAGCGCTATTCGACCCCCTGTGGCATCCATTTTCTTTACGGAGAACTTGCCCGACTGAGGTGCAGCAATGATTGTGATGAACCGGAAGCGACGTCCGCTCTGCGTCGCGGACACGACTTGGGTTGGCAGTTTCTCCATCCATTTCCTGGACATCCAGCCGTCGAAGGGTTCTTCTGAACCCTTCACCGTAGAGATGGCGGGTGCGTTGCCCTTCCAAAGAAGGAAGGCAGACCCGCCGTCGCGGTCCAAACGCAGGCCGCCCGGAACGTCCTCCGTCGCAGTCTCAGTGTCAAGGTGCCAGCGCTGCCTGGCTGAGACTTCATCGGCACTGAAGACGTTGTCTATGACGAGAAAAAACTCGCCGCCACGGCAGTAGACCACTCGGCGCTTCAATTCCACGCCCTTATACCCGGAATCCGTGAAAGTGAAGTCGTCAACTTCATCGCTGGTGAATGATCTACTAAGGGCCACTTCGGCCTTGGGGTTATATACCCTGTCTTCGACTTCCACCACGTTGTGTCCAAGCCTGGACAGGCAATAGTCACGCATTGCATCTTTTTTGTATGCGTACTTACCGGCGTCCACCAGCCAAGGGTGCCCGTTTGAGTGAAGGGTCAGGGAAGCGCCATCTTGGTGACCATGTACGCGGTTGGCCTTGCCGAAGGACAAGGAATAGAACGTTTCCTTCTTGAAGTCACGTTCGTGATCGCCCCAACCGCTGCGTCCGAAGACATACCCCTTCTGGTAGATCTTGGTCAGCTCAGCGGGCGGTTGTCCCGTAGCACCTTCCGACTTAACGTAATCCAATTCAGGGGACGACAAAGCGCCCGGAGTGGTGGCTTCAGTGTCACCAATCAATTCGAAAGTGCCATCGGGTTTTGTCGCATGCGCGAGTTCGAGGTAGGCGAGGTTCAGTCTCTCAGCAGACGCAGGACGAGGCACGCCTTCCATATCCAGGCGCTTGAAGGCCTCTTCCCACCACACAAGATTATTTTTGTGGTATCCGATCGCCCCTTCGATATTTACGCCTTGTTCGTCATAGTTTTCTTCGAACAAGCTCGAGAGGCGCTGAACTGCCAGTTCGGTCCATTCCGCGTTTCCGAAAGCTGAGCCGATGACGAAGAGAGCCTGATGTTGGTGCAGGGCATGATTTGAATGACCGAGATGTTTGGAGTCTGCGAGCCATAGGCCGTGCGCGTGAATGGACTCGATCAGCCATTGATTTTCGCCCTCATGGATCAACGGCAGGCCGAAAGTCAGGACCATTGCACGCAGTGCCTCCACCATGTCAGCCCACGCATAACTGACGAAGTTGCCCTGCTGGTCCCTCACCTTGGGATCCGACTGAGGGTTGGCTTCAATCCAAGATTTGCATGTTTTGAGCCAAAACGCCTGTGCTTCGCGGTCTCCAGCCAGGGCAATCCGGCGGACCGGTTCCAGCCACCGCAGCATGTGGAGTTGCGCCCGCCAATTCCGTTGCCCGAACGGATCTGCTTTCCAGTCGACGCCATCTTCGAAATTCCACGCAGGGTGCGGACGAATGCTGAGCGTGCCACCGATGATTTCGTCAGCCAGTGCGCGGTCCGTTGACCTCGTCCTGAACATCTCTCCGAACGTCTGGCGACGAACGACGTCGAGATCTACTGTGTGGGTGGTCATGCGATTCCTTACGCCATAGTCGAGCTATCTGCCCTGAACGGCCACATTCGAGCACTATCTTAGGTGAGCGCCGCCAGGAGAAGGTGTCACATGCAGCGCGGGGCTTTGCATGTAAGCCGCCCGGAGGCAAAAGTTGCTACCCCCTTAGGGGATAGGCGTCTGCCCTGGCTGGGATTCCCAGCCAGGGCAGCAATTAATCAGCTTACGAAGTCAGGAATGCGTGAACCGTTCCCGAGGAGTTGGGCCACAGCAGCAACTGTTCGTTCAGCAGCCTTGCCATCACCGTAGGGGTTGACAGCATTTGCCATTGCGTCGAATGCATCTTGCTGGTTCAGGAGCCGGTCGACTTCCTTGACGATCTTTTCTTCGTCCGTGCCGATAAGCGTTACTGTTCCGGCGTCGACCGCTTCGGGCCTCTCTGTGTTGTCGCGCATGACCAGAACCGGCTTGCCGAGGCTCGGCGCCTCTTCCTGCACTCCACCGGAGTCTGTGAGCACGATGTGCGCCAAGGAGAGCATCCGGGTGAATTCGCCGTAGGCCAGGGGCTCAGTGACGATGACGTTCTTCTTGCCTTCCAAGGCCGGCAGAACTGCTTCGCGAACCACAGGGTTCTTATGGGCAGGCAGTACGATCACGAGTTCCGGCTCTGCTTCTGCAATACGGGCCAAAGCTCGTCCCACGCCGCGCATGGCATCGCCTTGGTTCTCGCGGCGGTGGGTCGTGACGAGAAGGATTCGTCGGCCGCTGGCCGCCAGCTCTTCCAATTGCGGATCGGAGAACGGGATGTGCTTATCAACTGTGGTCAGGAGCGCATCAATGACCGAGTTGCCGGTGACGACGATGTCGCTTTCGGAAATGCCTTCAGCCAGCAGGTTGGCACGGCTGACACTGGTCGGGGCCAGATGCAGGCTGGAAATCTGGCTCGTAATTTTGCGGTTTGCTTCTTCAGGGAACGGCGAGAAGAGATCGCCGCTTCGGAGTCCAGCCTCCACGTGCACCACGGGAATGCCGTGATAAAAGGCAGCGATGGCCCCGGCTGTGGATGTAGTCGTGTCACCTTGGACAATGACTGCGTCGGGCTTGTTCGCCGCAAAAAGCTTGTCCAGGCCGTCAATCGTGCGGGTCATGATGGCGGACAACGATTGACGTTGCTGCAGGATGTTCAGGTCGTGGTCCGGGACGATTCCAAACAACTCGTTGACCTGGTCCAGCATCTCACGGTGCTGACCAGTGACGGTCACCACGCACTCGAAGTCTTCAGACTCTTGAAAGGCGGTGACGATCGGAGCCATTTTGATGGCTTCCGGACGTGTACCGAAAATTGGCATGACGATGGGCATGGATTCCCCCGAGAAAGGCAGTGGCTGACCAGCCGATGCTATCGCACCGTCCGTCGAGGTCCTTAATTACGTATGACGCAACTTGTTGCTTAGCGACCAAACATCAAGGTCAGAGCCAGAATAGGAATCGCCAGGGAGACAAGCGTCACAACTGCGAGGGCTACGAGTCGTTTGCGACGAAGATCGGGGTCTTTGAACGGGGTCGGGGGAGACTTTGGTGCAATTCGTGCAGATGATTTGACCGCGGGCCGGGGCGACGGTGCTGCTTGAGCTGCTTGAGTGGTTTGAGTTGCCTGAGTTGTTTGATTGGCAACAGCGGGCCGCGTACGTGCCGCTGTTGCTTCCCTGGGCTGGTGCCCGGGAAGGAGCGCGGCCGGAACGTCCCCCCTGAAACGACGGCGTCGCATGTGGCGCGGCGAAGGCGAAAGGGCATCTGCTCGGGAAGCAGAGTTCGTCACTTCATCACTCCTCAGGTGCGTTGAAACGAGACAGGGTCACAGTCAATTCTTGCATCCGGGGACTCCAGTGGCACATCCGACCATCTGACCAGCGCCTCAAAATGCCGCCCGTTAGGAGCCCAACTTGAGTCTGAAGGCGAGGGCGGCCGCACCACCGGAACGGTGGGCGGCCGCCCAGGCAACATCAACCCCGATCAGAATAGAGGGCGTCGTTTTTCACCCCCGAGCCATTGGTCACGTTGATGAAGTAGTTCTTGCCCGAGCCCAAAGAAGTGCTGCCAAGCTTTGCTGTCACAGATTCAAGAAGTGGGTTGATTCCTACTTGCTTGCCATACGTGGCGTTGTAGCTCGTAGCGGTTACGGTCTTGTCGAACACCCTCCCATATGCATCCGTCCATTTAACCTGTATCGTCCCGCCACTCAGGTTGTGCCCGGTTACCAGCACGTCGCCGTTCCCGTAAAAAATGGAGTCCGTAATCACGGGAGTGTTGCTGGTTGTCTTCAGCCGCTCCAGCATCGGGGCGTACGTCCCACTGCAGGTGAAGTATGGATCCCACATGAAGGAAATGACCTTCCTCGGGGTGTTGCCCAACTGCTGGAGTTGTTTGTCCATTCTTGACTTGGTTGTCTGACCGCGCAGGCTGTTGTCGCAGGGATTCTGCGAAGTCGCAGGTGCCATTCCTTCCAGATTCGCCCACAGCTCCACCCCGGTACCCTCAACACCTTCGGCCATGGCCGCAAAGTAATCCCGTGATGGTGCCAAGTACTTGCCACCCCACGTGCCGCTGCCCACTATCGCGGCGGCATACTGGTCCACGCTGTTTCCGGACTCACTTCCGAAGAATGCTGCACCCTTGCCGGTACCCATGCCGTCTTGGACAGCGATGGCGAGATCGACGCCGTCGGCGGTGTCGGCAATGTTGCGGACTGCTTCGCGTGCTTGATCAACCGTGACTTTGCCGGAAAAGGCGCTGCGTGAGTCAATGTATGGGCTGACCAGTGCCGAACGAGTTGGCTGGTATTGAGCAATCCTGGAGTTCTGGATTTCGTATACCTTCAAGACGGCATCCCATACGGCTCCATTGCTGAGTGGCATCTCCGTATGGTGGTAAAAACCTGCCAGACCGGGGACGTCATTAACTTTGTCTTGATAGAGCAGGAAACGGGCCGTGAAAAGCGAAAACGTTGCCTGGTAGGAGAGATCTGGTAGGTATGTAATGTCAGTTCGCTTGACCGGCGCGGGCAGGCCGGCGTAATACTTCATGCCCAGCTCTGTGGCAATCTTTCCGAGTGATATCGAGATTGAAGACTGTCCGCCCGTTATTACGACCACGTCATAGGTATTTGAAGGGGAGCTGCAACCGCTTCCTTCGCTCGGCAGCAGCAGTATCGTGTATCTGGTGGTGCCGTTGGTCAAGGTCTTGTCGCGCCCACACAGCAGGGCAGGTGACCCCCACGAACTGTTGTCTGAGTAGGTGAAGTAGCGGTTTACGCTGACACCGGCAGCAGCAGCCTTGGCACAGTTGGCGCCTGAGATTGTGCACCCGGCTGGGATGGTAGACAACGTTGCGGGCTTTAGCAGGGAGCCGAAGGTGATAACTGTGTCACCCCCCACCGATTTTATGTCTGTGAGCTTCTTGAGGTTATTTGCGTCGCTCGTACTGCCGTAGATGAAGTAACCGCTGATGGGATAAACGGGAGTTGGTGCAGCTTGGGCCGGGGACGCGTGAAGGACGCCGAACACCAGAATTACGGCTGCCATAAGGCTCGCCATAAGGTGACGGGACCTGCGTGGAGGAAAGGTTGTCGTCGGCTCTGCTCTAAAAGTGGCCACGGAGGATCCTTGGGCTCGTAGGGTGAGACCTTGGACCTATGGCAAAAGGATGTTTGTTGTATCCCGGAAACTCAATAGCTTGACCAAAACCTTCAAGTCCCCAAAAACTTTGCAAGACACTTGATGCCGTTTGACAAACAAAACGGCGGCTTTGCATGCGGTCTTACGGCCCTTGTCACATCCGCCCGGCGGGTAGTCCCCGGCCAGTAGGCGGACCAGGAATTACCCTTGATTGCACTCCGGTCGCACCCACGTGTCGATCAGCCCGCCCGTTTCAACCACAAAACGGTCCAGCCAGGCGCCCGCCGATAGCTCGGGCTGGGACCCAACCATCTGCACCTCGGCGGACGTGCATTGTTCAATCAGTGTGCCGGCGCGCATCACGTGGTACTCAGACGTCACCACGGTCACGGACTTCCATCCGTGGTCTGCAATCAATGTCCGCAGCGCTTCAGCCTCACCCCTGGTGTTGAGCGGCGAAGGACGGAAGCACACCAGGTCGGAATCGCCCGACTCCTCATCGCACAGCGCGTCGCCCTCCACATTGCCGGCCAAACCTGTGGTTGAGACAACCAGAACGGGTATATCCAGTTTATGCTGCAGCTTCTGGGCCACGGGCAGCCGTTCCTTACTCATGCCGCCCAGCACAACGATCGCGTCTGTTCGGTGTGGCGTTGCCTGTGGTGGGTTGTAGAAGAACTGGAAGGCAGCGATCAGCCAGAGCAGCGCTGCCAGAAAGCACGCCCCCACAACTATGCCAATGACACGTGTGGCGGGGGCAGTTTTGAGGGGCACGGGGACAGTCTAAGGTTCGTAAATGGGTGCTCCCTCCCAGTCAGGAACGGCCAAGGGCGCCTAGCGGGTATCAACGTCCTCAAAGACAAGGAAAGTCTGGGTGTCCTGCACTCCGTCCATGGACTGCAATTGGTCGAAGATCACACGCCGGAGGTGGATGTTGTCAGTCGCCCGGACCAAAAGGATGACGTCGAAGTCTCCTCCTACCAGGGCGATGTGGTGGACCTCGGGTATGGCGCGCAGCTGTTCCTTCAGCTCGCGCCACGAGTGCTGCTGAACCTTCAACGTCACATAAGCGGAGGACCGCAGGCCGGCCTTGATGGGATCCACCAGAGCCGTGAACTTCGTGAGCACCCCTTCGCCAGTGAGCCGCGCAATCCTGGTGTAGGCGTGCGCGCGGCTGATGTGGACGTTTTCGGCAACCTGCGTGACGGACATGCGCCCATCGGTGGTCAGTTCCCGGATGATGTCCCGGTCCACGCTGTCCAGCGGTACGGCAGTCTGCTCTGCCTCGGCCTCGCTCATTGGCTCTCCAATTCGTCTACAGCACAGGCGCGTAACCCAGCTCACAATTACAATTCGTCTTCCAGAATACCCAGTCACCGCAAGTGCTTCCATGATTTGGGCTAAAGCTGGATACGAAAGAGAGCCAAGGAACATACTGGAAGCACATAGTGGCTAGAGAAGGACGGACCAATGACGATCCACGCAGACCACTCTGCGCCGGAAACGGCTGTAGAGGACCAAGCTGCTGACGTTCGGACAAAATTCGGCATCAGCGTTGAGGATTACATGCTTCCCGCCCGGCACCAGATTCAGATGGTTAATCCGGACGGCACCCTCCGCTCCCATGACGAGCAAGGCACCGAACCCGGCCACGAATACCCCACGCCAAGCGACGCCGAATTGATGGCCGCCTACGAGCAACTCGTCGTCGGACGCCGTGTCAACGACCAGAACTCTGCCCTGGTCCGGCAGGGCCGCATGGCTGTTTACCCCTCCAGCCACGGCCAGGAAGCCTGCCAGGTTGCAGCTGCCATGTGCCTTAGCGAAGGTGACTGGCTGTTCCCCACGTACCGGGACGCCGTCGCCGTCATGACCCGCGGGGTGGACCCCGTTGAGGTGATGACCATCTTCCGTGGCGACTGGCACGGTGGATACGACCCCAAAGAACACAACGTAGGAATCCAGTGCACCCCGCTGACCACCCAGTTGCTGCACGCCGTGGGGGTAGCCCACGCTGCCAAGCTGAGGGGTGAAAACACGGTGGTGATGGCCATGTGCGGCGACGGCGCCACCAGCGAAGGCGACTTCCACGAGGCATTGAACTTCGCCGCCGTTTTCCATTTACCCGTGATCTTCTTTGTGCAGAACAACAAGTACGCGATCTCCGTACCGCTCAGCCACCAGTCCGTGGCGCCGTCGCTGGCCCACAAGGCTGTTGGCTACGGCATGGCCGGTGAGCGCGTTGACGGCAACGACCTCGTCGCGCTGCTCGCCGTGATGGACCGCGCCGTGAAGCTGGCGCGCGACGGTTCCGGCCCGCTGCTGATCGAAGCCCACACCTACCGCATGCAGGCACACACCAACGCCGACGACGCCACCCGCTACCGCCCGGACAGCGAAGTTGCCGAATGGCAGGCCAAGGATCCGCTGACGCGCATGAAGTCGTACCTTACGGACAAGGGACTCCTCGACGACGAAGCCGGCAACCGGATCGCCGAGCATGCAGAAGCCGTAGCCACCCAGCTCCGCGAGGGCCTGGGCGAGGAAGTCCCGGTCCAGCCTCTGGACCTCTTCAAGTACGTCTTTGCCAAGCAAACCCCGCAGCTGAAAGAACAGTCCGAGCTGCTCGCCAGCGAACTCGCACGAGAGGAGAGCGCAAAATGACCGTCACCACCACCGCCACCGCCAACGTCAGCGCAGCTACAGCCAGCGCCGCCGCTTCCGCTGCCGCCACTGCCGAGGCCACCGGCCCGCAGAGCCTCACCATGGCCAAAGCACTGAACACCGCCATGGCCGATGCCATGCGCGCCGACCCCTCGGTTCTGGTCTTCGGCGAGGACGTCGGCATGCTGGGAGGCGTCTTCCGCATTACCGACGGCCTCATGGCCGAATTCGGCGAACAGCGTTGCTTCGACACCCCGCTGGCCGAGTCCGGCATCGTTGGCATGGCCGTGGGCATGGCCATCAACGGCATGCGCCCCGTGATCGAAATGCAGTTCGACGCCTTCGCCTACCCGGCCTTCGAACAGATCGTCAGCCACGTAGCCAAAATGCACAACCGCACCAAGGGCAAGCTCAAAATGCCCATGGTCATCCGAGTCCCCTACGCCGGCGGCATCGGGGGAGTGGAGCACCACTGTGACTCCTCCGAGTCCTACTACGCGCACACCGCCGGCCTGAAGGTCTACACCCCGGCCACCGTTGCTGACGGCTACCGCATGCTCCGCGAAGCCATCGACTCCGATGACCCCGTCATGTTCATGGAACCCAAAAAGCTTTACTGGTCCAAGGATCAGGTGGACCTGGGTGCACTAAGGGCAGAGCACGACGCCGGTACCTCCACCGAGGGCCGCGCGGCTGTTGCCCGTCCCGGCACGGATGCAACCCTAATCGCCTACGGTCCGTCTGTCCCCACCGCGATGGCTGCTGCGGCTGCCGCCGCCGAGGAGGGCCGATCCCTGGAAGTCATCGACGTCCGCACCCTCGTCCCCTTCGACGACGAAACAGTCTGTGCGTCCGTTCGCAAGACCGGACGCGCCGTCGTGATCGCCGAAGCCCACGGTTTCGCCTCCGTGTCCTCCGAGATCGTGGCCCGCGTCCAGGAACGCGCGTTCCACTACCTTGCGGCGCCCATCCTTCGCGTCACGGGCTTCGATGTCCCGTTCCCGTCTCCCAAGCTGGAGCACTACTACTTGCCAAGCGTCGACCGCATCCTCGACGCCGTTGACGATCTTCAATGGGAGGACTGACCATGAGCTCAGATATGCAGGTCTTCAAACTGCCCGACCTCGGCGAAGGACTCACCGAGGCCGAACTGGTGAACTGGCTCGTTGCCGTGGGTGACGAGATCGTGGTGGACCAGCCCATCGCCGAGGTTGAGACCGCCAAGTCCATGGTTGAGGTGCCCTCGCCTTACGCCGGCACCGTTGCCGAGCTGCACGGTGAAGCCGGTCAAACGCTCGACGTCGGCAAGCCGCTGATCTCGATTTCTCGAGTGGGTTCTTCTGCTGGTTCGCCCGCTGCCGCTCCTGTTGCTGCTCCGGCTGGGTCTGTGGATCCTTCGCCGGTGTCGTCGGGTCTTGACGTTTCGTCTGACGTGGAAGCTGCTGCCGAGACGTATCGGACCGAGGAGAAGGCCGGCTCGGGCAATGTGCTCATCGGGTACGGAACGCCCGGGGGAGTGACCGGTGGCCGGACCCGACCGCGTAAGGCGAGTGCCGGCGTCGTCGAATCTCCTGTTTCTGCTCCTGTGGCAGTGGCTGGGCTGGTGATGGAGCCTTCCGTGGCGGGAACGCGTATTCCTGGCAAGCTCAGTGCAGTCATCTCACCGCTCGTGCGCAAGATGGCCCGGGATCACGGTGTCTCCCTCGACGCAATTGAGGGTTCGGGTTCCAGTGGGCTGATCATGCGCAGGGATGTGGAGGCTGCTATTACGGCGCCTGAGTCTGCCCCTGCTGACGCAGCTCCCTCCCGTGTTTCGGAGCCTGCTTCCGTGACGTCTGCTGCTTCCGTTTCCGCGTCGGATCAAGCCGGTTCCGTTGACGGCCGGACTGGTTTGACTGTTTCTGCCCGGACACAGGTTCGCGGCGTCCGCAAGGCTGTTGCTGCGAACATGACCCGCAGCCGTTCCGAGATCCCCGAAGCCACCGTTTGGGTGGATGTGGACGCGACCGCGCTGCTGGAGATGCGGGCCGAGCTCAAGAAGCGCGCACCGCACGATACCCCTGGTCTGTTGGCGTTCATTGCTCGTTTTGTCACGGCCGGGTTAAAAAAGTACCCGGCCTTGAACACGCGCTTTGAGACCGCTTCGGACGGCTCGCAGGAGATCGTCGGTTTCGACGGTATCAACCTCGGCTTCGCAGCCCAGACCGACCGCGGACTCGTGGTCCCGTCCGTTCGGAACGCCCATGGCTTGAGCGCCCGCGAACTGGACGCGGAGATCCGCCGGCTCACCGCCGTCGCCCGTGAAGGAAAGGCGACCCCGACTGAATTGGGCTCAGGCACCTTCACCCTGAACAACTATGGCGTGTTCGGTGTGGACGGCTCGGCCGCGATCATCAACTACCCCGAGGTTGCGATGCTGGGCGTAGGCCGAATCATCGACAAGCCCTGGGTGGTCAACGGCGAGCTGGCCGTCCGCAAGGTCACCGAACTGACCCTCGCGTTCGACCACCGCGTATGCGACGGCGAAACCGCTGCCGGCTTCCTCCGGTACGTGGCTGACGCAATCGAGAACCCCGGTGGAGCGCTCGCGGACATGTAACCCAGGCGCCCTCTCTCACATTCCCCCGGGTCTATGCGTGACGCTCTTTCACATCCCCCGGGTCCGGGCGTGACGGTCTCTCACATCCCCCGGGTCCGGGCGTGACGGTCTCTCAGGTCCCCCCCCGGGTTTGGGCGAAACGCTCCATCAGGTCCCCCGGGGTTGGGTGTGACGGTCTTTCACATCCCCCGGGTCCGGGTGTGACGGTCTCTCACATCCCCCGGGTCCGGGTGTGACGGTCTCTCAGATCCCCCGAGCATTTTCCCCTCCCTCCCCAGAGGCGGGCCTCCCATTCTGGGTTGCCCGCTGGGCGGGCCTGAGGCGTTCAAACGTCCGGCGGTGAAGTGATCTAGGTGAGACATCGACGGGGATCCGATCGGAGGACATTTTCGGTCATGATGGACTCACGACGAGAGGAGTTTGGCATGGGTGCTTGGTCCACGGGAAGTTTCGGCAATGACGATGCCCTCGATTGGTTTGGTGATCTCAAGGAAGCGCCGGACGTGTTTCCCTTCATTCAGGAAACACTTGAGGGTGGTACCACGGAGAGCATCATTGCCGCCGGCGCCGTCTTGGCTCTCTTGAGCGGCTATGGCGACATTGAGGTTCATCCTGACGTGGCCGAGTGGGCTGCCGGCAGGCCGACTCCGCCCTCGGCGCTGAATGTGCGCGCTGCGAATGCCATTCAGGACATCATCGCGGACCCCGAGGCTGATGGGCACGATGTCTGGGCGGAACTCGGTGAGGACGACGAAGACTATGTGGCATGGCTTGCAAACCTGAAAAGGATCCAAACCGTGCTGCAGTGATGGTTGTCCGGTTCACGGTCCGGCAACGGTCTCCGCAGAGAGTTCATTTGCCGCGCCGGGTTCGCTTTCCCAGGGTCTTGACGGGGCACTTGCATTTTGCAAGTATGACCGCATGAGCCTCTTTATAACTTGCCCCGTTGACAGCGTCGACCGCGCAACCGCGTTTTACACAGCCCTCGGCTGGACCCTGAACACCAAAATGTCCGATCACAACGTGTCATGCTTTGAGATCGCGTCCGAGCAGTACCTCATGCTCGGCAGCCGGGAGATGTACGCAAGCGTCGGCGGCGCCGAGGAGCTGGTCGGCGGACCCGACACCCCCTCCAAGGTCACTGTCTCCTTCGACCTCGACAGCCGGGAAGCGGTGGACGAACTCATCGAACGTGCCAGCGCAGCCGGCGGCCGGATCGGTGACACCGACGACTATCCCTTCATGTACCAGCGCCAGTTCGATGACCCCGACGGCTACCACTACTCGCCGTTTTGGATGAAGCCGGACTCCGATCCGACCGCGTGAGCAAACTCGCCGCCGCCCTCGACATTGTCGGAGCGCGGTGGGCTCTGCTCATCGTTGAGCGGCTGCTTGACGGGCCACAGCGTTACGGCGATCTGCAGCGCGACCTCGGAGTGCCTACCAACATGCTCGCGACCCGACTCCGCGAGCTAGAGGCCGCCGGAGTGCTGTCCCGACTGCCCCTCCGCCACAACACCCGGGCGTACGCGCTGACCGATAGGGGTTACGCCCTGCGCGAGGCGATCATCGCGCTGGAACGCTGGGTTGGCGAGGAAAAGCCCGGAAGCGCACCGGAAACCTAGGAGTGCACCGGAGTCCTAAGAGACCGTCACAAGAAGGAGGCTTAGTCCCGCCGAACAGGCTGCTGCAACTCGGTCACCCAGTCGGACTGATCCTCTGAAATCGCTCGAACGTATACTTCGCGGCAGGGACCTGAGTGGACAAGCCCTCGAGCGAAGACCTCAGCGTGGAGCGCCTGCCAGCTTTCTGCAATGTGCTCCATGGAGCCAAGGTGGACGCCGCAGACGGCGTTTTCAACAGCAGGCAGGTCGATAATTTCGATGCCGTCGCGCGAGGGTCCGTTGTAGGCGTAGCCGGCGATGATTTCCAGGCCCTCTTCGACCGTCTCATACGACGCCACTGGCGTCTCCAGGGTTCCACGCTCATCGCCGATGATCCGGGAAACGGCGTCAAAGGCCGGACCCACTACATTTGCCACCTCTGGTTGGTCCGCCACGACAGCGCGGCGGGCCGCGAGGCGGACAGCGGGCAGGGGCTTTTCAATGATTTCGATCTGGGACATGTGATTCTCTTTCTCGATGAAATGGAGCCGCCTTTGCACGTCCACGAGTCGGCCGGCAGCGATCCTGTACTCCTGCTCAACCTCTGCGCGGCGAATCCGCAACAACGCTGCGATGCGATCGGCCTCGACGCCCTGGTCAAGAATCGACGAGATGTCGTTGAGGCCGAAGCCAAGCTGGCGCAGGGCAACAATTCGATGCAGACGCTCAAGTTGAGAGGGATCATATGATCGGTAGCCGCTGAACTCGTCAACGTGGGCTGGCACCAGCAGACCGGCGGTGTCCCAGTGCCGCAGCATCCTGTGGGTCACCTGCCCGATCTGCGCGAAAGCTCCGATGGATAACATGTTCCCAGTTCTCCCGCCTTCCACAGTGTCAGAGTCAAGTGTCACCCGAATCGCAAGGGTCTTGCCGGTTCGCAGCCCCAGGAATTAAGGGATCCTGCAACTGCCCTATCCCGCCCGCGGAGTCCCCTGAACCAGCTCCTGGCCCACCCTCGGCACAGCCGAAGGGCTCGGCACAGCCGAAGGGCTCGGCACAGCCGAAGCGCTCGGTACGGAACCCGGCCACTCGCCGTATCGGGCCTCCAGATCCGCACCCATCAAGCTGACTGCTGAGCCGGCGTACTCGATGGAGCCGACCCCCAGGCGTTCAAGGGCGGCCGCAGTTGTTGCGGCCGTGTGACCCGCCCCGTGCACGCCCAACGTGACGTATTTCTCCGGGGCATCCTCGTCCTGGGACCATACCTGGGCCAAGGCCTGGTCCAGGAGCGCTGCCTCATCACCGGCGAAAGCCTCGGAGAGCTCCACATTCACCGAAAGGTACGGGGTAAATCCGTCGTAGGCCCTGCCGATACGCGCCGTTACCCCGGGTGTTTTGGCAATCTCGGCTTCGGCCTCGGCGGTGCTGCGACGAGGCTCGGAATTGTCGCCGGGCACTGTGCAGCCAGCCAACAGTGCAGAGCACAGCAACAGGACGGCAATGCCCATGCGTGGGCGTCTTACCCTCACTTGCCTGCAGGATCGAGGTCGGTGCGTTCAGCGATAACAATGTCCTTCGCGTCAGTGACGTCAGAGGGCTCCGGCGCCGGTACAAACAAGGCCATGGGAAGGCTGACCCCCGAGCATTCCGAGTCGGCGATCCCCGCTATGGACTCAACGCGCAGGGTGCCATCGGTCAGGCGCTCCATACGGTACTCCACGCCGAAGCCTTTCAACTCGGCGGGCACGTCGCCCTTCTCCGATGACCATTCAGATGCCCGGCAACCCCTTACCGCCGCCCGGTCAGGATTGCCCCTGAAGTCCGGTGTCACCGATAGGGGCAAGAACGGTGTTGGTCCGGGAAGAATGTCCGGGCGTCGTCTTTGCTTGACGTCCTCGAATGCCGGCCGGGCTGCGCGGCTTCGTACATCCCTGCTGGCCGTCTGGACGAGTTCGGGAATTGAGAAATCGTTGATGTTGCGGGCCACGGCCTCAGCCTCGAGAAACTTCCTCGTGGCCTGTACCCAAGGGTCGGCTTCAAGGGGTCCGCTGGGCGCAGCGCCCTGCCACTCGACTTCGGGGTAGGGTGGCGCCGGCCGCTTCACAACCCTGCACCCGGCAAGCCCGCCGGCCGTAACTGCGGCGAGCACCACCACAGCGGTGCCTGAAAGCAACCGGTGGTGCCGACGTCGTGAATCTGTACTGAGCATTAAATCCCCCAAATTGTCCCGGGTTTTTCCCGGGGCATATCCACCCTAGACGCGAAGAGGGGAGGCTGCGATGGGCACAGCAATCCATGCGTCGGGTTCAGCGATATGAAATGAGCGACGCCGGGAGGCTGGGAACCGTTGCGGGCCAGGTGCCGTACCGGTCATCCAAGTCCTGGTTGGCAAGCTCCAAGGAGGACCCGCCGCCGTACTCTGCCGAGTCGATGTTCAGCGTCGCCAACAACGCCTTGGTTGTCCCGGTGTCCTGCCCGGGTCCTTCGAAGGTGAAGCGGACCAAGCGTCCGCGGTCCAGCTCGTTCTGGGAAGCGAGCTGCGCCAGCGAGTAGTCAATAAGAGCCGCGGGGTCTCCGGTGAAGGCGGGTGTCACGGAGAGCGTTGCAATGACATAGGCGGTGGTGCCGTCCCAAGCGCGGGCAGCGTCAAATTGGGCGCCCGGGATCTGGGCTACTGCTGCCTCCGCGTTGGACATTGAGCGCGGAGCGACCGTGCCCGCGGAGGTCGGCGCGGCGGTGGGTTGGGTGTCTGTGGCTTGGTTCCCGGTGGTGCAGCCACTGAGCAGCGCCACGATTGCCATGGCAGCGACGCCGAGCCGGATGGTTCTACTGATGCTCATGTTTTTCATCCTGGGTCTCGTCACGAAGGGACTGGATCATGCTTTGCAGTGCCTGGAAAGCGGTGGCTTGTTCGTCGGGGGCCATACCACCGAGCATCTTGTTCTCGACAGCCCGGACCGCGGCGCTCGCTTTTTCCAGTTTCTGACGGCCCAGCGGTGTCAGTTGCGTGGGAAGCACTTTGCCTACGCGTGCCTCCTCGGGGCGGGTTACGTCGCCGTCGCGTTCCAACGCCTGGAGCAGCACGTTCATGGACTGGCGGGTGACGAACGCGCCCCGGGCCAGTTCAGAGTTCGACAGGCCCGGGCGTTGTGAAAGAAGTTCCAGGCAGGAGTAGTGGGTGATCGTCATCCCGAGTGGCCTCAGGGCCGCTTCCATGGAGGCACGCAAGGCACTCGATGCTTCTTTCAGCAGATACCCCAGCGAGGTGGTGAGGTCGATCCCGCGTTGACTCATGTCAGTATTCTGACATAGCTTTGATGTGTCAGATAACTGACACGGAAACCAAAGGAGCATCACATGCCCGTTACAGGCCCCGACTTCATCTCCCTCCAGACGCGCGACCTCGACGCGTCTCAGGCGTTCTATGAGCAGTACCTCGGCCTTGTCCGCTCGCAGGCAGGCCCGCCCCACGCCGTCGTGATTGACACAAAGCCGATCGCTTTCGCCCTCCGTACCATCGCCCCCGGGACGGACCTGACGTCGGTTGACCAGCCGGGTGTTGGTGCCTCAATCTGGCTGCACGCCACTGATGTCCAAGCCATCCATGATGCTTTGCTCGTCGATGGGCACACCATAGTCACGGCGCCAATCGATGGCCCATTTGGCCGCACCTTCACCTTCGCCGATCCTGACGGCTACCACGTGACGCTTCACGACCGGTCCTAGCGCCTCTAGTGGGGGCCGGCGGAACTTGGCCCGCGGACCTTGGACCCGCGGACCTTGGGTCGGCGATCAGGCGGTGAATGCTCCCGGAGTCGTCCCGAGAACACGCCGGAAGTGCCTGGTGAGGTGGGATTGATCGTGGAAGCCCGCCTCGACGGCTGCTTCTGCTGCCGGGCGGCCATCCAGCAGCAGGCGTCTGGCCCGGTCCACGCGGCGACCCGTGACGTAGCGGTAGGGGGCGATGCCGTACGCCTTGGAGAACGCGCGCACCAGGTGGCTGGGATGGGCGCCCAGTAATTGAGCGGCCTCTGCAATGGTGAATGAGTCGAGCAGCCGGTCATCCAGCATCTCCCGCAGCTTGCGGGCCAGGGGAGCGTCGCGCGCGGGCGACGACGGCGTTCCCAAGTGCGAACGCACGGTGTCCCGAAGGGCGAGGACGCCGCATTCGGCTTCCATTGCATCTGCCGGCAAGGACAGTGCGGCGTGGATGCCGGTCACGGCTGCCACTGTCTGCGGGTCAACCATCAGCGGCTGTGCCACTGCGGCTTCTGCTGCTTTGGCGGGGAGCCAGTCCTCACTCATGTAGAGGACCCGCTTGCGGAATGATTCACCCCCGACGGCGGAGCGTCCGTCGTGCGGGACATGCGGCGGTAGCAGGGTAATTGAGGCGGGAACTGCGTGATGCTCGGTGCGGCCAAGATCGTAAGTCACCGCGCCCTTATCGATCAGGAGCACCGTCCAGTCCTCATGGGTATGTGACGGGTAGCTGTGGTCCTCGAATGTGGCATGCAGCACCTCGCGCACGTACGGCACTGCCGGATGCCATGCGTGTACTGAGTTGCCCATGCAAGAAATGTACAAGACCGCCCTTCCCGTTGGCCGCCATGCTGGGTTCATGCACGAAAACTCAACCGCAGTCATCGATTCGCCTTCTCCCGCGACCGTTCGTTTCGACACAAAGGTAGTGGTGGTCCTCAGTGAGGACCTTCTGCCATGGCAAGAGCTCAACGTGACAGCGTTCCTCATGAGCGCCATTGCCACCAGTGCCCCTGGCCTGACAGGGGAGCCCTACCAGGACCGGGACGGCAACAGCTACCTTCCCATGCTTCGTCAGCCGGTCCTGGTTCTCGCAGCTGGATCAGAACTTCTGGCCGCAGCCCGGGAACGCGCAATTTCCCGTGAAATTCCCGTCGCACTGTACACGCGCGACCTATTTTCCACGGGTCACGATGAGGCCAACCGCGCAGCCGTGGCAGCCGTCGCTGCCCGGGATCTGGATCTGGTGGGGATCGCCATTCGTGGACCCAAGAATGTTGTTGACCGGATCGTCAAGGGCGCCCGAATGCATGCGTAAAAAACCCGGCGCCCGGAATGAAGACCCCCAAGAAAGAGCTGACTAACATGACCAATCTGGTTCGCAACATCAATACCGCCCTTGATTCGATCTCTGAGCACTGGCAGCCGCACAGGCTGACCAGCATCAACGACTACGACGTAAAAGTGGTGAAGATCCAGGGAGAATTTGTCTGGCACACCCATCCGGATACAGATGAACTGTTCATGGTCATCAGCGGCAATCTCACCATTCAGCTCCGTGACGGCGACGTGCAGCTCGGGCCGAACGATGTCTATGTGGTTCCCAAAGGAATTGAGCACTGCCCCAAGGCTGAAAACGAAGTCCAGGCATTGTTGTTCGAGCCCAAGGGCACTGTCAACACCGGTGATGTTGGTGGTGAAATGACGGCAAAGCTGCGCGAACTGGGGTGAAAGCCCAAGGTTCCCCACCGGCGTCGAGTAGCCTTGCACGCAACCATCCAGCAACACGCAACCGGCCACTAAAGAGTTGGCTGGCCAGCAAAGAAGGAAGTGGTGCAAATGCAGCAATACGTCGTTCTCCAAGTGATCCTGAAAGAGAAAATGTGGGGCGCCGGTTCCGGCAATCTTCCCTCTTTGGAAAAGGCCATCAACGATCAAGCCGCCAAGGGCTACCGGTTGCACACCATCACCACGGCCAGCAGCGGGAGTAAGGGCGTGATCGGCGGGGGCGACCGCATTCAGGCGACCATGGTGTTCGAACGCATTGGGTAGGGCCTTCCGGCCGTTCCGATTTACCTCGCTTTGCCCCTTCCGCGCAGGGGTGTAATGCATTACACTCCCATTAGTGAGTGGGCCGGAAATTGTCGGTTAACTGGTTTGCAGGTTCGATCCCTGCCCTTGCCGCCTTGACTTGTCGGGGCGGTAAGAGATCCGGCGGTTACCAACACGTCCACTCGCGCGAAACTGAAAGTGGCGGCGGGCCGGAGAGACTCGGTTACCTCTGTTATAGGACCCAAAGGTCGCGGGTTCGAATCCCGCCCGGAGTTCGCTCCGGTAGCTCAGATGGGTAGAGCGCTGGGCATCCCGGGACTCACAAACATGCCCGCCGCCACTTTCACTAATGGGAGGATTACTGTGGCCGATGCACTAAGCGCAATTAACCTACGGGCTACGCCCCAGTCGCAGCCCTCTGATTCACGCCAGGTTCCCAACAGCGCCGGCGGTCATGCCTTCACAGTTGCGCCCTTGGAGCGCCTGCGTCGCTTTCTGGTACTTGGCACCGACGGCGGCACATACTACGGTTCCGAGCACGCCCTGACGGTGGAAAACGCCGACGTCGTTCTCGGATGGGCTCGCGAAAGGACCGCCGAACTTGTGGACGAGGTTGTCTCGATCTCCACGGCCGGGCGCGCACCGCGGAACAATCCGGCACTCTTCTGCCTGGCAGCTGCCACGGCTCTGGGCGATCCGGATGGCCGGCAGCTCGCGTTGGCGGCTCTGTCCAAGGTGGCCCGTACCGGAACCCATTTGTTCCTCTTCGCCGGATATGTGGAGCAGTTCAGGGGCTGGGGACGCGGCCTGCGCCGCGCAGTTGCTGACTGGTACGTCGCCAAGCCAGTGGACGAGGTTGCCTACCAGGCTGTGAAGTACAGGCAGCGCGGCGGCTGGACGCATAGGGACCTTCTACGCCTGGCGCACCCCTCTACAGCAGAAGCGGACCGGAAGCAGCTCTTCGACTGGATCTGCGGCCGCGGCACTGATGGCCCGCAGATCATTGAGGGGTTCGAGAAGGCTCAGGCTGCCTCGACGCCCACCGAATGGGTCGCCCTTCTGGAGGACTACCCGCAGTTGTCATGGGAAATGCTGCCAAACGCTGCCCTGAGGGAACCGGCTGTGTGGACCAAGCTTCTGAATAACGGCATCCCGCAGACGGCACTGATGCGGCAGCTACCTCGGCTGACGCGCCTCGGCCTCCTGGCGCCGATGTCCGAAACGCTCGACGCCGTCACCGGCCAGCTTACGGACAGCACCAGGCTGCGTAACGCCCGGGTCCATCCAGTCAATGTGCTGGTGGCTGCCCGTACCTACGCTTCTGGCTCGTCTGCACGCGGAAAGTCCTCGTGGGAACCGGTGGGACAGGTAGTTGATGCCCTTGACGCTGCCTTCTATGCTTCCTTTGCCACCGTAACGCCTGCCAACAAGCGGACGTTGCTCGCCTTGGACGTATCAGGCTCAATGACCATGCCCGTCTCGGGTTTGCCAATTACAGCCCGGGAAGTCTCGGCGGCGATGGCTTTGGTGACAGCAGCAACGGAGCCGAAGACCACCACTCTCGGCTTTACGTCCAACTCGAGCAATGCGAAAAAAGGTCTGTTCCAGCGCAATGTGCCACTGGATGGGATCTCGCCGCTGCCAATTTCGTCCCGGCAGAGGCTGGATGACGTTCTCAACACGATCTCAGGGCTGCCGTTCGGCGGTACCGACTGTGCCCTCCCGATGTTGTGGGCCATGGCCAACAAGGTCAAGGTGGACACGTTCGTCATCTATACGGACAACGAGACGTGGGCAGGACACATTCATCCACATGAGGCTCTGCGCAGGTACCGGGAATGGTCCGGGATTGATGCCCGGCTGGCCGTGGTCGGATTGACGTCCACTGACTTCAGCATCGCCGATCCTTCCGATCCGGGCATGCTGGACATTGCCGGCTTCGACGCGTCGTTGCCCACATTGTTGAGCGACTTTTCGGCCCGTGTCATCTGACTCAAGCATTCAACAGGCCCGCGAGCATCACCGCCGCGCTGCCGATGCCCTTGCGCTCGCGGAAAGGCATCGGCAGCAGCGGGATGCATTTATTCGCCGCGCCCGCCAGGAAGACCCGGCCCGCTGGTCCTACGCAGCCTTGGCTGCGGCCGTCGGCTGCAGCAAAGAACTGATCGCCGCCATCGTCAAGGGCCGTGTCTGAAGCCTCGGCTTTATGGGCCTCGCTTCGCCGGCACAGTCACAAACTGCGATTCTTACCACTTAAAGCCGGGAGTCAGCTTACAATTCCTTGGGGGTCAACTGGTGGTCTCCAGTTGCCCGCAATCAGCCGCTCAGGGTTTGTTGCGATGTCCCAAGGATGCCCCGATGGTAAATGACACCCGAATCCGGTCCCTGAGAGCTGCAGGTCTGGCGCTCACTACTCTTCTGATCGGTGGTGGCTTGGCGGTCCAGCCAGCCGCAGCAGACACCGTGGACATTGTTCCAGCAGGGCCCCAGGTTCTGAAGCCCGCCCCCGAATCTCCCACGGATCAGTTCATTGTGGGAATGAAGGATGCAACAGCCCAGTCCGCCGACAAAGCAGTGCGCGATGTTGCAGGCAAAGCCGCCACCGCCCTTGGCGCTGTGGCGGAGACCTCCCGCCTGAACGCCGCTGGCGGACATGTCATCAAACTGGACAAGTCGCTTTCGGCCGCCGAATCTGCCCAATTCGTCAAAACTTTGCGCACGGATCCATCGATTTCCTACGCGGAGCCCGATGACATCATGCATCCCACCGCTGATGCGAGTGACCCCGGATTCCCCGAGCAGTGGAACCTGAAGGGTCCGAACAGCATCAATGCCGCGGGGGCTTGGGATTACGTCAAGGGCGAGAACGTTGTTGTTGCCGTGGTGGACAGTGGGATCACCCGGCACGAGGATCTGGATGCGAACGTCCTGCCCGGCTATGACATGATCTCCTACGCCGAAGACGCACGGGACGGCGATGGCCGTGACCCGGACCCCACCGATCAGGGTGACTGGGAGCCTGCCGGCGTGTGCGAGGTTGGAAGTCCGGCTCAGAACTCGTCCTGGCATGGCACCCATGTGGCCGGGATCATCGCCGCTGTTGCGAACAACGGTCAAGGCGTCACCGGTGTTGCACCGAATGCGAAGATCCTTCCCGTCAGGGCGCTGAGCTATTGCGGCGGCTACACCTCCGACATCGCGGACGCCATCATTTGGGCCGCGGGCGGAGTTGTTACCGGAGCGCCGGCCAACCCCAACCCGGCCCGTGTCATTAACCTGAGCCTCGGCGGTATCAAGCCCTGCTCTGCTACGTACCAAAACGCCATTAATTTTGCACGTAACGCTGGCGCTGCCGTTGTGGTTTCGGCAGGAAACTCCAACCGTCCCGCTGCCGATGCAAGCCCGGCCAACTGCGAAAACGTCATCACCGTGGCCGCCAGCAACGCCTCCGGTGCCCGCGCCCAGTACTCAAACTACGGTAGTGCAGTGGACGTCACCGCCCCTGGCGGCGACATGAGCCAGGCTGCCGAAAACGGAATCCTGTCTACCTTCAACTTCGGAAAAACCGCCAGCGCCGGATCTGCCTACGCCTGGATGCAGGGAACCTCCATGGCGGCTCCCCAGGTTGCCGGGCTGGCGGCGTTGCTGATCTCGGCCGAGGGCAGCAGCCTCACACCCGCCCAGATAGAGCAGCAACTCAAAGCCACCTCACGGCCACTTCCGGCGGGATGCCCTGCCGGCTGCGGTGCCGGCCTAGTTGATGCGAATAAAGCACTCGCCACGTACGGTGGCAGTGCCCCGGTCAACAGGAGGAAAATCACCGATTTCGACGGCGACTCCCGCAGCGACGTCCTGGCCCGCGACTCCAGCGGCCGGTTGTGGCTGTACTCGGGCAACGGGTACCTCGGCTGGCTCGGCGTCCGTCAGATCGGTTCGGGCTGGAATTCAATGACCGCTATCGAGTCTCCCGGTGACTTTGACGGCGACGGCAATGCCGATGTTCTGGCCCGCGATTCCAGCGGTCGGTTGTGGCTTTACCCGGGCAACGGATCCGGCGGTTGGCTTCCTGCCCGACAAATCGGATCCGGCTGGAACGTCATGACGGCCATTGAAGCTCCCGGAGATTTCAATGGGGACTACAAGGCCGATGTTATTGCCCGCGACTCCGCCGGCGTCCTGTGGCTCTACCCGGGCAATGGCTCGGGTGGTTGGCTTCCTGCCCGCCAGATCGGCCAGGGCTGGAACGTCATGACGGCCATTGAAGGTGTGGGTGACTTCAACGGAGACGGCAAGGCAGACGTTGTGGCGCGCAACGGCTCCGGAGCGCTTCTGCTTTACCCGGGCAATGGCTCCGGTGGTTGGCTTGCAGGAGGCCAGATCGGCCAGGGATGGAACATCATGACCGCCATCGAATCTCCCGGCGACTTCAACGGAGACGGCACCGTGGACCTTCTGGGCCGCGCCAGCAACGGGGACCTGGTTCTCTACGGTGGCAACGGATCCGGCGGCTGGATCTATGCCACTCAGGTGGGATCCGGATGGAACATCATGACGGCAATCCTCTGAAATACCTCCGTCGGCGCCATTGGCGCCGACGGAGGTATTTCGCTAATAGCCCAGGCCCTTCGTCAGCGCCGAGAATCGGTCGACGGCTTCGGAACGCCTGTCGATTAGCATTTCCGGGAACAGTCCGCGGTGAAGGTCGTTGACAAACCGGTCAACGTCGAGACCATGGACCTTGTCCATGAGCCTGGCGTGTTCTTGGAATTCAAGAACAGATGCCAGATGCCTCCCGAACAGTTCAGTCAGAGTCTTCGACATGTCATGACCGTAAGCAGCGAGTAGATCGAATTCGTGGTCGTAGATGTGGGTTTCATCGGTCGCCGTCGGAACCAACCAGGTGAGTGCTGTTCCAATGTCCTCCGCATCCTTCGTCTTGTACCACTTGGAGCGGTCGGCCAAAGCCTCCAGTTTCAGGACGACATAGAAGGATGGGTCCACGACACGCACAGCGCCCACTTTTGGAAGAATGAACCATTCGGAGGCCTTGAACGCCGTTCTGTAACCCAAGACGTTAATTTCCTGGTCGCCCTTCGGAGTCTGGACGACTCCGCTGGGTTGCTCCAGTACTCCGAAGGGAATGACGTCTACGGGGACGTTCTCGACGCGGAATCGGATCGCTGACTTGCTACTGTCCAGAAGCTCGTAAGTGGTACTTAGATTTTCGATGCCAGCCCACGACTGCATGGTCAGTGCGACGTCAATGTCGCTCGTGGTACTGAGCTTGACAGGGTCCTTCCCGAAGCTTCTATGAAGCAGGTTCCGCGCCTCCGCCCCTACCACCATGAAGTCGTCCGTGGTTACGTCTGTTTGTTGGATTATGGACTCTAAAACCAAGCCCAACGGATCAAAGTGAGCCGCCGCGTAGCCACTGAAGTTCAGGTTCCTCTTGGAGGTAAACACGGGCTGCCTCCTGTTCACGTTGATCGAGTGATGAGCTTAGATCGGCGTACACAAGGAGGGGCGGCGCCGTGTTTTGTTCGCCGGCTCTATGTGGCCCTTCGAGGAATTCGGCTGGCGGGCTTCTCCAGAATTTTTTGCGTACCTCGACGTTTGGCGATTCGCTCTTCCTAAGTCTGGAAGCTCGAACCAAATCGTCACTGAGCTCAGCAACGTAGGCGGCTCCTATGCGCGGCCTGATGAGCCATGGAACTGCGAATCCCCCTCCGAGAGTCGTGTTGGCCTCCAAAACCTCAAGAAGCGGTGTTTCCATTGTGGCTATGTGCAGCGACGGACCGAGTCTATTGCGATAGGCAGCCAGCCAAGCGTGGGCGATGATTGACCGTCCCGAACCCATCCAGCGGCGGCCATGCACCATCTCGATTTCTTCAAGGTGGCGGAGGGTGCGCGGGACGAGTCCGAGGGAGACCCCGGCGACATCAGCAATGAGCCTGGACGGTGCAGCAAGAAGCTTGGGCCAATTAAGTATGCAAAAGACCAGCTGGGCAGTTTTCGTTGAGGTGAGGTCAATGCTGCGGCCCTTATTGTGCTCTCGAAGCCAGGCTTTGGACACCCCATCCGAGTTGCCCCCCGGGAGGCCTTCAACTTCAAGTACTACGCCGGGAGAACGAAGACTCAGCCGTCCAGTGAGATCGGCGTGGTTGATGGAGAGTCTGCGAAGTTCCGAACTCGTGGTCGGCCCGATTTTGGGGGCCAGTACGAAGTCGGCGTCTGCATCGCGAGCAACCTTCGTGATGAGGCTGATCGGCAGGGGGTATTGAGCGATTTCGATACAGGTTTGGGTGAAAGCGAGTCCATCGAGCGAAAAGAACAGCAGATAGGTTGGAAGATCTGCGCTGGTCTTCGGCGGACCCAGATCAACCCGCCACCCTCTTTCGCGGAGCACCTCTTGGAAGGAGTGGAACATCGAGCCTGTATCCATGTTCAATATTCTAACTCGTTCAATGGCATTGAACAGCGAGAAATTTTGAACAGGTACCTGCCTGCGATTCCGTCCTATGTTCCGCTCCCTCCCAGCTTTCCGTGGGTAGAGTAGAGGCCTGAACATCGCCGGATTGCACTGTAAACGGAGAATCAATTGTCAGCTTGGCTAGAACTCGGTCCCAACAACTACGTCCTGGAAACCGAGGGGTCTTTACTGAACACCGGCCTCGTGGTGGGCTCTGAACTTGCCATGGTCATTGACACCGGCTGCGGCCCTCGCCAAGGCAGGGAGATTCTCGCCGCAGTCCGCGAAAAGACGCAGCTGCCGCTGGTGGTTGTGAACACCCACGCCCATTACGACCACTTCTTCGGCAACGCCGTTTTCGCGGACGACGGCGTCACCGAGTTTTGGGCACACGCCAACTGTGCGGCGACTATCGAGAAAGACGCCGACAACCAGCGGCGTTTCGTAGCCACCAACGAACCTGAGATGGCCGCGGGGGAGGGTGACGCCGTCGACGTCGTTGTTCCCAACGCCCTGGTCCACGACCAGCCCGTGCTTGTCGACCTCGGTGGGATCACCGCCACGCTCTTTTACCTGGGTCGGGCGCACACCGACGGTGACCTCCTGGTCGGTACCAGCACCACTCTTTACGTGGGCGACTTGGTGGAGCAGGGGGCGCATCCGTCGTTCGAGGACTCATACCCTGAAGAGTGGGCAGACGCCTTGCGCCACATCTCGGCCCTCCGCCACCGCTACGAGTTCCTGGTCCCGGGTCATGGCAAGCCCGCCAGTGACGAGTTCGTCAAGACCATGGCAGACACCATGAGCACTGCTGTCCGGCAAGCCACGCAGTCCATTCGGGACATGCCGTCAGATGCCACCAAGGCCATCCCAGTCCTGCCCTATGGCCCTGAACAGTCGCGATGGTTCATCAAGAGGCTTCAGGAAACCAATGCTCAGGGACGGGCATCGCTGGCTGCCCCCGACTTTGGACCAGGCAAAACAGGTTCATATCCTTCGTAGCAAGGTTCCTTACAAATTTGTCACTTGTTTACTCCCGGCCATGGACTATTCGGTGACTCCCGTCCTAGGATGAAGGCGACCATTCGGTTCGCGACTACCTGGGGGTGTCGAGATGAAGGGCACACGCGTATTCCCGCGTGCTACCACCATTCTCCGCTCTGTCATGATCGCTGGAGCCGGAACGGCACTCTGGATGACACTCTCCGCAACAGGTGCCAGCGCTGACTCTGGGGCCGCGGATAACCAATCACTTCTTGGCGGGATAACGTCCTCCACGTCGTCCGCTCTATCCTCAATGACCGATACTGTGAGCAGCACCATCGCCAAGACGACCAAGACGGTGGGTGCTGCTACAGCAGCGGCTACGGACGCCGTCGGGTCTGTTCAACAAGCAACTGTTGCCCAAGCGACGGCTTCCACCATCAGCATTCCGGTCCCGGACGTACCGCTGCCTTCGCCGCTTAAAGCAGTGGTGGCTTCACAGCCGGTTTCCGTTCCTGTTCCAGCCGTAACGCCAACCGTGGAGCGCGTGGGAGGGGCTGTAGACGAAATCGTCGGAGCCGTGCCGGCAGTCAACCGGGTGGTTCCAGGGCAGACCGTCGGAAGCGTTGTGGATACCGCACTGGTGCCAGTGACCGGAACCGTGGACCAGGCAGTCTCTGCAGTTGTTCCGCCGGTCAATGATGCACTGGAAACTGTTGCCCTGGAACCCGTCACCGACATCACCAAGCCCATCGTTCAGCCCATCATCGAGGTAGTGGACGATGTGGTTGACCAAGGGCTTCCCCCGGCCGGCTCCGTCATTTCGCCGACTGTGCCGGCCCTTCCACCTTTGCCCGGGGACACCGTCACTGTGCCGCCGGCAGCACCGTCAGGAGACGCGGCACCAGGCGAGGGCATCCTTCCGGAGTCTGCCGTAGTCGGTTCCCCGCACGTGCCGGCAGCGCTCGAAAGCGTTGTCGACGAGCGTGCAGCTGCGGGAACCGAACCCACTGCTCGAATCAGTACTTTGGGTTCAGCCAGCACGTTGGCACCGTCGCAGTCCATTTCCCGCACGTTGGGTTCCGCGGGCACGGAACATGCGGTCGAAGTCCGTTCGACCCAGGAGCCTGCAGCCCCCGTAGGCTTGCCGGCCGGCCCAGGTGCAGTTCCCGCCGCCCTCGCAGGAGCGGGGTCCGGCAACTCCCAGAATGGTCCGCCCAGCCCCGCGGCCGCCTTCCTTCATGGCGCATTGATCATCCCAGCAGATTCCCTCGCCGGCCTTCTTGAGGTCAGCGATGAACAGCATCCAAAGCCGGTCTCATTTGATCCCGGCTCATCTCCTGACTAGTTCCCCAGCCCCGCTGCGCAACAGCACGCAGCCGACGGCAATTCGGGCGATCCGTCAACGGACGCCTTCGGGAACAAGACCTTCAGGAGAAGATCACAATGAATACGACCCTACGCAAGTGCCTCCTCGGCACGTGCTTTGCCGGGGGCATGATTGTCCTCAGCGCAACCGCGGCCAATGCTGCGGACACCACCTCCGGGAAAGATGGACTCCTTTCCGGTACACAAGTCATATCGCCGGTTACAGCGCCGATCACCACTGGCGCCACCTCTCTGGGACTGTTGGGGGATTCAGCAGTTACGGCGTCCACGCCGGGAACTGCAGGAGGTTCGGGCAAGGCGCCTTCCGCTACTACCAATGGCTCCAACAGCATCGGCTCCGGGACGCAAGTCATTGCCCCGGTCACGGTGCCCATAAGCCTGGGCTCGTCGTCAGTGGGTCTGCTGGGGGGCTCCACTGCGACGAGCTCAGCCACACCTGCCGCGCCGGCAGCGGCAACAGGTTCGACGCCGGCCGCCGGGACAAGCGGTTCCGGCGGCATCGCTTCGGGAACCCAAGTGGTGGCGCCGGTAACGGTGCCCGTCACGGTTGGGTCTACGTCTGCCGGTGTTCTGGGGGATTCATCAGCCACCACTGTCCCAGCGGCATCAAATCCAGCACCAGCTCCTGCACCGGCTCAAGCGCCGGCGCAGGCAACCACGTCGGGGGGAGAGTCAATTGCATCCGGCGCTCAGGTAGTGGCTCCGATATCGGTCCCTGTTAACATCGGAGCCACTGCCGTGGGAATAGCTGGCGATTCTGCAGCTACCTCCGGTTCCTCCGCCCCTGCCGCTCCTGCTGTTCCCGCTGGGTCTTCTTCGGGTGCATCGACAAGTGGCTCGGATGGGGTTGCTTCGGGGACACAGGTGGTTGCCCCGATTACTGCTCCGGTGGAACTGGGTTCCACGTCTGCCGGTGTGCTGGGTGATTCGTCGGCCACGAACGCTGGCACCAGTGGTGGTAGTGCTCCTGCCGGTACGACCGGTGGCAGCACAACCTCCGGCAACGGCGGAATTCTCTCCGGTACGCAGGTGGTTGCCCCGGTTACTGCTCCGGTGAACTTGGGGTCCACGTCTGCTGGCGTGCTTGGTGATTCGTCAGCCACGAACGCTGGCACCAGTGGTGGTAGTGCTCCTGCCGGTACGACCGGTGGCAGCACAACCTCCGGCAACGGCGGAATCCTCTCCGGTACCCAGGTGATCGTTCCGATTAGCGCACCGATCACCGTAGGGTCCACCGCGGTGGGTGTCGGTGGTGGCTCGACCGGCACAGTGAATCCTCCGGTTGTCACTCCTCCGGTTGTGACCCCTCCGGTTGTTGCGCCTCCGGTTGTGACCCCTCCCGTTGTTGCTCCTCCTGCAGTGAACCCGCCGGTTGTGACCCCGTCGGTTGTTAGCCCTCCTGCAGTGAACCCGCCTGCCAGTGGCCTCGTCCCCGGTGGTAACCCCGGGATCGTTACGGCGGGTGTCGGCACCCAAGCAGCCACAATTGTCGCCGCTGGTTCCACCCAGGGTGCGATGCCCGCGGCAGTCTCCACCGCCGTCGGAAGTTCCACAGCACTGGCGGCTACCGGAGTAAACGGAACGTTTGTTCTGTGGGCAGGAGCCATGCTCCTGATGGGGCTCGTGTTGGCAGCAGGTGGACGCCGGAAGGCAGCCAGCCTGCGGTAACCCGGGGCAGGTGATTCCACTTCGTACGCAGTTGTTGCGGCTTCGACTCCCGGAGCCGCAACAACTGCGGGCCGCACTGCCGGCCGGGGGCGCATTGAGGAACGTAATGCTGGGCCCGACTGCAGTTACGGCAGTCCTAGGATGAAAGGGATGACCAAGACCCAGACGACCCCAACGTTCAGCCTCCGCAGTGTTGCCTTGCCGGCCTTCGGGCCCGCGCTGCTTTTCTGCATTGGTGAAGGGGCGGTCTTACCCGTTATTGCCCTTTCGGCCCGTGACCTTGGGGCGTCCGTCGCAGTCTCGGCCTTGATCGTGACCCTGATCGGACTGGGTTCCTGGATTTTCAACATTCCGGCCTCGATCATCACGGAGAAGTTCGGTGAACGATGGTCGATCGTTGGCGCCGGTGCCTTGGGTGCCATCGCGCTGGGTGCCGCAGCGTTCGCACCGCAGATTGACGACGGCCTGTGGCTGTTGGCGGTCTCCATGACCCTCGTGGGTATGTCAGCCAGCGTCTTCAATCTGGCTCGGCAGAAGTTCCTCACTGAGGCGGTCCCGGTTCTCTTCCGGGCCCGCGCGCTCTCCACCCTTGGAGGCGTGACCAGGATCGGCATCTTCATTGGACCCTTTGTTGGTGCCGGCGTCATGCAGTTTGCAGGGATCAGCGGCGCCTACTGGGTGGGCTTTGCGGGCATGATGGCGGCCGCGGCTTTGTCGCTCACCATCCCGGACCTGGTGTCTCCCGGAGCGTCCGACGGCGGCACCCGGCCTCCGGCGTCCACGTTGCGGAGCGTCGCGGTTTCCCATGCGGGCGTGTTCCTGTCCGTGGGATTCGGGATCCTGTTGCTGAGCGCCCTGCGGGCCTCGCGGCAGGTGGTCATCCCGTTGTGGGCGGATCATTTGGGGCTCGATGCGACCCACGCTTCACTGCTGTTCGGACTGTCCGGTGCGATCGACATGCTGGTGTTCTATCCAGCCGGAAAGCTCATGGACAGGAAGGGCAGGCAGTGGGTGGCCATCCCATCCACGCTGATTATGGGCTCGGCCCTGATCCTGATTCCCTTCACCGCAGGGTTTGTGCCGTTGCTGCTGGTTGCGCTGTTGATCGGGTTCGGCAACGGCATCAGTTCCGGACTCATTATGACCCTGGGCGCCGACTTCTCCCCGGACAACGGGCGGAGCCACTTCCTGGGCATATGGCGCTTCATCGCCGACTCGGGTGCGACTGGGGGACCGGTGTTGCTCTCCGGGCTGACGGCCGCCATTTCGCTGTCAGCAGGGATCTGGGCAACAGGCGTCCTGGGCTTCGCAGCGGCAGTGGTGTTCGCCGTCGCAATTCCAAGGTTGAAGCACCGGCGGAACTACTGACAGGCTTGGAGGGGGGACGGAATTCCGGGGTCCTTGGCCGTCGCGGCTAGACTACCGTGGTGCCAGAAAACCCAGTTGTCCAAACTCCGACACCCGCCAGCTTCCCGGACCTCCAGACTTTCCTTTCCGCTGACGAGGTTCCAGCAGGGCAGATTG
This sequence comes from Arthrobacter sp. UNCCL28, assembly GCF_900102805.1. Classification (NCBI taxonomy): domain Bacteria; kingdom Bacillati; phylum Actinomycetota; class Actinomycetes; order Micrococcales; family Micrococcaceae; genus Arthrobacter; species Arthrobacter sp. UNCCL28. The sequence continues at coordinate 267,123 of NZ_FMWE01000001.1, forward strand.
AGATCCAGCACCAGGGCTTGCCGCTTGAGATCCTGAACATCCCTGCCGACTCCGATACCACCTTGGTGTGTTTTCACGGAGCGGCAGAAAAAGACGTCCGACTCCCGTGGTTCCTGGGACAAGGAGTTACGGCCGGCCTACCCGTCAACCGCATCTTCATCTCAGACCCCAGCTTGCGTAAATCCGCTGACTTCAATCTGGGTTGGTACGCGGGCTCAAAGGAGCAGCCGGACCTACAGGAGACGTTGGCCGATGTTGTGCGGCGCGTTGTAAGAGACACTGGCGGGTACAACCTGGTGTTCTTCGGCAGTTCCGCGGGTGGTTATGCCAGCCTGGCCTTGTCGAGGTTCTTTCCCACATCGCTGGCGCTCGCCGTCAATCCGCAGACATCCATTTCCCGCTTTTACCCGGGCGCGGTGGAGCGCTACATGAAGTATGCCTGGGAGATGGACGGCCAGGATATGTCCGAGTTGCCGGCCAGCGTGGCTCATAACCTGATTCCGGCGTACTCTGCCGGCTTCAGCCACACCGTGGGCCTAATCCAGAACGCCAAGGATTGGTTCCATATCCAGAAACACCAACTGCCGTTTGTTGATGTGGTTGGTGACTCCGAAAATCTTTTCATGCTGATGGACCGGTGGGGGCCTGAGACTGGAGATGGACACATCCCCCCGCCCAAAGAACTCATCAGGGCCGTCTTCGAAGAGTTGTCGACCTGCCACGGAGACTGGCGGGCTGGCCTTGCTGCTGCAGGCTTCCAGACCCAAACGACTCGTCAGGACGTCAAGCGTCGAGTGTTGGATACCGCTCCACCCAAGGCCGCTACTGAAGCTTAGGTCTTTCCCGAAAAGCACGAACAGCAATCGGCCGCAGCGCAACCCCGTAGGGCTGCGCCGCGGCCGTTGTCGTATCGATCCAGAGCGACTAGCGGACTGCCTGGTTGCCCTTGAACTCGAGCTTCAGGTTGCCCGTGCCCTTAGCGGTGCCGTTCACCGCGGATTGGGTTTGCGCGAAGACCAGCGTGGAGTGGGCAATAGCGTCGGCCATCTGCTCCAACACCGCGGTGTCGATGTTGGTGATGTCATCGCATGCCTGGTGGTAGCAGGGATCGTAGGCGGCCCCTGCCGTGCCGCCATAGATTGCCGCCTGCTCCGCTGACTTGATTTCTTCGGCACCGGTGAAGAGGCCTCCGGCCGGAATACCGTTTTCGATGAATCCGAAGTAGTCGGACCGGCCATCAAACTCGGTAGGCTCCGTTGCCAGGCCCTGGGATGCGAAGTAGTCCAGGAACACCTTCTCGATCACCGCCGAGCCGTTGGGGCCAGCGGTCCCAAGCGGTTTGCCGTCGCCGTCGTAGACGAACCGGACCGGGTTGGGTGAAGCCACCATGTCGAAGTTGAGGTTGACGGCATGGGCTTTCAGTTCACTCTTGCTCAGCTGGGAGACGTAATAGTCCGAGCCAATCAAGCCGTCTTCCTCGCCGCTCCACCAGGCAAAGCGAACACGGTTTTCGGGGGAAATTCTGAGCGCAGCAAACTGGAGGGCCGTCTCAAGGATGGCTGCTGACCCGGAACCGTTGTCATTGATTCCGGGGCCTTCAGCCACGGAATCGAGGTGGGCTCCCACCACCACCGTGCGGTCTGCACGGCCGGCTGTATCTGCCAGGACGTTGAAGGTTTCGATCGGCTGCGTAGTGCCCTCAACCACGATCCGTACCGAGGCCCCGGTGAGGCCGGCCAGTTCCTCGCCCACAGCGAAGCTTGTGCCTACTGTTGGCACGGTCACTTCGGGGTTGTCGGCCGTCGGAGCACCAAGCGTTCCATCCAGCCGCGACAGCCTGTCATCGGCGTCGCCCTGGTTAAAGATGATGACGCCCGCGGCCCCGGCGGCCTGGGCGTTCGCGGCCTTGGTGTTGAAGGGGCACGTTCCGCGCTGGATGAGGGCGATGTTTCCTGCCACGAACCCGCTGAAGTCTGCAGCCTCACATCCACTGGTAGACGCACGGTCACCCGTGAGATTAATGTCCACTGGAGTCACCGTTGCTGTCACATCACCGAAACCCGAGTAGGACATTGCCGCGAAATCATCCTCGGTGTACGTCCGTGGGGTAGGTGTAACCCGCGCGAAGGATTCACTGGCCAGGTTGAACTTAAGATATTCGAAGTACTGGCGTTGCGGCACGTAGCCTGCCGCCCTCAGTTGCTGCTCGATGTACTCTGCCGAAGCCACATGCCCCGTGGTCCCTGCTGATCGCGTGCCGCCATTGGCATCGGCAATCGCTTGGAGTTCTTCGAGGTGGCCAACTATCGCCTGGGCGGTGACGGCATCGCGGAGGGCCTGGCTGTCCGTCCCTTTGGCAGCCAGGGCGGGTGGCGTTATTGCTACGGCAAGAATGGCGACGGTGGCCATTCCTGCCGCGAGGGCAGAGGTTCGGGTTTCAATGCGTGGTTTTTGCCTTGTATGCATTTCATGCATCTCCCTGTGGGGACCCGGTAATTGGGTGGCCGGGTGCGGTAGCGCAGAATCTACCCCGCAGGAGCGCGCTGGTGAAGGCTTGTTTTTTCGCGCTGCTCAGGCTTCGGTGCGTCCGGCAGGATGCGTCGACTTCCATGACCGGCTGGGGACTTTCCCGGTGACAAGAGCCACGGCGATCACCAACAGGACCATGCCCCACGTCGCATTGGTGACATCGAGGCCCTGCCGCATCACTACGAAGGGCGGGATGATCGCCAGGATGGTTCCGACTGCAATGCGCCACATGGAGGGGCGCGAAGCTCCCGGAGCCAAGGCGGTGCCGGCCAGCTCCAACCTGACCAGGGGCGTGGAAACAAGCAGCACCAGAGCCCACGCCGCAACATAGAACAGGGGCCGGCTGAGCCACCACTCGGTGCTGGCGGGCTGGGGGAATGGCAGTCGCAGAACCAAGGCGATCCCGAACATGGCGATGATCAACGGCAGGTGCCACAGGTAGATGGTCATGGCCCGGCTGCCCACGACGAACATGACTTTCTGCACCCAGCCCACCTGCACGCAGCGTTGCAACACCGGATACACGGCCTTCACCAGCAGAACGTGCGCCAGGCCCACCAGCACCAGCGGGAACATCGGCGGGTTTTGGCTGGTCAGCATGTCCACAGGGTAGGGACCCGAGTAAGTGAGCGGAACCAACGCCCCATAGCAAGCAACTGCTGCCAACAGCAGCTTCCAGCCGGCAAAGCGGTCAAAGAACCCATCCGCGTAAAAGAAGCCCAACTGCTGCAGAAGTCCCCACACAAACACCATGTTCAGCAGCCCGATCGGATTGGAGTCGAAGCCCCACTGATTGTGCTCCAAGCCCAAGCGAAGGACATCGACGACGACGGCGCCCGCGGCCAGCGCCGCGATGGTCCGGTAGGGTGCCAGGCCGTGGAGCTTCGCCATGGTGGGAACCATTGCCTGGCAGATCAGGTAGGCAGCAAGGAACCACAGCTGAACTCCGGCGCCCGAGGCGATAACCGAAAGAAGGTCGCCTGGCACGCCCGCCGCCGTCGCGCTCCACAGCGCAACCGTGAGGAACGCATAGAGGGCAACCGTGGGGCGAACCAGCCGGAGCACCCTGTTCCGCAGGTAGTCTCCGGCGTCACCACCCTTGCGCTGTAAGCTCCGCCATGAGGTGAGCGAGGCGAAGCCACCAACCACGAAGAAGAGCGGCATGACCTGGCCGAACCACGTACCTTGAGCGAACCAGCTCAGGGACGTCAGCGGATTGCCTACGCCAATGCCTGCGGGGTCCACGCTGATTCCCATCATCAGCAGATGGACGGCAACCACGGCAAACATGCAGGCAACGCGGATGAAATCGACCACGAGGTCCCGGGACCCGGGAATGTGCGCAGAAGCAGCTCTGCTGTTTGAGGCGGGCTTGAGGGTGGAAGACATGGGGTTCTCCTGGGAAGTGCCATCGTTAGTCCATCGAGTGGACTAACTGTAACCCATGGTGGGCGGCGCGTCGACCTCATTGGTCAAATATCTGGCCGGGGCCGGTCAAGATCGCCCCGACCGGGCTTAGCCTTGAAGAGGGCACGCGGCCCTGACAATCCGGGCATCACTCCGGTGCACCGGCGCACTCCACGAATCCACCCCCGACCAATGAAGGGCAGTGCTGATTGTTGTGCACATCAAAGAATTCTGGGACCGACTCTCGCCGGACACGCGACAGTGGCTCATCGACAATCCGGGAACCATGATTGTGCCGCGGACCGTCACCGCCATCATTAATGGCGAGACGGGGGAGGGGGGTGCGGTTGACGCCCACGGCGGCACGCAGCTCACCGATGAGGACCGGCACTTTATTCAGGAACAGGCCAGGGTGCACGGCTCCGCTTCTCCAGGGGAGCCCAAGTTTTTCGATTCCGTCGGCCCGGAGGACTAGGCTCCTGACACTTCGCACCCGTTGACGCTCCCTGCTCCCGCAACCACTGGTGCGGTGGGCGCGTGGGGGTGCGCCGCCGTCGTGGTTGGTGTGGTGCGGTTGGCGCACGGGGGTGCGCCGCCGTCGTGCGTGAAGAGGTTCTAGTTCTTCCGGGCGGCCAGGCCGAAGAGCCAGGTGCCGCCGAAGGCCGAGAGGTAGCCGGCGATCACGATGAAGGCGGTGCCGGCCCAGAAGTAGTCGATGGTGCTGTCGGTGCTCAGGCCGGGCATGACCTGCAGCAGTGAGTACGCGGCCACAACGCCTGCCACCACCAAGGCGATCACTGTCAGCCACACCCACAGTCGCGACGCGGCCCAGTGCTCGCCGTAGCCTTTCCAGACGTTCCAACTGCTGCCCGTGCGGAGGATCAGCCAGCCGGCGGGGAGCATGACGGCGCCGACCACAAGGAAGGCTGCGACCACATCGGCCGGACGGTGCCATTGGTTGATCAGGGTGGAGACGCCGGTTGCAACGGCGAAGGTGCTGCCGAGGAAGCCGGCCAAGGGGCGCCATCGTGGCGAAACCATGAGGAACACCGCAGCCGCGGCGGAGGCGGCAAGGGTGGTGTGCCCGGAGGGGAGCGAGTTCAGTTCCAAGGTCTGGACGCCGCGATCGGGCCGGTCCGGGATGAGGAACTTGAGGATCTGCGTGGCGGCGTTTGCTGCGATACATGCAGCAACGGCGATGCCGGCAGCCTTCCAGCGGCGGCGGGCGATGGTAACGAAGAGAACCATGATCGCAGCGATGGCAAGGGACATCATGGGGAGCATGTCCAGGAATTCCGTGGAGGCCCTGCCTGCTGTTCCGCCCAAAACGGTGGCTTCTACCAGTGCCGACTCGTCAATGAACTGGCCCATGGTGGTGCGCACAAAGAAGTAGTACGTCGCGGCCAGGCCCACCATGCTGGCGATGGTAGCCAGGATGAAGAGAAATCCTGTTCCTACGCCTGCAGTGGGCTTGTGAACCGGCCGGTTGCTCGACCTCCCGCTGGTGCGGAATTGCTGGGAACTCATTCTGTCTAGGGTGCCACAGTTCTCTGGAAGGCCCGTGTGAGTGGCGCCCCAGCGTGGCGGACAAAAGTGAGATTCTTGCAACATTCACGTGACGGTTGACACGTGTTAGGTCCTGGCTTAAGCTTCCTAACACGTGTTAGGGAAGGGAAGCTACATGTCGGGAACCAATGGGGCTTTGCGTCAGTTCACACGCAGAAGTGCCCTTACAGCCCTCGGCGCCGGGATTGTTGGAGTAACCGCGGCGTCGTGGCCGCGCTTGACCGGTGCTGACATCCCCGGCCGCGGAGACAACAGCCTCAGCATCGCCATCATGGGCACCGCGGCAGATGCGGCAGCCCGTCAGAAGGTCATTGACGCTTTTGCCAAAGTCCACCCCGAAATCAAGGTCAAGGTCCAGGCGATCCAGGCCGTGGACTGGAAGGACTTCTTCACCAAGATCCTGACCATGGTAGCCGCGGGCACTCCGCCGGACGTGGTGTATGTGGCAACCGAAGGCGCCCAACTCTTCGCGGAAAAGCTCGCCCATCCCCTGGACGAGTACCTGCGCCGGGACGCGGACCACATGAAGGAGTACTTCGAAGACGTCCACCCCAGCCTGGTGGAAGCGTTCATGTACAAGGGCAGCCTTTTCCAGCTCCCCATCGACTGGAATGCCGCGAACATGTATTACAACACCACCGCGCTCACTAAGGCAGGCCTGGAACGCCCTGCCGACGACTGGACGCACACCGATTTCCGCAGCACCCTCGCTGCGATGAAGAAGGCCAATCCCAAGGACTTCACGCCGTACTACTGGACCAACCGTCTCTTCGGCGGCGTAGTGCCGTGGCTCTACGCCAACGACACCAGCTTTCTGAAGGAAACCAAGTCCCCGGGCGGCGAATGGCTCTGGGACGGCTTCTACGCCAACCACCCCTCCCGAGGCCTCCGCTCCGGCGGCTACCAATGGCTGGAGCCCAACGCCGACGATCCCCGGGTCTTCGAATCCTTCGACTACCTCCGCGGACTGGTCAAGGATGGACTGGGTGTCCGGCCGGAGGAAGGCGGCGGCAGCGCACTGATCGGCCTCTTCGCCTCCAACAGGATAGGTACGACGCCGGCGGGCGGCTATTGGGTGCAAGGCCTCCACGAGGCGGGGATGACCAAGGACGACTTCGACGTCCAGTTCTTCCCGAAATGGCGGGGCCAGCGCCACCAGTTCGGCACGGCCGGCTACGCGATCATGAAAACCGCCAAGGATAAGGACGCAGCCTGGGAATGGGTGAAGTTCAGCTCCAGCCGCGAAGCGATGCAGATCGTCTTCCCCACGCCCAACACCACACCCGCGCGACGCTCCATGGTCAACGAGCAGCTTTACGCAGGAACCGGTCCACGGAACTGGAAGGTCTTCTACGACACTCTGGACAAGTTCCCCACCACAGGTCCCATTCCGGCGCCACCCCAGCAGGCCGCCGTCGAAACCGCCCTGATGAAAAACGTGAGCCTGGCGGTCAGTGGAGACGAGCGTCAACTCAAGGACGCCCTCAACTCCATGCAGCGTGACCTCGAACTCGCCCTGAGGAGGCAGCCATGAGCACCGCAACCAGTACGCCTACGGGCACGGGGAGCGAGCCGGGCCGTCGCCAGGCCGCCCACAAAGACGGACAAGTCTCCAAGCGTGGCCGCGTGCAGCAACGCTGGCTGCCGTGGGCTTTCCTGGCACCGACCATCGTGGGCATGGGCATCTTCACCCTGCTGCCGATCGTCGCATCGATTGCGCTCGCATTCTTCCGCTGGGACATCATCTCAGCGCCAACGTTCGTGGGTTTCGACAATTTTGCCGAGGTAGTCCAGGACCCCACCGTCCGGGTTTCGTTCCTGAACACCATCGTGTTCGTGGTGGTGGCCGTGGCACTCCAGCTTGGACTGGCACTCGGCCTGGCCATCATGGTCCAGGAGAAACTTCCGTCATGGCTCCGGGTCTTCTTCCGCTCCGCCTTCTTCTTCCCGCTGATCCTCTCAGCAGCCTCGGTATCGATCTTTATGCGGTACCTCTTCAACGAGCAATTCGGCGTGGTGAACTGGCTGCTTTCCCTTATTGGCATCCCTGCGGTCCCGTGGCTGACGACGCCAACCGGGTCGGCCGCCGTCGTGATTCTTGTCTATGTGTGGCAGAACTTCGGGTTCTCGTTCCTGCTGTTCATCGGTGGACTCGCCTCCATTCCGGTGGAGACGTATGAGGCGGCCTCGATCGACGGTGCCACCGGCTGGCGCAAGCACTGGTTTGTCACCCTGCCGCTGCTGAGCCCCACCACCCTGGTGGCCTCGGTCATGGCCATCATCAACGCGCTGCAGGTGTTCGACCAGCCCTATGTCCTCACCCGCGGCGGACCCGGTGATTCAACGCGGACAGCCGTCATGGTCATTTTCGAGTCCGCATTCCAGCGGCTGGAGTTCGGAGAGGCCTCAGCGATCGGCGTGATCCTGACCCTGATCATCATGGCCATCACTGCCGCGCAGTTCCGGCTCAGCAAACGATTCGTCTTCTACCAGTGAGGCCCGCCATGACCACCATCCAAGAACGTGTCACCACAACGGCACCTCTAGTCACGCGGAAGAAGCGCAACTGGTCTGTGGCCATCCGCGTCGTTGTCCTGCTGATCGCGTCCGTCTTTGTCCTGGGACCGGTTTTGTGGACGCTGTCCACCTCGCTGCGTCCGCCGTCGGAATCCTTCCAGCTGCCGCCGGCGTTCCTGCCGCTGAACCCGGACCTGACGTCCTACGAGCAAGTTTTCAAGCAGCTCAACATCGTGGCGCTGGTAGTGAACAGCGCGCTGGTAACCGGCCTGATCGCGGTGGGGCAGATGATCACCGCAGCCCTGGCCGGCTACGCCTTTGCACACCTTCGCTTTCGCGGACGCGGTGCACTGTTCTCGATCGTGCTGGCCACCATGATGGTGCCCGCGCAGGTCACGATCGTGCCCGTGTTCATGCTGATCCGCGGCGTCGGACTTTCCGACACGCTGCTGGCACTGATCATTCCGGCCATCCCGACGGCGTTCGGCACCTTCCTGATGCGCCAATACTTCATGGGGTTGCCGGGTGAGCTCGCTGAAGCGGCCGCGATCGACGGCGCCTCACCCTGGCGGACCTTCCGCTCCGTGTACGCGCCGTTGGCCATGCCGGGCCTGGCGATCGTGGGCATCCTGGCGTTCAACTTCCACTGGAACGAGTTCTTCAGGCCGCTCATCATGACCATTTCCGAGCAGAACTTCACCCTGCCGCTTGGCCTGGTCTCACTCCAAGGCAACCTCGGCACCGGAAGCATCTCGGTGGTCCTTGCCGGCGTAGTCCTCTCCATGATTCCCGCGCTGGTGGTGTTCATGTTCGGCCAGCGCGCGCTGCAGGACGGGCTCACCGCCGGCACGGGCAAGTAGGTTCTTTTTCATCGCTTTTGAAAGGGGTTCCGTTGACGGACCTTGCATTCTCTTCCTCCCTGGCTGCTGCTGCCACACACCCGGATCCCGCGTTCCCGCGCTTTCACCCGCGGCCGGCCCAGGGCTGGATCAACGATCCCAACGGCATCAGCTGCATCGACGGCCGGTATCACGTGTTCTTCCAGTACAACCCTTTGTCCGCGAGGCACTCGCAGATCACCTGGGGGCACATGAGCTCCGTTGATTTGGTGCGATGGGAGGAGCATCCCGTGGCCCTTTCGCCGCAGGCCGGCGGGCCGGATTCTGCGGGTTGTTGGACGGGCGTCGTAACGCTGGACGATGGCGTGCCCACTGCCTGCTATTCCGGCGTCAAGGACCACGGCGGCCACTCACAAGTGGTGATTGCCCGGGGTTCTGCCGATCTGGTGACGTGGGAGCAGGACGGGCACGTTGCCGCGTCCATGCCCTCCGATCCCTTGGTGACCGCAGTCCGCGATCCCTTCATCTTCCACTTCAATGGCGCCCGCTACGCCATGCAAGGTGCGGGTCTGTCCGATGGCCGCGCGGCTTTGCTGTTGTACACCGTGGACTCCCTTGACGATTGGAAGTACCAGGGGATCTGGCTGACCACCGCTGATCCCGTGGCCGCTGCCCACACCCCCGCTGAGATCTGGGAATGCCCGCAGCTGGTGGAGGTGCCACTCTCTTCAGGCGGCTCCACTTGGGTCATGATGTTCTCCTTGTGGCTCTCCGGAGACGACCACGAGCACGCCAACGGTGTGGGGTACCTGACCGGCTCCTTGTCCGAGGATCCTTCGTCCGGGCTGCCGGTATTTGCGCCGTCCTCCGGTGGGAAGGCGGATCTTGGCCGCGACTTCTATGCCCCGCAAATTGTTCAGCTTTCCTATTCCGCTGGTGGTGAGGCTGCTTCTGCTCTCTTGTGGGGGTGGGCCAACGAAGGCCCCGGCCGTGACGGGCGGCGGGGCCGCACCCAGGAAGAAATCGACGACGCCGGGTGGTCGGGTGTGTTGACGCATCCCCGCGTTTTGTCGGTGGCTGAGGGGGTGCTGGTGGTTGCTCCTGCGCCCGAAGTTCTCGCATACCGGGGTGCTGCTGTGGCTTCGGGGGCTACGGGATCTGTTGCTGTGCCTGCGTTTGCCGAGGTGCTGGTGCGGGGTGGTGCTGGTTCCGTGGCTGGAGCCGCTGCCGGTGCCTTGACCGCCGCTGCCGGTGCTGGCGCCGCTGACGGTGCCCGCGCCGCTGACGGTGCCGTGGAATTGGTCCTGGGCTCCGGTGCCGACGCGCAGGTGGTCTACTCAGGATCCGTTGTTGCAGGGGAGGAGCTCCGGATCTTCGTTGATGCTTCCCTCGTTGAGGTGTACCGCTCGGGCTCTGTGGCCACCACTGTTCGTGCCTACCCGGCTCCGGGGGAGGAATGGCAGCTCACCCTGCCCCACGGCGCGACTGCCGACGTGTGGGAGTTGAGCCTTCCCGCCTAGGCGGCGGGCCGGCGTCGTGCGCTGTTAGCTCCTGACCCCGGCGCGCTGCTGTGTTGTGGGGCCCGGTGTGCAGGGTTTGGGTGTGTCTTTGGGTGCAGAGTGGGCCTCGCAACGAGGTGGGTGTGTGTTGTGGGGCCCGCTTTGCGTGCTTGACGCTCGTGTTGGGGCGCAGAGTGGGCCTCGCAAGGCGAGGGGGTGTGTTGTGGGGCCTGGTGTGCAGGGTTTGGGTGTGTCTTTGGGTGCGGAGTGGGCCTCGCAAGGTGCGCGGGTGTGTTGTGGGGCCCGGTGTGCGGGGTTCGCGACGCGAAAGCCTCAGCGAGTAGGCGCCGGCCCGGTCGATTCCCGGGTGACCAAGCGGCAAGGGACCATCGTTTCAACGGTGGTCCCTTTTCCTGTGTGGTCCGTGGCTTCGATCATGTCCAACAAGGTTGTCATGGCTGCACGCCCGATCTCCCGCAACGGCAACGCCATGGTGGTGAGTGCGGGAACCATGGTGTCGGCGATCCGGGTCTCGTCGTCGTAGCCCATGATCGAGAGGTCCTGGGGAACGCTGAGGCCAAGGCGTGCAGCCGCAAGGGTTACCCCGATAGCCAGGCGATCATTCGCGCACATGATGGCCGTGGGCCGATCGGCCGGGGACACGCCGTCGAGCAGTTTCATGGCGCCGCGGAAGCCGGCGTCGATATCCCAACCGGCCATGAAAATCCGGTCCCCCCGAACCGGGATCTCGGCCGCGGCATGTGCATCGCGGTAGCCCTGCACACGGAGCGGTGCGGCCGGAGAATCTTCGGATCCGGCCAGGAGGGCAATGTCCCGGTGGCCAAGCTCCAACAAATGCTCAGTGGCCTCCCTGCCGCCAGCTACCTCGTCCGGAATGACGTGATGCAATTGGGGCTCAGGTTGGTCGTCGTAGCAGTTGGCCAGGACCGAGGGGACACGGAGCATGCCGTGCGGAATCTCGATGGGTTTCAGGCCAACGGTTACGTACATAAGCCCATCAACCTGCCGGTCCAGGAGGGTTTCAATGGCGCTCGCATCCCTGGCGGCATCGCGCTCGGTATCCATGACCACGGTGACAAAGCCGCGGCTGCGTGCAACGTCGTCCGCCCCGCCGATGATGTTGCCGTCGAAGGGGCTGACTACCACTTCATCGGAGAGGATGCCGATCACCCGTGAGCGCTGGTTGCGCAGGCTGAGCGCGATCGCGTTGGGGGAGTAGTTCAGCTCAAGTGCCGCTGCCCGGATGCGATCCTGGCTCTCCTTGGCTACGTTCCCATCTCCCCGGCCGTTCAGAACCAGTGAGACTGCGCTCCTGGAGACGCCCGCCCGTTTGGCGACGTCCAGCGCGGTGGCCTTGCGGTTCATGGGTAGTCCTTCCGTCTTTGACAGCAGTCTACCTAACGCGTGTGAGGCTTCCCGGTGCCTAGGTCGGCAGTGAAGAACCGAAGGAAGACATCATGTTCTGCATCATGTTGGAGGTCCAGATGCCAGCCACCACCATGCTGATCACAAAGACGCCAATGGTGATCCAGACCGGCAGCAGCCCTCGTTTGGGAGCCACTTTGTTGACGATCACTGAGCGGCCAATCACGTAGACGGCCGAGTTCAGGAATGCCCAGGCCCAGTGGAAAGGACGCACGACGCCGGACCTCGCCAACCGCTGATAGTCCAAGTACGCGAAGAACACCGACAGGCCATAGATCACGAGGCTTGAGCCCATCAGCAGGAAATACCCGGGCGTGTACATCGAGAACGGGTCCATGGTGGTGACACCCTGCCGCGTGGTGATGACACGGAACTCAGGCTGCCAGGTCAACATGAACAGCACCGAGACCAGCGGGAGCAACGTGATGGCCCAAATGAAGGGGTTGTAGACAGGTGTCTGCTCGCTGATCGGGGTACGCGGAGCCTTGAACGGCTGTTGGTACTGCACCTGCTGCGGAAACTGCTGCGGAGCCTGGTGGGCAGTCCAGGCATGGCCGTCCCACCAACGGTCCAGGCGCGGATCCGATGGGTCCGGGTACCAGCCGGGAGGTGTCGCGGAGCCGGGCGTTGATTGAGTCATATCTCCCCCACATTGAGTCGTCTTCCGAGAATATCGCGATTGCCCTCTCTCGGTTGCCACCCGCCCCTCCCCAGTGCCACCAAGGTGGTGTATGGATGGAGCATGAGCTTCTTCGACGACCTCCCTGAGCCTCCCGAGCGGGCCCGTCAACCGCAGCCGCCCCGGCCGGGGTGGGCCGGACCGCCGTCGGACGAACTGCCTGGTGTGGTCACGGCAGGTGGGTTTATCCACCAGAGCCAGCGGATGGTGGTGGCGCTGAAACTGGTGGAGGTCTATTCCACCGGATGCCTGCTGGATCTTGTCTGGTCCGTTCGGCGCAGGGACGAATCAGACCAGGAATGGCGGGAGATCGTGGAGGAGAGCTACAACCACCCGCGCTCAAGCCTGGACACCAGGGCGGGGTTGGAACTTGGAGTGGCTTTGGCGGACGGACATAAAGCTGTTGCGGCGATTCACGGACCGGCCTCCTTCGAAGATACCGGGGACGTCACCGGGCCGGTGCTGACAACCCTGGGTGGGGGCGGGGGAAGCAACAACACAGACTACGTGCAGTTCACCGGCCGCTACTGGCTGTGGCCGTTGCCGCTGGACGGGGACAGCACGCTGGTGGCCCGGTGGGATGCGTTGGGAATGCCGGAAAGCACCCTTGAATTATCCGGTGTCCGACTGGGCGAGGCTTTGGGCAGGGTCCGGAACTACTGGATGGAATAGCTTATCCACATAGCCTCATCGGCCTGCCCGGGGGCCAAGGGAGCGCCGGTACAGTGGCAACATGCCTGCACTTCCCTCCCTCGAAGAACTCATCGATTCCGCCCACGTAGTCTCTCTGCCCATGCGCGTGAAATTCCGCGGCATCATGGAGCGTGAGACCCTCATCCTTCGAGGGCCGCTGGGCTGGGGCGAGTTCTGTCCCTTCCCCGAATACGACGACGACGAATCTTCCCGCTGGCTGGCCGCAGCCTTGGAAGCTGGGTGGATTGGCTTCCCTACTCCTCTAAGGGACTCCATCCCGGTCAACGCGACGGTCCCCGCCGTTCCGGCAGAGTGTGTGCCGGAGATACTGGCCAGGTTCGGGCGCGTGGATGCGGTCAAGATCAAAGTAGCCGAGCGCGGACAGTCGCTAGGGGACGATCTTGGACGTGTACGGGCAGTTCGCGAGGCACTGCCGGAGGCCGCCATCCGCGTCGATGCCAACGGGGGATGGGACGTAGGTCAAGCAGCAGAGGCCCTGGGCAAGCTCTCGGCTTTAGGACTTGAGTATGCCGAACAACCGGTTCCCACCATTGAAGGACTGGCCGAGGTCCGTCGCCGGCTCTCGGACGCCGGAACACCGGTCCTTATCGCTGCGGACGAGAGCGTACGCAAGGAAGAGGATCCCCTTCGGGTAGCCAGAGCCGGCGCCGCGGACCTGATCGTGGTCAAAGTCGCTCCGCTCGGGGGAGTCCGTCGGGCGTTGGAGATCGTCGAGCAAGCCGGACTGCCCGCCGTCGTCAGTTCTGCCCTGGACACTTCCGTGGGCATCCGCGCCGGGCTCGCGCTCGCAGCTGCACTACCGTCCCTTCCCTATGCCTGCGGGCTTGGGACTGTTTCGCTGTTCACCTCGGATATAACGCTGGACCCGCTCGTGGCCGACGACGGCGCCATCCACGTGCGCGAGGCCGTCGCCGATCCCGGGCTGCTTGAGCAGTATGCGGCCTCAGCGGAACGTCGCGAATGGTGGCTGGAACGGCTTGGCCGGGTGTACGCCATCCTGGCGGGAAACAAGCACCCTTTGTTCACCGTTTCTTAACCGGGGAGACCTCTCAGCTTCGGTTTCCGCTGAAAAGCTCAGCGGGAACCTCGTACATCCTCTGGAAGGTCTTCCCCCCATGTCTGAAACCACCGGACGCACGTTTCCGCTGCTCCCCATGCTCGGCCACACCAAGGGCAAGCGCAGCGCGGTCACCTGTGCACTGAAGTGCGACAACGCCTGCTCGGGCGATGTCTGCAACACCAGCGCCAACGGCTACTTCCGGGACATCGCCTCAACAGCCATGTCCCGCCGGGCCGCCCTGGGCCTCGGCGCCGCAGGTGCACTCGCCGTCGTGTTCGGTGGTGCCTTGACCGGTGGAGACGCAGCTGTTGCCGACCCTGGCAACGGACTCGCCGATGCCGCCAAGAAGGGCTTTGATAAGTCCAAGCTCAAGTTCACAGCCATCAAGCCCGTGGATGCTGCAGTGGACGCTTTCACGGTCCCCGAGGGGTTTGACTGGAAGCCCGTCATCCGTTGGGGCGATCCGCTCTTCGCCGACTCTCCGGCCTTTGACCTGAACGCACAGACGGCTGCAGCCCAGTCACGCCAGTTCGGATACAACAACGACTACACCGACATCCTGCCCATCCCGGGATCCAAAGACCGCCGCGCCCTGCTGTTCACCAATCACGAGTACACCAACGAGAACATCATGCTGCCCGAAGGCTTCGACCCCGCCGAGGGACGTGCCATTGGCCGCGCCGGACACGGTCTGGCTGTTGTTGAACTGGAGCGCAAGAACAAGAACAAGCCGTGGAACTACATCCAGGGCGCACCCTTGAACCGCCGCTTCCTCACTGACACCGTCTACGAGCTGACCGGCGCAGCAGCAGGCACCAACCTGGTCAAGACGATTGACGACCCGGCAGGCCGCTGGATCAAGGGAACGCTGGGCAACTGCTCCGGTGGCACCACCCCGTGGGGCACCATTCTCTCCGGCGAGGAAAACTTCAACGGCTACTTCGTGGCCCCTGGAACCAGCGACGGCGACAAGCGGTACGGTCTCTCCGCCAAAGCAACCGCCCGCCAGTGGGAACTTGACGAACCCCGTTTCGATACCCGCAACTCCGGCTACGCCAACGAAACCAACCGCTTTGGCTGGATCGTGGAAGTGGACCCGTTCGACCCCACGTCCACGCCCAAAAAGCACTCGGCAATGGGGCGCTTCAAGCACGAGGGCGCCAACGTCATCGTGGCTCCTTCCGGACGCGTAGTGGCCTACATGGGCGACGACGAGCGCTTCGACTACCTCTACAAGTTCGTCTCCAAGGGCAAGTACCAGGCCGGCGACTCCAAGGAAGCCCGCAAGAACAACATGGGGCTCCTCTCGGAGGGCGACCTCTACGTAGCCAAGTTCACCGGAGATTCGCTTGCTGCCGAGATTGATGGCACAGGAAAGCTCCCCGCTGACGGTGCTTTCGACGGCACAGGGGAGTGGCTGCCGCTGGTGGTCGACGGTAAGTCCGCTGTGCCGGGAATGTCCGTCCCCGAGGTCCTGGTTTACACCCGCCTGGCAGCCGACAAAGTTGGCCCCACCAAGATGGACCGTTGCGAAGACGTCCAGCCCAACCCGCTCACCGGCAAGGTCTACGTGGCCTGCACCAACAACTCAGACCGCGGCAAGGCAGGCAAGGAAGGTGCAACGGAGGTCAACCCGCGCACCCTGAACCGTGATGGACACATCGTGGAGATCACCGAGGGACGCGAGCAGACGGGTACCAAGTTCAACTGGAACCTCTTGCTGGTGGCCGGTGACCCCGCCAAGAACACCTCCACCTACTTCTCCGGATTCCCGGTGGAGAAGGTCTCCCCGATTTCCTGCCCCGACAACGTGGCTTTCGACTCTGTGGGCAACCTCTGGATCTCCACCGACGGCGCCCCCGGCACCATCGGGTACGCGGACGGCCTGTTCAAGGTCACCCTCGAAGGTCCAGAGCGCGGCAAGGTGGAGCAGTTCCTCGCCGTTCCCCGCGACGCGGAAACCTGTGGCCCTGTCATCCACGACGAAGAGCGGACCGTGTTCGTCGCCGTGCAGCACCCTGGCGAGGACGGCTCGTTCGCTGCTCAGAACTCGTTCTTCCCGGACTACGTCCCCGCCGGAAGTGTCCCGGCTGCCGGTGCGGTTCGGGCTCCGCGTCCCTCGGTGGTTCAGGTCTTCCGGAAGTAGGGTCTGCCTCTTTCGGCGGTGAGGTCTGCTTCCGAAAGCAGGGTCTGCCTGATTCTTGAATGACGAATGCTCCCCTCCCTGGAATCCCGGGGAGGGGAGCATTCCCACTTCCGACCCAATCCCTCGCTCACGTCCCCCGTGTTTGGGCCAATCCCTCTTTCAGGTCCCCGGTGTCTGGGCCAAACCCTCGCTCACGTCTACCTCTGCCAAGACGCGCGACTGCGGCGTAAGCTCGGTTGCACCATGACTGAACAGCAGCCGTACGATCTGGTCCAGAAGTATCCCCACTTCGAACTGCGTCGGTATCCCGCGCATGTTCTCGCCGAGGTTCAGGTGCACGCCACTTTTGATCGCGCCGCGAACCAGGCCTTCCGATACCTCTTTAACTACATCAGCGGCAGCAACACGGCTCAGCAGAAGTTATCCATGACCGCCCCCGTTATCCAGGAGTCTGGTTCCTCCGAGGAACTGGTCATGACGGCACCGGTATTGCAGACAGGCCCTGCCCCGGGAAGCGAAGACGAAGACTACGTTGTAGCCTTCGTCTTGCCGGCGGGACTGAAGGCGGAAAATGCCCCTGTCCCGGATGAGCCCAGGGTCAAAATCCGCGAGGTGCCCGGGGCGTTGTCTGCTGTCGCCCGATTCACAGGCAATGGAACTGCCTCGGCCTTTCAACGCCACACCGCGGCCCTGCACGAGGCCCTTCAACTGGCTGGTTTGACACCCATCGGTTCGCCCAGGTTCGCGCGTTTCGACCCTCCCTTCAAACCCTGGTTCCTGCGCCATAACGAGGTAGTCCTCGACGTCGAAGAACGCTAACGGCTGGGTTGTGAGTGAGGGTTGGCTGGTGGGGCAGGGGATGTGAACGAGGGTTGGCTGGTGGGGCAGGGGATGTGAGTGAGGGTTGGCTGGTGGGGCAGGGGTTGTGAGCGAGCGTTGGCGGACTGGCTGCCCCAATAGACTGGAGCGGTGACTTCCCAGTACTCTCTGACATCCATCGGTGCCGCCCGGATCGCCGTTAAGGCACTGCTCGACGGCGGTGTGCGGCATACGGTGGTGTCGCCGGGTTCGCGCTCGGCACCCATGGCCTACGCTCTCGCGGAAGCAGAAGCTGCAGGCAGGATTCAGCTCCACGTCCGTATTGATGAACGGGACGCCGGATTCACGGCGCTGGGCCTGGCCCTTTCCACCCAGGCTCCGGTTGCCGTGCTGACTACGTCCGGAACCGCAGTGGGCAACCTTCTGCCGGCTGTCATGGAAGCCAACCATTCCGCCGTTCCCGTGGTGGTGATTTCCGCGGACCGCCCGGAAGAGCTCCACGGAACCGGGGCCAACCAGACCACCATCCAACTGGACCTTTTCGGCGATCACGTGAGATTCGCCGTCGACGTCCCGGCAGGTGACGATCCCCAGAAAGCCGTTGCCACCGCGCTCTACGCAGCAACCGGTGCCCTTGCCGACACTCCTCCCGGTCCTGTCCAAGTGAATCTCGCCTTTCGCGACCCACTGACACCGGCCGACGGCGACGCACTGCCGGCTGCTGCGGGACACGGCGTGTTCCATTACGACGCCGGTCCCCAGTCACTGGATCTTCCGGCAGCGCCCAGCGAACTCGTCGAGCGACGAACCGTGGTCCTCGCCGGTCACGATGCCGGCCCGGTGGCCGAGGCGTTTGCCCGTGCCCATGGTCTGCCGCTGCTCGCTGAGCCGTCCTCCAACGCACGTTTCGGACCGAACGCCGTGGGTCCGTACCGGGTACTGCTGGAACACTTCGGGCCCGGATCAAGATCGCCGATCCAACGGGTAGTCCTGTTTGGCCGGGCCACCCTTTCCCGGCCCGTGGCTGCCCTTCTTGCCCGGGAATCTGTGGAAACGGCCATCTACCAGCCTGTTCCTGTGGCTTGGTATGAGGCCGGGCGCCGTCGCGAAACGCCGATCGAGACCCTTCCCGAGCTCGCCGAATTCGCCGGCCGAGGCTCCGCGGAATGGTTGGACGCCTGGCTCCTGGCTGGTGCAGCGGCCCAACACGCCCTTGACGGAGTGCTCGCGGGGGAGGTCCTCGCCAACGGGCCATCAGTTGGCGCCGCTGTTTGGGAGCACTCCCGCGGACAACTGGTGCTTGGGTCCTCCAACGGAATCCGTGACGTTGACCTCGCCGGACAGCCCCATACCCAACCCATCGCATCGGTGTACGCCAACCGTGGCCTTGCCGGCATCGACGGCACCATCGCCACCGCCACCGGAGTCGCCTTGGGCAGCGGACGCGAAACCACCGTCCTCCTGGGCGACGTTACGTTCCTCCACGACGCCGGGGGACTGCTGCTCGGCCAAGGCGAACCGGTGCCGGACCTGCGGATCGTGGTGCTCAATGACTCAGGTGGGGCCATCTTCAGCCTCCTGGAGCACGGTGCCGTGGAGGACTCAGGCGCCTACGGCACCGCCGTCGAGCGTCTCTTTGGCACCCCGCACTCAGTGGACATTTCGGCACTCGCCGCGGCGTACGGCGTCGGACACCGAACGGTAAGCACGACGGCGGAACTCACCGAGGCGCTCACGTCGCCGCTCAAGGGCCGCACCATTGTGGAGGTTCGCGTGGACCGCGGGGGCCTGCGTGCGCTTCATGCGAGGATCAAGGACGCAATTTCGGCTGCGGTGGGCCAAGTCCTGACAGCCGGCTGAGCCGGCCCGGAACGGCCACCTACGCAGAACGGGCGGGCACCACCCAAGAAGAGTGTTGCCCGCCCGTCAGCGTGGGAAACGAATGAACTAAGCTTCCTCGACACCAATGTGCGTGGGGTCCAGGACGCGGCGCAGGAATTCCTTGGTGCGCGGCTGGGTGGGGGCGCTGATGACGTTCTCCGCCGGCCCTTCTTCCACAACAACACCGGCGTCCATGAAGACAACGCGGTCGGCCACTTCGCGGGCGAAGCCCATCTCGTGGGTAACCACCAGCATGGTCATGCCTTCCTGGGCCAACTTGCGCATGACGGCCAGGACGTCGCCCACGGTCTCGGGGTCCAGGGCGGAGGTGGGTTCATCGAAGAGCATGAGCTGCGGGTCCATGGACAGCGCACGTGCAATGGCTACGCGCTGCTGCTGGCCGCCGGAGAGCTGGTCCGGGAATCGGTCGGCGAGGTGTCCCAGGCCAACGCGCTCCAGGTTGTGGCGGGCCACTCCGGCTGCCTCGGACTTGGATCGCTTGAGGACCTTCATCTGCGAGATGGTGCAGTTGTCCAGGACGCTCAGGTGCGGGAACAGGTTGAAGTGCTGGAACACCATGCCAACACTCTGACGCATTTTGTTGAGGTCCACGTCGGGGTCCGTTGCCTCGAACTTGCCTACGTTGATGGTGCCCGCGTTCGGGTGCTCCAGCAGGTTGACGCAGCGCAGGAGGGTGGACTTTCCCGAACCCGATGGCCCGATCAAGCAAACTACCTGGCCCGGCTCAACGGTCAGCGAGATGCCCTTGAGGACTTCGTTGCTGCCATAGGACTTGCGAAGGTCCTTGATGTCCACGCCCGCGGCGCGGAC
Organism: Arthrobacter sp. UNCCL28; assembly: GCF_900102805.1. Taxonomy (NCBI): domain Bacteria; kingdom Bacillati; phylum Actinomycetota; class Actinomycetes; order Micrococcales; family Micrococcaceae; genus Arthrobacter; species Arthrobacter sp. UNCCL28. The sequence goes on from NZ_FMWE01000001.1 coordinate 287,056, forward strand.
TGTGCTGTTTACGACGTCGTTCATGACTGTCCTGCCTATCGCTTCGTCCGCGCGGAGCGGCTTTCGAACTTCCGTGCCAGGAGGCTCAAGGGGATGGTGATGACCAGGTAGAAGGCACCGGCGACGAGCAGCGGAGTCAGGCCGGCACCGAGGCTGGAGATGCCGTCGCGGCCAAATTTGGTGAGCTCGTACTGCGAGGCGGTGAGGCCCAGGACGTAGATCAGCGAGGAGTCCTTGGTGAGCAGGATGATCTCGTTGGTCAGGGGCGGCAGGACGATCTTGAACGCCTGGGGGATGACGATGGAGATCATGGCCCGCCAATGCGGCATGCCCAGGGAACGGGCGGCTTCCATCTGGCCTTTCGGCACAGCCTGGAGGCCGGCACGGAGGGTTTCAGCAATGTAGGCCGAGGCCACCATGCCCAGCGATACCATGACCACGATGTTGACGTCCCACTGGACGCCGAAGGCCAGGGGAACGCCATAGCCGAAGGCAATGAAGACCAGCAGTGCCGGGACGCCGCGGAAGAACTCGATGTAGCCGGTGGCGAGCCAGCGGTACAGCGGGAACGATGAGAGCTTCATCAGGGCAAGCAGGAGACCGCCGGACAGGCCCACCACGAACGCCAGGGCCGTGTAGATAAGGGTGTTTTTGAGGCCCACCAGGAAAATGTCCGGGAACATCGGCCCGATCTTGGCGAAGTTGAAGACGCTGGTGCCGATCGTCTTCCAGTCCACAGCAAGGATCACTGCGGCCAGGACGACGACGAAGATTCCGGCCTGGACGTACAAACTGACTTTGGCTCGTTGACGTGCAGTCATTGCCATGGTGTTCTCACATTCATGTTGCGCAGGTGGGGCCCCGAAACAACGTGTCGTTTCGGGGCCCGCCTGCGTGGATCTCGGGAGCCGGGGCTCGGACTACTTGGTGGCTTCGCCGAACCAGGTGGTCTCGAACTTCTTCAGTGAGCCGTCGTCGGTGATGCGCTTCAGCGTGGCGTTTACAGCGTCCGCCATGGCCGTGTTGCCCTTCTTGATGGAGATGCCCAGCTTCTCGCCCGTTGCGTAGTCTTCAACGCGCTTGAGGTTGGAGTCGTCCTTGATGGCGTAGCCCAGGACGGACTGGTTGCCGATGGCGGCGTCGATGGTGCCGGCCTTGAGGGCCTGGACCAGGAGGCCGGAGTCTTCGAACTGCTGCGCGTCGATGCCCTTGTCCTTGGCGTACTGGGCACCGGTGGTGGCCTGCTGGACGCCCACCTTCTTGCCCTTGGCACCATCGATGTTGCTGATGCCGGAGGACGAGGTGGCCACGAGGGTCAGGTCATCGTCCAGGTACGGGGTGGAGAAGTCCATGACGCTCTTGCGGACGTCCGTGATGGAGATCGAGGAGATGGAGACGTCGCAACCGGTCAGTGCTGTGCCGGTCTCGATTGCTTCGAAGGAGCTGTCCACCACGTTGAGTTCGGCCTTGACGTCCTTGGCGATCTCTGCGGCGATGTCCATGTCGAAGCCTACGATCTTGCCGTCCTTCTGGAACTCGAAGGGCTCGTAGGGGACGTCCGAGCACACCGTGAGCTTGCCGGCGTTGATGAGCTTCAGGCCCGAGGCATCCGAAGCCGCCGGGGTGGACGAGCCGCCACAAGCGGTGAGGGCCAGGGCGCCGGCCGCGAGTACGGCGGCAATCTTGGTGCCGGACAGAACCGAACGGGAGATCTGCATGTTGTTTACCTTTTGTTGCGGTGGATGCTGAACTGAGTCGGTTTTAGTGTAGCGCCGAACGTGAGATGTGCATCACAGGAAACTTAGTTTCACTATTGGATAACTAGTTTACGCACTTATCAACCAGTAAAGCAGAAGCCCTGTCCGGGATCCCAGATTCAGCGGCGAATACCCAGGGCCTCAAGCATCGGGCGGAACTTTGCCCACGTTTCGGCCAGTTCGGCCTCGGGCTGTGAGCCTTCAACAATTCCGCATCCCGCGTACAAACGAACCGTGTTGGCGTCTTCGATCACTGCACCGCGCAGGGCGATTCCCCACTCGCCGTTGCCGGCGGCGTCGAGCCAGCCCACCGGTCCTGCGTACGGTCCCCGGTCCAGGTGTTCGAGCTTGCGGATCAAGGCGCCGGCAACCAATGTCGGCGTTCCGCAGACGGCGGCGGTGGGATGCAAAGCGTTGATCAGAGCCAGGCACGTGGGCACATGGCCCTCAATATCGGCCAACTCCGCCTTTACGTCAGAGGCAAGGTGCCACACATTGGGCAGCTCCAGAATGAAAGGCTCACTGTGCGAATTCATCGCCTCCGAGAAAGGAGCCAGCTGCCGGGTCAGGGAATCAATTGCGATCTCATGTTCGTGCCGCTGCTTCTCGGATCCGGCCAGGACGCGCTCCGCGTACTCCATCGGCGAGCCGTCCATGCCGTCAGCGTCGCGGCGGTCAAGGGTTCCTGCCAGCACGCGGGCCTGGGCAGTGCGGCCCTCCACTTGAATCAGCATCTCCGGCGTTGCGCCCACCAGGCCGTCCACGCCGTACGTCCAGCATTCGCGGTACCTGGCTGCGAGCTGGCGAAGTACCTCCGCAGCGTTCACGCCCTCCGGAAGGGTAGCGACGACGTCGCGCGCCAAAACAAGCTTCTCCAGGTTCCCGGCGCGGATCTCCTCCACGCCGTTGGAAACAGCCCGCATCCAGGCGGCCTCGCTCAGGGAACCTGAACTCAAGTGACCGGCGGAACCGTCCGCCATGACCGCCTCCAGTGAGGGCACGACGTCGGAGCCTCCTGCCGCTGAGTCCTCGCCGCTTGGTTCCGGCTCGGTCAGCCAGCGATGCACGGAGGCGAGGACGCCCGCCTCGGTAAGGGGTGCGCCGTCGAACGTTAATTGGGTAGCCCAGGCGCGGCCATCACGAATCCCCACCACCAGCTCAGGGAGGATCAAACGGGAGACGTGCGGGGAGGTTTTGGAGAAGGCGAATGAGCCGAATGCCACAGGACCGGTGCCTGGAAGCTCCACGTGGTCAGTGATTTCGGCCTCAAGAATGAGGTGCCGCCACCAGATATCGGCCTCGAGGAAACGCTCCGGGCCGGTGGCATTGAAACGGGTCAGCTCGCCGTAGCCCACCAGACCGGCTTCGCGCCGGGACCAGCAAAGGACGTCGTCCCGGACCAGAAACGACGGCAGCCCCCCGGAGGATGATTCAACATCGAGGGGGACTGTCAAGGTGCGGAGCGTGCTCGTCATGATGGAACAACAGTACTCCCGCCGACAACCAGAATCTGAGCCGACTTCTACAGCGCAGCAAAGTCGGCTGAATGTCTGAGACAATTACAGGGTGAACCGAGCATCCTTGGAAAAGCGTCCGGACGAAGTTGCGACGATGTTTGATGATGTCGCCCCAAAATACGATGTCGTCAATGATGTCCTGTCCATGGGGCAGACGCGCCGTTGGCGCCGGATCGTCGTTGACGCGGTGGATGTCAAGGCGGGCCAGAAGGTCCTGGACCTTGCCGCCGGAACCGGAACGTCCAGCGAACCCTATGCCGATGCCGGCGTGGACGTTGTGGCCTGCGACTTCTCCCTGGGCATGCTCAAGGTCGGCAAGCGCCGCCGTCCGGACATCGACTTCATTGCCGGTGACGCCACCAACCTGCCGTTCGCTGACAACAGCTTCGATGCCTCCACCATCTCCTTCGGCCTGCGGAACGTCGTAGAACCCCGCAAGGCCCTGGAGGAAATGCTGCGCGTCACCAAGCCGGGCGGACGCCTGGTCATTGCCGAGTTCTCGCACCCCGTGGTGCCGCTGTGGCGCAACCTCTACACCGAATACCTCATGCGTGCGCTCCCCGCCATCGCCACCAAGGTCTCCTCCAACCCGGATGCCTACGTGTACCTTGCCGAGTCCATCCGCGCCTGGCCTGACCAGGACCACCTCGCCCAGTGGCTCAGCGAAGCCGGCTGGACGGACATCACGTACCGCAACCTCAGCGGCGGCATCGTCGCAGTGCACCGCGCACAGAAGCCCGCCGAGCACCGCGAAAGTGTTCCCGTGGCCAAGCTTCGCCGCCAGATCAAGCCGCGCCAACAGGCCGGCTGACCCCGTACAGCCTGCTGATTTAGGACGACGTGAAAGTACTGATTGTTGGCGCGGGCCCGGCTGGGTCCACCGCCGCGTATTACCTCGCCCAGGCGGGCATCGACGTCACGGTGCTGGAAAAGACCTCCTTTCCCCGTGAAAAAGTGTGCGGCGACGGCCTCACGCCCCGTGCCGTCCGGGAGATCCAGAAGCTTGGACTTTCCCACGCTGTGGAGGACGGGTGGCGCCGGAACAAGGGCCTTCGCCTCATTGCCGGCGGACGCACCATTGAGCTGCCCTGGCCCGAGGTTTCCGACTTTCCCACTTACGGCTTGATCCGAACACGGCTTGGCTTCGACGAGTCCCTGGCGCGGCACGCCGAGGCCGCCGGCGCCGTCGTGCTTGAACGCCACAGCGTTACTTCCGCCCTCACTTCCGACGACGGCCGTGTCATCGGCGCCCGGGCCGCCATCCTTGACGAGTCCGGACGTAAGACGGGTGAAACGCGCGACTTCCACGCCGACGTCGTACTCGCCGCCGACGGTAATTCGACCCGAACCGCAGTGTCGCTGGGGATGCATAAGCGCGACGACCGTCCTCTGGGCGTCGCGGTGCGAACCTACTTCACCTCCCCGCGCCACAACGACGACTGGATGGAAGGCTGGCTGGAACTTCCCGGCAAATCCGGCAAACCGCTGCCCGGCTACGGCTGGGTCTTCGGTGTAGGCGACGGTACCTCCAACGTCGGGCTCGGGATCCTGAACTCCTCCAAGGAATTCGGCAAGCTCGACTACAAGCAGGTCCTGCGCGAATGGACCGCCGGCATGCCCGCCGAGTGGGGCTTCACCCCCGAAAATCAGGTGGGCGAAATCCGTGGTGCCGCGCTGCCTATGGGCTTCAACCGCACCCCGCACTACTCACCCGGCCTGCTTCTGCTGGGCGACGCCGGCGGCATGGTCTCCCCGTTCAACGGCGAGGGCATTTCCTACGCCATGGAGTCCGCACGCTTCGCGGCCGAGTTTATTGTTGACGCTTCCGCACGCTCTGCCTCGGCCGGTTGGTCAACGCACGACGCCGACGCTCACCTCTCGCGGTACGCAGACTATGTGCGGGACCAGTGGGGATCGCACTTCACGCTGGGCCGCGCCTTTGCCTCCCTCATCGGCAAGCCGGCAGTGATGAAGCTCGCCCTGCGCACCGGGATGCCGATACCGGTGCTGATGCGCTTCGTGGTCCGCATGCTCGCCAACCTCACCGACCCTGCTGCGAAAGGCTTCGAAGACCGTGTGATCCGGGTCCTCGAGATGCTGGTTCCGGCAACGTCCAACACTTCATCTGCCCGTGCGCTGACGCCGGCAGGCTCCAACACCGCGGTTTCCGCACCAACTAGTTAGGGTTAACCCGTGACGAACTCTGCCGAACACAGCTGGACGCATGCCGGGCACGGTCTGCGGGACACTGTGGAGCCTGCTCCCAACACCACCGCGATCGCAACGGGGCTCCAGTTGCCCGCCGGTTTCGCCGCAATTGCCGGCGATGCCGAACTCGGGCCTGCCATCACCACCAACCTTGCACGGGTGGAGAAGAAGCTTCGCGAAGCCATCTCCAACTCGGATCCCCTGGCTGATGCGACGTCGCGTCACCTGGTGGAAGCCGGGGGCAAGCGCATCCGTCCGCTGCTCACCCTGCTGTGTGCCCACCTTGGCGATGCCTCACGCCCCGAGGTTGTCCAGGCGGCAGTAGTTGTTGAACTCACGCACCTCGCAACGCTCTACCACGACGACGTGATGGACTCCGCACCCTTCCGCCGCGGTGCTCCCACGGCCCACGAAGTCTGGGGCAACTCGGTGGCCATCCTCACCGGCGACCTCATCTTCGCCCGTGCTTCCATCCTTGTTTCCGAGCTCGGCTCCCGTGCCCTGGGCATCCAAGCCCGCACCTTTGAGCGTTTGTGCCTCGGCCAGCTCCACGAAACGGTGGGCCCGCGCGAAGACGAAGATCCCGTGGAGCACTACCTTTCCGTCATCGCGGACAAGACCGGTTCCCTGGTGGCAGCGTCCGGGCAGCTCGGTGCGATCTTCGCTGGTGCCGATGAAGCCTATGAGGACCTGCTGGTTGAGTACGGCGAGAAAGTGGGTGTGGCCTTCCAGCTTGCCGACGACGTCATTGATGTCACCGGGGTAAAGGTCAAGTCCGGAAAGTCCCCGGGCACCGACCTCCGTGAAGGTGTGCCCACCCTGCCTGTGCTGCTGCTCCGCCGTGACGCCGCTGCGGGGGATGCCTCGGCGATTGCGTTGCTTGAATTGATCGACGGCGACCTGTCCTCCGACGAAGCCTTGGCTGAGGCCGTTGCCGGCCTGCGTGAGCACCCCGTCACCAACGAGTCCTGGAAAATCGCGCGCCAGTGGTCCGCCGAGGCCGTCGCTGCCCTGGCTCCGCTGCCCGAAGGCGTAGTGAAGGCCTCGTTGACCAACTTCGCACATGCCGTGGTGGACCGCAGCAGCTAGTCTTCCTTCAAGGCGTGTCTTCCTGACCTTGTTTAGGCTCTCGGCGGCCGCTATGCACCCTCTTTGGGTTGCGTAGCGGCCGTCCTCGTTCCAAAGAAGGTCAAGTCGTCACGGCAAAGCCCGGATCACGACGCCGGCACCCACTTTGGCGTCCAACGCGAGGGTCCGAAGTGGCCGGCTTCCCTGATGGTCAGGACTTCAAGCACCTCAGCCACCATCCTTTCTGGATGGTGAACGACGTCGGAGTAGTAGTAGCGAAGGACAAGGAAGCCGCCTCGCATGCTTGCATTGTTCCGGTACTGGTCCTTCTTCACTTGCCAGCCTTCCAAGTGGGTGCCGCCGTCGAGCTCGATCACCAAGGAACCGTTGATAAGGCAGTCGACTTCACCGACTCCGGGTAGCTGAACGTGCATCTTCACCGTGAGTCCTGCCGCGGTGAAGTGGGTGTGCGCCAAGACTTCCAGCAATGAATCTGCCCTGGGAAGGACCAGCCCCAAGATCGCCCGGGCCCGCCCATTCCGAGGTCCGGTCAGCTTCGACCTCAGGTAATCCGGGCTCAGCAGCGCCTGACTCACAGCGCTCTGGACCATGACCAGGGACTCAAGCTTCGGCCTGCAACGGAGTGCGTGCATCAGAACGTCGGCAACGCCGGCAACTGGTAGGTAGGAATGCGGGGGATGGGTCATACAGGCGTGGTCAACAATGCCGGGCTTGGGGAGGCCGTTGCCGCAGCTCAGGTGTAGGGTCTCAGGTTTTCGAAGTATCCAAAGGTCATAGAACCTTGCCGCCGAGACGCAGGTAAGGCGGCCATTCGCGCGAAAGGCGGCGACGACGTCGGAGTCCGCTCCTTGAGTGACGTAGACGCCTCGCTGCAATTTTGTGATCGACCCTGAGTTCAACGCTGAGGCCAGAGTCCTCTCAGAGAAGCCGGCACGCTTCAAGTCTGCAGTCCTGGCTACACCGTGTCGGGAGCGAAGGAATTGAGGGAGGTCCATCAAGCCATGGTTACTGCGAAGACGACTCCCCAGCACCTGCTTTTCAGCCTATGTGGACAACTGCACTGGACCGTAAAAGGAACGCGCCATCCTTGAATATTCATTGACCCCAAGAGTTGCGCTTGTGACAGGATTGTCATAAGCTATTCACGGATCCACTAAATGCCTCCGGTGGGTCTGATGCGAACGGAGATTGTGGTCCCGGTTCGGTGCAGCGTATGACTCGTAACGTTGCAACGAACCGGGGCCATTCCGTTTTAACCTCAAAACTCCGTGGCGTCCTGACCTTCTTTGAACACAGAACAGCCCCTATGCAACCAATTGCGGGTGCATAGGGGCTGAAAGTACTTCAAACAGGGTCAGGAAACCCACGTGGGCACTGAAATTTAGTCTTCGTCGTCGTTGAACGCCCACTCGAACATGTCGAACACGAATTCAGAGAAGGTGCCCTCTTCACTCTTCCACTGGCCGCGGGCGTTGTTGCGGCGCCACACGATGGGGTCCGGGATGCCGAGGTCGGCTGTGCGGAAGCCCCAGGTGAACTGCTCTTCCTCGTCCTCAAGGAACATGAGGAAACCTTCGTCATCCACCTCGAGCTCTTCGGGATCCCAGAAGTAGTGGTAGGCCTCCATGAGGTCCTCGCAGCCACCGATCGCGAGGTAGAACTCGCGCAGGACCAGCGGGATGGTGAAGGAGTGATCGGCGAGGGCGTCATCCAGTTCGTCCGGTGTGAGGCCGTCTTCTTCCTGCCATTCATCCTCGAGATACTTTGGGACCAGCGCGCGGAACTTCTCGAGGAACATGTCAGTCATGCTCTTATCCTAGCTAATCCCGGGCACCCGAAATTGCGCCCGGCCCGGCGCCGGGACGGTGCCATCCGCGGACGGCCAGTGGTACGTGCCAGCTGCGTCGCCAGGCTGTGACACGGAAGGCGAAAACAACGCCGGCAACTACGCACGCCGTGAGCCCGGTAAAGGTCCCCAAATTCCACAGCAACGTGGTGAGCCCGGCCCCAACAAACGCGGGGAGCGCATAGAGATCGCGGGCATTGAAGAGGGTGGGGATTTCGTTCGCCGTGATGTCGCGCAGGAGGCCGCCGCCCACAGCAGTGGTGACTCCCAGGAGGATCGCTGCCACAGGATTCATCCCGGCAGTCAGTGCCTTGAGCGTTCCGGTGATGCAAAACAAAGCCAGCCCGCCGGCGTCGAACAGGGTCAGCAGCGACGTGAAGCGCTGGACCGAGGAGAACAAGAAGTAGACCAGCATCGCAGCCAGCAGCGGGGGAGCGAGGTAGGCCGGATTGGTGAAGGCTATGGGCGGCCCGGCGTTGATGATGATGTCGCGGATCACGCCGCCGCCCAGGGCCACGATGGAGCCAAGGAGCACGGAGCCCACAATGTCGAATTGTTTACGGGCGGCCAGCAAGGATCCTGAGACCGCGAAGAAGAACACGCCAACCAGGTCGAGCCAGAGAAGGACGATGTCGATGGAAATCAAGTGGACGGGTTCTTTCTGGATACGACTCTCAATGGATGCTGGCTCAACGTTACGCTAGCTCCCATGAACAGCCCCGTTTTGATCGCTTGCGCCCACGGAACCCGGAATGCCGAAGGGCAAGCTGCCATCCGACAGGTCATGGCCGACATCGAAGCCCTCCGCCCCGGGTTGCAGGTGGTTGAGGCATACGTTGACGTGCAGGAACCAGAGCTGGGCGGCGTGGTGGAGGGCCTGCCCGAGGGGACGCCCGCCGTCGTCGTACCGCTTTTGCTCTCCACCGGCTTCCACATCAAGGTGGACGTGCCCAAAGCCATCAAGTCCCGGCCCGAGGTCGTGGCTGCCAGGCCGCTTGGACCCGATGCGCGGCTGGCTGAGTTGTTGGCCAACCACCTGCGCGCGGCCGGGCTGCAGGAGAACGACGGCGTGCTGCTGGCTGCCGCTGGCTCCTCCCTTCCGGACGGCTCGGTTGATTCGGAGGAGCAGGGGCGGCTGCTCGGAGGGCTGCTTCCCAACAAGGTGCGGGTGGCTTATGGCGCCAGTGCCCAGCCCACAGTGCCCGACGGCGTCGCCTCCTTGCGCGAAGAACTCGCCGCCGACGGTGGGACAGGCCGGGTCTTCATTGCCTCGTACCTGTTGGCTACCGGCTATTTCCACGACCAGTTGGCCAAGGCCGGGGCCGATGTTGTGGCGGCGCCACTGTTGCCGTCGAAGGTGCTCGCCGAGATCGCGCTGGAACGGTATGACGCAGTGTTGGAAAGGCTCTCCTAACCTTTATCCGCGCGGAAAAGTGGCTGTAAAGGCCTGCACAAACCAGGCCCTCCGGACAAGGCCGCGGGCGTGTTCGTGACGAAATGTTTCCCTAGGTGACTTAGCATTTCCGGACCTTTGCTGGCTAAATCTGGCCAGACCTACAGTCGATGTATGACAGATACAGCTGTAGCCGGTGCGTCCTCGGACACCGCAGTTCCCTCGCGTCCGGCGCGCACCCGCCCTGCCGCCAAGCCCCACGGCCAGTGGAAGGTTGACGGCACCGCTCCACTGAATGCCAACGAAACCTGGAAGCAGGAAGACAACGGGCTCAACGTCCGTGAGCGCATTGAGTCTGTCTACTCCAAAGAGGGCTTCGATTCGATCGACGGCACGGACCTTCACGGCCGCTTCCGTTGGTGGGGTCTCTACACCCAGCGCAAGCCCGGGATCGACGGCGGCAAGACTGCAACGCTCGAACCGCACGAGCTCGAAGACAAATACTTCATGCTGCGCGTGCGCATCGACGGCGGCGCGCTGACCACTGAGCAGCTGCGCGTCATCGGCCAGATTTCCGTGGACTTCGCCCGCGGCTCGGCCGACCTCACGGACCGCCAGAACATCCAGCTGCACTGGATCCGCGTCGAAGACGTGCCGGAGATCTGGCGCCGCCTGGAGTCCATCGGCCTGTCCACGACTGAAGCGTGCGGCGACGTTCCCCGCGTCATCCTCGGCTCCCCGGTTGCCGGCATTGCCAAGGACGAGATCATCGACCCCACGCCGCTGATCCACGAGCTCGCCGAGCGTTTCATCGGCGATCCCGAACTGGCCAACCTGCCCCGCAAGTACAAGACGGCCATCACGGGCCACCCGTCCCAGGACGTGGTGCACGAGATCAACGACTTCGCTTTGGTTGGCGTCGTCCACCCCGAACTTGGCGCCGGCTACGACCTCTGGGTTGGCGGCGGCCTCTCCACCAACCCGCGCCTGGCCGAACGCCTCGGTGTGTTCGTTTCGGCGGATGTAGCCGCTGAAGTATGGCTCGGCGTGACCAGCATCTTCCGCGATTACGGCTACCGCCGCATGCGCACCAAGGCCCGCCTGAAGTTCCTCATGAACGACTGGGGACCGGCCAAATTCCGCCAGATCCTTGAGGACGAATACCTGGGCTTCAAGCTTCCCGACGGCCCCGCCGCTCCCAAGCCCACGGCTCCCGGTGACCACATCGGCGTTCACGAGCAGAAGGACGGCAAGTTCTTCATCGGAGTCACCCCGACTGTGGGCCGCACCTCCGGCGAAGCGCTGGTCACGTTGGCGGACACCTTGGAGAAGCACGGTTCATACCGTCTGCGCACTACTCCTCACCAGAAGCTGGTCATCCTGGACGTTGCCAAGGAGCAGGTTGAGCCGCTGATCGCCGAACTGGACACCTTGGGCCTCTCGGCACGTCCGTCCGTGTTCCGTCGCGGCACCATTGCTTGCACGGGCATCGAGTTCTGCAAGCTGGCCATCGTCGAAACCAAGGTCACCGCGGCAACGGCCATCGCTGAGCTGGAGCGTCGCCTGGCCGACCTCGTGGAAACCAAGCAGCTGCCCTCGGCACTGTCCCTCCACATCAACGGCTGCCCGAACTCCTGCGCACGCATCCAGACGGCCGATATCGGCCTGAAGGGCATGATGCTGCCCACGCCCGACGGCGACCCCACCCCGGGTTTCCAGGTCCACCTCGGTGGCGGGCTGGCCAACAACGAGCGCGAAGAAGCCGGTCTTGGACGTACCGTCCGCGGCCTCAAGGTCACGGTTGAAGACCTGCCCGATTACGTGGAGCGCGTGGTCCGTAAATTCGTCGCCGTCGGCGCGGAAGGCCAGACCTTCGCAGAGTGGGCACACTCGGCAGATGAAGGAGATCTCCAATGAGCACAAATCAGCGAGTGGCAGGCGATGCCGCCCAGGGAGTGGCATCGGGCCTGTCGGAGCCGCGCGCTGGGCTGATCGGAGATCAGCCGCGCGGCGAAGGGGCGGGGGCGGCATCGCCTGCCGCTGCCCTGCGCTCCCACGAGGAACTCAAGGCACTGGCTGAGGCCGGCGCCGCTGAACTCGGTTGGAATGCCCCTGCCCAGGACGTCATCGCCTGGGTTGCCCGCAACTTTGAGCTGCCCACGGTAACGGTGGCCTGCTCCATGGCCGATGCCGTCCTGCCGGCCTTGGTCGCGGACCAGCTTCCCGGCGTCGACGTCTTGTTCCTGGAAACCGGCTACCACTTCAAGGAAACGTACGAGACCCGCGACGAAGTCGCAGCGAATCTCCGCGTCAACGTGGTGGACGTCCTTCCGGAGACCACCGTTGAACAGCAGGACCGCCTGCTCGGCAAGGACCTGTTCGCCCGCGACCCCGCCCAGTGCTGCGCGCTGAGGAAAGTCCAGCCCCTGCGCCGCTCGCTGGCCGGCTACGAGGTGTGGTTCACCGGAGTTCGCCGCGACGAGGGACCCACCCGCACCAATACCCCGGTGGTCACCTGGGACGAAGGCTTCGGCCTGGTCAAAGTGAACCCGATGGTCGACTGGACCTTCGATCAGCTGATCGAGTACTCCGAAGACAACATCCTTCCCGTCAACCCCCTCCTGAGCCAGGGCTACCCGTCCATCGGCTGCCAGCCCTGCACCCGCCAGGTTGCCCCGGGTGAAGACCCCCGTGCCGGCCGCTGGGCAGGATCCGACAAGACAGAATGCGGACTACACACATGAGCACCCAAACAACGTCAACGGACGCCTACGCAGCAGATGCCGCCCCCGCCCCTTCGCTGGACGACAATGCTGCAAGCAGCATTGCGTCCAGCTTCGACAGGCCCGATGCCACTCCCGGGGCGGCATCTGCTGCTTCGGTTTTGGAGTCGACCCGTCTCTCAAGCCTGGACACCCTCGAGTCCGAAGCCATTCACATCATCCGCGAGGTTGTTGCCGAGTTCGAGAAGCCTGCGCTGCTGTTCTCCGGTGGCAAGGATTCCGTAGTCATGCTGCACCTGGCCACCAAGGCGTTCTGGCCGGGCAAGGTTCCCTTCCCGGTCCTGCACGTGGACACGGGCCACAACTTCCCGGAGGTCATCGACTTCCGCGACCGCACTGTTGAGCGCCTCGGCTTGAAGCTTGTTGTCGGCTCGGTCCAGGAATTCATCGACCGCGGCGAACTGGCTGAGCGTGCCGACGGTACCCGCAACCCGCTGCAGACCGTTCCGCTGCTGGATGCGATCCAGCGCAACAAGTTCGACGCCGTGTTCGGCGGCGGCCGCCGTGACGAGGACAAGGCCCGTGCCAAGGAGCGCATCCTGAGCCTCCGCGACGAATTCGGCCAGTGGGACCCGCGCAACCAGCGCCCCGAGCTGTGGAACCTGTATAACGGCCGCCACACGGTGGGCCAGCACGTCCGCGCGTTCCCGATCAGCAACTGGACCGAGCTGGACATCTGGCGTTACATCGAGCGCGAGAACATCGAGCTCCCGGGCCTCTACTACGCCCACGAGCGCGAAGTTTTCGCCCGTGACGGCATGTGGCGCGCTGTAGGCGAGGTTTCCCAGCCGCTGCCCAACGAGGAAGTCATCACCAAACTGGTGCGTTACCGCACAGTGGGTGACATGTCCTGCACAGGTGCCGTCGAGTCCGGCGCCCGCACCGTGGCCGACGTCGTTGTTGAAGTCGCTGCCTCCACCCTGACCGAACGTGGCGCCACCCGAGCAGATGACCGCATCTCCGAGGCAGCCATGGAAGACCGCAAGAAGGACGGCTACTTCTAAATGAGCACCGAAACACTGGCTGCCGGGCTGGAAACAGCCCTGCCAACGACCCTCTTCCGTTTCGCTACTGCCGGCTCGGTGGACGACGGCAAGTCCACTCTGGTGGGCCGCCTCCTTCACGATTCCAAGGCGATTCTTGCTGACACGCTCGACGCCGTTGCCCGCACCTCTGCGGATCGCGGCTTCGGCGGCGAGAAGGGCGGGATCGACCTCGCCCTCCTGACCGACGGCCTGCGTGCCGAGCGTGAGCAGGGCATCACCATCGATGTGGCCTACCGCTACTTCGCTACCGACCGCCGCAGCTTCATCCTGGCGGACTGCCCCGGCCACGTTCAGTACACCAAGAACACGGTGACCGGCGCGTCCACTGCGGATGCCGTCGTCGTTCTTATTGACGCCCGTAAGGGTGTGTTGGAGCAGACCCGCCGCCACCTTTCCGTTCTGCAGTTGCTGCGTGTTGCCCACGTGATTGTGGCTGTGAACAAGATCGACCTGGTGGACTTCAGCGAGCAGGTCTTCCGCGACATCGAAGCGGACGTGCAGAAGGTTGCCCGCGAGCTTGGCTTGGGTCGTGAAGATTCAAATGCTGGCGGGGTTACAGACCTTTTCGTGGTTCCTGTTTCCGCCCTCGACGGCGACAACGTGGTGGACCGCTCTGAGCGCACCCCTTGGTACACCGGTCCTGCGTTGCTGGAGGTCCTCGAAACCCTCCCGGCCGCTGACGAGCTCGAGGCAGACCTGGAGAGCTTCCGCTTCCCGGTCCAGCTGGTGATCCGTCCCCAGGGTGCCCTGGCTCCGGATGCCGTTGCTGCCGGCCTGGACGTTGAGGCGTACCGCGATTACCGCGCCTACGCCGGCCAGATCACGGAAGGTTCAGTCAAGGTTGGCGACGAAGTCAGTGTCATCAGCCCCGGCCACGAACCGTGCACCACCACGGTGATCGGCATCGACTTCGCCGGTCAGTCGCTTGACGAGGCCGCTGCTCCGCAGTCCGTGGCTGTCCGCCTGGCTGACGAGATCGACATCGCCCGTGGCGACACCATCGCCGCTGCCGGTACGGTCCGCGAAAGCACCGCTGACCTGTATGCGTCCTTGGCTTGGCTCTCGCCGAAGCCGCTGCGCGAAGGCCAGAAGGTCCTGGTGAAGCACGGTACGCGTACGGTCCAGGCACTGGTCCGCAACGTCACCGGCAAGCTGGATCTGGCCACCTTCAATGTGGAGCCGGCGTCCAACTTGGAACTCAACGACATCGGACACGCACAGCTCCGGCTCTCTGCTCCGCTGCCGTTGGAGAACTACCTGCACCACCGCCGCACCGGCGCTTTCCTGGTGATCGACCCCATCGACGGCAACACCCTTGCCGCCGGCTTGGTGAAGGACCACCCGGGCGACCACGAAGACGAACGTTACGTCATCTAGGGTCACACGTAGTCACAAAACCGCAGCTTGTTCGCGACTTCTCACGTTGTACGGCGGGAATTTCGGACAAGCTGCGGTTTTCTTTTTGGGAAGGACCCATGCCACAGAACACCACGCTCAGCAATCTCCTCAACGCCGGCAAGGACCTGGTCCTGGACGGTGCGTTAGCCACCGAATTGGAGGCCCACGGCTGCGATCTGGAAGACGCTTTGTGGTCCGCCAAGGTCCTGCTGGAGCAGCCGCATCTGATCAAGCAGGTCCACCGCGACTACTTCGACGCCGGTGCCTCCGTAGCGATCACGGCCAGCTACCAGGCCACTCCGCAGGGTTTCGCGCGGCGCGGGCTGTCCGTGGAGGAGTCGTTGGAGTTGGTGGCGTTGAGTGTCCGGCTGGCCGACGAAGCCCGGCGCGAAGCCTTGGAGGAGGGGTCTGCGAGCGGCCCTTTGCTGGTGGCCGGATCCGTTGGACCCTACGGCGCTTACCTCGCCGATGGCTCTGAATACCGTGGGGATTACACGCTTTCCGCCGCGGAATTCCAGGATTTCCACCGCCCCCGTATTGCTGCGCTGGTGGAGGCCGGGGCCGATTTCCTGGCGTGCGAGACGCTGCCGTCGTATGCCGAAGCGGAGGCGCTGTTGGCGCTCGTGGCGGAGTTCGACGTCGAATCCTGGTTTACGTTTACGCTGCGGGACAGCGGCCAGATCAGTGACGGAACGCCCCTTGCGGACGTGGCAGCGCTGCTGCGCGCGGAACCGCGGGTGGCCGCCGTCGGGGTTAATTGTGTGCCGCTGGAACTGGTGACTGACGCGCTGGGCGCTCTGCAACAAGCCTTCGATAAGCCGTTGGTGGCCTACCCGAATTCCGGAGAGACCTACGACGCTGTGACCAAAACATGGAGTCCGTCGGAGGGCGTTCAGGGCACCGGAACCTTGGCCGGCAACGCAGCTGCTTGGCAGGACCGGGGCGCCCATCTCATAGGTGGCTGCTGCCGCACAACTCCGCGCGACATTGAAGCCCTCGCGGTGAGTATGACGTCACGTGAACCTGCGTGAACCTTGATTTCTGCGGGATTGAAGCCGAAATATGACAGTCCCTACTGTGAAGGCATGACCTCTCCGGAATGGTCCTTGCTTGCCCTCGACGGGCGATGTCACGGGGCCTGATCTTCGCCCCGCTCGCATCCCACATCTTCTAAGGACCCACCCTCATGTCGAACACTCCCGAGTCACCGAAACCCGATTCCGGTACCACCCGCATTGTCGCCGGTGAGACCGCATCCAAGCCCAAGCGCCGCCGCACAGTAGAGATCGCCCTGGCCGTCGGCTTGGTGCTGCTGATCGGTGCAGGTGCCGCGGTTGCTTCCGCTGTTTCGCAAAACAACCAGGCGGCCCCGGCGCCCACCACGTCCCCGGCAGCTGAGCTCAAGCTCGGCTACTTCAGCAACGTCACGCACGGACCGGCGCTGGTAGGTACCAGCAAGGGCCTGATCGCCAAGGAACTCGGCGATACCAAGCTCAGCACCCAGGTCTTCAACGCCGGGCCCGCCGCGATCGAAGCCCTGAACGCCGGCGCCATCGACGCCACGTACATCGGCCCGAACCCGGCCATCAACTCCTACGTCAAGAGCAACGGCGAGTCCATCAGCATCATCGCCGGTGCAGCCTCCGGTGGTGCGCAGTTGGTGGTCAAGCCGGAGATCAACTCCGCAGCGGACCTCAAGGGCAAGATCCTCAGCTCCCCGCAGCTCGGTGGCACCCAGGACGTGGCACTCCGCGCGTGGCTCGGTGACCAGGGATTCAAGACCAACACTGATGGCAGCGGCGACGTCAATATCAACCCCACCGAAAACGCCCAGTCGCTGAAGCTCTTCCAAGATGGAAAGCTCGACGGCGCGTGGTTGCCGGAGCCTTGGGCCTCCCGACTGGTGCTTGAGGCCGGGGCTAAGGTCCTTGTGGATGAGAAGGACCTGTGGGAAAACGGTGACTTCACCACCACCATCCTGATCGTGAACAAGAAGTTCGCCGCCGAACACCCGGAAACCGTGAAGGCCCTGTTGAAGGGGCACGTGGCGTCGGTGAACTGGCTCAACGCGGCCTCTGCTGAGGAGAAAGCCACCACCATCAACGCGGTCCTGAAGGACACTGCCGGCAAGCCGCTTCCGGCCAACGTGATTGAGCGTGCGCTGCAGAACATCAAGTTCACCACCGACCCGCTCGCAGGTACCTACAAGAAGCTGCTCGAAGACGGCGTGAAGGCCGGAACCACAAAGCAGGCCGACATCAACGGCATTTTCGACCTCCGAACCCTGAACGAGGTCGAAGGCAAGAAGACCTCAGCCGCAGGTCTTGGCCAGGACTAAGCAGTAACGGGCTGGTCCGATTCCCCTTGCTATTTATGCGGGGGAGCGGGCCGGCCTTTGGCCACATCAGCTCTACCAATCAACACGAAGGACGGGACCATGCCAGTCGTACTCGAGAACCTGGGCAAGCGCTTCGGCGACGGCGCCCCGGTGCTGGACGACGTCAACGCCACCATCGCGCAAGGCGAGTTCGTCGCCCTCCTCGGTGCGTCCGGCTGCGGTAAGTCCACCCTGCTGAACATCATGGCGGGACTGGAACCGCCGACGTCGGGCGCTCTTGAAGTACCCAGCGACGGCGCTGCCTTCATGTTCCAGGACGCGGCCCTGTTCCCGTGGCTGACCGCGCGCGGCAACATCGAGTTGGCGTTGCAGTTGGCTGACAAGTCCAGCACCAAGGCGAGCCGGCGTGCCCGTGCCACCGAGCTGTTGGAGCTGGTGCACTTGGGCGGCGCGGGGGATAAGCGTCCCCACGAACTGTCCGGTGGCATGAGGCAGCGCGTTGCGTTGGCCCGTTCCTTGGCCCAGGACCGGCAGTTGCTGCTGATGGATGAGCCGTTTGCTGCCCTCGATGCGATCACCCGGGATCTTCTGCATGACGAGCTTGAGCGGATCTGGAAGGAAACGGGCCGAACCATCGTGTTCGTCACCCACAACGTGCGCGAAGCTGTTCGACTGGGTCAGCGCGTGCTGCTGTTGTCTTCGCGTCCTGGCCGTGTGGTGGCCGAGTGGGACGTCACCGAGGAACACCGTACCGATGCCGGCCGTGCCGGGGAGCTGACCGGAACCATCACCCGCCGTCTTCGCGAGGAGATCCGCCGCCATGCCAAGTAACCCCATCACCACCGAAGAGCGGACCCTTCCCGTGACTGAATCCAAAGAGCACATCACCTCGCCGTCGCTGAAGGGCAACGCCTCGGAGCTCCGGGACCTTGAAGCGGGCCTGGACAATTTGCAGTCGGACACGGGCCGTAAGCGCGGTATCGAATGGAAGCGTGTCCTGCTGCCCGTCGCCGCGCTTGTGGTGCTTATCCTCGCGTGGCAGTTCTACGTTTCGTTGGGGTTCAAGCGGCGGGACCTGGTACCGGGGCCGCTTGACGTGCTCACCCAGTTCGTGACGATGTGGGGCGAAGGCAAAGTCCAGGAAGCAGTGTGGACTTCGCTGCAGCGTGGTGTAATCGGCTTCCTGATCTCCGTGGTGATCGCGACCCCCATTGGTCTTTTGCTCGCCCAGGTCGCTCCTCTGCGCCGCGCGTTTGGGCCGTTGATTTCCGGGCTCCAGGTTCTGCCTTCAGTGGCATGGGTTCCAGCCGCCATCATCTGGTTCGGCCTGACCGACGCCACCGTCTACTTCGTTGTCTTCATGGGCGCCATTCCGTCCATCATCAACGGCCTCATCTCCGGCGTGGATCAGATCCCGCCGCAGTACCGGAGCGTCGGAACGGTGCTTGGCGCCAGCCGGCTCCAGATGGCGTTGCAGATTGTGCTGCCCGCAGCACTTCCCGGCTACATCAGTGGTCTGAAGCAGGGCTGGGCTTTCTCCTGGCGCTCCCTCATGGCCGCCGAGATCATCGCGGTGGGCGGCACCATTGGCTTCGGGCTGGGCTCACTGTTGGATCAGGGCCGGCTGTTGTCTGACATGACCATCGTGATGTCCGCGATCCTGCTCATCCTGTTCGTAGGCATCCTGATTGAGCTCCTGGTGTTCGGGCCGATCGAGAAGCGACTGCTCCAGCGCCGGGGTTTGCTGGCGGGCAGTTCCCGCTAGGCTCCTTTGGTCGGCGCACCCGACCTGAACGCAAGGGCCCGACGGCGACCTACCGCCGTCGGGCCCTTGCGTTACGTTGGCGTGAGGCTAGAGTCCAGCCAAGAGATCCTTCATTTCCTGGATCTCCTCTTCCTGCGAGGCCACAATATCCTTGCTGAGCTGGACGGCCTCAGGATTCTGACCCTGGCTCGTTTCGGTTTTGGCCATGGTCACGGCACCTTCGTGATGCGCGATCATCTGCGTCAGGAAGAGTGTGGCAGCTTCTGTGCCCTGTGCCGCTTCGAGTTTTTGCAGGTCGGCGTCGCTCATCATGCCGTCCATGCTGTGGGAGCTGTGATCGCCGGCAGCCATGGTGGCCGATTCATTCCAGCTTGTAAGCCAACCGGTCATTTTTTCGATCTCGGGGGCCTGTGCGGCCCTGATCCTGGCTGCCAGCTCCGTTACGGCCGCCGGGATGTCCTGCTTGGCCAGCATCGCGTCGGACATTTCCACGGCTTGGGCATGGTGGGGAATCATCATCTGCGCGAACATCGTATCCGCCGCGTTGTGGACCGGATCCGTGCTGCCCGCCGACGGGTTTGCCGATGCACTGGAGGTGCCGTGATCCATGCCCGGCATCGAGCCCGAGCCGGAATTGGATCCGCAGCCGGCCAGTGCGAGCAGGGTTGCCAAAGCGGTTCCCGTGACAATGTAGCGTGTTTTGTTCATCAGTGATTGGTCCTTTGCCAATTCAGGCGGCACCAACGTCTGCCGCCAAGGGTAAGCAGTTGGGCGCCCGGAGCCATAGGGGTCCGGGGTGTGGCGAAGGGCCCGCATGTTGGCGGCCCCTACCAGTGCTTACGTCCTGCTGATGCTGAGTTGCCCGGGCGTGGGCTGGTCTGGTCGGTAGGACCAGGATGGCAATGGATCTTGGTACCCGGTGGCAGTGAGAGTGTAGGTAGCCGCGCTGGCTGGGAGCGGCGCAACCAAGGAACCGGTTTTTAGCGACGGTGTGCAGGTAACACCTACCGCCTCGGCGCAGGAACAGCTTCCGGACGTACACTGTTCCGCTTCCGCAGGATGACCGGCAGGGAGGGGTTGCGAAGTGTCGTGCACATGATGTGAAGTGCCCTGCCCGTGAAGGGTGATCGCGTCAGTGGCTGTTGGCGTGACGGAATGTTCCCCATGGGATCCGCTCATCACATGCATTCCGAACAAGCCCGCAATGATGGCAGCCACGAGCATCAAGAGCGATCCTCGTCTGAGAAGGGGCGATGAAACCCGCGACGATGACCCGCTCACGCGCACTCCTCCTTTGCGTCCATTCGCAACACTATACCCCTGGAGGGTATCGGTCTTTGCAATGCAAGAATAAGCACACTACTGCGGCAATCCCGCTGCGCTAACGCCGGCAACGGCCTAGAATCGGCGAATGGGCCTTCTCACGTTCAGCATCAACGTCACTCTGGATGGCTGCGTCGACCACCGGGAGGGGATCGCAGATGATGAGACCCACGCCCACTTCACACGCCTCCTGGATCAGAGCGGTGCGATGCTCTGGGGGCGCACCACTTACGAAATGATGGAGGAGTACTGGCCCTTGGTGGCCCGGGGCGAGGTAGAAGCGCCGCCAGCCCTTCGTGAGTGGGCGATTACCTTGGAGGGGAAACCTAAGTACGTCGTTTCCACAACGCGGAGCGACTTCCCCTGGACCAACAGTCATCGGCTGGTCGGCGAACTGGGTACGGCCGTTCAGGAACTCAAGGACAAGACTCCCAAAGGGGTACTTGTTGGCAGCGGGAAACTAGCAACAGAGCTGGACCGGCTGGGCTTGATCGACGAGTACAAATTTCTCATCCACCCCATGATCACCGGCCACGGACCAACGCTGTACCAAGGCGGACTGCCCAGCACCCGGCATCTTGAGCTGATCTCGGCCGAGCCGCACAGTAACGGGGCGGTGGCCATGCATTATCGCCGGGCTGCTTGACGATTGTGGAGGCAACGTGAAAACGCCGAACCACTCTCATGAGCTCTGGTTTAGAAGTCCCCGCCCGGGTAGATGCCCTCGGGCAAGGTGAAGCACGGCGAGCCCGAATCGATCCAAATTTCATTAGGTTTGACGCCGCCACCGACGAGGTAGTTTTCCCCGGGAGCAGGTGGATCAATCTGGATAAGAAGCTTTTTGTCTACATCCATATTGGCTGACACCTTGAGCCCTTGCCCCCGGTAGTGGGCTTCGATGTCCTTCACGATCGGCTCAATGTTCGTTCCTTCGGCAACCGTGATGGTCGTGGAACCATTCCAGTTGTGTTGGTTTTTGTTGCAAGACAGAAGCATGCCCTTCTTCTTCTGATCGATCGAGACAACGGTGTTGTTTGGGATGAGCGTGGCGATCTCCAGTTCCATTGCTTGGGCCTGGGCTTTGGCTTCCTGCCACGTCAGGTCAGCTTTCATCGGTTCACCCGGCGTCTTTGTTGCGGTGGGTACTGGTGGTTCGATGTGTGTCCCTCCGGGGCTTCCAGAACAGCCGGCCAGAACCATCGCACCCACCAGCAGCAACGACGCCATAGCGCTGTGTCGCGCCCTCACCTAGCCACAATCCCGCGCATGTCTTTGATTACTTGCTCGTTGTCTTCAATGTTGGAGGCGATGAGATCACGGTTGCTCAAAAGCATCTAGAAATCCCCACCCGGGTAGGTACCCTCGGGCATTGTGAAGCAAGGCGAACCTGATGCAATGCGAATGACGCCGGGATCGTCCTCCCTGATGAGATACATTTCCGAGGTGGCCGGATTGCTTATCTCAACACGAAAGGTGCCTTGGATGGTCCGGTCGCTTGAGACCTCAAAACGATGATCCGTGAAGTGTGCCCGTGCAGCCGTCTCAAGTTCTTTCACGACAGATTCAGCTTCGCTTCCCTCAGCCAGCGTGATCGAAGTCGAACCGTTCCAGTTGTGTTCTGTCTTGCTGCAGGACAGGAGAACGCCCGTCTCTTTCTGGACTATGGAAGTAACCTTGTCCTTTGGGATCAGGGCGGCGATCTCCAGCTCCATAGTTTGGGTGTGGGCTTTGGCTTCCTGCCAGGTCAGTTCAGTTATCAACGGTTCCTCCTGTGTATCAGCGGCAGTTGGCACGGTTGACTCGGTCGAACTCACGCTTGGGTTTCCGGCGCAACCTGCGAGCCCGATCGAACCCGCCAACAGCAACAACGCCATGGCTCCTTGTCGCCCCCTCATTGAGGCACAATTCCAGGCATGACTCTGAGTACTTGCAGGTTGTCCTCGTTGTTTGAGGCGATGAGGTTGTAATTGTTCATGGGATCTAGAAATCCCCGCCTGGGTAGATGCCCTCGGGCAGTGTGAAGCATGGAGAACCCGAATCGATCCAAATCTCATCAGGTTTTACGCCTCCACCGACGAGGTAATTCTCCCCAGGAGCAGGTGGATCGATTTGGACCAGTATCTTTCCGTCTATATCCTTATCGGCTGACACCTTGAGTCCATTCGCCCGGTAGTGGGCTTCGATGTCCTTCACGATTGAATCGATTTTGGTTCCGTCGGCTACCGTGATGGTCGTGGAGCCCTTCCACTTGTGCTGTGTCTTGTTGCAGGACAGCAGCACGCCCTTCTTCTTTTGATCGATGGAGACAACCGTGCCTTTCGGGATCAGGGCGGCGATCTCCAATTCCACGGCTTGGGCTTTGGCCTTCGCTTCCTGCCACGTCAGTTCACCATGCATCGGGTCCTCCTGAGTCTTTGTTGCGGTGGGCTCTGGTGCTTCAATCGGAGTTCCCCTAGGGATTCCGGCACAACCGGCCAGCACCATCGTTGCCGCCAGCAGCAACACAGCATGGGTCGACACTTTCATTGATTTACCAACTTCTTCATGTACCGAAGTGCCTTATCATTGTCTTCGCTGTCGGAGGCGATGAGGTTGTGGTTTTCCATGAGGATGTTCCCTTCTTCGACGGTATTGATCGCCCTAAGTTGGTCGTCGTGGGGGCCGCGGTAGTAGTGCTGTTCAAACTCATCGCGATGAATCGGATTGTTTCCCTCCCACACCACCCCCTTTTTCGTGACGGGGTTGATAACTCCCTGGCCATGGATGAGCAGATCATAGTAGTACAGGTTCGAATATTGCGTGGTTGGCTGTGGTTTCCAGTCCGGGAGCATGCCTGCCCCAGCGAGAGAGATCACCTTGTCGTATCGGGCTCCGGCAACTTCGGAGCTGGTGAGGTTTGCCAGGCCCCAGCTGTGCCCGATGCCGGTTTGTTCGGCACCCTTTAGGTAGGGATCAGTGCGCATCCCGGCTTCGAAGGATGCCAGTTGCTGCCCGGACGTGCGTGCGAGTTTTTCATCGTTCGCCTCACCGATTCTCGCCAGGTTGGGACCGCCGGCGGTGTTCTCCTCCCCAGGGAACCGCCCATCCTTATAAACGAAAGCCACCGTACCCGGCACTTCGCTACGGAGGTAGCTCGAGACCTGCTGTACCCCGCCTGTGTAAAAGATGTCCATCCCGGTGAAGGTGCCCGGAACGTAGGTGATCACATGCCGTGTGTCGGAGCCCGGAGTGCCGATCATTTCCACAATCCTGGACCGGTCCCGGTCATAGAGGTAAAGCTGTACGTCCCCGGCTTTCACCAGATTCAGGTACGCCACCTCATTTTCGAGCATTTTTGTTCGGTTAGGGTCGTGGTGGCTTTGCCCGAACTCGGACAACTTCCGTGCTGATTCCAGGTCGTTCTCCGCCGCGCGGAGCAGGCTTGGCACATTCAACTGGTTGGCCCGGACCCTGGCCAGTGCGGGCATTCCGTCCAAAGCGCCGAACACGGCCGGAGCCGCAGTCAGCAGCAGCTCTTGCACCCGCGAGAACCCAGCCACGGCC
Organism: Arthrobacter sp. UNCCL28; assembly: GCF_900102805.1. NCBI lineage: Bacteria > Bacillati > Actinomycetota > Actinomycetes > Micrococcales > Micrococcaceae > Arthrobacter > Arthrobacter sp. UNCCL28. Next base: position 311,062 of record NZ_FMWE01000001.1, read on the forward strand.
GTGGCGGTGCCGGCCGGAGGGTTCATGCCCGCCCACCAAGCCCCGATTTTCGATGGGTCCATGCCTCGCAGGGTCTGCTGCCATCCGGGTATTGTGGACAATGCCTTCACGTCAGCCTCGGAGGCAGTGGACAAGTAGCCCAGCAGCGCCGAGTCCGATAAGGTCATCGGCGCCGTTGCAAGCACAAGAACGCCGTTCGATACCGTTATCTGACCGACGTCCCCGCTCCCACCGGCAGCGCGGAACGTGGACGCGATATCGGAAAGCCGGCTCGCGTCCTGATGGTTGTCTTCGAGGAACCGTCGTAGCCCGCCACGGACAGCGTGGAGGTCAGAGTGCACCCAGGAGCACTTCTCCTCGAAATCGGACACAGCTGCACTGACTTTGTCAGCGGAAGCTCGGTCTGAGTCGTCGTGGATCCTGAAGGTCGACACTGCCGAGTCCAAGGTGTCCGGATCAGCGGAACTCGCCCCAGCAGGGCTTCCGCTCGCCCAGACACGCAACCCTTGCCGGGCCGTCTCCACGCTCACCACCGGACGGTCAGTCTCCGCCGTCGACGGGCGGGGCCCTACATCCACCCCAAAACCGCCGCCAGCACGGGCCCAGCCGGAGGCCAGCGCCCACTCGGTCAAGTCATCCAAGCGACGCTGCTCAACCTCGGCCGCGTTCTTCGCGTCCTGGACCTGACGGGCAACATCTTCCAACATATTGACCAGCTCGGACCGGGCCGCCCTTTCAGAGGCAACGTTTTCCCGGAAGCAGTCTGCGAACATGCCCCGAAATTCCGTGAGAGCAGCAGTCGAGGCCGATTCCCGTCCGCCACGTTGATCCTGCAACGTACGCGCGACGTCCCGACATGCAGCGATCAGGCGATCAGCAGCATGAGCATCGAATTCCATAAAAACTCCATCGAATAGATAAAGCATCCCCGCCGCCTACTCTACCTAATCCCGCGGATCTATTTGCACAGGTAACGCGAAGTGACGGACTCGGGACCGTGTGGGCGCGTACACGGTGCCAGTGGAATTTCCCCGGACCGTGAAGAGTTGTCCCGAACATGCACAACAAACGGATCGGTTTCCTCTCCTTCGGTCACTGGGCCCGCGTCCCGGGTTCCCTCGTGCCAACGGCTGGGGAAGCCCTGAAACAGGGCATCGAACTCGCTGTGGCCGCTGAGGAACTGGGCATCGACGGAGCCTTCTTCAGGGTGCACCACTTCGCCCGGCAGCAAGCATCGCCCTTTCCACTGCTGAGCGCTATTGCGGCGCGGACCAGCCAGATCGAGATGGGCACCGGTGTCATCGACATGCGCTACGAAAACCCGCTCTACATGGCTGAGGAGGCAGCAGCCACAGACCTCATCAGTGATGGGCGGCTGCAGCTCGGAGTGAGCCGTGGTTCACCCGAACCCGCACGGAACGGAGCAGCCAACTTCGGCTACGTCCCCGAGGACGGTGAGGACGGTGGCGACATGGCCCGCCGCCACACTGCATTGTTCCGCAAAGCCATCGCCGGGCACGGGGTGGCCGAAGCGGACCCGCATTACGCCGGCGGGGCCACAGGTTTGCTGCCCATCCAACCCCAGTCACCCGGCCTCCCTCAGAGAATCTGGTGGGGCGCCGGAACCCGGAAGACTGCAGTCTGGGCAGCAGAGCAAGGCATGAACCTCATGAGTTCAACCCTCCTCACCGAGGACACCGGTGTTCCTTTCGACGAACTGCAGGCAGAGCAGATCCGGATGTTCCGCGAAGCCTGGGCGGCCGCAGGGCACGACTTTGAACCAAGGATTTCCGTCAGCCGCAGCGTGATTCCGATCGTCGACAGCCAAGACAACCACTACTTCGGTCTGCGTGCCCAAGCGGACAGCCAGGACCAGGTAGGAATTCTCGACGGCGCGTTGTCCCGTTTCGGGAAAAGCTACATCGGCGAGCCGGATCAATTAGCGGACGAACTGGCGAAGGACGCAGCCGTGCAAGCAGCCGACACGGTCCTGCTCACAGTGCCCAACCAGCTTGGCGTCGACTACAACGCCAAGCTGCTGGGCAACGTCGCCAAGCACGTCGCCCCTGCCTTCGGTTGGAGCGCGAAAGTCTAGGACGCCACCGCCACCAGCTCGAGAACAGAAGAAGAAGCAGGCGCCACGAACACCCGGTACCCCCGTTCGTGATCGAACCCATGGATTTCGCGCGTATCCAAAGCAGCCATGAATTCGAGGGTTTGCCGGGTGATCACCTGCCCCGGGACCAGAATGGGGAACCCTGGCGGATACGGTGTGACGAATCCTGCCGAGATTACTTCCTGTCCTTCGGCCACGGCGGAAGCCACCTCAGCCGCGGACAGGTACACCGTGGAATCGGGTTTGTAACTCTCAAAGTAGGCGGCCCGGATATCACCGTCCTCGCAGGAATCATCCGTACGGAAGCGCGCGGCGAAGGTGCTGAAATCCGGGAGCGGGGGAGTCGGGCGGGGAGCGTCGGACGATGCAGGTAGCGTCCGAGCCCGCGCCGAAGGATGCGGGTTCTCAAAGCCTTCAGCGAGTTTCACCAGGACCTCGATCAGGTACGCCACGGAGCTTCGGGACGTGCCGATGTTGGTCATGAACAGCACAGTGTTCCGTGAGGTCTTGTTCACCTGGATGCCGTGATCGTCCATGAGGTAGCTGTGGCGGAAAGTGTCGCCGTCGATCCCTGTTTTGCTGATGTCCAGCGTGAGGCGGCTGGGATCGATGACGAACTCGTCCCGCTGCCAGGCGTCCTCCAGCTCCGACAGCCCATCCCGCAGCGGCATGCTGGAGCCGGTTTCCCTATAGCGCGGACCGATGAGGTCCCGCGAGGAAAGCACCCGGAAGTACTTCTTCAGCAGGGGGTGCCGGGCCACGGCTTGGGCCACGGACACGGCAAGGTCGGATTGCCGTTGCACCAGGCCGAAACCTTCAAGCTCCACCTGTCGTCTGCCAATGTCCAGGGAAGCCAGAATTTGGTAGTTGGGGGAGGTGGACGTGTGGGTCATGTAAGCCTCGCGGAAGGACTCCCGGTTGGAGCCGGCGAAGTCCTGGTCATACACGTGGATCATGGAACCCTGCCGCAGCGAGGTCAACGTTTTGTGGGTTGACTGCGTTGCGTAGACCCGCAGGCGTGCCTTGGCAGGATCCGGAATCAGCCTGGTGGAGAGCCAGGCTTCGTCATCAACAGGTTCGCCGGTGACCGGGTCATGAAGGGCGGCTGCCTGTTCCGCGTACCGGGTGGCGTAGGCAGGATCGCTGAAGGAAGCTTCCAGTGCCGCTGCTGCCGCCATGCCGGTTCGACGGCGGTACACCGGATGGGAGCGGGCGAAGGCAAACCACGCCTCGTCCCACAGGAAAACCAGATCCGGTTTGATGGCCAGGCATTCCTCCATGACCCTTTCGACGTCATAGACGACACCATCAAACGTGCAGTTGGTGAGGGTCACCATTTTCACCTCGTGAAGCCGGCCTGCCCGTCGGTACTCCAGGAGCCTGCGCTTCAGGCTGGCCAGAGGGACGGCCCCATAAAAGGCGTACTTGTCCAGGGGATAGGCATCCAAGTAGGACACGCGGGCACCGGCAAGCACAAAGGCGTAGTGGTGCGATTTGTGGCAGTTGCGGTCAACCAGCACAACATCGCCCGGGGCAAGCAGTGACTGGTGAACGATCTTGTTGGCCGTGGACGTGCCGTTGGTGACGAAGTAGGTTCGCTGCGCACCAAAGGCCCGCGCGGCGAGTTCCTGAGCGCGTTTGATGGACCCGTGCGGATCCAGCAAGGAGTCCAGACCGCCCGAGGTGGCGGAGGTTTCGGCCAACAGCAGGTTTGTCCCGTAGAAATCGGCCATGTCCCGGATCCACGGTGAAGTCCCCACCGACGCACCCCGGGAAATCGGAAGGGCATGGAAGACGCTGGCCGGGCGGCGGCTGTAGTCCTGCAACGCCGTGAAGAACGGTGTTTCGTAGCGTTCGGCCACCCCGGACAGCAGTGACAGATGCAGGTCCAGATGATCCTGTCGCCGGAAAATCCGCCGGAACTTCCTGGTGAGGGATCCCGCCAGGGACTCGATGGAGACCCCTGCCACCAAGTAGACGTCCAGTTCCGGCCGCAGCCCGGAAATTGCTTCGGCCAGCGCAAGGATCCGTCTGATGGGTCGCGAGTCCTGCAAGTCTGCGGAGGTATGCCGGGCCAGGAACCTCCGGAGGTCGCTGCCCAACAGATGGGAGCTGCGGAGGGAGAAGCCCGGGCGAAGAACAACAGACTGGATATCCGGGTTCAGCATGATGGCAACCAGTGCATCCTCATAACTGGGAACCACATTGACCGTGTAGGTGAACGCATCCGAAGCGCGGCGCTGCGCAGCCATGGTGTTCTTGAGCGCTTCGGCTTCTTCAGGCTCCATGGTGTCCACCACCAGGACCTCAAAGCGTGGCCGTTCCGCCGGCTCGGACTGGTCAACAACTTCCTCGTCCAGGATCTCCCCGCGCGGCACCGCAGCTGTTTCCCCGGCAGAGGCGAGCGGGAGGTGGGACAAACCGCCCAGAAGCTGGAGCGCGGCCTGGGGTTCGCCGTCGTCGATTAATTGGCGCAACTGGGCCACGGCGTTGACTCCGGGCTCTGCCCAATACGGTTCCACCGCTGCCAGGAGGGCAAAGGTCCTATCGATCTGGGACAGCAAACCGGACTCCTGGTGTCGGGCCGAGGCGAGCTGCCTGAGGGCGTATCCCAAAAACTCCCAAGCGTCGGCACGGGAACGCCAAGCCCTGCTGGGGGTGCCGATTCTGGGGGACGGGGAAGGGGTGCTCATGTGTTTCACTTTCAAACTGAAAAGGGGTCTAGGACGTCAGGGCAGTGCGAATACGGCCGCGATACGCATACCAGCCGGCTATCAGCAGTGGCGCCAACACCAGCAATGAGGCCAGCACCCAGCGGCCCGTTTCCGAGAACCCCATGGTGACCAGGACAAAGGCCAGGAATCCGAGGGTGAGATAGGAAGTGAAGGGCGCTCCGAAGAGCCTGAACGCAGGCCGCACCACTTTGCCGTTGCGGACCCAGTGCTGGAGCTTGATGTGGCACAACATGATGGTGGCCCAGCCGCCGATGATGCCCACCGCCGAGACTTCCAGCACGATTTCAAAGACCTGGGATGGAACGACGGCGTTCAAGCCGACGCCAACCAGCGTGATGACCGCTGTCAGCAGGATGCCGCCGTAGGGCACCCCGGACTTACTGATCCGACCGGTGAATTGCGGAGCCGAGCCGTTCACAGCCATGGAGCGGAGGATGCGGCCGGTGGAATAGAGGCCGGCGTTGAGGCTGGACAATGCCGCGGTGAGGACCACGAAGTTCATCACGGACGCCGAGATGGCTCCGGCCTGCGGATCACCGAGATGCGAGAAGAAGGTGACAAACGGAGATTCGCCGGCTTTGTAGGACGTGAAGGGAAGCAGGAGCGAGAGCAGCAGGACTGAGCCCACGTAGAAGACCCCGATGCGGATCACCACTGTGTTCACGGCCTTGGGCATCACCTTGTGGGGTTCGGCGGTTTCGCCGGCCGCGGTGCCCACCAGTTCCACAGCTGCGTAGGCAAACACCACGCCGCTGATGGCCAGGAGCGGTGCCACTGAGCCCATGGGGAACATGCCACCGTTCTCAGCGATGACGTTGAAACCCGGAACGCCAACATCCGTCCGGCCGCCGAAAACAATGAAGCAGACTCCCACCACGAGGAACGTCACCAGGGCCCCCACCTTGATCATGGCGAACCAGAACTCCATCTCACCAAAGATCTTCACGGACACCAGGTTCAGGGAGAGCACCACTACCAAAGCGATCAATGCGATCAGCCATTGCGGGATGTCGTTGATGGGTGCCCAATATTGGCCCCAGAACTTCACGTACAGGGCAACCGCGGTGACATCCACAATGGAGGTCATGGCCCAGTTCAGGAAATAGAGCCAGCCGGCGGTGTAGGCCATTTTCTCGCCGTAGAACTCGCGGGCATAGGAAACGAACGAGCCGGAGGTGGGGCGGTACAGCACCAACTCGCCCAGTGCCCGCAGGATCAGGAACGCGAAGAATCCGCAGACGGCATAGACCAGCACCAGCGCAGGTCCGGACCCGTTCAAGCGGCCTCCGGCGCCCATGAAGAGCCCGGTACCGATTGCCCCTCCGATGGCGATCATCTGGATCTGCCGGGGCTTGAGGGTCTTGCGGTAGCCGGTTTCCTCTTGGGCGAAAGCGTTCGACGGCGGACTGGCAGCCAGGTCTGTTGGGAAAGAAAGGGTTTGTGTGGACGCAGGGGTGGGTATCACTTCGGGGGTCTCCTTTGACTCCGTTGCCACCTCGGGTGGCTCAATACTCCACAACGTGGGGCTGGCTGCGTCGCAGTTATGCCTGAAATTGGCCGCGCTGCAGTCAGTCTTTGTGGTGTGTGGGACAGTCACCAACTCTAGGTCGCCGCCGTCGACAACAAATTGGCTGGCGAACCAAATTCGGGGCCCGGCTCTTGTGCCGGGGGGACAACACTGGTGTTCTGAAGGGCCGGTAATGTTTCTCGCTGTGCGTGCCTGCGCACATGTACCGGCGGCGCCCTCAATGGCGAGGAAGCGTACTGCTGATGGAACTGATGTGGAGAGGAAGCGATAGCTTCGTTGAAAGCCCTGGAAATTGACGACGACGGCGTCGTCACCCTATTGAGCGATGTCCTCGAAGACCTGGGTGTCGGCAACGCCCGGTTGCTGCTGGCCCCGGCAGAGGACAACAGAACCGTTCGCGAAACTGTCATTGTTGATGCTGAAGACGACGACGAGATCCGCCCAGGGGCCCTGGTCATGTTGATCGGCGTTCGCGGGCGTGCGGCGCTCCCTGCGCTCCGCCGCATCATGGCGGGCCGTCCCACAGCAGTTGCTGTCAAGGGCAGTGAACGCGAGTTGGAAGCCGTGGCCGAGTTGCTCCAACCGACCGGCATTGGACTGGTGGCGGTCGCCCCGGGGCTCCGCTGGGATAAGTTCGAGAGCATCGCGCTGGACCGGGTCCGTGAGAACGATGTGCCCGGGGAAACCCCCACGTCAGTCCACCGCGATCTGTTCGCGATCGCCCAAACCACGGCCACACTGACCAATGGCCACGTGGTGATCGAAGATCCGGGCAACAGGGTCCTTGCCTACTCCCCGGCGTCCAATGACGTTGACGAGCTCCGCCGGTTGTCCATCCTGGCGCGGCGTGGCCCTGAAAAGTACCAGAAACTCCTCAAGGAATCAGGAGTCTACAAGCACCTCCAAGCTACTGAAGCACCTGTTCACGTGGAGGCCAACCTCGAGGCCGGGCTTCGGGAACGTGTGGCGATCGGCATTCACGCCGGCAGCCGGGTGATGGGGTACATCTGGTTGCAGGAAGGTGCTGAACCCTTGGCGGCCAACACGGATCGCATCATGGTGGGCGCTGCCCGGCACGCGGCCATTGAGCTGGTACGGCACCGCAACGAGCAGTCGCAGTCGATGCGCGAGGACCGGGTCTCCAGCCTGCTCAGCGGCACGGCGCAAGTCCACTCCCAGGCCCAATCCGCGGGCATCGATCCCGCCAAGCCAGCGGCGTTGGTGCTGATCTCCGCAGGAGGGCTGAGCCAAAGCGCGGCCGGTCTCCAGCTGCGCAGGGGGGAACTGTCCAAAGTGGCATCGATCCACGCCGCTGCGTACCGGCCCGGCGCGGTGGTAGGAGCCCTTGGCATGGAAACGGCCATCATCCTCCCGGACGTGGACCCGCAAAAGTCCCTGCCCGCTATCAACCGGCTGGTCAACACGATTGTTCGTGATGCCACCACGCACCTTCACTTCCAGGTGCAGGCAGCAGTGGGTCCCATCGTTCCGCGCCTGGACGCACTGCATGCCACCCTTGACCACGTTCGCAGCGTCCTCAAAGTCATGGAAGCAACGCCGGACGTCCGAGTGGCCTCTTACAGCGACGTGGAAACAACAGTCCTGACCAGGGAACTGCTGGAGTTGCTCGAATCCCGGACCACCCTGCGTCATGCAGGAATCACCCGGCTATGCGGTCGCTACCCGGAATTCGCCCTGACCCTCCTGACCTACCTGGAGTTCTTCGGAGACGTGAACCGGTGCGCCGAGGAATTGGCGGTCCACCGCAACACTGTTCATTACAGGCTCCGCCGCGCCTGCGAAGTGGCCGGGCTGGATCTGCAATCAGCGGATGAACGCTTACTGGCACACCTCCAGATCAGGCTCTGGACCTATGCAGGGACCAAGGGCTAGGAACCATGGATATCCAGAATCTCCTCGACGACATCGTCGGGGCCGTGCAGCCGCATGTCGGCCAAGGCAACGTCGCTGACTACATCCCCCAACTGGGAGCCGTGGACGCCCAACAATTCGGCATATCCGTCGCCACCCGTGAGGGCGAGGTGTATTCAGCTGGAGACGCCCACGTGGACTTTTCCATCCAAAGCATCTCCAAGGTCTTTGCGCTCGCCTTGGTACTGGCATTCGACGGAGACAGTATTTGGAAGCGGGTGTTCCGGGAGCCTTCCGGCAACCCCTTCAACTCGCTGGTCCAGTTGGAGAGTGAAGACGGCATTCCCCGGAACCCCTTCATCAACGCCGGTGCAATCGTGGTGACGGACCGCCTCCTGAGCCTGACCGGAAACGCAGCGTACGCCGTGCGGGATCTGATGCGTCAGGAAACCACCAAGGACAGCATCGACACCGATCAGCAGGTGGCCGGCTCCGAACTGGCCAACAGCCACCGCAACGCTTCCTTGGCTCACTTCCTGGCAAGCTGCGGCAACCTGGAAAACCCGGTGGAGGACGTCCTGGATTCCTATGCAAAGCAATGCGCGCTCGCCATGACCTGTGAAGACCTTGCACTCGCAACCCGGTTCCTTGCCTCCAACGGCTTGGGCGCAGACGGGACTCTGTTGCTCTCTCCGGCACAGACCAAGAGAATCAACGCGGTCATGCTCACGTGCGGGACGTATGACGCCGCTGGCGAATTCGCATACCGGGTGGGACTTCCGGGCAAGAGCGGCGTGGGCGGCGGGATCGTGGCCGTGGTCCCGAACAAGTGCTCCATCAGCGTGTGGAGCCCTGGGCTGGGACGATCCGGGAATTCCGTGGCCGGGGTCGCAGCGCTGGACGAATTCACCACCCGTACTGGCTGGTCGGTGTTTTAGGCGCATGATGGAGGCATGACCCCCAAGGACGGAAGAGGGCCCAAGGGCGGGAAGGCCCCCAAAGACCGGAAGCCTGCCGCGCCGGCGCCGGGAACCGAGCCCACCGCCGTCGCGTTCTTGGAGCGCCTGAAAATCCGCCAGTCGGATGTCGAGCAAGCCAAGTACCAGCGCTATTTCAAGACCGGCAAGGGCGACTATGCCGAGGGCGACTTCTTCCTGGGCGTCCGCATGGGCGAGGTTTTCACACTGGCCAAGGAATTCGCGGCCATGTCCCTGGAAGATATCGAGATGCTCCTGGAGCAAGACATTCACGAGGCCAGGGCCGGTGCCGTGAAGATCATGGCTCTCCAGGCGCAGAAAAAGAAGACCCCGGAAGAACGGCGTCGGGAGCTTTACGGGTTGTACCTGCGGAGGCACGATCGCATCAACAATTGGGACTTGGTGGACCTCGGCGCTGGGAACGTGGTGGGCGGATGGCTGCTGAATAAGCCGCGCGACCCGCTCTACAGCCTGGCCCGGTCGCAGAACATGTGGGAGCGCAGGACGGCCATTGTTGCCACCTCGGCGTTCATCCGTGAAGGCCAGTTGGATGACACCTTCGCGATCGCCGCCCTCCTGCTCGGAGACAAAGAAGACCTCATCCACAAAGCCGTGGGCGGGTGGGTCCGCGATGCCGGACGCAGCAGCCGCGAACGCTTGCTGGCCTTCCTGGACGAGCACGCGGCAACCATGCCCCGCACGGCTCTTCGTTACGCGATCGAGCACTTGGGCAAGGAGCAGCGGAGCTATTACCTGACGCTTAAAGACAGGGTTTCTTCCGGCTAAGCATGGAATTATGTGACGTTGGATTACCCAGCGTTACCGGGTGTTTCCGAGTCTTTGAAGCATGTTACGGGGCCGCCCTACAGTTTTTTCATGGCAATACAGGACATTTACCCCACCGCGCTGCGGCTGCTCGGCCGCCCCGTGCTGGTGGTCGGCGGCGGCCCCGTTGCGTCGCGCCGCGCCAAAGGACTGCTCGACGCCGGTGCGAAAGTCACCGTGGTCGCTCCCGTTGCCACCGAAACACTTCGCGGGCTCGCCGCTTCCGGCCTCCTTACCTGGGAGCAGCGCGAGTACCGCACAACCGACGTCGACGGCGTCTGGTTCGTTCAGACTGCTACTGGCGCTCCCGCCGTGGACACCCAGGTCGCAGCCGACGCCGAGGCGCAGCGTATCTGGTGCGTCAACGCCTCGGACCATGAAGCATCGGCCGCGTGGACACCCGCGGTTGCCGTGGTGGACGACGTCAAGATCGCCATCAACGCCGGGGGAGACCCACGCCGTGCCATGGCCCTTCGGAACGCAGTTGCCACGGCCCTCGAAACCGGGGACCTTCCGCTGCGCCGGCACCGTAAGCCGGGAACGCCCGGCTCCGTCGGTTCGGTTTCTTTGGTGGGCGGCGGGCCCGGCGACTCGGGGCTCATCACCGTCCGCGGCCGTCGCCTGCTGGGCCAGGCCGACGTCGTGGTTGCCGACCGTCTTGGCCCACGGGAGCTGCTCAAGGAACTGGCGCCCGACGTCCGGGTGATCGAGGTCGGCAAGACCCCCGGGCACCACCCCGTGCCCCAGCTTGAGATCAACAGGATCCTTGTAGAGGAAGCCCTCAAGGGCAACCGGGTGGTCCGCCTCAAAGGCGGGGACCCCTACGTCCTGGGACGCGGCGGTGAGGAAGCAGAATTCTGCCGGCAGAACGGCGTCGAGGTTGAAGTGGTGTCCGGCGTGACGTCGGCAATTTCCGTTCCCGCTGCCGCAGGAATCCCGGTGACCCATCGCGGCCTGGCCAAGGGCTTCAGCGTGGTGACCGGCCACGAAGAGCTCTCCAAGGTCCCCGCACGCCCGGATCACACTGTGGTGTTGCTCATGGGAGTGGCCCAATTGCGTGATTCCGCGGCTGAACTGGCAGGCTCGGGTCTGCCTTTGGACACACCAGTAGGTATCGTAGAGAACGGGTATTTGCCGGACCAGCGCGTCACCATCGGCACTCTGGGGACCATCGCGGACCAGGCGGAAGCCGTCGGCGTGGCCAACCCGGCGGTCATCGTGATCGGCGATGTTGTCCGTGTCAGCCCCTTTGCACCGCAGCACTTCAAGACCGCTGACTACAGCACTATTACCCCCAACCGTCCCCGCGTCCGCAGTAACTGAGAAGAAGAAGGAACACAGCCGTGTCAATTAGCACCCCCGTAGGTTCTGCGGACCGTCCGCTTCGCGTCGCCGTCATCGGCTCCGGCCCGGCCGGCGTTTACGCAGCGGACATCCTGACCAAGAGTGAGGCCGTCAAGAGCGGCGAACTCACCGTCAGCATCGACCTCTTCGACCGCTACCCGGCACCTTACGGCCTGATCCGCTACGGCGTTGCTCCGGACCACCCCCGCATCAAGGGCATCGTCAACGCCCTGCACAAGGTCCTGGACCGTGGCGACATCCGTTTCTTCGGCAACGTGGACTACGGCACGGACATCTCCATCGAGGACCTCCGCAAGCACTACGACGCCGTCATCTTCGCCACGGGCGCCATCAAGGACGCCGACCTGAACATCCCGGGCATCGAACTCGAGGGTTCCTTCGGCGGCGCAGACTTCGTCTCCTGGTACGACGGACACCCGGACGTTGCCCGTGAATGGCCGCTGGACGCCAAGGAAATCGCCGTCCTGGGTAACGGCAACGTCGCCCTGGACGTCGCCCGCGTCTTGTCCAAGCACGCCGATGACCTGCTGGTCACCGAAATCCCGGACAACGTCTACGCCGGCCTGAAGAACTCCCCGGTCACCGACGTCCACGTCTTCGGCCGCCGCGGACCGGCACAGGTGAAGTTCACCCCGCTGGAACTGCGTGAACTCTCGCACTCCAAGGACGTAGACATCATCCTCTACGCCGAGGACTTCGAATTCGACGAAGAGTCTGATCGCCAGGTCCAGACAAACAACCAGACCAAAACCATGGTTGGCACGCTGACCAACTGGATCGCCGAGCAGCCCGAGGACCTCTCCGAGCTCACCGCTTCCCGCCGCCTGCACCTGCACTTCCTGCACAGCCCGGTGGAAATCGTGGACTCCCCGGAAACCCCGGGCAAGGTTGCCGGCATCAAGTTCGAGCGCACCGAGCTGGATGGCACGGGCAACGCCCGCGGCACCGGCGAGTTCATCGACTACCCGGTCCAGGCTGTGTACCGCTCCATCGGCTACTTCGGTTCGGCCCTGCCGGACGTCGAGTTCGACCACAAGAAGGGCGTCGTCACCAACGACGGCGGCCGCGTCCTTGACGCCGACGGCCAGCACGTTCCGGGTCTCTATGCAACGGGCTGGATCAAGCGCGGTCCGGTTGGCCTCATCGGCCACACCAAGGGCGATGCCCTCGAAACCGTCACGTACTTGTTGGAGGACCGCGAAAACCTGCCGGTCGCCGAGGTTCCCGCGGCAGACGCCGTCGTGGATCTTCTCGATTCCCGCGGCGTGAAGTTCACCAGCTGGGAAGGCTGGCTGGCCCTGGACGCCCACGAGCTCGCCCTCGGCGCAGCAGCCACCGAGGCCGGCACCTCCCACGGTGTTGAGGTTAAGCGTGAGCGCATCAAGGTGGTGCCGCGCGAGGACATGGTCAACATCTCCCGCGATGGCGTAGCCGCACAGGTCTAGTTTTCCGTTTTGCGGGCGGGGTCACTCCTTGGGAGTGGCCCCGTTTCTGTTTTTAGTCCCCTTCATTGCGCCCGGCTGTATCCTGAAGCATGGACGTCGTGGTCATCGAAACTCCCCAGTTGGGGGACCGAAGTTACCTGGTGCACGACGGCTCCGTTGCCTTGGTTATTGACCCTCAACGGGACATTGACCGGGTTGAAAAGGCTGCCCGTGACGCCGGTGTCCGGATCACGCATGTGGCCGAAACGCACCTGCACAATGACTACGTCACCGGCGGTTTGGTCCTGGCGGAGAAGCACGGTGCCGCGTATCTGGTGAACGCGGCGGATGAGGTTTCGTTTGTGAGGGTTCCCGTCACCGACGGCCAGGTCCTGCGCGTCGGCAGGCTCGCGGTTTCGGTCGTTGCGACGCCGGGCCACACCCGCACGCACCTCTCTTATGTGGTGCGGGATGACACGCACGACGGCGGCCGGGAGGCTGTGTTTTCCGGCGGCAGCTTGCTCTACGGTTCAGTAGGGCGGACGGACCTGGTCTCCCCTCGTGACACCGCCAAGCTGGCCCATAACCAGTATTCGTCGGTACGGCGCCTGGTGGATGCTTCCCGTCCGGAGGCTGCGCTGTACCCGACCCATGGCTTCGGATCGTTCTGTTCGATCGGGCCCGCGAGCCATCAGGAATTCTCGACGATTGCTGAGCAGGCTGAGTCCAACCACGCCCTGACCGATTCCAGCGAGGACCACTTCGTCTCAGAGTTGTTGGCGAACATCACCGCCTATCCTGCCTATTACGCTCACATGAGCCCGCTCAACGCTGCAGGGGTGGGGGCCGCGAACCTGGACGTGCCGGATTCAGTTGATCCTGAGGAACTGAGCCGGCGGTTGAGGGCAGGGGAGTGGGTGGTGGACCTCCGCCACAGGGTGGCATTTGCGGACGGCCACCTTCAAGGCAGCGTGGGCTTCGAGTACGGCCGCGGTGACAACTTCACCAGCTACCTGGGTTGGGTGATCCCCTGGAACGAACCCCTCACATTGCTGGGCCCGCTCAGTGAGGTTGAAAAGGCGATCCGTGACTTGGCGAGGATCGGCATCGACAGCCCGGATGCCGCCGTCGGGCCTGAAGCCGTTTTGTTGGCCGCCGACCATCCCCGGACGAGCTATGGGCACGGAGACTGGAACCTCTTTGCAAGCGAGCGGAAGCCGGGGGACTTGGTGTTGGACGTCCGGCGTCCGGACGAGTTCACCACTTCCCATATCAAGGGTGCGCTGAACGTGCCCGTCTACGAGCTCCTCGGGAGGATCACCGAACTGCCGGATCACAGGACCTGGGTGCACTGCGCCACGGGATACCGGGCGAGTGTCGCCGCAAGTCTCCTGGACCGGGCCGGACGGGAGGTTGTCCTGATCAATGCCAGGTTCAGGGACGCCGCCGGTGCCGGTGTTGAAACAGTGCCGTAAACAGCAAAAGCTACCGCGGCGCCTTATCCGAGCAGTAGTCCAGGTTCCGGTACACGCTCTGGATTGCGGCCTCCGGATCATGGGCTTCAAGTGCGTCAACCAGTTCGTCATGGCCCTCGCGTGGAATGCCGTTGAAGCCGTCCTTGCGCTGCTGGCGGAGGAGGTCGTTGTGGAACACTCCGCCGAACGAAACGTACAGCTGATGCAGCAGGGGATTGCCCGATGCCAGGGCGACCCGCTCGTGGAACTCCCAGTCGGCGCTGGCCCACGTGGGGTAGTCCTCGGCCTGCCAGGCGTCGTGGCGGAGCGCAAGGAGGCGGCGCATTTCGGCCAGGTCCTCGGCGGTGGCGTGTTTGGTGGCAAGGCGGGCCGCCTGGGTGTCCAGGCCAAGCCGGACCTCAACGATATGTTCCTGCGTGTGCTCCAGGTACATGCGCTGCGCCGCGCCGGACATCTCGCTGTTTGCCCGGACATAGGTGCCATCGCCGCGACGTACTTCCAGCATGCCCGAATGGGCCAGTGCCTTGATTGCCTCGCGCAAGGTACCCCGGGAAACACCCAAGGTGGACATCAGCTCAGGTTCCGCGGGGATCCGCTCCTGGAGCGGCCACTCGCCGGACTTGATCATGTCCCGCAGCTTGGCGGTGATCTCCTCGGCAAGGGCCGGGCGATGCGAAGGGGTCAGGGTCATGCTGTCCTCGGTCCGGTCTTGGTGGCAGTGCGCTTGCTGGTGAGCAAGTGGCAGGTAACCATGAGCGCCACGGCCACGACCGACAACAGGCTCAGGGGCAGCACCCAGCCGCCGGTTGCGCTGTGGAGCAGGCCCATGCCAAACGGGCCGATTGCCGCAATCAAGTATCCCAGCGATTGAGCGATGGTGGAGAGCGCGGTGGTTTCCGCCGTCGAGCGTCCACTGCGGCTGATGATCACCAGAACCAGCGGGAAGATGCCCAAGCCGAAGCCGAACAGGACGGCGGGAACAACCGCCAACGACGTCGGCAGCCAGACCATGGCGGCGATGGCCAGCAAGGTTGAGCTGCTGGCCAGATACAGCGCGGGGCGGAGCATGCCGGGGCGGGAACCGAAGGCGAGCAGGATCATGCCGGCAGCGACGGAGACCAGCTGCATCACGCCGAACTGGAGACCACTTTCGGAAGCGCTGAGACCCTGCGAGGTCAGAATGTAGGCAAACCAGCTCATCACGGCATATGCCAGGAAAGCCTGGAAGGTGAAGATCGCGGTGATGAGGATGCCCAGGCGGGTACGCAGCAGCGGCCACATGGAGACCCGGGGCCGATCGATCCTGGTGGCGTTCCGGTGGGTGTGCAGGACTATGGGCAGGAAACCGAGGAGGGCTGCGACACCCAGCAGGCCCCAAGCCGCCAAGCCCATGGAGGGCGAGCCGAGTTCCTGCGCCAAGGGAACACTGACGACCGCGGCAAAGGTGGCGCCGCCGGACATGGTGAAGGTGTAAAGGCCCGTCATCATTGAGGTGCGCTCGGAGTAGTGTTCGCGGATGAAGGACGGCATGGCCACGTTGCACACTGCCAGGCCGGACATTGCCAGGACTGTGCCGCCAAGCAGTGCGCCGGTCACCGGAACGCCACGCACCAGCAAACCACCGGCCAGCAGTGCCAAGGCGATGGCGATGGCTTTCTCTACGCCTACGCGGCGGGTCAGCCAGGACGTTCCCAAACCTGCAACCGCAAAGCACAGGAGCGGAATGGACGGCAGGATGGACGCCACCAAAGCACCGTAGCCAAGGACCTGCTGCAGTTCGTGGAACAGTGCTGCGGCGCTGGTGATGCCTGCGCGAAGATTCAAACCGATAAGGACCACGGCAATAATGCCGACGACGGCGACCACGCGCGTTTTGGGGACCGCCTGCGCAGACAGGGCCTGGGCAGGGCCAACGGTAGGAATGTTTCCGGTGCTGGGGGTAAGGGGAGTCGTCGCTGCCATATCTAAAGGTTAGACGTTTGACGTCTAATGTCCACAGTTTTGTGGCGAAGCTCTCCGCTGGAACTCGAAGCTTTCCGTTGGAACCTATGGGGACGCTGAGCGGCGGGAAGTTGAGGGACGCTCAGCGGGGGTTGCGGGAACCGAGGCGCTGGACAGCCAAAGCCAGCCAAAGCTGCACGCGGTCCTGCGTCTGCGAGGGGTCGTAGCCCGTCAGTTCAGTGATCTGGGCCAAACGGTAACGGACCGTGTTGCGGTGCAAGGTGAGGGCTTCAGCCACGGCTGCCACCGAGCCGTTGTGGTTCAGGTAGCTCTCCAGGGTGGCCACCAGTTCGGCACCGTGGGCGGCGTCGAACTTCCGCAAAGGCGTAAGGGATTCGCTGGCCATATCCGCCAGGGGAACGTCCTCACTGGCGAGCAACAGCGAGGTCAGGCTCAGGCGCTCCGGCTCGTTGACCGGCAAGCCGTGCGCCACGGCGTCGCGCGCTTCAAAGTAGCTCCAGCGCAAACCGTTCGGCTTCGTGTAGGCGCCGCCGATCCCAATGACGGCGTGGATACCGGCTTCCTGCAAATGATCGCTGAGGCTCTTGGCCAGAGCGGTAGCCGAGGTACCGTCGTCGCTGATGACCGTGACCAGGTCCTTCCCGACGACGGCGCTGACGCCCGCTTCCAGCGCCTGGGGCAGTGAGATGCTGACCAGTTGTTTGTGGTGGGCTGTGGACTCGGCAACCAGCACCACGTTCTTCCGAGTGCTGTTGATGCCAACGCCGGCCAAACGCCGGGCTGCCTCAATGGTCTCCAGGGTGCCGTGGATGACGTCGTCCAGCACCTGGCCGGCCATGGCCCGCTGGGACTGGCGCTGCTTGACCATGTTGTTCAGTTCCACGCTGATGAGGTTCTGCGCATAACTGACGATTCCCGAGTCCACAAACGGCTGCCTCAACCAGAGCGTGCAGGCGTCCCTGCGGCCGGTGGGAATCGGGTAGGACGCCCAGCCATCCGCCGTCGGCGCCGGTTTTCCCGCAACACTGTTGTACAACTGCGCGCTGAACTGGGTGAGCACAACGTCCGTGCGGAGCATGCTGCCCAGTTGCTTGAGGAGTTCGTTCAGGCCACCGCCGGTGAGCAGCGAGCGGGCCAGGATCTGATGTCCGGCCAAGAGGCGCTCAAGGTTGGAGTAGTGGTCCGCCGAGTGCGACTCCGCTACCAGTTTTCCGATGGCAATGAAGGGGATCTCGTAGGGCACCTGCACCAGCGGAAGGCCCCAGCGGTTTGCTTCTGCAATCAGTGCCTCCGGAACAGCCTCATGGGTAAGGCCGATGCCGAAGCCGATGCCCACGGCGCCGGCCCTCTGGACCTGACGGACAAAGCGCCTCTGGTCCGCGGCGCTCTTGAGACGCAGGCCGGTGGTGAGGACCAGTTCGCCACCGCTGAGGAAACGCTGGGGATCCTCCAATTCCGTGACGGCAACCCAGCTGATGTCCTGGTTCCAGGTGGTTTCGGCCAGGCCGGCCTGGCGGAGTTTCAGGGAGGGGACAGCGACGAGCGAAGCGAGGGACATTGCCATGCTTAAAAGCCTAACCCGGCGCTGGTCAAGCGCACTAAGCCGGGGCCTCCTCTGTGTGCAGCTGACTATTCCTTGGACCCCCTCCCTGGCATAGGCTCTGATCAGCTAAAACCCATGCCCAGACACCGAAAGAGGTTGCACACCGTGGTTCAAACCTTGCAGAACTTCATCAACGGCGAATTCGTTACGCCGGCAGGTACGGGTCTTCTGGACATCGTGAACCCCACCAATGGGGAAATCGTTGCCAAGTCGCCCATTTCGGTGCAGGCCGACGTCGATGCTGCAATGACCGCAGCAGCTGAGGCCTTCAAGACCTGGAAGCACGCCACCCCCGGACAGCGCCAGCTCATGCTGCTCAAGCTTGCCGACGCCGTGGAAGCCAACAGCGACGAGCTCGTTGACGCCCAGCACCGCAACACCGGACAGGTTCGCTCCCTGATTGCCTCCGAAGAGGTTGCCGCAGGCGCAGACCAGCTCCGCTTCTTTGCCGGTGCCGCACGCATCATGGAAGGCAAGTCCGCAGGCGAATACTTCGAGGGCCACACCTCCTACGTCCGCCGCGAACCGATCGGCGTCGTAGCCCAGGTTGCCCCGTGGAACTACCCGTTCCTCATGGCCATCTGGAAGATCGGCCCCGCCCTGGCTGCGGGCAACACCATCGTCCTGAAGCCCTCGGACACCACCCCGGAATCCACCTTGGTGCTGGCCCGCCTGGCTGGCGAGATCTTCCCGGCCGGTGTCCTGAACGTGGTCCTTGGTACCGGTGAGACCGGCGCCATGATGGTGGACCACAAAGTTCCCGGCCTGGTTTCCATCACCGGTTCCGTCCGCGCCGGCATCGCCGTTGCAAGCGGCGCAGCCAAGGGACTCAAGCGTGCACACCTGGAACTTGGCGGCAAGGCTCCGGCCATCGTCTTCAAGGACGCCGACATCAAGAAGAGCGCCGCGGCCATCGCCGAGTTCGCATTCTTCAACGCCGGCCAGGACTGCACCGCCATCACCCGCGTGTTGGTGGAGGACTCCGTTCACGACGACGTCGTGGCAGCCATGGTGGAACACACCAAGACCCTGCACACCGGTTCGCAGAACGACGAAGAGAACTACTTCGGCCCGCTCAACAACGTGAACCACTTCAACGCCGTCACCTCGGTAGTGGAGCACCTTCCGGCCAACTGCAAGATCGAAACCGGTGGCCACCGCGCAGGGGAGAAGGGCTTCTTCTTCGAGCCCACCATCATCTCCGGCGCCAAGCAGACCGATGACATCGTGCAGAAGGAAACCTTCGGCCCGGTCATCACCGTCCAGAAGTTCAGCACCGAAGCAGAAGCGCTCGAGCTCGCCAATGACGTCGAATACGCCCTGGCGTCCAGCGTCTGGACCACCGACCACGGAACGGCAATGCGCATGAGCCGTGACCTGGACTTCGGTGCGGTCTGGATCAACACCCACATCCTCCTGACGGCAGAGATGCCCCACGGCGGCTTCAAGCAGTCCGGCTACGGCAAGGACCTCTCCATGTACGGCGTGGAGGACTACACGCGCATCAAGCACGTGATGTCTGCACTCGATGCATAACTCAGATGCATAGCTCAGTTGCGTAGCGCGTCCGCCCCACCCGTACGAATTTCCCAGAAAGGCAACCACCCCATGACCACCACCGCGAACGAACTCTCGTACCGCATCGAGCAGAAGCGCAACATCAACGGCGCTTTCCCCGGCCCCAAGTCGCAGGCACTTGCCGAGCGTCGCTCCGCCGTCGTTGCTGCCGGCGTCGCCTCCGGCGTCCCCGTCTACGTTGAAGACGCCGACGGCGGCATCATCCGCGACGTCGACGGCAACTCCTTCATCGACCTCGGCTCCGGCATCGCCGTGACCAGCGTCGGCGCGTCCGACCCCGCCGTCGTCGCTGCCGTCCAGGAAGCTGCCGCGCACTTCACGCACACCTGCTTCATGGTCACCCCGTACGAGGGCTACGTTGCAGTTGCCGAGCAGCTCAACCGCCTCACCCCGGGCGACCACGCCAAGCGCACCGTGCTCTTCAACTCCGGCGCTGAAGCCGTGGAGAACGCCGTCAAGGTTGCCCGCCTGGCCACCGGCCGCGACGCCGTCGTAGCTTTCGACCACGCCTACCACGGCCGCACCAACCTGACCATGGCGCTGACTGCCAAGGCCATGCCGTACAAGACCAACTTCGGCCCGTTCGCGCCCGAGGTCTACCGCATGCCCATGAGCTACCCGTTCCGTGAAGAAAACCCGGAGATCACCGGTGCCGAGGCCGCCAAGCGCGCCATCACCATGATCGAAAAGCAGATCGGTGGCGACCAGGTTGCCGCCATCATCATCGAACCCATCCAGGGTGAAGGTGGCTTCATCGTCCCGGCCGAAGGCTTCCTCCCGGCATTGTCCGAGTGGGCCAAGGAAAAGGGCATCGTCTTCATCGCAGACGAGGTCCAGTCCGGTTTCTGCCGCACCGGCGAATGGTTCGCCGTTGACCACGAAGGTGTTGTCCCGGACATCATCACCATGGCCAAGGGCATCGCCGGCGGCCTCCCGCTGTCCGCCATTACCGGCCGTGCAGACCTGCTCGACGCCGTTCACCCCGGCGGCCTCGGCGGCACCTACGGTGGCAACCCGGTTGCCTGCGCCGCAGCACTTGCAGCGATCGACACCATGGAGCAGCACGACCTCAACGGCCGTGCCCGCCACATCGAAGAGCTCGCCCTGGGCAAGCTCCGCGAACTGGCCGGGGAAGTTTCCGTAGTTGGCGACATCCGCGGCCGTGGCGCCATGCTGGCAATCGAGCTGGTCCAGCCCGGTTCCAAGGAGCCGAACGCCGAGCTCACCAAGGCCGTTGCCGCCGCCTGCCTCAAGGAAGGCGTCATCATCCTGACCTGCGGCACCTACGGCAACGTCATCCGCCTGCTCCCGCCGCTGGTCATCAGCGACGAACTGCTGATCGACGGCCTCGAGGTCCTCGCAGCAGCCATCAAGGCGCACGCGTAAGCTTCACCGCTTCGCACACAAGGAGGGCCGGGTTCATTCGTGAACCAGGCCCTCCTTTGTTTAACTCTCGCCGCCGTGTTCGCGGGAAACCGTCGAGTTCGCTGGAAGTTTCCGGCGGTCCTCGCAGTGTTCCCGCGAACTCGGCGAACCAACCGCAGGACGCACGACGGCGGATCGCGCCTAGGTGCCCAGCGTCAGGTTCTTCTGGTGGCCGTGTCCGTCCAACTGGACCTCGATGACGAGCGGAGTGGTGCTGACCAAAGTCACTCCGGCATCGGAATCCGCCAGCTTGCTCCACGCCCCATCCACGGTGATCTGCACAGAGGACTGGGTCCGGGAGGGATCGGCCACGGAGAGCCCGAGCTTGTCCCCGGTCATCTGTGCCGCCACGGTGCATGGCCCGGAAACCGAGTACCCGCCACCGGAACCTGCTGTGAAGAAGTTGGCCATGACCAGTTGATCCTTGGCTACCTCCACCATTTGGACCTCCGCGGAGTTGGCCAGGACTTTCACCCCGGGATTCGCGGACTGGGAGAAAGTGTCAGAGTGGCTGGCAGCGGGAAGCACCATGTAGGCGTAGCCGGACCCCACGGGATCTTTGCCATGACGATTCGTGATGGTCACGTAGTCCCGGGTCACGGGATCTTTGGTGCCGCCGGTGTCCGCCCCTGAATTGATGTCGAACCACGAGCCCGTCCGACGGATCACGGCCACTTCAGTGCTGCCGGAAACCCCTGGCGCTTCCAGGAACACGTAGCCACCATGGCCTTCCACATGCACGGACCGCTTCACAGCCACGGCGGCGTCTCCGGCCGCCATGGTCCTTTTCCGGGAATCGGTGCGCAGCGCAGGAACGGCACCGGCCGCGAAGGACCTGTTTTCCACCGTGGTCTGCACGGCCGAACCCCCGGTACCGGTAATACCCGCACCGAGGCAGACCACTGCGTCGTCCAGGAAGAACCACGATTTCCGGCCGGACAGGGTCTTGTTGTGGTTGAGGTGGTCCATGCCGACGACGCCCCAGCGGCCATCCACGGTCAGCCCGCCGGCAAATGCTTGGAAAGCGCGGGGAATTCCGGTGCCCGCACCCCCGGCTCCGCTGACCCTCGCCTGGTCATTGACGGTGGTTCCGGGAAGTGAGTACGGATCCACAGTCGGCCAGAAGTCTGTGCTGAACTGGGACGGATCCTGCCTGGTGTACAGGAAGGTCATCCCGTCGCCTTGGTACCAACCAAGGTTGTTCTCGCTGTTGCCCCACTCGTAGCGGCCTATGCGCTTGGAGGAAAGGTTCACAGTGCAGCCCCACTGGGGGCGGTGATGGACCAGCCTGTCCTGGTCAGCGAACATACGGCTGTAGACGGGCGCCGGTGCCGCAGTTACGGCAGCGTCGGAAAGGACGCCCAGGGACAACAGGGACTTTGCCAGGCTCTGGGTTGGATGCCCCACGAGTTTCTGGTCCGCGCAGCGTTCCAGCCAGCCCTTGGCCAAGGCCAGGAACCGCGACTTGTAGGGTTCTTCGCAGCCCGGGGCCAGCAGCAGGACTGCTGAGATGAGCCCAAAGCCGCTGACGTAGTCGGGCTCGCGCTGCCTGGAGACAGCACGGCCTCGGATGGTGTCCATGATCCGTCCGTCCCACACGAACGGGGCATAGGTATCCTCCACAGCGTTGAGGAGCACGGACTGCTTGGGGTCGTTGACTGCCCAGGTACTGCCGCCCAGCATGGCGATGATCTCAGCGATTCCGGCCAGGGCCACCACTCCGTAGGTTCCCGCGTAGGGCAGGTAGGAGTGTTGGACGTAGGAGCCGTCAGCGTAGAAGCCGTCGCCGCTGGTCACGTACGTGAAGACGCTGTTGACCCCGCCACGGACGGTGTCGCTCAAGGCATCCCTGCCCAGCGCTATTTCACTATCCTTGTTATCCAGGATGCCCCGCATGCAGCAGGCTAAGGACTTGTCCACGCGGTTGGCGCCGGTCTCTGCCAAGGATGTGGCACGTCCGCGCCAATTCGGGTTGGGCGCGAACCAACGGACGGCAGCCAACAATGACGTGCGGAGAGCTTCTGGAACTTCAGCGTAGAGGAGCGTCAGGATGTCCACGGTCTTCCGGGGAACGCCGATCTCCCAGAACCACCAGTTGCCGGCTGCCTTCACCGATGGCTTGTAGGCGGTGTCACTCAGGAGCTGCAAGCCCGCAACAATGTCAGCGGCCAGCTCCGGGCTGCCCGCGTAAGGGTTCCCCGGAACGGCGTATCCAAGTGCCATGTCATAGAGGCGGTTGAAATGCAGGCCCATGTTGCCCGTGGCGTCGGCTGACTGCCCAATGCCGGTCAGGGGGATGTCGGTCCACAGCGAGGTCCGATTGGCTGATTTGTCCATGGACCCCCACCACTTCGCGGCGGTCTGGCCCATTCCTTCCAACTGCGCGGCGAGCTCGGGAATGTCTGCGGCGCTGCGGCCCCCGGTCAGCACCATCCGCCGTCGATCAATCAATTCCTGCAGTCCGGAAGCGGCAAATGATGGCACGGCCTGGGAAAGCAGCGCACCCGCGACGGCGGCGGCCGCGGCGGTGCGGAAGAGGGTCCTGCGACTCACTGCTGGTCCATTGAAGTTCAAAACTGCTCCGTTCAAAACTGTTGCCGCGGGTTCCCCGCCCACCCTGCGCTCCCAGCGCGAGCGGCGCGAACCGGGCGAGCTGCAATGGTGGCGGGGGCGTCGGGTGGCCAGGGCGGGATGGGTGGACGTGGTTGGGAAAAGTTTCCGCAACCTTATGTCCGGTTCCCTGCCCTCTCAACAGAAATGAACAGAACTGCACAACACGTATTGGACTAAAACAACGCGGGGTCACTTGTGGCCCCTTAATCGCCGTCGAAGGGGCCATAAGTGACCCCGCGTTGCATTACTACCCGGCAGCAGCCAGCCGGGCCTTCTTCTTCAGCACGGAGTTCTTCCGTGTAGTCCGCAGCATGTCGATGGTGAGCAGCACCAAGGCCAACCACACCACGCAGAAGCCGATCCAGCGGGCAGTGGTCATGGTCTCGTTGAACACGGTCAGGGCGACCACGAACTGAAGAACCGGCGCGAAATACTGCAGCAGGCCTATGGTGGTCATCGGCAGACGCCGGGCTGAAGCTCCAAAGAAGAGCAAAGGCACGGCCGTGATGACGCCCGAAGCCACCAGCAGCCAGAGGTGCCCCGCACCCTGGGTGGTCAGCGTGGCAACTCCAGTGGCGCCCAGCACCACCATGGTGATCGCGGCGAACGGAGCCAGTACAACGGTCTCAACGCTCAGGCTCGTGAGGGCGTCAACCTTGGGGCCAACACGCTTCTTCACGAAACCGTACAAACCGAAACTGAAAGCCAGGATCAGGGCAATCCAAGGAAGCTGACCGTAAGAGAACGTCAGGACCCCCACGGCGACGAAGCCGATGCCCACCGCTGCCCACTGCAAGGGGCGCAGCTTTTCCTTCAGGACAAAAACGCCCAGGAGGACAGAAACCAGGGGATTAATGAAGTAGCCCAGTGAAGTCTCAACGGCATGGCCGGTGGTGACCCCGAAAGTGTAGGTGAGCCAGTTGATGGCAATAAGGCCGGCTGCCAAGGCCAAGGGCCCGAAAACTGAACGGTCCTTCACGGCTGCGCCGAACACCCGCCAAGCCCGGGTAATCGTGATGAGTAGTGCACAGAAGATCAAGGACCAGACAACCCGGTTTGCAACGATTTCCACGGCGCTGGCCGGCATCAGGACATAGAAGTAGAGGGGGAGGAGCCCCCACAGGCCGTAGGCACCGATTCCGAAGAGGATTCCCGCTGTCGACTCGCTCCGCACGGGCTTGCCGGCACCGCGGGCGGGTTTGCCGCCGCCCCCGGCAGTCGTCGTCGTTGGCTGGTTTGAAGAGGAAGAGCTGGCAGTTATCTGATCCGGAGTCGACACATTGTCGCCAACACCACGTGTGCCCGCAATATTCCGCAATCTTGGTGAATTTCCGTGACTCCTGCCATATAAGCGTCCGGGCGTAGGGTCGACATCTAGAATTGGAATCTGCGCGCCCCACCAACGGGCGTGGCTCACTGCTTCGGAAGGGCTAACGGTGTCCAACTCAGCCGCAACAACCCCCAATCGTCCGCTGCGCGTGGCGATCGTTGGTGCAGGACCAGCAGGCGTGTACGCCGCGGACATCCTGACCAAATCCAACGAGGTTAAGGACGGACATGTGGAGGTCAGCATTGATCTCTTCGAGGCCTATCCCGCACCGTACGGACTGATCCGCTACGGTGTGGCTCCGGACCACCCGCGGATCAAGGGGATCGTCAATGCGCTGCACAAGGTTTTGGACCGCGGCGATATCCGCTTCCTGGGCAACGTGACCTACGGCAGGGACCTCACCCTGCATGACTTCCGGGCTTTCTATGACGCCGTGATCTTCTCTACCGGTGCCATCAAGGACGCCGACCTGAATATCCCCGGTGTTGAACTTGAAGGATCCTTTGGTGGCGCGGACTTCGTCTCCTGGTATGACGGACACCCGGATGTTCCCCGCGACTGGCCGCTCGATGCCAAGGAAATCGCGGTGATCGGCAACGGCAACGTCGCTTTGGACGTGGCCCGAATGCTGGTCAAGCACCCGGAGGAATTGCTGGTCACGGAGATCCCGGACAACGTCTACGCAGGACTTAAGAAGTCGCCGGTGACAGACGTTCACGTCTTCGGCCGCCGCGGTCCGGCGCAGGTGAAGTTCACGCCGTTGGAACTGCGCGAACTGTCCCACTGCAAGGACGTGGACATCGTCCTTTACCCGGAAGATTTCGAGTTCGACGAAGCCTCGGACGAGGCCATCAGGACGAACAACCAGATCAAGACCATGGTCAACACCATGACGAACTGGCTGGTGGAGGAGCACGCCGAGTCCGAGCAGCCCTCCTCCCGTCGCCTGCACCTGCACTTCCTGCACAGTCCAGTGGAGATCCTGGATTCGCCGGAGACTCCGGGCAAGGTCTCGGGGATTAAGTTCGAGCGCATGCAACTGGACGGAACGGGCAACGTCAAGGGCACGGGGGAGTTCATCGAGTATCCGGTCCAGTCGGTGTACCGGGCCATCGGCTATCACGGTTCGCCGTTGGAGGAGCTTGAGTACGACGCCCGCCGCGGCGTCATACCGAACGACGGCGGTCGCGTCCTGGGTGCCGACGGCGAGCCCGTGCCGGGAATCTACGCCACGGGCTGGATCAAGCGCGGACCGGTGGGGCTGATCGGCCATACCAAGGGCGATGCATTGGAGACCATCGGATTCCTCCTCGAAGACCGGCTCAACCTGCCCCCGGCGGAGAACCCGGATCCGCAGGCCATCATTGATCTCCTGGAAGAACGGGGGATCGAGTACACCACCTGGGAAGGCTGGAACAGGCTCGATGCCCATGAGGCTGCCCTCGGCGCAGCCTGGACTTCCGCCGAAGGATCCGCTGGAGAAGGAGACGGTGTGGTCCGTGAGCGCATCAAGGTTGTTCCGCGCGAGGAAATGATCCGGATCTCCCGCGGCTGACAAGGCGTTTTTGTACAGCTGATGCCCTTATTCGGCTGCTTTAGGGGCTTCATCTGTACAAAAACTCCCTTCCCCGAACTAGACTTCTCGATACTGTCCCGCCCACCACATGTGCAGAGCACTGTCATAGCGGACTACCAGGGAGTTCGATGAGGAATCCAGTCCATCCGCCGGTTCCAGGCAGCGAGGCCGCGGAGTTGCTGCAGAAGCGTGCCCTCTCAGGCCATGAGCGCTTGGATTCCTTGCGTCTCGGAGTGCCCGAAGACATCGCCGGATTGCGGCGCCTGGTCCGTGAATCCTGGCAGAGGTCCGCGAGCCTGCAGGCCAACCCGGACGTCGCTGAAGCTCCGCTCGCCATGGACCGCGATGAGCTGGAGGAGTACCGCCGGCAGCACCCTTTGGCCACCATCATGCCCGTGATCAAGAAGCTCCTGGTTCAGCCCAGCCATGACAGTGGCCTGTTGGTGGCAGTGGGGGACGACGTAGGACGGCTCTTGTGGGTGGATGGCGATCCTGTGATGCAGCGCCGCGCTGAAAGCATGATGTTCGTGGCGGGCGCTGACTGGTCTGAAGCGTCCGTAGGCACCAGCGCTCCCGGGACCGCGCTGGCCCTTGACCGCAGCATCCAGATCTCGGGGGCGGAACATTTCAAGCGCTCTGTCCATCCTTGGAGCTGCACTGCTGTTCCCTTCCATGATCCCGATTCCGGGGCGGTCCTGGGCGTTGTGGACATCACCGGCACTGAAACGGCGGTGGCGGCGCACACCCTTTCCCTGGTGGAGGCGACCGTTGCGGCAGCCCAGGCCCAGTTGCGCATTGAACGTTTGACGCTGGCGGCCGCAGTCAAGGACAAACCCCGACGCCGGAGCGCGGCTGCCGCTTCCAGCCACACGCTGTACCGGAACAGCCTGCAGTTGTTGGGCCGAGACCAGGCCCTGCTCAGCATCGACGGCAGGACAGTGTCCTTGTCCGCCAGGCACAGCGAGATCCTGGCCATCCTGAGCAATCATCCCGCCGGACTTAGCGCGGATGACCTCTGCGCCCAGTTGTATCCGGGCGACGGCTCGGCGGTCACACTGAGGGCTGAGATGGTCCGCCTCCGGAAAGTCATCCAGGAACTCAGCCCCGGGGCGGTCCCCGAGTCGCGGCCTTACCGTTTGCCGGTCGATCTGCTGCCCGACTCCGGGCAGGTCCTCAGTTGCCTTCAGCGCGGTGCGCACCGCATTGCCTTGGAAATCTACAAGGGTGGGCTTTTGCCACGTTCGGAGGCGCCCGGCGTCGTGCAGTTGCGTGAGAGGGTCTCGCACTTGCTGCGCGAGGCGCTGCTCAGTGACGGCAGCGTGGATTCGCTCCTCAAGTACGCGGAGCTGCCGGAAGCGAAGTACGACGTCGACCTCCGCCTGGCCGTGTTGAAGTTGCTGCCGCCGCGCTCGCCCAAGCGGGCCGCCGTCGTCGCTGATCTTGAACGCATCGACAGGGAAATGAAAGCGTGAGCTGACTCACATGGTTGCAACGTAGCTGCAACCTCCCCGCTCTTAGGCTCGGATCAATGGCGACAGCCACCGTGATTCGCAGCAAAGGAGCTAGCAATGACTGTTTACGCACAGCCGGGTGCCGAGGGTTCGAAGGTCACTTTCAAGGACCGGTACGAGAACTGGATTGGCGGCGAGTGGGTTGCCCCGGTCAAGGGCGCCTACTTTGAGAACATCACTCCGGTGACGGGCAAGGCTTTCTGCGAAGTTGCCCGGGGCACGTCCGAGGACATCGAGCTGGCGCTGGATGCCGCCCACAAGGTTGCGCCTTCCTGGGGCAAGACCTCCGCCACCGAGCGCGCGGCCATCCTGAACAAGATTGCCGACCGCATTGACGAGAACGTGGAACTCCTCGCCGTGGCCGAAACCTGGGACAACGGCAAGCCCGTCCGCGAAACCCTCAATGCCGACATCCCGCTGGCAGCGGACCACTTCCGCTATTTCGCTTCCGCAGTCCGGGCTCAGGAAGGCCACCTCTCCCAGTTGGATGAGGACACCACCGCCTACCACTTCAAGGAGCCGCTGGGCGTGGTGGGCCAGATCATCCCGTGGAACTTCCCGATTCTCATGGCCGTCTGGAAGCTGGCACCGGCGCTCGCGGCAGGCAACGCCGTAGTTCTTAAGCCGGCCGAGCAGACGCCCACGTCAATCCTGGTCCTCATGGAGCTCATCGGTGATCTCCTTCCCGCTGGTGTAGTGAACGTCGTCAATGGCTTCGGTGTAGAGGCGGGCAAGCCGCTGGCTTCCAGTTCCCGCATCCGCAAGATCGCTTTTACGGGTGAAACCACCACCGGCCGCCTCATCAGCCAGTACGCGTCCAATAACCTCATTCCGGTCACTCTGGAACTGGGCGGCAAGAGCCCCAACATCTTCTTCGACGACGTCGCGGACCAGAATGACGCTTTCTATGACAAGGCCCAGGAGGGCTTCACGCTCTTTGCCTTCAACCAGGGCGAAGTCTGCACCTGCCCGTCCCGCGCACTGGTCCAGGAAGGCATCTACGACTCCTTCATGACCGACGTTGTGGCCCGGACCAACAGCATCATCCAGGGCAACCCCCTCGATACGGATACCCAGGTTGGCGCCCAGGCATCCAATGACCAGCTGGAGAAGATCCTTTCCTACATCGACATCGGAAAGCAGGAGGGCGCCAAGCTTCTCACCGGCGGTGCCCGGGCCGAGTTGTCCGGCGATCTCGCCGGCGGCTACTACGTCCAGCCCACCATTTTCGAAGGCCACAACCGGATGCGCATCTTCCAGGAGGAGATCTTCGGCCCGGTAGTGTCCGTCACCAAGTTCAGCGACTACAACGACGCCATCGGCATCGCCAATGACACCCTCTACGGCCTTGGTGCCGGAGTGTGGTCGCGCAACGGAAACGTCGCCTACCGTGCCGGCCGTGAAATCCAGGCCGGCCGCGTGTGGGTCAACAACTACCACGCCTACCCGGCAGGTGCCGCCTTCGGTGGCTACAAGTCCTCAGGTATTGGCCGTGAGAACCACGCCATGATGCTGGACCACTACCAGCAGACCAAGAACCTCCTGGTCAGCTACAACGAGAACAAGCTCGGCTTCTTCTAAGAGTTTTTGTGCAGCAGATGCCCTTCTGGAGTGGTTTTAGGGGCATCAGCTGTACAAAAAGTCCCATCATTCGTCCCGATCAAAGGAGATCGTCAATGACCAGCACCATGCAAGCAGCAGTAGTTACCGAATTCGGAACCGACCTGACGGTCAAGGAAGTGGAACGCCCGACGCCGGGTCCCGGCCAAGCGCTGGTTCGCCTCATCACCTCCGGGGTATGTCATACAGACCTCCATGCCGCCGAAGGGGACTGGCCCGTCAAGCCAACGCCGCCGTTCATCCCGGGCCATGAAGGAGTGGGCGAAGTGGTGGCGCTGGGGGAGGGTGTCACCGACGTTGCCGTTGGCGACATCGTGGGCAATGCCTGGCTTTGGTCTGCCTGCGGGGACTGCCAGTATTGCCGGACAGGGTGGGAAACCCTGTGTGAGTCGCAGCAAAACGGCGGCTACAGCGTGGATGGCTCGTTCGGCGAGTACATGTTGGTGGATACCCGCTTCGCGGCGCGCATCCCGGAAGGTTCGGATCCGGTGGAGGTGGCGCCGGTCCTGTGTGCCGGCGTCACGGTCTACAAGGGCCTGAAGATGACAGAAGCCAGGCCGGGCCAGTGGGTCACCATCTCCGGTATTGGCGGATTGGGGCACATTGCGGTGCAGTATGCCGTGGCAATGGGCTTCCGCGTCGCTGCGGTGGATATTGCCGATGACAAGCTGGCACTGGCCCGCGAGCACGGCGCCGAACTGACGGTCAACGCCCTGCATGAGGACCCGGCGGAGGTCATCCAGCGTGAAACGGGCGGTTGCCACGGTGTCCTGGTGACCGCAGTCCACCCTTCGGCTTTCGGCCAAGCTATCGGGATGGCACGTCGCGGCGGAACGATTGTGTTCAACGGTCTCCCGCCGGGAGACTTCCCGGCGCCGATCTTCGAAATCGTCCTCAAGGGACTCACTGTCCGTGGCTCAATCGTGGGAACCCGGCAGGACCTCGAGGAAGCGCTGGACTTCTATGCCCAGGGAAAGATCAAGCCAACGGTCTCAACCAGGGAACTCTCCGAGGTCAACGCGATCTTCGATGAGATGAAGCATGCCAAGATCGACGGCCGTGTGGTGCTGAAGTTCTGATGCACAACATCAGCTTGGAAGCCGCGGTGACGCTGCCCGGGGAGACTTTCTCCCGGGTGGCGCTCACCGCGGTGTCCGTGGAATTGCTGGGCAAACTCTGGGAACAACACGGACCGCTTATGTTCCACCAGTCCGGTGGCTGTTGCGACGGCTCGGCCCCCATGTGCTACCCGGCGGGGGAGTTCCTGACCGGCGATGCCGATGTCCTCCTGGGCCGCTTCGACATCGGAACCGGAGAAGAGCCGCGGCCGCTCGAGTTCTGGATGTCCAAGGAGCAATTCAACTACTGGTCCCACACACATCTCACCGTGGATGTTGTCACTGGCCGTGGCAGCGGATTCTCCGTTGAATCACCCGAGGGTAAACGGTTCCTGATCCGTTCCACCCTCATGGACTGGGACGTTCCCAGCCTTTGAGCCGGTGTGACGGGGGCAACGCGTCCCCGTCACATCAGCCCCAGCAGTCACGGGCTCCGTGGGTTCGTCTCACTATCTGGGATAAATATGGTCGTCCATTGGTCGGACACTATTCTTGATGAGTCCTATACCACTCCCATCCAGAATGTGGCATTTTTATGAACATTTTCAGGACCAAGTCGATCGAGCAGTCGATCGCCGATGCCGACGAACCCGGTCGTAAGCTCAAGCGCAGCCTGAGCACCTGGGACCTCATGATCATGGGCGTCGCCGTTGCTGTCGGCGCCGGGATCTTCTCGGTTGGCGCCAAGGCCGCTGCAAACTTTGCCGGCCCCGCCGTCACCATTTCTTTCGCCATCGCCGCTGTCACCTGCGCTTTGGCCATCATGTGCTACGCCGAGTTCGCCACCGCGATCCCCGTGGCCGGTTCCGCCTACGTTTTCACGTACGCCACCATGGGCGAAGTCCTTGCGTGGATCATTGGCTGGAACCTCATCCTTGAGCTCTTTACCGCAGCAGCGGTGATCGCCAAGTACTGGGGCATCTACCTCAGTACGGTGTTTGGGCTGATGGGCGTGGATATGCCGCCCTCGATCCAGGTAGCCGGGATTGACCTCTACTGGGGCGCCTTCCTCATTGTTGCGATCTTCACCGTTTTGCTGGTGCTGGGGACAAAGTTGTCCGCACGCGTTGGCAACGTCTTTACGTTGATCAAGATCGCCGTAGTGCTGTTCGTGATCGTTGTTGGCTTCAGTTATGTGAAATTCTCCAACTACACCCCCTTCGTTCCGGCTTCGCAGCCTACCGACGCCGGTGCTGCCGACGTCATGAAGCAGTCCTTCTTCGGCTTCCTGACCGGCGCTGCTCCGGCCCAGTACGGCACCCTCGGCGTCTTCGCCGGCGCAGCCTTGGTGTTCTTCGCCTTCATCGGCTTCGACGTGGTGGCAACCTCAGCAGAAGAGGTCAAAAACCCGCAGAAGACCCTGCCGCGCGGTATCTTCGGTGGCCTTGCGGTGGTTACGCTGCTGTACATCCTGGTCTCCCTCGCGTTGACGGGCATGGTTTCCTACACGCAGCTGGCCGAGGTAAAGAACCCCACCCTGACCACAGCCTTCGAAGCCGTGGGCAACACGGATGCTGCCAAGATCATCGCGTTCGGTTCCCTGGTGGGCCTGACTACGGTGATCATGGTGCTGCTCATGGGCCTGTCCCGTGTGGTCCTGGCCATGAGCCGCGACGGTCTCCTGCCGCGTTCACTGTCCAAGACCAGCGAAAAGCGCTCCACACCGGCCCGCTTGCAGATCATCTGTGGTGCAGCCGTGGCCCTCGTGGCAGGCGTCACCAAGGTGGACCTGCTCGAGGAAATGATCAACATTGGAACACTGTCCGCATTCGTGATGGTCAGCCTGGGCATCCTCGTGCTGCGCAAGAAACGCCCGGACCTCAAGCCCGCCTTCCGGGTCCCGTTCGGCAAGGTCCTGCCGTGGGTATCGGCAGTCCTCTGCTTCTACCTCATGACCAACCTTGCCGTGGAAACCTGGATCTTCTTCGCGATCTGGCTGGTCATCGGTATGGTCATCTACTTCGCCTACGGCCAGCGTCACTCGCGGCTCAACGAGAAGTTTGCCGCCGCCAAGGCCTCGGTGAGCGGGGCTCCCGCAAGCCCCGAGCGCAAGGGTGACGAGGACGAGGACAGCTACACCAAGGTCTAGTCCAATCCCCGCAGCTTGTCAGACAGCTGCGATTGCGCAGCTTCACAAAGCGCCCGGAAACCATGGGTTTCCGGGCGCTTTGGCGTTACGGCGCCGCATGCTCGCTCACCCAATCAACCAGTGGCCTCAGCACTTCCCATCGGGCAGCGATCTCGTCCTTGGCTGCGGGAGTGGCCAACCAGCCAGGTTCACCCACCTCAACGCCCGCTGACAGGGACTTGTGCTTGAGCAGTTCCCCGCGTGGATGGTCCTTGTCGAAACCCCGCGGAACTGTCTTGAGTTTCTCGCCCTCGATGGCGAAGCCGGCTGCTGCCACCGCATCGATGATCTCCTGCAGTTCCAGTCCGCTGTCAGGAGCATCCACTGCGGCCCGGAACCGCGCCAGTTGGGCCGGGGTGTGGGAGTGGTAGCCGCCACCGATCAACAATCCGTCGGCACTGATTTGAAGGTAATAGCCGACGCCTTCCTGGCCTGCAGCGAAGGCCCCTTGGGCAGTCTTGTACGGTGACTTGTCCTGGGAGAACCGCACATCACGGTTGGGGCGAAAGATCTTAGCCGGGCCGAACTGCGGCTCCAACTCCGCAAGGAGGGCAGTCAGCGGCCCTTTCACTTCGGCGTCGTACGTTGTTTTATGCTCCAGCCACCACTCACGGTTGTTGTTCTCTTCAAGCTCGGCGTAAAAGCGGAATGCGGCAGTAGGGATTCCTTCGAATGTGCTCATAGAAGGATCCTAGGGACGCCACTACCGGCCCAGCCATAGTCCAAGGCAGCTATGTGGAAAAACAAAAAGATCACCCCGCCGCGGGGATCCGCAGCGGGGTGATCGGGCAAAGCAGTGGAGCAAAAGACGCTTAGAGCTTGTTGGCTGCTTCGGCGTCGGACTCGGTCTGGCCTGCACCGAGGTTGGCGCGGAGCTTGGCGCCGAGCTCGGAGTCAACGTTGGTCCAGTACTGGATGGCGCGTTCCTTGATGTCGGCGTTCTTCACGCCGCCAACGGCACCGGTGATGGTGTCCAGGAGGCGGGCCTTGGCGGCGTCATCGTAGACCTCGCGGTACAGGGTACCGGCCTGGCCGAAGTCGTCGTCCTCAGCGTGCAGGGTGTGGGCGGAGAGGGTGAGCTCGCCGTCGTTCTCCCAGCCACCGGCCGGTGAAGTGGGCTCAACAGCAGCCGGGCCACCTACAGAGTTCGGTGCGTAGACCGGGGTGGAGGGGGAGTTGAACAGGAAACGGCCCTGGCCATCCTGGCTGTAGTTGTTGACCTGGTTCTTGGGCTGGTTCACCGGGATCTGGGCGTGGTTGGTGCCCACGCGGTAACGGTGTGCATCGGCGTAGGAGAAGATGCGGGCCTGCAGCATCTTGTCCGGGGAAGCGGCAATGCCCGGTACGAAGTTCGACGGCGCGAAGGTGGCCTGCTCGATCTGCGCGAAGTAGTTCTCCGGGTTCTTGTTCAGCTCCATGGTGCCCACGTGGATCAGCGGGTAGTCAGAGTGCGGCCACACCTTGGTGAGGTCGAACGGGTTGAAGCGGTACGTCTTGGCGTCCTCGTAAGGCATGACCTGGACGTGCAGTTCCCAGGAGGGGAAGTTGCCGTCGGCAATGTTCTCCTGGAGGTCGCGGATGTAGAAGTCGGCGTCCGAGCCGGCAAGCTGCTCAGCCTGGTCGCCGGTGATGGTCTTGACGCCCTGGTTGGACTTGAAGTGGTACTTGACCCAGAAACGCTCGCCGGCGGCGTTGATCCACTGGTACGTGTGCGAGCCGTAGCCCTGCATTTCACGCCAGGAAGCCGGGAGGCCACGGTCGCCCATGAGCCAGGTGACCTGGTGGGCAGACTCGGGGGAGAGGGTCCAGAAATCCCACTGCATGTCAGCGTCACGCAGGTGGCTGCCCGGGAGTCGCTTCTGGGAGTGGATGAAGTCCGGGAACTTGATGCCGTCGCGGATGAAGAAGACGGGGGTGTTGTTGCCAACGAGGTCGTAGTTGCCCTCGGAGGTGTAGAACTTCACGGCGAAACCGCGGGGGTCGCGCCAGGTATCGGGAGAACCGTTCTCGCCTGCAACGGAGGAGAAACGGATCAGCATGTCCGTCTCAACGCCCGGCTGCAGGAAGGCTGCCTTGGTGTAGGCCGAAACGTCCGAAGTGGTCTTGAACGTACCGAATGCGCCGCCACCCTTGGCGTGCACTACACGCTCCGGGACCCGCTCGCGGTTGAACTGTGCGAGCTTTTCCACCAGGTAGTGGTCGGTGAGGATGATGGCACCGTCAGCGCCGACGGACTTCGAGTGCGCGTCGGAGGTTACGGGGGCACCTGACTGGGTTGTTGAAATGGCAGTCATTGTTCTCCTTTTTCTTATTTCTCAGTTACGGAAGTTACGGGAAGCTGTTGTTTGGACTGGCAGTCCTGGCAGATGCCCTGGTACAGGACATCGGCGATCTGTATGGTCATGGGCTTGGAATTCTCATCCCAGTGCGGGGTGAGGCACGGTGCGTGTCCCACGGCGCAATCCACGTCCTCCACCTTGCCGCAGCTGATGCACACGGCGTGATGGTGGTTATCGCCCACCCGGGTTTCATAGAGCGCCGGGGAGTGCGGAGGTTCGAAGCGGCGCAGCATCTCCAGGTCCGTAAGGTCGCTGAGCACTACGTAAACGGACTGCGCCGTCAGTTCAGGAAGCTCTTTGCGGGCAGCGGCAAGAATGCCTTCTGCCGGAGAATGCGGATGGTGCTGGACTGCGGCGAGCACTGCCAGCCGCTGTTTGGTCACACGCCGGCCGTGGGCATGCAGGGCTGCTGCCCATTCTGCTTGCTCGGCGGTGTGATCTGTCATGCATTCATTGAAACACTTATTTTGAGGAGTTCACAATAAGGCAAGGCTAACTTCCGGTGAACTCATGAAATCTTCCAAGGGATTCTCCACTTCGGCAGCAGATCTTCCCAGCGCATGGATCCTCAACGGGCTCCCGGAATTCCCGCCTTCCAACGCCACACAACTGAACCCGATGGCACCCCCGGACCGGGGAAGTGCGGCCAGGGCGGCACCGATGGCCAACAACTCGGCCGTCATGACCTCGCTGATCGCATGCACCGCCCTGACAGGTTCCAGCACAGTGTGGCGTGGTCCTGCATCCACGGCCCGTACCAGCCCGTCAAGGGGCCCAGCATCAGCAACGGACCCGGCGTGAGCAACGGGCCCGACGGCGGCACCCGCCTCTGCGCCTGGGCCCACCGCAGTTTCGGGCCGGGCCAGCCGCAAGGCCTCGCGCAAGGCCGCGTCGGTAGCCTCCATGTCGTGGTCCGCTTCGCCGGTCCGGCGGTGGGCCGGAAGCGACAACTGGTGTCCCGGCGTCGTGGTTTCTCCGTCCCACCGGCCAAACAGGTGGAAGGTGGGCGTCGATGATTCCGCCACCGGCTCCCCGATTGCTGAACCCAAAGGATGCCACTGGTGGGCAAACATGATGGCGCATCGTGTGGCACCCAGGACGTCGGCCAAGGCGGCGCGGACCAAGCGGTGGCAGAAAAGCCAGTCGGCGGCTGAGGGATGGGCAAATTCGGTTGACGGGTCGGAGAGCCTGATCAGCACATGCCCGGCGGTGAGGGGGTGGCGAGGCCTGGCAATCTCCCAAAAGGCCGAACGGTACAGCAATTGTCTCGACGTGAGCATGTCAACTCCTTCCCCCGGGTGAGCCTACCAAGCGGAGCACCGCAGGTGGGAGGAAAGCGTTGGGCGGTCCCGTTGCTCGTTAAGGTAGGACGGTGGCGAAACTACTGGCAGACATCACCCCGCTCAAGGAAAGCCCGGCGTTCCGGCGGCTGTGGCTCGGGGCATCGGTGGCGGCCATCGGAACCCAGCTGACTTTGGTGGCGGTCAGCCTGGAGGTGTACCGGCTGACCCAGGAGAGCTTCTATGTGGGCCTTCTGGGGATCTTCGCGCTGGTCCCGCTGGTGATTGCAGGGCTCTATGGCGGTTCTGTTTCCGATGCCTATGACCGTCGCAAAGTAGCCATCATCGCCTCCCTGGTCCTATGGGCAACCACCGCCGGGTTGGCCCTGCAGGCATGGCTGGAGATCGGCAATATCTGGGTCCTCTACGCTTTGGTGGCCATCCAAAGTGGAGCCCAGGGCATCAATGGCCCCGCCCGCAGCGCCATCATTCCGCTGCTGGTCCGTAAGGACCTTCTTCCCGCAGCCAATGCACTGAGCATGTTGACGTTCGGCCTGTCCATGACCGCCGGACCACTCCTGGCCGGTATTCTGGTGGCCACCATCGGGTTCGGCTGGACCTACACGATCGATGTCATCAGCTTCACTTTCGCCCTCTGGGGTCTGTTCAGGCTCCCGCCCTTGCCGCCGTCGAAGGATGCCGTGCGGCCGGGGTTGCGGTCCGTGGTGGAGGGCTTCCGCTTCCTGGGCACCCGCCCCAACGTACGCATGACCTTCATCATCGACCTCATCGCCATGATCTGCGCACAACCCCGGGCTTTGATGCCGGCCATCGGGGCGGTCATGATCGGCGGAGGCGAAACCACAGTTGGCGTGCTCCTCGCGTCCACGGCCGTCGGGGCTTTTCTTGCCGGGCTGTTCTCCGGACCACTGGGACGGGTGCGGAAACAGGGCAGTGCGGTGGTGTGGTCCGTCGTAGGTTGGGGCGCCTCCATTGCAGGTTTTGGACTGGTGGTCCTGCTGGCCGGGGATGCAGGCCGCGACGGCGTGACGCCGTGGCTGGTACCGGCGGCCTTCTGCTGTGCCCTCGCCGGTATTTCCGACTCCATCAGCGCAGTCTTCCGCACCACCATCCTGCAGTCCGCTACACCGGACCACATGCGGGGGCGGCTCCAGGGTGTGTTCATCGTGGTGGTGGCAGGAGGACCCCGGGTGGGGGATATGCTGGCCGGCGGCGTCACCCAGTTCCTCAGCGAGGGTGGTGTCCTGCTCATCGGCGGAATCCTCTGCATTGTCCTGGCGTGGCTGGCTTCGCGGATTCAACCCGGGTTCGTTGCCTACGATGCAAGGCACCCGGTGCCATAGTTCTGCCGGCCACCCCGCCACCGTAGGCTGGGAGCGGAACACGACGACCGGCGTCGGCGTTAATCCGTGCAAGAGCCCCGCAAGACCCTGCAAGAGCCGACGAAAGAGGCAAGAGCAACCGTGCATAAACACAACAATGGACTCAAGACCGCGGCACTCTTCGGTGTGCTGTGGGCGGTGTTGTTGGGTTTGGGCGCCATCATCGCAGCAGGGACGCGCAGCACTGCGCCGATCTGGATCATGGCGTTGATTGGTGTGGGCACCACCGCCTACGGTTACTGGAACAGCGACAAGATCGCCATCCGCTCCATGGCCGCCTACCCGGTCTCAGAGGCCCAGGCTCCGCAGCTGTATCAGATCGTCCGGGAGCTTTCCGTACGGGCCAACAAGCCCATGCCGCGGATCTACCTTTCGCCCACCATGACCCCCAACGCCTTTGCCACCGGCCGCAATCCCAAAAACGCCGCCGTGTGCTGCACCGAAGGGATCCTGCACCTGCTCGATGCCCGGGAGCTCAGGGGAGTTCTCGGCCATGAACTGATGCACGTTTACAACCGCGACATCCTGACCTCGTCGGTGGCTGCCGCGGTAGCCGGAGTCATTACGTCCGTGGGCCAAATGCTGCTGATCTTTGGAAGCGGCGACAGGCGCAACGCCAACCCCCTGGCCACCATCGCCATGGCACTGCTGGCACCGTTCGCGGCGTCGCTGATCCAGATGGCCATCTCCCGCACACGCGAGTTCGACGCCGATGAGGACGGCGCCGAGCTCACCGGCGATCCGCTGGCACTCGCCTCAGCCCTGCGCAAGATTGAATCCGGCGTCACCCAGCTACCGCTTCCGCAAGACCAAAAACTCGTCAACGCCTCGCATTTGATGATCGCCAACCCGTTCCGTGGCGGTGGCATGCGGCGCATGTTCTCCACGCACCCGCCCATGAAGGAACGGATCAGCAGGCTGGAGCGGATGGCCGGCCGCCCGCTCTTGTAAGAGGCCTACGCGAACAGCCCTTCGCCAATGAAGCCGCCCTGCTGCACGCCAGGAGGCACCGCGAAGAGTCCCGAGCCAGTGTGCTTCAGGTACTCCACGGACAGGGTGTCGCCCTTGGCCAGGGCCAGCTGCATGGGGACATAGTGGGTCCGGGGGTCCTTGACGAACGCGATGAAGAACAATCCGGCGTCCAAGTGGCCCAGACCGTCCGAACCGTCCGTGAAGTTGTAGCCGCGCCGCAGCATCCTGACCCCTGCGTTCTGGTCCGGGTGGGCCAGGCGCATATGCGAGTCCATGGGGATCAGGGGCTCGTCGCCGCGTCCCTTGAGGCCGAAGTCGGGAGCGGTGAACTCGTCCCCGCCGGAAAGCGGTGCTCCTGCGCCTTTGGTCCGGCCGATCAGGCCTTCCTGCTCCCGCAGTGAAGTCCGGTCCCAGATTTCGATATGCATCTGGATCCTGCGGGCCACCAGGTAGCTGCCACCGGTCATCCATTGCTCGCCTGCGGGGCCGGCGCCCACCCAGACGTGCTCGTCAAGAAGTGCGTTGTCTTCGACCTTGAGGTTGTTGGTCCCATCCTTGAAACCGAACAGGTTCCGGGGCGTCACCTGTGCCCGTGAGGTGGAGGATGTGCGTCCAAATCCCAGCTGCGACCAACGGACCCGCACCTTGCCGAAGCCGATCCTGGCAAGGTTGCGGATGGCGTGGACGGCAACTTGGGGATCGTCCGCGCAGGCCTGGATGACGATGTCGCCGCCTGTCCGGCCCGGCTGGAGATCGTCGCCGGGGAAATGCGGGAGATCAATCAAGGCCTCCGGGCGGCGGCCGTCCAATCCGAACCGCGCCTTCCCGTCCTTCTCGAACAGTCCCGCACCGAAGCCGAACGTCAGCGTCAGCTTGGCTGCAGCCAGGTCCAACGCCTCGCCGGTGTCCTCCGGTGGAGCATCGTACGGACCGTCCACGGCACCTGTCTTACCCGTGGGGCTGCCGGTGGACATGGCCTCGGCCGCGGCCGTCCAGTCCTTGAGGAGCTTGATGAGCTCCTTGCGGTCCTCCGTGGTGACATCAAAGGCAGCCATGTGCAGGCGGTCCTGGGCGGGGGTGGTGATGCCTGCCTGGTGATCGCCGAAGAACGGAACCACGGCCTCCCCGGCATTGGTTTCCGCAACGGCCGGTCCTGCCGTCACAACGTCATGCCCGAGGAACCCGGCGGCCAGTCCAGCTACAGCCCCGGCACCGCCTACACCCGCCAGGGAAAGGAGGCCTCGGCGCGACATACGGGAACTGCCCGCAGCAGCGTCGGCCGGTTTGCCGCCGTCGGACGCTCCTTCAGCGGTGACGACGGCGGCAGGCGCGCCGGAACGCTCGACGCCGGTGGCCTCACCAGGGCGTTCATTATCGGGACGCTCTTCGGTGTGCCCGAAGGGGCAGCCACTCATAGCACCACGGCTGCGGTGAGCTTGGAGAGGGGCTCACCCAGCGAATCGACCAAGGCCGCAAGCTGCTGCACCTGTTCCTGGCTCAGCTCGTTGTAGTACACGAAGCCCTCGCCCTTGGCGTGCTTCTTGAGCTCGGTTTGCAAGGCCGTGAATTTCTCGTCCAGGGACTTGGCCAGTTCAGCGTCTTTCTGCTCCAGCGCCGGCTTCAGGTTCTCGAAGGCGATGCGGGCGCCGTCAACGTTGGCCTGGAAGTCCCAGAGATCGGTGTGGGACCAGATCTCCTCTTCGCCGGTGACCTTGCCGGTGGCAACTTCATCCAGGAGTTCCTTGGCGCCGTTGCCCAGCTTGTCTGCGGTCAGTTCAACCGTGCGGGTGCGGGTCACGAGATCCTCGGTGTCGGTGACCAGCTGAGTGGAAATGGCCGTGCGCTCAGCCGGGGTCATGGCCGTGTACTCCGCGGGCGGGAAGAGGTCCTTCTCTGCGC
This sequence comes from Arthrobacter sp. UNCCL28, assembly GCF_900102805.1. Taxonomy (NCBI): domain Bacteria; kingdom Bacillati; phylum Actinomycetota; class Actinomycetes; order Micrococcales; family Micrococcaceae; genus Arthrobacter; species Arthrobacter sp. UNCCL28. The sequence continues at coordinate 351,736 of NZ_FMWE01000001.1, forward strand.
GGTGCCAGCCGGTCCATTCCTGGCCCGGCTCAAGGTCTGCCTCGCGGGCGTCCAGCTTGGGGTCCAGGTCTCCAAAGGACTCAGCTACGGGTTCGATCCGCTCCCAGTGCATGCGGGTGGAGGCGTAGAGGTCCCGGGCTTTGGCCGCGTCGCCGGCAGCGAAGGCCTCAGCGAAGGCCTTGGTGCCCACGATCAGCTGCTCTGACTGGTCCTTGACGTACGCGGCGTACTGCTGGGTCCCGTTGTCCAGGAGCTTCTGGAAGTCAGCATCGACGCTGGGCTTGCTGCCGGATTCGGTGACCTCGAAGGACGCGCGGATGCCTTCGCCCTGCATCCCGGGCTTGCACGCGGTGTTGTACTTGCCGGCCGGAGCGGTGACCACCAGGTTGCGGGTGATGCCGGGGCCGATGTTCTCCACTTCGCCCAGGATCCGCAGGCCGTCCTCGGCCAGCAGGTAGAACTCGGTGACTTCGGTGCCCTCGTTCTTCACGGCAAAGGTGAGGTTTCCGCTGGGGGCGGTCCCGCTGGAGACCTTGCACTCGTTGGCCGTGCTGCTGACCTGGATGGGGCCATCCGCGGCTGCTGCCGTCTTGGTGTTGTCGGTGCAGCCTGAAAGGGCCAGCGGCACTGCAGCGGCCGCGCCGATCACGGCAAGAGTCCGGCGAAGTCTGGGTGATCCGAGCATGGGTGGGTCCTTTAGTTGAACGTAGCGCGTGGGGGAAGTTGCCAGGAAAGCTGGGTGCCGTTGCGGCTGCTGTGCTGTTTAGGCTGCGGGGACGGCGACGGCGGTTGCGCCGTTACGGCTGTGCGGCGACGGCCGGGGCCGCGGTGATGCCGGCGACCTTGGGCCGGGGCGTTCGGTTTGCCCGGACATAGAGGAAGAGCACCGGGACGACGTAAAGCACCCAGGCCGCCGCTTCCAGCCACGTGGTGGCGGGGGAGAAGTTCAGTGTGCCCTTGAGCAAGGTGCCATACCAGGACGACGGCGGTATGGCTGCGGAAACGTCGAAGGCCAGGTTGTTCAGGCCGGGCAGGATTCCCGCCTCCTGGAGATCGTGGATGCCGTAGGCCAGGACGCCGCCGGCAATGATGATCAAGCCCACGCCCGTCCATGTGAAGAAGCGGCCCAGGTTTACCTTCAAAACGCCTCGATGCAGGAGGTAGCCCAAACCAGCGGCCGTGATCAGGCCAAGCAGCGCGCCCAGCAGGGGCATGCTGGTTTCACCGGTGGCCTGGGCTGCAGCCCAGATGAAGAGCGCTGTTTCCAGGCCTTCCCGGCCTACGGCCAGTGCCGCAACAATCACAAGTCCCCAGGCGGCGCCGTCGGCTGCCTTATCCACTTGGGACCGGAGTTCGCCGCCGAGGCTGCGTGCCGTGCGGGCCATCCAAAAGACCATCCAGGTGACCAGCGCGACAGCCACGATGGAAAGACCGCCACCGATCGCTTCCTGGGCCTCGAAGGTGAGACCGCGGGGGCCGAAGGTCAGCAGCGCACCGAACCCCAGCGAAATGGCGACGGCAAGGCCGACGCCCATCCATACCCGGGGGATCAGGTGCCGCCTGCCGGTCTTGATGAGGTAGGCCATCAGGAGGACCACTATCAGTGATGCCTCGAGGCCTTCGCGCAGGCCGATCAGGTAATTGGCGGTCATGGAGATTTTCTTTCGCTAAGGGGAGCCGTACTTAGGCTCGCCTAAGGAAAAAGGATACTGTGGCTTGGCTATTACGCAAACTAATCGTGTCCTAATGCGCTGGCTCATTACGACAGTCGGTGTAGTTTAGGGCAGCAAATAGCCGGGATGCCGGCCCTGACAAGGGCCCGTATCCCGGCTTTGCGGATGACGCCGCTTAGCTGCGGAAGTTCACGAACTGAAGGTCGGCTTCTTCGAACTTCTTCAGGATGTTCATGGTTTCCTGGAGGTCATCCCGTGACTTGGAGGTGACGCGGAGTTCGTCGCCCTGGATCTGGGACTTGACGGACTTGGGGGCTTCATCGCGGATGATCTTGTTGATCTTCTTCGCGATGTCCTGGGCGATGCCCTCCTTGATGGTGCACTCAAGGCGGAATTCCTTGCCGGAGGGGAAAGGCTCGCCCTGGTCCAGTGACTTCAGGGAGATGCCACGCTTGATCAGCTTCGACTGGAAGACATCCAGGACAGCAAGGACGCGGTCCTCGGAGTTGGCCTTCATGAGGATCTTTTCGCCGCTGAAGTCGATCTCTGCACCGACACCCTTGAAGTCGTATCGCTGCGCGATTTCCTTCTGGGACTGGTTCAGCGCGTTGGCGACCTCTTGCTTGTCTACCTTGCTGACGACGTCGAATGTGGATTCGCCTGCCATGACTCTCCTTAGGTTGGGGGCCCTGTGAGGGCGGGTTGGTCTGGCATCCAGCCTAGTACGGAAGCCGCCACTTGCGACGGTGGAGGACTTTCACAGTTCGCTCACAGCGCATGCAGGGTTGGAACCGAGGTGCCGGGTTGAGAGTTGTACCTGTTGGAAGAACGCGTCGTCGGAGGATCAGCATGAGCAGCAAGGCCGTCCAGTCCATCAGTAAGTCCGCATCTGCCGCAGCGGGCTCCATCGGTACGGCCGCTGTTGCCGCCGCGAGTGCTGTTGCCGCAGCGGCTGTTGCTGCGTCGATCGTACTGAGCCCCGTGCCCGATGCCAGTGCACGCATGGACGGGGTGCACGCGGACCTGCTGCGGGCTGTTCAACTCAACCAGATCACTGCCGAGCAAGCCGAGAAGTTCGAAGCGAAACTCGCCGGCCGGATCCTCGGGGAAGCCTGAAATACCGCGAAATACCGGGTGTCTGTCCCCGATTAGATTCTTCGCAGAAAGTTCTGTAAGGTTGTCTCTGCCTTCGGTTACCGGATCTAAAAGAAACGGTGTCCGGAAGTGATCTTCTTTTGAAGTTCGGCAGATTACCCGAGCGGCCAAAGGGGGCTGACTGTAAATCAGCTGGCAACGCCTACGGGGGTTCGAATCCCTCATCTGCCACCCAGAGAAAATCCCCGGAACCACTGGTTCCGGGGATTTTTTTGTGCCCGTCAAACCCTTCGGCCGGCTGACCTCCAACAGATCCCGGCGAGGGCCACTGGCGCCGGCACGCGTACCGCCACCACCCACTTTGATCGGGCCGGCCCCGCCACCCGCCATGATCCAGGGCGTGTCACGGCACCTGGGTGCTCAAACCAAGTGATGACGGTACGCGGTCCAGGGGGAAACCAACCTAAACCCCGTGCTCACGCCTGAATTCGTTGGCTTCCCGGAGTTCGGCGATCTCCATCCGCAGGGCCGCAATCTCGGACACAAGGTCGGCCATTTCCGCGCGAACAGGTTCCTCGGCTGCTGCGGCTTTCACCTCGGCCGCCGCTGCCACGTCCTCGGCATTCTCCTCGATCCGCTGAACCAGCCATGAAGCGATGGAAGCTGTGACAATACCCAGTACCGCGATGCCACTCATCATCAGGGCAGCGGCAACCATCCTGCCGATGGGGGTCACGGGGTACAGGTCCCCGTAGCCGACAGTGGTGATGGTAGTAACGGCCCACCAGGCGGCGTCACCGAAATTGAGGATCTTGGCTTCGGGATCGTTCTGTTCGACATCCAGCACGGCCAGAGCGCCGATGAGGATGAGCATCGCCGCTGCTCCTGCAACGTAGGTGGCAACCCGTCCTCGAAGGGTTTCGCCCACGGTGCGCTGGAGTACGGAGAGTAACGTGACCAGACGCAGCAGCCGCAGTGGACGGAAAAAGGGGAGTACCACGATCAGGAGTTCGTGCAGGTTCCAGAGGAACCAGCGCATCCTGTCCTCGGCAAGCCAGAGGTTGACGAAGTAGTCCAGCGCGAAGATGCCCCAGGTGATCCAGAGGACAATCTCGAACGGCATCGCTGCAGGGCCGTCCACCCTGCCGATGACCTGCCAGGCATAGGCGGTGAGGAAAATCAGGGCCGTGGCCATGAGGGGCCATTCCACCAGGTCCCGGTATCGCGCTTGTGTCATAGGGGAATACTAGCCACCACGGGCTCAGCTACCCCGGACCGGACCCGGGAGGGGGAGCTGCAAGGGGCGTGAAGTGGCTGAGGATGGGGCTGCGAACCGGATCTGCGGGGAACCGCAGGCAACAGCAGACGACCGCTCAGGCGGCCGGGGTTTCCAGCCAGTATCCGTCGAGGTGGTGGATCAGCTGCCTGCCGAGGCCGCCCTTGAGCTGGATCCACAGGGTGCTGCGGTCCTCTGTCATACCGTCGATGGTTCCCTCGATGCGGTTGCCGCGGGCATCCCGAAGGTAGACGCTCTGATGGCGTGAAAGTTCGGGCCAGACTTCGCCGTGTGGCCTGGTGGTTTGCAGCGTGCTCAAAGGGTCCCCCTTGTATGGTCATTCATAGGATGAGTTTCAGATATTCTGCACCTCTTTGATGAACCGGTGGTAAACGTTAGTGCAAACGTTGGACATACAGCAGGGCAAGCACTATTGACCGTCCACAATGCGGTCATGGCCTTTCACCTCAAGTTACCCGCGGGTAACATTGGGGCATGCATCTGCTTCTTCGCACCCTCATGCTGCTCTTTACCTCGGCCAAGCGCTCTCCCCTGGGAGTCTGGGAAGAGTCCTCTTTGCCCCTGAAAGTGCTGCCCACGGACATCGACATTGCCATGCACGTCAACAACGGCATGTACTTTTCGCTGATGGACCTCGGGCGTTTCGACCTCATGGTCCGCAGCGGGGTCTGGGCCAAGATGCGCAAGAGGGGATGGAGTCCGGTGGCTGCCGGCGAGACCATCGCTTTCCGGAAGTCCCTCAAACTCTGGCAGCGCTACACCATTGAAACGCGCATCATCGGCTTGGATACCAAGGCCATCTACTTTGAACAGCGGATGGTGGTGGACGGCGAGATCTTTGCGCGGGCACACATTGCCACACGGCTGGTGGCCAAGGGCAAGCCGGTCACCCAGGAAGAGATTATCGCCGAATTCGGTGCGCCCCCGGCGGACCTTGAATTGCCCGAATGGATTCATGAATGGCGCGAGAACAATGCGCTCCCGGGAGCGCGTCGGCCTGCCCCGCACCTCTGGAGCTAAACACCCACATCCCGGTGCCGCAGGGCCAGTGCTCCGCACACAATAAGGGCTGCCGAAATGCCGAAGAGCCCTGAAACTGCACCCCAGTCGGCGCCGTTGGCCACGGGAGAATTGCCGTAGGCCCAGTGATACGGCGAGAGATTCAGCAACCACTCCACGTCAGGACTTTGCCGCCCCACGGCGTTGAACACATAGCCGAGGACGGCGACGGCGGCGCCCGCAGCCACCGCATAAATCTTCCGGCCGGTCAGTGCTCCTGCACACAGCGCGGCGGTTCCGCTGAGCAGGGCAAGTGCGGCAAACAGCAGGACTGCTCCGGCGAGATGTCCGACGTCGATGCCCAGTTGGGAGGGGCCGTTCAGTCCCAGCACCAACAGGAAGACAAGGACCGAAAGAACCGCGATCCGGACCACGATGGCGAGTGCGCGTTCCAGGACTACCTGCACGCGCGTGACGCTGTGGGCGAGTGTCAGTTCCAGCAGCCCGGATTCTTCGTCGCCGCCTACTGCCGCTGCGCCCCAGCCAACGGAGGCCATGGACATCAGCAGGAAGCCGATCAGGCCGAACATGGTGGCTTGCGTATAGCCGGGACCTGAGGCGATCTGATCGTAGTTCAAGGCTTTGGTCATCTCGGCTGGAAGCGCGTTGATCAGGTCCTGCATTTGCGCGCTGCCGCCGATCGAGGGGTATAGCGGCAGGTACAACATGCACGCCGCTGTCAGGCCCAGTGCCCAAGCCAGCGTCGAACGCCAGGAGTCGGTCAGGGCTTTGGTGAAAAGGGGCAGGATCCTAGGCACGGTGTGCTCCTTCGGGCCGGACGGGAGAGCCTGCATGGTCCGCCGAAACGGCCGGACCGGGAGAACCCGTGGAAACGGCCGGACCGGACGAACCCGTGGAACCCGCAGGCCCCGTGGCCGACGAATCAGCGGTCCCTTTGTCGGCGCTTCCCGTGTACAGGGTCAGGACGGCCTCTTCAAGGTCGGGTTCCTCAAGGACCAGGTCCGTCAGGTTCAGCCGGGCCAACTCCTGGATGAGGGGCTGGACGTGACCGGAAAGCCTCGCCGTGGCCACCACCGTCCCGGCAGCGTGGCCGTCGGCTGGGAGCTCCCGCACCTCTGCGTTGGTGACGCCCGGCACCCGGGCCAGCAGCGCTCCGACGTCGTTCGCGTTTGTTCCTGTGCTGTTGAAGCGCAGTTGCCGGACGGCAGCCATCCGCAGCGCCTCCACCGTGGACACGGTGACGATTTCTCCGTCCCGGAGGATGGCAACGGCGTCGGCTGCTTGTTGGACCTCGCTCAGGACGTGCGAGCTGAGGAAGACCGTTGCCCCGGCGGCCACTGCCTCGCGGACCATGGCATGGAAAACCTGCTGCACCAAAGGGTCCAGGCCGCTGGTGGGCTCATCCAGCACCAGGAGTTCGGGCTTGTGCATGAAGGCCTGCAGCAACCCCAGCTTCTGCTTGTTGCCTTTGGAGAGCTTCCGGGTTTGGCGGTCCAGGTCAAGGTTCAGGCGGTCCGCGAGATCGTTGACGTGGCGGGGGTCCACGGGCCCGCTGATGGCGGCAAAGTGATCCAGCGTGCGGCGGCCGGTGGTGCGGTTCTCCAGGTGCAGCTCGCCCGGGAGGTACCCGATCCTGCGGCGTAGGGAAGTGCCTGCTCGGCGCGGATTTTGTCCGAGTACCGAGATGGACCCCTCGCTGGGGCGGATGATGTCCAGCAGGCACCGCATGGTGGTGGTCTTGCCGGCCCCGTTGGGTCCGATGACGCCGAACACCGTTCCGGCTTCCACCGCGAAATCGAGTCCATGCAGGACCTCGCGGTGACCGAACTTTTTGCGCAAACCCTCGACGACGATTGCCTGGGTCACGGGGCATGCTCCCTTCCTTGGTTGGTGGTTCCTTGCTGCAGCGCCTCGCGGGCCCCATCAAGGAACCGCGAATCCGTGTAGAAGCCGTGGGTGTAGATCTCCAGGGCGGGCAGGGTCAGTTGCCGCAGCAGATCCGGTCCGATCCCGTGGGGTTCGGGTGTGGCGGCCCCGAGCGACCTTGAGAGGTGCCTGCCCAACATGAGGATGGACAGGCTGTTGGAGGCAATTACGACGGCGGTGGACCGGACGTCGTCGAACCGGCGGATGGTTCCTGCCTCGATGCCGGCATTGATGATGTCGTGGGTTTGCCTCACCACGGCGTCGAAGAAGGCATCTCCGGCGTCGGATTCGTCGCTTAGCGATTGGCGGATGTAGGCGATCTCATGGGCGTACTGCTCCGGGTTGCCCAGGTAGTCCTGGATCAGCTGGCGCGTCGATGCGGGGTCGGACTTGTCGCGGCCCTGGCTGGCTGTTTGGGCGAGGACGTGCTGGTCGCAGGCGGCACGAAGGGCTTCCTTGCTGCCGAAGTGGTGGATGACCAGGCCAGGGCTGACCCCCGCTGCCTGGGCCACGGCGCGGACTGTGGCGCGGGTGAAACCATCGCGGCCGAAAAGTCCGATGGCGGCGTCGCGGATGCGGGCCCGGGTGGTGAAATCCTCTGCGCTTGAACGCATGTTTAAAACACTAAACACCTGTTCAGTCCGGATCAAGGGTTCCTGTCATAACGATGTGACACCATTGGCTGGGTCGCCGGTGTGGAGAGTGCCGGCGTCGAAGATACTTGCCTCAGCGGTTGGATGGGGCAGCAGGTGGGGGTTGATGCAGTGGGCTTGAGCAAGACGGCAGCGGGGCCGGTACGTCGGTGGTTACTGGGCGCGGTTGCCTTGGCATTGCTGGTTCCCGGCTCGCTCGGTGCCCCGGTTCCCGCGCAGGCCTCCACACCGCCTGTCACCGGCGCAATCGGCAACCTCTACAACACCAGCGCCTGGGCACGAAGCGTACTGCTCCGCCCCACCAGTGCCGAGGAATGTTCAGGCAGCGGGAGCACCAGCGGCTGCGTGCAACGGTTCGCGGGAGGGGACATTGCCTGGTCCCCGCGCACCGGCGCCCGGGTGGTAGTCAACGGACCGGTCCGCACCTCATGGTGGGCCGCGGGCGGTCCCTCAGGCTTACACGGCTACCCCAAGACCGATACCACCAGTGGGCTGCGCAACGGAGGGTCCAAGCAAAGCTATGAACGCGGCGCCATTATTTACTCTCCGGGCACCGGCGCCCAGCGGACCAGCGGATCCATCCATCTGGCCTGGGGCCGTGCCGGCTTCGAGACCGGGTACCTTGGGTACCCGGTAACCGCGGAAAGCACTGGACTGCGCGATGGCGGTGCCTGGCAGGCATTCGAACGGGGCTTTGTGGTGTGGTCGCCGGCCACAGGGGCGCATCCGTCCATGGGCGCGATTCGCGAACGTTGGCGTCAGTCCGGGATGGAAGAGGGCGAGCTGGGTTACCCCGCCACGGACGAGGCACTGGGCCTGAAGAACGGCGGCTCATCCCAGCAGTACCAGCGCGGCACCATTCTCTGGTCACCTGCTACCGGGGCGAAAGCAGTCACCGGCGCAATCCGAAGCTACTGGTCCTCCACAGGGGGCCAAAACGGAGCGCTCGGATATCCCGTGGGTGAGGAAGTGCGGCAAAACAGCTTTGTTTACCAAATCTTCCAGGGCGGGACGGTTTATTGGTCCGCTGCTACCGGAGCACACTCCACAACCCATGGCGATGTCCACAACCGCTACAACGCACTGGGCGGAGCGGCCGGGCAACTTGGGCTGCCGCTCACGGACAAGCTTCCCCATGCCGGTGGACTCGTGCAGCAGTTCGCCAATGGCTGGCTGGTGTGGGGGCCGGCAACGGGTGCCCGGATCGTAGGACACCCCACGTACACGGTGTGGTCCGCCAACCCTGGTGAGTTCGGCTGGCCTGTCCGCGACACCTGGACGGACAGCAGGGGAACCCATGTGGCCTTCCAGAAACTGGAAACCATCTGGAACGACGCCACCCAGGAGCTCTACTCGGCCGAAGCCGTGGACGCGTCCACGGTGGTTTTCCTGGGCGACTCGCAACTGGACCTGGACTCCTGGGGCGAGCAAGGTGCCCGCATGGCCGGGTATCCGCGCCAAGTAGTCAGAAGCATCGGTGGGATCGGCTACGTATCCGGCAGTCCCGCCGTCGGGGGTGGTTCTGCCACTGATGCGCTGGCGCAGGACCGGATCCTCCTGCCGCAGGGAAATCCCGGGCTGGTAGTGGTGACGCTGGGCGGCAACGACGCCCGGATCGGCGCCACGGATGCAGCCATCCTGTCCCAGGCAAATCGGCTGTGGGACGAACTCCGGCGCAAGTATCCGCGCAGCACCATCCTGATCAATGGAGTCTTGTCACGGTATGACGCCAGCCATGCCCAACGCCGGTGGGTGGACGGACTCGTGACCCGGGAGGCCGCACTTCGCGGGTGGCCGCGGATTTCCCTGGCCGGTACGGCAACCATCGCCGGGGCAGCCGGAGACTACCTCGACGGCAACCACATGAACCAGACCGGCCACAATAAAGTGGCTCCGCTCTACGCATCCGCGCTGAAGTACGTGCTGGGTAAGTAGTTGCTTTATTCCCGGTAACGCGGGAAGCGAACAGGTCACCCCTGCATGGGACATAGCGGGCAGGGTCGCGTACCGTGGAACCATGGCTACAGTTGACATCACTGGAGAACAGTTCGCATCGACCATCGAGGACAATGACATTGTCCTGGTGGATTTCTGGGCTGCCTGGTGCGGCCCGTGCCGCCAGTTTGCCCCCACCTACGGGGCAGCTTCGGACAAGCACGCCGACGTCGTTTTTGCGAAGGTCGACACCGAGGCCGAGCAGCAACTGGCCGCAGAAGCCGGGATCACGTCCATCCCCACACTCATGGCTTTCCGCGAAAAGGTCCTGGTCTTCTCCCAGCCCGGTGCCCTCAACGGCCAGCAGCTTGAGCAGGTCATTGAAGCGGTGAAGGGACTGGACATGGAAGAGGTCCACGCCCACGTTGCCAAGTCGCGTGCCGAGGCCCAGGAAAACTAAGACCCAACGGCGGTTCGACACCGAATTCGCCGGAAATGCATCGAGGTCGCCGGAAAATTCCGGCGACCTCGATGCTTTAAGGCGTTCTCGCAGTTTTGCGGCGACTAGAGCCGTTCGAGCTTGACGGGCTCAGCCAGCAAAGCACTGAGGGACTCGTTCAGGTCCTGGACGGCGATTCCCTTGGAGTGCTTCTCGAGAAGCTCCTCGGATTCCCAGCGCTCCGTGAGGACGAGCTTGTCCTCGGTAGCTTCGGTGAGCTCGTAACGGATGCAGCCGGGCTCGTTCACGACCTCGTCGATCGCGATTTCCAAAGCGAGCTTCACGCGGAAGAACTCGCCTTCGTTGGGGATGAACGTGGCCTGCAGGTCAATGGGTGCACTCATGGATCCAACCCTACCGGCAGGACACGGCCCCGCTGGAGGTGGTTACGGTTCTGTTGCGGCCCGTCCCTTGGTAGCGTTCCGTCATGTTGTCCTACACTGCCGGAGACACTGACGTCCCGTTGCTCGAAGAGACCATCGGCGCCCACTTTGAGCGCATCGCCGCACAATTTCCTTTGCGGGACGCCCTCATTGAAGCCGCAGCGACGCCTGGTGGTGACGCCCGCCGGTGGAGCTACGAAAAACTGAACGACGACGTCAACCGCCTCGCCCGGGCACTGCTCGCCACCGGCGTGGCCAAAGGGGACCGGATCGGGATCTGGAGCCCGAACTGCGCCGAGTGGACCATCCTGCAATACGCGACAGCCAAGGTCGGGGCGATCCTGGTCAACGTCAATCCGGCGTACAGGAGCCACGAGCTGGAATTCGTGGTGCGGCAGAACGGCATGCGGATGCTGGTGGTTGCTCCTTCAGATAAGCACAGCGACTACGTGGGCATGGCCAGGGACGCTGCGGCGGTCTGTCCGGAACTCCGGGAGATCGTCTTCCTCCCGGGGGACCCTGAACTGGAGTTGGCAGCGGGCGAACCCGAAGCCAGCCACGAGATGAGGTACGCAGAACTCCTCACCCGGGCCGACGGCGTCGGGCCTTCCGCTGTCCAGGACCGGATGGCCGAACTTGACCCGCACGAGGCCATCAACCTGCAATACACCTCGGGCACCACGGGGTTTCCCAAGGGTGCGACGCTGACCCACCACAACATCCTCAACAACGGGCACTCGATCGGCCGGCTCCTGAAGTACACCGAACATGACCGCGTGGTGATCCCGGTACCGTTCTACCACTGCTTCGGCATGGTCATCGGAAACCTCAATGCGCTCAGTTTCGGGGCGGCCACCATCATTCCCAGCCGCGGATTCACTGCCTCGGCAGCGTTGGAAGCAGTGCAGGATTTCGGCGGAACGTCCCTCTACGGCGTGCCCACCATGTTCATCGCAGAACTGGCCCTGCCCGATTTTGCTTCCTACGACCTCTCCACGCTGCGCACCGGCGTGATGGCAGGTTCCCTGTGCCCCATCGAGGTGATGCGCCGGGTGATCGATGAGATGCACATGGTGGACGTGGCCATCTGCTACGGAATGACCGAGACTTCGCCCGTGTCCACCATGACCCGGCCGGGGGACACCCTGGAGCAGCGGACCACCACGGTGGGACGGACCATGCCGCATCTGGAGAGCAGGATCGTGGATCCGGGGACCGGGGAAACAGTGGAACGGGGCGTCATTGGGGAGCTGTGCACCCGCGGCTATGCGGTCATGAGCGGTTATTGGGGACAGCCGGAGAAAACTTCCGAAGCCATTGACGCGGAAGGATGGATGCACACCGGTGACCTCGCCCGCATGGACACGGACGGCTACCTGGTGATCGAGGGGCGCATCAAGGACATGGTGATCCGCGGCGGGGAGAACATCTACCCGCGGGAGATCGAGGAATTCCTGTATCTGCACCCGGATATCCAGGATGTGCAGGTGATTGGGGTGCCTGACGCAAAGTATGGCGAGGAACTCATGGCATGCATCATCCTCAAACCCGGGGCCGCCCCGCTCACGCCCGAGGACCTGGCCGCGTACTGCCGGGGGAAACTGGCCCATTACAAGATCCCCCGCTACGTGGACGTGCGTGAGAGCTTTCCCATGACAGTCTCCGGCAAGGTCCGGAAGGTGGACATGCGTCAGGAAGCGGTATCCCGCCTGCACCTCTAAGCAACGCTCTTAGTGGCGCCGGTGATCCTGAACCGTCATCCGTGGCCCGAAGGTGGGTTTGCGGAACCCACTGAGGTACAGCATGCGGACCAGCCTCTGCCTCTGTCCCCGCCAGGGCTCCAGGAGTTCCAACATGCCCGCGTCGTCGGTCTTCCGACCCGTCAGTGCGTAGCCCACGTAGGAGGCCAAGTGGTAATCACCCACGGAAATCGAATCCGGGCAGCCATGTGTCCGCTGGACTACCTCGGACGCCGTCCAGATGCCGATCCCCGGAATCGTCTGCATCCCGGCGCTCGCCTGCGCCGGATCAAGGCCTGCCAGCCGTTCAAGTGCGACGGCGGACTGCAGCGCCCGCATCACCGTGGCCGAACGCTGTGGCCCAACCCCGGCCTTGTGCCACTCCCATGACGGAACTGCCAGCCACTGCCGGGCAGTGGGAGGCACCAGCAACCCCGCGGGAACCTTGCCGGGGGCAGGGGTTCCGTACCGGTGCATCAGGTAGCGGTATCCACGACGTGCCTCCAGCGTGGTGACCTTTTGCTCCAAAATGGTGGGCACCAGGGAGTCAACCATGCGCCCGGTGGAGGGCAGCCGCAAAGCCAGGTTCCGGCGTCGTGCTTCTGTGACCAGGCGGGGGAGCGTGGCGTGGAAAGCGGGCTCATCAAACGGAGACCAATCGTCGTGGGCGCCCAAAAGCCTGGGCACCCCCGCAATGGCGTCGCCGGCCCCAGGGCCCCACGCTTGGGCGTCCACGAAGCATTCGTCACCCAATCCGCCTGCCGACAACCTCAGCGAGACCGGCCCGGAATCCGCGGTGAACGCCATCCAGAAGCCGTTGGACTGCGCGGCGAAGGACGGGTCCCCGTTGCCCCGCATGAGCGGAAACATGGTCTGGTCCAAGCGGAAGGCGCCGCCCGGATGCCACCTGACGGCCGCGTCCGCCGCGGCCGCAACAACGGGCGGGGCGTCTGCGATGGTCATGTTTTTATGGTCCCACGTCCGGCTGACAATCTGCTGTCCGGACCCCTTACGGCAGGCATCCGCCCGGGTCTAGACTCCCTGGTGTGGCGTGGGTGGGCCGCGCCATACGCCATGAAAAACCAGGTACAAGGAGCGCGAACCATGGCCGCTATAGTGCACTTCGAGATTCCTACCGACAACACAGACCGGGCAAACACCTTCTACCAAAGTGCCTTCGGCTGGAACCTGAGCCCGATGCAGGGGATGGACTACACGATCGCCATTACGGCGCCCTCCGATGAACAAACAGGTACGCCAACGGAGCCGGGGGCCATCAACGGGGCACTCTTTCCCCGGACGGACGCGCTTAAGACCCCGATCCTGACCATCGACGTTGAGGACATCGATGCAGCGCTGGCACACGTGGAATCAGCCGGCGGCACCGTGGTCCAAGCCAAGGGCGCGGTGCCCACCATGGGCTGGTATGCCTACTTCAAGGACACTGAGGGCAATGTCCTGGGTGTGTGGCAGACCGACACGTCCGCAGGCACCTAGCCAACGGGGCGAAAGCAAGCCGGGCACCGGGCAGGCGGTAACTTTGTACTTATGAAGTACGCCCAGTCCGTGTTGGACCTCATCGGCAATACGCCCCTCATCAAACTCAACCACGTTACGGAGGGCATCAAAGCCACCGTCCTGGTGAAGCTCGAGTACGTCAATCCCGGCGGATCCATCAAGGACCGGATCGCCGTGAAGATGATCGAGGATGCGGAAAAGGACGGCCGGCTCCAGCCGGGCGGAACCATAGTTGAGCCGACGTCGGGAAACACTGGAGTGGGCTTGGCGCTGGTAGCCCAGCAAAAAGGCTACAAGTGCATTTTCGTGGTGCCTGACAAGGTGGGCGAGGACAAACGCGCCGTCCTGCAGGCGTACGGCGCCGAGGTCGTGGTGACGCCCACGGCAGTGGCTCCGGACAGCCCGCAAAGCTACTACGGCGTTTCAGACCGCCTGGTCAGCGAAATCCCCGGGGCTTTCAAACCTGACCAATTCTCCAACCCTGCCGCCCCCGGCAGCCACTACGAGTCCACGGGCCCGGAAATCTGGCAGGACACTGACGGCCGGGTCACGCACGTGGTCATCGGCGCCGGAACCGGCGGCACCATCACCGGCACTGGCCGCTACCTCAAGGAAGTCTCCGCTGACCGTGCGGAGTCCGACGGCGGCCCGGTCAGGATCATCGGCGCGGATCCGGAAGGTTCGGTCTACTCCGGCGGCACCGGCCGGCCCTACTTTGTGGAGGGCGTGGGCGAGGACATGTGGCCCGCCAACTACGATCCCTCCGTTGCCGATGATGTGATCGCAGTTTCCGATGCCGACTCGTTCTCCATGACCCGCCGCCTTGCCCGGGAAGAGGGCCTGTTGGTTGGCGGTTCCTCCGGCATGGCCGTCGTAGCAGCACTGCAGGCCGCCAAGGACCTGGACGAGTCCGCTGTTGTAGTGGTGATCCTGCCGGATTCCGGCCGCGGCTACCTGGCCAAGATCTTCAACGACCAGTGGATGCGCTCCTACGGCTTCCTCTCCGGCGGGGAAGAGTCCTCGGTGGGGGAGGTCCTCAAGTCCAAGACGGGCGAAATGCCCGACCTCGTCCACATCCACCCCAACGAGTCCGTCCGTGACGTCATCAACATCATGAACGAGTTCGGTGTCTCCCACATCCCGGTCCTGTCACAGGAACCGCCGGTGGTCATGGGTGAGGTCCTGGGGGCCGTGGATGAACGCAGCCTCACCAGCAAACTGTTCCGCGGCGAAGCGAAGCTGATGGACAAGATCTCCGAACACATGGGCGCGCGCCTTCCGGTGATCGGCTCCCTGGAAACCATTTCGGCCGCGCGCGAGCTGCTGTCCGACGTCGATACCGTCATGGTGACGTTCGCGGGTGCCCCGGTGGGCATCCTGACCCGCCATGACCTCCTGGCCTACCTGAGCAACTAGGCGCAACCCACGCCAAGGCGTCCGGTCCCAGCCGGCGCCGTGAACCATCCGTCCCACGAACCACGAGGAGCTTCCATGTCTGCCACCAACAACGCCGGGTTCAACACGCGCGCCGTCCACGCCGGACAGGCCTTCGAGCCCAGGACCGGTGCTGTGGTGCCTCCGCTGCACTTCAGTTCCACTTATGCCCAGGACGGGATCGGCAATTTGCGTTCCGGTTACGAGTACGGCCGCGGCGGCAACCCCACCCGCGACGCACTCCAGGAGCAGCTGGCCGCCCTCGAAGGTGGTACCGCAGCTTTTTCCTTCGGCTCCGGCTTGGCCGCCGAGGACTCATTGATCCGTGCAGTCGCCCGCCCCGGTGACCACATCGTCCTGGGTAACGACGCCTACGGTGGCACCTACCGCCTGATCAACCGGGTCCTGGGCGACTGGGGTATCGGCAACACCCCCGTGGACATGTCGGACCTCGACGCCGTGGCGGCAGCCGTCGCCGCGAACAACACCCGGATCGTCTGGGTGGAGACGCCGTCCAACCCGATGATGAAGATCACCGACATTGAGGCCCTCGCCGCTGTAGCGCACGACGCCGGTGCCCTCCTGGTCGTCGACAACACCTTCGCGTCTCCCTACCTGCAGACCCCGCTCGCCTTGGGTGCTGACGTGGTGGTCCACTCCACCACCAAGTACATCGGCGGCCACTCCGACGTGGTGGGCGGTGCCGTTGTGGTCAAGGACGCCGGGCTCGCGGAGAAGATCGGTTTTATCCAGTTCGCCGTGGGCGCGGTCTCGGGTCCCATGGATGCGTTTCTCACCACCCGTGGGCTGAAGACTTTGGGCGTTCGCATGGACCGCCACAGCGATAACGGCCAGGCAGTGGCCGAGTGGCTGCTGCAGCGCCCCGAGGTGGAAGCAGTGCTCTACCCGGGACTGCCTGACCACCCCGGCCACGAGCTCGCTGCCAAGCAGATGAAGAAGTTCGGCGGCATGGTCTCCGTGCAGTTCAAGGGCGGCGAGGCAGCGGCACGCACGGTGGCCGAATCAACCTCGGTATTCACGCTGGCCGAGTCCCTGGGCGGCATCGAGTCCCTGATGAACTACCCGTCGGAGATGACCCACGCCTCGGTGAAGGGCACCGAGTTGGCCGTACCCGTCAATCTCCTGCGCCTGTCCTGCGGGATCGAGGAAGCCGAGGACCTGATCGCTGACCTTGAACAGGCCTTTGCCAAGATCAGCAACGGCTGACACTGTGGCTTCTCCTTCACAAACGGTGGCTTCCACCACGCAGCGGGGCTGGATCCTCACTGTGGCCGGTGCCCTGACCCTCGCCGTGGCTGTGTGGTTCCTCTATACGGACTACGAGCCTGCGCTGAATGACTTCGAGGTCTACTTTTACGGCGGTGGCAAGGTCCTGGAAGGCGGCGACCTTTACGCGTTCCGGGAGGGGCTGCCGTTCACCTATCCGCCGTTCGCAGCGTTGCTCTTTACGGTGTTGGCGGCAATGGGCTTCTTTGGGGGCAGCATGGTGTTCATCCTTGCTGCCTTGGTGGGCGCCGCCGTGGTTGCCGCCTGGCTGGCGCGGCACTATTTCGGCTTGAAGACCTGGCGTGAGGCGTTTGCCGACTACCGCTTCCGGACCACGGCTTTGGTGGGGGCAGGTGCCATCCTGCTGTTGGGACCTTGGCGGGATACTTTTGTCTTCGGGCAGATCAATATCATCCTGATGGGCGTGATCCTGGCTGATTTCGCCCTCCACGGCAAGGTCCGCGCAGGTGAAATCCGGTGGCCCGCAGGCTTGTTGATTGGCCTGGCGGCAGGGGTGAAGCTGACTCCTTTGGCCTTTGGCCTGTATTTCCTGGTGCGCCGCGACTTCAAGGCGCTGGGGTGGATGGCTGCGGGTTTCTTTGGCTCCATCGCCCTCGCCTGGGCTGTGCTGCCCCAGGCCTCCGTGGACTTCTGGACCAAGATCCTGCCCGACACCGGCCGTATTGGCGGACCGGCGTACGTTGACAACCTTTCGGTCAAGGGACTCCTGCTGCACTTTGGAATGCCGGACTCTTCCCTCACCAACGTGGTGTGGATGGTCCTGTCCCTCGGGCTGGTGGTCCTTGCCGGCCTCATCATCAAGTGGGCGGTGGACGCTGAGGAGAACTTCATTGCAGTATCGGCAACCGCCATTTTGATGCTCCTGATCAGCCCTGTCTCCTGGTCCCACCACTGGGTCTGGGTTGCTGTCGCCCTGCCCAGCATGGCTTTCGCCATGCACCGGGTACCGTCACGATCGGGCCGGATGCGCACCGCCGGATGGGTGATCGTGGCGTGCTCCACGGTGGCTTTCTTCATGACGCCCAAGAATCTTGCCGTATGGGCGGGCGCTGCCGAGTGGGGCAAGGACCCGCAGACTCAATGGCAGCTCATGATTTCCAGCCTGGGTGTGGTGTGCGGAATTGCCATGCTGGTCTATTGGGCTGTGGCATATCATCCCTCGCGGACGCGAAAGTCCGTAGCCTAGCCCTGCATCCGGCCCCTGTCCGCCCGCCCCACCCGGGGGCAAAATGCGCAGTTTGCGCGGCGAACAAGGGCCGGAGCGGTTGGAGCCCCTAGCCTGAGATGCCGTCCCGGCCGTCTTCCTCACGCCCGGTCAGGCGCCTCCTGAACGAGGCGTCATCGGCCGAGGTGAGCTGGAGGTCGTACCAACCCTCCACGGTGTCCCAGCCAATCTTCCTGGATTGTCCGGGCTTGAGCTTCACGGTTTGGTGGTCCTCGGCGTACTGAAGGGATTCCACCTTCACGGTCACCGGTACCGTCCCGTTGTTGCCCAGCTCCAGTTCCACGGCTTTCCTGCCGCGGCGACCGGTCACGGTGACGTCGACGCCGGACGCGGCGCCCGCCGTCGTGCCTTTCAGTTCGTACTGGTACCGGTTGGGGCCGGTGACGACGACGTCGAACGCGCCGGCGGTGACGGGGAGTTCCACCTTCTGGCTTCCAAGCACGTCCACGTGCCGGGGTTCTGTGACCTCGCCGGCGTAGCCGTACACCGTGAAGTGGGTGGAGCGGGTTCCCTGGTTGGTCAGGGCCAGGGCCAGGCCTCCGGTCTGGACGGTGGCCGAAATCCGGGGCCGGTAGGGGAGCGGGCGGGCCGGGCGGCTGCCCGTTTCCTGGACGGGGGCTACCTGCTCGGAAGGGGGATTCGGGCGCCAGCGGCTGATCTTGGCAGGCACTCCCGCTGGGTGCTCAAGAACTGGAGGAGTGCCCGGGGACGTGAAGTTGAAAACGCCGGTCAGGTCACCGCAGACCTCGCGGCGCCAGCGCGAGATATTCGGTTCCGCAACGCCGGTCCAGCGTTCCAGGAAGCGGAGCACCGAGGTGTGGTCGAAGATTTCAGAACTGACGTAACCGCCAACGGTCCACGGCGAAACCACGGTCATGGGTACGCGGGGTCCCAATCCGATGGGCCGGGCGGTGGTCCAGTCCGTGGACTCGCCCGACGCCGGTCGCGGCTGGACGGGCGGCGGGACGTGGTCAAAGTAGCCGTCGTTTTCGTCGAAGTTCAGGAAAATTGCCGTGCTGTCCCAGGTGTCCGGGTTGCTGGCCACGATGTCCAGCAGGCGGTACACAAAGTTTGCGCTGCCCACAGGAGTGGAAGCACCCGGGTGCTCGGAATCGGCTGCCGAGGGCACCAGCCAGCTGACCTGAGGCAAGGTTCCACCGGAAATGTCCGCGCCGAGGCGTTCCAGAAGGGTGTTGGGACGGCCACGCCACATGGCTTTGTCGAACAGTGCGCGCTCGGCATCCGTGAGGGCGGCGCGGCCCTTCTCCAATTGCGCGAGGAGCCGGTCCTGCTCGGCGGGTGTTTTGTCCTGGAGCCGGTCATAGAACTCCTCGGTGGTGCGAAGGTTTCCGTCCACCTGGGCAAGCATCTTTCGGCCGATTGCCTTGAAGGTCTGGAAGTACTCGACCGCGTTGTCCGTGAAATTGTCCCAATCCTGGTAGATCTTCCACCCGACCCCTTGCTGCTCAAGGCGTTCGGGGTAGGTGGTCCAGTCATAGCCACCGTGGTCGTAGCCGTAGGCCGCATTGGTGACGGCTCGTTTGGAGCTGCCTGGCTCAGTGCCCGTGGTGCCGCTCCAGAGGAAGTTGCGGTTGGGGTTGGTGGAGCCGTTGACGGAGCAGTGGTAGGCATCGCAGATGGTGAAGGTGTCGGCGAGCTCGTATTGCAGTGGAATGTCCTGGCGTTCGTAGAACGTCATGGTGGAAGCGCTCTTGGCTGGAACCCACTGATCGCACCAGCCGTTGTTCCACGCCGTCGTGGTTCCGTTGAAGGAGTGGTCCAGATCGCCCAGGTACTGGATGTCCGTACCGGGCCTGCCGGCGAGTTCGGCGGCCTTCCGCAGGGAAAAGGGCAGCACGTCCCCGCCGGTGGCACGTGGCTGTTCGAACATGGACTTGCCGCTGCGCAGCCGGGTGACGGCTTGGTCCCCATAGCCGCGCACGCCACGCAACGAGCCGAAGTAGTGATCAAAGGAGCGGTTCTCCTGCATCAGGATGATGACGTGCTTGATGGACTGGAGGCTCCCCGGCGGGGTTGGTTTGGCCATGGCAGCTTGGACCGATGGCGGCAGGAGGGAACCGGTGGCTGCGAGCGCCGTCGCGGCAGCTGCGGTGCCGAGGAAGCCGCGGCGGGAGAGTCCGGACGCATCGGTTGAACGATTAACCATTTCAGGGTTGTTCGAGGACATTCAGGGGTGCCTTTCGTGGTCAGAGGTGACCGGGCCAGCCTAATCAGCGCTGGTGAACCCGAGGTGAAAGCGGAGCAAACCGGCGGGGTGTGTCGCGTACGTCACATTCGGGAGGGGCGCTGGATGCCTTGGCTTTCTTGAGAGAAGTCAGCTACTTTGGGCTCATGCCTCTTCGTTCTGACTGGTCAGCACGCCCGTGCAGCCTGGCCCGTGGCCTCGATGTCCTTGGCGACCCCTGGGGAAGCCTGGTCCTGCGTGAGATCTTCTTGGGCAACGGCCGGTACGAGGCCATCAAGCAACAGCTGGAGGTTGCAGACAACGTCCTGAGCAAGAGGCTCGGCTGGCTTGTCGAGTCAGGCCTGCTGGCCCAGCGCCCTTATCACGACGGCACCCGCACCCGGCAGGAATATGTCCTCACGCCCAAGGGCGAGGACGCCCTGCCCGTCCTGAACGCCATTATCATCTGGGCCGGGAAGAATCTGGACGCACCCCATGATGGGCCGCACATGAAGGTCATCCACACCGACTGCGGGGAGGCAACAACGTCAGCTGACACGTGCACCCACTGTGGTATCCACCTGACTGCAGCCAACACCAGCTGGCACAGCTTCAAGCGCAGCAACCATCCCTTGCCACTGGCCGTGGCACCACAAGAAAACCACACGAGCGATTCCCCTGAAACGGAGATCCCCGCATGACAGCTCCCGACGTCACCGGGGCACCGCCGGAAAAGAAGGCATCCACCAGCAAGCGCCGCCGGCTCCACCCGGCCTGGTTCGTGGCCGCAGTGGCATTCCTCGCTTTGGTGGGAGCTGCGGGTTTCCGTGCAGCGCCGGGCGTGCTGATGGTCCCGCTGCAGGAGGAATTCGGCTGGTCCACCACGGTGTTGTCGCTGGCGGTCAGCATCAACCTGGTCCTCTTCGGGCTGACGGCACCTTTCGCTGCAGCGCTGATGGAGCGCTTCGGCATCCGCCGGGTCACCTCGTTGGCGCTGTGCCTCATCGGTCTGGGCTCTGCGCTCACGGTGTTCGTGAACCAGTCCTGGCAGATCCTGCTCACCTGGGGGTTGCTGATCGGCCTCGGCACAGGCTCCATGGCACTGGTGTTCGCGGCCACCATCGCCAACACGTGGTTCGCCAAGAGCAGGGGACTGGTGATCGGTATCCTGACCGCAGGCAGTGCCGCCGGGCAGCTGGTGTTCCTGCCCTTCATCGCTGCGCTGGCCCAGAACCCGGGCTGGCGGGGAGCCTCGCTGCTCATCGCCGCCGGTGCGCTCGCCGTGGTCCCGCTGGTGCTGCGGTGGCTGCGTAACTCACCCGCCGACGTCGGGGTCCTGCCGTACGGGGCGGAGGAACCCGGCTTGAGCAAAGCCGGGGGCGGAGACAATGACGCCGGATCCACCCCGGCGCCGGCCGGAACGCCCGCCCCGGTGCTGGCTGGCACGCCGGCCGCTATTGCCGAGTCGCCTGCACTTGTCCCGCCGAAGGACTCCGCCAATGCCGCCGTCCGGGCCCTGCAAGTCCTGAAGCGGGCCAGCAAGGTGCGCACTTTCTGGGCTCTGGCTGCCGGGTTCGCTATCTGCGGAGCAACCACCAACGGACTGATCGGCACGCACTTCATCCCTTCGGCGCACGATCACGGCATGCCCGAGACCACTGCTGCCGGTTTGTTGGCCGTCGTCGGGATTTTCGACATCGTGGGGACCATCGCCTCAGGGTGGCTGACCGATCGCTTCAATCCCAAGATCCTGCTGGCGGTGTACTACCAGTTCCGCGGGATCGGGCTGCTGGTGTTGCCGCTGCTCCTGGGCTCCTCTGTTGAGCCGAGCATGATCATCTTCGTGGTGGTTTATGGGCTCGATTGGGTGGCCACTGTGCCTCCCACCGCTGCGATCTGCCGCTCGGTGTTCGGCGCGGACGGCTCGGTTGTTTTTGGTTGGGTGTTCGCCGCCCACCAACTCGGTGCAGCCGTGGCCGCCTTGATGGCCGGCTTCATCAGGGATGCCACCGGGCACTACAACTACGCCTGGATGGGAGCAGCTGCCATGTGCACCGTGGCCGCGGTTATCAGTGCCACCATCCGGAAGGACGCGGTGAAGAAGGAACCCGCCGCGGTTGCCTGACCTGCCTGGATCCTCGGTTGCCTGACCCGCCGCGGTTGCCTGACCTGCCCGGTGCCCGAATGCAGTTGTGAGGCCCGCTCTGCGCGCTATTCGCTCGATAAACCATGCAGAGCGGGCCTCACAACGGGGGGTTTCAGCCCGCCTCAGCGATACGGAACGTCAAGGTCCGCGCTTCCGGACGCAACGCGTAGTCCGGCCACACATCCGGCCCGCAAGCCCTGGACCCAAGGCCGTGCTGGGCAGCATCAAGGTAGAGGTAGCTGTGGTGGCTTGCCGGCAACTCGTGCGGGTGACCCGCCGCTGAGACTTCCTGCGCAGTGTGCCTGGTGAGCGTAAAACCGGGCAAGCGGCCGCGGGAGTCCGGGACGGCGTCGAGTTTCAGCCACGGGGAACCTGCCTGCTGCAGGTCAACCGACCGGACAGCACTGCGGTGTCCCGATTCCTGCGGTTTGGCGTACGGCACCGTGAGCTCGTCAATGCCCGCCGAGTACCGTCCCACCAGCGTGGCATGCATGCTGTCGGGGTACGATTCCCGAGGTCCCGCGCCGAACCAGGATGCCCCGTCAACGGATGCAGGAAGTTCAAACCGGAGCCCGACGCGAGGCCAAATGATGTCCCAGCCAGTGCTGGGGACGATGTCCACGCGCAGGAACAGTTCCCCGCCGGAGAGCTGCCAGTTTTCCTCGACCGTGACCCATTGGGAAGCATCGGCGGCGGCGTAGCGGGTCTGGACCACCACCTCGGATCCGTCGGCTGAAACCTTCTCCACCCTTGCCGTGAGCCGGTCCAGGCCGGCAGCACGCCAGACCGTTTCCATGGATGGGGCAGCAGTGCCGTTTCCGTTGTTGAGCCACGGATCGGCGTGGTCGTAGCTCCCGCGGCCGGCGCCGGCGTCGTTGTCCGTAGGGGCACGCCACAGTTCCAGCCGTGGTCCGGAGACGGGCAGCCCTGCGAGGGAGGCCAGCCGGCCCGCCTCGAAGACGGCCGGGCCCAAGGAAACGGTCCCTTCCACGTCTACGTCCGCACGCGCCGCGGATGTCCCGGGACGCGGAACCCTCAATGCTGCAGGGGCTTCGGTCATCTCCAGCTGCGCCGCCGACACGACGTGCCCGGCCTCAGCCCAGCCTGTGTCCTTGCGGAGGACAGCCTCCACAGTCAGCCAGTACTCACCCGCTTCCACGGCAGCGAAATCCGGGAGCTCAATCCGTGCAGTGCTTCCCGCAGCAAGCTGGCCGCCTTCCTGTGTGAGGACGTCCAGTTCGCCGGAATCAAGCCGGACACCATCCAGCTCAGTGCGCCAACGCAGGACCACGTCCGATGCATCTGCCGTATGCCGCAGGTTGGCGACGGAGACGAAACGGCGGGTACCGGCGTCGGACGCTTCCGTGGAGAAGCCCAACCGCAGGGGAGCGACGATCTGCTTGTACTCGAAGAGCCCAGGGCTGGGCGTCGAATCGGAGAGGACCATGCCGTCCATGACGAAGTTGCCGTCGTGGACAACCTCGCCGAAGTCCCCGCCGTAGGCGAAGAATTCAGTGCCATCGGCCGTGGTGGTGCGGATGCCGTGATCACGCCATTCCCATACGAACCCGCCATGAAGCCGCGGGAAGCGGTCCACCAGGTCCTCGTACTGGTCGATCGCGCCCGGACCGTTTCCCATGGCATGGACGTACTCGCACAGGATGAACGGTTTGGTACGCTGCCGGGCGGACTCCGCCGCGGAACACCCGAGCAGGAGTGATCGGGAGTCATCGCGGCCGATCGCCTCAGTTTCAGGAACCGAAGAGTACATCCGCGAGTAAACGTCCGTGTACGCACCGGTGTAGTCACCTTCGTAGTGGACGGGCCTGCCGGTGTCCCGGGCATGGGCCCACGCGGACATCGCTGCCAGGTTGGCGCCGGTCCCGGACTCGTTGCCCAAGGACCACATGATGATTGAGGGGTGGTTCTTGTCCCGCTCCACCGTGCGTTCCATCCGGTCCACATACGCCTCACGCCACGCCGGATCGTCGCTGGGATTGCCCACCCAGCCATGCCGTTCAAAGCCGTGCGTCTCCAGGTCGCATTCGAGGATCACCCAGAATCCCATCTCGTCGGCGATGTCCAGCAAGCGCGGGTGCGGTGGGTAGTGGCTGGTGCGGATCGCATTGACATTGAACTGCTTCATCAGGGCGAGGTCGGCACGGGCAAAGTCTTCGTCAAACACGCGGCCGCGGTCGGGATGGGTTTCATGGCGGTTCACCCCGTGGAACACCACACGCCGTCCATTCACCAGGAACCGGTCACCCTTGATCTCCACTGTGCGGAAGCCGAGCCGAAGCGAGATGGTCTCACCCTCGCTTTGCACGGTTGCGTTATAGAGGCGCGGAACCTCGGCGGACCAAGGTTCGACGGCGGTGATCGCCACCGGGGCGACGTCGGCCGGGGAGTTCCAGACGACGTCGACGTCCAGTTCCGGAACGGACAGCCGGACCGGGTAGCTGACATCGTCCGCAGTGATCTCCGGGTCGATGACCCCGGCACCCGCGGTGTAGGAGGTCCGGAGCCAGACGTCGTCGATGCCATTGTTGGGGCGGACCTGGAGTGTGACGTCGCGGAAGATACCGGGCATCCACCACTGGTCCTGGTCCTCAACGTAGCTCGATGCCGACCATTGGTGGACGCGGACCGCAATCACGTTATGCCCGGTGCGAAGGGCCCCGGTCACATCGAATTCCTGGGCCAGCCTGCTGCCGGTGCCTACACCGACTTCGATGCCATTGAGCCACACCTTGTAACGGGATTCGACGCCGTCAAAACGCAGCACCGTCTTGTGGGCGTTGTTCCAGCCTTCCGGCACTTCGAACGAGCGGCGGTAGTCACCTGTCGGGTTCTCATCCGGGACGTGCGGGGCATTGGTGGGGAAGGGGAACTGCACGTTTGTGTAGATCGGGCGTCCGTAAGCACCCTCGCCCTCCAGTACCCAGTGCGCGGGAACAGGGATCCGGTCCCAGCCGGAGTCGTCCAGGGTTTCCTTGCCGACTCCTTCGATGGTCTCGCCCGGGGGAAGGACGCCGCGGCCGCCTGCTGTGCCGGGAGCCCCGGGGAGAAGCCGGAACCGCCACTGGCCGTTGAGGGACAGGGTGGGGGCGTCAGTGTGCAGCCAGGAGCGGGCCGGGACCCTGTTCCCGGTACCCGGACCGGTATCGGTGATGTAGTGGACCTCGGGTGACGGGATCATTACTTGACGGCTCCTTCTGTCAGCCCACCGCGCCAGAAGCGCTGCAGGACGATCATGGCGATGCTGAGGGGAATGATGGAGAGCAGCACTCCGCCGGTGGTCAGTTCATAGAATTCAGGCAAACGGTCAACCTGACTCAGCCAGTTGTTCAGTCCGAGCGTGATGGGGTAGAGCTCAGAGTCGGACAACATGACCAGGGGAAGGAAGTAGTTGTTCCAAATGCCCACCAACTGGAACAGGAACACGGTGACCAAGGCGGGGGTCAGTACCTTGAGCCCGATGGTGTGGAAAATCCGGAGTTCTCCGGCGCCGTCGATCCGGGCCGCCTCGATCAACGAAGTATCCACGGTGGCCTGGGCATAGATCCTGCACAGGAACAGGCCGAAGGGGGAGACCAGCGAGGGCAGCAGGACACTCCAGTAGGTGTTGGCCAGGCCCATCTGGCTGAACAGCAGGAAGAGCGGCAAGGCAGTGGCCGTGCCGGGCACCAGCACGCCGCCCAGGATGGTGCCGAACACCAGGTTCCGTCCCCGGAACTGGTACTTGGCCAGCGCGTAGCCACCAGCGGCAGCAAAATAGGTGGCCAGGAGTGCTCCGACGCCCGCGTAGATCGCGGAGTTCAGGAACCAGCGGCCAAAGATGCCGTTGTCGTAGCTGACCACGCGGCCTATGTTCTCCCACAGGGAGAACGTCGGGGCGAACCAGAAACCGTTGGTGGAGAAGAGATCGGCCGTGGACTTCGTGGAGGCCACGAAGACCCAGTACACGGGAATGAGGAAGTACAAGGCCACCACCACCAGAAGTGAAGTGACAATGATGGTCGATGACCGGCGTCGTCCGGCTGAGCGGTCCGGGCCGGCGGAAGGTTTGCTGCGGACGGCGGTGGAGGTGGGCTTCGTGGCGGTGGCGGTCATGAGGACTTCCTGTTCGTCAGTGCGAGGAAGGCGAAGGACAGGGCAAAGGCGGCCACGGCGATGATGACCGACTGGGCTGCGGCGACGTTGTAGTCGTTGTAGGCAAAGGCCGTGGTGTAGGCACTGAGGTTAGGCGTGTACTGGCTGTCGATGGCCGGAGCCACAGTCTTGAGTACCTGTGCCTCCGCGAAGAGCTGCAGGGTTCCGATGATGGAGAACACTGTGGTGAGCATGAGCGCGGGACGAATGAGGGGCAGCTGGATGCTGCGCGCCACGCGCCAGGTGGAAGCACCGTCCACCTTGGCTGCCTCATAGAGTTCCACCGGAATGGCCTTCAGCTGCGCCACGATGATCAGCATGTTGTAGCCCGTGTAGCTCCACGTGACGATGTTGGCGATGGACCACAGCACGCTGTTCGCACCGAGGAAATCGGGAGTCAGGCCCACCACTTTGGCGGCATCGAACAGGGGGCTGAGGCCGGGGACATACAGGAAGGACCACAGGATGGTCGCGATGACACCGGGGACGCCGTAGGGCAGGAAGTAGGCGGCACGGAAGAATCCGGGCCATTTTGCCGAGGCCGACTCGAGCATAAGGGCCAACGCGGTGCACAGGACGATCATGACCGGCACCTGCACCACGCCGAACAGGAGCATCCTGCCAATTGAGGCAACAAAGCTGCCGTCAGCCAGGGCCTGGGCGTAGTTGCTGAAACCGGCAAACTCACTGCTCACGCCTGCTTCGCCGAAGAGCCCGCTACGGGTCACTTTGGTGAAACTGGACATGATGGCCACCACGATGGGCAGCAGGAACGTGAGGACGAAGAGGGCCAGGAATGGTGCCAGCAGCACCCAGGGAGCCCGGGCGGCGGCGCCGTTCCGCTTGCCGGCCTGTTTGATTTGTTTGCCTGAGCGGTTTGCGGTGGCGGGACGCTGCACGTTAGGTGAGGTGCGGGTGGTCGTCATGCCGTTTCCTTCCGGATGGTGAGGCCCTTGTTCTTGAAAACGCTGATGATCTGCTGCTCGGAAGCGGCAACGGAATCCACCAAGGACGTCCCAAACGCCTTCTTGCGGAAACCGTCGCTCAGGATGTTGAAGGATTGCTGGGTGACCGGCCACCAGGACCAGTCCGGGTTCTGCTGCTTGGTGGCGGGGACGAATACTTCCTCGTTGTAGCGTTGGCCACCGAAGAACGCCGAGGGCTGTTGGCGATCGGTACCGATGAAGTCGGGGTTGGGGGACCAACCAATGCCGCTGTTCTTGATCTGGGCGTCGATGCCTTCCTTGGACGTGGTCAGCCACACCGCGAACTCAAGTGCTTCCTTGGGGTGCTTGCTGTTGGCCAGGACCGCCGCCGTGGAACCGCCGAGGTAACTTGAGCCGAAGCCCGTATCGCCCCACGTGGGCATCGGGGCGGCCCGCCACTTTCCTTCGGAACCACTGACTCCCTGGACCAGGGCATCGCCCCAGCTGCCGGTGATGGTAGAGGCAATGCCACCCTTGGCCGCGGCCGCGAACCAGCCCGGTGAGAAGGCGCCGTACGCGGTAGTGACGAGGTCGGCGTCGATCGCTTTATCGAAGAAGCGCGCCGTGTTGAGCGTCGCCTCATCGGTCATGTTGATGACCCACCCGTCCTCCTCCGGGCGCAGCCACTGCGCGCCGGCCTGTCCGGCGAAGGAAGCAAACGGGGAGGCGTCACTGATGGGAAAGCAGTCCAGGTAGCTGTCCACGGAACGAAGTTCAGCGGCCAACGCGGCCCACTCGTCCCAGGTTTTCGGGTTGCTGCCGCCTACCTTGTCCAGGATGGCCGGCTGGTAGAACATGCCCATGGGGCCGGCGTCCTGGGGGATGCCATAGACGCCTCCGGTGTAGCTGACCTGCTTCCACAAGGTGGGGTCGTAGAGGTGGGCGTGTTCGTTGGCGCCGTAGCGGGAGATATCCACCAGGCCATTGACCAGCATGAACTCGGGGATGGACCGGAACTCAATTTGCGCAAGATCAGGCCCGCCCCCTGCTGCCAGGGCAGAGTAAAGCTTCTGGTATCCGCCGGAGTTGCCGCCGGGGATCCACACCACATCCACCTGGATGTTCGAATGCGCAGCGTTCCAGACGTCGGCGACCTTTTGGAAATCCTTGAGCCAGGCCCAGTAGGTGAGCCGGACGGGCTCTCCTGCTGCGGGGATGGTGGGCGCGGCGTTGACGGACTGCGTTCCAGGAGTTGCGCATCCGGCCAGCAGGCCCATGGCTGCTGTGCCCAGGCCTGCGCCCAGGAGTTGTCTTCGCGTGAATGGGGTCATGAGCCTTCACCTCTTCGTGTCAGGTTGACGATGACGCAGGCCTGGATCCGAGGGTCCCGCCGCGGCAAGTGTGACCACGGTAACAGAAAATTCGAGTAGTTACTCGAATTTCATTTTTGACCCGTAACACGCATGTACACTGGCTAGCCATGACCACAAAGGACGTGGGCCGCGCAGCGCGGCGGGGCCCCTACGCAAAATCCGAAGAACGGCGCCGCACCATCCTGGACGCTGCCCACGAGGTGTTTTCTGCCCACGGGTATCGTGGCGGATCGTTGCAGGATGTCGCTGACAAGGTGGGTCTGAGCCAAACCAGCCTGCTGCACTATTTCCCGTCAAAACGCGATCTGCTGATGGCAGTCCTTGAGCGCCGCGATGAAATCACCGGCGACGCTTTCCCCGACGACATGGAAGAGGGCCTGGTTGACTCGGTCATCCGAACGGCGCTCTTCAACGAAAACATTCCGGGCGTGGTGGAGCTCTACATCGTCCTCTGCGCGGAGTCCGTCACCGATTCCCACCCCGGGCGGGTGTACTTCACCGAACGGTTCGACCGCCTGCGCAAGAGTTACGCGCTCCGCTTTGCCGAACTCGCCGCCGAGGGCAGGCTCCGTCCCGGAGTTGATCCTGATGAAGCTGCCATGTCCCTGGTCGCACTCTGGGACGGGCTCCAGACCCAGTGGTTGCTGGCCCCTGACGAGGTAGACGTGGCGAAGGGCTTGCGCGGCTACTTCAACCTGGTGGTCCTTCCCGAACCCTGACCGAACCCAACTGCCACTTACTTCGGTGGGTCAGCCGCGGAAGGCCCCGATGCCGGTGATGTGCTGGCCCAGGATCAAGGTGTGCACTTCATCCGTGCCCTCATAGGTCCGCACGGATTCCAGGTTGTTGGCGTGCCGCAGGGGAGAGTAATCGAGCGTGACACCGTTGCCGCCAAGAATAGTGCGGGCTTCCCGGGCGATCTTGATGGCCTCGCGGACGTTGTTCAACTTGCCCAGGGAAATCTGCTGGGGTTGGAGGTGGCCGGCGTCCTTCAGGCGGCCCAGGTGCAGCGCAAGCATGGTGCCCTTCTGGATCTCCACGAGCATGTTCACCAGTTTCTCCTGGGTGAGCTGGTAGCCAGCCAGCGGTCGGCCGAACTGAAGCCGGGTTCCGGCGTATTCCAACGCGGCTTCGTACGAGTCGCGGGCAGCCCCCATCGCACCCCAGGCAATCCCGTAACGGGCCTCGTTCAGGCAGGTGAACGGTCCGCGAAGTCCAGCGGCACCCGGGAGGATGGCCTCCGGACCCAGCTCGACGCCGTCGAACGTTACGTCGCATTGAACCGAAGCCCGCATGGAGAGTTTGGGTTCGATCGGCGTCGCTGCGACCCCGGCTGTTCCGGCGGGCACAAGGAAGCCCCGAATGCCCTCGCCAGTGTTCGCCCAGACCACCATGACATCCGCGATCGAGGCGAGCCCGATCCAACGCTTGGCACCATCCAAGACCCAGCCATCAGTCGTTTCACGGGCGAAGGTGGTCATGGACGACGGGTCGGAGCCCGCGCTGGGTTCGGTCAGCGCGAAGCACCCGATCAGTTCGCCGGCGGCCATCCGCGGCAGCCACTGCTCCTTCTGTTCCTCGGAGCCCCACCGATGAATGGCCGTCATGGCGAGGGAACCCTGCACCGAGACGAACGTACGGATCCCCGAATCCCCGGCCTCCAGTTCCATGGCGGCCAGGCCATAGTCGACGGCGGTCCTGCCCGGGCAGCCGTAACCCTCCAGATGCATGCCCAGGACGCCGAGCTCGCCCAACTCCGGGGCGATTTCGCGGGGAAAATGGGCGTCCTCGTACCAGCGCGCGATGTTCGGACGGATGCGCTGCGCGGTGAAATCACGGACTTTTTCACGAAGAGCCAGCTCGTCCTCGGTCAGCAGTGAGTCCAGGGCCAGGACGTCGGAGGTGTTCGTCGTTGAATCGCTCATTCCAGCATCCTAGGGTGCAGGCCGGTGCAGTGGGTCATGGCAAGCCACCGGCACATGGAGCCCCTTCAGTAGTATGGAGGCGGGGGCAGCACACTTCCCCCGTTGCGCTTTGGTTAACTTGGGGGATTTTGCATGGCACTGCCTGACGTCGATTTAAGGTCCAAGGCGGAAGCCGCACCACCGCGCACCGGGGCTTCGCGGTCCTCTGTTGCCCTTCGCCTGCTGCCCCTTATTGCAGTGGCTGTCCCGGTCTGGTTGATGCTCGCGGACTGGGCCAAGCAAGGCCTGGACTTCAGCGTCTACTGGTTCGGTGGAAGCATCCTCAACCAGTCAGGAACCTCTCCTTCGGACCTTTACGGTCCAACCGTCGCCTCGGCAGGGGGCCCGCAACTGCCGTTCACGTATCCGCCGTTCGCCGCACTGGTCTTCGGTTTGCTGGCACGGTTGCCACAAGCGTCGGCTCTGCTGGTGTTCAACGTCGCCGGTGTGGCTCTGGCTGCCTGGGTGGCGGTCACGATCGTCCGGTACTGGTCTTCCAAACCCGATCTGCGCAGCGCCCTGTCCTCGACCAAGAGCTGCTGGATTGCCGCCGCCCTGTTCCTCGCGGTC
Organism: Arthrobacter sp. UNCCL28; assembly: GCF_900102805.1. Classification (NCBI taxonomy): domain Bacteria; kingdom Bacillati; phylum Actinomycetota; class Actinomycetes; order Micrococcales; family Micrococcaceae; genus Arthrobacter; species Arthrobacter sp. UNCCL28. The sequence goes on from NZ_FMWE01000001.1 coordinate 382,757, forward strand.
CTGCTCCTGGGACCCTGGCGCGAAACCCTGGCGTTCGGACAGATCAACATCATCCTTATGGGCATGATGGTGATCGACCTCCTGGGCGGGTTGTCCAAACGGCTGCCAAAGAGGCTTTCCACTGGGTGGGGGTTCCGGGGTACAGGCTTCCTGGTGGGGGTCGCCGCGGGCATCAAGCTGACGCCCTTGGTTTTCGGCCTCTACTTCCTCATGCGCAAGGACTGGCGCGGGTTGGCGAACATGGCTGTGGGTTTCGCCGGCACGGTGTTGCTCGGCTGGCTGCTGAGGCCCGCTGAATCCCTGCAGTTCTGGCTGGAAATCCTTCCCGACACTTCCAGGATTGGCGGCGCCGGCTACGTGGACAACCTTTCGATCAAAGGCGCCCTCCTGCATTTCGGTGTCCCGCACGACGCCGTCAACCTTCCCTGGATGGCATTGAGCCTGGCCACGGTGATCCTGGCGACGGTGCTGGTCAGGACGGCCAGCGCCCAGGGCGCCCGCGTTATCGCCATTTCGACGACGGCACTTGCCATGCTGCTCATCAGCCCGGTCTCTTGGTCCCACCACTGGGTTTGGATGGCCGTTGTCCTGCCGGCGTTCGCCTGGACCATCAAGGAGACGCCCGCCCGCTACAAGGCCCAACGCGCAGTGATGGGTGCCGTGCTGGCCGTATCAACACTGGTGTTCTTCTTCTCACCCAAAACCATCGGCACCGTCTTGGGTTCCCCCGACCTGAATGTCCAGACGCCGGGTCTGTGGATCATGGCCTCGAGTGCCGGTGTTTTCTGTGCCGTGGCCATCCTGGTGTGCTGGTTCGTGGTGCTGCGGCGCCACGCCGTCAGGATCGAGGATGTCCCGGATGTGCCTACCCGGCTGCGTCAGTGGGCCTCTCGGCAACGCTGAGCCTGCCCGCCTTCGGGAACGAGCACTGAGCCTGCTTTCTTTTCGGACCGGAAGCAATCGCACGGCAGGGAGTGCAGAGGAGTGCAGAAAGGGCCGGAAACCACGCGGCTCGGGTTTCCGGCCCTTCTTGTCTAAAGCGGCCCGGGCTGTCCAGGATGTCCAGGCCCTCCGGGCTGCCCGGGCCATCCATGATGTCCGGGCCATCCATATGTCCGGGCAGGGGCAGCCCGTGGAGCAACGGCTACTCGCCGCGGACCACCGCAACCTCGGGACGCTCGCCGGTGAAGTAGCCGCGGGTGGACGGAGCGAAGCGGCAGACAACGGCCAGCACCACGCCCAAAGCCAGCAGCAGTACGCCGCTGACGAACGCTCCACCGATGCCGAAGATCTGCGTATCCCCGTAAGCGGGGTCCCACATCTGCACGGCCGAGATGAAGAACGCCGCGGTCAAGGACAGCGCGCCCAGGAACGGCAGGATGCCACGGAACCAGAGGTTGCGGGCAGAGTCCCGGAGCGTGGAGCGGAAGAACCACACGCAGGAGAACCCGGTCAGGGCGTAGTAGAACGCGATGAACAAGCTGATGGCGCTGATGGAATCGGACAGCAGGTTTTCGCTGAGGAAGCTCATGGCCACGTAGTACACCACGGCCACCGCTCCCATGACCTGAGTGGAGAAGCCCGGGGTCATGAAACGCTCGTGGACTTTGCCAAAACGGGCCGGCAGCGCACCGTGCACTCCCATGGACAACGTTCCGCGCGCGGTGGGCAAAATGGTGGTTTGGGTGGAGGACAGGACCGACGCCAGCACAGCCACAACAATCAGCCAGCCCCACGGGCCCAGCACGACGTCCTTCATGGCCAGGAAGACGTCGTCCTGGTTGGCCTCGTTGCCCAGGCCAATGCCGTCGGTACCGATCGTGGCGTACATCATCACCAGCAGGGCCACGGAAACGTAGATCGCCACGAGCACCGATGCTGAGATAACAGCGCCACGGCCGGGCGTCTTGGCAGGGTTTTCCGTCTCTTCATTGAGCGCCAGGCAGGTATCCCAGCCCCAATAGATGAACAGGGCCAGCAGGACCCCGTGGACTACGGCGCCGGGATCGGCAAATGCGCCGGCCGGGTTGAACCATTCGAAGTCGAAGGCCTGTCCTTCAGGGGCGCCACCGGCGATCCTGAAGACGATGGCCACCGCGAAGATGCCCAGCGAAATGTACTGGATGTAGGTCAGGGTGCGCTGGACGTGTTCGCCCAGCCGGATGCCGCGATGGTTCACGTACGTCATGAACACGATGAACAACACCCCGGTGGCCGTAACCAGCCAGGTGTTATCGGCCAGGGAACCGTCACCGATCAGCAGCCACAGGTACTTGCCGGCAATTTGCGCCAGGTTGGCCAGAACCACGATTCCGGCAAGGGCCACGCCCCAGCCGCCCAGCCAGCCGGCCCAGGGGCCGAACGCTTTGCGGGCCCAGAAAAACGTGGTGCCGCAGTCCGGCATGGCACTGTTGAGCTCGCGGAAGGCGTAGGCGATGAACAGGACCGGGATGAAACCGAGGATCAGGATCAACGGGGTGTAGTTGCCGTTGACGGCAACAATAAGGCCCAGGGTAGCCGCCAGGGAATAGACCGGCGCCGTGGAGGCCAGCCCCAGCATGACGGAGTCTCCAAGATCAAGGATCCCGGCGTGGAGGCCTTTGGAAGGTACGACGGCGGTACGGTCGCCGCCCGCTGGGCCGCCACCCGGCGTCGAGGTTTCAGTGCTCATAGTGCAGCTCCGTAGGAAGTAGCAGTGGGCGCGATGGGCGCCGGGGCGTCAATGGTATTGGGGACAAAGCGGCAGAAGTAATCCGTAATGGGGCCATCCGATTCGCGGATGCCGCAACCGACGGACTCGCCATCCACCACCCAGAGACCAAGGACGGGATGGTTGCCATCAAAGTCAGGCAGGGAGTGGTACTGCTGGAAGCACCAGCCTTCACGTCCGTAACCGCCGGGCTGCTGGATCTCAATGCCCGGGGCGTGGATGCGGATGTTGTCGCCCTCGCGTCCGTGCAGCGGCTTGGCCACCCATTCCTTGAGGGGACCGGGATCGCCAAGGTAGGCGGGCAGCAGGTTCTCGTGGTCAGGGTAGAGATGCCACAGGGCAGCCAGCAGCGCCTTGTTGGACAGCAGCATCTTCCAAGCCGGCTCCACCCAGCGCGGATTGTGGGCGCGCTGCAGGAGGCGCTGCCCGAATGGCTCCTTCATCATCAGTTCCCATGGGTACAGCTTGAACATGGTGCTGATCATGAAGTTATCCAGGTCCACAAACCGGTTCAGGTTGGGGTCCCAGCCGATGTCGGACATGTTGATGCCGATGGTGGTCCAGCCACCCTGGCTTGCCACGTCGCGCATATAGGCAGCCGTCATCCAGTCCTCGCCGGATTCCTCAGCCTCCGAGTGCGCAACATGGAGGGTGCTCATGCCGGTGCGGAACTGCAGTTTCTTCCATTGCCGGATCAAGGCCTCGTGGATACCGTTCCACTGGTCTTTTTCCGGGAAGACGTCCTGGAGCCAGAACCACTGGGCCACGGAGGCCTCGATCAGCCCGGTAGGGGTATCGGCGTTGTATTCCAGCATTTTGGCCGGACCGCCTTTGCCGTCGTAGATGAAGTCGAAACGACCGTAGACATCCACGTCGGCAGCCAGGAGGGACTCACCGGCCAGCTCCAGTGCCTGCTGCCCGATGCCGAGATCGCCCATGGCTCCGGTTGCCAGGTACTTGGCAGCTTCCAGGCACATGATGTGCATGTCTTCCGCGGTTTTCTCGAGGGTCTCCACCTCGTCCACGGTGAATTCGTAGTATGCCGATTCGTTCCAGTATTCGATCTTCCGGCCATTGGGCATGGTGGTAGTGGAAAATACCAGGCCCTGTTCTTCGATCTTTTGCTTCCAGTCCGGCCTGGGCGCGGAGGGCAGTCGACGCACGCCTAGCCTCCCGAGCTTCCGCCGCTTTTGGAACTGCTGCCAAAGCCGCCGCGGCTGACCGTGCCGCCCTTGGTGCTGTAGCCCGTGGAGGACTTGGCTCCTGTGGGGACGTTCTTGGTGTAACTGGGGTAGGCGGTGCGGTTCTGCCCCACAGCAGGCACGCTGGCGCCCCGGGAGTAGAAGTACCAGGCGTAGACACCGGAGCTTCGGCCTGCCGAGCTGCTGTTGTCACACTGGTTGTCGTCAACGCGCTCGCCGGTTTCCTCATTGAAACAAACCTGCGCGTAGTCAGCTTCCTGCTCGTTGCTGGCAACGATCGCGGTGATGGTTCCGGCCAGCAGCGCTGTCACGCCCAGGCCGACCACTACGGTACGGCGCTGCGAGCGCTTCTTCTTCTTGGCAGCCTCGGCCTCGCCGCGTTCGCGTTCCCGGGCGAAGGGATCCACCACGGGCAGTGGCTGGCCCGGCCGGGGTGCTGCGCCGGAGGGGGCTCCCGCAGGCACCTTCTTGTTCTTCGCGGCCTTGCCCTGGCGGGTTGGCGGCTGGTTTCCCTGCTGGTTGCCCTGCTGATTGCCCGCTTGGCTGGGTTGCTGGTTTCCCTCTTGTCCGCCGTCCTGGACGGGGGTGAACAGCTCCGGGTGGAGGTCGGGTTTGGGCACCTGCCAGGGTGGGGGCTTGGGCGGGTTGTTGCCCGCTCCAAAGTCCGGGTTGTTGTCCCTGCTGCCGCCATTATTGCCGGATGCGTCAGGGCTGTCTTTCGGGCCCATATATATCCCCCTGGATAGACCGTTGATGTGCCCGGCGCCACGCCGGACCAGAATGCTCAGAGCAAGCCTAGTCCTTGGAAGCGGCGCAGGCACGGCTGACAGCCGTAATTGGGGACAACTCCCCATTGTGGCAAGCGTGTAAGGATGGAGCCATGGCGGCACCAACTGCGGAGAGCAACGGCGACGACGGCGTGTTGCTTCGGCTCCCGCCGGTGCACGGCATTGGCCGGAACCGGGTCATCGCCGGCCTGGTGCTGGGATTGCTGCTGCCGCCCGCCGTCGAAATCCTGGTGACGGTCTTTGGCTTCCGCAACTTTTCCATGATCATGCTGCTCCAACTTGCCGTGGCGGTGGCTGTTGCCGCGATCGGCGGGTTGTGGCCGGCCGTGGTGGCCGCCGTCCTGGGCAGCTTCCTGCTCAACTATTTCTCTGCCGATCCGGTGGGCTCATTGTCCATTGCCGATCCCACGACGTTGTTCACATTAGTGGTCTTCCTTGCGGTGGCCTGTGGCGTTGCCCTTGCCGTGGGCCTGGCTACCAGGCGCGCGCAGGAAGCGGCGCGTTCGGAAGCCGAAGCCACTGCCTTGAGCGGGTTGGCCCTGCGGATCCTGAGTTCGGACGGAAGCCTGGAAACGTTCCTGGAGAAGGTCAGGGCCAACCTCGGGATGGAAGCGGTGACGCTGTTGGGCACTGCAGCAGCGGGGACGCCCTCCCTTCCGGGTGCATCTCCGGTCTCGCAGGTCCTGGCCAGCGCCGGCCCGAATCCGCCGGTGACCCATGCCGCGGCCGATCATGCCGCCGTCGTTGATCCCCAGTACACGCTGCTGCTGCGCGGGGGAGCGTTGTCCCCGCAACGCCAGCGGCTGCTGGCAGCGTTCGGTGCCTTGGTGGTGGCTGTCCGGGAGCGGCAGCAGTTGGTGAAGAGCCGCCGGGACAACGTCCGGCTGTCCGAGGGCAACAAGATGCGGACATCGATCCTGCGGGCGGTGTCCCATGACCTGCGGACACCCCTGGCCGGCATCAAGCTCGCCGTCAGCAGCCTGCGGCAGGAGGACGTGGATTTTCCTCCGGACGTTGAGCGGGAGCTGTTGGAGACCATCGAGGACTATGCGGACCGCCTTGACCACCTGGTGGACAATCTCCTGGACATGTCCCGGATCACCGCTGATGCGGTGAATCCGCTGCTGGGCGGCATCGTCTGGGCCGAGGTACTGCCGCAGGCGCTGCGCGGAGTTCCAGCACGGCATCTCCGCAATGAACTTCCGCCCAATCTTCCCCCGGTCCAGGCAGATGCGGGCATGCTGGAGCGCGTGGTGGCCAACATTGTGGAGAACGCCGTAAAGTACGCGCCGGACTCGGATGTAGTCCTGACGGCTAGAACCGGCGCCGGAATTACCGTGGGGGACAGGCCGGCCGGTGAACTGCGGATCGTTGACCATGGCAGGGGAGTGGGCCGCGAAAACGTCCTCACCATGTTCCAGCCGTTCCAACGCTTCGGCGACTCCGGGGGACCAGGGCAAACCAGCGGCGGCGGGATCGGCTTGGGACTGGCCGTGGCCAAGGGGTTCTGTGAGGCCATGGGCGGCAGGCTCGATGCCGAGCCGACGCCGGGTGGCGGGTTGACCATGGTGGTCACGCTTCCGCTGTGGACCGGTGGCCCGCAATGACGCTGGTGCTGATCGTTGAGGACGAGGCCCGGATTGCCCGCGCCATGCAGATCACCCTCCAGGCCCATGGCTACCAGGCGTTGTCCGTGGGGAGCGGCGCCGAGGCCCTGCAGGCTGTCGCCAAGCAACCCGTGGAGATCGTGGTGCTGGACCTTGGGCTGCCGGATATGGACGGCGTGGAGATCATCCGCCGCATCCGCGGGTGGAGCAGCATGCCCATCATTGTGCTTTCTGCCAGGCACGCCTCCGAGGACAAGGTCGAAGCGCTCGACGCCGGTGCGGACGACTACGTGACCAAGCCCTTCGGTTTGGATGAGCTGCTGGCCAGGCTCCGGGTGGCCTCACGCCGTGTGGTCACGGGCCAGGAAGAACCAACTCTGGCCACCGCCGATTTCATGGTGGATTTGGCCGGCAGGAAAATCGTGAAGGACGGCGCGGAAGTCCGGTTGACGCCCACGGAATGGAACATCCTGGAGCTCCTGGTCCGCAACAAGGGGAAGCTGGTAAGCCAGCAGCAAATCCTCACGCAGGTTTGGGGGCAGGCCTATGCCAAGGAAACCCAATACCTGCGGGTCTACATTGCCCAGCTGCGCCGGAAGCTGGAGCGCGATCCTGCAGAGCCACGCCATCTGCACACCGAAGCCGGCATGGGCTACCGCTTTGATCCCTGAACCGAAAACCCGCACTTTGGCTTGGGACCGTCCGTAGACTGTTGCCATGAACGCTGCTTCCCTCCTGGCCATCTGCCGTGTCCACCAGCTGCTCCCTGATACCGGCAACGTGGGAGTCACGGCCATGGACAAGCGTCCGGTGGAAGGGCCGGTCAAGGTCCACAAGCTGGGGCTGCACGGTGACGTCCAAGCCAACCGGGTGGACCACGGCGGCGAAGACCAGGCACTGTACGCCTACTCCCAGGCGGATGCGGACTTCTGGGCAGCCGAACTGCAGCGGGAAGTACCGGCAGGCCTCTTTGGCGAGAACCTGCGGGTGTCCGGCATCGAGGCCACCGGCGCCGTGATCGGTGAACGGTGGAAGATCGGCCTGGACGTGGAGGTTGAGGTCACGTCCCCGCGCGTGCCCTGCGCTACCTTCCAACGGGTACTGGACGAGCCGCAGTGGGTGAAGCGGTTCACGCAGGCGGGCCGGGTCGGCACGTACCTGAGGGTGATCAGGACCGGAACCATTTCTGCCGGGGACCATATCCACCGTACGTTCGTTCCCAAGCACGGCATCACCGTTGGCCAATGGTTCAGCGAACCTGATCCTGAACTGGTGCAGATCCTGTTGGACGCCGAGGCTGACGGGGAAATCCGTTTGCAGGAGGACTACCACCCGGTCTTTGAAAAAGTACTCCGGAGGAACGGACTCTAGGGCCGCATGGATGCCCCCGCCGGGGTGTGTGAACAAGCTCACCAGGAATTCGCGGACTCTGGAGTCGCGGTGACAGGTACCTGTGCCCTACACTTGAAACATCCCCCACTCCGGAAATCCCTTTCTCCTGCCCAATTCTTGAGGCAGGACTGGTAAGTGTTGGGGCCCGCAATTGTGTGCGGGCATTTTCATAGGGAGAGCCGGCTAAAGAAAACGCTGTACAGACTGCTGGGATAGCAGCCAAGAGATGCAGCGGGAAGTCCTGCCATGGGATTGCGATAGCGCCGGACTTCTTGCGAAAGCAGGGCACTTTGCCTGTTTTCGCGACGAGTAATGCGGCCAAGCCCAACCGGGCCGCGCCGACTGCCCTATGGATGAGGAATTTCCCCCTATGACCGAAAATCTCAACGAAAACTTCGACGCCCAGACCACTGAGTCCGCAGAGTCCGCTGTTGCAGCAGAGACTACCGCCGAAGCTGAAGCACCGGCTGCTGCCGCTGCCCCCGTCGAGAACGCTGCACCTGAGTCTGCAGCCCCCACCTTCACCGAAGCTCCTGCCTTCACTGAAGCTCCTGCCGCCAAGGCAGAAGCAACCGAGCCTGCTGCCCCCAAGGCAGAAGACGAGGAAGAAGAAGGCGTCCGCTTCGTCGATCTTGGCATTGATGGCCGCGTCCTGGCCGCCCTGCAGGATGTCGGCTACGAGAAGCCGTCACCCATCCAGGCAGCCACCATTCCGCTGCTCCTGGAAGGCCGCGACGTCGTCGGCCTCGCCCAGACCGGTACCGGCAAGACCGCAGCATTCGCTGTTCCTGCCCTGTCCCGCCTGGCCGAACTCCATGACCTCAACGGCCCCTCACGCAAGACCCAGGCACTGGTCCTGGCCCCGACGCGTGAACTCGCCCTCCAGGTTGCCGAGGCTTTCACCTCCTACGCCAAGCACATTGACGACTTCACCGTCCTCCCCGTCTACGGTGGCTCGGCTTACGGCCCGCAGCTGGCCGGCCTGCGCCGCGGTGCACAGGTTGTTGTCGGTACCCCGGGCCGTGTGATCGACCACATCGCCAAGGGTTCCCTGGACCTCTCCGAACTCCAGTACCTGGTGCTGGATGAAGCCGACGAGATGCTGCGCATGGGCTTTGCCGATGACGTTGAGCAGATCTTCCAGCAGACCCCGGAGAGCCGCCAGGTTGCCCTGTTCTCTGCCACCATGCCGGGCCAGATCCGCCGCATGTCCAAGCAGTACCTGAACAACCCTGCTGAAATCTCCGTGAAGTCCAAGACCACCACGGGTGCCAACACCAAGCAGCGTTACCTCCAGGTCATGGGCCCGCACAAGCTGGACGCACTGACCCGCATCCTCGAGGTTGAAGAGTTCGACGGCGTCATCGCCTTCGTGCGCACCAAGATGGCTACCGAGGACCTCGCCGACAAGCTGAAGTCCCGCGGTTTCCAGGCTGCCGCCATCAACGGCGACATCCCGCAGCAGCAGCGCGAGCGCACTGTTGACGCGCTGAAGGAAGGCCGCATCGACATCCTCGTGGCCACCGACGTCGCTGCCCGTGGCCTTGACGTTGAGCGCATCAGCCACGTCATCAACTACGACATCCCGCACGACACCGAGTCCTACGTGCACCGCATCGGCCGCACCGGCCGTGCAGGCCGTTCCGGTGACGCCATCCTCTTCATGACGCCGCGCGAGAAGTACCTGCTGCGTTCCATCGAGAAGGCAACCCGCCAGCCGGTGGAGCAGATGCACCTGCCCACCGCCGAGACCGTGAACACGCTGCGCCTGGGCAAGTTCGCCGAGCGCATCACCGAGACCCTCGCGTCCGAGGATGTAGCAGCGTTCCGCGACCTCATCTCCTCCTACGAGGAAGAGCACAACGTTCCGGCAGCTGAGATCGCTGCTGCCCTGGCCGTCATGGCGCAGGGTGGACAGCCCTTGCTGGTCAAGGAACTGCCTGCAGCTCCCGAGTACCAGAAGCGTGAGCGCTCCAAGGACGGCTTTGGCTCCCGTGGCCCGACCCGCGCACTCACCGAGGGCAATGCCACCTACAGGATCGCCGTCGGACGCCGCCAGCGCGTCATGCCGGGTTCCATCGTGGGCGCCATTGCCAACGAAGGCGGCATTTCCTCCGCACAGATCGGCGGGATCGACATCCGCTCGGACCACTCCCTGGTGGAGCTTCCGGCAGACCTCAGCCCCGAGCAGTTGCGTGCACTGTCCCGCACCCGCATCGGTGGCGAGTTGATCCACCTCGAACTGGACAACGGACGCAAGCCCAGCGGCGACCGTGGCAGCTACCAAGGTGGCGGCGGCGGTGGACGTGGCGGCTATGGCGACCGCGAGAACCGTGGCGGCGGCAACTTCAAGGGCAACGGCGGCTTCAAGAAGGACTTCCGCAAGTCCGAAGGCGGCGAGCGTACCTCCGCTGACCGTGGTGGCCGCTCGTACAGCGACCGCTCTGAGCGCACGGCAGGCAGCTTCGGCGACCGCGACCGCGGCCAGGCCAGCGGCTCCCGCTTCGGCGGTCACGGTGACGGCGCCCGCAAGCCCCGCAGTGGCGGCGAAGGCGGACACCGCGATTTCAACCGCAAGGGCAAGTGGTAAACACCTGCAAGTGGTAAACACTTCCAAGTGGTAAACACCTCCAAGTGGTAAACACTTCCAAGTGGTAAACACTTTCTTGGTGATCATCACCCAGTAGTTCCCATCAGGGGGCCGGCTTTCGAGCCGGCCCCCTGACGCGTTTAAGCCCTGTTTCCGGGTTCCATGGGACGGTGCTCCGCCGTACGATCGAGTCACGGCTGAACATACGCAGAACGCAGGAGGATGCTCCATGGGATTGCTGGACAACGTGAAGAAGAACCTGGGATTCGGCGGAAAGCAGCCAGGTGAAAAGGATCACAGGGAGCACGCTGCGCCCGTTGCCCCCGAAACGGCAGGTGAGGATGCAGCAGCCCAAACGGCCGTGAACCAGGCCGCCGAGGATGCTGCCGCCGTCGAGGTTTCAACCGCGGACCGGGAGGCTGCGGAGGCTGCCGCAGCCCAAGCTGCTGAACAACAGGCGGCAGCGAATGCCGCAGCAGCCCAGGAGGCGCGTCAGGAGGGCTTGGAGCCCGAGGCCCCGGAAGTCCAGCCGCAGGCGCAGGAAGCAGCCGCAGAAGCCGCAGCAGGGGCCGGACAGCAGGGGCCGGTGGCTCCACGCGTCACGGAGGTGGTTGTGGAGCAGGGAGACACCATGAGCGGGATCGCGGCGCAGTTCGGGGTGGATCTCGGAGCGCTGATTGCCACCAACGCCGACACCGTTCCCAACCCGGACCGGATCTACCCGGGGCAGGTGTTGCGACTGCCCTGACTGGACCAATCAAAGAGCCGGTGGCAGGTGCAGCGACACTACCAAAGGCGCGAAAAATAGATCAACAAAACCTCGTCTTCGCAAATTGTGTCGGCGCTGATTTTCCGCGTTCTTTCGCCGATTTGTAGCTTCTGAAAACGTCCGGTAGAGTATTTACTCGTTGCCCCCCTAGCTCAGTGGTAGAGCGCGTTCTTGGTAAGAACGAGGTCACCGGATCGATTCCGGTGGGGGGCTCTGAATGAGGGCCTGTGTCAAGGCGGTTTTTGACCGGCTTGGCACAGGTTTTTCTCATTCGTGGCGGTGTAGCTCAGTTGGTTAGAGCGCACGACTCATAATCGTGAGGTCGGGAGATCGAGCCTCCCCACCGCTACAGAGCAAGACCCCGCAGCTTTCGCCTGCGGGGTCTTTTTTCGTTACGTGGGACAGAATGGGTCCATGAGCCGAATCGCAATTATTGGTGGCCACGGGAAAGTGGCCCTTCATCTGTCCCGCATCCTCAGTGGCGAAGGTCACGAAGTCACGTCGTTCATCCGAAATCCCGACCATGTGGCCGATGTCACCGAAACCGGCGCCAACGCCCAGGTGCTGGACGTGGAAAACTCGACGACGGCGGAACTCGCCCAGGCGTTCGAGGGCCAGGACGCCGTGGTCTGGTCCGCAGGAGCCGGCGGGGGCAATCCGGACAGGACGTACGCCGTGGATCGGGACGCGGCCATCCGCTCGATGGACGCGGCAGCCACGGCCGGGGTCCAGCGGTACGTGATGGTGTCCTACATCGGCGCCGCAAAGGACCACGGAGTCCCCGCGGACAACCCGTTCTTTGCCTACGCGGAGGCCAAAGCGGCCGCGGATGACTACCTGCGCGCCACCGACCTCGAATGGACCGTCCTGGGCCCGGGAACCCTCACCGACGAGCCCGCCACAGGCCTGATCCAGACTGACCCGGAGAACCCCGGCAACGGCACTCAGACCTCCCGGGCCAACGTTGCTTTGGTGGCCGCGGCAGTCCTGGAACTACCCGGCACCATCCACCGGACCATCGCGTTCAAGGATGGAACCAACGACGTTGTGGATGCCCTCACCGAAGGCTGACCCGGCACTGGAGGCGCCACCCCGCGTGGACTGATTGCACTGGCGGGATATGTTTGTAGGGAACTTTTTCGGCTTCGCCCGGGGGAGGGCCTTACAACGTCTGGGGAAGCAGGAATATGGATCAGTTGGCGCTCATTGTCGGGTTGCTGCTTGCGACGGTGGTGGCAGTGGGCCTGGGGGATCGGCTCAGGCTGCCGTATCCGGTCCTGATGCTCCTGCTGGCTGTTGCGCTCACCTTCATCCCGGGCTTTCCCGAGTTTGAAATCTCGCCTGAGCTGATCCTGCCGATCTTCCTTCCGCCGCTCTTGTTTGCCACTGCCCAGAAGAGTTCCTGGGCTGTGTTCCGGGTCAGGTGGCGGACGCTGCTGCTGCTGGCCGTAGCCCTCGTGGTGGTGTCCACCGCTGTAGTCGCCGGTGCCGCCTGGCTCATGATTCCGGGCATCGGTATCCCGGCGGCGATTGCCCTGGGCGCCATGGTGGCACCTCCAGACCCCGTGGCCGTCGAGTCAGTGGCAGGCCGCGTGCACATGCCGCGCCGTCTCACCACCGTCCTCCAAAGTGAGGGGCTCTTCAACGACGCCGCGGCCATCGTCATCTTCCAGGCCGCCGTGGCAGCCACTGTATCCGGGAAGGAAGTGGGCCCCGAGGTCATCCCGCAGTTTGTCATCGGAGCCGCTTTGGCCGTCCTGATCGGCATCGCGATGGGTTGGCTGACCAAGGTCATCACCAAGCTGGTGACGTCCATGGTGGCCCGCAGCGCCGTCACCTTGGTGGTGCCGTTCGCGGCCTACATCCTGGCCGAAGAGCTGCACGCTTCAGGTGTGGTGGCCGTCGTCGTGACTGCCCTGGAACTCCAGCGCCATGCGCGTCCGCAGGACGCCGCCGAGCGCGTCACCAGGACAGCGTTCTGGGACGTCGTGGAACTGCTGGCCACCGGGCTGGCCTTCGGCTTGGTGGGGCTCGAGATCCGCCACGTCATCCGGGACGAGGGGACGGCGATCTTCGGGATGATCGGCATGGCTGTGATCATCTGCATCCTGGTATTCGTGGTCCGCTTCCTCTGGCTTGGCCTGCTTGCCTTGACGGCCCGAAGGCGCAGGAACCTCCTGCAGCCAACGTCCCCCAAGGAAGTGCTGATCCTGACCTGGTGCGGCATGCGCGGCCTGGCTACCCTCGCCTTGGCGTTGGCTTTGCCCCTGACATTGCCTGACGGCAGCGAATTCCCCGCGCGGCACGAGATCCTGGTCATTGCCTGCGCCGTCCTGCTGGCCACGCTGGTGCTCCCGGGCCTGACCCTTCCGTGGCTCATGCGGGTACTGAAAGCTACCGAAGACGGTTCACACGAGCAGGATGCTGCAAAGGTCCTGGCCAAACGGGCCCAGTCCGCGGCCGTGGCGGCGCTGAAGGACCACGACCTGATGAAAGAACTCCCGGCAGAGAAGGTGGCGCTGGTCAAGGAGAAGATGCGCCGGCTCCATGCCGAGCTCCTGGACGGCACGCTGCAGAACGAGTCGGTTGCCGAGAAGCGGAAGCGCGGACGGGAGCTCTCCATCGCGGTGCAGACCATCGCGTTGGATGCTGCCCGCCAGGAAGTGGTGGCTGCCCGGAACGAGCTGGGTACTGATCCGGAAGTGGCAGACCGCGTGCTCAGGCAACTGGACCTGCGGACGATGTCTATGCCGGAGTAGGCCTGGGCCGGGGCGGGTCTATACCGGGAGCAGGCTTGTACCGGGGGCGGGCCTACACCGGACTCGCCGCTGCCGCGTGCCGGGGCAATGAAGCGGGGTAGAGGTCCAAAGCGTGGTCTTCCACGTAGTCCAGGGCGTGACGTACCGCTCCCAGCGAGACGATGCCCTCGCCCAGGGTGGAGGTGGCAAGGCGCGGGGGAGTGAAGGTGAAGTCCGGCAATTGCCTTTCCATGCCGGGGATCAGGGCATGGGCGGAGGCCGCGACGGCGCCTGCGATCACCACCAGTTCGGGGTTGACCAAGGTGCTGATCGAGCCGACTGCCCGGGCCATGCGATGCGTTAGGCGTTCGAGGGTGTCCAGGGCGGCGGTGTCACCGTCGGCTGCGGCATTGAACACCATCTCTGCTGTCAGCGCTTCAGGATCATTGCCACAGAGTTCCCGCAACTTGGAGGTTGAGGCTGAGCCCATGGCTTCCTGGCCCCAGAGGACTGCATAGTGGGCTATCCCGTAGGTGTCGCCCACGCCGTCAACGTTGTCCAGGTAGCCAAGTTCTCCAAAGCCACCGAGCTGGCCATGGAGCAGCCGGCCGGATTCGAGGATTCCGGCTCCCAATCGGTCCCCGGCGAGCATGACCACGAGGTTGTCCACTCCTTGGGCTGTGCCCAGCCAGCGTTCTGCGAGGGCAGCGAGGTTGGCGTCATTTTCCAGGAGCACATGCCAGCCATGCCGCTCGGAGACGATCCTGCGGACGTCGAAGGATTTCCAGAATTCCTGGACCGTGAGCACCTCTCCCTCGCGGCTGACAGGGGCGGCCACTCCCGCGGAAACGGCAAGAACGGTGTCGGCGGAGACCCCTGCTTTCTCCAAGGCATCAGCGGCGATCCTGTCCAGTACGTCGGCGCGTTCCTTGGCTGGGACGTTGTAGGTGCGGAAAGGCATTGTGACCTGGGAGAGCGGGGTCCCTGCCATGTCGGCCACAATCGCGGTGATCTTGTGCGCGCCAATGTCGATCCCCAGGACACTGGCTGCGCTGTCGTCGAAGATGAAGCGCCGGGCCGGCCTGCCCTTGACGTAGTCGCCGGCGCCCCGCTGGTTTTCGAGCTCCTGAAGCCATCCCAGGCGGACCAGTTCGTCGCAGATTGAGATGACCGTGGCGCGCGAGAGCCCGGTGCTGTCCATCAGTTCCGTGCCGGTAAGGACTCCGGCTCCCCGCATTGCCTTGAGCATTGCGCTGGCGTTCACTCTGCGTACCAGTTGTGTTGACGGTGCCGTCCCGGTCTGCATTCGGCGCTCCCACTTTCCCAGCCGCTCGATCTGTCTGATAGGGCGGTCTCTCTAAATTTAGTGCATAAATTTAGAGAGACCGGGCATCTCGGCAAATGACGTCAAATATCGGCAGAAGCTTGACCCTGTGGCGCCCATCACTCACCATGGTTAGCGATAGGTCATAAATTTACGTCCTATCTAAACTTCCCGCGGTGCTGTTCAGGAGTGCCGCGCGATGTCATAGCGGCCACTGAGGTCCGCAAGACGAAAGGGCTACGGTGTCGGTGAAGATGACACGCAGGAAACACTTCGCGGTGATGGGAACGGGGCTGGCACTCATCGCCGGTCTACTCTCCGGCTGTTCCGGGGCCTCGTCCCACGAACAGGAATCGGGCAGGGAAACAATCCGTTTCACGTTCAGCAAGCGGGAAGCAATTGGTTTCATGACCAAACTGGTTGCCGACTACAACGCCTCCCAAGGCGGGACGAAAGTGGTACTGGACACGTCCGGCGTCGACGTCGTTTCCGCAAGTTTCGTTCGCGGCAATCCACCGGATATCGCCCTTGCCAACTACAACATGGAGACGTCCCGCTTTGTTCAACGTGGTGCGTTGAGTGACTTGTCCGGGACGGATGCCGCCTCCCGCATCCGCGGTGACCTCAAACCCCTGATGGAACAGTACGGTTCCTACCAGGATCGGACCAGTGCCCTGCCGTACTCCGTGATGGCCTCCTCGGTGATCTACAACAAGGAGATCTTCGCAGCCAACAACATCAAGGTGCCCACCACCTGGAGCGAACTGATCGCGGCATGCGAGAAGTTGAAAGCTGCGGGAGTAACGCCGTTCTATGCCACATGGAAGGACGATTGGACCATCGCACAGGGATGGTTCGACTACTCCGCGGGCGGCCAGATGGACACCTTGGACTTCTTCGACAAACTCGCTGACGAAGGCGCGGATGTGGGCCCCGGGTCTTCTGTCTCGTTCCAAAAGGACTTTGGGCAGCCCGTTGAGAAGATGTTGACCCTTGCGAAGAACTACGTCAACAAGGATGCTGCCAGCCGGGCCTACGGTGACGGGAACCTGGCTTTCTCCCAAGGCAAAGCCGCCATGTACCTGCAGGGTCCCTGGGCCTTCAGCGAGATCGCCAAAACGGCCCCTGACCTGGAGCTTGGAACCTTTCCCCTGCCGATGACAGAAGACCCGCGGGACCTGCGCGTCCGCGTGAACGTGGACCTGGCGGCCTGGATACCCGAGGCGTCCAAACACAAGGAAGCGGCGCGGGACTTCCTGGAGTACCTGTACCGGCCGGAAATCATCGAGGCCTACAACAAATCCCAGTTGGGTTTCACCCCTACCAAGGACTCCGCCGTAGTCCCCGATCCCCGGATTGAGGGGATGGTGCAGTACTACGACGCGGCCCAGGTGTACCAGGGACCGTCGGTGTTGGTGCCCCGCACCATCCCGATCATGAACTACACCCAAGCACTCGTATTCGGCGCAAATCCGGCATCCACCCTCAGCACACTCGACGCAGATTGGGCGCGCCTGGCGTTCCGCCAGTAGTGCCGGACCAGGGAGTCAACATCATGTCCATCATCACCACCTCCACGACGCCCGGGAAGGGCGGCCCGCGCCAGGCGGGCCTGCAGCGCGGCAGCCGGAAGCACGGTCACTCACACCCAAATCCCCGGCGGGGAGGCAGCAAGCGCCGGGTCGAGCCCATCTTCTACATCTTCCTGCTGCCCAGCCTGATCCTGTTCACTTTGGCCATCACCGTTCCGGGCATCATCGGAATCTTCTTCAGCTTCACCAACTCGATCGGCATTGGCGATTGGGACTTCGTAGGCCTGACCAACTACATCGCGATCTTCAGTGATCCCGCCATCCTGCAGAGCTACCTCTTCACCTTCGGCTTCTCGATCGTTACGGTCATTGCCGTCAATCTGGTGGCCTTTCTTCTGGCTGTGGGTCTCACTGCGCGAATCCGGATGAAGACGGCGTTGCGGACGGTCTTCGTGATCCCCATGGTGGTCTCGGGCATCATCATCGCCTACGTCTTCAATTTCCTGTTCTCCAACTCGCTGCCCTCGCTCGGTGCCGCGGCCGGGATCCCCTGGCTGGAAAGCAGCCTGCTGGCCAATCCGGACTTTGCATGGGTAGCAGTTGTGCTGGTGACGGCCTGGCAGGCTGTGCCTGGCGCGCTGCTCATCTATATTGCGGGCCTTGTGGCAGTGCCTGGAGATGTCTACGAGGCCGCTGAAATTGATGGCGCGAGCAAATTCCAGCAATTGGTGAAGATCACTCTTCCGTTGGTGGCCGGTTACGTGGTCATCAATATCATTCTGGGGTTCAAGGGCTTCCTCAACGCCTACGACATCATCGTCGGGCTGACAAACGGAGGCCCGGGAACCTCAACCAGAAGCATCGCGATGACTGTCATCTCGGGCTTCAACGGCGGTGACTACGCCTACCAGATGGCCAACGCCACGATCTTCTTCGTGGTGGCCATCGTGATCTCTCTCGTACAGCTTTCGCTGACCCGTGGACGGAATGCACTGTAATGACCAACGAATCGATGACCACTAAACCAGCCTCAAGCAAATCCGGCTCTGCGATGGAGCGGGTGAACTGGCCGGCCACCACCGTGCTGGTCCTGTGCGCGGTGACTGTGCTTCTGCCCCTCTACGTCACGGTCTCCATGGCGTTCAAGACGCAGGGCCAGGCTGTGGATGGCAACGCTTTCTCGTTCCCGGCCCCCATCAGCTTCGATGGCTTTGTGCAGGCCTGGACACTGACCAACTTCCCTGTGGGTGCCGGCGTGTCCTTGCTTGTGACTGCGGGGACGGTGCTGGCCACTATCATCCTGGCGGCCTTTGCCTCCTACGCGATCGTACGGAACTGGGAACGCCGCCTGTTCCGGTACTCGTTCTTCTATTTGCTGGGGGCGATGTTTATTCCGTTCCCGGTGGTGGCACTGCCCCAGATTCAACTCACGGGCCGCCTGGGGCTGGACAATCCGTTGGGAGTGATCCTGCTGGCCACCATGTTCCAGCTGAGCTTCAGCGTGCTGCTCTTCACCGCGTTCCTGAGGTCCATCCCGATGGAACTGGAGGAAAGTGCCAGGATCGACGGTGCCACCACCTGGCAGACGTTCTGGAAGCTGATCTTCCCGCTGCTTGCGCCGATGAGTGCCACGGTGGGGATCTTCGCATTCCTCTATGCATGGAACGACTTCATGATGCCCTCGCTGATCATCTCCGATCCGTCCCTGCAAACGCTTCCCGTGCGGCAGAACCTTTTCCAAACGCAGTTCAGCAACAATTACCACGTGTCCTTCGCCTCCTACCTGATGGCGATGGCCCCGGCGATCATTGCCTACCTGTTCACGCAGCGGTGGGTCATGGCAGGCGTGACCCAGGGTGCTGTGAAGGGTTAGGCCTGTTGACCTGCAACGTCCGGCCGTTTCATACTGGTCCGGGATATAAATTTAGATACTAAATCAAAGGAGTTTCGTGAGCACCTCGGCCACTCAGGCACACCGTACCGAAGCAGACCGCATGACCGACCCCCATTGGTGGCGCCAGGCCGCGGTCTACCAGATCTATCCCCGCAGCTTCCACGACGCCAACGGAGACGGACTCGGAGACATCAAGGGCATCACTGCCAAGGTTCCCTACCTCAAGGAACTTGGCATCGACGCCGTATGGCTGAGCCCGTTCTACCCCTCGGCGCTCGCCGACGGCGGCTACGACGTCGATGACTACCGCAACGTGGATCCGAAGCTGGGAACCCTTGAGGACTTCGACGAAATGGTCGAGGCCCTGCATGCGGCGGGTATCAAGATCGTGGCGGACATCGTCCCCAACCACTCCTCGGACCGCCATGAGTGGTTCAAGGAAGCGCTGGCATCCCCCAAGGGATCGGCCGCCCGTGAACGTTACATCTTCCGCGATGGAAGGGGAGAGAACGGTGAGCTGCCGCCCTCGGACTGGGACTCCGTCTTCGGTGGACCCATCTGGGACCGGATCACCGAGCCCGACGGCACGCCCGGACAGTGGTACATGCACATCTTTGCCAAGGAGCAGCCGGACTTCAACTGGGAAAACCCGGAGGTTCGTGAGGACTTCCTGAAGACCCTGCGATTCTGGTCCGACCGCGGCGTTGACGGTTTCCGGATCGACGTAGCCCATGGCATGGCCAAGGACCTTTCCGAGCCGTTGCCCATGAAGGCGGACCTGGAAGCCAAAGCCCATGGCACGGATGGTTTCACCGACGGTTCCCACCCGTTCTGGGATCGCGATGAAGTGCACGAGGTCTATGCCGAGTGGCGCAAACTCTTCAACGAGTACAACCCGCCCCGCACCGCCGTCGCCGAGGCTTGGGTACATGAGTCCCGCCGTGCCCGCTATGCAAGCCCCGAAGGGCTGGGGCAGGCGTTCAACTTCGACCTCCTGCAGTCCGACTACGACGCTGCCGCCTTCCGGAAGATCATCACCGACAACCTGGTGGCGGCCAAGGAATCAGGGGCATCGTCCACCTGGGTCTTTTCCAACCACGACGTCGTCCGCCACGCCACCCGCTACGGCCTGCCCAAGGGTGGTTCCGTTGCCCAGGGAACCAATGCTGCCCAGGACATCACCGGCGGCGAGCCCAAGGGCCAGGACGGCAAGGGCTGGTTGTTGGCCGGCGCACCGGCCGAAGAGCTCGACGTCGAACTTGGCTTGCGTCGTGCACGCGCCGCGACGCTGTTGCTGCTTGCCCTCCCCGGTTCTGCCTACCTCTACCAGGGTGAAGAGCTCGGCCTGCGTGAAGTCGCGGAGATTCCGGACTCAGAACGCCAGGACCCGTCCTTCTTCCGCAACCCGGGAGTGGAGATCGGGCGCGATGGTTGCCGTGTGCCGCTGCCCTGGACCGTAGAAGGCCCGTCCTTCGGCTTCGGTGCAGGCAAAGCGCATCTTCCCCAGCCGGAGTGGTTCAAGGATTACGCAGTATCCACGCAGGAAGGCGTGGAAGGTTCCACGCTGGAGCTCTATAAGAAGGCACTGCACCTGCGCAGCAAGCTCCAGACAGCGGAGGAACTTCAGTGGGTGGAAACCGGCAACCCGGACGTCCTGCACTTCAGCCGCCCGGGTGGCTGGCACGCCGTCACCAACTTCGGCACTGAACCGGTTGAACTGCCTGACGGTGACGTAGTGGTAACCAGTGAACCCCTGGAGGATGGCAAGCTGCCTTCAGATACCACCGCGTGGATTGTCAGCAGCGACTAAGCGCTGAGGACAATACTGAAACCATGACGAATGCGAACGGGCGGGGACGCCTCATATACGGCTGCATGGGACTCGGCGGCCCCTGGGACGGCACATCCTACGGCGCCGCGGAGATCGATCAGGCCGCTGCGGTGGTTGAAGCTGCCCAGGGGATTGGTGTTGGACTTTTCGACCATGCGGATATCTATCGCAGCGGAAAGTCCGAGGCCGTCTTTGGTGAAGTCCTCGCCCGTTCGCAAGGTCTGCGGGAAAAGATCCAGCTGCAGACCAAATGCGGAATCAGGCTGGGGGAGCGCGGACTCCAGACGCATTATGACCTCAGCCGGGAAGCCATTCTGGAACGGGTCAACGGGAGCCTCAAACGACTCCAGACAGATTACGTGGACGTGCTGCTGCTGCACCGGCCCGATCCCTTGATGGACCCCCGTGAGGTGGCGGACGCCGTCGGGCAGTTAATGGCCGAAGGCAAGGTGCGGCAGCTGGGCGTGTCCAACATGTCCGGTGCGCAAATCGCGTTCCTGCAGGACCAGTTGGAGACCCCGATCGTGGCGAACCAGCTGGAAATGAGCCTGCTCCGCCGGGATTGGCTGGAGAGCGCTGTGCTGGTCAACCACGCGGACGGGCTGGGGTTCAGCTTCCCGCACGGAACCCTGGAACACTGCATGGCTCAAGGAATCGAACTTCAGGCGTACGGTTCCCTGGCCCAGGGGCGATACACGGGTGCACCGGCTGCCGAGTTGTCGCCTGCGGAGTCGGGGGCCACGGAGATGCTTGAAAAATTGGCGGGGGAGAAGAACACCACGCCGGAGTCAGTGCTGCTGGGCTGGCTGATGAAGCACCCCGCCGGGATCTCGCCGGTAATCGGCACTACCAATCCCGGGCGCATCAAGGCATGCGCCGATGCCGCCTCAGTTGCCGCCACCATGACCCGTGCCCAGTGGTACGGATTGTGGGTGGCAGCCCGGGGGAGCAACATCCCCTAACCCCGGTTTTAACCCAACTGAGTCGCAGTTGTGCGCGTTATGACCTCTCAAAACGCGCTCACTGCGACTCAGTTGGGTGGGGACAGCAACACATGGCTACGAGGCGCTGCTGGTCGGAGCCACCACGGAGTAGGTGCTCGAATCACCCTGCAACGCCTGGCTGGGCTTGCCATCGATACCCACCGGGATGTCACCGGCAATGGTCACGCGGTTGAGCTTGCGCGGCTGGCCGTCGTAGTTGTCCGGGGCGTAGTGCTGGGTGATGCGGTTATCGAACAGGACAACCTGGTTGGGCTCCCAGTTCACCCGGACCACGTTCTCCGGACGCGTCACGTACGCCTGCAGCAGGCGGATGATGTCTTTTGATTCCGTATTGGACAAGCCCACAATCCGGAGCCGCTGCGCGAAGCCCCCAATGAACAATCCGCGCTCGCCGGTCAGGGGGTGGACCCGCACCACGGGGTGGGCGGTTTCGAACTTCAGACGGGTGAACTCCTTGCGGCGTTCTTCGGCGTTGGAGTGCTCCAGGTTCTTCGGGACGGAGTAGTCGTAGTCGTTGGTGTGGATGGCCCACAGGTTGTCCGCGAAGCTCCGCAACTCCTCCGGGAGGTCCTGGTAAGCGCCGGCCGAGGAAGCAATCAGCGTCTCGCCGCCATAGGCAGGGAGATCGATGCTGCGCAGAGTTGAAGCCTGCGGCGGGTTCACCACGAAGGTGACGTCCGTGTGCCAGTTGTTGGCCGAGCCGTTCTCACTGTCAACCGGCAGGACATTTTCCTCGCCCTCCACCGAGGCCACCGTGGGGTGCGCTTTGGTCAGTGGCCCGAAGTGCGAGGCGAACTTCACCTGGGCCTCGTCACTGAAGATGTTGGCCTCCCGGAACACCAGTGCCTTGTGCTCGTTGAGCGCGGCCCTGATCTGCGCGACGGTGTCCTCACTGAGGTCTCCGCTGATATCCAGGCCACGGATTTCGGCGCCGATGCGGGAGCCCAGCTTGGCGAACCCGAGTTTGGTTTCGGTAATAACAGTCATGGTTCATTCCTTACTTGTTGTGACGGTTGCGGCAGATGCCGCGGGTTGGTTCCAGGAAGCCGGTTGCTTCCGGGATGCGGGTGGGTTTCAGGAGGCAGCACCAACAGCAGTGCGCCAGCGGGAGAAATGGCGTTCAAGGGCCACCAGCAGGAAGTTCACGCCGAGGCCCAGCAAGGACACCGTAAGGATGCCGGCGTACATGTCCGGGATGAGGAAGCTGCTCTGGGCGTTGACGATCAGATAACCCAGCCCTGCCTTGGCTCCCACCATTTCCGCGGCGATCAACACCAGGATGGAGGCGGTGCCGGCCATCCGGATACCGGTAAAGATCGTGGGAACCGCAGAGGGCAGGATGACCTTCTGGAAAAGCCTGAAGCTGTTCAGTCCCAAGGAACGGGCTGCCCTGATCAGGAGCGGATCCACGGTCTTCACGCCGGCGATGGTGTTCAGCAGCACCGGGAAGAACGCGGCGTACGCCACGATGCTGATCTTCGATTCCTCGCCGATTCCCAGCAACAGCGTGAAGACCGGCAGCAGTGCAAGTGCAGCTGTGTTGCGGAACAGTTCCAGCAAGGGGTTCAGGACCGAGTTCAGCCGCCCGTACCAGGCAATGAGCAGTCCCAGGGAGACACCCGCCACCAGGGCCGCGCCGAAGCCGGCCACCGAACGGGTGAGGCTGGCCGCGATGTGCCCCTGGATGGTGCCGGCTTCGAAGAGCTTGCCCCATGCCAGCAGCACCTCGTGCAACGGCGGCAGGAACACCCGGGTGGAAGGACTCGCCAAGTAGGTCGGTCCAAGCTCCCACAGTGCCAGGAACGCCAGGACGGCTGCGGATTTCCAGGCGGCTGAACCGGCCGTAGCGGCCAGGCGTCGCACTTTGCCGGGCGCCGGCGTCGTGCGTTCGGCTCCATCCTTGGGTGAAGGTTCGACGGCGGCCGTTGGGTCGGCCGGGGAACCCGCCTTGGGCGGGGCTTCTTTTTGAATGAGCGTGGTGGTCATCAGGCCGCGCTCCTTTCCGTGGTGGTTACGGGCTCGTCGGGTGCACTGCCGTCAGGCAGGATTTTTCGGTGGCCGGCGTCCTGGGCACGGCGGACTTCGTCGTGCAAAAGGGTCCAGACCTGGTGGCGGTGTTTGACGAAGGAGGGGTTGGAACGGATGTCCTCCTCGTCGTCACGGTCCGGGATGCTGATGTCCACGATTTCCTTGAGCCGGCCTGGCCTGGCGCTCAGGACAGCGACGCGCTCGCCGAGGTAGACGGCCTCATCGATCCCGTGGGTGATGAAGACGATGGTCTTGCCCGTGGTTTTCCAGATCCTGAGGAGTTCGTCCTGCAGTTGCTCGCGGGTCTGGGCGTCCAGGGCGGCGAAGGGTTCGTCCATCAGCAGGACGTCCGGCTCATAGGCCAGGCTCCGGGCGATGGCTACGCGTTGCTTCATCCCGCCGGAGAGTTCGTGCGGGTAGCGGTCCTCGAAACCGGCCAGGCCTACCAGTGCCAGGTATTCGCTGGCTTTCGCGGCCCGTTCACGGCGGTTCAGTTTCTTGCCGTCCGGCCCTGCGCCTTCCAGGCCAATGGAGACGTTGGCCGATGCCGTCCGCCAGGGAAACAACGCGTACTGCTGGAAAACGACCGCACGGTCCTTGCCCGGTCCTGTGACAGGTTTGCCATCCACCAGCACCTCGCCGGAGGTCGGTGTTGAAAGACCGGCCAGCAGGTCCAGCAGGGTGGTCTTGCCCGAACCGCTGGGTCCTACCAGGGTGAGGAATTCACCCTCGCGGACATCCAGGCTCAGGGAGTCGATGGCGGTGAGGCGGGTGGCACTCGTGGTTTTCGTGGCCCGGACCGTGAATTCCTTGGTGACGTTCCGGAGGCTGATTTTCGCGGTCATGGCTATCCCTTCTTTGCTGCGAGATCGTTGAACTCGTTGGTGTAGTACTTCGATGGCGTGAGTTTGTCCTTCACGATTCCCGACGCGTTCAGCCAGGCCTCCCAACGGGTGAAGTCCTCGTCCTTGATCACGCCCGAGTCCGGGACTCCCGGGCTTTTCCAGAACTTAAGGTTCGCGGTGCTCTCATTCCGTCCGCGGCTTTCGATGATCTTGGTAAAGCGGGCAACTACCTCGTCGCGAGGGGTTTCAGCAGCCCACTTGATCGCTTTGGCAACGCCGGTGGTGAACGTGCGGGTGGTGTTCGGGTTCTTGGCGATGAAGTCGTTCCGGAACACGATCTGTCCGCCGGCGAAGGTGCCGAACAGCTCAACATCGCTGAAGAGGGACCGCAGTCCGCCGGCTTCGATGGCCCGGTCCTGCAGCACACCGCCGAGGGTTCCGGCGTCCACCTGTCCGCGCCGGATGGCTTCTTCGGTGTCGTTCGGGGCCAGCGGGACCAGTTGGACCTGCTTGATCTCCTCGGAGCTGAGCCCGTTCTTGGTCAGCCAGGTGTTGATGACGGCCTCGTGGTGCGCGCCCAGGGTGTTGACGGCGATCTTCTTCCCGATCAGGTCGCGGGGCTCTTTGATGGTGCTGTCGGCCTTCACGTAGTACCCGCTGAACGTTTTTTCGTCCGAGCCGTAGTAGTTGGTGACGGCTTTGACGGGTGCACCGGCTTCGATGAGCTTGACCACCGCTCCGGAGAACGCGCCGCCGAAATCAGTCTGGTTGGTCGCCGCCGACTGGATGTCCTGCGGTCCGCTGGTGGTGTTGCCAACCCAGTTCAGTTTGAGGTCGCCCAGGTATCCGAGGTCTGCGGCAAGTTCGGGGAATGTCACGTTGTTGGCCGAGCCTTGGTAGCGGAGTTCCTTCACTTCGTTTCCGGCCTGGTTGGCTTGTCCGGCTTCGGCAGCGCCGCCGCAGCCGCTGACCGTCAGCGCTAGTACGACGGCGGCCGCGACGCTCAGCAGGGGCAGGTGCAGTTTCATGGGAGCTACTTTCGATGGATTGCAGGTGTTGGGCGGGCCGGTTTGCTGGGGAACGTCTGCAACGGCTTGGGAACGATGAAAGCCCATTTCGACGGCGGGTGGGAAGTGTCCGGGTAACGGCCGGAAACGCTGCGAAACAGCCCGAAACAGGACGAAATCCTGGGCCTTCCCTGGCAACCCGGGGACACAAAGACGCTGCGTTGAGCCCTGTGAACAACAGCGACAAGTGAGCTGTGCATGACTGGCGCGTACCGCCGTCGTGCGTTCATACTGCGGGACTCCACAGTCATATGGGGTTTAGTTCGTATTGATCCTCACAACCGGGCTGATTTCTTCGCTCTGTGAGCCGCCGGGCGGATACGGTAGATACATGACGTCTAGCATCGCCGCCGAATCAGTTCGGCCTACCCGCAATATTCCCGCCGACATTGCCCGTTCATGGCTCCTGGTGAACGCCATGAAAACGGAACTTTTTGACGAATCCGCGGGTTCACGGGCAGACGCCATCATCCTTGACATCGAAGACGCTGTTGACCCTTCCCAGAAGGACGCTGCACGCGAAAACGTGGTCAACTGGCTGACTGCCGGTGGTCAGGCCTGGGTCCGCATCAACGATGCCACCAGCCCCTTCTGGGCCGACGACCTCGCCGGACTGCGCGGCACCCCGGGCTTGCTCGGCGTGATGCTGGCCAAGACTGAATCCGCAGACCAGGTCACTGAGTCCTACCACCGCATGGACGGAAAGACTCCCGTGGTCGCCTTGGTTGAATCCGCCCTCGGCATCGAGGAAGCCAACCACATTGCCCGAGCCCAGGGTGCGTTCCGCCTCGCTTTCGGCTCCGGCGATTTCCGTCGCGACACCGGCATGGCAGCAACCCCCGAAGCCATGGCCTACCCGCGCGCCAAACTGGTTGTCGCCAGCCGCGTGGGCAACCTGCCGGGCCCCATTGACGGCCCCACGGTGGGCACTAACCACCCGATCCTGCGTGAGCAAACCGGTATCACTGTGACCATGGGCATGACCGGCAAACTGTGCCTGGCCATTGACCAGACCACCGTGATCAACGAGGTCATCAGCCCCACACCGTCGGACGTCGCCTGGGCCACGGACTTCATGAACGACTTCGAAGCCAACGGCCGAGTCATCCGCGACGGCTCCGACCTCCCGCGTTTGGGCCGTGCCGAGAAGATCATGAAGCTGGCAGTGGCATTCGGAGTCCAGCCCTCCCTGTAACCATGCTGGTTCATGGAGTCGCATGGGACTCCCCGTCGCCGGCATTGCGTTTGTTCGCGCCCGCGGGGGAGTTCACTGATGTTGCGTTGGCCCGGGGCTCAGCCCTGGGCCTGCGCGTTTTTCCGGGTCTGTGGTGCCTGGGCCACACCAAGGTCCACGGGCCGGGGGATCGCACGCACGTTCCTTGCCGCGCTAGTTCCCCAGCAGAACGTGGGAAACAATGCGGGGCCTGTTTTGCCCGGGACGACTCCCGGCTGATGCACGATTTCCACCGTGGCAACCCCGTTCCTGCTGGCCTTCGCGCCTATTTGATGCAGCCGCACTGGCTCTACGTGGCCACCTTCGCCAACGGTGCCACCAAGGTGGGGACAGCCTCGGCCCCGCGTAAATGGAACAGGCTTGCCGAGCAGGGTGCCGTGCATGCTTCCTATGTGGCCCACACCGGGGACGGCCGCGTTGTCCGCATTCTCGAGGACATGGTTACTCACGAGCTCGGCCTCGTTCAGCAGGTCCGGTCGGCCGCCAAAGTGGCCGGACTGGTGGAGCCGCGTGCCGCTGTCGAGCTTTTGGCGTTGAACCGCCGGCACGCCGGCCGTGTTCGCGAGCTCCTGGCAGGCCTCACGATGACCGGCTACTCCGTTGTGGAGGAAGAGTGGAAACGGCCTGGGCTGGCAGGGCCGCTCTGTACCGCGGGTGCGGGCCGCCACCCCTACCCGGCAACGTTCGACGCCGGCGGGCACGGACTGCGGGTCCAAGCGTTGTCCGGTGCGATCGCCCTGGCCGGTCTTCCTGACGTTTCAGGGAACGAGGTGGGAGGCAGCTTCGTTGCGGATCTTGGCGCGTTGAAGGGCCGGAAAATTGAGTTTGGCCCATACCTCACCGAAATCCCGGCGCTGCAGGACTCCCTGTTCTAGTTCCCCCGCCGAGGGGCGACTTTTCTGTCCGCCGAGGGGCGACTTCTCTGTCCGCCGAGGGGCGAGCTCTCGGCTGTATGGGCCCCTCTTTCCCTTGAGAGCCAACCCCTCGGCAACCCACCGGTAGACTTGGACGGTGCTGGAACAATTTTGGGCTACGGCCTCTACGTCTTACAAAGTGCTGGTTTTCAGCGCCATGGGGCTGATCGCGGTCGGGCTCATCCTCTCCATTGTCGGGAACACCTCCGGCAACCAAGGGCTGGCGTTGGCCTCATTGCCCGTGATCGGTGCGGGCCTGCTCCTTCACGTCACAGGACTGGTCATCCGGGGCCAGAAGATCCGCAAGAGCTACAAGAAATAACCCGTTCGTCGAACTTCACGTTCCCCGTATCCACGATCTGCGCCCAAGCTCCCTTGGCCCGATAGGGTTGGAACATGAGTATCAATCCGGACCTGCAGGGCCGAAGCTACCCTGCCGCAGAGGTATACGACGTCGGTCGTGAAAAAATCCGCGAGTTCGCCAAGGCTGTCAAAGCCGGCAATCCCGCGCACTTCGATGTCGAGGCAGCCAGGGCATTGGGGCACAGCGACCTCGTAGCCCCGCCAACATTCGCCATCATCGTCGCCCAGCGTGCTGACGCCCAACTGGTGGAGGACCCGGAATCGGGGATCGATTTCTCCCGCGTGGTTCATGCTGACCAGCGCTTCACGCACCACCGGGCCATTGTTGCCGGCGACCAGCTGGTGGCCGAACTCCATGTCGATGGCGTCCGGGCCATGGGCGGGGGAGCGATGATTACCACGCGCTCGGAGATTTCAACGGTGGACGGCGAGAAGGTCGCCACTACCACCTCATCCATCCTGGTCCGCGGAGAGGGACAGTAACCATGAGCCCCACATTCGAAGAACTGACGGTCGGCCAGGAAATCGGCAGCCGCAGCATTGACGTCACCCGCCAGGACCTGGTCAAGTACGCAGGAGCCTCCGGTGACTTCAACCCCATCCACTGGAACGAAGCCTTCGCCACCTCGGTGGAGCTGCCGGGCGTCATCGCGCACGGTATGTTCACCATGGGTGCGGCCGTGCAGCTGGTGAGCGACTGGGCAGGCGACCCCGCCGCCGTCGTCGATTACCAGACCCGCTTCACCAAGCCCGTCCTCGTAACCGACACGACCGGAACCGATGACGCCGGCGCTGTCATCGACGTCACCGGTGTTGTGGGAGCGCTCGACGCCGATGCCCGCACCGCGCGTATCGACCTCACCGTGGTGGCGGCGGGACTGAAGGTCCTCATGAAGTCACAGGCGGTTGTGAAGGTCTCTTGAACCAACAGAACACCTCGCAACACCGCAGTAAACCGCGCGCCACATCGACTGAAATGTCGCGGTGGCGCGCCGCTGTTCTTGCCTCCTACGCGGCCAGCGGCATCGCCTTTGCCACGTGGGTCTCCCGCCTGCCCGCCATTCGTGATGGATTGAACCTGACGCCGGGTGGCATTGGCCTCTTGCTCATGTGCATGACGGTGGCCTCGTTCATCTCCATCTCCGCCTCCGGCCTCATCGTGCTGCGGCTTGGCCCCAAGCTGACCACGAGGATTGGCAGCTGCATGGTGGGTGCGGGCCTTGTCACCGTGGGTGTCGGCACCTCCATTGCGGCAAACCCCTTGGTGGTGGCAGCAGGCTTGGTAATCCTTGGTTTGGGGACGGCCAGTTGGAACACCGCATCCAATGTGGAAGGTGCTTCGCTTGAGCGCGAGCTGCAGCGCCACATCATGCCCCACCTGCATGGTGCCTTCAGCTTGGGAACCGTCGCCGCTGCCGGTTTCGGTGCCTGGGCCGCGGCTATCCACATGCCGGTGTTCTGGCATTTCCTGATCTCGGGCCTGGTAGTGACGACGTCGGTGGTGGCGGCAACTTTCTGGTTCCGCGCAGAAAAGACCGCTGCAGCAACGCAGACGTTCCGCCCTGAAGAAACCGACACTTTCCAGGATCCGTCAACGGGACCGCTGCCTATCATTTCCCGGAATCCGGATGACACCTCCCGGAACCCGGACACTGGGCGGGAAGACCGCAAAGCCCCGGTTCCACTGGACAGCAAGAGGCTGGTGGCCCTTGCCTGGCGTGACCGCCGGACGCTCCTGATCGGCGTCCTGGTCCTTGGTTTGGCCTTGGCCGAAGGAGCTGCCGGGGATTGGGTGGCGCTGGCACTGGCTGACGGCTACGGTCAGACCGATGCCGCAGGTGCTGTAGGTTATGGACTGTTCGTCACGTTCATGACCATCGGCCGTTTCACGGGCACAGTGATCCTTGACCGTTTTGGCCGGGTAGTGGTGATGCGCTGGTGCTCGGCGACCGCCGTCGTGGGTTTGGCGCTTTTTGTCTTCTCGCCCGTTCCCTGGCTCGCGTTCGTTGCCTTGGCCATCTGGGGGCTTGGAGCCTCGCTGGGGTTCCCCGTGGGGATGTCCGCTGCGGCAGATGACCCCGTCCACGCCGCTGCCCGGGTCTCAGTGGTCTCCACCATTGGTTACGGCGCCTTCTTGTGCGGCCCTCCGCTGCTGGGACTGTTGGCTGAACATTTCGGCATCCTGCATTCACTGCTGGCCCCGTTGGTGTTGCTGGTGGTCAGTTTCTTCCTGGCGCCCCTGGCCGGTCAACAGGCGGCAAAGTCCGCGGAGCCCAAGGAAGCCCGTTAGGCTTGATTGGTGACCCAAACGCTGCTTTCTGAATTGACCACTGCTGCCGTTGGTGGCCCCGCGGGCACCTTTATTGAAGCCCGCACTGAGGCTGAAATTATCGACGCCGTCCGGTCGGCCGACGCTGCAGGTGAAAGACTCCTCATCATCGGTGGCGGCTCCAATTTGTTGATCTCCGACGACGGTTACCCCGGTACGGTGCTGAAGATCGCCTCGGAGGGGTTCACAGTGAATTCCGAAGACAGTTGCGGTGGCGTGTCGGTGGTTGTGCAGGCCGGACACAACTGGGACGCCCTGGTTGAACATTCCGTGCTGCATGCCTGGTCCGGACTGGAGGCATTGTCCGGTATTCCGGGATCAACTGGCGCAACCCCCGTGCAGAATGTGGGTGCCTACGGTGCTGACGTTTCACAGACCATCGCTGCTGTCCGCACCTGGGACCGCGAACGCAACGCAGTCCAGACGTTCACCAGCTCCGAACTCAAGTTCGGATACCGCGACTCCATCCTGAAGCAGACCACGGTTGAAGGATCACCGCGCTACGTGGTGCTGACCGTGGAGTTCCAGTTGCCGCTGGGCCGGATGAGCGCCCCCATCCGCTACGCCGAGTTGGCCCGGGTTCTGGGCGTGGAGCCGGGCAAGCGTGCCTACTCCAACGATGTCCGCAGGGAAGTCCTTCGGCTCCGCGCGTCCAAGGGCATGGTCCTGGATGCAGCAGATCGCGACACCTATTCCACCGGCTCGTTCTTCACCAACCCGATCGTGCCGGCAGAACGCGCCGCTGAACTGCCGGAGAACGCACCCAGGTACCCTGCCGGTGACGACGGACAGGTGAAGCTCTCCGCCGCGTGGCTGATCGACCAGGCAGGGTTCGGCAAGGGCTTTGGCCTGGAGGAAGCGAGCGTTTCGGGCGGCCGGGCGTCCCTGTCCACCAAGCACACCCTCGCCATCACCAACAGGGGGACAGCTTCGGCCGCGGACATGGTGGCCATCGCGCGGGAGGTGAGGTCCGGCGTCGTCGGGCGTTTTGGTATTGAACTCCACCCGGAACCATTGCTGATCGGCCTCTCCCTCTAAAGCGCCGCCCGCGAGGGGTTGGATCTCGGGGGAATAAGGCGATTTTTCGGTTGAGATCCCGCCCCTCGCCGCAGGAGGCGAAGCGGACCCCAGGTGAGCCGCCCGCGAGGGGTTGGATCTCGGGGGAATAAGGGGATCTTTCGGTTGAGATCCCGCCCCTCGGCGCACCCCGCCCCTCGGCGCACGCCGCCCCGCGGCCAAGTGCGCGACGCCGGCGACCCTAGCGCGTCCGCCGCTCGGCAATCGGCAGGATCTTGTTGAGCAACAGGAACGTGAGGCCGCAACTGACGGAGCCCAGCAAGAAGATCTGGCTGAACGCGATACTTTGCGGCGATGGTCCACTGGGCATGAACAGGCCGGCGGCTGCGAAACCTACCAAGCCCAGGAGCATGACAATGGCTCCCAGCAGGAAGCTGCGGACCTGGGCGGCGGCGGTTGGGTAGAACCATGGCTCGGGGGCGTCGTCGTCGCGGTCGGAGACGGGTTGGCAGATCGCTGCGGTGCCGATGAGCAGGGCAGCTGCCGCGGTTGCTACGAGGCTGACTGTCTGGATGGCCTGCATCGAGGGGGAAAGGCTGACGCCCGTTCCCACCGCGACCACCAGACCCGCACCAAGCCCCGCGAGCGTGCAGAACCAGCCGGCGGTAGCCAACCACCGGCTCATCGGCCGCACAAACGGGGCAAGATCTCCGAAAAGCATGAATCCATCCTAGGATCCGCTGCTGGGTAGGGGCTGGGAGGCGCGGCAAGGTTCCCTGTGCGTGCCTGCCCTTTTAGGATGAAGCATGCCTGCAGCCCTCAAAAGTCCCAGTCCCCGTGTGATGGGCCGTTTGCGGCTCGTCAGCCAAGGCCTGCTGGGTGGTGGCTTCCCCTCGGTTGCCGACGCCGTTCGTTGGATGACCGCCATGCAGGCCCAGGACCTGGGCCATGCGCTGTGGGCTGTCGGGCAGCGGGTTCCCGGCACCCATGCCTCGGATGTCCGGGCCGCACTCGACGCCGGGAGCGTGGTCCGTTCCTGGCCCATGCGGGGTACCCTTCACCTCCTGGCCCCTGAGGATCTCCGCTGGATCCTGGGCATCACCAGTGACCGGCTCATGTCCGTGGTGGCCGGCAGGCATCGTGAACTGGGCATCACGCCGGACGACATCAGCCATTGCCGGGACATCGCCTTCAAGACAGCGGAGTCCCTGAAGGCCGGGGGTGCGCCCGGAGCGAGCCGTGAGCAGTTGTTCCAGGCCTTTGAGGAAGCAGGCCAGGCCACCAAAGCGCAGCGGGGGATCCACTTGCTGGGGAGTCTGTGCCAGCGTGCGTGGCTGGTTCAGGGGCCCATGGCTGCGACCAGCGGGAAGGCAGGCTTGCAGCAGCTGTTTGTGCCGTTTGAGGACTGGATCCCCGAGTCCAGGGAGCTTGGCCGCGAGGAAGGCATAGCAGAACTGTTGTTCCGCTACGTCAGGAGCCACGGACCGGCGACCATCAAGGACTTCTCGTGGTGGAGCCAGGTCCCGCTTCTTGAGGCGCGGGCGGCCCTGAAGACCCTGCATGGCCGGCTGGTTGAGGTGCCGTTTGGCGGCAGCAGTTATTGGGTGTCGCCGGAGACTGCTGCGATGCTCGACGACGGCGTCCCAGGGTCGCGCTCGCTGCTGGCACTTCCTGGCTTCGATGAGTACCTGCTCGGCTACCAGGACCGGAGCCTAGTGCTGGCTCCCGAGCATGCCGGGCAGGTGGTGCCTGGCAGGAACGGCGTTTTCAAACGCATCATCGTATCCGGCGGAGAAGTGGTGGGAACTTGGGTCAGGACCATGAGCGGCAAGTCAGTGGGCGTCGCACCCGAGCCGTTCGCCGGGCAATTGGGGGCTGCCGCTGAGCGCTCCTTCCAAGCCCAGGGCAGGGCGTACGTGAAATTCATGGCCGGCTGAACAGGCAACCGGGGGCCATAAATACACCGACAACGCGAAAACCCGCTGTTCCGAGGCCGTGAAGCAACGGAACAGCGGGTCAGCAGCGGGTTGGAGCAGCCTAGAGCTTGCCCGTGGCGATGTTGAGCATGCGGCGCAGCGGCTCGGCTGCACCCCACAGGAGCTGGTCGCCAACTGTGAAGGCGCTGATGTACTCCGGGCCCATTTCGAGCTTGCGGATACGGCCCACGGGGATGTCCAGGGTTCCGGAGGCTGCCACGGGGGTCAGGTCCGCCATGGAGGCTTCCTTGGTGTTGGGAACAACCTTGGCCCACTCGTTGTCCTTGGCCAGGAGGTTCTCGATTTCGGTCACGGACAGGTCTTCGCGCAGCTTGAGCGTCAGGGCCTGGGAGTGCGAACGCATGGCGCCGATCCGGACGCAGAGTCCGTCCATCGCGATGTGGTCCTTGCCGGCCGTTCCGTTGCCGGTGCCGAGGATCTTGTTGGTTTCGACGCCGGCTTTCCACTCTTCCTTGGACTGGCCGTTGCCGAGGTCGGCATCGATCCAAGGGATCAGTGAGCCGGCCAGCGGCACGCCGAACTGGGTGGCGTCAACGCCGGTGCGCTGTGCAGCGAGGACCTTGTGGTCGATTTCAAGGATCGCCGACGCCGGATCCTGCAGTTCGCTGCTGACCTCGTTGTTGAGGGTGCCGAACTGGTTCAGGAGTTCACGCATGTGACGGGCTCCGCCACCGGAGGCAGCCTGGTACGTCATGGAGGTTCCCCACTCCACCAGGTTGTTCTTGAACAGGCCACCGAGGCCCATCAGCATGCAGGAAACCGTGCAGTTGCCGCCGATGAAGTCCTTCACGCCCCCGGACAGGCCGGCGTCGATGACATCGCGGTTGATGGGGTCCAGGACGATGATCGAGTCATCGTTCATGCGCAGGGTGGAAGCGGCGTCGATCCAGAGGCCGTCCCAGCCACGGCTGCGAAGTTCGCTGTGGACCTGCTTGGTGTAGTCGCCGCCCTGGGCGGTGACAATGATCGGCAGCTTGGCCAGGGTCTCAATATCGAACGCGTCCTCGAGCTTGCCGGGGTCGCCGGCGGCAGAGTCCAGGAAGGACGGGGCCGCACCTCCCGCGTTCGAGGTGGAGAAAAATACCGGGTTGATGTTGGCGAAGTCGTTCTCTTCCTGCATGCGCTGCATCAGGACGGAGCCGACCATGCCACGCCAACCGACCAGTCCAACGGACGGATTAGCTGCTGTAGTCATTGAACAAGTCTAGACTTTCGGAGCAAACCGCCGCTGTTGATTACGTCACGCACACAACGGGCGGGCACCACGGGCGCCCAAGTGCCGCGCAGCAGCCAACCGCGGTTTCAGCGCTTCTTAGAGGGCGCCGGCGTCGTGCTCTTCAAGCAAAAGGGCCTTGCGCTTGCGCACGGCGAAGAAGGCACTGAACGTAAATACCTGCGTGACCACGATCAGCACGATGATTCCGGCAATCTTGTTGCCGCCCAGGATCATGGTCAGTCCCACAATGGCGGAGATCAGGGCGAAGAGCGGCAGCAGCATATAGCCCAGCACAAACAGGGTTTCGGGTTTCTTCAGCATGCTCAGCTCTCTTGGCTTTCCTGGGTTGCGTTCCGGCGCCACGTGGTGAACCGGTAGTTGGTGCCGTTCTTGGCGGTAAGCCAGCCCTCGGACGGGGCTACGGCGTCGAAGGTCCAATCATCGCCGAGTTCGGGAGCGAAGGTGTCGCCCTCCGGATCGGCGTCGATGATGGTGATGACGGCCAGGTTTGCGATCTCCATGGATTGTCCAAAGATTTCGCCGCCGCCGATGATCCAGACTTTTTGGCCACCGGGCGCGAACTGCGACTCCAAAAGGGCCGCGTCCAGTGATGAAACCACGACGGCGCCCTGGGCCTCGGGCGTGGACGCCCAGTCTGCGTTGCGGGTCACCACAATATTGGTCCGGCCCGGGAGGGGACGGTACTTTTCCGGGAAGGACAGCCACGTCTTGCGGCCCATGATGACGGGGTGGCCGGTGGTGAGTTGGCTGAAGTGCTTGAGGTCCTCGGGGAGGTGCCACGGCATGGAGCCGTCCTTGCCGATCACGCCGGACTTTGTCTGCGCCCACACCATGCCGATGCCCGTCATGCGCGCGGCGGTCTCCTGGGTGAAGATGACGCCGGGAAGCTGGGAGGGAGTCCCGGGGGAAGTCGTGCTCATACGGCGATCGGGGCCTTGATGGTGGGGTGGTGGCGGTAGTCCACAACCTCGAAGTCGTCCAGGGTGTAGTCGAAGATGGAGTCCGGCTTCCGGAGGATCCTCAGTTGCGGGTACTCGTAAGGCTCACGGCCGAGCTGCTCGGCAACCTGGTCCACGTGGTTGTCGTAGACGTGGACGTCTCCGCCGGTCCAGACGAATTCGCCCGGCTCCAGGTCCAGTTGTTGCGCCACCATCCGGGTCAGGAGTGCGTAGGAGGCAATGTTGAAGGGAACACCCAGGAACGTGTCGGCGGAGCGTTGGTACAGCTGGCAGGACAGTTTCCCGTCTGCCACGTAGAACTGGAAGAACGCGTGGCACGGCGGCAACGCCATGTCCTTGAGTTCGGAGACGTTCCATGCGGACACGATGTGCCGGCGCGAATCCGGGTTGGCGGCCAGGTTGGCCATGAGCTCGGAGATCTGGTCGATGTGCCCGCCGTCGGGGGTTGGCCAGCTGCGCCATTGGACGCCGTATACCGGGCCGAGCTCGCCGTCGGCGTCCGCCCATTCGTCCCAGATGGAGACGCCCTGGTCCTGCATCCACTTCACGTTCGAGTCGCCGCGCAGGAACCACAGGAGCTCTACCGCCACGGACTTGAAATGGACCCTCTTGGTGGTGATCAGCGGGAAGCTCCCGGCAAGATCGAACCTCAACTGGCGGCCGAAGACGCTGCGGGTTCCGGTTCCGGTGCGGTCCGACTTGTGCGTGCCGTTGGCCATGACATCGCGCAGGAGGTCTTCATAAGGGGTGGGGATGCTCACGAGTCCAGCTTACTGGTCAGCCTGCCTCGAACCAGATCTATGAGAGTGTCGTCACCAATGCCCGCACCCCGGGCCGTCCGGATCAAGCCGTCGACGGCGGCCATCACCGCAGCGTCCGAACGGACAGTCCCGTGGGGCGCGGGAGGCGGGCCGAGGACGACAGTCCCGTTCCGGCGTCGTGATTCAATCAATCCGCCCTGCTCCAGCTCCTTATAGGCGCGCGCCACGGTTCCCGCTGCGATGCCGAGGTCAGCGGCCAGGCTGCGCACCGTGGGCAAGCGGCTCCCCGGTTCAAGGATGCCCACTGCTATGAGGGAACTGAGTTGGCGGCGGATCTGTTCGTACGGCGGAACGGGATCGGAGAGGTCCACCGTGATCCCGGCCGTCATTGTGCGTGTTCTCCCTGTTTGGCCGCGTGACCCCGTGGAATGGTCCGGAAGAGCCGCCGCACCGGTATCACGGCGACCAGGGCCCCGAGGATGATCAGGACCAGGCCAATGCCGACCGCGGGGCTGGGGCCGATCGGATCCGGGCTGGGCCCGGCCGGGAACACGTCATACCAGGCGATTCCAGTACTGGCCAGCAGTACGCCGGCCTGCGCCAGGGCATACGCGGCCAGTGTCCGTACGATCCTGTAGATGCTGATGGCACGGAGCGCGGAGTCCAGTCCTGCATTACCGCCTGCCTCGGGGACACCACGACGACGCCGCACAGCCAGGATGGCACCGGCGCCGGCCAGGGCAACCACTGCGGAGAGAAGGGCGACGGCGGGCCAGGCCTTGGGACCGAACGGTTTCACTTCCCCGGCAACGGCGAAGGCAACTGCCAGAGCCAGTACCAAGGCGCTGGCTATGGCAAAGGACAGCAGGCCCCTGGAGACGGGTTGCCGCGGCCAGTGGCGTGGAGCCTCGGGCGTGCCGTAGTTCCTGGCGGTCAGGAACTCGCCCGCAGCAATGGTTGCAAGGAGCAGTAAGGCCACTATGGCCGTCAGGGCGGGAAAGGACCACGCGGCGGGTGGTAGCGGAGGAAACAGGATGAGTGCGTAGCCGGTCGCCAGGGCGATGCCGCCCACCACCCCCAGGGTTGCTCCGACGGAAATGCCCAACCGGGCAGCGGGGTGGGTGCGGGGATCGGCGCGGAGGGTGGCGGCGCTGGTGGTCTTGGCCGCTTGGTGCAGCGACGGCAGTTCCGGGACCCGCCAACCCCACATCATGAGGAGCACCACCATGTTGACCAGGCCCAGGATGTTGAACCACGACGATTGCCAAAGTGCTCCGGGTGCGGGCTGGGCCGCGAAGTTGCCGGCGATGGCAGCCAGGCCGGCCGCGATGGTGGCCACTGTTCGAAGCAGCCGGTTGGTGGCGATGATCCGGAGTGTCCGGTTGTCGTCGCCGTCGAGGGTTTCCAACTGGCGGCGGCGGGCGATCAGGAAAAGTACCAGGACGGTTCCCAATGCCAGGACCAGCAAGGCCCCGCCGAGCCAGGCCGCCAGCTCTAGTCCGGGTATGCGGCCGTCCTGGCCTTGACCCATGTACCCGTTGTCCGGATACGCACCGCCCTGAGGCGGCGCCTGGCCCGGGGGTGTCGGGAGTACCGGCGCGTGGCCCGGGAGGGTCCCGATCCACACGATGACCAACGCTGCGACTGCGAAGATTGCTGAGGTGGTCCACGCAAGCTTTCGGGGAAGGAAGTCGCGGATCCTGCGGACGGTGAGTTCAGCGTATCTGCGCGGAGCTTTCGGTGCCGGGTAGCTCAACTGCCCCAAGGCATGAACCGTGAGGCAGGCAGCGATCGGCCAGCCCAGGGCCGTGGCGATCTGGTCCGCAGTTGCGGGGGCGCTGGATCCCATGGGATTTGCGCGCATGATCCCGGCGTTCATGGCACCCTGCAGTGAGCTGGCCATCCACCCAATGATGCCCACCCATAAACCGTGCGAGGCAACGGATTGGGCATCGGGCTTGGACCACACCTGCATACGCAGAAACAGGTAAACGATCACGGCGCCGACTGCAGGCCCAAGGAACAGCAAAGGCGGCAGGTTGATGTACACGGAAAAGACCCCCAAGTCTTTTGTATCTATGTACTAAGTATTTGATACAAAAGACCGGGGGTCAACTCCCGGCCCGTGTGGTGTCAGTCGTCGAAGGGCTTGACCTGCTCCACGGAAACAATCTTCCGCCCGGAACCACGCGCTACCTGACAGACGATCACTTCGCCCGGCGTCAGGTACGGGTCCGATGCCGGTAGCAGGGCTTTCAGGCCCTGCGACATATGTTGTCCCAGCTGTTTCAGGGCAGTGGGAAGCGCAGGGCGGTGTGTGCAGACGGCGATCGGAACCTGTTTGTCGAACAGGGCCTCCACCGCTGCCGCCGTCTTCTTGGGGGAGCGCTGGTGGCTGTGTTCGGTCAAGGCTTCCACCAGTTTGACCTTTGCCCCACTGGCCTTGGCATAGGGGGCGATGGTGGCAACGCAGCGCGCCCAGGGGCTGGTGACCACGCGCTGCGGTTTCCACACGCCCAGGAGACGTTGAACGGCAACTGCCTGCCGCTGGCCCGTCGCTGCCAACGGACGGTCGCCCTCGGCTTTGGTCCAGGAAGACCGCGGTTTTGCCTTGGCGTGACGGATCAGCACCAGCGGCCATGTGTCCAGTTCGCCCCGGACGTGCGCCTTCTCCAGGTACTCGAGCGGCTCCACATCCGTTGGGTTGCTCAGGAACGAGGCCGCCCTGTCGGGACTGCACCACATGACGCTGTCCACTTCCTTGCCGTCCGGCCTGAGCTGGGCTCCGTTGACCCGGACAGCCCAATACCGGACAATCTTCAAACCGGCAGAGACGTGGTAATGGATTGCGGGAAGGGGGATGCCCAGCGGTGCCTGGAGACCTATCTCTTCCCACACTTCACGGGCAGCGCACTCAGGAACCGTTTCGCCGGCGTCGAGCTTTCCTTTCGGCCAGGACCAATCGTCATACCGCGGCCGGTGGATGAGGAGTACCTCAAGGGCACCCTTGTTGAGCCGCCACGGAATAGCGCCGGCTGCGACAACAGCCACCGGCTCGCCGGGGTGGTCAGTCTGATCCGCCACGGGGGTATCGCTGTTCAAGTGCTTCCTCTACCGCCGTGCCGATGCGCGCTGCCGCGAGCGGGATTCCAGGAGCCAAGACTGCATGTCCAGCAACGGGTTGCCGTCCCCATCCTGGTGATGCCGCGTCCAATGGCCCTGGTTGTCCAAGTGCCAGCTGGCAGTATTGTCATCCACGTAACGGCTCATGAGGTCCATGACTGTTGCGGTA
This sequence comes from Arthrobacter sp. UNCCL28, assembly GCF_900102805.1. NCBI lineage: Bacteria > Bacillati > Actinomycetota > Actinomycetes > Micrococcales > Micrococcaceae > Arthrobacter > Arthrobacter sp. UNCCL28. Next base: position 422,181 of record NZ_FMWE01000001.1, read on the forward strand.
TCTTCCTTGCTGGCCAACTGCACCAAGGCCTCCACGCGACGGTCCAGGTTGCGGTGCATCATGTCCGCCGAGCCGATGTACACCACGGGATCGCCGCCGTTGCCGAAGGCGAACACGCGGGAGTGCTCAAGGAAACGCCCCAGGATGGAGCGGACTGTGATGTTCTCACTCAGGCCAGGCACGCCGGGGCGCAGCGAGCAGATGCCGCGCACCACCACATCAACTCTCACGCCGGCCTGCGAAGCGCGGTACAGGGCGTCGATGATGGCTTCGTCCACCATGGAATTGACCTTGATCTGCACCAGGCCAGGGACGCCGGCGCGCGCATTGCGGATTTCGGTTTCAATCCGCTCCACCAAGCCCGCACGGACCGAACGCGGAGCAACGAGCAGCCTCTTGAAGGTGGACTTCGGCGCGTAGCCGGAAAGCTGGTTGAACAGCTTGGAAAGGTCCTCGCCCACTTGCTCGTTGGCAGTCAGCAGGCCAAGGTCCTCGTAATACCGGGCTGTGCGCGGGTGGTAGTTACCGGTGCCGATGTGGCAGTAGCGGCGCAAGCCATCCACTTCCTGGCGGACCACCAGCGACAGCTTGCAGTGGGTCTTCAAACCCACAATGCCGTACACCACGTGGACGCCGGCCTGCTCCAGCTTGCGTGCCCAGGAAATATTGGCCTGCTCATCGAATCGGGCTTTGATTTCCACCAGGGCCAGCACCTGCTTGCCCGCCTCTGCGGCATCGATCAGTGCGTCCACAATCGGGGAGTCGCCGGAGGTCCGGTACAGGGTTTGCTTGATCGCCTGCACCTTGGGATCCGCCGCTGCCTGCTCCAGGAAAGCCTGAACCGAGGTGGAGAAGGAATCGTACGGGTGGTGGAGCAGGATGTCCCGACGACGCATGGCCGCAAAGACGTTGGCTGCCTTGGACGTCTCGGATTCGTTCAGGTACCGCGAAGTGTGCGGAACGTGCTTGGGGTAGTGGAGATCTGCCCGGTCGATGTTGCTGATCGCCGACAATCCACGCAGGTCAAGGGGTGCCGGCACGGAGTAGACCTCCGACTCCTCCACTCCCAGTTCCCGGATCAGCAGCGCCTTGATGTTCGGGTTGATGTCCGTGGTGACTTCCAGGCGGACCGGGGGGCCGAAGCGGCGGCGCAGCAGTTCCTTCTCCAGGGCCTGGAGGAGGTTCTCGGCGTCGTCCTCTTCGACTTCCAGGTCCTCGTTGCGGGTGACGCGGAAGGTGTGGTGCTCCAGGACCTCCATGCCTGGGAAGAGTTTGTCCAGGTGGACGGCGATGACTTCTTCCAGGGCGATGAAGCGGGCTACCCGGCCGGGGATGGCACCGGCCCGGGGTCCGTCCACCGAAATCAGGCGCGGGAGCTGGTCCGGCACCTTCACGCGGGCAAAGAGTTCCTTGTCGCTGATCGGGTTGCTCACGATCACTGCAAGGTTCAGGGAGAGTCCTGAGATGTACGGGAAGGGGTGTGCCGGGTCCACAGCCAGGGGGGTCAGGATGGGGAAGACCTTCTCCTGGAACATGATGCTGATCCGGTGGCGCGCATCTTCATCAAGTTCGTGCCAGTGCATGAGATGGATGTGCTCATAAGCCAGTGCCGGACGGATCTGCTCGGCAAAGACCCGCGCGTGGCGTTCCTGCAGCTTGTGGGCTTCCTCGCCGATCTGCTCCAGTACCTCGATGGGGCTCAGCCCCGCGGGGGAGGGCACGGCCAGCCCGGTGGCGATACGGCGCTTGAGGCCTGCCACCCGGACCATGAAGAACTCATCCAGGTTTGAGGCAAAGATCGAGAGGAAGTTGACGCGTTCCAGCAGGAACAGGTCCGGGTCCTCGGCGAGTTCAAGCACGCGGGAGTTGAACGCCAGCCAGCTGAGCTCGCGGTCCAGGAAGCGGTCCGGGGTGATGTCGCCTTCGGGCTCAAGGCTCGGCGCGAATTCCGGAATGTCGATGCGGTCCTGGGTGGCCCGCGAGGCCGGCACTTCCGAGGATCCGAAGCGCGGGGGCAGGGTTGCCCCCTTCGAGGTGGATCCGGCGGTGCCGACGGGGTCCGGCTGCATGGGGTTCTCCTAAGCTCAGGACGGGGTTTCCTCCCACATTACAAGCAATTGGGCTGCCCGAATCATAGATGTCACCGGCTTTCCGTCCGGCAATCACCCCTGGTTAATTTTTGGTTAAAGGTCCATACATCACATCGGTATCCCAGCGGACGAAGCCGAGTTTCTGATATAGGGCTACCGCAGCCTGGTTGTCGGCGTCCACGTACAGCATGACGGCGTGCAGGCCTTTGTCCTGGAGATGCTTGATTCCGGCCACCGTCAGGGCCTTGCCCAGTCCCAGTCCTTGGGCTTCGGGAGTAACTCCCACTACGTACACTTCGCCGATGGCCGGGTGCGGTCCCTGCCGGGGATGGACCTTGGTCCAGTGGAAGCCCAGGAGCTCGCCGCCGGCATTGACGGCCAACAGGAACCCTTCGGGATCGAACCAATCTTCGGCCTTCCGGGCTTCGAGGTCCGCCAAAGTCATCGAACCCTGCTCGGGGTGGTGGGCGAACGCGGCACGGTTCGCTGCCAGCCATGCCTGCTCGTCCTGGCCCGGCACGAAGGGGCGCAGCGACACGCCCTCCGGGAGGCCGGCGTCGGGCAGTACCGAAGCGGAGGACATGAGCCGCATCTTCCACAGCTCCCGCACGGCCTGGTAGCCGAATCGGGTAGCGAGTTCGGCAGCGGCCTCGTGGTTCCCGTGGGACCACGCGCTGAGTCCCTCCAGGCTCCGCTTGCCCTGCAACCCGCCCAGCAGCCTTCCCGCCACGCCCTGGTTGCGGTAGCTCGGGTGGACAGCCAGTTCCAGGACACCGCTGGAGTCAGGCGCTTCAACGACGACGGCGACACCCGCCAGATCGTCGCCGGTGGCAGGATCGGAGTCCTCGTCGGGGGCGTACAGTGCCAGGGTCAAGACGGAGTGGTCCCCGGAATCTGCGCCGCGCAGCATGACCAGGGTCTGCTCTGAGAAGGGCGGGTTGCCATCTGACTCCTCTGCGGCTGCGGCGAGGGTCTTGACGTCCTTGAGGAGATGGGGGTCCAAGGCGCCGGCGATGATCAGGACGGGCCAGTTTTCCGGGTGCGCGTGACTCATGATGCAAGGCTATACGTCCAAGGCAAGCCCTGTGATTTGAAGTCCGGGGGGAACGGCGGTAGTCTCGTTATCTCGCTCGGCTTTGCGGCTTCTTATGAGGTCAACCAGTCAGTGCAGGGGGGATCCACCAGTGGGGTGGCCTCGATACGTTCGACCCGTATGTCCTCCACTTTGAAACGGAAGAGGCCGGAATCCGCAGGGATTCCGGCCTCTTTCGTATGATGCTGCGGTTTCCCGTGGCTTCCGGGAGCCAAGCGCTCAGGCTTCGGACAGCTCGTCATCGGGCAGTCGCACCAGCGTGAGCCGGTAGCCCACGTTGCGGACCGTGCTGATGAGGTTCTCATGATCCACACCCAGCTTGGCGCGAAGCCTCCGGATATGGACGTCCACGGTCCGGGTGCCGCCGTAGTAGTCATAGCCCCAGACTTCGGTCAACAGCTGCTGGCGCGTGAACACGCGGCCCGGGTGCTGTGCCAGGTACTTCAGGAGTTCGAATTCCTTGAAGGTCAGGTTCAGGGGCTGGCCGCTGACGCGGGCGGTATAGCTCGCTTCGTCAATAACGACGCCGGCCGCACGGATCTCCGTTTGGGTTTCCTCTTCACCGGGTACCGCCCGTGCCATGGCAAGGCGGATACGCGCTTCAACCTCGGCGGGGCCGGCGGAATCGAGCACGATGTCATCCACTGCCCAGGCGTTGGAGACGGCAGCCATGCCGCCTTCGGTGAGGATGAGCATGAGGGGAGCGCTGAGGCCGGTTGCCTTGAGCAGTTGGGTCAGCGATCGGGCGCCGACCAGATCCTTGCGGGCGTCCAGGAAAACGATGTCCGTGGGATCGGTTTCAAGCAGGGCGGTGGGTTCTGCCGGGAGGATGTGTACGCGGTGGTTCAGCAACTCCAAGGCAGGCAAAATGTCCACCGATGAGCCGGTGCTGTTCGTCAGGAGCAGGATGTGCGACATAGTTCCTCCAATGGGCTGTACGCGCATCATCGGGCGTCGAAACCGGTAATTCCCGGCCGGTCACAGCGCATTGGCAGCCTCTGCCCGTTGTAACGGGATCAAGGCCAATACAGTGCGCCGTTGAAGTCTGAGTATACCCATCAGTGCCCTGCGACACATGGATTCGTGACGGGCGTGCACCGGAATTACGACATATTGGGCCGGCTTAAGGCAGGATTGTCGAGAGGTCGTAAGGCGCATCGGATTGAGGTCGGCACACAGTGAAGTCTTGGAGCATCGGGGTATTCGGACTCGTGGCGCTTACCGCCATCGTGGCCAGCACCTTCGTTTCCCGGGAGGCCATGGTGGGTGTCGGCGTTGCCGCATCGGCGGCCGTGGGTATCGGCTGGCCGCATTTCCTTGGCGTTCCCGCAAAGAAAACCTTGGCGTCGGTGATTGGATTGGCAGGTGCGGGATCTGCCGTGGCTGCCGCCTACCTGCCGGCTCCGGGATTCCTGGAAGGAACGCCGGCCTTCATCGCCTTGGGGGTGATGGCGGTCTTCGTGGTCCAGCTCGTCCGTGGCACGGGGCAAGCGCAGCGGCTGGAATCAACCCTGGGATGCTGTGCCGGTGTGCTCTTGAACTGCCTTGGTGCAGGGTGGATTGCCGGGGCACGGTTCAACGGAGTCAAGGAAATGGTGGTGGTGGCCGGCCTGAGCGCAGCGGTCGCCCTGTTGGTGGGAATCATCCGGTGGCCCGACCGCATCGTGGCTCCGCTGGGTGTGGTCATGGCCGGACTCATGGGTCCCCTGGCAGGTCTTGTATTCTCTGATATCGCAGTACTTCCTGCGGCGTTGGTGGGCGTAGTGGTTGGCTCCGTCCTTGTATGCTTCCGCCGGATGACCACCCTTCGGCGCGGACGCCTGAACATCCGGGCGGCAGTGGGAATGGGTGTTGCGCCTGTCTGGGCTGTGGGGGCCTTGGTGTACTTCATAGACAAACTACTCATCTACTAACGGTTAGGATGGCATCATGTCTGTACTCGCATTTGAAATCTTCTTCCTCGTTCTCCTCGGCCTGGCCAGCGTTGCCATGGCATGGTTTGCGGGCTTTGTCGTATACCGCCTTTTCAAGGGCCAGAAGTAAATTCTCTGATCCTGCTCTCCAACAGAGGTAGTCGTTGTGCCTATTGAGATCCCTACCGACCTGACGCCCGAACTCGTCCCCCTTTCCTGGCTCATTGGTGAGTGGGAAGGCCGCGGCCGGCTCGGCAGCGGCGACGAGGATTCCGAGCATTTCGTCCAGCACGTCTCCTTCACCCATAACGGGCTCCCGTACTTGCAGTACCGGGCCGAGACCTGGCTCAGTGACGATGCCGGTGAGAAGCTGCGGCCGTTGACCGTTGAAACGGGCTTCTGGGCCCTGGAGCGGAAGCTCGAAGAGGGCGACGGCGGTCCCGGACTGATCCCGGCGGACATCGTTCCGGTGCTCAAGACAGCCGACGAAGTCGAAGAACGCCGCAACAAAGACGGTGGCTTCGATATCTCGGTGTCGATTTCGCATCCCGGTGGAATTACCGAGCTCTACTACGGCCAGATCAAGGGGCCCCAAATACAGCTCAGCACCGACATGGTGATGCGGGGAAGCCACTCCAAGGAGTACACGGCAGCTACCCGGATCTTCGGCCTGGTTGACGGGAACCTTTTGTGGCGTTGGGATGTTGCCGCAAGCGGCAAAGCTCTCGAAGCGCATGCCTCGGCGTTCCTGAACAAGGTTTCCTGACACTTCCTGACCCCAGGAGCATCACCTTAAGTTCCAGCAGTCGCACGGCAGAAGGAGCAGACAGTGAACAACCACGTCAGGCCTGAGGGATATGGCGGCCTCAAAGCTGTCTTCTTCAACGGCACCCTGAAACCTTCGCCGCAAACCAGTAACACTGATGGGCTCATCAGGATCAGCCGGGACATCATGGAGAAGCAAGGTGTCACCACCAAGCTTTTCCGCACCGTGGACCATGACATCGCCAGTGGTGTCTATCCGGATATGCGCGAGCACGGTTGGAAAACGGACGAGTGGCCGGAGATCTACCCTGAGGTCCGGGACGCCGACATCGTGGTGGTGGCCGGGCCTATCTGGTTGGGGGACAACTCCTCCCAAACCAAGAAGCTCATCGAGAGGCTTTATGCCCATTCCGGCGAGCTGAACAGCAACGGCCAATGGGCGTTCTACCCGAAGGTGGGCGGCTGCCTCATCACGGGCAACGAGGACGGCATCAAGCACTGTTCCATGAACGTGTTGTACAGCCTGCAGCACATCGGCTTCACCATCCCACCCCAGGCCGACGCCGGGTGGATCGGGCCTGTGGGGCCGGGTCCCAGCTACCTGGATGAGGGATCAGGTGGCCCGGAGAGTGACTTTACCAACAGGAACACCACATTCATGACGTGGAACCTGCTCCACATGGCCAAAATCCTCAAGGATGCCGGGGGTATTCCTGCCTACGGCAACCTGCCCGCGGAATGGAAAGCCGGTACCCGGTTCGACTTCGAAAATCCGGAATACCGCTGACCGGAAATATTGCCGCACCCGGAATACCGCTGAACTGCAAGGACTTCTACTACATATGACTTACTCGAGCCCTCTCTTGTCGCGCCCTGGCGCCGTCGAGGACACCGGCCTGGATGCCGGCGTCGCTGCCCACTACGGGGAGCCGCTGCGTGAGCAGCGCGCACTGGCGGCCGGAACCGCCGTCGTCGACCTCTCGCACCGCGGTGTGGTGACCGTGTCCGGACCCGACAGGCTGAGCTGGCTTAACACGCTGTCCTCGCAGCAGCTCACCAACCTTCAGCCCGGTGTCGCCAGCGAACTGCTGCTGCTCAGTGTCCAGGGCCGCATCGAGTTTGACGCCCGGGTCATTGACGACGGCGGGACCACCTGGCTGATCGTGGAAACCGCGGAAGCGGCGCCCTTGGCTGAGTGGCTCAACAAGATGAAGTTCATGCTCCGCGTCGAGATCGAAGACGTCTCGGAGCAGTGGGCAGTGGTGGGTTCCACCAAGCCGGTGGAGCAGTTCTCCCAGCGCCTGGTGTGGGAGGACCCGTGGCCGCGTGTCAGCCCGGGTGGTTATGCGTACAGCATCGTTCCGGAGGAGTCGCACCCGGGACTTGAGCGTCCCTGGTTCGAATACCTTGTCCCGGCCGCGGAACTGGAGAGCGCCGTCGAGGGCCTTCCCCTGGCAGGTGCCTTGGCGGCTGATGCGCTGCGGATCGCTGCCTGGCGTCCCCGCCTGGGTGCAGAGACCGACGAGAAAACCATTCCCCATGAACTGGATCTGCTGCGGACCTCCGTCCACCTGAACAAGGGTTGCTACAAGGGCCAGGAGACCGTTGCGCGGGTGCACAACCTGGGGCACCCGCCGCGTCGGCTTGTTTTCCTGCAGCTGGACGGTTCACAGCACACCCTTCCTGCAGTGGGCAGCGTCGTATTTGCCGGCGAACGGAAGGTGGGTACTCTGACTTCTGTGGCGCAGCACTTCGAAATGGGACCCGTGGCCTTGGCCGTGGTGAAGCGGTCCGTTTCAGCGGAGGAAACCCTGACGGTGATGGATGGCGAAGAGCCGTATGTCGCTGCCCAGGAAGTGATCGTCGCCCCCGACGCCGGCCAGGTTGTCGGGCGCCAGACCGGATTCCTGAAGGGACCCCACCGATGAGCCACTTGAACCCGACCCCAGGTTCCGAGCCCACCAACCCGGCAGTGGCCGACGACGAAACGTTGGCACTAGCCCACGCCCTATTCGATGCCGCCCGCGAAGGCAATACCGAATTGCTCCGCGGGTACTTGGCTGCCGGGGCACCGGCCACGCTGACCAACGCCGCGGGTGATTCCCTGCTGATGTTGGCCGCCTACCATGGGCACGCCGAAGCCGTGCAGGTGATCCTCCACCACGGCGCCGACGCCAATGCAGCCAATGACCGCGGCCAGACGCCCCTTGCCGGAGCGGTCTTCAAGGGTTACACGGATGTTGCCCGGGTGTTGCTGGACGCAGGAGGGGACCCCGACGCCGGAACCCCCTCCGCGCGCGAGGCTGCGGCGATGTTCGCCAGGGCCGAGATCCTGGCCCTTCTGGGCTGACGGTTCCTCCCTGACGCCAGCCAGGAAGCAGGCCCGGTCGCTTGGCGGCCGGGCTTACTTGTGCCCATATATTCCATGTGGAATAGTTGTGGTGGAATATACGCGACGGAAAGGGGCCCACCATGCCCAGGATTTCCGATCTGACGCCCCTGGGTGTCGCATCCCTGGCCCTTCTGGCCGAGGAACCCATGCATCCGTATGAGATGTACCAACTGCTGATGGCCCGCCATGAAGACCGGCTGGTCAAGGTTCGCCCCGGAACGCTGTACCACGCAGTGGGCCGGCTCGAAGACAACGGCCTCGTGGAAGCCACGGGAACCGAACGTGAAGGAAACCGGCCCGAGCGGACCTTGTACCGGATCACCGATGCCGGGAAAGACGCGCTCGATGACCGGCTCAGGGCCATGCTTTCCACCCCTGTCAACGAGTACCCGCTGTTCCCGCACGCCATTGCGGAGGCGCACCATTTGCCTGCCGCCGATGTGATGGAACTCCTGGAGGAACGGGTGGTGGCCCTGGCCGCGGACCTTGACTTCCTGCTCCGTGCGGAGGCCGTCGTCACGGCCAAGGGACTGGATCGCAAGTATTGGATAGATATCAGCTACCAGCAGGCAATGCGCAAAACGGAGATCGCGTGGATCCGCGGCCTCCTCGAGGAGTTGGGCAACGGGCACCTGCCCTGGGACGAGTCCCTTGCCGCTCCACCGGAACTTTCAAACAAGCCAAAGGAATCCCTTGGAAAACGTAGCTAAGCCATGGCCCGCGCTGTGGTCACTCGTTGTGGGCTTCTTCATGATCCTTATCGACACCACCATTGTGTCGGTCGCGAATCCGCGGATCATGGAGGGCCTCAACACGGACATCAACGCGGTCATTTGGGTCACCAGCGCCTACTTGCTGGCGTACGCAGTACCCCTTCTCATTACCGGCAGGCTGGGGGACCGGTTTGGTCCCAAGAACCTGTACCTGATCGGCCTTGTAGTCTTCACGCTGGCATCGTTGTGGTGCGGCCTCTCCGGTGATGTCGGCATGCTGATCGCGGCACGGGCTGTCCAAGGCCTGGGCGCGGCAATGATGACTCCGCAGACAATGGCCGTCATTACGCGCATCTTCCCCCCGGACCGTCGTGGTGCCGCCATGGGGCTGTGGGGAGCTACAGCCGGCATGGCCGTGCTGGTTGGCCCCATCCTCGGCGGCGTGCTGGTGGACAGCCTTGGCTGGGAGTGGATCTTCTTCGTCAACGTCCCCATCGGGATCGTGGCCTTCATCCTCGTGACGCGTTTCGTGCCGAAGCTGACCACCCACACGCACTCGTTCGATGTCCTCGGCGTAGTCCTGTCCGCCGTGGGCATGTTCCTGCTGGTCTTCGGTATCCAGGAGGGCCAAACCTACAAGTGGGGAACAGTCACCGGCTTCGTCACTGTGTGGGGCTTGATCATCACAGGACTTGTGGTGCTGGTGCTCTTCGTTCTCTGGCAGTGGTGGCTGGAACGCCGCGGCGGGGAACCGCTGCTGCCGCTCGGCCTGTTCAAGGACCGGAACTTCTCACTGGGCAACACCACCATCATGGCGGTCGGATTCACGGTGACCGCGTTCCCGTTGCCCACCATCTTCTACTATCAGACGGTGCGCGGCCTGACACCAACGCAGTCGGCGCTCCTCATGATTCCCATGGCAGTCATTTCCGGTGCCTTGGCGCCGTTCGTTGGCAAGCTTATAGACCGTGCAAATCCGCGCTACTTCGCATCCTTCGGCCTGGTGTGCCTGGCCGGCGCCTTGTTCTGGACCGCTTCACTGCTGGGACCGGACACCCCCATCTGGATGTTCCTGCTGCCCAGTGCCCTGCAGGGTGTTGCCAACGCCTTCATTTGGGGACCGGTGTCCAATGCCACCACCCGCAACCTGGAGCCCCGGCAGGCCGGTGCAGGTTCCGGTGTTTTCAACACCACCCGCCAAATCGGTGCAGTCCTTGGCTCGGCGGCCATTGCTGCGTTGATCCAGTCGAGGCTCTCCGCAGAACTGCCCGCAGCGCCTGCCGGCGCACCGGTGGGCGAGGCGTCCATGGGTGGGGCATTGCCGGAAGCCCTTCATGCAGGATTCTCGACGGCGATGAGCCAGTCCATCCTGCTGCCCGCCTGTGCGGTGCTGCTCGGCGCCGTGGTTGCACTGTTCTTTGGCAAACCGAAGACCGTGCAGGGCTGGGGCGGCGAGTCCGAACCAGCGGCCACAACCGCCAAGGCTGACCTGAACTCTTAGGGGTTTTGGTATACCTGACGCCCCTAAGGAGCCTCCTTAGGGGCGTCAGTTGTCTTGGAACCTGGTGGGAGTCAGCCGAGAAGGACGCTCGCGTGGAGCCCGCCAGTGGCAAAGCCAAGGCTGCGGGCCATAGCGAGTGCTCCGGTGTTGCTGACATCTGCCTTCCATTGCAGGGTCAGCCCTGCGGCGAGCGCTTCGTGGGCAGCGATGGATGCAGCCAGTGTTCCCAGGCCCCGCCGACGCCAAGGGGGTGCCACCAACACACCCATGTTGGCCAGGATGCCTTCCCATTCGGTGTAGGCCCCGCAAGCCACGGGGGTGGGGGGAGCCTCGTCGGGGTGCATGATGGTGAACCGGTGTTCCAGGCCCTGGAGTCCCACTTCATTGACGTCATCCGGAGGACACAGCGACTCGAGGCTGATCGCTTCCGGGTTTCCCTGGGAGACGGTGAGGTCCTCGGAGGGTTGCTGCAACGGCAAATCGTCGGCGAAGAACAGGGCAGTCGATCCCAACCCGTGCCCTCCGTGCGACCGCGTCAGGGTCAGCAGCGTGACGTGTTGTGCCAGTTCGGTATCGGGAAGTCCGACGGCGGCGTCCAGGGCCCATTGCGGCCCCACCAGTGCTGAAACCCCGAAGAGCCTGAGGAACACCACGGCACTGGCGGATTCGTCCACGCGGGTGATCCGCTGTGCGGGGTCGCCTGCGTCCGTCGATGAGGCGGCAAGCCTGTCCGCGGCGGTGGCGAAAGCGTCGTCGTCGAGCCCCAAATGGCGAGCCCACGCCAGCTGGATGATGGCAGCGGACGTGGGCTCAAGAGTCATGGATTCAGCCTAGCCGACTAGCCGAAAAGCACTGACGCTTCGTCGTAGCGGTGCTGGGGCACGGTCTTGAGCTTGCCCAGGGCTTCCTCGAAGCCCACGTGGGAAATGTCCGTGCCCTTGAGGGCCACCATGGTGCCCCAGCGTCCGTCCACTACGGAGTCAATCGCTGCCATGCCGAGGCGGGTTGCCAGCACACGGTCGTAGGCGGTGGGGACACCGCCGCGCTGGATGTGGCCGAGGATCGTTGCCCGGGTTTCAATGCCGGTGCGGGCCTCGATCTCGGGGGCCAGCTGGTCAGCGATGCCACCAAGCCGCGGCCGCCCAAAGGTGTCCAGGCCGCGTTCGGAGTGCGGGGACTCCATGTGCTCGGGTACGAAGCCCTCGGCAACCACCACCAGGGGCGCACGGCCACGGTCGTGGGCTTCCTGGACCCATTCGGTGATTTCCTCGATGCTGACCTTCTGCTCCGGGATCAGGATGGCGTGCGCACCGGAAGCCATGCCCGAGTGGAGGGCGATCCAGCCAACGTGGCGTCCCATGACTTCGGCGATCATGCAACGGTGGTGCGATTCGCCCGTGGTGCGGAGGCGATCGATGGCCTCGGTGGCGATCTGAACTGCGGTGTCGAAGCCGAAGGTGTAGTCGGTGGCATCGAGGTCGTTGTCCACGGTCTTGGGGACGCCGACAATCTTCAGGCCGGCGTCGGTCAGGCGTTTCGCCGCTGCCAGGGTGCCCTCGCCGCCGATGGCGATGATGGCGTCGATGCCCAGGCGTTCCATGTGGGCTTTGATGACGTCCGGTCCGCCGCCGTTTTCGAACGGGTTGGTGCGGGACGTGCCCAGAATGGTGCCGCCCTGCTTGGCAATGCCGCGGACCATGGTGCGGGGGATGTCAATGACATCACCTTCCACAACACCGCGCCAGCCGTCCCGGAAACCCACAAATTCCTGGCCGTGGATGGCGATGCCCTTCAGGACTGCACCCCGGATTACTGCGTTGAGGCCGGGGCAGTCGCCACCGCTGGTAAGAATGCCAATTTTCATGTTTGCTCACTCATGGCTTGGAGGAATACGTGCAGAGCGCCACGCTGAGCTCCCCATGATTGTAGACGGGCATGTGGGGTGGGACACAAACGGTTACTTTTGAACCCGCCGGTGCGGTATTGGAAACATCGCCGAAAACGAAGGAAGCGCCCCGCCGGGAGACGGGGCGCTTCACAGGCTTTGTGACCGGCAGCTACCGGGAACGTTGGCTGATGAACGATTCCAGGGCGATCTTGTTGTTCTGGTCCGGCAGGAGCAGCCAGCCCAGGATGTAGACCACGAAGGCAGGGCCGGGCAGCAGGCAGAAAAGCAGGAATGCTACCCGCACATATGCCACGTCCACCCTGAGTTTGGCAGCGATTCCTCCGCAGATGCCGCCCAGCCAGCGCTGCGGTCCACGCTTCAGGCCGAAGCCCCTGACGATGCTGAAGAACTTGTCCATGGCTACAGACTTCCCTGTTGTGGTTGCTTTGTCACTTCGTAGTGGTCACTTTTTTGAACCCTTGCGGGCCGAGAGGAGTCCTCCGACCACCAGGGCCGCTCCTGCACCGATCATCAGGCCGATCAGCACGTACGTGCCGTTCAGTGTCACCCAGCCAAGCGTTGAGATGACGATCAGGGCAGCGAGCGCTATCACGATCAGCCCCCACACCACGGTGCCGATCCGGGCCTGCCGGGGCTCGTCGTCCTCTGCAGGCTCCACCTGGAAGCTTCGCTCCAACGGTGGCGTGAGCGGGATTTCCTGGAGTCGCGGTTTGGGCAAGGCCGGTGTGGGACGGGTTTCCTTCGGCAGGGACTCCGTGGGGGTCGTCTCCCTCGGCAGGGGTGCTGTGGGCTGGGTGTCGTCGCCTTTGCCGGATTCGTTGGTGCTCATGTCAGTTTCCTTCCTGGATGGTCACGTTGCTGAACGTGCCGTCGATTTCCACCACGAGGTTGGCGCCGGGCTTTCCTGTGTTGTAGAGCGTCCGCTCGTCCTGGAACCGGCCGCCGCGGTCCGAGCCGCGTTCGTTGAGGTTGCCGAACGTCATGTCTGCCCTGACTTCAACGGGAACGTCGTCGGGAATGATCACTGTGACGTTGCTGGCCGTTGCGTCCACGGGGATCTGGACTTCAGTGACAAGCGGGGGATTCAAGGTGATATTGCTCAGGTCCAACACCCCTTGGGCGCCGGTGACATTGATGCCCAGCCGGGCCTGGTCCAGACTGGTGGGCGCCCAGTTCACGTCGTGGAAGGTGAAGCGGTCCCCGTCCCGGGGTACCACGTTGAAGATTCCGCCGATGATCAGGGCAACGACTGCGAGGAATCCAAGGAAACCCGAAGTCCTGCCCCGGAGCCCTGCAACCAGGATGCCCAGGCCGAGGACTGCGGCGCCGGTGGCCCACACCACGGCGTTGGCGGAGTTGCCCAAGTCAATGACGTTGCCGGCGTCGAGGGCTTTCAACGTACCGCCTGCCAGCAACGCAGCACCGGCGGAAACTGCCACGATCGCAGCCCCGGGGCCCTTGCGCTTGGGGGCGGCAGGCTTGGGCTGCCAATCCTGCGGGCCGCTGGGGCCTTGCGGCGGGCGGGGGCCGGAGGCATTGGGCTGGCTGCGCGGCCCTGCCGGGGCGTATGCAGCTGAGGGGGTGTAGGGGCCGGGGCCGGCCGGAGTGTACAGGCCCGTCGACGGCACGGCGCCGGCACCATGTCCGTGGTGTTTGGTCCCGGGTTGGCCGGGGCCGTAGACAGGGACGCCGGTGTTGGCTGCGGCCGGGGCTCCATAGGCCGTAGAGGAACCGTAGGTGCCCGCCGGCCCATAGGCGGCCTGTGATCCGGCGGTGCTTCCGTAGGCGGTGCTTCCGTAGGCGGTGCTGCCAGGTGCCGCAGGGTATTGCTGCTGGCTCATCGGTGGTGTCGGGCTGCCCTTGGCCGTCTTGTTGCGTTGGACCAGGAAGTAGATGAGGTAAAAGATGCCGCCCATCCAGAACAGCGTCCAGAAGAGACCGGGCAGTCCATCCCATCCCCAGCCCCAGAATCCGCGGCCCAGGCTTGGAAGCCCGATGATCGTAGTGATCAACGCGCCTGTCATGCCCCCGGACCAGCGGCCCGCGGCGGCTTCCTGGACATGGATGCGCCCGTCAGGTTCAGGCAGCAGCGCCCAGGCGATGCCGTAAAGCAGCACGCCCACGCCGGCGAAGACCGCCAAAACGATGAAGATGCCCCTGACAATCAGGGGGTCGATGCCGAAACGGTGGGCAACACCGCTTGCGACGCCGCCAATCCAACGGTCCGGTCCGCGGCGGATGCCCTGGTTGCGGATCCAGTCGAAGAAGTTCTCCTGGGACGTTGCCGGGGCGGCGCCGGCCGGCGGGTAGCTGCCGGTTGCGGGACCTGTGCCCGCGGAAGTGCCGGCGGCGGGCTCATGCTGTGAGCCGGGGGTGCCTGGTGTTCCGGGTTCCTCTGGATTCATGCTGTTCGCGTTCATACTTCGATCCTGCCGTCCGGCCCGTCCTTCCCTCTACTGGGGGATACCCTGAATGATCCCTGAGTGGCCCCCGAACAACGCTGGTTTCCGGTCCGGGTCACCCTGATCCGTGTTTGGATTGGTACATGAGAACCGCTGTACAACGCCCCGTGCTGGTCCGCAGCAGCGACCGCATGATTGCCGGCGTCTGCAGTGGCCTCGCCGATCATTTGGGCTGGCCGGTCAAGTTTGTGCGGCTTGGCATGATCCTGGCGTGTTTCGCCGGCGGCGCAGGCGTGGCCTTTTATGCGTGGCTGTGGACCATGGTTCCTACCGCGGACGAGAACGCCAAGCGCAATGCCCGCCGCCCGGCGTCGCCCATTGCTCCTGCCGTGAGCCTGCCGCCCGCCGGTGGAACCCTGAATGCAGCTGGTAAGGCAGTTGCGTTCCCGCCGGGCGCGGTAAGCACCCAGCCTTCGAACGCGTACGACGCCGGACACTCACCGTCGGCGTCCGGAGCACCTCCGGTCTCCGGTCCTGTCGGTGGCCCTGTTCCTGTCGGTGGTCCTGTCGGCGGGCCTGTTCCGGTCCGTGGGCCGTTTCCACAGGTGGGCGCCGGGAATCCTGGCTTGGGTGGTTCCGCCACGGGCCACGGGCCATTCACTGAAGAAGCCGGCAATTCGGTACCCGGCGGCCTGGGCTCCAGTGGTTCGGTATCCGGCGGCCTGGGATCCGGCGTCGGTTCCGTTCCGGGGGGTGGCCCGGTTTCGGCTGATGAGCGCGCAGGATTCGGCAGTCCTTCGGCCGCCTGGGACTGGGCCGGCAGAAGCGGCGAGGGCACTTGGTCGTCATGGTTTTCCACGCGGCGCGTCCCGTACGGCAAGGAAATCCTGTTGGGCGCAGCCCTGCTCCTGGTGGCCGCCATCCTGATCGCACGCCAGTTCGGCGTCGAGGTTCCATTGGGGACCCTGATACCAGCAGCAGCTATCCTGGGCGGCGCGGCCATCGCATGGATGCAGCTGGATGAAACCCGCCGGGCCGGCCTGGTGGACAAGACGAAGGCCGATCAGGCCGGCGGCTGGGTCCGGCTGGCGGCCGGCTTGGCGCTGGTGGTGGCCGGTGTCCTGGTCATGGTGTCGGGCTCGGGCTCGTGGGAGCAGACGTGGCTTGCATTGCTTGCGTCGGTAGCAGTCCTCGGCGGCGTGGCCTTGGTGCTGCTTCCTTGGGGACTGAAGTTTTGGAAGGACCTGGAAACAGAACGGGCCGGCCGCATCCGTGAGACAGAGCGCGCCGAGATCGCAGCCCACCTGCACGATTCCGTGCTGCAGACACTGGCCCTGATTCAGCGCAGGGCAGGATCCGAACAGGATGTGGTGCGGCTTGCCAGGGCGCAGGAACGTGAACTCCGGTCCTGGCTGTTCAGTGATCCCGCCAAGGAATCCGGCCTTCTGGCCGACCGCATCAAAGCCGTTGCAGCGGAAGTCGAAGACTCCCAAGGCCACGCGGTGGAGGTCGTGGCGGTAGGTGACACCACCATGACCGAACGGCACGAGGCCATGGTCCAGGCAGCCCGCGAAGCGATGCTCAACGCGGCGCGGCACGGTGGTGGGACAGTATCGGTGTATGTGGAGAGCACGGCGGGCACTACGGAGATCTTCGTCAAGGACCGCGGCCCCGGCTTCGACCTCGATGCTGTTCCGGACGACCGGCTGGGTGTCAAGGAATCCATCATTGGCCGGATGAAGCGGCACGGCGGCACCGCCACCATCAACAGCAGCAGCGACGGCACCGAGGTCCGCCTGGCCCTTCCATCCGCCAATGGCGAGGCGGGCGACCAGCGGAACAGTGAAACCCGGAACAGTGAAACCCGGAACAGTGAAGCCCGGAATGGAGAAGCGAAAGCATGAGCACCAACCCCCAGAGTGGTCCAGGACGCAGCGTACGGGTGGTGATCGTGGATGACCACACCATTTTCCGGTCGGGGCTGAAAGCCGATCTCGATGCCCGCATGGACGTCGTGGGAGAGGCCGGAACGGTGGAGCAGGCCATTGAGGTGATTGCTGCAACCCGTCCCGAGGTGGTCCTCCTGGACGTCCACCTTCCCGGCGGACTGGGCGGTGGTGGACGCGAGGTCATTGCGGGATCGGCTGCTTTGCTGGGAAACACCAGCTTCCTGGCGCTCAGTGTCTCCGATGCCGCGGAGGACGTAGTCTCCGTGATCCGTGCAGGCGCCCGCGGCTACGTCACCAAGACCATTTCCGGCAAGGAGATATCCGACGCCGTCATCCGTGTGGCCGACGGTGACGCCGTGTTCTCACCCCGCCTGGCAGGCTTCGTGCTGGACGCGTTCGGCACCGCTCCGGCAGATATCGCGGACGACGAACTGGATAAACTCTCGGCACGCGAACTCGAAGTCATGCGGCTCATCGCCCGCGGCTACAGCTACAAGGAAGTGGCCAAGGAACTGTTTATTTCCATCAAGACCGTTGAGACGCACGTGTCGGCCGTCCTGAGGAAGCTCCAGCTCTCAAGCCGGCACGAGCTCACCAAGTGGGCCGCCGAACGCCGCCTCCTCTAACCGGACGCCTCCTCCAACGCTCGTTCACATCCCCCGCGGTGTACTCCAACGCCAACGCTCACTCACGTCTCCCGGGGTTTTTGGGGATCCTCGCTCACGTCCCCTGGGGTTTCTCGGGACCCTCGCTCACTTCCCCTCGGGGTTTCCGGGGATCCTCTCTCATGTCCCCCGGGGTTTTCGGGGATCCTCTCTCACGTCCCCCGTGGTTTCCCGGGACCCTCGCTCACGTCCCCCGCCTTAAAAGCAAACGCTCTTCCACCATTCACGGTGGAAGAGCGTTTGCGTTGGCTACTGGCCTACTGCCTACTTGGCCTTGCCCAGGAATTCCTGAATACGACGGACACCTTCGGCGAGGTCCTCATCGCCGAGGGCGTAGGACAGCCGGACATAGCCCGAGGGCCCGAAGGCTTCGCCCGGAACAATGGCAACTTCGACTTCGTCAAGGATGAGCGTGGCAAGTTCAGCCGAGGTCTGCGGCCGGACGGGACCGTTGGAGGTCTCGAATTCCTTACCCAAGAGTCCGCGGACGTCCGCGTAGACGTAGAAGGCGCCGGTCGGCGTCGGGCATTCAACGCCTTCAATGGCGTTCAGGCCGGCAACGATCGCTTTGCGGCGGCGGTCGAACGCAACCTTCATTTCATCGACGGCGGTCAGCGGCCCCGTGAGGGCAGCGGCGGCGGCGACCTGCATGATGTTCGAGACGTTGGAGGTGGCGTGCGACTGCAGGTTGGTGGCTGCCTTGATGACATCAGCCGGGCCAATCATCCAGCCCACGCGCCAACCGGTCATGGCATAGGTCTTGGCCACACCGTTGAGGATCACGACTTTGTCGCCCAGTTCCGGGGCTGCGGTGGCGATGGAGGTGAACTCAACGCCGTCGTAGGTCAAGTGCTCGTAGATCTCGTCCGTGACAACCCAAAGACCCTTGGAAGCGGCCCATTTACCGATCTCCGCAACCTGCTCCGGGCTGTACACGGCGCCGGTGGGGTTGGACGGGGAAACGAACAGCAGGATCTTGGTGCGGTCGGTTACAGCAGCTTCAAGCTGTTCGACGGTCACCAGGTATCCCTGTTCCGGTCCGGCGAAAACCTCAACGGGCACACCGCCGGCCAGGCGGATGGCTTCGGGGTAGGTGGTCCAGAACGGGGTGGGAATGATGACCTCGTCTCCCGGATCCACCAAGGTGGCGAAGGTGTTGTAGACGGCTTGCTTGCCACCGTTGGTCACCAGCACCTGGGAAGGGTCAACCTTGTAGCCGGAGTCCCGCAGGGTCTTCTCCGCGATGGCTTTCTTCAGCTCGGGGAGGCCGCCGGCGGGGGAGTAGCGGTGGTACTTCGGCTGGCCGGCAGCTTCAATGGCGGCCTGGACGATGTAATCCGGGGTGGGGAAATCGGGTTCCCCGGCACCGAAGCCGATCACGGGACGGCCCGCGGCCTTCAGTGCCTTTGCCTTGGCGTCAACGGCAAGGGTGGCGGACTCGGCGATGGCGGAGATTCGCTGTGAAATGCGGGCGGTAGTTGTTCCGGCAGACATCTATGTACCGTTCTTCGCAGGCAGCTCGTGGGCTGGATGATGGGATTCGACGTAAACTACCTTATGCTGTTCTGCGGACCTCCCGGGTGCCTGCCGGACTTTGTGACTGATAATGCTGGTCACAGGTTTTTGGGGCTGGGAGGACCGGAATTGAGCCGGTTCGACTATCGCGAAATTCTTGCGTAGACTGGTTCACCGGTGTTGAAAAGCACCACAGGCTGAAGTGCGGCCTGAAACATGGATTCGATCCATAGGGTAGTGGCGCAATTGGTAGCGCAGCGGTCTCCAAAACCGCAGGTTGCAGGTTCGAGTCCTGTCTGCCCTGCGCAAGCTGTCCCGGCGGAAACGCCGGGGCACGCGCAGCAACCATGGCTCTGATCAGAGTCGGGTCAACGACTTTGCAAGGTGAGTGAGGATCAGGTGACCGAAACAGCTGCCAGCAGCTCTAAGGGCCGTCCCGCCAAGAAAGCCGATCGCGGCTTCTTCGCCCGTATTGCTCTCTTCGTCCGCCAGGTCATTGGCGAACTGAAGAAGGTCGTTGCCCCCACCCGCAAGGAACTGATCAATTACACGCTCGTGGTGCTGGTGTTCGTGGCCATCATGATGCTCATCGTCACCCTTCTGGACCTGGCCTTCGGCACGGGAGTCAGCTGGGTCTTTGGTGGGTCAGGCGCTACGGACCGCTAAGCGGATCTGTCCGCAAACTGTGTGGAATTCCTTGGTTATTCAGGAATTGCGCGGGGTTTGCGGAATTGAGCCATTTAAATAGGCATGTTAGGCAATGAGGAAGCAGGAGACCAAGTGTCTGAGCAGGAGCTCGAGGTAAACGAGACTGAGCTGGAAGCAGCCGACGACGCCGCAGCTGAGGCTGTGGAAGAGTCCGAGGTTGATTCTGCTGCGCCCGAATCTGCCGACGCCGACGATTCCGAAGAGGACTTCGAAGCCGACGTGGACGACGAGTCCGATGATGCGTCCGGCGATGTCGCAGATGATGACGACGCTTCGGAAGAGTCCGACGGCGACGACCTCGCAGCCGCTGCTGCTGCAGCGCCCGCTGACCCGGCTGAAGAATTCAAGGCCAAGCTGCGCCGCCAGGAAGGTGACTGGTACGTCATCCACTCCTACGCAGGTTACGAGAACCGCGTAAAGGCCAACCTCGAGACCCGCATCCAGACCCTGGACATGGAAGATTACATCTTCGAAATCCAGGTCCCCATGGAAGAGGTTGTCGAGATCAAGAATGCGCAGCGCAAGGTGATCAACCGCGTTCGCATCCCCGGTTACGTCCTGGTCCGCATGGACCTGACGGACGCCTCCTGGGGCGCCGTTCGCCACACCCCTGGTGTTACCGGCTTCGTGGGCAACGCCCACAACCCCGTTCCGCTGCGCCTTGACGAGGTCTTCTCCATGCTCGCCCCGGTCTTCGAAGAAGAGCAGGCAGAGCAGGGCAAGCCGGTCAACAAGCAGAACCAGGCTCCCGTGGCCGTCGACTTCGAGGTCGGCGAGTCGGTCATCGTCAAGGAGGGCCCGTTCGAGACCCTTCCGGCGACGATCTCCGAGATCAAGCCCGAGTCCCAGACCCTGGTGGTCCTGGTCTCGATCTTCGAGCGTGAAACCCCGGTGACGCTCGCATTCAACCAGGTCACCAAGATCTAGCTGATTCCAAAATTTCGCTCCGGTACTGCCTGCTTAGCAGTTCGGGAGCGGCCGGCCGCCTCGCCATGGCGGCCAAAAACCTGGGACGCGCTCCTGTGCCCCAGGAAGCTATTGAGAGAAGGACCCTACATTGGCTCCCAAGAAGAAGGTCACCGGCCTCATCAAGCTGCAGATCCAGGCAGGTGCCGCTAACCCGGCCCCGCCGATCGGTCCTGCGCTTGGCCAGCACGGTGTCAACATCATGGAATTCTGCAAGGCGTACAACGCTGCAACGGAATCCCAGCGCGGAAACGTTATCCCGGTGGAAATCACGGTCTACGAAGACCGTTCCTTCACCTTCATCACCAAGACCCCGCCGGCTGCAGAGCTCATCAAGAAGGCTGCAGGCGTCGCCAAGGGTTCAGCTACCCCGCACACCGTCAAGGTTGCCAAGCTGACCCAGGCACAGGTCGAGGAAATTGCTTCCACCAAGATGGAAGACCTCAACGCCAACGACATCAAGGCTGCTGCCCTGATCATCGCCGGCACCGCCCGCTCCATGGGCATCACCGTAGAAGGCTGATTCCAGCTTCTTACCCGCCGGGCAACCGGCATCTGAAACATTTGAAATGTCGCAGGATCCTTGCCGGATCCACGACTGTGGCAGGGCCCAGCGCGGTCCGCAGACCACAACTGCACAAGGAGAAACAGCAGCATGGCAAAGCGCAGCAAAGCATATGAGGCAGCCGTAGCCAAGATCGAGGCAGACAAGGTCTACGCCCCGATCGAAGCCATCAACCTCGCGAAGGACACCAACCCTTCCAAGTTCGACGCAACCGTTGAGGTCGCTTTCCGCCTGGGCGTTGACCCGCGTAAGGCCGACCAGATGGTCCGTGGCACCGTCAACCTGCCGCACGGCACCGGTAAGACCGCCCGCGTCCTCGTTTTCGCAACCGGTGACAAGGCTGAAGCAGCAATCGCTGCCGGCGCCGACTTCGTTGGTTCCGATGACCTGATCGAAAAGATCGCAGCCGGCTGGACCGACTTCGATGCCGCAGTGGCAACCCCTGACCTCATGGGCAAGGTTGGCCGCCTCGGTAAGGTCCTCGGCCCGCGTAACCTCATGCCGAACCCGAAGACCGGCACGGTTACCCCGGATGTCACCAAGGCTGTCAACGACATCAAGGGTGGCAAGATCGACTTCCGCGTCGACAAGCACTCGAACCTGCACTTCATCATCGGCAAGGTATCTTTCGACGCCAACAAGCTGGCCGAGAACTACGCAGCAGCACTGGAAGAGGTTCTTCGTTTGAAGCCGTCCGCTTCCAAGGGCCGCTACATCCAGAAGGCTACCGTTGCCACCACGTTCGGTCCGGGCATCACCGTTGACCCGAACGTCACCAAGGTCCTCACCGACGCGTAAGCTTCGGGAGCATTGGCTCTGAGAAAAAGGACCGTCCGGCTTAGCCGGGCGGTCCTTTTTCTTGCCCGGATGTTGCCGCCCGCCCTGTTCGCAGCCCAAGGTGGGCCGTAGGCTGTGGTGCGTGTCGTCGTCGAACTCTTCCGAAAATAGCGGGCTGTCCGTCGAACGCATCCGCGTGCCCAACAAACCCGGCGAAGAATCTCCGGAATTCCAGGCGTTCCATCGACTGAACGTGGAGCATCACATGGAGCTCTGGGGCAACGCTGACCGCTGTGCCACCCTCACGGAGGCAGCCGTCTTCTGGCGCGGGAGTGAATACGAGGAACGGCAGGTGTTTCTGGCGTTTCTCGGTGATGCTGTGGTGGGCAGCGGCACGCTGACGCTGCCACTGAGCGAGAACACGACGACGGCGGGCGTGGACGTCCTTGTCGCCGCACCTTTCCGGCGGCACGGGTTTGGGTCCGGGATACTCAATGTCCTCGAACAGTTGGCGAAGGACCACGACCGCATCTCTTTTGACGGCTATTGCGGGGAACCGATCGGGCCGGTGCTGGCGGGCGCAGAGTTGGTGGAGGCGAAATCCGGAACGGGTGGTGTCCCATCGGACAACCCCTCCACGCGTTTTGCCCTTCATCACGGATATGCGCTGGAGCAAGTCGAAACGAACAGCACGATGGGCCTTCCCGTAGCGGAAACAGTCCTGGGCGCGCTGGAAGCTGAAGCGATGCCAAGAGCTGCGGGCTATAGCGTCGTTACCTGGCAGGACCGATGCCCCGAGGATCTGGTGAAGGTCTTCGCACGCCTCAAGAGCCTGATGAGTACGGAAGTGCCCATCGCCGGGTTGGGCTGGGAAGGCGAAGAGTGGGATGCGGTACGGGTCCGCCAGGAGGAGTCCACGTGGAGTGCCAGCGGACTTGATTGGGTGGTTGCGGTTGCGCGCCATGATGCCACGGGTGAATTGGCTGCCTATTCCGTCCTCACGCACCGTGTTGCGATGCCGGCGGTGGTCTTTCAGGAAGACACGTTGGTTGCCCCTGGACACCGTGGGCACCGCTTGGGGATGCTCGTCAAGATCGCCAACCTTCGCCGTGCAATGCAGCTTTGGCCGGACGCCACGTCGGTGATGACATGGAACGCCAATGAAAACCGGCATATGCTGGCCATTAATATCGCCCTGGGATTCAAGCCCTCCGGCTTGGAAGGCGAATGGCAGAAACGGTTGGGATGACTGTAGACGAGGCAAAGACCGTTCATGTCGAGCAGCTGTGGGTGCCTGACACCCTGGACAGCCCTGATGCCGCTGATTTCCTGGACGCCGTGGAAGTGGGCCGGCGGGTACGGATGGAGACCTGGGGGAGTGACGATCTCGCCTATACCCCGCTGGAGAAACTCCTGGAGTTCTCCGATCCTTATGAGCGCCAGATCATCCTGGTGGCCAAGGTAAACGGAACGATTGTGGGCACCGTGGACATCGCCTTGCCCCTGACGGACAACATGGACCTGGCCGAGTTCACCCTTGACATCCTGCCTGAGCATCAAAGCCAGGGCGTCGGGCGCCAATTGCTCGAGGCTGCGGAGGAGTTGGCCCGGGCGGAGGGCAGGACCATGATCCTGGTGGACACCAACCATCCTGCAACATCCCTGACTGAGGTTCCCGAAGACCAGTTGATCCCTGGAAGCGGTGCAGGCTTTGTGCCGGTCAGCAGCCGGGAAGTGGATTTCGCCAAACGTGCCGGCTATACGCTGCAGCACATTGAGCAGTTCAGCTCCTGCATACTGCCGCTGGACTCCAAACTGGTTGCTGACTTGCAGTTGGAGGCCGAGGAAGCCAACGGTGGCCGTTATGCGCTGCACCACTGGACGGACCGCTGCCCGGAACCGTGGCTTGAGGCCGTCGCCGAGTTGGAGAATGCGGCCGGTGAGGTGGTTCGCGACGAGGGGGACGAAGAAGCTCCTGAAGTGGAGGCAAGCGGCATGGTGTTCGACCCCGCCGTCCTTCGCGAAACTGAAGACGCAGCCCTGGCGCAGGGCCGGCGCACGGTGGTCACCGCCGTCGAACATGTCGAGACCGGAAGGCTGGTTGGCCTGACAACCATCAGCGTGCTGGCCCATCGCCAGGACGTGGTGTTCCAGGACGACACCTTGGTCCTCCAGGAACACCGGGGCAACAAGCTGGGCCTGCTGATCAAAGTGGCCAACATGGAGAGGCTCAGCGAGCAGTTCCCGGACGCCCGGGTGATCTACACCTGGAACGCACCGGAGAACCGTTACCTCCTTACGGTGAACAAGCAGTTGGGATTTACGACGGCGGGCGTCACCGGACTCTGGCAAAAGGAACTTCCCGGACGGGGCAAGGACACGACGTCGTCGGACTAGTCCGCCCCCGATTTGGTTTGGGGAACACTCTCCCGTAACCTTGAAGTACCAAAGACCGTCGGTTGATGGGAATCCACTCTTTCGAGCACAGCTCAATTCTGCAGTTGCGCCCGAGGGATCACAGTGAATTCCTTGACGAAGGACCCTGAACATAGGGCGGCCGGCGCAGGTGAACGAAGCAAGTCTCCACGGATTCAGTCTGTGTTGAGCCAAGCCCCGTGCATCTGCGCGGGGCGTTTTTAGTTTTAGCTCTCGTGAGCGGGGACCCGGAAGACCGGCTTTATTCCCCGGAAGGAGGGTTATGACAACGCCTAGCAAGGTTTCCGCTGTTGCGGAGATCACCAACGATTTCAAGGAATCGAACGCGGCTGTCCTGACCGAATACCGCGGGCTCACTGTTGCACAGCTCAAGGAACTGCGTGTTGCGCTCGGCCAGGACACCAAGTTCTCGGTCGTCAAGAACACCCTGAGTGCAATTGCAGCCAAGGAAGCTGGTGTTGATGCATTCAACGATCAGCTCGCCGGCCCTACTGCAATCGCCTTCATCAAGGGTGACGCTGTTGCTGCTGCCAAGAGCCTGACGGACTTTGCCAAGGCCAACAAGCAGCTGGTTATCAAGACCGGCGTCTTCGAAGGCAAGGCATTGGACGCAGCAGGAGTTGCCGCACTGGCAGCCCTCGAGTCCCGCGAACTGCAGCTTGCCCGCGTTGCTGGTGTCCTCAAGGCTCCCGCATCCGCTGCTGCACGCATCATCGACGCCCTGCGCCTCAAGCTTGAAGAAGAGGGCGGCGCATCTGCACCGGCCGCTGAAGAAGCTCCGGCTGAAGAGGCTGCTGTTGAGGCTGCTGCTGAAGAGGTTGCGGCTCCGGCCGAAGCCGCTGAAGCTGCAACCGAAGAGAACTAAGTTCTCCCCCCAATCAAACTCCGGTGCACGGAGCGGCCTGGTCCGCGCCTGTACCAACTAATGGAAGGACGCCACCATGGCGAAGCTCAGCAACGAAGAGCTCATTGAAGCTTTCAAGGAACTGACCATCATCGAGCTCTCCGAGTTCGTCAAGCTCTTCGAAGAGACCTTCGAAGTTACGGCTGCTGCTGTTGCAGTTGCCGGCCCCGCCGCTGGCGGAGCTGCTGAAGCTGCTGAAGAGAAGACCGAATTCGACGTCGTTCTCGAAGCTGCTGGCGACAAGAAGATCGCAGTGATCAAGGAAGTTCGCGCCATCACCTCCCTCGGCCTCAAGGAAGCCAAGGACCTGGTTGACAGCGCACCGAAGGCTGTTCTCGAAGGCGCCACCAAGGAAGCTGCCGAGAAGGCAAAGGCTCAGCTCGAAGAAGCCGGTGCAACGGTTACCCTCAAGTAACTCGTTCCTGCTTGTGGACGCCCCGTCCTCTCCTGCGAAGGAGAAGGCGGGGCTTCCTGCTTTTAACTGCAACGCAGGGTCACTTATTACCCGATAAACCCCCCTTGAGGGGGCCATAAGTGACCCCGCGTGGCTATTGGAGGGGTTCGCTGATGTCCGCCACCACCGCGCCGAGCGCGGCTGTGAGTGCGTCTGCATCCACGAAGGCACTGCGTCCGTGGGCGCCGGCTCCCATGGAGATGCGCCGGCCCGTGATACTGGCGTCCGCGTACACGGGCCACGGCGTCGTGCTGCCGAGCGGTGTGATGGTTCCCCGTTCGTAGCCGGTAGCGGCCAGCGCAACGTCAGCATGGGGAAGTGAGAGCTTGTTGACCCCCACCAGTGCACGCAGCTTCGGCCAGGAGATCTGGCGGTCCCCTGGAACCAGGGCGAACAGGAAGCTGCCATCGCGGTGCTTGACCACCAGCGACTTCACGATGTCTGCCGGGCTGATGCCCAGGATCCCGGCGGCTTCTTCCAGGCTGCGGGCTGCTGGACGCTCGACGACGTCCACGTCCAGTCCGCGGGCGGCAGCATCGGACAGGAACCGTTCGGCCCCGTCCGTCACAGGATCATTCACGTCGTTTCTCCTCGTCGGCGGTTTGGGACTCAGCCCCGGTTCGATCGTCAGTCGCGGTACAGGAGCAGGGCTTCACCTTGACCGCCGCCGCCGCACAGCGAAACAGCGGCCTTGCCTGTTCCCCTGCGCTTGAGTTCGTGGGCGGCATGCAACGCGAGCCGCGCTCCGGATGCTCCAATGGGGTGGCCCAATGCGATGGCGCCGCCATGGATGTTGCATTTCTCCAGCGGGTAGCGCAGGTCCTTGAGGGACTGGACTGCCACAGAGCCGAAAGCTTCATTGATTTCAATGAAGTCAAGGTCTTCCGCTTCCCAGCCGGCCCTTTTCAGTGCCTGGGCAATGGCATTGGATGGCTGGGAGTGCAGCGAGTTGTCCGGCCCGGCAACCTGGCCGGGCTTGCCGACCACAGCCAGGTAGTCCAGGCCGTTGTCCTCGGCGAAGCGTCGGCTGGTCAGAACCAGCGCGGAGGCTCCGTCGGACAGGGGAGAGGAGTTGCCGGCCGTGATGGTGCCGTCCGTGGCGAACGCGGCCTTGAGCGGGGCCAGGGTCTCCAGCGTGGTGTTGGGCCGGACGCCTTCGTCGGTGCTGAGTACCAGGGGATCGCCCTTGCGCTGCTTGACGCTCACCGGAGCAATTTCGACGTCGAACGTTCCGTCGGCGATTGCGGCAGCGGCACGCTGGTGGGAGGCAGCGGCCACTTCGTCCTGGGATTTGCGGTCAATGCCAAGTGTCACGTTCTTGGTTTCCGTGGACAACCCCATCGACTGCCCGTCGAAAGCGTCCGTGAGGCCGTCGTGCGCGGCAACATCCAAGGCCTGGACGGCACCGTATGTCCAGCCTTGGCGCGAACCCGGCAGGAGGTGGGGCGCGCGGGTCATTGATTCCTGACCGCCTGCAACCACCACTGTGGCATCTCCGCTGCGGATCATTCGTGCGGCATCGATGACTGCAGTGAGCCCCGAGAGGCACACCTTATTGATGGTTACTGCGGGGATGTTCCAGCCCACCCCCGCGGCAATGGCACTCTGGCGGGCCGGGTTCTGGCCGGCTCCTGCCTGGAGGACCTGCCCCATGATCACGGCGTCCACTTGTTCTGCTTTCACGCCGCTGGCCGCGAGGGCCGCGGTGATGGCATGCGCGCCAAGGTCGACGGCGGTGAATCCCGCCAGTTGCCCGTTGAGCCGGCCCTGTGGGGTGCGGGCAGCGGCAAGGATGACAACGTCATTGTCGTCAGCGGAGTTGGTCATGGTCTCTCTTCCGATCCGGGAGTGGTGTTGCAAGGCTGTCGCGGGGCGTGCGCCAGCCTACCCTTTCAACGGCTGTGCCCGCTGCTGCATTCCGTGGCCGGCAGGCGGGAACGGTGAGGGATCCGTCGTCGAGAGGGGACGGCCTTCTGTACCGACAGCTGGACTGCCTGCAGACGCTGCAGGGTCGGCCGGCTTAGGTGCCTGCAGCAACGGTGCTTGCAATCACGGACGATCTGGGGTAGACAGGAAGGCTGCTTTGCCGTATTGTAGATATTTGCGTCTTCCCTGTTAACCTTCAGCCTTCATATAGCGGTGGGCTTTACCTCTCAGCTGCGCCATTGACGTGCCGTTCCTTAACGTGCATAGCCAATGAGTGGACTGGGTCCGGGTCATATAGCGGAACCGGAATAAGTATCCTGCGGAGCACTCTGCGGGATGCAAACGGGGGAGATCTGAAAACGCCTGAAGGTCTGTGGAAGGATCCCTCTTGGTCGCCTCGAGCACCTCTAATAACGAAACCGCTAACACGGCAAGCACCGATGGTGCCACCCGCCGCCTCTCATTCGCAAAGATTCACGAACCGCTTGACGTTCCGAATCTTCTCGCCCTGCAGACGGACAGCTTTGACTGGCTCGTCGGAAACGAACGCTGGCAGGCGCGGGTAGCGAAGGCTGTCGAGGAGGGCGACCTCAGCGTCGCCACCACCTCCGGACTTGCCGACATCTTCGAAGAGATCTCCCCCATCGAGGACTTCCAGGGCACCATGTCCCTGAGCTTCTCCGAGCCGGAGTTCGCTGACCCGAAGTACACCATGGCCGAATGCAAAGACCGTGACGCCACTTACTCGGCACCGCTGTATGTCAAGGCCGAGTTCATGAACAACAACACGGGCGAAATCAAGCAGCAGACCGTGTTCATGGGCGACTTCCCCCTCATGACTGAAAAGGGAACGTTCGTCGTCAACGGCACCGAGCGTGTTGTTGTCTCCCAGTTGGTCCGTTCGCCGGGCGCCTACTTCGAGCGCACTGCAGACAAGACCAGTGACAAGGACATCTTCACTGCGAAGATCATCCCGTCCCGTGGTGCATGGTTCGAACTCGAAATCGACAAACGTGACCAGGTCGGCGTTCGCCTCGACCGCAAGCGCAAGCAGTCGGTCACGGTTCTCCTGAAGGCCCTCGGCTGGACCGAAGGCCAGATCCTGGAAGAGTTCGGCCAGTACGACTCCATGCGTGCAACGCTGGAGAAGGACGCCACCGAGACCCGCGAAGACGCGCTTCTGGACATCTACCGCAAGCTGCGTCCGGGCGAGCCGCCCACAGTCGAGGCTGCCCAGTCGCTGCTGGACAACCTGTACTTCAACGCAAAGCGCTACGATCTTGCCAAGGTTGGCCGTTACAAGATCAACCGCAAGCTCGGCATTGACCGCTCCCTTGGTGACAAGGAAGCGTCGGTCCTGCACGTTGAAGACATCGTCGCCATGATCAAGTACCTCGTTGCGCTTCACGCCGGCGAGAAGTCCCTCATGGGCAAGCGCGATGGCGAAGACCACGAGCTCCGTGTTGACGTCGACGACATCGACCACTTCGGCAACCGTCGCATCCGCGCCGTGGGCGAACTGATCGAGAACCAGGTCCGCACCGGTCTTTCCCGCATGGAACGCGTCGTCCGCGAACGCATGACCACGCAGGACGTCGAGGCCATCACGCCGCAGACGCTGATCAACATCCGTCCCGTTGTTGCAGCCATCAAGGAGTTCTTCGGAACCTCCCAGCTGTCGCAGTTCATGGACCAGAACAACCCGCTCTCGGGTTTGACCCACAAGCGCCGCCTGTCGGCACTTGGCCCGGGTGGTCTGTCCCGCGACCGTGCAGGCATGGAAGTTCGAGACGTTCACCCGTCCCACTACGGACGTATGTGCCCCATCGAAACTCCTGAAGGCCCGAACATTGGTCTGATCGGTTCGCTGGCCTCCTACGGCCGCATCAACCCGTTCGGCTTCATCGAGACGCCGTACCGCCTGGTTTCCGAAGGCGTCGTTTCCGACGAGGTCCAGTACCTGACCGCCGACGACGAAGCTGAGGTCCTGATCGCACAGGCCAACGCTCCGCTGGATGCTGACAAGAAGTTCTCCGAAGAGACCGTCCTTGTCCGTGCCCGCGGTGGTGGAGGCGAGCCCGTTCTGGTTCCGGCCGGCGAAGTCCAGTTCATGGACGTTTCCCCGCGCCAGATGGTGTCCGTGGCAACCGCCCTGATCCCGTTCCTCGAGCATGACGATGCAAACCGCGCACTCATGGGTGCCAACATGCAGCGCCAGGCCGTGCCGCTGGTCCGTTCCGAGGCTCCTTTCGTGGGCACCGGCATGGAGCGCGCAGCAGCCGTCGACGCCGGTGACGTTGTCATCGCGAAGAAGGCAGGTGTGGTCACCGAGGTTTCCGCCGAGCTGGTTGTCATGATCAACGACGACGGCACCGAGACCAACTACCGCATCAACAAGTTCGCCCGTTCCAACCAGGGCAACTGCTACAACCACCGCGTACTGGTCAACGAAGGCCAGCGCCTGGAAGTTGGCGGCATCATCGCTGACGGTCCCGCAACGGACCAGGGTGAACTGGCCCTCGGTAAGAACCTCCTCGTGGCATTCATGTCATGGGAAGGCCACAACTTCGAGGACGCCATCATCCTGTCGCAGCGCATTGTTGCTGAGGACGTTCTTTCCTCCATCCACATCGAGGAGCACGAAATTGATGCCCGCGACACCAAGCTTGGTGCCGAGGAAATCACCCGTGACATCCCCAACGTGTCCGAGGAAGTCCTTGCAGGCCTGGACGAGCGCGGCATCATCCACATCGGTGCCGAGGTTGAAGCCGGCGACATCCTGGTCGGAAAGGTCACCCCTAAGGGTGAAACAGAACTGACCCCGGAAGAGCGCCTCCTGCGCGCCATCTTCGGTGAGAAGTCCCGCGAAGTCCGCGACACCTCGCTGAAGGTGCCCCACGGCGAGTCCGGTACGGTCATCGGCGTGCGCGTCTTCGACCGCGACAACGACGACGAACTGCCCCCGGGCGTGAACCAGCTGGTCCGCGTCTACGTTGCAGCCAAGCGTAAGATCACCGACGGCGACAAGCTCGCCGGCCGTCACGGCAACAAGGGTGTTATCTCCAAGATCCTCCCGATCGAGGACATGCCCTTCCTTGCAGACGGTACCCCGGTGGACATCGTCCTGAACCCGCTTGGTGTTCCGGGTCGAATGAACGTTGGACAGGTCCTGGAAACCCACCTCGGTTGGGTTGCCAAGACCGGTTGGAAGATCGAAGGCGAGCCTGAGTGGGTCAAGAACCTGCCCAACCTGCCCCGTGAAACCGGCCAGACCACCGTTGCCACCCCGGTGTTCGATGGCGCCCGTGAAGAAGAAATCACTGGCCTGCTTGACTCCACCAACGTGACCCGCGACGGCGACCGCCTGATCGATTCCTCCGGCAAGACCCGTCTGTTCGACGGCCGCTCCGGCGAGCCGTTCCCGGACCCGATCTCCGTCGGTTACATGTACATCCTGAAGCTCCACCACTTGGTGGACGACAAGATCCACGCGCGCTCCACCGGCCCGTACTCCATGATCACCCAGCAGCCGCTGGGTGGTAAGGCCCAGTTCGGTGGCCAGCGCTTCGGTGAAATGGAAGTGTGGGCGCTCGAAGCTTACGGTGCCGCCTACACGCTTCAGGAACTCCTCACGATCAAGTCTGATGACATCCATGGTCGTGTGAAGGTCTACGAAGCCATCGTCAAGGGCGAGAACATCCCTGAGCCTGGCGTTCCCGAGTCCTTCAAGGTCTTGATCAAGGAAATGCAGTCGTTGTGCCTGAACGTGGAAGTTCTTTCCACCGACGGAACCACGATCGAAATGCGTGACTCTGATGACGCAGTCTTCACGGCTGCGGAAGAACTGGGCATCGATCTGTCTCGTGCAGAGCCCAGTTCCGTAGAAGAGGTCTAGCAGCTGTTCCGGCGGGCAGCCTCAACCACTGTCCGTCGGAACAACTCCCTCTTCCCGTAACCAAGACTTCAGAATTTAGAGAACAAGAGAGAACAGGGACCATATGTCCAGCGAATCCTCCTTCGGCCTCATGCAGATCGGCCTCGCCACCGCGGAAGACATCCGCGGATGGTCTTACGGTGAGGTCAAGAAGCCGGAAACCATCAACTACCGCACGCTCAAGCCCGAGAAGGACGGCCTCTTCTGCGAGAAGATCTTCGGCCCGTCCCGCGACTGGGAATGCTACTGCGGCAAGTACAAGCGCGTCCGCTTCAAGGGCATCATTTGCGAGCGTTGTGGCGTTGAAGTCACCCGCGCCAAGGTGCGCCGTGAGCGCATGGGCCACATTGAACTGGCTGCGCCTGTAACCCACATCTGGTACTTCAAGGGCGTTCCTTCGCGCTTGGGCTACCTTTTGGACCTGGCACCGAAGGACCTTGAAAAGGTCATCTACTTTGCTGCCTACATGATCACCAGCGTTGACACCGAATCCCGTCACGCCGAACTGCCGAACCTCCAGGTCGAGCACGACCTCGAGAAGAAGCAGATGGTGGACAACCGCGACAGCGACATCGCCACAATCGCCCGCGACCTTGAAGACGAGCTTGCCCGTCTCGAGGGCGAAGGCGCCAAGGCTGCCGACAAGAAGAAGGCCCGCGACTCTGCTGACCGCCAGATGGCGAACGTCCGCAAGCGTGCCGACGCCGACATCGAGCGCCTCGAGCAGGTCTGGGACCGCTTCAAGAACCTCAAGGTCGCTGACCTTGAAGGTGATGAAGGCCTCTACCGCGAACTGCGCGACCGCTACGGTCTGTACTTCGAAGGCTCCATGGGTGCCGAAGCCATCAAGAAGCGTCTTGAGACCTTCGACATGCAGGCTGAGGCTGAGTCGTTGCGCGACACCATCCAGAACGGCAAGGGCCAGCGTAAGACGCGTGCCCTGAAGCGCCTGAAGGTTGTCAACGCGTTCCTGACCACCAACAACAGCCCGCTCGGCATGGTTCTTGACGCCGTTCCGGTGATCCCGCCGGAACTGCGCCCGATGGTCCAGCTTGACGGTGGCCGCTTCGCGACCTCCGACCTCAACGACCTCTACCGCCGTGTGATCAACCGCAACAACCGACTCAAGCGCCTGCTTGACCTCGGTGCTCCGGAGATCATCGTCAACAACGAGAAGCGCATGCTTCAGGAAGCTGTTGACAGCCTCTTCGACAACGGTCGTCGTGGCCGTCCCGTCACCGGTCCTGGCAACCGTCCCCTGAAGTCCCTGAGCGACATGCTCAAGGGCAAGCAGGGTCGTTTCCGCCAGAACCTCCTCGGCAAGCGCGTTGACTACTCCGGCCGTTCGGTCATCGTGGTTGGCCCGCAGCTGAAGCTGCACCAGTGTGGTCTGCCCAAGCAGATGGCCCTGGAGCTCTTCAAGCCGTTCGTGATGAAGCGCCTGGTTGACCTCAACCACGCACAGAACATCAAGTCGGCAAAGCGCATGGTCGAGCGTTACCGTCCGCAGGTCTGGGACGTTCTGGAAGAGATCATCACCGAACACCCGGTGCTGCTCAACCGTGCACCTACCCTGCACCGCCTTGGCATCCAGGCCTTCGAACCGCAGCTTGTGGAAGGCAAGGCAATCCAGCTTCACCCGCTGGTTTGTGGCGCCTTCAACGCTGACTTCGACGGCGACCAGATGGCAGTCCACCTGCCGCTGAGCCCGGAGGCCCAGGCCGAAGCACGCATCCTGATGCTGTCCTCGAACAACATCCTGAAGCCGTCCGATGGCCGTCCGGTGACCCTGCCTTCGCAGGATATGATCATCGGCCTGTACCACCTGACCACCAAGCGCGTCGGTTCTGCCGGCGAAGGCCGTATCTTCTCCTCGGTTTCGGAAGCCATCATGGCTTACGACGCCCGCGATCTGCACCTGAACTCCCAGGTCAAGATCCGTTTGGATGACTTCGTGCCTTACGCAGGATGGGAAGCTCCGGAAGGTTGGGAGCCCGGTCAGCCGGCTCTCGTTGAGACCTCCCTGGGACAGGTCATCTTCAACCAGACACTGCCTGAGGATTACCCCTGGGTAGAGGCTGTTGCCGACAAGGGCGAACTGTCCCGGATCGTCAACGACCTCGCCGAGCGCTACCCGAAGGTTGTTACGGCGGCAACGCTGGACAACCTCAAGGACGCAGGCTTCTACTGGGCCACCCGTTCGGGTGTCACGGTTGCCATCTCCGACATCGAGGTGCCTACTTCCAAGCCTGCCATCCTGGCCGGTTACGAAGCCATGGCTGCCAAGATCCAGGGCCAGTACGACAAGGGCCTGATCGACGACGACGAGCGTCGCCAGGAACTGATCGAAATCTGGAACAAGGCAACCAACGAGATCGCCCAGGCGATGCGTGACAGCCTGTCCCCGATGAACACCATCAACCGCATGGTCTCCTCCGGTGCACGTGGTAACTGGATGCAGGTCCGCCAGATCGCGGGTATCCGTGGTCTTGTGGCCAACCCGAAGGGCGAGATCATTCCGCGCCCGATCAAGTCCTCCTACCGCGAGGGCCTGTCGGTGCTGGAATACTTCATCGCCACGCACGGTGCCCGTAAGGGTCTGGCCGATACCGCTCTCCGTACCGCCAACTCGGGTTACCTGACCCGTCGTCTGGTGGACGTTTCGCAGGACGTCATCGTCCGCGAAGAGGACTGCGGTACCGAGCGCGGTCTGCTCACGCCGATCGCCGTGCCGGATTCCAACGGTGAGCTCGTCCTGGACGAGAACGTCGAGAACAGCGCCTACGCACGTACGCTGGCTGTCGACGTCGTCGATGCCCAGGGCAATGTCCTGGCTGCCGGCGGCACCGACTGCGGCGACGTCGTTATCGACCAGTTGCTGGCTGCAGGCATCACCGAGGTCAAGGTCCGCTCCGTACTCACCTGTGAGTCCAAGGTCGGCACCTGCGCGCTCTGCTACGGCCGTTCGCTGGCCACCGGCAAGACCGTGGATATCGGCGAGGCCGTGGGCATTATTGCCGCACAGTCCATCGGTGAGCCCGGTACGCAGCTGACCATGCGTACGTTCCACACCGGTGGAGCTGTTTCCGCCGGTGGTGGCGACGACATCACCCAGGGGCTGCCCCGTATCCAGGAGCTCTTCGAAGCCCGTACTCCGAAGGGTGTCGCACCGATTGCTGAAGCAGCCGGCCGCATCACCATCGAAGAGTCCGAGCGCCAGATGCGCCTGGTCATCACTCCGGACGATGGTTCCGAAGAGATTGCCTACCCGGTACTGCGCCGTTCACGTCTCCTCATCGAAGATGGCGATCACGTCAGCGTCGGCCAGAAGCTGATCAACGGTCCGGTGGACCCGAAGCAGGTTCTGCGCATCATGGGTCCGCGTGCTGCACAGAAGTTCCTCGTGGACGAAGTCCAGGGCGTTTACCGCAGCCAGGGTATTGGTATCCACGACAAGCACGTCGAGGTTATCGTCCGCCAGATGCTGCGCCGCGTGACCGTCATCGAATCCGGCGACTCCGACCTGCTCCCCGGTGAGCTTGCAGAGCGCGCCCGCTTCGAGGACGAGAACCGCCGCGTCGTGTCCGAGGGCAAGTCCCCGGCTTCGGGTCGTCCGGAACTCATGGGTATCACCAAGGCTTCCTTGGCTACCGAGTCCTGGCTGTCGGCAGCTTCCTTCCAGGAAACCACCCGCGTCCTGACGCAGGCGGCCATGGAAGGCAAGAGCGATCCCCTGCTCGGCCTGAAGGAAAACGTCATCATCGGTAAGCTCATCCCGGCTGGTACGGGTTTGCCCCGCTACACAGAGGTCACTGTGGAGCCGACGGAAGAAGCAAAGGCAAGCCTGTTCACGGGCCCCAGCGCTTTCACCGACTTCTCCTATGACGCCCTGGGTGGCGACGGCGCTCCCGAGTTCCACGCCATCCCGTTGGATGACTACGATCTCGGCAACGACTTCCGCTAAACCGGTAAGTTGAAGCTGTAAAGGCCGGACCCCGCACTCTTGAGTGCGGGGTCCGGCCCGTTAACGCGTGCGCCTTTCGCTCGATGACCCGGGGGAGTGGCGGACGACGGCGGCAGCCCGGTTCCGCCGTCGGCCTCCATACACCCGATTAAGGCCTCAGATCAAGCCGTGCTAGACTTTTGGTAATTGTTCTGTGTGGCAGTGGATGAAGGCCGCCGCAGCATCATTTTGGTTTTGTTCTCATGGTGCTGGGTGGAGCCTGTTTCCGGGTTGCGGGCAACATGCGCAACGAATGCCGCACTTTTGCACGCCTACCGGAGTTTCGGCCGGCTGCACGAGCAACGCCAAAGTTCCCACGTTTACCCAGGCTGGCGCCTGTGTGTGGGGGCAGAGATCAAACAACGGAGAACACGAAAGTGCCTACGATTAACCAGCTGGTCCGCAAGGGCCGCACGCCGAAGGTCTCCAAGACCAAGGCTCCCGCGCTGAAGGGCAGCCCGATGCGCCGCGGTGTTTGCACCCGCGTTTACACCACCACCCCCAAGAAGCCGAACTCGGCTCTCCGTAAGGTGGCACGTGTGCGTCTCAACGGTGGCGTGGAAGTAACCGCTTACATCCCCGGTGTTGGCCACAACCTCCAGGAGCACTCCATCGTGCTCGTCCGTGGTGGTCGTGTGAAGGACCTTCCGGGTGTCCGCTACAAGATCGTCCGCGGCGCACTCGACACCCAGGGTGTCAAGAACCGCAAGCAGGCCCGCAGCCGTTACGGCGCAAAGATGGAGAAGAAGTAATATGCCTCGCAAGGGTCCGGCCCCGAAGCGGCCGCTAGTTTCCGATCCCGTTTACGGCTCCCCGTTGGTCACTCAGCTGATCAACAAGGTTCTTGTCGACGGCAAGAAGTCCACCGCAGAGCGCATCGTTTACGGCGCACTCGAAGGTGCACGTGCCAAGTCCGGCGGCGACCCCGTTGCCGCTCTCAAGAAGGCCATGGACAACGTCAAGCCTTCCCTCGAGGTGCGTTCACGCCGTGTTGGTGGCGCTACCTACCAGGTTCCGGTTGAGGTCAAGCCGGGTCGCTCCACCGCTCTCGCTCTGCGTTGGCTCGTGGGCTACTCCAAGGCCCGCCGCGAGAAGACCATGACCGAGCGTCTCCAGAACGAAATCCTGGATGCCTCCAATGGTCTTGGTGCCGCTGTGAAGCGTCGCGAAGACACCCACAAGATGGCCGAGTCCAACAAGGCCTTCGCACACTACCGCTGGTAAAAACTTTCCGGACGCCGCCGGCTCACTGAGCCGGCGGCGAACGTGTAGTCCATCCGAAAGGGAGACCCCGTGGCACAGGACGTGCTTACCGACCTTAATAAGGTCCGCAATATCGGCATCATGGCCCACATCGATGCCGGCAAGACCACCACTACCGAGCGCATCCTGTTCTACACGGGTGTGAACCACAAGATCGGCGAGACGCACGACGGCGCTTCGACGACCGACTGGATGGAACAGGAAAAGGAACGCGGCATCACCATCACGTCTGCCGCCGTGACTTGCTTCTGGGACAAGAACCAGATCAACATCATCGACACCCCGGGCCACGTTGACTTCACGGTTGAGGTTGAGCGCTCCCTGCGCGTCCTCGACGGTGCAGTTGCAGTGTTCGACGGCAAGGAAGGCGTGGAGCCGCAGTCCGAGACTGTTTGGCGCCAGGCTGACAAGTACAACGTTCCGCGTATCTGCTTCGTCAACAAGATGGACAAGCTGGGCGCTGACTTCTACTTCACCGTAGACACCATCATCTCCCGCCTTGGTGCCAAGCCGCTGGTCATGCAGCTGCCCATCGGCGCTGAGAACGACTTCATCGGTGTTGTTGACCTCCTCGAAATGCGCGCCCTGGTTTGGCCTGGCGACGCTAAGGGTGACGTCACCATGGGCGCTTCCTACGAAGTGCAGGAAATCCCGGCGGACCTCCAGGCCAAGGCCGAAGAGTACCGTGCACAGCTCGTTGAGACTGTGGCCGAGGCTTCCGAAGAGCTCATGGAGAAGTACCTCGAAGGTGAAGAACTCACCCTTGAGGAACTGAAGGCCGGCATCCGCAAGATGACCATCAACTCCGAGCTCTACCCGGTGTTCTGTGGTTCTGCCTTCAAGAACCGCGGTGTCCAGCCGATGCTTGACGCTGTTGTTGACTTCCTGCCGAACCCGCTCGACGTCCCGCCGATGATCGGTCACGATCCCCGCGACGAAGAGAAGGAACTGACGCGTAAGCCTTCTGCTGACGAGCCGTTCTCGGCCCTCGCCTTCAAGATCGCTGCGCACCCGTTCTTCGGTCAGCTGACCTTCGTCCGCGTGTACTCCGGTCACGTTGAGGCCGGCGCCCAGGTGGTTAACTCCACCAAGGGCAAGAAGGAACGTATCGGCAAGCTGTTCCAGATGCACGCCAACAAGGAAATGCCCGTTGAGGGCGCTACCGCCGGCCACATCTACGCAGCGATCGGTCTGAAGGACACCACCACGGGTGACACCCTGTGTGATGCCAACAACCAGATCGTCCTCGAGTCCATGAGCTTCCCGGAGCCCGTGATCTCGGTTGCCATCGAGCCCAACACCAAGGGTGACCAGGAGAAGCTCTCCACGGCCATCCAGAAGCTCTCCGCTGAGGACCCGACCTTCCAGGTCTCCCTCAACGAAGACACGGGCCAGACCATCATCGCCGGCATGGGCGAGCTTCACCTGGACAT
The DNA here is from genome assembly GCF_900102805.1 of Arthrobacter sp. UNCCL28. NCBI lineage: Bacteria > Bacillati > Actinomycetota > Actinomycetes > Micrococcales > Micrococcaceae > Arthrobacter > Arthrobacter sp. UNCCL28. The sequence goes on from NZ_FMWE01000001.1 coordinate 460,457, forward strand.
CCTGGTGGACCGCATGCGCCGCGAATTCAAGGTCGAGGCAAACGTCGGCAAGCCGCAGGTTGCTTACCGCGAAACCATCAAGCGCGCAGTCGAGCGTCATGACTACACGCACAAGAAGCAGACCGGTGGTTCGGGTCAGTTCGCAAAGATCCAGATCGCGATCGAGCCCATGGACACCGCCTCCGGCGAGCTGTACGCATTCGAGAACAAGGTCACTGGTGGCCGCGTTCCGCGTGAATACATCCCGTCCGTTGACGCCGGTATCCAGGATGCACTGAACGACGGCGTCCTGGCCGGTTACCCGGTTGTCGGCATCAAGGCCACGCTGATCGATGGCGCGTCCCACGATGTTGACTCCTCGGAAATGGCGTTCAAGATCGCCGGCCGTATGGCTTTCAAGGAAGCTGCACGCAAGGCGAACCCTGTTCTGCTTGAACCGCTGATGGATGTTGAGGTCCGCACACCTGAGGAATACATGGGTGATGTTATTGGTGACCTGAACGCCCGCCGTGGCCAGATGCAGTCCATGGAAGACGCAGCAGGTGTGAAGGTTATCCGTGCACACGTTCCGCTGTCCGGCATGTTCGGCTACATCGGTGACCTCCGGTCCAAGACCCAGGGTCGCGCTGTGTACTCCATGACGTTCAACAGCTACGCGGAGGTCCCGAAGGCAGTAGCCGACGAGATCATCCAGAAAACCCGCGGCGAGTAATCTCCCGGTAACGGATGCAATTCCGGAATCGGGAAGGCATCTAAGCGCGTGAGGCGGGGCTGCGGCGAGAGCCGCAGCCCGGCCCCTGCGCAAACAGGCTCGAGGAACTATTATTGGTTCCTGAATCTGCAATTTCACCAAAACCAAGCCCCCAAGTAGACTTGCTAAAGTTTCTGCCGCGAAAAGCGCGGCCGAGGAGCACTTCACTTGAAATCGTTCTAGGAGGAACCTGTGGCAAAGGCAAAGTTCGAGCGGACTAAGCCGCACGTCAACATCGGCACCATTGGTCACGTTGACCACGGTAAGACGACGCTGACTGCCGCCATTTCCAAGGTGCTGTACGACCAGTACCCGGATCTCAACGAGCAGCGCGACTTCGCGTCGATTGACTCTGCTCCGGAAGAGCGCCAGCGCGGTATTACCATCAACATCTCCCACGTGGAGTACCAGACCGAGAAGCGCCACTACGCACACGTAGACGCCCCGGGTCACGCTGACTACATCAAGAACATGATCACCGGTGCTGCCCAGATGGACGGCGCAATCCTCGTGGTTGCTGCAACCGATGGTCCGATGGCTCAGACCCGTGAGCACGTTCTGCTCGCACGCCAGGTTGGTGTTCCCTACCTGCTGGTCGCACTGAACAAGTCCGACATGGTTGATGACGAAGAACTCCTCGACCTCGTCGAAATGGAAGTTCGTGAGCTCCTGAGCTCGCAGGGCTTCGATGGCGATGAGGCTCCGGTTGTTCGCGTTTCCGGCCTCAAGGCTCTGGAAGGCGACCCGGTTTGGGTCAAGTCCGTCCAGGACCTGATGGCAGCTGTCGACGAGTCCGTTCCGGACCCCGTACGTGACCGCGACAAGCCGTTCCTGATGCCGATCGAAGACGTCTTCACGATCACCGGTCGTGGCACCGTTGTTACGGGCCGCGCCGAGCGTGGAACCCTCGCCATCAACTCCGAGGTTGAGATCGTCGGCATCCGCCCGATCCAGAAGACCACGGTTACCGGTATCGAGATGTTCCACAAGCAGCTCGACGAAGCATGGGCCGGCGAGAACTGTGGCCTCCTGCTCCGCGGTCTGAAGCGCGACGATGTCGAGCGTGGCCAGGTTGTCGTCAAGCCGGGTTCCATCACCCCGCACACCGACTTCGAGGCCAACGTCTACATCCTTTCCAAGGACGAAGGCGGACGTCACAACCCGTTCTACTCCAACTACCGCCCGCAGTTCTACTTCCGTACCACGGACGTAACCGGCGTTATCACCCTGCCGGAAGGCACGGAAATGGTTATGCCTGGCGACAACACTGAGATGACCGTTGCGCTCATCCAGCCGATCGCTATGGAAGAGGGCCTCGGCTTCGCTATCCGCGAAGGCGGCCGCACCGTTGGTTCAGGACGTGTCACCAGCATCATCAAGTAGTCACTACTTGTAGAGCTGTGACCTTCCGGCCCAGCCGGTAGTCATTCAGGAAGAACCCCACCGTTTCGGCGGTGGGGTTCTTTTTGGTACTGTTACTCTATCGATTGGATAAACGCGGGGAGTATGTCGACTGCCCGTGACGTCAAGGAGTGGCCATGGAAGTCCTGCTAGTACTGATACTCCTTGCTGTGTCGTGGGCGGTGGGTAATGCCATAGGGCGGGGTCGAGGCCGGAAAGAAGCCACCGCCACCGCAGCCGTGGTTGAACAACGTGCCTACCAGGCGGGCTACCTGGCCGGCCATATGGCGGGTTGGCGCGACGCCGAAGCCAAGATGCAGGGAGCTCTTCCGGGGTCCCGTGCAACTGCTCCTACGGGGCCAACAGTCTCGCCGGCAGGCGGCCCCGCCGCGCCTCCCTCGCCACCATTGCATCCTCCAACACACGTGGGTGCGCCCTTCGACGCGCCTGCCTTCAGGCCGACGTCCAATCAGTCACCTCTCCTGCCTCCCACGTTTCCAGCAGCACACGTCGGTGCGCCCTTTGCGGCCAAGGTCCCCAGTCCGGCGTCGGGTTCCCAACCTCCCTCGGTGCCGCAGCGTCCCGCGACGGTACAGCCGCAACCGGCAGTGCGCCAGCAGGTTCCCATTGCGCGGGAAACTCCCGAGGCGGCAGCCGCGCGCAAGGCCAAGCGTGACCAGCAGAACATCAACATCACGCTTTACGTCGCCAGTCTCCTACTGGTGGCAGCCGGTGCCTTGTTCGTCGGGACAAGCCTGCCGGAACTGTTTCGTTTCGCAGGCATCTGCTTCATTACCACCCTGTTTTACGTTGCCGGGTTGATCATTCACGCCAAGATGCCGCGCCTGCGTCCTGCCGCAATTGCGTTCGTTGGAACGGGATTGGCCCTTATCCCCGTAACAGGGCTCGCCATGTACAACTTCGTACTGCCCAACGGTCCGGCGGCATGGCTGGTGACCTCAATTTTGGGGACCGCCGTATATGCCTACACAGCAGTACGGCTTGACAACAAGGTCCTGGCCTTCCTTTCCCTCAGTTTCGTTGTCTCGACAGCCTGGTCCGGAGTTTCCGTGCTCGGCGGGGCTCTGGTCTGGTATTTCACGGCGTTGATTGGAATCGCCATTGTGCTCACGTTGGGAGCGTTGGTTCGACCCAGGTGGTTGCCGCCGCTCTATGTCCGTCCGCTGATGATGCTCCATCCCTATGTGGTTCCCTTGGTGGCGCTGGCTGTGACGGTCACCCCACAACTCCTTGCCCGGGGCGAATACCCGCTGGTCATGTTGATGTGCGGCACCTACTTTGCCGTGATGGCCTTCATTCCGAAGGCCCGGTACAGGCTGCAGCACGTCTACGCGGCGCGCATGGCCCTGACGTTGGCGTTGTTGGGACTGGTGTGGGACACCACTTCGGATGTGAGTACGGTGCTGTTTGCGGCAGTCATTTGCTTCGGCGTTCAATCCTTGGGAATTGCTCTTGGGGGAGGGGCCCTGAAGCTGCGGCACTGGTGGAACGACGCCGTGTCCTGCTTGGGCCTGCAGTTGGCCACCGCTGCCGTCCTCACAGTGGTGTTGGGCCTCGGGACCTATGAACTGCCAACGTATCTTCCGCTCGCTGCCACGATGGTGACGGCAATGCTGGTGGGCTGGAAGCTGGGCGCCGGAACCGAGTTTGCGCCCGCAGTTGTCCTCACGGTGGCCCTGCCGTTCATGGGCCTGCTGGGCGCGTGGCCGGTGTCGGTATTGCTGGCATCCGCCGCCCTGTATTGGGCTGTGAGGGCGGCCGTGCATCCGGTCTCCTTCAGGCCTGTGCTGGTCCTTGCAGCACGAACAGCGGCAACGGCGGCGGTGCCCACCGCAGTTGCCGGTATCTTCCCGGACAGTCCGGACAGGATTGCCGTTTCCTTGGTTGCCCTCGTTGCAGCAGCAGCTGCGCAACAACTGGTCAGTGCGTGCCTGAAGCGTGCGGGGGTGGAACTGCTTGCTCCGCAGGCTACACTTTCCGGGTTCTGGGGGCTCGCTGCAGCAGGCTTGCTGGTTCTGCCATTGGTGGACCGTACTGACGGTCATCCCTTCATTGTCACGGCCGTGCTCCTGGTGTTGTTTGCCGGTGTCGCCTCTGGCGCATTGTTGTTTCCGCCGTCACGGCAGGACAGCGCTGCGGCGGGGAGTTGGCGCCCTACCCTCGGCGAAGTCGTCGCCCCGGCATCGGTCATGGTTGCTGGAGGGGTTGCGTGGGCCGCCGTCTCAGTGGCGTTGGCAAACGTGGTGCTCCTGGCAGCGGTGGCATACTTTGCCGCCACCGCCCTCCGAATTCCCGCTTCCTTCCACCGCCAGTCGTACTGGTGGCTGGCACGGGTGGCAGGTACCGTCCTGGCCGGTTCGGCCTACCTGGAGGCGCTGCGGCGTGGTTGGAGCGTTGGCGTCGCCGGCGAACTTCCTACTGTGGCGCTGGTGGTAGCTGGAGTGGCGGCTCTGCAACTGGTCCTGCCCCTGCAGCAAGACATCCGCCGACGCTTCCCGCACGCTTCCATGGTGGATGCCGCCGTGGTGGTAGCGGTGATGGCCGGAGCGGCGACCATCCTGACGGTTTCCCCCGGCTCCGGAGAGCAGGTCCTGCGTGGGGGTTGGCAACCCGGGTTGGTGGCAATTGCGACTGGCCTCGCGGCAGTTCTCTGCGGCGTAGTCCTGAGACGGCACCCGGCGGCCTGGCTCTTCGGGCCCGTGACCCTCGTGCTGCTCCTTGCCCTGCGCTTCGGAAGTGTCCGGGATGTGGAGATTCTCCTGGGAGTTTTCGCAGCCTACAGCGGCTTCATGGTGGCAGTGGAAAAGGGACGTTACGTTCGTGGCGCCTACATGCTGGGCCTGCGTGTTTTGTCCTTGGCTTTCATCGGAGTCCTGGTGGGCGATCTCTCAGAGTCGACCACCACGGTTTCCATGACCATGGCCGTGGTCCTCGTGCTGCAGCACGCAATCACGTGGATCCAACGCAGCCGAGGCCTGGACATTGCCTTCCAGCAGTCGGCGGTCTGGGCTGCTTTGGCGGCCCAGCTCCTGTTGCCCGCGGTGTACCTGCTCGCGGGATCCCACGACGGCGGTGGCCGTTGGGTGGTTATCGTCCAGTTGGCGCTCTCCGCAGCCTCCGCCGCGATCGTTTGGCGTCTCCTGGGCGTCCGGGGATCCCAATACTTCAGTGCCGCAGCCATGGCAGGGGGCGTGATTGCTGCCGGACCGTCCCTGGCGTTCCCGGCGGGCACATGGTTGTTCCAGCCACTCCTGGACAGGGCGCAAGTGCCGGTGGTGCTTTTGGGGCTTGCCGTCGTGATTGTGGTTGCCCGGGTTGTGTATGCCGTCATCCGCGCCGGACAAACCCCAGCCCACGTGGCCGAACGCTGGTTCTGGTTCATTGCATCGCTTGCCTTCGTCATGACCGGGGGCCTATTGGCCCTTGACGTCTCAAACGCCCTGACCGGGCTGGCGGTGCTGGTCCTCGCAGCAGTGCTGTTCGCTGCCTCGCATGTTGAGCAGTTGCCGGCGATGTACCTCGGTGCCGCCCCGTCCGTGCTGGTAGGTGCCGTTCCCGCCGTCGACGGTTTGCTCCCGGGTGCTGCACTTGGAGTGTGGAGCGATTACGCACCTTGGCTGGTAGGTGGTGTTGGTACGGCCGTGCTTCTTTACGCGATGAAGTGGCTGGGCGGGGCTGCGGTTCTCCTGCAGCCGTTGCGGCGAAATGCCCTCGCGGCAACAGCGGCCGTAGCCCTGGCTTCATCGGCCACTGCTGGGATGATTCGTGATCAGACGTCCTGGGTGGGATTTGTCCTGGTGGTCGCTACCGGTGTGTTGATTGTTGTTGAGACGCCCTTCAATAAATGGTTGACGGGTGAAGTGGCGGCGCTGGTCTCCCTGGCAGCCCTTCAGCGGGCTGTGCTCTTCGTTGGCGACGCCGCACCGGACTGGTTCTGGGCAGTGCAGTGGTACGTCCTGGCCGCGGCTGTTTTAGCAGGGATGCGCTACATCAAGGGGCAGCGCAGCGAAGGCCTGCTCCGGCTCTGCATTGCCGCGGGTCTGCTGTCGACGACGTCTTTGGGAACCATCTTCGGCGGGACCGCCCCCCAGCAGCTGTATGTCCTGGTAGGGCACGCGGTGCTTCTTGTTGCCGGGTTGCTGCTGGCTGAGAGGGCCATGGTGTGGTGGGGTGCTGCAGGCGTAGCGCTCAGCGTTATGTGGGCGCTGCGTTCGTACGCGTTCGCCATGCTTGCGTTGGTCGCCCTGGCACTGATTGTCCTGGCCGTTTGGCGCCTGAACAGGAAGCCTCAGGCACCTGCAGGTGGTCAAGTGCCGGGCGGTGGGCCGGGTGGTGCTCCGGGTGGTGCTCCGGGCGGTGTGCCGCCGCAGGGTGGATGGCCGGGTGGCGTGCCTGGTGGGGTGGCTCCGCAGGGCGGATGGTCGGGTGGTGTGCCGCCGCAGGGTGGTTGGTCGGGCGGTGTGCCTGGTGGTGTGCCGCCGCAGGGTGGTTGGTCGGGCGGTGTGCCTGGTGGTGTGCCGCCGCAGGGCGGTTGGTCGGGTGGCGTGCCTGGTGGTGTGCCGCAGCAGGGCGGACGGCCGGATGGTGCCAGCCCGGACAGTGCATCGGCGCAGGACGGTCCACCGAACAATGCCATGCCTGGCCCCACCCCGTGGGGACAGGAGAAGGACGGAATCCGATAATCTGGCAGTCTACGAAGAGGAGCGCAGTATGGAATTCCTGATCTTCCTGGCAGTCATTGCCGCCGTTGGTGGTGGTGTGCTGTGGGGCCGCAAGAACTTTCGGAGCGAAATTGAGCGCGCCAAGCGAATCCGGCGTGCCAACAAGAACAATTAGCCCGTCGTTTTAACCTGGTTGGGTGGTGAGGGCTCACGGTTCACGGCTTCGGGCCCTCTCCAACGCGCGCAGCCAGTAAAAGGATTCTTTGGGAGTCCGTTCCAAGGTGTGGAAGTCGACATGGACCAGCCCGAAGCGCTGTGAATAGCCTGCGGCCCACTCAAAGTTGTCCAGAAGTGTCCAGACGTAATAGCCGCGCAGATCCACATCCTCGGCAATCCCGCCCGGGCCGGTTGCGGTCAGGGCGTGGCCAAGGTGCTCGGCGAGGTAGGAGATGCGGTTGGTGTCCTGGACCGGGCCATCAACGTGGGGCGGTTCCGGAAAACTGGCACCGCCTTCGGTGATGTAAAGCGGGGGAAGGGCCTCTCCGTACCTGTCCTTCATCTCCCTCAGCAACAACGCCAGATACTGCGGTGCAACAGGCCAGCCGAATCCGGTGGTGTCGTACTCCTGGTACGCCGCCAGGTGGAACGGGACCTTGGTCATCTCGGGAGAGGTTCCCGTGGGGATCTCCGCCGGGCCCGGACCCGCTGCGACCTTGACGGGGTAGTAGTAGTTGAGTCCGTAGAAATCCAACGGCTGGCTGATCAGCTCGAGATCGCCGTCGTGGACAGTGCCTAGCGAGCGGAACCAAGGTTTCATAGGTAGGGGTGGCCTGGGGTACTGGCCAAGGAGTATGGCATCGGCATAGATGCGGTTGAGGATCAGGTCCAGCGCCTGCGCCATCAGCCGGTCGCCGAGGCTGGTGCCGGCGGGCTCCACGGGGCAGTGCATGTTGGATACTCCGATCTGTCCTTTGACGCCCGCATCACGGAGGGCGCGTACCGCCATTCCGTGGCCCAGCAATTGGTGGTGTGCCGCCGGCAGGGAATCAAACAGGAGTTGCCGGCCCGGAGCGTGCACCCCCAGGGAGTACCCCTGCACCGTGACTGACACGGGCTCGTTCATGGTGACCCAATGATCCACGCGGTCCCCGAACCGTTGTGCAGCGGCGGCGCAGTAAACCGCAAAGCGCTCGGCAGTATCCCGGTTCATCCACCCGCCGGCGTGCTCCAGTTCCAACGGGGTATCCCAGTGGTACAGGGTAGCCATGGGGGAGATGCCTGCGGCCAGGAGCTTGTCTATCAGCCGGTCGTAGAAATCCAACCCGCGCTGGTTGACTGAACCTTTGCCGCCAGGCTGGATCCTCGGCCAGGACAGCGAGAAACGGTAGGAGTCCACGCCGAGTTCCTGCATCAAGGCGATGTCTTCATCAGCGCGGTTGTAATGGTCGCACGCTACGCTGGGGGAGCCGCCGTCGACTATTGCTCCTGGCTTTTCCGCAAACGCATCCCAACCCGAAGGGCCACGGCCATCGGCCGTCAGTGATCCTTCAATCTGGAAAGCAGCCGAGGCCACACCCAGCGTGAAGCCGGGACGCAGCCGCGCCGCCAGATCTTCCACGGAGCCTGAATCCTGGACCGTCATGCACCCATCTTCCTCAGGCGCAGGCTGCCGGGCAATGGCCCTGCAGGGGGCTCTTCCGCCTCCGATTGGCCTTTACCCCATATTTCCGCCATACTGGATGAGTTGTTCAAGCGCTTCTTCGTGTCCCGATCCGGATAATGCCGGGTGTCAGGGTCCAGGTTGAAGCCCAAACATAACCCTGAACCCCATGGAATGCGGTCGAGTCTGCGTGGAAATCGCGACACGCCCGACCGCGGGGGTCGGTGCGCCGGCAGGTTGAGGAACCCGGAATATCCGGATTCAGCTTGTGCGGCGTGTGGTGGTAAAACCTCAAACGCTTCGGCGGCCACATCAACAGGTAAGTAAACAGAGCAGCCCTAACTAGAGCAGCACTAGCTGAAAGAGAGTCAGGCGACATGGCGGGACAAAAAATCCGCATCCGGCTGAAGTCATATGACCACGAGGTCATTGATGTTTCAGCGCGGAAGATCGTTGAGACGGTCACGCGCGCAGGCGCAACGGTAGTCGGCCCGGTGCCGCTGCCCACGGAGAAGAACGTTTACTGCGTTATTCGCTCTCCTCACAAGTACAAGGACAGCCGTGAGCACTTCGAAATGCGTACTCACAAGCGTCTGATCGACATCATCGACCCCACGCCGAAGGCCGTCGACTCGCTTATGCGTCTCGATCTGCCTGCAGACGTGAACATCGAAATCAAGCTCTAGGGAGGTGCTGAGAGACTATGACCGCAACCCGTAACGTAAAGGGCCTGCTGGGCACGAAGCTCGGCATGACCCAGGTCTGGGACGAGAACAACAAGCTCATCCCGGTAACTGTTGTCCAGGCTGACTCCAACGTCATCACCCAGCTGCGCAACGCAGAGGTGGATGGCTACGTCGCCGTACAGATCGGCTACGGCCAGATCGACCCCCGCAAGGTCACCAAGCCGCTGGCTGGTCACTTTGAAAAGGCCGGCGTCACCCCTCGCCGCCATGTCGTCGAACTGCGTACCGCAGACGCCGCATCCTACGAGCTGGGCCAGGAGCTCTCTGTTGAGATCTTCGAAGCCGGCCAGAAGATCGACGTCGTCGGCACCTCAAAGGGTAAGGGCTTCGCCGGTGTTATGAAGCGTCACGGCTTCCACGGCGTTGGCGCTTCCCACGGTGCCCACAAGAACCACCGTAAGCCTGGCTCCATCGGTGGCGCATCCACCCCGAGCCGCGTCTTCAAGGGCCTGAAAATGGCCGGCCGCATGGGCGCCGAACGTCACACCACGCTGAACCTCACGGTTCACGCTGTTGACGTTGAGAAGTCGCTGCTCCTTATCAAGGGTGCCGTTCCCGGCGCCCGCGGCCAGGTCGTACTCGTACGCACCGCCGTGAAGGGAGCCTAGTTCAATGACTAGCACTGTCAAGGTAGACCTGCCTGCAGAGATCTTCGACGTCCAGACCAACGTGCCGCTGCTGCACCAGGTCGTCGTCGCACAGCTCGCTGCTGCACGCCAGGGTACCCACAAGACGAAGACCCGCGCCGAGGTTTCCGGTGCAGGTCGCAAGCCGTTCAAGCAGAAGGGTACCGGCCGCGCCCGTCAGGGTTCCATCCGTGCTCCTCACATGACCGGCGGTGGCGTTGTCCACGGTCCGACCCCTCGTGACTACAGCCAGCGCACCCCCAAGAAGATGAAGGCTGCTGCACTCCGCGGCGCCCTGTCTGACCGCGCCCGCAACGGCCGCATCCACGTCATCGCTGAACTGGTAGCCGGCACCAAGCCGTCCGCCAAGGAAGCACTGGCTTCGCTGCGCTCCGTTACTGAGCGCAAGAACCTGCTCGTTGTTATCGAGCGCGCCAACGATGTTGCTGCACTGTCCGTGCGCAACCTCCAGGATGTTCACGTTCTGTACGCAGATCAGCTGAACACCTACGACGTGCTTGTCTCCGACGACGTGGTCTTCACCAAGGCTGCTTTCGAGGCGTTCGTCGCTGACAAGGCAAAGAACGAGGAGGCCTCCAAGTGAGCGTAACCACCATCAAGGACCCGCGCGACGTCGTGCTTGCACCCGTCGTTTCGGAAAAGAGCTACGGTCTGATCGACGAAGGCAAGTACACCTTCCTGGTGGACCCTCGCTCGAACAAGACCGAGATCAAATTGGCCGTTGAGAAGATCTTCTCGGTCAAGGTTGACTCGATCAACACCATCAACCGTGCCGGTAAGCGCAAGCGCACCAAATTCGGCTGGGGACAGCGCAAGAGCACCAAGCGTGCAATTGTCACCCTCAAAGAAGGCACAATCGACATCTTCGGCGGTCCGCTCGCGTAGCGGAGACCACTTTAACGAGGAAATAAATTATGGGAATCCGTAAATACAAGCCGACTACCCCGGGCCGTCGTGGCTCGAGCGTAGCCGACTTTGCTGAAATCACGCGATCGACTCCGGAAAAGTCGTTGCTGCGTCCGCTGCACAAAACAGGCGGCCGTAACAACTCCGGTAAGATCACCACCCGTCACAAGGGTGGTGGGCACAAGCGCCAGTACCGTCTGATCGACTTCCGTCGTCACGACAAGGACGGCATCAACGCCCGCGTTGCCGAAATCGAGTACGACCCGAACCGCACGGCTCGCATCGCACTCCTGCACTACGTTGATGGCACCAAGCGTTACATCATCGCCCCTAACAAGCTGTCCCAGGGTGACTTCGTCGAGGCTGGTCCCGACGCTGACATCAAGCCGGGCAACAACCTGCCGCTGCGCAACATCCCGGTTGGTACCGTAATCCACGCAGTTGAACTGCGTCCGGGTGGCGGTGCCAAGATGGCACGTTCCGCAGGTGCTTCGGTACAGCTCGTTGCCAAGGAAGGCCGTTTCGCCCAGCTGCGTCTGCCCTCCGGTGAAATCCGCAACGTTGACGTGCGCTGCCGCGCAACCGTCGGCGAGGTCGGCAACGCCGAGCAGTCGAACATCAACTGGGGCAAGGCCGGCCGCATGCGCTGGAAGGGCGTTCGCCCGACCGTCCGTGGTGTAGCCATGAACCCGGTTGACCACCCGCACGGTGGTGGTGAAGGTAAGACTTCCGGTGGACGTCACCCGGTTAACCCGAACGGCAAGCCCGAGGGCCGTACCCGCCGTCCGAACAAAGAGAGCGACAAGCTTATTGTTCGTCGCCGCCGTACTGGCAAGAACAAGCGATAGGAGCCTGGACACATGCCACGCAGCCTGAAAAAAGGTCCTTTCGTTGACCAGCACCTCTTTGTGAAGGTCGCACGGGAAAACGATAAGGGCACCAAGAACGTCATCAAGACCTGGTCCCGCCGTTCGATGATCATCCCCGACATGCTCGGGCACACGATCGCCGTACACGACGGACGCAAGCACATCCCGGTGTTTGTCACAGAGTCGATGGTCGGGCACAAGCTCGGCGAATTCGCTCCCACGCGGACATTCCGCGGCCATGTTAAGGACGACCGTAAGGGCAAGCGCCGCTAGGCGCCTGACTTTACGTCTTAGACGAGAGAAGGAAAGCAATGGAAGCCAAGGCTATTGCGCGTCACATCCGCGTAACGCCTATGAAGGCCCGGCGCGTCGTCAACCTTGTTCGTGGTAAGCAAGCGAATGAGGCTCTGGCAATTCTGAAGTTTGCCCCCCAGGCAGCTTCGGAGCCGGTATTCAAGGTACTTCAGTCGGCAATGGCCAACGCACGTGTCCTCGCGGACCGTGACGGCGTTGCATTCGACGACAGCGACCTCTTCATCACCGAAGCATTTGTTGATGAAGGCCCGACCATGAAGCGGTTCCAGCCGCGTGCCCAGGGCCGCGCCTACCGCATTAGGAAGCGGACCAGCCACATCACGCTGGTTGTCGCAACCCCGGAGAAAGAGGAGGCTCGCTAAGTGGGACAGAAAGTAAACCCGCACGGGTTCCGACTCGGCATCACCACCGACCACGTTTCGCACTGGTTCGCTGACAGCACCAAGCCCGGACAGCGCTACAAGGACTTCGTCCGCGAGGACATCAAGATCCGTCAGCTCATGTCCACCGGCATGGAGCGCGCCGGCATCGCCAAGGTCGAAATCGAGCGCACCCGTGACCGTGTCCGCGTGGACATCCACACGGCACGCCCGGGCATCGTCATCGGCCGCCGCGGCGCAGAAGCAGACCGCATCCGCGGCGAGCTCGAAAAGCTCACCGGCAAGCAGGTTCAGCTGAACATCCTCGAGGTCAAGAACCCCGAGATGGAAGCACAGCTTGTTGCCCAGGGCATCGCTGAGCAGCTGACTTCCCGCGTGGCTTTCCGCCGTGCGATGAAGAAGGCAATGCAGTCCGCACAGCGTGCGGGTGCCAAGGGCATCCGTGTTGCTTGCTCGGGTCGTCTGGGTGGCGCAGAAATGTCCCGCTCGGAGTTCTACCGCGAAGGCCGTGTGCCCCTGCACACCCTCCGCGCGAACATCGACTACGGCTTCTACGAAGCCAAGACCACCTTCGGCCGTATCGGTGTGAAGGTTTGGATCTACAAGGGTGACGTAACTGCCAAGGAACTGGCTCAGCAGGCAGCTGCTGCTCCGTCCCGTGGCCGTGCAGGAGACCGTCCGGGCCGCCCGGGTGGCGACCGCCGTCGTCGTAACGACCGTCCGGCAGCTGAGGCAGCACCTGCTGCCGTTGAAGCACCGGCCGCTGAAGCTGCTGCTCCTGCAGCAGAAGGAGGACAGGCTTAAATGCTTATCCCACGTCGAGTCAAGCACCGTAAGCAGCACCACCCGGGTCGTTCCGGCGCTGCTACGGGCGGCACCAAGGTCAGCTTCGGTGAGTACGGTATCCAGGCTCTTAGCCCGGCATACGTAACCAACCGTCAGATCGAGTCCGCTCGTATCGCGATGACCCGCCACATCAAGCGTGGCGGCAAGGTCTGGATCAACATCTACCCGGACCGTCCGCTGACGAAGAAGCCTGCTGAAACCCGCATGGGTTCCGGTAAGGGTTCTCCGGAATGGTGGGTCGCAAACGTCAAGCCGGGCCGGGTTCTCTTCGAACTCTCCGGTGTCAATGAAGAGGTAGCTCGCGAGGCCCTGCGCCTGGCAATCCACAAGCTCCCGTTGAAGGCACGCATTGTGCGTCGCGAAGGTGGTGAATAGAAATGGCAGTAGGGTCGAAGGATCTCGCACCCGCACAGCTGGACGGTTTCGACAACGAGCGTCTCGTTGAAGAACTCCGCAAGTCCAAGGAAGAGCTGTTCAACCTGCGTTTCCAGTCCGCCACCGGACAGCTGGAGAACCACGGTCGCCTGCGCGCGGTAAAGAAGGACATCGCACGCATCTACACCGTTCTGCGTGAGCGCGAGCTGGGCATTCGTGCCGAGGTTGCCGCACCGGTTGTGGAAGCCAAGGAAGAAAAGAAGTCCAAGAAGGCTGCCAAGGCTGAAAAGGCCGAGGTTGAAGCTGGAGAGGACGCCAAGTGAGCGAGAAGGAAACTGTGACGGAAGCAGCAGCCAGCGCTGAACAGCGCGGTTACCGTAAGACGCGTCGCGGCTACGTTGTCTCTGACAAGATGGAAAAGACCATCGTTGTTCAGGTTGAAGACCGCGTGAAGCACGCTCTGTACGGCAAGGTTATTCGCCGCACCTCGAAGATCAAGGCTCACGACGAAGAGAACACCGCCGGCATCGGCGACCTCGTTCTCATCTCTGAGACCCGCCCGCTCTCCGCTACCAAGCGGTGGCGTCTGGTGGAGATCCTCGAAAAGGCCAAGTAAATCCAACGTCAGGTACGCCTGGCAGTGATTTTCGGAAAGGTCCGTGTTCCTTCGGGAATGCGGACCTTTCCGCTTGCCCGGCCGTTTCGGTCCAGGCCTGAAAACGTGCTAGGATATTGAGTTTGTATGGCGCCACTTGTGCGTCATCAACTACCTCGTAAACAATCGTGCCGCTGCATACTGCCCCGCGCAGAGTTTTCTGCAAGGGAAGCTGATGCTTGTGGCACGGGCGTTTAGGCCTGTACTGGCAAAATCCAGGCAGGTCAAGAGACACCCCGATCAACCGTTCCGCAAGGCTCATTCCGTATGCATGATTTCGGTCTGAGAACCGGCGCGACGCAAGGAGTAAAAATTGATTCAGCAGGAGTCGCGACTCAAGGTCGCCGACAACACGGGTGCTAAGGAAATCCTTACCATTCGCGTTCTCGGTGGATCCGGTCGTCGCTACGCAGGCATTGGCGACGTGATCGTCGCTACCGTCAAGGACGCTATCCCTGGCGGAAACGTAAAGAAGGGTGACGTCGTCAAGGCTGTCATCGTTCGTACCAAGAAGGAACGCCGCCGTGCGGATGGTTCCTACATCAAGTTTGACGAAAACGCAGCTGTGATCCTGAAGAACGACGGTGACCCCCGCGGTACCCGTATCTTCGGCCCGGTTGGTCGTGAACTTCGCGACAAGAAGTTCATGAAGATCGTTTCGCTGGCCCCGGAGGTGCTTTAGTCCATGGCTAAGATCAAGAAGGGTGACCTCGTTCAGGTCATCACCGGTGCCAAGCAGGAACGCGGCGGAGACCGCGGCAAGCAGGGCAAGGTTCTGCGCGTATTCCCGGACACCAACCGCGTGCTGGTAGAGGGAATCAACCGCGTCACCAAGCACACCAAGGTCGGTCAGTCGCAGCGCGGCACCAAGACCGGTGGCATCGAGGTTGTTGAAGCCCCGATCCACGTTTCCAACGTTGCTCTGGTTGACCCGTCGACCAAGAAGCCGACCCGTGTTGGTTTCCGTCTCGACACCGTTGAGAGGGACGGCGCTACCAAGACCGTCCGTATCCGCGTGTCCAAGGCCACCGGGAAGGACATCTGATGAGTGAAACACTGTCTGAGACTACCGTCGCAAACAAGATCGTTCCGCGTCTGAAGACCAAGTATGCAGAGACCATCAAGAAGTCCCTGCAGGAGGAATTCAGCTACGCGAACGTCAACCAGGTTCCCCGCCTGGTCAAGGTTGTAGTGAACATGGGTGTTGGAGATGCCGCCAAGGACTCCAAGCTGATCGACGGCGCTGTCCGCGACCTCACCCTGATCACCGGCCAGAAGCCGCAGGTAACCAAGGCCCGCAAGTCGATCGCACAGTTCAAGCTGCGCGAAGGCATGCCGATCGGTGCACACGCAACTCTGCGTGGGGACCGCATGTGGGAATTCGTGGACCGTCTGGTTTCGCTGGCTTTGCCGCGTATCCGTGACTTCCGCGGCCTCAACGGCAAGCAGTTCGATGGCAACGGCAACTACACCTTCGGTCTGACCGAGCAGGTTATGTTCCACGAGATCGACCAGGACTCCATCGACCGCGTTCGCGGTATGGACATCACGGTCGTCACCACCGCCAAGACCGATGACGAAGGCCGCGCGCTGCTCAAGGCGCTTGGTTTCCCGTTCAAGACCGAAAACTAACTACGTGACAGGTCCGTCTTCGCAGGCTCTTGAGAGCCGGCGCAGCGGAAACCGGTACGAGGAAGGGCTATAGCCCAAATGACTATGACAGATCCTGTCGCAGACATGCTCACGCGTCTGCGCAATGCAAACTCGGCATACCACGACACCGTGTCCATGCCGTACAGCAAACTGAAGGCACGCGTTGCCGACATCCTGAAGGCAGAAGGCTACATTGCCGGCTGGAAGGAAGAAGACGCCGAGGTTGGCAAGAAGCTGACCATCGACCTGAAGTTCGGTCCGAACCGCGAGCGTTCCATCGCTGGCGTCCGCCGCATCTCCAAGCCGGGTCTCCGCGTTTACGCGAAGTCCACCAACCTGCCGCACGTGCTGGGTGGCCTGGGTATCGCAATCCTGTCCACCTCTTCCGGCCTCCTGACTGACAAGCAGGCCGGCAAGAAGGGCGTGGGCGGCGAAGTCCTCGCGTACGTCTGGTAACGGGAAAGGAAGAGAATAATGTCACGTATTGGACGTCTCCCCATCACCGTTCCTGCCGGAGTTGAGGTCAAGCTCGATGGCTCCGTCATCAGCGTCAAAGGTGCCAAAGGCGAGCTGAGCCACACTGTGGCCAGCCCGATCGAGGTTACCCAGGAAGAGAACACCCTGACGGTCACCCGCCCGAACGACGAGCGCAACTCGCGTTCGCTGCACGGCCTGACCCGCACCCTGATCGCCAACATGATCCAGGGCGTTACCGAGGGCTACGAGAAGAAGCTTGAAATCGTTGGTACTGGTTACCGCGTTCAGGCCAAGGGTTCTGACCTGGAGTTCGCTCTGGGCTACAGCCACCCGGTTAACGTCTCTGCACCCGAAGGCATCACCTTCGTAGTAGAGGGTCCGACCAAGCTCTCTGTTTCGGGTATCAACAAGCAGCAGGTCGGCGAGGTTGCTGCCAACATTCGCAAGCTGCGCAAGCCTGACCCCTACAAGGGCAAGGGTGTCCGTTACGCCGGCGAAGTCATCCGCCGCAAGGTCGGAAAGGCTGGTAAGTAAACCATGGCCATCGCAATTAACAAGAAGCGTTCGAACAAGAGCAAGTCTGCTGCACGCAGCCGTCGCCAGCTTCGTATCCGCAAGCGCATCACCGGTACGGCTGTACGTCCTCGTTTGGTCGTCAACCGTTCGGCACGTCACGTATTCGTCCAGGTTGTCGATGACAGCAAGGGTGTAACCGTGGCCTACGCTTCCACCCTGGAAGCTGACCTTCGCGCATTCGACGGAGACAAGACTGCCAAGGCCAAGCGCGTCGGCGAGCTCGTTGCAGAGCGCGCCAAGGCTGCAGGCGTCGAGGCTGTTGTCTTCGACCGTGGCGGTAACAAGTACCACGGCCGCATCGCCGCCGTCGCTGACGGTGCTCGCGAAGGTGGGCTGGCACTGTGACCGTTGAAAATAACGAAAAGGACATTCAGGTGACTGAAGCTGTAGCTGCTGAAGCAACTGAGACCGCACCCGCTGCCGATGACCGCCGAGGCGGACGTCGTGGCGAACGCGGCGACCGTGGCCAGGGCCGCGGCGACCGTGGTGGCCGTGGTGGCCGCGACGGCGGTCGTGAGGCTGAGAAGAGCCAGTTCGTAGAGCGCGTTGTCACCATCAACCGCGTTGCCAAGGTCGTCAAGGGTGGTCGTCGCTTCAGCTTCACCGCTCTCGTCGTCGTCGGTGACGGCAACGGTATGGTCGGCGTGGGCTACGGCAAGGCCAAGGAAGTTCCCGCTGCTATCGCCAAGGGCGTTGAAGAGGCCAAGAAGTCCTTCTTCCGCGTTCCCCGCGTTGGCAACACCATCCCGCACCGTGTGCAGGGTGAGGCTGCTGCAGGCGTAGTCCTGCTGCGTCCGGCTTCCGCCGGTACCGGTGTTATCGCCGGTGGTCCGGTCCGCGCGGTATTGGAGTGCGTGGGTATCCACGACATCCTCTCCAAGTCGCTCGGTTCTTCCAACGCGATCAACATCGTTCACGCGACCGTTGCCGCTCTGAAGCAGCTCGAAGAGCCCGCTTCCGTGGCTGCCCGCCGTGGCCTGCCGCTGGACGAGGTTGCTCCTGCTGCTCTGGTGCGCGCGCTCCAGAACCAGAAGGCAGGTGTTTAGTCATGGCTAAGAACCTGACTCCCTCCGACGCCCAGTTGGAGATCACCCAGATCAAGGGCGTCATTGGCGCCAAGCAGAACCAGATCGCCACCCTTCGGTCCCTCGGACTCAAGCGCATCGGACACACTGTTGTCCGCACCGCTGACGCCGTGACCGTTGGAATGCTGAACACGGTTCCGCACCTCGTGAATGTAGAGGAGGCGAAGTAATGGCAGAGAACAAGACCGCCGCAGAGACTGCTGAGAAGCAGAACGCTCTGAAGGTCCACCACCTGCGTCCCGCCCCGGGTGCCAAGACCGCCAAGACCCGTGTTGGTCGTGGTGAAGGCTCCAAGGGTAAGACCGCTGGTCGCGGTACCAAGGGTACGAAGGCCCGCTACCAGGTAAAGGCTGGCTTTGCCGGCGGCCAGCTGCCGCTGCACATGCGCCTGCCGAAGCTGCGCGGCTTCAAGAACCCGTTCCGGGTTGAGTTCCAGGTTGTAAACCTGGAGAAGCTCAACGAGCTGTTCCCGGAAGGTGGCGCTGTCACCGTTGAGTCCCTGGTTGAGAAGGGTGCCGTTCGCAAGAACCAGCCCGTGAAGGTGCTTGGCACCGGCGACATCACCGTCAAGGTTGATGTTACGGCCCACGCATTCTCCGCCAGCGCCTCGGAAAAGATTGCCGCAGCAGGCGGAAGCACCACTGCTCTCTAAGAGTCAGCGGGGCTGATGCCCGTAGCAAAAAAGGATCCCGGTACGCGGGGCTTCGGCCCTGTGTACCGGGATTTTTTTCGTGGTTGTGGACTCTCGATTATTACGACGGCGTCACAAGCAGTTAGACTCGGTTGTTGGGTTTCATTGAGCCCCATCACATCCTTGTACTTTCTACTCAGGAGGACGCTTGCTAAGCGCATTCGGCCGGGCGTTTCGGACGCCTGATTTGCGACGCAAGTTGTTGTTCACGCTGGGAATCATCACAATCTTCCGCTTGGGAGCTTTCATCCCCTCGCCTGGTGTGAACTACCAGAATGTCCAGCAATGCTTGAACAACGGTGAAACCTCGCAGGGCATCTACCAGCTGGTGAACTTGTTCAGCGGCGGCGCGTTGCTGCAGGTCTCAGTCTTTGCCTTGGGCATCATGCCCTACATCACGGCGAGCATCATCGTTCAGTTGCTTCGGGTGGTCATTCCCCGGTTCCAGCAGCTCTACGAAGAGGGTTCATCGGGACAGTCAAAGTTGACCCAGTACACCCGTTACCTCACCATCGCCTTGGGTCTGCTGAACGCCACCACGCTGGTGTCGCTGGCCCGCTCGGGTCAACTGCTCCCGGGCTGCAACCTGCCCATCATTCCTGATGAGAGCATCATCGCGACCATCCTGATCATCATCACGTTGACGGCCGGTACCGGCCTCATCATGTGGATGGGCGAGCTCGTCACGGAAAAGGGCGTGGGCAACGGTATGTCGCTGCTCATCTTCACTTCCATTGCAGCCAGCTTCCCCGGCTCTCTCGGATCCATTTGGGAGACCAAGGGCCCGGGCACATTCTTTACCGTCCTGGCGGTTGGTTTGCTGACTGTGGCATTGGTTGTGTTCGTGGAACAGTCCCAGCGCCGGGTTCCGGTCCAGTATGCCAAGCGCATGATTGGCCGCCGCACGGTGGGTGGAACCAGCACCTACATTCCCATCAAGGTGAACATGGCCGGCGTCGTGCCCGTCATCTTCGCTTCCTCCATGCTTTACCTGCCCGGACTGATTGCGCAGTTCAACCAGCCGGCAGCAGGGGAGCAGATGGCTCCATGGGTTGAGTGGATCAACAACAACCTCACCCGTGGCGACCACCCCATCTACATGGCGCTTTACTTTGCCATGATCGTGTTCTTCACCTACTTCTACGTGGCCATCACCTTCAACCCTGAAGAAGTGTCGGACAACATGAAGAAGTACGGCGGGTTCATTCCGGGCATCCGGGCGGGTAAACCGACCGCGGACTACCTGCAGTACGTGCTTTCCAGGATCACCTTGCCGGGAGCCCTCTACCTGGGCTTCGTGGCGTTGATTCCGTTGGTTGCACTCGTCCTGATCAATGCCAACCAGAACTTCCCGTTCGGTGGCACGTCAATCCTGATCATGGTGGGTGTCGGCCTGGAAACCGTCAAGCAGATTGATGCGCAGCTACAACAACGTCACTACGAAGGGCTTTTGCGATGACGAGAATGCTGATCATTGGACCTCCCGGTTCGGGCAAGGGTACACAGGCTGAGCGGATTTCCGAGCGCCTCGGCGTAGTCGCCATCTCCACCGGCGACATCTTCCGTGCCAACGTCAAGGGCGAAACCCCCTTGGGCATCGAAGCCAAGAAGTACATGGACGCAGGCGACTTCGTTCCGGACAGCGTTACGAACGACATGGTTCGCGACCGCCTGAGCCAGAGCGATGTGGAGAACGGCTTCCTCCTGGACGGCTACCCGCGCACCACTGCCCAGGTTGATTACCTGGACCAGATCCTCGCCGAAGGACAGCAGGAGCTCGACGTCGTGCTCCAGCTGACCGCCGACGACGAAGAACTGGTTACCCGTCTCCTTGGCCGTGCCAAGGAAACGGGCCGCTCGGACGACAACGAGACCGTGATCCGCCACCGCCTCGATCTGTACCACGAGCAGACCGAAGCCGTTGTGGCCAAGTACGCCGAGCGTGGCATCCTCACGCAGGTTGATGGCATTGGCGGTATCGATGAAGTTACCGATCGTGTCCTCACGGCGATCGAGTCGGCCAAGGCCGTCTAGCTTGTTTTCCACATAGCCGGATTACCCGGCTCTGGAGCTAAGGGTGTGTCCCGTACCATTGGTGCGGGGCACACCCTTTTCGTTTCGCGGCTGACTATTGGGGGACCGCATGCACACTGCTTTATCCAGGCACAGCCGGATTTCGGGGCTCGAGGTTTACCTGCCGTCCGGACGGTTGGACACGGCCACTGTCGAGCGCCGTATTGGTGAGTGCAGTCCAGGGTTTCGGGTCCCGAAGGGGCTGATAGGACGCGTTACGGGCATCCGATTCCGGAGCGTCATGGCTGATACCGAACAAGCCTCCGACCTCGCGGCAAACGCTGCTGCCAAGGTTATGGCCGGGTGCGGACTTCAGGCTCCGGACGTGGACCTCCTGATTTTCGCTTCAGCCAGCCAGGACATGGTGGAGCCGGCTACAGGGCACATGGTTGCGGCAAAGCTGGGGCTCGCCTGCCCCGTAATGGACGTGAAGAACGCCTGCAACAGTTTCCTCAACGGTGTGGAGGTAGCGGACTCCCTGATCGCCACCGGACGCTACCGCCGAGTTGTGGTGGCCACTGGCGAATCCCCGTCGAGGGCGGTCCGATGGACAGTTCCGGACTTCGAGACTTTTGCGTCCGGCTTTCCGGGTTACACCATGAGCGACGGCGGTGCCGCAGTGATGCTGGAGGCGGCAGACCCGGAGCCACAAGGACCCGAAGGAGCGGCCGGAATCCTGTCCATGGCATTCACTGCCCGAAGCAGCCACTGGTCCGTGGGAACGCTCTCGGCAGGCGGATCGGCTTTTCCCCGCGACCCGGAGGCCAGCTATTTCAGCATGGATGGCGAGAAGCTGAAGGACGCATTCCTCGATCTGGGGTCCGGGCTCCTCGACGAAACCCTTGACCGGCTTGGGTTGTCATGGACGGATTTCGCCGTGGTGTGCGTCCACCAGGTCAGTGCTCCGTACCGCGATATCTTTGCCAAGCGCGCGGGTGTCCCCATGGAATTGCTGGTCCCTTCCGTGGAGGACTTCGGCAACCTTGCCTCGGTCAGCCTTCCCCTGCAACTGAAACTGGCAATGGACAGTGGGCGGTGTGGACCGGGAGATCTCGTGGCCTTGGTGGGCCTGGCCGGCGGCGTGAGCCTGGGCATGGCTGTGGTGCGGCTGTGACGGCCGTGAACCCGCAGCCGGGAACGGTGAACATGGCGTCGGCGGGCACGGATCCCACCAGGCCGCTGTGCATCGCTGTTCCGATGCTGAACGAGGAAAAATTGGTACGTCAGACCCTGGTGTCCCTGGCGGCACAGGAGTTCAAGGACTTCACTGTGGTGGTTGTGGACAACGGTTCCACTGACAGCAGCCGCAGCATCGTGGCAGAGTTCGCCTCGGATCATCCAGAGATGGATATCCGCCTCCTGGTTGAGGAGCAGAAGGGTACCGGCGCGGCAGCGGACACCGGCATGCGGTTCGGTGTGGAGCACGGCGCCATTTGGTTGGCCCGCACCGATTCCGATTGCCTCGCCGCCCCTGACTGGACTGCAAGGATCATGGCTGCGTTCGAGGACGGGCTGGAACTGATCGCCGGCCAATTGAATCCGAGGCTAGATGAGGGGATCAGCGCAGGCGAACGTCGAATGATGTTGCTTGCGGTGGAGGTCGCTTCGTTCTTTGGTCGCATCCGTCCCGGGAACAAGGGCGAGGGCTACTTGGGGCCCTACCAGATGCTCCCGGGCTGCAACATGGCCATCACTTCGGACATGTATCACCGCAGCGGCGGATTCCCCCGGTCCAGTATCGAGGACCTCCATGAGGACAGGGCCTTGTCCAACCAGGTAAGGAAGCTGACACGGAACTACGCCCTGCGGCGCGATGTTGTCGTTTTCGGCTCGTCGCGCCGCGTCAAGGCCTGGGGCTTGAAGAACACCCTGGCGTGGTACGCAGACCACCGGTACCGGCCCGAACATGTGGATATCCGTTGACGGTGGACCGATCCACTGCCGGGCAATGGGAGCGGCGCATTCACCGGGGCGCCCATCCGCTGCTTTATCCCACGATCCGGGGCTTGGGGAGCCTGAAGCCGGTGGTGAGGCTTCCGGGTGTGGGGGTGTTGGTCAGCGAGGCAGCTTTGGTCCGTGAGGTTCTCCTGGACCAAGAGAGGTTTATCAAGGACGGACCCTCCGGCTCGGGTGCCCTCTGGACCCCTGTTGTTGGCCCCAAAGCCCTGGTGAACATGGATGGCGAAGAGCACCGGCGGTTGAGGCAACGCCTCGGCGATCTGTTCACACCGCGATCGGTAGCCGGGATAGTGGAACCCGCAGCGTCAGCCTTCGACTCACACTTCTGCAAGGCACTGGACGCGGGGCGTTCAGTTGATGTGGTGGACTGCGTCAAGGATCTCGCCGGGGGAGTGATCTCCCGGATGCTGGGCGTGCCGGACGACGCTCCTGGCAGGCTTCCCAACAAGGAGCTTTTCAATCTTGGCTCTTCGATCTCCTCCCTTGTCCGCCTGGGCCGCCCTACCCTGACGGTGCGGCAGATCGCCAAGGGCCGTTCCGCCGTCGGAGTCCTGGCCGGACCGGCCAGAACGGCATACCGGGAGAGTGATCCAGGGACGTTTCCCGGAAGGCTCCGGGAACTGGGAATGTCCGAGGACGAGGCCATGGGCATCATCAGTGCTTTTGTCATGGTGGGCACCGAAACTTTGGTCTCCTTTCTTCCGCGGATGGTGGCCCTCCTCAACGACAGTGGTCGGGTTGAGGAACTGGCCCGGGACCGAGTACTGCTTCCTGCCGCAGTCAATGAGGCGCTGCGCTTCACGGTGCCTTCACCGATGATGCTCAGGGATGCGGTTGCGCCGGGATTCATCGGGCATACCAAGGTACGCGCGGGAGACCGCATTCTCTTGTCCACCATCCACGCAGCCAAAAGCCTGCGCGGTTTCGATCCCGACGCGGCCGTGCCCCCGGAAGCGCGCCAGCTGTGGTTCGGTGCCGGTGCGCACTTCTGTATTGGCATGCCCTTGGCCATGGCCGAGATCAATGCCGCCTTGGACGTGCTGCTGAACCGGTACCTTCAGCACCCTTGGACCATCTCCACCCGACGCATCAGCAGGGGCGTTCTCATCCCGGGATACAAGAGTTTGGAGTTGGCGAATGCCTGAGGCGACTGTTGAACCGGCACCCGCTGCCGACTTGATCGCTGCCGTGTTTTCGGCGGCGGAGCGGTTTCCGGAACACCCTGCCATCACAGCCCCGGGCAAAGTCCGCCGCATCAGGGTCAGGCGGGGCGCCGATCGCGTGAAGCCCGGACACACCATCACTTACCGCGAACTCGTGGATGGGATCGAGGCTACGGCACGCAGTCTGAGGGAAGATGGGTTCGGCCCCGGGGAACGCATGCTGTTCTCCGTGCGGCCCAGCCCCGCAGCCTTTACCCTCGCCTTGGGTGCCGTGCGCGCGGGTGGCTCGGTGGTGTTTATCGACCCGGGGATAGGTCCTGCGCTCTTCCGGGACCGTGCCGGCCTTGCATCGCCGCGCTGGGCAGCTGCTGAGTCATTGCTGTATGCACTGAGCACTAAAAGCCCTCTGCGTCCGTTGGCCCGGAGCAGGGGTCTCCTCCTTCCGGATTACGGTGCCATGGATGTGCGCCACTATTACTCAGGTCCGTGGCTGCCGGGTGTGCCCAGGGGCGCAACCCCTGTCAGGACGCTGGCAACAAGGGACGGGGTAGAGGAAGTATGGGCCGCCGGCGTTTCCAGCCACGGGCAGGGCGCATCGGCTCAGGAGGCAGTGATTATCTTCACCTCGGGGACGACGGGCGCTCCCAAAGGAGTGGTCCACACCCGTGGATCGCTTGCCGCGGGGTTTGAACAACTCACCACGCGCTGCACCTTCAATGAAGGTGACAGGGTCCACTCCGAGCAGCTCATGATGGGGCTGCCGGCCCTCATCGCGGGTGCGCACTGGACCATGCCGGCGTACGGGTTTTCCGCCCACATCGACCCTCTTCGGCTTGCCGCCGAGCTTGGGCCTGTGGCTGGCCAAAAGACAGCATACGACGGCGCCACCCACCTTTTCCTGGTGCCGTCACAGTTGGCGCCCATCCTGGATTCGATCGAGGCCGGTACGGTCAGTCTGCCAGCTTCCCTCAGGACGGTCATGCTTGGGGCGGCGCCGGTTCTGGCACCATTCCTGAAGCGCGCCGTTCACTTGCTCCCCGGCATCGACTTCAAATTGATCTACGGCATGACCGAAGCGCTCCCCATCTCCATAGCCGACGGACACGAGAAACTGGCCTTCGCCTCAGGAACAGACGCGGAAATAACAGCCCCCGACGGAAGCGGTGAAGGTGACTTCCTCGGGGAGCCGCTTCCCGCCGTCGGAATCCGGGTGGCTGAAGACCATGAACTGTTTGTTCGAGGTCCCAACGTGTGCCACGGCTATCTGGGTGAGGAGCCGATGGTGGAGCACGCCACGGGGGACCTGGTCCGGCTTGACCACGGCAGCGGCAATGGCAACGGCAGCGCGCCGAGGTTGGTGATGATCGGACGGAAGAAGGACATGATCATCCGGGGGAAGACCAACATTTACCCGGCGCTTTATGAGCCCGTCATCGCCGGCGTCCCCGGGGTCCGGCAGGCAGTGATGGTGGGCGTCGCCGATGAGGTCGGAGATGAGGCAGTGTGGTTGGCCGTGGTGGGATCAAGCGGCGAAAATCCGGGCACGCTGTTGTCGAGACTTGCCAGTGAACTGCCAAGGCTTATCGATGAATCCGCCCTCCCCGACCATATTGAAGTTTTGGATTCCATCCCATCGGGCGGCCGGCACAGGAAACCCGACCGTGCAGCATTACGGCAGGAGTTCGCAACACGCTCCCGGCCAAAGGCCGCACGATGAGGATCGCGGTCACCGGCGCCACAGGATTCATCGGAGGAGCCGTAGCCGGCGCAGCGGAGGCGCGGGGGTGGGAAGTGGTTCGCTTCGCCAGGCAGCGCACGGCCGGACTGGACTACTGGGACCTTACGGGTCTTCCGCCTGCGCGGCTTCCCCGTGTTGACGCGGTGGTGCATGCCGCAGCACATGTTGCAGACTGGGGTGCTCCTCCGGTCTTCCACCGGGCCAACGTCCTGGGTACGCGGGCCGTTGCAGAGGCTTTCGCAGGAACCCGCCTGGTCCACATCTCAAGCTCCAGCGTCTACCCATGGTGGGAAGCATGCATCAACAGGGCCGAGGACGAAGTAGCGACGCACCACCTGAACGCTTACGGACGCAGCAAGGCGCTCGCCGACGTCGAAGCCCGTCGTCACGGCAATGCCGTGGCACTGCGCCCGCACGGTGTCTACGGGCCAGGTGACCGGACGCTGTTGCCGCGCCTGATCGCCAACATCAGGCGCAGTACTTTGCTCAGCGTCGGACATGCCAGGGTCAAGCACCAACTGACCCACGTGGAGAATCTGACTGAAGCCGTCCTGGCCTCCTGTCGGTCCGAAGTCCGGGGTGCAGTGAACGTGGCCGATGCTGAGCCGGTTGAACTGGGCGCAGTGATGCGGCAGGTCCTCGATGCCTCCGGACTGGAGGGAGTGAATATCAGGTATCTCCCGGAACCTGCGGCCATGGCCATTGCCGGAGTTTCGGAGGCGATTGCCCGGCTGGGCGGCCGGAATCCGCGGCTCACCCGGTACGCGGTCAGCCAACTCGGGCGTGAGCGGACTTACTCCTTGAATCGACTCCGACAGGAGCTGGGAGTCGAGCCAATTTCGACCACAGTGGCCGATGCGGGAAAATGGTTCAAGCACGGAGCATGATTGGCTCCATCAGCAAATCTTCCAGAGGAGAACATGGCGTTCGGTCAGCCCCGCATTGAATATAAGACCAACGAGCAAATGCGCAAGATGCAGGAGGCCGGGCTTGTCCTGAGCCGAGCACTTGACGCTGCAGTTGCGGCGGCCAAGCCGGGCGTCACCACCAAGGACCTGGACGGTGTTTTTGCCGAGGTCCTCAATGATGCAGGAGCCAAGTCCAACTTCCTCGGCTATCACGGCTTCCCCGCAACCATCTGCACCTCCGTCAACGAGGAAGTGGTCCACGGGATCCCTGGAAACAAGGTCCTCAACGACGGTGACATCATCTCCATCGACGGTGGCTGCATTGTGGACGGCTGGCATTCCGACTCGGCCCGGACGCTCATTGTTGGTGCACCCGATCCCGAAGACCAGCGGCTCTCCGACGTTACCGAGGCTGCCATGTGGCGGGGTATTGCCGCCCTCGCCAAGGGAAGGTTTGTCGGCGATATCGGCAACGCCATTGATGATTACGTGTCCTCGGTCCAAGGCAAGCCGTTAGGCATCCTTGAAGACTATGTAGGGCACGGCATTGGTTCGGAAATGCACATGGCACCGGATGTGCTGAACTACCGTACCGGCCACCGCGGGCCGAAGATCCGCCCCGGTCTGTGCCTGGCCATCGAGCCCATGCTGGTCCGTGGCGGCATCGAGACCGCCACCCTCGAGGACGACTGGACCGTGGTCACCACAGACGGCAAGCGTTCCTGCCAGTGGGAGCACTCCGTAGCCGTGCACGAAAAAGGCATTTGGGTCCTGTCCGCCCCGGACGGAGGCGCCGCGCAGTTGGCGCCGCTCGGCGTCGTGCCTGTACCGATCCCGTAACGCCTGTACCTATGCCGTAATACCTCTACCGCTCCCGTAAACCTGGAGCCGTACAACCCGAGACACAAGAGCCGGACTGCTGAAGCAGCCCGGCTCTTGTCATGCCTGAAGGAGGATTCAGCCCTTCAACTTGGGCTGCACGTCCTTGGTGTAAATGCCCTCGAGCGTTTTCTTCAGCTCCGTCATGGTTGCCTTGACGTCGCCCTGCTGCGTGAGGATCTTGGCCGCTGCCTTGGCCATCTCCTGGTCCGCGCCCGGAAGGAATACCCGGGCGTTGTCCTGGACCTTGGTTACAGAGAGTTGGTCCATTGCGGTCTTGATCTGCGGGGTCGCTGCGAGAACAGCGGACATGTCGGCTGAAAGGCGCGTGGGCATGTAGCCGGTTGCGGCGGAGAAGGCGGCCGTGTTCTCAGGCTCGGTCATGAACTTCAGGAACGTGGCTGCAGCGAGCTGTTCCTCCTTGGTGACGCCGCTTGGGATACCGAGACCGGCACCACCGGTCGGGCACACTCCGCTGGCTACCTCGGG
This sequence comes from Arthrobacter sp. UNCCL28, assembly GCF_900102805.1. Classification (NCBI taxonomy): domain Bacteria; kingdom Bacillati; phylum Actinomycetota; class Actinomycetes; order Micrococcales; family Micrococcaceae; genus Arthrobacter; species Arthrobacter sp. UNCCL28. Next base: position 488,381 of record NZ_FMWE01000001.1, read on the forward strand.
ACCGCCTGGAAGGAAGCCGACGCCCACATTGAACTTGGCTGCCTTCAGTACACCCAACAGGGAACCGGTGGAGGAAATGGTGGATGAGGTGATACCTGCGGCGAAGTCGTCCGCGGCTTCCTTGGAGGAAACACCGGCCCACGCACCCTTATAGATCGAATCCTGGGCCCATTGCAGTGCCGCGACGGACTCAGCCGAGTCACAGGTGATGTCCCAGTCCTTGGACCAACTGCCGCCCCAGCCCCACAGGTTGTTCTGCAGGGTCCATCCCGCGTATCCGGCAAGCGCGGGATAGATGTAGGCGTACTGCGCGCCGGAGGTGGCCTTGAGCTTCGGAGCCCATTCTGCGAATTCCTGCCATGTGGCCGGTGCACGGTCCGGGATGCCCGCGGCCTTGAAATGGTCCTTGTTGTAGTAGAACAGCGGGGTGGACCTGCCATAGGGGAGGGCCCACTGCTTGTCGTCGTACTTGTAGTCGTCCACCAGCGACTTCTGGAAGTCATCGATCTTGATGTCCAGCTGCTTCACCAGTCCGTCCAAGGGGATGATGCTGCCGTTGGAGAAGTAGCGGAACCACCACACGTCCGAGAGCACCACCAGGGCCGGGAGACCGGTCTTCGCGGCCTGCGACGTCTGGAACTTTTGTGCAATTTCCTCGTAGTTCGCGCCGGCCGTGACCAGGTTGACCTTGATCTCCGGAAACTTGGCGTGGAACTTCTCAATGATTGCCTTCTCCACGTCCTGCGACTTGCCGGGGTGGTTGGTCCAGAAGTCAATGGAGGCGGCCGGCTTCACGCCACTGAAATCGATCCCTGCAGTGTCGACGACGCCTGCCGGGCCCGCCGTCGAAGGCCCACCGCAAGCGGCGAGTGCTGCTGCTCCGGCGCCGAGTCCGGCCAGGCCCAGGAAATGTCGGCGGTCAAGGTTGGTACGCATGGTGCTTCCTCTCAATAACTCATTACTGGTGTTTCGATGCGAATGGTGCGGAAGGGAGAAATCAGCCGGTGACGCTGCCTTGGGTCAGGCCGGCCACGATGTAGCGCTGGAGTGCTGCGAACACCAGGAGGATGGGGACGATCACCAGTACGGCTCCGGCCATGAGGATTCCCCACCCGGCGCCATTGCTTTCGGAGTTCTGCAGCAGCGTCAGGCCCACAGGCAACGTCATGGTTTCGGGGCGGTCGGTGATGATGAGCGGCCAAATGTAGTCGTTCCATTCGCTGACCACTGTTACCAATGCCACGGTGGCGATCGATGGCACCGAGACCGGCACAATGATCTGCCACAGCCGCCGCCAGTGGCCGGCCCCATCAATTTCCGCGGCTTCCAGGATCGACGGCGGCAGCGTCAGGAAGTGTTGGCGCAGCAGGAAGGTGCCAAATGCCGTACCGAGGCCGGGGAGGATGATGCCCCATAAAGTGTTCTTGCCACCCATGCCTGCGATGAGGATGTAGTTGGGCAGGATGGAGACTTGGGCCGGGACCATGAGGGCCACCAGGATCAGCACGAAGATCACGTTCTTGAACGGGAAGCGCACGAACACCAACGCATAGGCGGTCAGTATGGCCAGGATGACTTTGATGGATGAACCGATCAGGGTCACGATCAGGCTGTTGGCGAAGAACTGCGCAAACGGGACAGTGGTCATTGCCGTCGCGTAGTTTTCCAGGTTGAGCGACTCCGGCAGCAGCTTCAGGTCCATGGTGACGATCTCGCCCGGCTGCTTGAAAGAGCTCAACAGCATCCACAGCAGGGGCAAAAAGACCACCAATGTGGCGATGATCAACGGAAGGTAGCCGGTTGCCACAGTCTGGAGCAGGTTCGCTCTGGAGAAGGGACGCGGCCGCTGCTGCGGCTCCTGGCTCTCTTCCTGCTGTGGGTCCGGTGAAGGCACGGGGTCCGGTGAAGGCACGACGGCGGTGGGTGAGGTTGCGCTCATGAGTAGTGGACCTTTCGCTCAACGAACCGCAGTTGGAGGACCGTGATGATCAGCAGGATGGCGAAGAGGACCACTGAGACGGCGGCCGAATAGCCGGCACGGTTATAGGCGCCGAATGCTTGCAGGTAGGCCTCGTAGATCAACGTGCTGGTGCCATTGCCCAGCGGCGTCATGATGCGGATGAGGTCGAATGCCTGCAAGGAACTGAGCATGGTGGTGATCAGCAGGAAGAACGTGGTGGGAGAGAGCAGCGGCAGGGAGATATTGAAGAAGCGCCGCACGCTGTTTGCCCCGTCAAGCGCTGCAGCTTCCATGACATCTTGGGGAAGGGACTGGAGCCCGGCGAGGTACACCACGGCGCAATAGCCCAGGTTCTTCCACACGTAAACGATGATCACCATCACCAAGGACAACTGGGGATCGTTGATCCACTGCGGGCTCTGCTGGCCAAACGCCCGAAGAATCCAGGCCAGCACGCCATAGCCGGGATCGAAAATGAACAGCCACACCAGCCCGACGCCCACCCCGGACAGTACATAAGGAGCAAACACCGCGGACCTCGCGAAGGTGGTTCCGCGGACTCTGGAGTTCAAGGCAAGGGCAACCAGCAAGCCCAGCACCATGGAGCCACCGACCGTCACCAACGTAAAAATCGCCGTAGTGCCAAGGACCTTGCCTGCATCCTCGCTGGTGAAGAACGTGACATAGTTCTGCAGCCCCACCACCGTGGCTGACGCAGAACCCAGCGTCCAATCCAGCGTGGAGTAATAGATGTTGTTGATCAGGGGCCAGTACGTGAAGGTGCCGATCAGCACGAGGTTCGGCAAAGCCATGGCAAGGAAGACCAGGAAGTCCTTCCGGCTGCGGCCTGACCAGCGACTCCTGGCCGGGAGGTCCTTGGCCGCCTCAAGCGGCGGGGCCGGCGGTTTTGTCTCTGGCCTGCCGGCAGGCGCAGTGCTGCTGTGGATCTGTCGGGTAGTCATGGGTCACTTACGTTTTCGGGCGAACAGGGGCGCCAGCTCCCGGACCGGGGCGGCGAAGACAGGCTTAGCTCACCACACGCACAGCAGGGGTTTGGGCCAAATTGGTGCCCCGTAGCGATAGTTGTCTTACACTTCCCAACCCGTTTACCCGGCGTTACTCGCTGGTTCGTATTCGAGGCCGGGCTCCCACTTTGCTCCTGTGCCCAACCTGCGGTCGGGCCGAACCCCTCGGCGCGCTCGGTCGTGCCTCCCCAACGGCGCCCTAACCTCGCAAGCTCGGCCAGGGAACCCGGCCGTCGTGGGCCCACCTTGGACGCGCGCTGCCGGGTGCCAGCCCTACCGCAGTTTGTTTGGGTCCGCAGGGGGAGAATGGAGCCATGAATTCGATCACCGATGTTGCGGGCATACGGGTTGGGCATGTGCAGAGGGTGGGGAAGGGGTGGTTGTCAGGGGTGACCGTGGTGCTGCCTCCCGTGGGGACTGTTGGCTCCGTGGATGTTCGTGGTGGGGGTCCGGGGACTCATGAGACCGACGCGCTGGATCCGACCACCCTGGTTTCCACTGTGGATGCCGTGGTGTTGACCGGAGGCAGTGCTTTTGGGTTGGCCTCTGCTGGCGGGGCGCAGTTGTGGTGTGAGGAGCAGGGCAGGGGGTTTGCTGTTCCGGGGACTGTAGTGCCGATTGTGCCTGCCGCGGCCATCTTTGATCTCGGTCGGGGTGGTGACGTGAAGGCGCGACCCGACGCGGACATGGGTTACCAAGCGGCCGCCGCAGCGTTCGCCTCAGGTGACCATGCCGCCGTCGAACGTGGAAACGTGGGTGCCGGGACGGGGGCGGTGGTTGCGCGCGGCCAGTACAAGGGCGGGATTGGAACGTCGTCGATCACTCTTGATGGCGGAGTGGTCATTGGGGCTATTGCAGTGGTGAACGCGCTCGGCTCGCCGTTGTTTGGCCCTCCGGACCTGAAGTCCTCTGCGCGCTCGGTCGTTCCTCCCTTAAACGCGCGCCGCCGGGCTCCAGGCCCGGAGGGCCAGCGGGAAGCGCCATTGACGGCCCCGCCGCAGGGACTCAACACCACGCTTGTGGTGATCGCTACCAATGCCGTGCTGGACGCGGCTGAGTGCAAGCGGACTGCCAGTGCCGGGCATGCGGGGCTGGCGCGGGCGTTGGACCCGTCCCATACTTTGGCGGACGGTGACACCGTATTCGCCCTGGCGACCGGCGCCGTCGGGATTGACCGCAGTACCGAACAGGCGCGGCAGGTTTCGCTGATAACACTCCAAAGCGCCGCGGCGGAAGCCGTTAGGCTGGCGATACTCGACGGCGTCCGGGCTGCGGAAAGTGTCTCGACGGCGGCGGGCGAATTCCCGGCTTTCAGGCCTGCGGGGGAGTGACGGCGGCCGACCCTTGCGCTACCATGGACGGATTTAACTTTCCGGCGTGATTGGCGTAGAGTTATTTGTTGGTTGTCTGTGCAGCCACGCCCTTTTTGGTGTCGTGGCTCCAAGGTGGCCAAGCAAACAAAAAACGTCCGCTGGATCTTCGGTGCCTACTGAAGGACGGCGGCAAACAACAGTTAGCGGAGGATATGGCCAAGAAGGACGGGGTCATTGAGATCGAGGGCGTTGTGACTGAGGCGCTGCCCAATGCGATGTTTCGTGTTGAGCTCACCAATAAGCACGTCGTTCTCGCACACATCTCTGGGAAGATGCGACAGCACTACATTCGAATCCTCCCCGAGGACCGGGTAGTGGTTGAGCTGAGCCCATACGACCTCACACGTGGTCGTATCGTCTACCGCTACAAGTAAATTGCTGGGCGGCCAGGCAACAGTGCCTAAGCCGCTCCAGCAGATCAACTGCAAAACACGCAAAGGAACGCCATGAAGGTCAAGCCGAGCGTCAAGCAGATCTGCGACAAGTGCAAAGTGATCCGCCGTAACGGCCGGGTCATGGTGATCTGCGAGAACCCGCGCCACAAGCAGCGCCAGGGCTAATTCCCCTTCCGGGAATCAGCGCCCGCAAGGGCAAACCTGGGTTGCTAGCCCACGCAAGTAAATAAAGGCAGCACAAGCTGTGCCAGGACTGCATTTCAGAGCCTGGTCAGCGAACCCCCGGTCGGAGGCTGGGGCCACACGGAACGTGTGGGTGTACTGCCTACGACCTCCGGTTTATTCAAGGAGTACCGCCACTATGGCTCGTCTCGCTGGCGTAGACATTCCCCGCGAAAAGCGGTTGGAAATTGCGCTTACTTACATCTACGGCGTGGGCAAGACCCGTGCACACGAAACCCTGGCTGCCACCGGCATCAGCGCTGACGTTCGCGTCAAGGACCTGACTGACGCCGAACTGGTCCAGCTGCGTGACTACATTGAAGGCAACTACAAGGTTGAGGGTGACCTTCGCCGCGAGGTAGCCGCTGACATCCGCCGCAAGGTAGAGATCGGCAGCTACGAAGGCCTGCGCCACCGCAAGGGCCTGCCCGTACGCGGACAGCGTACGAAGACCAACGCACGTACCCGCAAGGGTCCGAAGCGCACCGTCGCCGGCAAGAAGAAGGCCGGACGTTAATCCCTCGGGATTGACCTGGTTTTCCCCCGATAACTTTCTGTAGGAGAAACAATGCCCCCGAAGACTCGTGGAGCGGTTCGTAAGCCGCGTCGCAAGGATAAGAAGAATATTGCGCTTGGCCAGGCGCACATCAAGAGCACCTTTAACAACACCATCGTGTCCATCACGGACCCGAACGGTGCTGTCATCTCATGGGCTTCCGCCGGTGAGGTTGGCTTCAAGGGCTCCCGTAAGTCCACCCCGTTCGCTGCCCAGATGGCTGCCGAAGCTGCTGCAAAGCGCGCTCAGGAGCACGGTCTGCGCAAGGTTGACGTATTCGTCAAGGGCCCGGGTTCCGGACGCGAAACCGCAATCCGTTCACTTCAGGCCGCTGGCCTCGAGGTTGGCTCCATCCAGGACGTCACCCCCAGCGCCCACAACGGTTGCCGCCCGCCGAAGCGCCGCCGCGTCTAATTAGGTCTTCCCTGCCTGACCGGCCGGGCCTGCTATGGATGGTTTCGATCATCCATCAGCATGGCCCGGCTGGTCAGGCTGGAAACCGAAGCCGATTTCCACCACCTGTGTTGCGTCATATAGCGGATGCTCGCCGAAAGGAAACCTAAGTGCTCATTGCACAGCGCCCCACCCTGTCTGAAGAAGTTGTATCCGAGAACCGCTCCCGTTTCATCATTGAACCGCTGGAGCCGGGCTTCGGCTACACCCTCGGAAACTCCCTCCGCCGTACCCTGCTCTCCTCCATCCCCGGTGCCGCTGTAACCAGCATCCGGATCGATGGCGTGCTGCACGAGTTCACCACGGTTCCGGGTGTCAAGGAAGATGTCACCGAGATCATCCTGAACATCAAGAACCTTTCGGTTTCCTCCGAGCACGATGAGCCGGTTGTTGCGTACCTGCGCAAGCAGGGCCCCGGAGTCGTCACCGCCGCGGACATCGCTCCGCCGGCCGGCGTCGAATTCCACAACCCGGATCTGCACATTGCCACACTGAACTCGAAGGGCAAGTTCGAACTCGAACTGACCATCGAGCGCGGCCGTGGCTACGTTTCGGCAGCTCAGAACAAGTCCGGCGACTCCGAGATCGGCCGTATTCCGGTCGACTCGATCTACTCGCCGGTCATGAAGGTAACTTTCCGCGTGGAAGCTACCCGTGTTGAGCAGCGCACCGACTTCGACAAGCTCATTGTCGACGTCGAGACCAAGCAGGCAATCGCTCCGCGCGATGCTGTTGCTTCCGCAGGCACCACCCTGGTGGAACTGTTCGGTCTGGCTCGTGAGCTGAACACCGCAGCTGAAGGTATCGAGATTGGCCCGTCGCCGACGGACGCTGCCCTGGCAGCTGACATGGCTCTGCCGATCGAGGATCTGGACCTCACCGTCCGTTCCTACAACTGCCTCAAGCGTGAGGGCATCCACACCGTGGGTGAACTCGTTGCCCGCTCCGAGGCTGACCTGATGGACATTCGTAACTTCGGTGCGAAGTCCATTGACGAGGTCAAGGCAAAGCTCGTCGAACTGGGTCTGTCCCTCAAGGACTCCCCTCCCGGTTTCGATCTCGCAGCCCGCGCCGCAGCCATCGAAGAGGACGACGCCGCGTTCAGCGACGACGAGCTCTAAACAGCAGATCTTGGCCGCCGGGTCCAGCGATGGACCTGACCGGCTTACATAACAGGAGAAATAACTATGCCTACCCCCACTAAGGGTCCGCGCCTCGGAGGCGGCCCGGCTCACGAGCGCCTGATGCTCGCGAACCTGGCAGCTGCTCTGTTTGAGCACAAGCGCATCACCACCACGGTCACCAAGGCCAAGCGCCTTAAGCCGTACGCAGAGCGTCTGGTCACCTTCGCCAAGCGTGGCGACCTCGCTTCCCGCCGCCGCGTTCTCGGCCTGATCAGCGACAAGGGCGTTGTCCACGAGCTGTTCACCGACATCGCCGGCGCCGTTGCCAACCGCGATGGTGGCTACACCCGCATCACCAAGATCGGCAACCGCAAGGGCGACAACGCTCCCATGGCTGTCATCGAGCTCGTCCTCGAGCCGGTTTCCCCGAAGCAGGCCGTTGTTGCTGAAGCAACGGCTGCCGCTGCCAAGGCTGCTCCGGCTGCCGAAGCTCCGGCTGCTGAAGAAGAGGTCGTAGAGACCGAAGCTGCTGAAACCGAAGAGGCTCCGGCCGCTGAGGCAGAGGTTGCTGAAGCTGAAGCTGCTGAAACCGAAGAGGCTCCGGCCGCTGAGGACAAGAAGTAATTCACTGAATTCTTCACAGTAGACTTGAGTCTATGAACGAACGAAAACCCGCTGCCCCCGTTTTGGGGGGCGGCGGGTTTTTGCGTGTCCGGCTTGATCTTTCGTACGACGGCGGTCCTTTCAACGGGTGGGCATTGCAGCCAGGTCTCCGGACTGTTCAGGGCTCTTTGGAAGAAGCACTGGCTCTCTTGCTGCAACGGCCGGTCCGTGTGACGGTTGCCGGCAGAACTGATGCCGGCGTCCACGCCCGCGGGCAGGTGGTTCACCTGGACCTGACCGAAGCCGAGTGGCTGTCTCTGCCGCGCGGGCACGAACTCGATCCCGGCGTCGCGCTCTTGCGGCGGCTCCGTGGCGCCTTGAGCCGGATTCTCGGTGACCTTACGGGGGCCGTTGAAGTGCACGACGCCGGTCTGGCGCCCGAGGGCTTTGACGCTCGCTTTTCTGCCTTGTGGCGAAGGTACAGCTACCGCATCGCCGATGGCCCGGAGCGGTGGGACCCTGTCCTGCGGGGGATTACCCTGTGGCACAAGACTGGGCTGGATGTTTCGCTGATGAACCAAGGCGCTGCGGCTTTGCTTGGACTTCAGGATTTCCGTTCCTACTGCAAGCCACGGGAAGGTGCCACTACTATTCGTGAGCTGCAGAAGTTCACCTTTGACCGTGCCGGCGATGGTGTCATTGTTGCCATCGTTCAGGCTGATGCTTTCTGCCACAACATGGTGCGCTCCTTGGTGGGGTCTGCGCTGCGTGTGGGGGAGGGCTTGGAGTCCCCTGGCTGGTTGCACTCGCGGCTGCTGGAACGCAAGCGGGATGCCAAGTCCGTTCTGGCCGCACCCCACCCGCTGGTGCTGGAAGAAGTTGCCTATCCAACGGACGCCGAGCTGTTGGCCCGGGCTGAGCTGACGCGGGCGCGACGACAGTAGTTCTTTCCGGTGGGGTCCGGGCATTGGAGGACCCCCTCCCGGCTCTGGGTACCGGAAGGGGGCCGTTGTGGCACTCCGTGGTCTGGGATCCGCGAAGTGCCGGTCTATTTCCAGCGGGGGAAGATCAGCTGAAGGCCTGCATGATCTTGATCACTGCCGGACCCAGAAGGACTATGAAGAGCACCGGGAAGATGCAGAACAGGAGCGGAAAAAGCACCTTGACGGGCAACTTCATGGCACGCTCTTCGGCGCTTTGACGCCGTTTGACGCGTGCTTGCTTGGCTTGGGCCCGGAGGACATTCGCGATGCCGATGCCATACTTGTCGGCTTGTATGACCGCGAGGACGAAACTACGAACGTCTGGAACAGCGCACCGTTCGGCCAAGGCTTCGTAGGACTCCTGCCGGGGACGTCCCACCTGGATGTCTTGCAGGGTGCGCATCAGCTCATGGGGCAGGGGACCAGACCCCTGCGCCGATGCCCGTTCCATCGCCGATTCGAACCCAAGACCGGCTTCGACTGAAATCAGCATTTGATCAAGGGTGTTCGGAAACTCGAGTTTGATGGCTTCCTGCCGCTTGATCCCGGTGTTGTAGACCAGGAGATCTGGAAGGAAGTAGAGAAACACAGTCAGGAAGAGGCCCAGTCCTACCATTCCAGGTCCGGGACTGAGAAGAAACAGGAATACTCCGCCGAGTGTTCCCACTAATGCGAGTGCCGGTTTCAAGGCGATGAGCCTAGACAACGGCATCGACATAGGGCGGCCGGCAAGCGCGAGCCAATGATCCAATCTGGCTTCATAGCTGCCGGGGGTTAGTTTCCTGGCAACGCCCAGCAGGAGGGGCGGTCGTCTAAGGTTCACCCCACTACCTTGAGCGAAGCCCGAGCCGAGATTGCTTTGAATGGCAACAACGCCCTTGCGGTCAATGCTGAGCAGTGACCAAGCGAAGTAGCCGAGCGGAAGGACGATGATGCCAATAATGAGCCATGCAATGGGAGTCATGAGCGTTGTCTCCTAAAACTTGATCTTTACAGTGCGGCTCATCCAGAAGCCTCCGATAACGAACAGGAGTGCGCTGACCACCATCAGGGCAATCCCAATGGGGTGTTCGGCGAAGAGTCTCATATAGCTGGGGTTCAACGCGGACATGAAAAGCCCCACCGCTACAGGAAGAATCATCAGGACCATGGCAGACATCTTGCCTTCAGCGCTCAGGGCGCGTACGTGCCCCTTGATCTCGCTTCGCTCCCGGATTGTTCCTGCCACTTGCTCCAAGACCTCGGCCAAATCCCCACCCACCTCGCGGTTGATTTGGATTGCCTGCGCAATCCACTGGAAGTCTTCGCTGTCCATGCGGCTGGCACAATCTTCCAGCGCTTGCCGTGGGTCCTTGCCGATTCGCACTTCATTGACAATCCGGGCCAGTTCTTCCGACGTCGGGGCTTGCGATTCCTGGGCCGCGGCATCCAACGACCTCATGATGCTGTGCCCCACGCGAAGGCCGCCGATCAACATCTGGATGGTGTCCGTTAGCTGCATCTCAAACATCCCGCGGCGTCTACCTGTCTTCACACCAAGGATCAGCTTCGCCCCAAAGGGAGCAGCAATAGCGAGCAGAATGCCAATGAAAGGGTTGATCAGAAGCCAGCCGAAGCCGCCAAGAAGTACGGCTGCGATGACAACCACGACGGTCACGTCGGCGGGCGCCTGTTTGACGCCGGCGTTGTAGAGAACCTCGCGGTTGAAAGGCCCGCCTGACTTGCCAAGGGCGACGTCAACGAAGCGAACGGCGGACTCCGAAACACGCCCCACTGCAGAATTATCTTGAGGCAGGTTTACCCGGCGACGCTCGACAGGGATAGGGCCGTTCTGAGGTTTCAGGACAACGGCTACTACGACAATGAGGGCGGCCACGCAGAGTGAGACGGCGATGACGAAGAATGCTGGAGAATCCATCGTTATCGCCTCCCCACTGTAACGGGAAGCGCACCGAAGGTCGCGGGGGAGACCTGAATGCCGAGCTCCGCGAAACGATCGAGGAAACGGGGCCGAATACCAGTGGGTACGGCTTTGCCCAGGAAACGGCCCTGGGCATCCAACCCGGCCGAGTAATCGAAAAGAAACGCGTCCTGGAGGGTGACAACATCTCCTTCCATGCCTTGCACCTCGGTAACGTGGGTTACCCGCCGGCTACCATCACGTAGGCGGGTGACCTGAACAATGAGGTCGACGGCAGATGACACTTGCTCCCGGATGGCCCGCAGCGGAAGGTCCATTCCGGCCATGAGTACCAGCGTCTCCAAGCGCGCAATTGCGTCGCGGGGAGAGTTGGCATGGACAGTTGATAGTGAGCCGTCGTGCCCCGTGTTCATCGCCTGGAGCATGTCCAAAGACTCACCTCCACGAACCTCTCCCACTATGATGCGGTCGGGACGCATACGGAGAGAGTTCCGCACGAGGTCCCGGATGGTGATTTCACCCTTGCCTTCGATATTGGGTGGCCTGCTCTCCAAACGGACCACGTGGCGCTGCTGCAGCTGCAGTTCAACGGCGTCTTCGATGGTGACGATGCGGTCGGACTCAGGAATGAAGGACGAAAGGACGTTGAGCAACGTCGTCTTTCCTGTACCCGTACCGCCGGAGACGATCACATTCAACCGCGCCCGGACGCACGCACTCAGCAGCTCGGCCATCTCCTGGCTCATGGAACCCCATTCGATGAGGTTCCTCACCGTGAGGGGAACGTGGCTGAATTTCCTGATGGTCAGGGATGGGCCGTTGACAGCCAGGGGCGGGATGATTGCGTTGACGCGGGAGCCGTCTTCCAGTCGTGCGTCCACCAACGGAGACGATTCGTCGATGCGACGTCCCACCTTGGACACGATCCGTTCGATGACCTTCCGAAGGTGGTCATCCGAGCTGAACTGCAGCTCCGTTAATGCCAGGTGACCGTGACGCTCCACGTAGATCTGGTCGAATCGATTCACCATGACTTCTGTCACCGACGGGTCTTCCAGCAATCGCTGCAACGGACCGTAGCCCATGACTTCATCGGAAATCTCGCGGATCAGCCGGCGCCTTTCCTCTGGTGATAGGGGTACCTGTTCTTCGTCGATAACGGCTGAGAGTTCCTCCACTGCGAAGGACCGAAGGTCCTCCTCGGACGAGGAGGTATCCCCCATGCGGTTTCCTATGCGTGCAAAAAGAGAAGATGCTGCTCGTTGCTTGAGACCAGCCAGTGCATCCACCGCCGGAGCGGTAGGTAAACCACCTAGGATCGGCGGTGACACCGAGGACAATCCATTGTTCTCCTCGGCCGCAACGAAGTTTCCCGCCTCCGGATCTGTGGAAGCACCTGGGTGAAGAGGGTTGTTTTTGGTCAATCTCTCTGACAGCTTCACGACACCACCACCCTCCGGTGCAATTTGTTCTGGGGCGTTGATTCCAACCGAGGATCGAATCGTTGAACGAGCCTTCGCAGCCCCTTGATCGATGCATCCCGGGCGGTTCCTTGCAGCACGGGAACACCACGATTCGTGGAATAAGGAAGGGTCTTGGAACGAGGGATCACTGTGTCAACGGGAACCCCAATGGTGGCCTCGACATCCTGTACGGAAAGACCGCTCTTCCTGTCCGCGAAGTTCAAGACAGTGTGACGGCCTTGAGGTAGAAGCTGCAGCTCCTTCAGCACGCTGAAGCATTTCCGGAGACCCCTGATACTGGGGACATCCATCCCACAGACCCAGACCCCGTCAGTGGCCAACTCCAAGGTCGCCAGGCAGTGTTCGCCCAAACCTGGTGCTGTGTCCACCACGACGTACTTAAACTCCGTCGCCAGCTGATTGAGGAGCCGGGTGACGTGGTCGGCCGTAATGTAGTCCGAATCGGACGGTTTCTGTGGCGCGCAAAGTGCGTAAATGCCAGCGGGATGGACCGTGAGAAAAGCTTTGAGGACCATGGAATCCTGGGCAGCAGCACCGTGAACCGCCTCGGTTATGGAATGTTCCGGCTCCAGCAAGAGACCTGAGGCAACATCCCCGAACTGCAAATCCAGGTCCACAATCACTACGCTCATGGGTGCCACTGCGCCCAACCCTATAGCCAGGTTGGTTGCCACGGTTGTCTTGCCAACTCCACCTTTGGGCGACATGACGGCAATGACCCGGCCCCGCTCCTGCCCGGACTCGGCAGCCGGCTGCATTCCACGTCGCCGGCTGGCGGCTGACAAGCATGCGCGCTCCAGGAGGATGCGAAGCTCGTTGATCTCGGCATCAGGTGCCACCACATCCCTGACTCCGGCATGCATGGCCTTCAACACGACATCCGCAGAGGGCTCAGCTACCATTAGCAAACTGATTTCCGGATATTGAAGGTCAATCACTGTGGCCAGTTTGAAAGCATCGTCGGGATTGACGCCTGGGCCGAGGATCATGACCTCGGGAGGGGCACCTGTCAGCTGCTTGAAGATCTCATCAGTGCCGCCTTGGAGCACGGCGGGCGACAAGGTTTGAAGCTCACCGTGCAGGGCTCCGGTTATGGCCTGTCGGATCCGGGCTTCAAAGTCCCGGACCGCGGTGATGGCTACGAAGCGGCTCATTGGACCAGCCCTCCGAACGTGGTTGTTGGCGGGTCGCCCTTGACGGTCTTGTCTGTCTGTTTGGAGAGCCACAAGGTGCCGAACTCTGCCCCGTAGACCATCTTGGCTGCATTGACGTCACTAAGGGCAACGGTGACATATGCCGAGCCATTGGGAAGTGCGACGGCCTTTTCCGACCCAGCTGACTTCTCGGCGTCAGGGGCTGCTTGCTGGACCGCGGTGACCAGAACATCGTGATAAAGGAGCTCAGTGAAGTCCTTCCACCCAGTCAATCCAGCCGGCAGATTGGCTCCCGATGGCACAGCTTCGTCGAGTTTGAAGGAGGCGAAGACAGTGACAGTATCCCCGGCTTCAACCCGGCCCCCCAGCATCCGCTCCGGGGCAAGAACAAACGTTGCTTCCTGCAATCCCTCGGGAACTGGGACGGTTCCCGGGACCAGTTCTTTGGGGCTGACCAGCTTTACTCCCAGAAGTTGTTCACCTGGCTGCAGGTCGGAGGAGGTAACCTTGCCCTTTTGATCAGTCAAGGCGTTAATGGTCCCTGGCGCCACCGCTGATTGAGGCAGAGTTTCAGTTTTGACCTTGGATTGAAGTTCCTCTGCCTTGGTGCCGGCGGGAATGCGTTCCTTGACGACAAGTACGGTGACGGGATCGAGCCCTTGCTGCGCCCGCTTGTCGGCCCCCTGAACATAGGTGACCAGCAAGACGGTGCCAATGACTGCCAAAAGCAGTGCTGCAATGCCTCCCAGTAGGCGTGTTTTCACTTTCTACTCCTTTGAGTTTCATGAGTTCGAGAGCAGGGACTCTATGAGTGACTACTCGGTGAGCACGACAACCGAAGCCCCGTAATTGGGGATACCTCCGGTAACCTGCATGCCCTCTTCGAGGGACACAAAGCGTGAGAAGAATCCCTGGAGTCCGCGGCAGTTTCCCGTGCAGCTTGGTGCAAGTGAGTCCAGTACGGCCCCAGAGCCGCTGAACTTATACCCGGTTACCTGGAATGCGGCGAAACCGACCAGGGTGTACTTTGCATTGCTGCCGTTGCCTGCAGCCGTTTTGAATAGCGGGATGAGCACTGGTTCATCCATGATTTTGGACAAGGCCGCAGTGCACCCATTAGGGAAGCTATTGCCCGGCTGGCCTTGTACAGCCATATCAATGTCGATATTTGTTGAACATCCAGATGTTGTCACCAGCCAACCAAAGCCACCAGGCTGATAACCGTTTTGTGCGGCACAGCCCGGAACGGTGGGCGCATTGGTGTCGTAGCGCAGGAGAAGGTGTGTGGGGATTGGGTCGCCGGAGAAGCTTCCGGTTGAGTTCAGCGAAGCGAGTTGGGCTGGTGAAAGATACTTCTTGAAAACACACTCGCTCACGGTCCATGGAAGGGTAGTCGCAGAAGAAGGAGCTCCCCACGACGCTTCGGCCGAGGCAGTAACGTTTGCGGTGTCGAAGCCCATGGTTTGTGCGAAAAACAGCGAGAGGCTGTTTTGCCCAGCTGTGTCCCGTGCATTCGTTGCCACCCGCACGGTGGTGGCAGCCGGAAACGTGACGACGGCGCCGCTGGTGTTGTCATTGGCGTTGGCATTGGCGAACTGATTTCCCGTAGATGTGCTGCTCCCACAATTGCCCCCGGCGCAGTCGGTGGCGATAGCCAGCGCTGCAGCATCAGCGCCATTCTGCAGTTGAGCTTTCTCGGCGTAGATAGCCCCGACATCGACGGCCAAGGCGGCGAATCCAAGGAGGACGACCATGAGGACTGCGACGATGACGGTGCTTGCGCCACGTTCGGAATCGACCGCATCTTCAGGTGACCGAATGTCCCGAGGTGCTCTGACTAACCACCGCATCTCATCACCCCCACTCCTGACAGGTTGAGGGGGAAGATGCCTGCCCCGCCGAAGAAGCCGGCGTCCAGGAATCCAGTCATCGAGGACAGAGAAACACTGGTGGTGACTTCCACATTTGCTCCAGGTGCACAGCTGGAAGCATTGTCTGCGACAGTGACCCCCAGTCCGTCCAGCGCGGGCGCGGCGGCCAAAGCCGCGCCCGAGACGTCGAGACTGCCGTCCTGGTAGTGCACCGCAGCATGACGGGCTCCTTCCCGTGCAGCCTGAGTCAGGGAAACCTGGACATTGTAGGCGCGCCCAAACTCCATGATTCCGAACAGGATTAGCAGCAAAAGTGGCAGAATGATGGCCAGTTCCACGGCCGCGGCGCCACGCTCATTCGTTTTGGTTTTCACATCCGTCTCCCGGTCCCAGATTCCAACAGAAACTTGCTCTTAAAAGCGACGGGTTGGCCGGGGTCGCCAAGCGACAGCCTCGACCAACCGCATCACAGGGCCAGAGCTATGGGATGATGCCGGCGAACAGGGTCGAAACCCGCCCGCCGAGTGCGAGGGCTGCAACCGCCACAACGACTGCAATGGAGGCGACCATGATGCCGTATTCAACCATCGTCGCGCCCTTCTCTTCGGAGGTGAGGCGGGCCTTGACGCCGGCAATGTACGAGGTAACAGAAAGCATAAAAGCAGACATTGGAAAATCCTTCCCAGAAAAATGATTTGCGAAACAGGTTATAGGTCCAGCAAATTATCGGAATTTGCTTCGACTTCCGAACTACCCCCATGTTGCCTTTAGCGGTCCGGAATTCGATGAGATAAGAATTCACCCTGGCCGGCTGCTGGGACAATGCGTAGCCGTACTCGACTTGCAGCAGGGCTCGCTACCCGCGGCCACTCAAAGAAGGTGGCCAGTACTCAGTTCTGGAGTAAAAAGGGGTCGAAACTACTTGGTTTCGAAAGCTGCCTTATTAATTCGGGGAGTGGCAGGCCCGGAGATAAGTGCGTACCCAGTCAGGTCAGTTCATGATCAGGGCAACGCTGATGGCCGCGATGATCATTGCCGGTCCGTGGGCTGTTTCCTTAGGCTTTTCCGCGCGTCGCAAGCGCAACATCAGCACCGTCAGCACCCCGCCCACCACGAATCCCAGTAGCCCCCCGATGAGTACTTGCTGCCAACCCAAGTACCCCAAGTACAGTCCCAGGGGCGCGGCGAGCTTTACATCGCCCATTCCGATGCTTCCGGGCGAGAGAAGTCCAAGAATTAAGTAGCCTGCGAACAAAATGGCCCCTCCTGCGAGGGCTCGGAGCAGCTCGGGCCAGCCTGGACCAAGGGATGCGGACGCGGACAAAAGCAGCAACCCGCCGCCAAGAAGCATCAATATAAGGGTGTTGGGCAGCAAATGCAGGGCGAAGTCGATTCGTGAAAGCTGCACGCCAAGAACGGCCAATAAAAGGAAAGCCGGCAACTCGGGAGAAAAGCCAAACCGCCATGCGAGCAAGCCGAACAGCAGCGAGGTGACAGTCGCCGTCGTGGTCCGGATCCTTAGTGGAGGGAGGCTGCCGAGCCGCGGCAGCCTCGCCGAGATGAGCCACTCGGCGGCCGGGCTTAGGAGGAAGCCGGCGAGGGCGATAACGAAGGGAAAGGCGGCCCCGTCGGTCATGTGCTCTCCCTTAATCAGCGCGCTGCCCCCAGGGGCGGTTACCCCATTTTGACCCGGACGCCCCGTTGAAGGTATTGTTTAGAGTCGTTGTGCGTGTCCTATCTCGATGACACATGCCTTGCGGGGGATCCAGTTGCAGGATCGCTAACTCCTGGGGCATATCGAGATCCTGGGATGACTGGTACATAGAGCCCTCACCTCTGCTCCGGTAGCGCATACATAGTAGGTACACGCCTCACTGCGTGTCGCCTAAAACATGAACGCCAGAACAAGAACGAGGCAAAACCGTGCGTACGTACACCCCGAAGCCCGGCGATATCAACCGCCAGTGGCACGTCATTGACGCCACCGACGTTGTCCTTGGTCGTCTTGCCAGCCAGACCGCAACACTGCTGCGCGGAAAGCACAAGCCGACCTTTGCGTCCCACATGGACATGGGCGACTTCGTCATCATCATCAACGCTGAAAAGGTTGCCCTCACCGGCGCCAAGCTGGAGCAGAAGCGCGCATACCGCCACTCCGGTTACCCGGGCGGCCTGACCTCCGTCAACTACGCCGAGCTGTTGGAATCCAACCCGGTTCGCGCTGTTGAGAAGGCCATCAAGGGCATGCTCCCCAAGAACTCTCTCGCTGCACAGCAGTTGGGCAAGCTCAAGGTCTACCGTGGCGCTGAGCACCCCCACGCTGCACAGCAGCCGAAGACTTTCGAAATCACCCAGGTCGCCCAGTAGTCCTGGCCACCAACTAAACTTTTTATTACAAGGAGAACCGTGGCTCAGAACGAAGAACTGACCGCCGAAGCCGTCGAGGCTGAGGAAACCCTCACCAGCTACACCTCTGAAAGCACATCTGCTGAAGATGCGCCCAAGAAGGAGCGCCCGGCACTGACCGTTGCCGGTGCAGCTGTTGGCCGTCGCAAGGAAGCCGTTGCACGCGTTCGCGTTGTTCCGGGTTCCGGCAAGTGGACCATCAACGGCCGCACGCTGGACAACTACTTCCCGAACAAGCTGCACCAGCAGGACGTCAACGAGCCCTTCAAGATCCTTGATCTCGAAGGCGCCTATGACGTCATCGCCCGTATCCACGGCGGTGGCATCTCCGGCCAGGCCGGTGCACTGCGTCTCGGTGTTGCCCGCTCGCTGAACGAGATCGACGTCGACAACAACCGCGCCACCCTCAAGAAGGCCGGTTACCTGCGCCGTGACGCCCGCGCCATCGAGCGTAAGAAGGCTGGTCTCAAGAAGGCACGCAAGGCTCAGCAGTACTCCAAGCGTTAATCCGGCTTGGCCCCCTTGCAGGGGTATCGAAAGCCCGTTCCGCCACTTCGGCGGGGCGGGCTTTCGCCGTTAAACACCCACCGTTGAAGTCCGTCCATATGACGCTCCGACACGCCCCTGAACTGATGGTGTCCCGTAGTCGTCTAAACTTGAGCCGATGTCTAGATTATTTGGAACAGATGGCGTGCGCGGTCTCGCGAACGGATTGCTCACCGCCGAGCTGGCTATGCAGCTCGCACAGGCCGCCGCCGTCGTACTCGGCCATGACCGCACAACCAACGGCAAGCGGCCGCGCGCCGTCGTCGCCAGGGACCCCAGAGCGAGTGGCGAATTCCTCGCAGCCGCCGTGGAAGCCGGGCTTTCCAGCTCCGGAATCGACGTCTATGACGCCGGTGTTCTTCCCACCCCTGCGGCCGCTTACCTGGTGGCAGACCTCGACGCCGATTTCGGCGTCATGCTCTCGGCCTCCCACAACCCCGCGCCGGACAACGGGATCAAGTTCTTCGCCCGCGGCGGCCAGAAGCTCCCGGACCACGTCGAAGACGCCATCGAGGCGCAGCTTGGCAAAGAGCCGCAGCGCCCTGTGGGAGCCGACGTCGGACGCATCCAGCGCTTCTCCGACGCCGAGGACCGCTACATCGTGCACCTGCTGGGTACGCTGCCCAAGCGCCTGGACGGCCTCAAGGTAGTCCTCGACTGTGCCCACGGTGCAGCGAGTGGTTGCTCGCCCCAGGTGTTCAAGGACGCCGGCGCTGATGTTGTAGTGATCGGCGCTGAGCCGGACGGCCTGAACATCAACGAGGGTGTGGGCTCCACACACCTGGGCCCGCTGAAGGAAGCCGTGGTCAAGCACGGTGCAGATCTTGGAGTAGCCCACGACGGCGACGCCGACCGTTGCCTTGCCGTGGACCACGAAGGCAATGAAGTGGATGGCGACCAGATCATGGCCATCCTCGCACTGGCCCTCAATGATGCAGGGAAGCTCAAGGACAACATCCTTGTGGCGACTGTCATGAGCAACCTCGGCCTTAAGATCGCCCTCAAGAACGCCGGCATCACCATCCGTGAAACCGGCGTCGGCGACCGCTACGTCTTGGAAGAAATGCGCGACGGCGGCTACAACCTTGGCGGGGAACAGTCCGGCCACGTGATCTTCTCCGACTACGCCACCACAGGCGACGGCGTCCTGACCGGCCTGCAGCTCGCGGCGCAGGTCGCCCTGACCGGCCGCAGTCTCAAGGAACTCTCCACGGCCATGACCAAGCTCCCGCAGCTGATGATCAACGTCAAGGGCGTCGACAAGGCCCGCGCCGGCACCGACGAAGGCGTGGCAGCGGCTGTTGCTGCCGCGGAGCTGGAATTGGGTGAGACCGGCCGCGTGCTGCTCCGCCCGTCAGGTACTGAAGCTTTGGTCCGTGTCATGGTGGAAGCCGCTGATATGGAAACAGCTGAGCGCATCTGCAACAGCCTTGCCGCAGTGGTCAAAGAACGACTGGGCGTGTCCAGCGAAATGGCCGTCTAGGAAGTTTGAACGAGTATCGGCCCGCACCCTGGATGCCAGGGGAGCGGGCCGACGCTGTTTAAGGGCTAAAGGTAGTCCGGGGCTGCTTCGAGCCCGAAGTACTCTTCCAGGGTGGCAATGCCGCGCGTGGCCATGTCCGTTGCCGCTTCCACGCCGATATACCGCAAGTGCCAGGACTCGTAGAAGTACCCGGTGGTGTCGTGGAGCATCCAGGGATAGCGGACCACAAAACCGAATCTGTGGGCGTTGGCCTTGGCCCAGACCGCCGAGGGCTGTTCAGCAAAGCACGGCTGGAAGCTGCAGGCTCCACCCCCGTCGCCGATATCGAAGGACCAGCCCGTCTGGTGCTCGGAGTGACCCGGGCGGGCTGAAGCGCGGTCCGCAGCCGCCTGCCCCGTGCTGGCGACGTACCCTCCGTACGTGGCCACTTGGGTGGAGTAGGAACGGTAGCCCGAAGCCAAGGTCATGATGATGCCTTCTGTTGCCGCCGCGCCGAACATCTTTTCCGCGGCAGCCGCCGTCGTGCTGTTAAGCAGGGAAGCTTCGCCGCTGACGGCGAGTCGGACCTTCGGCTGGACCAAGTCGGCCGGGACGAAGTCCTGCGGGGTCAGTGGGCGGTGCTTGTTGACGATCACCCAAGGGCTGGCCGGGTCAGTGAGGGAGTGCTGGGGTGCAACGGCGCTGGACGGTGCCGAACTGGACGGTGCCGAACTGGATGGTGCCGGGGTGGGGGACTCCGCGCTGGGGGACGGGGAAACAGCCGCAGGCTCCGTAGCGGGGGCGCTGGAGGGGGCTGCAGACGGCGCAGCGGCTTCACTGGCGGCGTTTGCAGCTACAGGGGAGGGGATAGCCTTCTCAGGTGTGCACGCAGCCAATGCCGCGATTCCAGCTCCGGCGGTGAGCAAGCCTGCAAAAACGCGCCGGCTCGGGAGCTTTTGGGAGTTGGCCACGCTAGACCTTCCTCAGCAGCATCCGGCGGATGGAGTGGTCTGCGTCCTTGGTCAGGACCAATTGGGCGCGCCCGCGCGTTGGCAGCACGTTCTCTTCGAGGTTGGGTTCGTTGATGCGCTTCCAGATGCCGCGTGCGGTGGATTCGGCGTCGTCATCGGACAGGGTGGCGTAGCGGTGGAAGTAGGATTCCGGCTGCGCGAATGCGGTGGTGCGCAGTTTGCGGAAACGGTCCACGTACCATTCCTCGATGTAGGAGGTTTTGGCGTCCACGTAGATGGAAAAGTCGAAGAAGTCGCTGACTGCCAGTCCCTGCTTGCCGTCCATGCGGGGACGGGCGGGAGCCAGGACGTTGAGACCCTCGACAATCAGGACATCGGGACGCCGCACCACGACTTCCTTCCCCGGCACGATGTCGTACGTTACGTGGGAATACCACGGCGCCCGCACTTCTTCCGCGCCACCTTTGACTTCGGAGACGAAGCGAAGCAGTCCGCGCCTGTCGTAGGACTCGGGAAAACCTTTGCGCTCCAAAAGGTGCCGGCGCTTCAGCTCGGCCAAAGGATAAAGGAATCCGTCCGTGGTGATGAGCTCCACATTGGGGGTCCCGGGCCAGCGCCGCAGCATTTCGCGGAGCACGCGGGCGATGGTGGACTTGCCAACGGCCACTGAGCCGGCGACGCCGATCACGAACGGTGTGCGCTGGGTCTGTTCGCCCAGGAACGTGGTGGTGGCTGCATGGAGCTGGTGCGAAGCCTGTACATACAGGTGCAGGAGCCGGGAAAGGGGGAGGTAGACCTCCCTGACTTCCTTCATGTCCAAGGGGTCGCCGAGTCCGCGGAGACGGAAGATGTCCTCTTCGTTGAGGGGCTGCTCCATCTGCGCTGCAAGCCTGGACCACGTTTGACGGTCCAGCTCTACAAACGGGGAAGCGCCGTCGCCATTAGCTTCGGTGCGTTGCAAAGTCACGCTCATGATTCTGCCCTCCGCGAGGCGGAACAGGAAATGCGCGACGACGGGAGGGTGAATTGTGGGGTTGGACATCATACTGGCAAGGGGAAGAGCTGGGATGTCCCACGTCAGTTGTTTGCACTAGACGTTAGGCTAGTACCCATGTGTGGAATCGTAGGCTATGTTGGCAATTCGTCTCGCAAGGCAGCTGGTCACAGCGCCCTTGACGTCGTCGTGGAAGGGCTGCGTCGTCTTGAGTACCGCGGCTATGACTCCGCTGGCGTCGCAGTGGTGGCTGACGGGAAAATCTCATCCCGTAAAAAGTCCGGCAAGCTGAGCAACCTGATCGGTGAACTGGAAGCAAATCCAGTTCCTGAATCCCTGACCGGCATCGGCCATACCCGTTGGGCTACCCACGGTGGCCCGACCGACCGCAACGCGCACCCGCACCTTTCCGATGGCGGCCGCCTTGCACTTATTCACAACGGCATCATTGAGAACTTCGCTGAACTCAAGCAGGAGCTCCTGGCCAAGGGCGTTACCTTCGAGTCCGAAACCGACACCGAAGTTGCCGCCGCGCTTGTTGGCGACATCTTCCGCACCCAGCTCAATGGCGACGGCGGAAACCTCACCGAAGCGATGCGCCTGGCCTGCCAGCGCCTTGAAGGCGCCTTCACCCTTCTTGCAGTCCACGCAGACCAGCCCGACGTCGTCGTAGCTGCCCGCCGCAACTCCCCGCTGGTGGTTGGCCTGGGCGAAGGCGAGAACTTCCTCGGCTCGGACGTCTCCGGCTTTATCGACTACACCCGCCGCGCCGTGGAACTGGGCCAGGACCAGATCGTCACCATCACCGCGGACTCCGTGGAAATCACCGACTTCTTCGGCGCTCCTGCCGAAGGCAAGGAATACCACGTCGACTGGGACCCGGCATCTGCCGAAAAGGGTGGCTTCAACTCCTTCATG
This sequence comes from Arthrobacter sp. UNCCL28, assembly GCF_900102805.1. Lineage (NCBI taxonomy): Bacteria > Bacillati > Actinomycetota > Actinomycetes > Micrococcales > Micrococcaceae > Arthrobacter > Arthrobacter sp. UNCCL28. The sequence continues at coordinate 510,802 of NZ_FMWE01000001.1, forward strand.
GAGAAGGAAATCCACGATCAGCCCGATGCCGTTGCACAGACCCTCCTGGGCCGCTCGGACCTTGATGGCAAGCTGACGCTGGACGAGGTCCGCATCGACCCCGAACTCCTCAAGCAGGTTGACAAGATCATCGTGCTGGCTTGCGGCACCGCGGCTTATGCCGGCCTGGTGGCCAAGTACGCGATTGAGAACTGGTGCCGGATCCCCACGGAGGTTGAGCTCGCCCACGAGTTCCGCTACCGCGATCCGATTGTGGACTCCAACACCCTGGTGGTTTCCATCAGCCAGTCCGGTGAGACCATGGACACCCTGATGGCCGTCCGCTACGCCCGTGAACAGGGCGCCAAGACGATCTCCATCTGCAACACCAACGGTTCCACCATCCCGCGCGAATCCGACGCCGTGCTCTACACGCACGCCGGCCCGGAAATCGCGGTTGCCTCCACCAAGGCATTCCTGGCGCAGATCACGGCCGCTTACCTCCTGGGCCTGTACCTTGCCCAGCTGCGCGGCAACATCTTCTCGGGCCAGATCAAGGACGTCCTGGCGGACCTCAACAAGATCCCCGCCAAGATCCAGCACATCCTGGACAACGCAGGGCCCCTGCGCGAGCTCGCGCGCAGCATGAAGGACGAAAAGTCCGTGCTGTTCCTTGGCCGTCACGTGGGCTACCCGGTTGCCCTGGAAGGCGCCTTGAAGCTCAAGGAAATCGCCTACATCCACGCTGAAGGCTTCGCTGCCGGCGAGCTCAAGCACGGTCCGATCGCCCTGATCGACGATGGCCAGCCGGTCTTCGTCGTTGTTCCGTCCCCGCGTGGCCGCGACTCCCTGCACTCAAAGGTCGTCAGCAACATCCAGGAAGTCCGTGCACGTGGTGCGCGCACCCTGGTCATTGCCGAAGAAGGCGACGAGTCGGTCAAGGATTACGCAGAGCAGGTCTTCTACGTACCGGAGACGCCCACCCTGTTGATGCCGCTGCTCACCACTGTTCCGCTGCAGATCTTTGCCGCTGAATTGGCCGGCGCCAAGGGCTACGACGTAGACCAGCCGCGCAACCTCGCCAAGAGCGTGACCGTAGAATAACGCCATGATTGTTGGCATTGGCGTAGACGTCGTAGACATCGAGCGGTTCGGCAGGCAGCTGGAGCGGACGCCCGGGCTCCGGGATCGGCTGTTTGTTCCTGCCGAACGGGAATTGAACACCCGTTCCCTGGCTGCCCGTTTTGCGGCCAAGGAAGCCGTGGCCAAGGTTCTGGGTGCCCCCGCGGGCATGAACTGGCAGGACTGCTGGATTGGCCTCGATGAGAACGGCCCCACGGTCCAGGTCAAGGGCACGGTGCTGGCAGTGGCTGAGGCCAAGGGCGTCAAGCGCTGGCACTTGTCCATGAGCCATGACGGTGGCATCGCCACGGCCACTGTGCTCGCCGAGGGCTAAGCGGACTCTCAAGAACAATGATCAGCGCCTTCACCGGACAACAGATCAGGGATGCGGAACAACCGTACCTGGACGCCGGTGGGGGCGCTGTTCTCATGGAACGGGCAGCCTATGGGCTGGCCCAGGCCGTAGCACGCGAGGTCAGGACACGGCGCCGGCTGGCCGGTGCCAGCGTCACCGTCCTGGCAGGCAAGGGCAACAATGGCGGCGATGGCCTCTTTGCGGCAGCGCTGCTGGCACGCCGGGGAATGCGCACGACGGCGGTCCTCGCCGCTGCCGAAGTCCATCCCGAGGCGTTGGCAGCCTTCAAGGCAGCCGGTGGTCGGACGCTCTACCTCGAGCCGGGGAACGCTGAGGAACTCGCAGTCGTATGCGCAGGAAATGACGTCATCATTGATGCCCTGCTTGGCACGGGTGCCCGTGGAGGCCTGCGCGGCCCCTCCGCGGAGCTGATTGCCTCCCTTCAGGAACTGCGTCCCGGCTTGGTAGTGGCCTGCGATCTCCCCAGCGGGCTGGATGCCACCACAGGCGAAGTCCACTGGCCTGTACTGGATGCGGACGTTACGGTGACGTTTGGCGGCGTCAAAGCAGGCCTCATGACCGACCCGGGGGAAGGCTGTTCGGGCCGGGTCCAGGTGGTGGACATCGGCATTGAAGAGTTGCTCGAATCCACCCGGCCGGAGCTCCGCCGCCTCACTTCTGCAGAAATTTCCGCAGTGCTGCCCCGTCCCGGACGCCGGGCACACAAATACACGCGGGGTGTCCTGGGCGTTGTGGCGGGCTCGGTGCGGTTTGCCGGTGCCGCTGTCCTGGGCGTCCATGCGGCGGCCCTCGCGGGCGCCGGGATGGTGCGGTACGCCGGCCCCCAAGCGGTAGCGCAGTTGGTGCTGGCCAAAAACCCGGAAGCTCTGTGGGAACCGGAAAAACCCGGCCGGGTCCAAGCATGGTTGCTGGGCTCCGGCGTCGACGGGGAAGAACAGCTGGAACGGGCCAGGTCCGCTGCTGCGACTGCCTTGGCCGCGGATCTACCCGTGGTAGTGGATGCAGGTGCTTTAAGCCTCCTGCCGGACCACTGCCCGGCCCACTGGATCCTGACGCCACACGCTGGAGAACTGGCCGCTCTCCTCGAGTCGCTGCCCTCAACCGGTGAGGTGGCCGTGACGCGGGAGGTCGTGGAATCGCGTCCGCTGCACTGGGTACGTCAGGCCGCACAACAAACCGGCGCCACGGTGCTCCTGAAGGGAGCCACCACACTGGTGGCGTCGCCGTCGGGCGTTGTTTTCAGCCAGTCCGAAGGCACGGCCTGGATGGCGACCGCAGGCAGTGGCGATGTCCTGGCCGGTATCCTGGGCGCTTTGCTCGCCCAAAGCGCGGAATCCATCAAGGACGACGACGGCGCATATGCCGGCCTGGGCCTGGACGTTGAGGACCGCTGGGCTGCATTGGCTGCCGTTGCTGCGAGCCTTCACGGGCGGGCTGGATCGCAGGCTTCGGAAGAATTCAACGGAGGGCCCCTTACAGCTTCCGCGATCATGTCGGCGATACCGCGTGTGATTGGTTCGCTCAGCGCGGAATACGACCGAACAAGACCCTAAGGTTACTGTCGTTGTCGGGGTCATGAGTAGGCTTGCAACAGTTGTTCGCATCATCAAGAGGAGAACGCATGGAAGTCTGGCCTGGATCGGCTTATCCGCTGGGTGCCACCTTTGACGGCACCGGCACCAACTTCGCGCTGTTTAGCGAGAAGGCCGAAAAAGTGGAATTGTGCCTCTTCGACGACGACGGCGGGGAAGTCCGCGTAGAAGTTACCGAGGTTGATGGTTACGTATGGCACTGTTATCTGCCGCAGGTCCAACCCGGACAAAAGTACGGCTACAGGGTGCACGGTCCTTACGACCCCGACGCCGGCCAAAGGTTCAATCCCAATAAGCTGTTGCTGGATCCTTACGCAAAGGCCATCCACCGGCAGATCGACTGGGATCCATCCTTGTTCTCCTACAACATGGATGACCCGGACTCCCGCAATGACGAGGACTCGGCACCGCACATGATGCTGGGTGTCGTCATCAACCCGTTCTTCGATTGGGACGGCGACAAGCTGCTGCGGATTCCGTATCACAAGTCCGTGATCTACGAGGCCCACGTCAAAGGCCTTACCCAGATGCATCCCGAGGTGCCGGAGGAGCAGCGCGGCACGTATGCCGGCGTCGCGCACCCGGCGGTTATTTCCCACCTGCAGAAGCTGGGAATCACGGCGATCGAGCTCATGCCGGTGCACCAATTCGTCAATGACGGCATCCTGCAGGACAAGGGCCTGAACAACTACTGGGGCTACAACACCATTGGGTTCTTTGCCCCCCACAACAGCTACAGCTCCAAAGGTGACACTGGCCAGCAGGTCCAGGACTTCAAAGCCATGGTGCGGGCACTGCACACCGCCGGAATCGAAGTCATCCTCGATGTGGTCTACAACCACACAGCCGAAGGCAACCACCTTGGACCGACCCTCTCGTTCAAGGGAATCGACAACTCCGCGTACTACCGGCTGGTGGAAGACGACCAGAAGTACTACATGGACTACACCGGCACCGGCAACTCACTCAATGTCCGCAGCCCGCACTCCCTGCAGTTGCTGATGGACTCCCTGCGGTACTGGGTCACCGAGATGCACGTGGACGGATTCCGTTTCGACCTCGCATCCACGCTTGCCCGCGAATTCTACGATGTGGACAAACTCTCCACATTCTTCGAACTCATCCAGCAGGACCCCGTGGTTTCCCAGGTGAAGCTCATCGCCGAACCATGGGACGTTGGTCCCGGCGGCTACCAGGTGGGCAACTTCCCGCCGCAATGGACCGAATGGAACGGCCAGTACCGCGACACCGTGCGTGACTTCTGGCGCGGCGAACCCTCAACCCTGGGCGAATTCGCGTCCCGGCTCACCGGCTCCGCGGACCTTTACGAGCACTCGGGCCGCCGCCCGGTGGCATCGATCAACTTCGTCACCGCCCACGACGGTTTTACCCTTGCGGACCTCGTCTCCTACAACGAGAAACACAACGAGGCCAACGGCGAAGGCAACAACGACGGCGAATCGCACAACCGCTCGTGGAACTGCGGAGCCGAAGGTCCCACGGATGATCCCACTGTCCTTGGCTTGAGGGCGCGCCAGCAGCGCAACTTCATCGCCTCGCTGTTCCTGTCTCAGGGCGTCCCCATGCTCCTGCACGGCGATGAACTCGGCAGGACCCAGAACGGCAACAACAACGGGTACTGCCAGGATTCGGAACTGACCTGGATCAACTGGGACAACGTGGACCAGCCCCTGATCGAGTTCACGGCCGCCGTCAGTGCCCTCCGGGCCAAACATCCGAGCCTGCGTCGCAGCCGCTTCTTCGACGGCAGGCCGGTCCTGCGAGGCGAAGGCGAGCGACTGCCCGACATCGTATGGCTTGACGCGGACGCCAGCACCATGAGCCCGTCGGACTGGGATGAAGCCTTGGGTCGGTCCGTTGGCGTATTCCTCAACGGTGATGGCATCCACGGCCAGGATACGCAGGGCCGGCGCATCACGGACGTGAACTTCCTGCTCTACTTCAACGCCGACCAGGAAGAAGTCGGTTTCCGGATTCCTTCGGATGAGTACGCCCCCGCCTGGGACGTCATGATCGACACCGCCGGAGAAGGTGCTGAAGCGGGAGTGGTCAAGCCCGACCAGATCCTGATGGTCGGCGGGAAGTCCTTGGTGGTCCTGCGGGCCCACAGCACTCCGGAAATTGAACCCGACCACTCCGTGGCGGCCTCCCTTGCTGCCCTGACGCAGACCAGCACACCGGAAAACGCGTCCATCACGGCTCCTGCCGTGACATCGCTTCCTTTCGACTACAAGGACTCCGCACCCCAGGGGACCAATGACGAAGGTGACGGGAAGAAGGCGGATTCATGAAGACACCCGTCTCAACCTACAGGCTCCAAATCCGCGCTGGTTTCACTCTCCAGGACGCAGCGGATCTCACCGGATACCTGCGTTCGCTTGGCATCGACTGGGTTTACGTCTCCCCGATCCTGACCGCGGAAGAGGGCTCGGACCACGGCTATGACGTGACCGATCCTTCAACCGTCGATCCTTCCCGTGGAGGCCCTGAGGGGCTTTCCGCGCTGTCCAAGGCAGCGAAGGAAAAGGGCCTTGGCGTCCTGGCCGACATCGTGCCCAACCACATGGGTGTTGCTTCACCGAAGCAAAATGCCTGGTGGTGGCAGTTGCTGAAGGAAGGCCGCGGTTCAAAGTACGCGGAGGCCTTCGACGTCGACTGGGACTTCGGCGGAGGCAAGATCCGCATCCCTGTAATGGGAAGCGATGACGACCTTGACGGGTTGTCGGTGGTGGACGGCGAACTGCGCTACTACGATCACAGCTTCCCCCTGGCCGAGGGGACCTATACCTCCGGGGACAACCCGCGGGAAGTCCATGCACGGCAGCACTATGAACTGGTGGGCTGGCGCCGGGCGGACGCTGAGTTGAACTACCGCCGGTTCTTCGCCGTCAACACCCTCGCCGGGTTGCGCGTCGAAATCCCCTGGGTCTTTGACGAGTCCCACGAGGAGATCGTTCGCTGGTTCCGTGAAGAACTGGTGGACGGGTTGCGGATCGACCACCCGGATGGGCTCGCCGACCCCGAGGGTTACCTCGCCCGGCTGCGGGAAGCAACCGGTGGGGCCTACTTGCTGGTCGAAAAGATCCTTGAACCCGGAGAAGAACTGCCGGACACCTTCGAGTGTGAAGGGACCACCGGCTACGACGCCCTTGCCGACGTCGACAGGCTCTTCGTGGATCCGGCCGCAGAGGAATACCTGAATTCCCTCGACGCCAGGTTGCGGGACGCGGAATCCCCGGCGAACTACGCTGCGATGATCCACGGGACCAAGCGCCGGATCGCCGACGGAATCCTGCGTTCGGAAATCCTCCGGTTGGCGCGATTGGTGCCACCGTCCATGGACTTGCCGGCGGAGAAAGTTGCCGATGCCATCGCCGAAGTCATCTGCTGCTTCCCCATCTACCGCACCTACCTTCCTTACGGCCAGGATGTCCTGGCCGAATCGATCCGTCGTGCCGGGGAAAGCCGTGCTGACCTCAAAGAGGTGCTGGAGCTCCTGACGCCACTGCTTATGGATTCCTCCGGTGCTTTGGCACAACGTTTCCAGCAGACCTCCGGAATGGTCATGGCCAAGGGGGTGGAAGATACCGCCTTCTTCCGTTACAGCCGGCTGGGGACCCTTACCGAAGTGGGAGCAGATCCGACGGAATTCGCTGTATCCACCGACGTGTTCCATAGGCGGATGGCCCGCAGGCAGCAGGCGTTGCCGCTCTCCATGACCACACTGAGCACCCATGACACCAAGCGGAGCGAGGACGCAAGGGCCCGTATCTCGGTCATCTCCGAGGCCGTCCCTGAATGGGAACTGTTCCTGGGCACCGTCCAGGAGTTGGCCCCCATCCCTGACGGTCCCTTGGCTGCCCTTGTATGGCAATCGATCGTCGGTGCCTGGCCTGCAGATCGCGGACGCCTGCAGTCCTACGCCCTGAAGGCTGCACGTGAGGCGGGGAATTCGACCAACTGGACCGACCCCAACCAGGAGTTCGAACGTCACCTGGCGGCCGCCGTCGACTCCGTCTTTGATTCGCCTGAAGTTGGAGCAGCCTTGGCCAACTTTGTCGCTGAGCTGGAACCCCATGGAACGTCCAACTCGTTGTCGGCCAAGCTGGTCCAGCTGACCATGCCCGGTGTGCCGGATGTCTACCAGGGCACCGAATTCAGGGACGGTTCCCTCACCGACCCGGACAACAGGCGCCCTGTCGACTTCCAGGCTCGTATAACCGCGCTGGCGGAGTTGGACAACGGGGCCTCACCGGCTTTCACGGATGAGGCGGCCAAGCTGTTGGTGGTGTCACGGGCACTGAGGTTGCGGCGCGACCGGCCTGAACTCTTCAGCGGATACACCCCGGTAGGAGTGCACGGGGCCGCAGCCGGCCACGTGGTGGCCTTCGATCGCGGCGCTGCCGGCCGCGGTGCCCTCACTGTGGCCACGCGCCTGCCCAAACGGCTTGCCCGGGAAGGTGGCTGGCGGGACACCGCAATTGAGGTATCCGGAAACGTCCGTGACGAACTCACCGGAGCCACGTACGGTGCCGGCAACATCTTGTTGGGGACGCTGCTGGAAAAGTATCCCGTGGCCTTGCTGGTCCCCACCGACTGACCCCACATCAAACCATCACTGCAACGCACGCTTGAACACGCATAAGGGAGCATGATGCTGGAGCACGCTGCTGGAAAAAACCGCTACGACGTCTGGGCGCCGAACGCTGATTCGGTCCGGCTTCTTGCCGACGGGCGCGAATACCAGATGGAACACCACGACGCCGCCGCCCCCGGTTGGTGGCGGGCGCCCGCTGAGGCGCCCGGCCAGGAAGGCGACGGCGTGCCCTATGGGTACATCGTGGACGGCGAGGGGCCATTCCCGGACCCGCGTTCGAGGCGGCAACCGGAAGGCGTTCACGGTTTGTCCGTCACCTTCGATCCCTCCGTCCACCAGTGGCAGGACTCCGGGTGGAAGGGCCGGCCGCTCAAGGGAGCTGTCATCTACGAGCTGCACCTGGGCACCTTCACCCCTGAAGGGACACTGGATGCTGCCGCCGCCAAACTGGACTACCTGGTGGACCTCGGTGTGGACTTCATTGAGTTGCTGCCGGTCAACGGCTTCAACGGCGTCCACAATTGGGGTTACGACGGCGTTCTTTGGTACGCCGTCCACGAGCCCTACGGCGGCCCGACAGCGTACCAGCGCTTTGTTGACGCCGCCCATGCTGCCGGCTTGGGCGTCATCCAGGACGTTGTCTACAACCACCTTGGGCCAAGTGGGAACTACCTGCCCAAATTCGGTCCCTACCTGAAGTCGGGGGAGGGAAACACTTGGGGTGACTCCGTTAACCTCGACGGGCCTGGCTCGGACGACGTCCGGCGCTACATTCTGGAGAACGCGGCCATGTGGCTGCGGGACTACCACGTGGACGGGCTCCGCCTTGATGCCGTACACGCTTTGCGTGACGAGCGCGCCGTGCACATCCTCGAGGAGTTCGGGGCACTGGGTGATGAGGTCGAAGCCGAAACCGGGGTTCCCCGGACAATGATCGCCGAATCGGACCTGAACAATCCGCGGCTCATCTACCCGCGCAAGGACAACGGTTACGGGCTCGAAGGCCAATGGAGCGATGATTTCCACCACGCAGTGCACGTCAACCTCAGTGGCGAAACCACTGGCTACTACGCGGACTTCGACTCACTGGCCGTGTTGGCGAAGGTCCTGGAACGTGGGTTCCTCCACGATGGCAGCTACTCCAGTTTCCGTGGGCGGCATCATGGCCGGCCTATCCGGCGGGACCTTGCCCACCCGTCGGCACTGGTAGTCTGCCTGCAGAACCACGACCAGATCGGCAACCGGGCAACCGGTGATCGGCTCACGGCGTCGTTGTCCTACGGGAAGCTGGCCATTGGGGCAGTGCTGACCATGACGTCCCCCTTCACGCCCATGTTGTTCATGGGCGAGGAGTTCGGTGCGTCCACACCGTGGCAGTTCTTCACCTCCCACCCGGAACCTGAGCTTGGAAAGGCCACAGCGGAAGGGCGGATCAAGGAGTTCGAACGCATGGGATGGGACCCTGCTGTGGTGCCCGACCCGCAGGACCCCGAGACGTTCCAGCGTTCCAAGCTCAAATGGGATGAAGCAGGCGAGGGAGACCACGCCCGCTTGCTGCAGCTGTACAGGGATTTAGCACAGCTGCGCCGGGACACTCCCGAGTTGGTGGACGGCGGCTTCGGTGAGACTTCGGTGGAGTTCGACGACGACGAACACTGGCTGCAGATGTCCCGCGGCGATGTTCGCGTCATCTGCAACTTCGGGGACAAGGCACTCGGGACGCCCCTGAGCGGCAGCATCCTGCTGGCTACTGACGGCGAAGCAGCCCTGGACGAGGGGACTCTGACGCTTCCCGGCGGAAGCGCCGCCGTCGTGCGCGTCCAGTAAGTCCTCCAAACTGAAGGTGACGGCGCCCACATAGCGGACGGCGCCGTCACCCCGGTTTGCGCAGTGGCAGGATGGTACGTATGACTTATTCGGCTGCGGAAAACCGCTACGAAACCATGCCCTATCGCCGTGTTGGACGCAGCGGACTCAAGCTCCCTGCCATTTCGCTGGGCCTCTGGCACAACTTCGGCGATGACAAGCGCTTTGACGAACAGCGTGCCATCCTGCGCCGGGCGTTCGATCTTGGTGTGAACCACTTCGACCTCGCCAACAACTATGGCCCGCCCGACGGGTCGGCGGAGACCAACTTCGGGCGCCACCTCAAGGATGACTTCAAGCCCTACCGCGATGAACTGGTCATCTCCACCAAAGCCGGCTACTACATGTGGCCCGGCCCGTACGGTGAGTGGGGATCCCGGAAATACCTGATCGCCAGCCTGGACCAGTCGTTGGAGCGAATGGGCCTGGACTACGTGGACATTTTTTACAGCCACCGCCCGGACCCGGAGACGCCCCTGGAAGAGACCATGGGCGCGTTGGATTACGCGGTCCGGTCCGGCAAGGCGCTGTATGCCGGAATCTCGTCCTACACACCCGAGCAGACCATCGAGGCTGCCCGGATACTGAAGGAACTCGGCACGCCACTGCTGATTCACCAGCCCAGCTACTCCATGCTGAACCGGTGGACAGAGAACGGATCCCCCAATCTCTACGAGGCCTTGGACCAGGTGGGGGCAGGCTCCATCGCGTTCTCGCCCCTGGCGCAGGGCATGCTGACCAACCGCTACCTCAACGGTGTTCCGGCCGACTCGCGGGCCGCGAAGGAACGATTCCTCTCCGAATCCCAACTGACCGAGGAAAAGCTGGACCGGGTCAGGGGCTTGAATGCCATTGCTGAGGGACGTGGGCAGACCCTCGCCCAGATGGCCATTGCCTGGATTCTGCGTGACCAGCCCAAAGGCTCCCCGGTGACCTCTGCGCTTGTTGGTGCATCCAGCGTCGCCCAGCTTGAAGACACTCTTAGCGCCATCAACAACCTGAAGTTCACCACGGACGAACTGACGGCGATTGACGAATTCGCTGTGGAGTCGGACATCAACCTTTGGGCCGGGAAGTAGCCTCCAAAGTACCGCCATAAAACTGCAGGGGCCGGCCGGGAACAAAGCCGGCCCCTGCTGTGTTGGTTACAATGCAAGAGTGCGCCGAATGGCGCCGTGCCAATCAGTCGTGCCCTGGACTCAGTCAGGGCTGCGCCTGGCATATGAGGTTTAGTCTCAAGAGGAGTTCCGTGTCTTCACATCCGATTCGTGTTGCCATTGTCGGCGTAGGTAACTGCGCTGCATCGTTGGTCCAAGGTGTTCAGTACTATCGCGACGCTGACCCCAAGGCCACGATCCCGGGTCTGATGCACGTCGAGTTCGGCCAGTACCACGTCAACGACGTCCAGTTCGTTGCTGCTTTCGACGTTGACAGCAAAAAGGTTGGACTGGACCTGGCCGACGCCATCGGCGCCGGCGAAAACAACACCATCAAGATTGCCGACGTTCCCGCCACCGGCGTAACGGTCCAGCGCGGCCACACGCTCGACGGCCTCGGCAAATACTACCGCGAGACCATCGTTGAGGCACCCGAGGAAGCCGTGGACATCGTCGCAGCGCTGCGCGAGGCCAAGGCCGACGTCATGGTCTGCTACCTGCCCGTTGGCTCGGACCAGGCTGCAAAGTTCTACGCCCAGTGCGCGATCGACGCCGGTGTGGCGTTCGTCAACGCCCTGCCCGTGTTCATCGCAGGAACCAAGGAATGGGCTGACAAGTTCACCGAGGCCGGCATCCCGATCGTGGGCGATGACATCAAGAGCCAGATCGGTGCCACCATCACGCACCGCGTCATGGCCAAGCTCTTCGAAGACCGCGGCGTGACGCTGGACCGCACCTACCAGCTCAACGTCGGCGGCAACATGGACTTCAAGAACATGCTGGAGCGCGACCGCCTGGAATCCAAGAAGATCTCCAAGACCCAGGCCGTGACCTCCAACGTTGAGGCCGAGCTGCACGCGGACGACGTCCACATTGGGCCGTCGGACTACGTGGCTTGGCTGGACGACCGCAAGTGGGCCTTCGTGCGCCTCGAGGGCCGCAACTTCGGCGACGCACCGGTGTCCCTTGAGTACAAGCTTGAGGTCTGGGATTCCCCGAACTCGGCAGGTGTCATCATCGACGCCATCCGTGCGGCCAAGATCGGCCTGGACCGCGGCATCGGCGGCCCACTGCTTTCCGCGTCCAGCTACTTCATGAAGTCGCCCCCGGAGCAGTTCAACGACGACCTCGCCCGCGATAAGGTCGAAGCCTTCATCCGCGGCGACATCGAGCGCTAAACACTCCCGTTTTACCAAACGCCCCCGTATCCATTACGGGGGCGTTTGTCGTTTCCCGAACCTTCTCCCACGTCCTTCCGGTTTGGGGCCGACGCTCGCTCACTTTTCTCAAGAGAGTGAGAGAGCGTGGGGCTGGAGGGCAGGGGATGTGAGAGAGCGTGGGGCTGGAGGGCAGGGGATGTGAGAGCGGGTTAGAAGAGGCCGGTGGGTTGACCGTCGGCGTCCACGTCCATGCGCATCGCGGCCGGTTCCTTGGGCAGTCCGGGCATGGTCATGACAGCACCGGTCAACGCCACGATGAAGCCGGCGCCGGTCTTGGGTATCAGTTCGCGCACGTGCACCGTGAAACCCTTGGGAGCGCCGAGCCTGGAAGCGTCATCGGTGAAGGAGTATTGGGTCTTGGCCATGCAGACAGGGAAGTCGGACCAACCGTTCTTCTCGATCTCCGCCAGTCGCTTCAGGGCCGGAACCGAGAAGTCGACGCCGTCCGCCCCGTAGATCTCCTGCACAATGGTCCGGATCTTGTCCTCCACAGGCATCTCCAGAGGGTAGAGGTGGTGGAAGTCCGACGGTGCGGACAAGGCGGCTGCAACCTTCCCAGCAAGACCGTCACCGCCGTCGCCTCCTCCGCCCCGGCCCCAGACATCGGCGACGGCGGCCTCGACGCCTTCCGCGGTGCACCAGTCGAGCAGCCACTCCAGTTCCTCCGGGGTGTCCGTGGCGAATTTGTTGATGGAGACGATGGGGGAGATGCCGAATTTGGACACGTTGCGGACATGCCTCTGAAGATTCTCCACCCCGGCAGCAACGGCCTCGACGTTGGGTTCGCTGAGTTGGTCCTTGGGGACCCCGCCCTGCATCTTCAGGGCGCGGATCGTCGCCACCACTACGACGGCGGATGGCGCCACCTGGGCGATTCTCGCCTTGATGTCCATGTACTTTTCCGCGCCGAGGTCTGCCCCGAACCCGGCTTCTGTGACCACGATGTCGGCTAACTGCATTGCCGTGCTGGTGGCGATCAGGGAGTTGCAGCCGTGGGCAATGTTGGCGAACGGGCCACCATGGACCAATGCAGGGGTTCCTGCGATGGTCTGGACGAGGTTTGGTTTGATGGCGTCCTTCAACAGCATGGTCAGTGCGCCTTCGACACCGAGGTCCGCTACGGTGACCGGCGAGCGATCGTAGGTGTAGCCAAAAGTGATCCGGCCCAGCCGTGCGCGGAGGTCGTCCAGGTCTTTGGCCAGGCAGAAGACCGCCATGATTTCGGAGGCCACGGTGATGTCGAAGCCGTCCTGCCGCGGCACGCCCTGAACAGGTCCGCCGAGGCCGATCACCACTTCCCGCAGCGAGCGGTCGTTCATGTCCAGCACGCGTTTGAATGTCATGCGGCGGGGATCGATATTGAGTTCGTTGCCTTGGAAAATATGGTTGTCCACCAGGGCCATGAGCGCGTTGTTGGCGGAGGTGATTGCATGGAAATCGCCGGTGAAGTGCAGGTTGATGTCGTCCATGGGAAGCACCTGGGAGTACCCGCCGCCGGTGGCTCCGCCCTTCATCCCCAGGATCGGCCCCAAGGAGGGCTCGCGAAGGGCAATCATCACGTTGTGCCCTGCGCGGGCCAGGGAGTCGGCCAGACCCACGGTGGTGGTGGACTTGCCTTCGCCTGCCGGGGTGGGGGACATGGCGGACACCAGGACAACCTTGCCGGGGGTCTTCCCAGCGGGAAAAACCAGTTTCGACGGATTGATCTTGGCCTTGTAGGGCCCATACAGCTCAAGGGCGTCCTCGGTGATGCCTGCGCGTCGGGCAATGTCCACGATGGGCTGGATGGTGGCTTTGCGGGCAATTTCAAGATCGGACAGGACCTTGTTTTCAGACATCGTCGTCCTTCGGCTGGGTATGCCGGCAGCGGGGTGGTGCTGCAGGCGTTGGTTCGCTGTGCGCGTCAATCTACCAGTCGACACGGCCGAACCGGCGAAGACTCAGCGCCGGGGAACCAGCAGGCCGCCCACTGCTTCGCGGTAGCTTTCCAGCGTGATGGCTGCTGTCCGTTGCCATCCGAAGGATTCGGCGTGGGTTGCGGCCAACCGTCCCATGTCTTCACGGGTCTGGACGTCGTCGTAGAGGTCCTCCAAGGCGTCTGCCCAGTCGGAGGGGTCGTGCCCGTCCACCAGCATGCCCGTCCGGCCATCGGAAATGGCCCGTGACAGTCCGCCCACGTTGGTGGCCACCACTGGTGTACCGCACGCTTGTGCTTCCAAAGCGACCAAACCGAAGGATTCGCTGAAAGAGGGCATGACCACGACGTCTGCTGAGCGGAACCAACCTGCCAGTTCGGGTGCCACCACAGGCGGGCGGTGCGTCACGACGTCGGCCAGTCCGGCGTCGTCGATGATGTGTTGGAGATTGAAGTCCTTGGCACCGCTGAGGGAGCCCAGAATGGTCAGCTCGAGATCGATGTCGGGCCGGCGCTTGCGCAGGATCCCAGCGGCCTTGACGAACACCTGGGGGCCTTTGAGCCGCTGGATCCGCCCGGCGAAGAGGATGTGGAAACTGTCCGGCCTGACTCCGCGCAGGGACCGTGACTTCCGCCGGAACGAGGGCGTAAAGACCTTGAGGTCGACGCCGGGCGGGGCCACGTCGATCCGGTCAAGATCGGCACCGTAGTGCGAAACCAGTTCCTCGGCTTCGGCTGGAGTGTTGGCGACCAGCCGGGTAGCGCCGTCGACGATCCGCTGTTCGCCCTCTTCGCGGCGCCGGGGCTCGGGGCGTTCGCCGGATTCGAGGACAAGATTTTTGACCTTGGCCATGGTGTGCATGGTGTGCACCAGCGGCACGCCCCATAGTCCGGACAGTTCCAGCCCGGCCACGCCGGACACCCAATAGTGTGAGTGGATGGCATCGTAGCGGCCGTGCAGTTGGCTGCCGCGGATCATGTCGATCTGTTCCACCATCTGGTGCAGGAGGGCCGGCAGCTCTTCCTTGGGGACTTTGCGGCGAGGCCCCGCCATGACGTTATGGACGCAGACGCCGGGACCTGGATGTTCGACTGCGGGTTGGCCGGCTTTGGTGGATCGGGTGAAGATCTCCACTTCCACCCCGGTCTCCGCCAGCGCCATGGCCAGGGCCCGCACGTAGACGTTCATCCCACCGGCATCTCCGGCACCTGGCTGCTCCATGGGGGAGGTATGCAAGGACAGGAACGCCACACGACGGATCAACGGCACCGCATTCCTCCTGACACGAACAGCAAAACAGCAAACACGCCTTTGCCCTGCAGAAAACACTACTCCTGCCGTCCACTGCCTCCGAAGGTGCCAACACACAGCTGCGGGCAGCACCACCGCTGGACGGGGCTGCTAGCGTGGCGGCTGTGAGCGAAGAACAGACTTTCGACATCCGCCAAGCCATCCCCGCGGACTGGCCCGGGATCTGGGCCATCCTGGAACCGGTGATCCGTGCCGGTGAGACCTTTACCTGGGACCGTGACACGTCCGAGGAAGCGGCCCGGAGCAAGTGGATCAAAGACGCTCCCGGCCAGACGTTCGTGGCCGTAGCCAGGGACTCGGGCGTGATCCTTGGAACAGGAGAGTTCCACGCCAACCAGGCCGGCGGCGGCAGTCATGTAGCCAATGCCGGGTACATGGTGGGAGCCAACCACTCAGGCCAAGGTGTTGCCCGCGCCCTTTGCGCCTATTCGTTGACTGAAGCGAAGGCTGCAGGCTTCTACGCCATGCAGTACAACGCCGTGGTGGAGAGCAACGTCCGGGCGGTGTGGTTGTGGCAGTCCATGGGCTTCCGGATCCTGGCGACGGTGCCTGAGGCATTCGATCATCCGGAGATCGGCTACGTGGGCCTGCACGTCATGTACCGGAAGCTGTAGGCCTCCACAGCCGGGCGAGTTCGGGAAACGCTGCCTCGTATCCGGTGAGGAGTTGTTCTCCCAGCTCCGCCGTTCCGATCAAAGGGTGCGCCGCGAAGGCATCAACGGCAGCACTGCGCTCGCCGTGCACCACAGCACGGATGGTCAGCCGCTCCACCTCTTTGACGTGCTGCATGAGGGTGAGGAATTGGCCGCCCGGCCGTTCCTGCGCAAGCGGCCACGCGCCGTCGGGCGTCACCTCACAGGGAACCTCGACGACGGCGTCGGCCGGCAACCCGGGCACGGCCACCTTGCCCGCCGGACCAGCAGGCGAGACCGGCGCGTTGGGAACGTTCAGGATCAGCTGGGCAGATCCACCCCCGGACAACGCCCGCATCACGGACAGTGCTACCCGCTCATAGCCACCGCCGGCCAAGTCGGACTCGTCCCGTTGCTCACCGTGCGTACGGGCTTCAGCCAGGTAGCCTTCCTCCCGGGACCTGCGGGCACTGTCCCACAGCTCAAAGGGATGAGTTGCCCGCACCAGGGCAGGGTAGAGGGAACTCTGCTGGTGGTGGATTGATGCACCCCGGGTTTCCTGCTGCCGGCGGATCGCATCGGTGGCCCGGGCTGTTTGGTAGTAGTAGTACAGGTATTCGTTGGGCAGGCAGCCAAGCTGCAGCAGGGTGTGCTGCCCAAACAACCTGCCTTCTTCGATGGTCTCGAGCGCAGCGTGGTCCGCCAGCAGCCCGGGCAGCAGGTCCCGCCCGCCGGGAGCCAGCCGATACAGCCAGCCGAGATGGTTCAACCCGAAGTAGCCCACGCCGTCGAGACTTCCTTCTGCCAGCGGGGTGCCGGCAGCACGTGCCGCCCGATGGACCAGGCCCCCGGCGGAATCGCAGATGCCCACCACCTTGCGTCCGAACACCGGGCCCAAAGCTTCGGTCACCATGCCTGCGGGGTTGGTGAAATTGATGAGCCATGCCTCGGGGCAATGCTGCCGCATCGCTTCGGCGAGTTCCAGCATGCGGGGAATGGTCCGCAGCGCATAGGAGATCCCGCCCGCGCCGGTGGTTTCCTGGCCCAGCAGGCCAAGATCCAAGGCCACGCGTTCGTCGGCGATCCGCCCGGCAGTGCCGCCGGGACGGATTGCCGCGAACACCGTGTCCGTCCCGGCCAGGGCCTCCGGCAGGTCAGAGGAAACCACGACGACGGGCGCGGAACCCTCCGCGGAAGCCATGTCAAGGACAACCGCTTCAATGGCTGCCAGGCGGGCCTCGTCCACGTCGTAGAGCACCAGCTCGTCCACCAGCCCGGCGAAGGGACCCACGCACAAGGCCCTGTAGATAAGGGGTACCCGGAAGCCGCCGCCACCGGCGATCATGAGCCGCATGACCGAAGTCTATGCAGGCCTTACGGATCTATGCAGCCCCGTGAGGATCGGCGTAGTCTGCGATGCATGGACGCTATGCCCCAGCGACGATTTGATCCACTGGCTTCCCTGCGCTCCGATGCCGACCAGCACTGCGACCTCCTCCTGACAGGAACGGTCTTCCAGGACATCATTTTCACTGGCCTGCCGCACTCGCCCGAACCCGGCACGGAGGTATGGAGCGAGGGGATGGGCAGTTGCCCCGGCGGGGTGGCCAACCAAGCCATCGCCGCTGCCAGGCTGGGTTTGCGTACAAATCTTGCCGCGACCTTCGGGGACGACGGCTACGGCGACTACAACTGGCAAATCCTTGAAAGCCAGGAACACGTGGACCTGTCGTTGTCGCGAAAGGTTCCGGGCTGGCACTCGCCGGTCACCGTTTCCCTGTGCGTGAACCAGGACAGGTCCATGGTCACCCACGGGCACCCGGCGCCCATCAGTTCCTCCGAACTGATGGGCAAACCACCCAAGGCACTCGCCGCCGTCGCTGACCTCGGCGAAGAACTGGAGCCGTGGATGCTCGCGGCAAAGGATTCCGGCACCAAACTCTTTGGCGTAGTGGGGTGGGATCCTACGGGAGAGTGGTCCGAACGCCGGCTGGATTTGCTGGAGAACTTCCATGCCTTCCTGCCCAATGCGCCTGAGGCCATGGCATTCACAGGCAAAGCGGACCCGTGGGCTGCGCTGTACTCCCTGGCAGACCGGGTGCCTGTGGCCGTGGTGACGCTCGGACCGCAGGGGGCCGTTGCCGTGGACTCGGAGACCGGCGAGGAAGAATGGGTGCCCTCCCTCCCGGTCTCCGCCTACGATCCCACCGGCGCGGGCGACTGCTTCGGGGCGGCGTTCATTGTGGGATGCCTGGCGGGGTGGAGGCTGGGGGACCGCCTTCGCTTCGCCAACCTGTGCGCCTCGCTGGCGGTCCAGGAGGTGGGCGGCTCGTTGGCGGCCCCCGGGTGGGGGGACATCGCCGACTGGTGGCAGCGGGCCAACGCGCGGAAGGAACGCCAGTCCAGCCCGTGGCTGCGGCGGTTCGCGTTCCTTGAACCGATCGTGAAGGACATCCCGGCCGAAGCCCAGCGCCGGGCCAGGGCAACGATCGCACATTTGTCGGACGCACAGTAGCGGGCCGGGAAGGCACGCAGTTAACCCGAATTCACCGGCCCTACTAGAATCTCTAGGGTGACTTACGAAGCAGCTGCAGATATCGGTATCGGGTCGAAAGCCTCCATAGCAAAGTCGGCGGTGCTGGAACGTTCCGCCGTGATCGACCTCGAAGCCGTGCGGCACAACGTTCGCCAGTTCGTCGCCATCGCCTCTCCCGCTTCGGTCATGGCTGTGGTGAAGGCTGACGCGTATGGCCACGGAGCCGTCCAAGTAGCCCGCGCAGCGCTCGACGCCGGGGCCGCCTGGTTGGGGGTCGCGCACATTTCCGAGGCGCTCGCCTTGCGCGCCGCCAGGGTCGATGCTCCTTTGCTGGCCTGGCTGCACACCCGGGAGAGCAACTTCCAAGCGGCAGTCGCCGCCGGCATCGACGTCGGAATTTCCGGCTGGGAGCTGGACGCCGTAGTGGCGGCAGCGCGTGAACAGGAACGGCCTGCGCGGGTCCATTTGAAAGTGGACACCGGGCTGGGCCGTAACGGATGCACCATTGCCGACTGGGACCAGTTGGTGGGCCAGGCCATGGAATACCAGGACCAAGGCCTGCTGCGCGTGGTGGGTATCTTCTCGCACCTCGCAGTGGCTGATGAGCCGCACCGTCCCGAAACCGATGAGCAACTGGCCGTCTTCCGCGAGGCGATAGCCATGGCCGAGGATGCAGGGGTGGACACGGAAGTACGGCATATCGCCAACACTCCGGCCACACTGTCCCGCCCGGACTCACACTTCGATCTGGTCCGTGTTGGCCTCGGCATTTACGGACTTTCGCCTTTTGAGGGCGCTACCTCCGCGGAACTTGGCCTGCACCCGGCCATGACGGTCCGCACGCTGCTCTCCAACTGCAAGAAGGTGCCGGCAGGCCAGGGTGTCTCCTATGGCCTGAACTACCGCACCAGCGGGGAAAGCACGCTGGGCCTGGTCCCGCTGGGGTACGCCGACGGAGTTCCGCGCGTTGGCACCGGCGGTCCTGTCCGCATCAATGGCGTCAACTACCCTGTGGTGGGCAGGATTGCCATGGACCAGATGGTGGTTGACCTCGGAGCGCTGACGCCGGAAGAGGCAGCAGGCTTCAAGGGTGCCGAGGCCGTCATGCTTGGCGACGGTGCCGACGGCGGACCCACGGCTGACGATTGGGCGGCGGCCGCGGGAACCAACAACTATGAAATCGTCACCCGCATCAGCCCCCGGGTCCCGCGCAGCTACGTCAACGAATTGCCGCCCCCGGCCGAGGTCCACAAGGACGCCAACCAAGCCACAGAGACGGCAGCGCTGTGAGCGAACCGCAGTGGGAGCGCACCCTGACGGTCACGACGGCGGAGCAGACGCACGCCCTCGCGGCAGCCTTGGGTGAGGTACTCGAGGCCGGGGACCTCCTGGTCCTGACCGGCGAGCTGGGTGCAGGCAAGACCACGTTCACCCAAGGACTGGGCGAAGGCCTGGGCGTACGTGCGGGCATCATTTCCCCCACGTTTGTGCTGGTACGCATCCACCCCAACCTTGCTGACGGACCGCGGCCCGGTGGTCCGGACCTGGTCCACGTCGATGCGTACCGGCTGGAATCATCAGCTGAAATCGACGACATCGATCTGGAGAACACCATGGACACGGCCGTCACTGTGGTGGAGTGGGGCCGGGACAGGGTGGAGCACCTCTCGGACAGCCGCCTGGAGATTGACCTGCATCGATCTGTTGGTGGGGAGAGCCTGGCAACAACAAACCCACAAGGCGGCGACGTCCTTGACTTCGATACCGATGACGACGACGAGCCCCGAACCCTCGTCTTCCGTGGATACGGACCCCGCTGGGCCGAGGCTCCGCGACTCCTTGAAACCGCGTCACAGGAGAGGAGCAACTGATGCTGATCCTGGCCATTGATACCTCAGCGGTTGCAAGTGCTGCCCTGATTTCCGACGACGCCATGGAGGGCGTGGTGGATTCCTTCGCTACGGAGGACACCCGCAGCCATGCCGAAGTCCTGGCTCCCGGCATCGCAAAGCTCCTGGCCGGAGCGGGCGTCACGGGCGCCGATATCGACGCGATCGTCACCGGCGTAGGTCCTGGCCCCTTTACGGGATTGCGCTCGGGAATCGCCACTGCCAGAACCTTGGCTTTCGTTTGGAACAAGCCGTTGCATGGCGTGATGAGCCTTGATGCGATTGCCTTGGAGGTGGCGGAGTCCACCGCTGCAGCTGCTGAGTTCCTGGTGGCCACGGATGCCAGGCGCAAGGAGGTCTACTGGGCGCGATACACGCTGGCCGACGGCCAGCTGCCGGTGCTTGTTGACGGACCGCACGTGGGATTTGCCGCCGACCTTCCGGACCTGCCGGTTTTTGGTGCCGGAGCAGGCTTGTATGCCGATGTCCTGAAGGCCAACGAGGACTTCTCCACAGCCCAGCCTCACGCAGCCTCACTGGGCCAGTTCGCCTTGGCAAAGCTCGCGGCCGGTGAACCGTTGCTGGACTCCACCCCGCTCTACTTGCGGGAATCCGATGCCCAGGTGCCCGGGCCCCGGAAGCGTGCGCTCTGATGGGACGGATAGTCTCACCCAAGCTTGAGCTTGCGGGAGTTTCCCTCCGGGACATGACAGAGGCCGATATCCCGGTAGTGGAGTCCTTGGAACGCCGGCTGTTCCCTGTGGATGCCTGGCCCCTGCAGATGTTCTTCGACGAACTCGCGCAGCCCGAAACCCGCCGTTATGTAGTTGCCGAGGTCGCGGGGGAGATCGTGGCTTACGCCGGATTGATGTGCATCGAACCGATCGCGGACGTCCAGACGATCGCCGTCGTGCCAGAATTCGAAGGAAAGGGCATTGGCTCCGCTGTCCTGACCGAACTCATCACCGAAGCGCGGCGCCGGCGTGCCGCTGATGTGCTGTTGGAGGTTCGGGCGGACAACCCCCGGGCCCAGCAGTTGTACCTGCGCTTCGGTTTCGAGCAGATCCATGTCCGTCCCCGCTACTACCGGGACGGCACCGATGCCCTGATCATGCGGCTTGAACTGAATAAACCCCACGAAGGAGCAACAGCGTGAGCGGCGCTAATCCGGAACTGCCCAAGCAGCCATTGGTGCTCGGCATCGAGTCCTCGTGCGATGAGACCGGCGTCGGGATCGTGCGGGGCACCACGCTGCTGACCAACACCGTGTCCTCATCCATGGAAGAGCATGTTCGCTTTGGCGGGGTCATCCCCGAGATCGCCTCCCGCGCCCACCTGGACGCCTTTGTGCCCACGTTGCAGGAATCGCTGCAGGAAGCCGGCGTCACCTTGGACGAGATTGATGCCATTGCCGTCACCTCGGGTCCGGGCCTTGCCGGTGCGTTGATGGTGGGTGTCTGCGCCGCCAAGGCGCTGGCCGTTGCCACCGGCAAGCCGCTGTATGCCATCAACCACTTGGTGGCGCATGTTGGTGTGGGGCTCCTTGATCGCAAGTCGGCGCAGGATGGCAAGCACGACGCCGGTGCTGCCGCCGGCCTGGGTGCCGGGAGGTTGCCGAAGAACCTCGGGGCACTGCTGGTATCGGGTGGGCACACGGAAATCCTGCGTATCCGGAGCATCACTGACGACGTGGAGCTGCTGGGTTCAACCATCGATGATGCCGCAGGGGAGGCCTATGACAAAGTGGCCCGCATCCTCGGCCTCGGGTACCCGGGTGGACCGGCCATCGACAAGCTGGCACGCCAGGGCAATCCCAAAGCCATCCGTTTCCCGCGGGGCCTCTCGCAGCCGAAGTACATGGGCACTGCCGGGGAGAAGGGACCGCACCGCTACGACTGGTCCTTCAGCGGCTTGAAGACCGCCGTGGCCCGATGCGTTGAACAGTTCGAGGCCCGGGGCGAGGAAGTGCCCGTGGCAGACATTGCTGCGGCTTTCCAGGAAGCCGTGGTGGACGTCATCAGTTCCAAGGCCGTCCTGGCGTGCAAGGAACATGGCATCACTGATGTCCTGCTTGGTGGTGGAGTGGCAGCGAACTCCCGGCTAAGGGAACTGACCGGGCAGCGCTGTGCTTCAGCCGGGATCACCCTCCACGTCCCTCCGTTGGACCTGTGCACGGACAACGGCGCCATGGTGGCTGCCCTTGGGGCCCAGCTGATCATGGCCGGTGTTGGGCCGAGCGGAATTGGCTTTGCCCCCGATTCCTCCATGCCGGTAACCACGGTGTCAGTGCCCGCTTAGGTTCCGCTCCCTCGCAGGACGGTACCGGCGGCCGCGTGATCCGGATAATTACGCGTCCGGGCCCTTGCGCATCTGCTGTACCAGGTCCATGACCACGGCCTGCAGGTCGCCGTTGTGTTCAGCAGCGACGCGGCGCTGGCGCTGGTAGCTGGCTCCGCGTTCGATGATCTTCAGGACGTCGGCGAGCTCTTCGGAACACCCGAGCTTTGCTGCCACCGGTTCCAGCCGGGCCACCGTTTCCGCGAGGTGTTCGGTGACCAACTGCTCGTTGCCCTGGGCGTCAAGGATGATGATGGCCTCCATGCCGTACCGTGCGGCACGCCATTTGTTCTCCTGCACATGCCAGGGCGGCATGGTGGGGATGCTGCCGCCGGCGTCCAGGGTGGAGGAGAACTCGTCCACCAGGCACTGGGTCAGCGCGGCAATGGCGCCCACTTCTTCCAGCGTTGCCAAGCCGTCGCAGATGCGCATTTCGATGGTGCCCAGGTTGGAGACGGGCCGGATATCCCAGCGGATCTCGGACGTGGAGTCGATCACTCCCGTGGTGAACATGTCCTGGACGTAGGACTCGTACGCCTCCCAGGTTTCGAACTGGAAGGGCAGCCCGGCGGTAGGGAGCTGCTGGAACATGAGGGCGCGCTGTGAGGCATACCCGGTTTCTTCCCCGGCCCAGTACGGGCTGGAGGCGGACAGTGCCTGGAAGTGCGGGAAGTAGTTGACCAAGCCGTCCAGGATGGGGAGGACTTTGTCGCGGTGGTCGATGCCCACGTGGACGTGGACGCCGTAAATGACCATTTGCCGGCCCCACCATTGGGTCCGTTCGATCAGTTTGGCGTAACGCTCTTTGTCCGTGACGGGTTGGAGCAACGGCGGGCTGAAGGGGTGGCTTCCGGCGCAAAAGACTTCTACGCCCATGGGATCCGTGACTTCGCGGACCGCGGCGAGGGACCTGCCAAGGTCTTCCTTTGCGTCCTTGACGGTCTCGCAGATGCCGGTGACCAGTTCCACGGTATTGAGGAGAAGCTCGCGCTTGATATGGGGGTGTTCGTCGTCCTCATTGAGGTCCGGGTGGTTGGCGGCGACGCCCTTCAGGACATCGTTGGCTACCGATACAAGTTCTCCGGTGCGTGCATTGACGAGCGCCAACTCCCATTCCACACCCAGTGTCGATTGCCTGGATGGCGCAAAATCAATCTGCACGTAGTCCCCTCAGTCCTTCAGTCCCCGCATTGGTTTGTCACAGCCGGGCACGATTCCCCGCTGTGGGGCCGCCAGCGGTCGGATCAAGTCTAATGCAGCGTGAACCCCCGGGATATCGGCGTGAACCAGCCCGAAATCCTTGACCATTTGCTAATGAGAACAATTAGCAATACACTCGACCCATGCACCTCACAGTCGTCAGTTCCCTGGACAGCCAATGCCGTGAGGCCGCCACCATCCGGCTTGGCCGGACCCACCAGAACTCCGTGGTGGTCCTCCACGATCTCCTGGACGGTTCCCTTGTCCTCCGACGCGTCTATCGGGACGGCCGCCTCTTCGAACGCGAAACCACGGTGCTGGAGCACGGTTGCCTCAGCTGCACCGTCCGGCTTGATGTCGTCCCGACGGCGGAACGGCTCGCCTCGTGCGGCTTCGACCACGTGGTCCTTGGCCTGCCCCCGGGAGTTGCCGCGGGGATGGCCGTCGCAGAGCTGCACCGTGGCCTCAGCCGGCCGGCCGTGATCGACAACGCGGTGCTCGCCATTGATGCGGCGGACCTGGATGACCACATCTGGGATCGCCACACGCTCTACGAATCCGGCTTCACGTCCATGCCCCAGGACGAGCGCACCAGCGGCGAATTCCTGATCGGTGAGTTCGGCCAAGTCGATACCGTAATGGTCTTCCCGGGACTCGGAGCGGTGCTGACGGGAGATCAGCGTGAAGGATCAGGCCCTTGGCGTATTGGTCTGGAACTGCTGGGCCAGTTGGCACCCCACGCCAACGTCGTAGGGCCGGCCGGGGAATTCCGGCCGGGATGCTTTGACCATGCCGAAGCAGCGGCACGCAACCGGCCCGGCGTCGTGCGTGTGCCGTTGGACGAAACGCCGGGTCCATTCCGGACCGTGCTTCACAAAACCGTCCGCCCCCTGCACCCGGGGCGCTTCCGGGACGCGCTGCCGCAACTGGCGATCGGAACCCACTGGCTGCGTGGCCGCCTGTGGATCGCGTCCGCACCCACGCGGCGCATCGCCGTCCAGGGCATAGGACCCAGGGTATGGCTGGAAAGTACCGGAAACTGGCTGGCCGATTCTGTTGATGCTGCCCGTGGCACGGAATCCGCCAAGGAAACCGGCGACGTCGACGCCTTCCTGGACTGGCACCCCCACCACGGTGACCGCGGCACCGTGCTGGCCATCACCGGACGCTCCGAAGACATCGACCCGGCGGAAATCCGCGGGCTTCTGGACGGATGCCAACTGACGGAAGCCGAAATGGAGCTGGACTCCGGGGTCTGGGAGGACCCCCTGGAACTCAGCGACGCCCTCTGAACCAAACACCCAACAGAAGGAGAAACACCATGAAGGTCAGGAACTCACTGCGTGCCCTCAAGAAGATCCCGGGCGCACAGATTGTGCGCAGGCGGGGACGTACATTCGTCATCAACAAAAACAACCCGCGGATGAAGGCGCGTCAGGGCTAACCCGGCCGCGGGATCAACGCGGGAGCGTGAAGGCCGTTGTTTAATGGGGGAATGCCAATCCTGAACAAAGACATGTCCCTGTGCATTTCGCTGGCGGCCAGGCCCAGCAACATCGGGACCAGGTTCCATAACTATCTCTACGATCTGCTCGGCCTGAACTTTGTCTACAAGGCATTCGCCCCGGCGGACATCACGCTCGCAGTGGCTGGCATCCGCGGCCTCCCCATCCGGGGTGCCGCGGTGTCCATGCCCTACAAGGAAGCCGTCATCCCCCTGGTTGACGTGATGGACCCATCAGCCAAAGCGATTGATTCGGTGAACACCATCGTCAATAACGACGGCGTCCTCACCGCCTACAACACCGACTACATCGCTATAGCCCGGCTCCTGAAGGACCATCAGGTCCCCAACAGCCACACCGTGCTGCTCCGCGGTGCCGGGGGCATGGCCAAGGCCGTCGCCGCCGCCCTCAGGGACGCCGGGTTTACTGCAGTGACCATCGTGGCGCGCAACGAAACCAGTGGCCGCGCGCTCGCGGATCTTTACGGATTCGGCTGGCAGGACGACGTCAACCGCTCAACAGCGGATCTCATCATCAACGTCACCCCGCTGGGCATGGCTGGTGCGGACGAAAGGGCCCAGGCCTTCGACGACGCCACCATCGCCGCAGCGCAGGTGGTGTTCGACGTCGTGGCACTGCCCTCGGAAACGCCGCTCATCACCGCAGCACGGAACTCCGGCAAGAAGGTCATCACCGGAGCCGAGGTCATTGCCATCCAGGCTGAAGAACAGTTTGTGCTTTACACGGGTGTACGTCCCAGCGCCGGGCAGGTCCGCGAGGCCTCGGAGTTCTCGCGGCGCTGACGGCTCAGGCCTTTACCGGGTCCACCACGACAACCACTTTGTCCTCGCCGATCCTGGTCAGGACCAGGGTGGCTGTTTTCGCAGCCATGCCTTTGGCCGGTTTGGCGGGGAGCAGTTGCTTACGGAGCTCTTCGGGCGTCACGGACGTGCCGCGCTTCTTGATGTCCAGCACGGTGATGCCGTTGGTCTTCACCCAGGCTTTGAGGGCCTTGACGTTATAGGGCATCACTTCGAGCACCTTATAGGCGCGGGCAAAAGGAGTGTCGTGCAGTTCCGGCGCGCAGATGTAGGCAATGTGTTCATCCAGCAGGTGCCCGTCCAGGCGTTCGGCGACGTCGGCCACCAACCCTGCGCGGATCACCGCACCATCAGGTTCGTAAAGGAAGCCCTCAACGGGCCCGACGCCGGCTGCCGGGCCGCCGTCGAACTCCTCGCCGCTGGTGATTTCAGCGGCGCCCTGGCTGCCGATGACCAGTGCCGCCCGACGCACACCGGGACGGGCCACGGCATTGAACCACAAAGTCACTTCGGTGACGTCGCCGCCTACCGAAACCCACTGGGCCTCACAACGGGAGGGAACGGAGTCATGGGGGATTCCGGGCCCCATTTTGACGCCGATGGCGCGGCCGGTAGCTGCCAGCTTTTCAACGAAGGACAACGGGGGAGAGAAAGCCTCAGGGTCCCAGATGCGTTTTGTCCCCGACGTTGAGGTGGTCCGGCGGGCAGGGTCCAGCCACACGCCGTCGATCCCGTCCAGCTCTACGGACGTCGCATCCGAGTGCACCACGGTGGCGTGCGGGAAAGGCATGAGGTTGATGGTGGCGCAGGCAGCCGTGGTTTCATCCATTTCAACGGCGGTGACAGCAATGTCCATGGATGCCATGGCCATTGAATCAGCGCCGAGCCCACAACCGAGGTCTGCAACGTGGGAGATCCCGGCTTTCACGAAACGTTCGGCGTGCCGGGCGGCCACGTTCAACCGCGTTGCCTGCTCCAAGCCGGCCTGGGTGAACAGCATCTGCCGGGCAAACTCTCCGAACTTTGCCTCTGCCCGGGTGCGCAGCCGGGATTGCGTGAGGACTGCGGCCACCAATTCGGGGGAGTGGCCGGCCTTGCGGAGGTCGGCGTTGACACTGAAGGCATCAGCCTCGCGGTAGGGCCCCAACGAGGCCAGGAGTTCCCATCCTTCAGTTGTCAGCAAGGGTGCGATCTGTTCCTGCGGTGCGTGGGGCATGCCATCAAGCCTAACGGCGCGGCACTTGGGAACGTGACGGACGAATCAGCCGGATAGGGTTGTTTGCATGGAAGATACCGCAGCCCCGCAGCCCTCCACCGTGATGAAGTTCGCGCGACCCGCCCTGATAGCGGGGGTCGTGATTGCCGTGGTCTGCGTCGGCCTGCTGATCATCATCTTTGCGCTGGATTCCTTCAACGCGGCCACCTATTCGGTGGCGGGGAAGAGCGTCAATGATGCCACGGACGAGGCCCGGGGCATCCGCGAGCTTTACAGTGGCGCCCGTACCGGCGGGATTATCACCCTGGTGATTTCCGGCGTCGTTGCTGTTGCGGCCGGAGTGTTCCTGTACCTGAACCGCGGCAATACGCCGCTGGATGAGGATGACGACGGCCAGAACTACGATTTGGACGACCTCACAGGCCGGTGACCGACGTTCACCCATGACGAAATGCTGGCACTCACCTTGACCGAGTGCTAACGCTTACATAGAGTCTTGTTAGCACTCTCCCCCAGAGGGTGCTAATCACGCCAAGCGTCTTCCGGCACCGCGACGACGGTTGTACGCTCCGGCACCCTAGTTCTTAGTCCATGAATCAGCTCATGAAAAGGAGAGTCCGAGTGTCGGTCTCGATTAAGCCTCTTGAGGATCGTATTGTTGTTCGCCCGCTCGAAGCAGAGCAGACCACGGCTTCCGGCCTGGTCATTCCGGACTCCGCACAGGAGAAGCCGCAGGAAGGCGAAGTTGTTGCAATCGGCCCCGGCCGCTTCGATGACAACGGCAACCGCGTACCGGTTGACGTAGCTGTTGGCGACGTCGTCATCTACTCCAAGTACGGTGGAACCGAAGTCAAGACCGGCGGCAACGAGTACCTCGTTCTGTCCGCCCGCGACGTCCTTGCGATCGTCGTAAAGTAACTTCCCGGAGCCCCGCGCCGCCGTCACGTTGGAAATCAATTCCGACCGCCGGCGGTGCGGGTTTTCTGTCTTGAAAGGACACAACCATGGCAAAGCAGCTTGCTTTTAACGATGCTGCCCGCCGGTCTCTTGAGGCCGGTATCGACAAGCTCGCCAACACTGTCAAGGTGACGCTTGGCCCGCGCGGCCGCAACGTCGTGCTGGACAAGAAGTGGGGCGCTCCCACGATCACCAATGACGGCGTGACCATCGCCCGCGAAGTCGAACTTGATGACCCCTACGAGAACCTTGGCGCACAGCTGGCCAAGGAAGTAGCCACCAAGACCAACGACGTCGCAGGCGACGGCACCACCACGGCCACCGTGCTGGCACAGGCCCTGGTCAAGGAAGGCCTGCGCAACGTTGCTGCCGGCGCCGCTCCGGGCGAGATCAAGCGCGGCATCGAGGTTTCCGTTGAAGCCGTCGCAGCCCGCCTCCTGGAGAACGCCCGCGAAGTCGAAGGCACCCAGGTTGCCAGCGTCGCAGCCATCTCCGCGCAGAGCGACGAAGTCGGCGAGCTCCTCGCCGAAGCGTTCGGCAAGGTTGGCAAGGACGGTGTCATCACCATTGAAGAGTCCTCCACCACGCAGACCGAACTGGTACTGACCGAGGGCATGCAGTTCGACAAGGGCTACCTGTCCCCGTACTTCGTCACCGACGCAGAGCGCCAGGAAGCCGTCCTCGAGGACGCCCTCATCCTGATCAACCAGGGCAAGATCTCCTCGCTGCAGGACTTCCTGCCACTGCTGGAGAAGGCCCTGCAGGCCAACAAGCCGCTCTTCATCATTGCCGAAGACATCGAAGGCGAAGCCCTCTCCACACTGATCGTCAACCGCATCCGCGGCACGCTCAACGTTGTTGCCGTCAAGGCTCCGGGCTTCGGCGACCGCCGCAAGGCCATGCTCCAGGACATCGCCACGCTCACGGGCGCACAGGTTGTTTCCCCGGACCTCGGCCTGACCTTGGACTCCGTTGGCCTGGAGGTACTCGGTACCGCACGCCGCATCACGGTCACCAAGGACAACACCACAATCGTTGACGGCGCCGGCTCGGCCCAGGACGTGGCTGACCGTGTTGCCCAGCTTCGTGCCGAACTCTCCCGGACGGACTCCGACTGGGACAAGGAAAAGCTGCAGGAACGCCTGGCCAAGCTTGCCGGCGGCATCGGTGTCATCAAGGTCGGCGCAGCCACTGAGGTTGAGCTGAAGGAAAAGAAGCACCGCATCGAGGACGCCGTTTCCTCAACGCGTGCAGCCCTTGAAGAAGGCATCGTTTCCGGTGGCGGTTCCGCTCTCATCCACGCCCTCAAGGCATTGGACGAGTCCCCGGCCGTCAAGGCACTGGAGGGTGACGCAGCAGCAGCTGTGGGCATCGTCCGCCGCGCCCTGGTCCAGCCCCTGCGCTGGATCGCCCAGAACGCCGGCTTCGACGGCTTCGTTGTTGTTGCCAAGGTCTCCGAGCTGGAAGCCAACCACGGTTTCAACGCCAAGTCCGGCGAGTACGAGGACCTGATCGCCGCCGGCGTGATCGACCCCGTCAAGGTCACCCGCTCCGCACTCCGCAACGCCGCCTCCATCGCTGCCCTGGTTCTCACCACCGAGACCCTGGTTGCCGAGAAGCCGGCTGAGGAAGAAGACGCACACGCAGGCCACAGCCACTAAGAGCCTGTTTTACTGAAGCCCCGGTCACGTTTGTGGCCGGGGCTTCGTGCGTTTCCGCCGGCAGCACCCCTCCCGCCTGGTGAGACTATTGTGGGCGTTCGACGGCGGCGGTAACCTGACGCTACCAAGGCGGCTCGGGCATCTACCGGGCAGCCACCACCCGCAGGGGCGGGCCATGACAGCTCCGGACACAAACTTGGACCTGGGGCGCTCCGCATTCCGTGAGCGCCGCTGGAGCGATGCACTCGATTGCCTGGCCCGCGCCGATTCCGAGGCCGGCCTCCCGCCCCAGGACATCGAGCTGGCGGCTTCGGTGGCCATGCTGCTTGGCTTGAACGCCCAGAGCATCGAATACCTGGCAAGAGCCCACGACGAATTCCTGACAATGGGCGACACCGACAGCGCTGCCCGCTGTGCTGCCTGGCTGGTCATGTTCCTCATGGACATGGGTGAACAAGCACGTGGCAACGGCTGGTTGTCCCGTGCCCGGCACCTGCTGGACGGCATGGCCGGACCATGCGCGGCGGAAGGGTACCTCCTCATCCCTGCCGCGCTGGCGTCGCTTCGTGCCGGCAACCCCCAGACCGGCCATGAGCTGTTCAGCAGGGCCCTGAATCTGGGCCAATCCTTCCATGACAACGACCTCCAGGCGCTGGGGCGGCTCGGAGTGGGTACCTCATGCGTTTCCCTTGGACAGGTGGAGGAAGGACTGCTGCTCCTGGACGAAGTGATGGTTTCGGTCACCTCAGGGGAGGTCTCTCCCATCCCTTCGGGCATTATCTACTGCGCGGTCCTGGGCAGCTGCCGACTCTCGCATGATGTCCGGCGTGCCCACGAGTGGACTTCGGCGTTGGAACGTTGGTGCGGGGAACGCCCGGACATGGTGATGTTCAGCGGACAATGCCAGGCCTACCGGGCTGAGCTGCTCATCTTGCATGGCGCATGGGACGAGGCGCTTTCTGTGGCGCGTTCGGCCGAAGGCAGGGTCAGGAAGGGCGACCCCGATGCGACGTTCGGGGCCTGGTACCAGCAAGCCGAAGTCCTGCGCCTCAGAGGATTCTGGGATGAAGCGGCCAAAGCATATGCCACGGCGGCGGGGACTGGCTTTGAGCCGGTACCGGGAATCGCGTACCTGCAGTTGGCGCAGCACAAGGAATCCCAAGCCCAAACCACTATGCGGCGGGCCTTGGCCGGCGCGGACACGGTCAATCGCCGCCGTTTGCTCCCCGCCGCGGTGGACATTGAACTGGCACTGGGGGACGTGGGTGCGGCCAGGGCCCTGGCGGACGAATTATCCGAGCCACTGCATGACGAAAGCCGGCCGTTGGAATTGGCGCTGGCTTCCCACGCGGGCGCGCAAGTATCCCTGGCCGAGGGCGACCCCACAGCTGCCCTCCGTCAGTCAAGGAGTGCTTGGCGGATCTGGTACAGCCTTGAGGCCCCCTACCAATCAGCCCGATGCCGGGTGCTTGCCGGCCGTGCCTGCGCCATGCTGGGCGACCCCGACTCGGCGGCCATGGAGTTCGAAGCGGCAAAAACCGAGTTCGCGGATCTGGGAGCAACACCGGCGTTGGCGGAAGTCCTGGAACTGGCCGGCGAAAAACCCAGAGGACAGTCCTCACTGACGGGCAGGGAGATGGAAGTCCTGCGCCTGGTGGCCGCTGGACACTCGAACCGCGCCATCGCCCGGGAGCTGTACCTCAGCGAAAAGACCGTAGCCCGGCACATGGGCAACATTCTTTCCAAGCTTTCCGTGCCATCCAGGGCAGCTGCCACCAGCTATGCCTTTGAACACGGCTTGATCCACTGATCCCTCTCTCACTTCCCCTGCCGTTCGGCCGGACGCTCTCTCATTTCCCCTGCCGATGTGCCGGACGCTCTATCACCTAATGCGCAGAATTACCCATGTCGTTGGGAAGCCAATGGGCCATTCTGCCGACGCGGCGGGAGGCGCTGGGATCGTAGCTTGGCTGTATCAGGACCCCCAAGATCCAAGAATGGAAGGAAGACCAGCCATGGACTCGCAGCAGCAACCAGACCAGACGAACACAGTCCAGCAGCACACCGACCTGGACACCGTGATCGTGGGCGGTGGCCAGGCCGGACTCGCACTCGCGTACTGGTTGGCCAGGGAAGGCCGGAACTTCCTCATAGTGGATCAGAACCCACGGCCAGGAGATGCCTGGCGTCAGCGATGGGACTCCCTCAGGCTGTTCACACCCGCCAAATATGATGGGCTTCCGGGCTGGCCCTTCCCTGGAGACCGCCTTGCTTTCCCCACAAAAGACC
Organism: Arthrobacter sp. UNCCL28; assembly: GCF_900102805.1. Taxonomy (NCBI): domain Bacteria; kingdom Bacillati; phylum Actinomycetota; class Actinomycetes; order Micrococcales; family Micrococcaceae; genus Arthrobacter; species Arthrobacter sp. UNCCL28. The sequence goes on from NZ_FMWE01000001.1 coordinate 543,002, forward strand.
AACTGGCCGATTACCTGGAGGACTATGTCCGCCGCTTTGACCTTCCTTTCGTGGCCGGCGTTCACGTGGAGGAAATCAGGGCTGAGGGTGGAGGTTTCGTTGTCCGGGCGGCCGAGCATACGTGGCGCTCGCACAATGTGGTGATTGCCACCGGCGGACACCGCCTGCCTCAACGGCCTGCGTTCGCAGGAGAGCTGGATCCCGGGGTTCTCCAAATCCATTCACAGGACTACAAGAACCCCGGGCAACTGCGGGACGGAACTGTGCTTGTGGTGGGGCTTGGGAATTCCGGCGCTGAGATCGCCCTGGACGTTGCCGGTTCGCACCACACGGTACTGTCCGGCAGGCCCAGCGGCGAAATGCCGGTGAAGCACGGCCGTGCAGCAGCCCGTTTTGCCCTGCCGGTGGTCAAGTTCCTTGGCGTCCACGTCCTGACGCTCAACACGCCGATCGGGCGAAAGGCTGCTCCGGGGTTCAAGTCCATGGCTGCGCCGCTGATCCGGACCAAGACCAAGGATCTGCTGGCCGCCGGGGTTGTGTTGGGCCCGAGGCTGGCAGGGATTTCTGATGGTGTCCCGGTTCTGGATGACGGGACCCGGCTGGAGGCCGCGAACGTCATCTGGTGCACCGGCTATCACGAGGATTACTCATGGGTGAAGCTGCCGGTCTTTGACGATCGTGGCGAGCCCCTGCAGACAAGGGGCGTGGCCCACGAGGTTCCCGGCGTCTACTTCATCGGCCAGGAGTTCCTGTTCGCGGCAGCCTCGGCAACGCTGCCTGGAGTATGCCGGGACGCCCGTTACCTGGCCCGCCGATTGGCTATGGAACGTCGTCCGGAGCGGGACGGCCGCCGGGGCAGTGAAACCCGCTTGCCGATGAGCCGGTAGAAAAGCAACACGGCAGCGGCCGCTGAGACGATGCCCACCAGGTTGAGGACCAGTTGCATGGCAGAGCCGGCCGCCTGGCTGTATTCGCCCAGGACCAAGGCCACGGCAACGTACCCTGCGGCGGGCACAGTGGTGACAGAGATGAAGACGCCCACCAGGGCCGAGGACCTGTGGCTGATCATGGACAACATGCCTGCTGCTCCCGCCAATGCGGCCACGATCAGTGAGTACGGACCTGGATGGTAGATGAATTCCACCGCCGAACCTTGCTCCAGTGTGTTGTCCGGGAACAACCCAAGAGGCACGGAGACCCATGCTGCCAAAGCAGCGACCAGCATGGCCAGGGGAAAACCCACGGCCAGGGCAAGCAGTGAGCCGCGTACCAATCGCCACTTCCGCTCCACCAGCCCCACAGCCAACGCGGCGAGGGGCCCGAACTCAGGACCCACCACCATGGCGCCCACAATGGCGATGGTTGAATCGGTCACAATGCCGATGGCTGCCAGCTGGGTCGCAATCACCAGGAACGCCAGGAAACTCCATGTCAGTTTGGAGTCCTCGCCCGTCTGCGTGGACACTTCGTCCCAGATAACGGAGTCGGCCGATTCACCGGGAGCCTCTTCCTCGGCGTGGTCGGCCCGCTCGGACAGAACGAGGTCCGGTGAGGAGATGGAGATCGACCCGAAGTCGGGCACTTTGAGGGCGTGCAGCCGTTCTATCAGTTCTTCCGCGGATTCCCGGGCAATTTGGACAGTCATCACGTCGCCGGGAGGGATCACCGAGGCGCCCTTGAAGACGGCTACCTCCGCAGTTCCGGTCTGGCCGGAGCAGCATTGAAGGACGGCATCGGCCAACTCCTCCGGCACGCAGATGCGCAACTGTACGATCATGGGGTTCCTTCCGTCGACCCGGCTCCAGCGTAGTTGCGTCCGGTTGCCTTACCAGCCATTCAGGCACAGGCCACGCACACGCCACGCACAGGATGGACAGGGAAAATGCAGAGCGGGATCGGTCCTGATTGACCTATGAAGACCGGTCCCGGGAAGGGTCCCGACTGGGTTGGGGCCGCCAACCCGCGTATGATTGATGCTTTGTGCCACAGCTTTTGAGGAACTGCCTAACGTGACTATGCCAACGCTCCCAGCACCTGCCCGCGCCGGCAGGCGGCCTTCCGGACCCGTTGCAAAGTCGAAATTCCGCCCTGAGATCCAAGGTCTGAGGTCGCTCGCCGTCCTGATGGTGGTCAGTTATCACATCTGGATCGGCCGGGTTTCCGGAGGCGTGGATGTCTTCCTCCTGATCTCTGCCTTCCTCATGACGCTGCAGTTCACCGGCCGTTTTAAACAGGGCCGCCCCATGGATCTTGTGCGGCACTGGCTGCACCTGTTCCGGCGGCTGCTTCCCGCCGTCGTGGTGGTACTCCTTGCTACGCTGGCGGCGACGTTCGCCTTCCTTCCGCCCACACGCTGGGTGGAGGTGGTCCACCAGGCGTGGGCATCGCTGTTCTATTTCGAGAACTGGCTCCTTCAGGGCCTGGCCGTCAACTACTACGCAACCGACCACAGCCTGGCCAGCCCGCTGCAGCACTTCTGGTCCCTTTCCATCCAGGGCCAGGTGTTCATTCTGTGGCCTGTCATTTTTGCCACCGTCGCAGTTCTTTGCCGCCGGTTCAGCCTCAGGTACAGGGCCACCCTCGCCTACGCTTTTGCGGTCATCTTTGCTCTTTCCTTGACGTACTCCGTCATCTTCACGGCCACCAACCAGGCAGTGGCGTACTTCGATACCTTTGCGCGCCTCTGGGAGTTCGCCCTGGGCACGTTGCTGGCGCTGGTTCTCCCGGGTTTGAACTTCGCCAAGCCAGTGCGCGTGGTCATGGGATGGATTGGCGTCGCGGCCATGCTCAGCTGCGGTGTCCTGCTTCAGGTGCAGACGGCATTTCCCGGGTTCGTTGCGCTGTGGCCTACGCTGGCCGCGGTTGCCGTGATTGCTGCGGGCCAGAGCGGGAGCCGTTTGGGCGTGGACAGGATCCTCAGTTCAAAGTTCCTGGTCCGGCTCGGTGACAATTCCTACGCCCTGTACCTGTGGCACTGGCCCATCCTGGTGATCGCCCTGGCCTGGAGTGGCAAGGACCATGCCGGCTGGCTCTCGGGAACAGTGATCATTGCTTTGTCCCTGGTCCTGGCGTTCCTGACCACCAAGTACGTGGAGAAGCCGTTCCGGGAATGGAAATGGCCTGAGGTCAAGCGCCGCCGTTCGGTCATCGCGATTGCAGCGTGCCTGGCCGTGGCGTGCGCACCACTGCTGGGGTTCCAATACAAGCAGGACCTGGACCTCAAAGCCGCCCAGGCGCAGGCATTCAATGACAACCCCGGCGCCCACGCGCTGGTTCCCGGTTATGTGGACCTGGTCAGCGATGGCGCCAAGACACTGCCCACCGCTGAGCAGCTTCCGGAAGACTGGGCAACGTTGTCCGGCCCGTGCGAGGGCGATGCCAAGCCCGGGGACAAGCAATTGCAGGACAAGTGCCAGCAGAACGATGTGGGGGAGGACGCTGACCGGGAGATCCTGGTGTTGGGCGACTCCCATTCCCAGCAGTGGCTTGCTGCCCTTGCTCCGCTGGCGGAGGCGGAGCACTGGAAAGTGACTGCGCTGTTGGTGGGCGGATGCCACTTCATGCCGGAGAACCCGGACGCCGACGCCGGTTGCAATGACTTCAATGCTGCCGCTTTCCGGTACGCGGCGGAAAAGTCTCCGGACACAGTTTTCATGGTGGGAACCATGGCGTCCCCGTCCTCGCCGGATGAGCAGTTGATCTACGGCTTTGACCAGACCGTGACCAACTTCAACGATTTGGGCATTGAGGTGGTGGCCATCCGCGACAACCCCCGTTACGACTACAACGTCACCGAGTGTGCCTTGTCCAAGGGCGTGGACAGTGCCGACTGCAAGTCCGACCAGCCAGAGGTCCTTGCCGCTGAAAGCCCCTTCGCGGCAGTGCAGGGAACATTCGGCAACGCGGCCTTCCTGGACATGACCGACCTCCTCTGCGACGGCATCACTTGCCCCAGCGTGGTGGGAAACGTGTTCGTGTATCTGGACGACAACCACCTGTCCAGGACATACGTCACCAGCATGGCTGAAATGTTTGAGGAAAGGTGGTTTGCCGCTACGGGGTGGCAGCGATGATGGACACGCCTGCAGCGGCGGCACCCGCCGGGAAGAAACGCACGACGCCGAAACCCGGCTTCCGTCCGGAAGTCCAGGGCCTGCGCGCCCTGGCTGTGGTGATGGTTGCGGCGTACCACATCTGGCTTGGCCGCGTCTCGGGTGGAGTGGACGTATTCCTGCTCATCTCGGCCTTCCTGCTCACCCTGTCCTTTACGCGCAAACTCGAGAACGGGAAGCCATTGAGGCTCCTGCAGCATTGGCTGCACGTCTTCAAGCGGCTGCTGCCCGCCGTCGTCGTGGTTTTGTTGGGAGTCCTGACCGCCACGTGGGCCTTCATTCCGCAAAGCCGCTGGCCGGATGTCCTTGCCGAGGCGTGGGCTTCGCTGCTGTACCGGCAGAACTGGCAGCTGGCTGACACAGCCGTTGACTACTACGCACAGGACCATTCAGGGGCGAGTCCGCTCCAGCACTTCTGGTCCCTGTCCGTCCAAGGACAGGTCTTTATCCTGTGGCCGCTGGTCTTCGCCGGTGTTGCGTTGCTGCAGCCGCAGCTGGCCAGGCTATTCCCCGCCCGGAAGGCCGTTGCCCATAGAACCCTCCTCTTTTGGGTGTTCGGGGTCATCTTCGCGGCGTCCCTGGTGTTCTCCATCGAGGAAACCACCAACAACCAGGCGGTAGCGTACTTTGATACCCGTGCCCGCCTGTGGGAATTCGCCCTTGGTTCCATGCTTGCCCTTGCTCTTCCCTACCTCAAGCCCGGACGACGACTCCGCGTTTTCCTTGGCTGGGCAGGAATCACAGCGATGCTGGCCTGCGGGCTGGTCCTTACCGTTGACCGTTCATTCCCTGGTTTCATTGCTCTTTGGCCTACCCTGGCCGCAGCAGCGGTGATCATTGCCGGACAGAGCGGGAGCCGTTTCGGCGTGGACCGGATCCTCAGCTCACGTCCGCTGGTTGTGGTGGGGGACAACTCCTATGCCCTTTACCTGTGGCACTGGCCGGTCCTGGTGTTCTTCCTGCTGGTTTCCGGCACCACGTCGCCGAACCTCCTTCAGGGGTTGGGGATCATGGCCGCGTCCATGGTGCTGGCCCTCGCGACCACCAAGTACGTGGAAGTTCCCCTGCGCCGCTGGGAGTGGCCTGACGTCCGGTCCTGGCGTGCCGCCGTCGTCATTGCCGCCTGCGGTGCGTTGCTGGCGCTGCCCGTCACCGCCTGGCAGGGGGCCATCGCCTCCGAAAGTGCCGCGATCGCCGGCCAGCCCAAGGAACTGACCCCAGGCGCGGCCGCGCTGTCTCCGGAGTTCGTCGGCGAACCCACCCAGGAAGCGATGATCATCCCGGCGCCGGCTGCGATGAAGGACGAATGGGCTGACATTGACGGGCTGTGCACGGGGGACAACGTCCCCTCGGATCCCTTGCTGGAGGGGTGCCTGCAAAACGACGAACCCGAGGAAGTTACCAAGGAAATCGTGGTGCTTGGCGACTCGCACGCCCAGCAGTACATGGCTGCGCTGGGGCCGATCGCCAAACAGCACGGATGGGAGGTAGTGACGCTGTTGAAGGGCAGTTGCCGCTTTGGCGCGGAATCTCCCGAACGGACCGCTGAATGCAACGAGTTCAACAAGGCGAGTGCTGCCTACGTCATGGAACACCGGCCCGATGCTGTGTTCACTGTGGCCTCGCTGACCCATGCCACGGCACCTTTCGAGACTGAAGTCCCTGGCTACCTAGAAGGGATCCAACCCTTCACCGATGCCGGAATTGACGTTGTGGGCGTCCGCGACAACCCCCGGTTCAGCATCAACATGCCCGAGTGCGTGCAGAAGAAGGGCCCGGATTCCCCTGACTGCAATGCCCCGCTTGAGGAGTCCCTGGCCGCGTCCTCGCCCCTGGACGACTACGTGGGCAAAGTGGACCGGCTCCACCTGATGGATATGAGCGACTTCATCTGCGAGCAAGGCACCTGCCCGGCAGTGGTGGGCAATGTCTACGTCTACAAAGATGACAACCATCTGACCAAAACCTACGTGCAAAGCATGATCCCCATGTTCGAGCAGCGGCTCCTGGCTGCCACGGGGTGGTCCGGCAGCTAAGTCCAGTGCCGTTGCTCACACTGGGCCTTCGCGGAATATGGCGATCGGCGCGAAGGTTCTAGTATTTATCCAATACCTTCTGCACACGCAATTTCCGCACAGGTACCTTATGCACAGGCCAGTCCCGTAATGACGGGCTGGTCATCAGTTGCAACCCCTACCAGTTAAGCCCCCGGAACCCAGGTAAGAGGCGCACACTCATGACCCAGCCCGAACACGATCCCTTTGGCTTTGTTGGCCTGACGTACGACGACGTTCTGTTGCTCCCGGGCCACACCGACGTCATTCCGTCCGACGCCGACACCTCCTCCCGGATCTCCAAGCGAATTTCCGTCCAGACGCCGCTGCTGTCCGCAGCGATGGACACGGTGACCGAGTCCCGCATGGCCATCGCCATGGCACGCCAGGGCGGTTTGGGCGTGGTTCACCGCAACCTGTCCATCGATGACCAGGCCGAGCACGTGGACCGCGTCAAGCGCAGCGAATCGGGGATGATCACCAACCCGTTGACCATCGGCCCGCAGGCTACGTTGCAGGAATTGGATGAACTCTGCTCCCGCTACCGTGTTTCGGGCCTCCCCGTGGTGGACACTGACGGGCGCCTGCTGGGCATCGTGACCAACCGCGACACCCGCTTCATTCCGGAATCGGAATTCCCGCTCCGCAGCGTCAGCGACGCCATGACCAAGATGCCCCTCATCACCGGGCACGTGGGCATCAGCCGTGAGGAAGCATCGCACAAGCTGGCCACCAACAAGATCGAAAAGCTCCCCCTGGTTGATGAGCAGGGCCGCCTGAAGGGCCTCATCACCACCAAGGACTTCACCAAGGCGGAGCAGTATCCGCTGGCCACCAAGGACGACGAAGGCCGCCTCCGCGTGGGCGCAGCAATCGGCTTCTTCGGCGACGGCTGGGAGCGCGCCATGAAGCTGATCGACGCCGGCGTGGATGCGCTGTTCGTTGACACGGCCAACGGCCACTCACAAGGCGTGCTGGACATGATCCGCCGGCTGAAGTCCGATCCGATTGCTGCCCACGTGGACATCATCGGCGGACAGGCCGCCACCCGTGAGGGTGCCCAGGCACTTATCGACGCCGGTGCCGACGGCATCAAGGTGGGCGTGGGCCCGGGCTCCATCTGCACCACCCGCGTGGTGGCCGGAGTTGGTGTCCCGCAGATCACCGCGATCTACGAGTCCGCCAAGGCTGCGATCCCTGCCGGCGTTCCGCTGATCGCCGACGGCGGCCTCCAGTACTCGGGCGACATCGGCAAGGCGCTGGTTGCCGGCGCCGACACCGTCATGCTGGGATCCCTCCTGGCCGGCTGTGAAGAGTCCCCGGGCGAACTCATCTTCGTCAACGGCAAGCAGTTCAAGAGCTACCGCGGCATGGGCTCCCTGGGCGCCATGCAGTCCCGCGGCAAGAACACGTCCTACTCCAAGGACCGCTACTTCCAGGCCGACGTCTCCGGTGACGACAAGCTCATCCCGGAGGGCATCGAAGGCCGTGTGGCTTTCCGTGGCCCGTTGGCTTCGGTGGCTTACCAGCTGGTGGGCGGACTCCGCCAGACAATGTTCTACACCGGTGCCCCCACCATTCCCGAGCTCAAGGCCCGCGGCAAGTTCGTCCGCATCACCCCGGCCGGCCTGAAGGAATCGCACCCGCACGACATCCAAATGACGGTGGAAGCCCCCAACTACGGCTCCCGCTAAACAGATACTGTTCCCCGCGGAATTTCCGCGGGGAACAGTTGTTTAACCCAGAAGCATCAATGTCGGCGCACGGGAATAGGCTGGGCACATGTCAGAGAAGCCCGCGCAACCGCGGCACCCGGAGTCACTTCGGGTGACCCCTGTCCAACCCGGCAAGCCGCCGCCGCGCAAGCTGGCGTTGCGGCCGTACGCACGCGCCGTCGGGCAGGTCCTGAAGGTGAGCTTCAAAGCCTCCCCGGTGGCGGTCATCATGAAAGTCCTCGGTTCGGTCATTTCGGCCACCCTGCCGCTGGTGACCACCTACTTCGCCGCGTTGACCACTACCGCCCTGGCGGCCGGTTACGCGGGGGATCCCGACGCCGGTCCGCAGGCAATCCTGTACGTCATCATCACCGCTGCGCTGGGGTTGTTCTGGGGTGCCTTCAGCAGCGTGGACCGCTACATCCAGCAGCTCATGAGCTTCAAAGTTGGCGCGATCGTGGGCGACATGATGTACCAGCGATTCCTGGCCCTAGAATTCTGGCGCTATGACGACAAAGAGACGGTGGACCTCTACGACCGTGCCAAGCGGTTCTCCGACTCCTATGCCCGCGTCCTGGACCGGATAGCGGCCATCTTCACCCAGCTCGTCTCGGTGATCCTCGCCATCGGTGCGTTGTTGTTGGTGAGCTGGTGGATCGCCGTGATCGTCCTGGTCGCGATCGTTCCCAGCGTCTACCTCCAGTTCAAGCTCTCCCGTGAACAGATCGCCCACTGGAACACCCAGGTTGATTCCCGGCGCCAACGGCGGATGATCGAGCAGAACCTCCTGCGGCCCCAGCACATCGCCGAGATGCGGCTGTACGGCATCGTTGGATATCTGATGGACCTTCGCTCCCGGTTGAGGGACGCCGATGAGCGCAGGCGCCTGGACTTCCAAAAACGGTACATTCCCAAACAGCTCGCGGCCGATGCCCTCCAATATGGTGCCGAGGTAGTGTCGCTGATCTGGGTGGTCGGGCAGATCATCGCCCGGGCCCAGCCCGTTGGCCAGTTCCTGTATGTCCAACAGATCGTCAGCCGCGCACTGTCCACGGCCAACAACCTGGTGTCCTCGCTCAGCTCCATTGACGAAGATCTGGCCAACCTCAAGGACTACGAGTTGTTCATGGCCTTGCCGGTACCCAGCGGGCACGAACCACCGCTTGCATCCTCGCCCTCCATCGTGGAAATGCGGGGCATCCGGTTCAGTTACACGGGCAGTGAGATCGAGGTCATCAAGGGCATTTCGATGACCATCAGGGCGGGCCAGCACATCGCAATCGTGGGGGAGAACGGCGCCGGCAAGTCCACGCTGATCCGGATCCTGGCCGGTTTGTACAAGCCTGATTCCGGTCAGGTCCTGTTGGACGGCAAGGACCTGGCCGGGATTGATGTGACCAGTTGGCACCGGCACCTGGCGGTCCTGAGCCAGGAATTCCTGAAGTACGAATTCGCCACCGCGGCCGAAAACATCTACCTCGGGGACGTGGACCTGCCCCGCGATGACCTTCGTATCCGCAGGGCCGCTTCAGACGCCGAGGCCATGGAATTCATCAACAAACTGCCCAATGGACTGGAGAACAACGTCAGCAACTGGATGGAGGATCCACGCGGGCGCAAGGGAAGCGGGCTCTCAGGCGGACAATGGCAGCGGCTGGCAATGGCCCGCAACTTCTATCGTGACGCCTCGTTCATGGTGATGGATGAGCCCACCTCTGCCATTGATGCCCTGGCCGAACACCGGATCTTCACAAGGCTTTTTGCTGACCGCAGCAGCACCATCATTGCCATCAGCCACCGCCTCGCCACCATTGAAAAGGCGGACATCGTCTACATGCTCGAAGACGGGCGCATCGCCGAGCAGGGCACCCACAAGGAACTGGTTGCGCTTCGTGGCCGGTATTTCCGGATGTTCGAATCCCAGCTATCAGTGGATGAGACCAGCCGGACGGCTCCTGAGACCTAGAGCGGTCCGTATCCTGCATCGCCGTAGGGATCACGCCACGTAGCGAGGTCCTGCTCCAGCAGCGCCCGGAAATGGGGATCGGCTGCAGCTTTGCGGCGAAGCGACTCCCTCGAACGGCCCACGATGGTCGCCGGGACGATGATCGCCGCCACGAGGAGGCCCACCACGAAGGTAAGAACCATAGCCAGCGTCAGCAGCGCGGCAGGATCCTGCCATGTGGACGGTTTGGCTGTGAAGGCGAACAGTCCGATGAAGACGACCAGGACGAACCCTGCGAATGACAACGCGCCGCGCAAGTTCCCGGGCCCACGATTGACGATCAACCGGCCAGTTCGCGGCAACCGGTCGCGCACCCGTGCATAAAAGACGGAGCAAAGTACGGTGATTGCCGCTCCGGGGAGGCCAAAGGAAGGAACCGGCACCAGCGTGCCCAATCGGATGGCGAGGATGACACCCAGGAGGATGAGGACTGCCCCCATGCCAATTCCGGCGGCCCAAGCGCCCATGTAGGAACCTCTCGCATCAGCGATCTCCCGAAGCCGGGAGCGCGCACCGGCAGGGGTTATTGCGGCGAGTTCGGTCGATAGCCAATAGTCCAGGGGCCGGGCGGCCTGGGGGAGAGGCGCTGGGCCTGTCTGATAGCTCACGCGGGATACTGCTCCCGGGCTGCGCGGAGTTTTCCGGTCGGCAATCCCGGCGGCTCAATGCCGGCTCGGTAGAATCCAGGCGTCATGGGTCCCCCTTCAATGATGTGCTGGGCACACTTTATGAAGTTTTTACTTTATTTGCCGAATCGGGGTTCCGGGAGGGGTCCAGTAAAGTAAGAGCCGTGACTTATGAGATAGAGATTGGCCGAGGCAAGCGTGGGCGTCGTGCCTACTCCCTGGATGACATCGCAATCGTCCCGAACCGCCGTACGCGTGACCCGAAGGACGTCTCTGTCTCCTGGCAGATCGACGCCTACAAGTTTGACACCCCAGTGATCGCTGCTCCCATGGACTCCGTGATGTCCCCGGACACGGCAATCGCTTTCGGCCGCCTCGGCGGCCTTGGCGTCCTGGACCTGGAAGGCCTGTGGACCCGCTACGAGGACCCGCAGAAGGTGCTCGACGAGATCGCCGGCCTTGCCGACGAAACCAGCAGCCCCGCCGTTACCCGCCGCATGCAGGACCTTTACAAGGCACCCGTCCAGCCGGAACTCATCAGTTCCCGCCTGGCCGAAATCCGTGCCGCCGGCGTCACTGTAGCCGGCTCCCTGACCCCGCAGCGCACCCAGGAACACTACAAGACCGTGGTGGCTGCCGGCGTCGACATCTTCGTTATCCGTGGAACCACGGTTTCAGCTGAGCATGTCTCGAAGAATCACGAACCCCTGAACCTCAAGCAGTTCATCTACGAACTCGACGTCCCCGTGATCGTTGGCGGTGCGGCCGGCTACACCCCGGCGCTGCACCTCATGCGCACCGGCGCGGCCGGAGTCCTGGTGGGCTTCGGCGGCGGCGCTACCACCACCACCCGCCGGGCCCTGGGCATCCATTCGCCCATGGCATCTGCCATCTCCGACGTCGCTGCGGCCCGCCGCGACTACATGGACGAGTCCGGCGGCCGTTACGTCCACGTCATTGCCGACGGCGGCATGGGAAGCTCCGGTGACATCGTCAAGGCCATCGCCATGGGGGCCGACGCCGTCATGCTCGGCAGTGCCCTTGCACGTGCGGAAGAAGCACCCGGCCGCGGCTGGCACTGGGGTCCGGAAGCGCACCACCTCGAATCCCCCCGCGGTGACCGCGTCAACGTCGGAACCGTCGGTCCGTTGGAAGAGGTCCTGTTCGGCCCCGGCCACCACACCGATGGCACGTCCAACCTGATCGGTGCGCTGCGCCGTTCCATGGCAACCACCGGCTACTCGGACCTCAAGGAGTTCCAGAGGGTCGACGTCGTTGTCTCGCCTTACGCGGGCAACTGATAACCAAGCGCTGAAAGCCCCTGTTGACTGCCGATTCCGGTCGGAGCCAACAGGGGCTTTCTTGGTTGTCCGGGATTCTGCCTTCCGGACCGGCATTGCCCTGCCCAAGGCGGCGGGCAGCAAGTAGGGTAGGGGATTACCAGCTGTTGCGTTTGAGGAGGGGTCCGATGAGCAATGCCGCAGGCGGTCCACAGGCGGGTTCTCCGGGAGCGCTGAGCCCGGAATCCCGTGCCGCGTCGATCGAAGTCCTGAAATCCACTGCCGAGGCCGGCAAGGAGCTGGACATCCTCATCGTTGGTGGAGGCGTGGTGGGAGCCGGGGCTGCCCTGGATGCCGTCACACGTGGGCTTACCGTGGGTATCGTGGAGGCCAGGGACTGGGCGTCAGGTACTTCCTCCCGGTCTTCCAAGCTCATCCACGGAGGCCTCCGATACCTTGAAATGCTTGATTTCGGCCTGGTCCAGGAAGCCCTCCAGGAAAGGGGACTGCTGATTCAGCAGATCGCACCCCACCTGGTGCGCCCAGTGCCCTTCCTATACCCGCTGACGAGAAGGTTCTGGGAGCGTCCCTACGTCGGTGCGGGCATCATGCTTTACGACACCCTGGGGCTGACGTCCGGGCACAGCCGCGGGGTTCCCATGCACAAGCACCTCTTCAAGCGCGGAACCCTGCGCGCTGCCCCCAGTTTGAAGGACGACGCGTTCGTGGGTTCCATCCGCTACTACGACGCACAGGTGGACGATGCCCGCCTGGTAGTGAACGTGGTCCGGACCGCGGCCCACTACGGAGCCCATGCCGCCAACCGGCTGCGCGTGGTGGACTTCCTTCGCGAGGGCGAACGAGTAGTGGGGGCCAGGCTCGAGAACCAGGAAGACGGCAGCGTTTTTGACGTCAGGGCAAAGCAAGTGGTCAACGCCACCGGAGTCTGGACCGATGAAACACAGGCCATGGTCACCGACCGGGGCCAACTCAAAGTCCGTGCCTCCAAGGGCATCCACCTGGTGGTGCCCCGCGACCGTTTCCAATCCACGGTTGGCTTGATCCTGCGCACGGAGAAATCCGTTCTCTTCGTTATCCCATGGGGCCGCCACTGGATCATTGGCACCACGGATACGGACTGGAAACTGGACAAGGCCCATCCGGCGGCCTCCAGCAAGGACATCGACTACGTCCTGGAGCATGTCAACAAAGTCCTCAAGCGCCCGTTGACCCGTGAAGACGTTGAAGGGGTCTACGCCGGCCTGCGGCCATTGCTTGCCGGGGAGAACGACTCCACTGCCAAACTCTCGCGTGAGCACGTGGTTGCCCATCCCGTGCCCGGGCTCGTGGTGGTGGCCGGCGGCAAGTACACCACCTACCGCATCATGGCCAAAGACGCAGTGGACGAGGCAACAAGGGCCATGGACGAGCGGGTTCCCCCGAGCTGCACGGACACCATCCCCTTGCTGGGAGCGGAAGGCTTCAAAGCCGCCTGGAACCGGCGGGGGCGTTCGGCCGAGGAAGCCGGTGTCCACGTTGCCCGGGTTGAACACCTGCTGAACCGGTACGGATCCATGACGCCGGAGGTACTTGAACTGATCTCCGCACGCCCTGAACTGGGAGAGCCCCTGCCCGGTGCCGATGACTACCTCGCCGCCGAGGTCGTCTACGCAACAACGCACGAGGGCGCCCGTCATGTCCACGACGTTTTGACGCGACGAACACGGATCTCGATCGAATCGTGGGACCGGGGTGTGGCAGCGGTCCCTGTAGTAGCTAAGCTGATGGGAGAAATCCTTGGCTGGAGCGAGAATCAGCGCGAAAGCGAAATCAAGCACTACCTGGCACGCGTGGACGCTGAACGGCTCAGCCAGCAGCAACCCGACGACGAATCGGCCGATGCCGCGCGCATGGGAGTGGATGACATCGTGCCCCTTCGCTGACCAGCTCAGGAAAATGGGGCCGGAAGGCCACACTGGAGGGAACACGACTTGGCAGAACCACTTGACCGGTATGACGCGGAACTGACCACCCCGGACACCGTCATCCTTGAACTCGTCGCAGAGGACAAGATCGACGCCGCTGCCCAGCTGGCCCATAAGCTCCACGCTGCCGGCAGGATCACCAACCTCGAAGGCTTCCTGGAACAGGTGCACTCACGCGAGCACCAACTGGCCACAGGACTTCCCGGCGGAATCGGGCTTCCGCATGCCCGAAGCGAATTCGTGGACAGGATCTCCATCGCAGTGGGTGTGACCAAGTTCGGCCACGCCCTGGACTTCGGGGCAACTGACGGTCCGGCGACGTTGATCCTCCTTATCGCCACCCCTGCCAGTTCTTTCTCCGACCACTTGGAAGTTCTGGCCACGTTGGCGCGATCCTTGTCCAAGGAATCCTTCCGCGAGTCACTCCGGCGTGCCCATGATCCCGAGGTCATCTCCGAGCTCATCAACTCCAGCCTGGTGTTCTTCGACCACTAGAGATTGGGGCAGGCCCTTTCGTGTCGACTCCGTCGCCACGCAGGGACCCGGCTGCCCCACTCTAGGGCAGGCCCTTTCGTGTCGACTCCGTCGCCACGCAGGGACCCGGCTGCCCCACTCTAGGGCAGGCCCTTTCGTGTCGACTCCGTCGCCACGAAAGGACCCGGCTGCCCCACTCTAGGGCAGGCTGACCTACCTCGTTTCGTTGTTCTACAGCCGGACGAAGTACGGTTAAGGGGTGTTGAAAACCGCGTTGAAACCCCGCTGGATCGCAGGACTGGTCTTTGCGCTTCTGCTGTCCGGGGTGTTTGTGCTGCTCAGCCAGTGGCAGCTCAGCCGGTCCGCCCAGCACGAGCCCCCGGCGCCGTCCAGTGTTGAAGAAGTCAAACCGCTGGTGGACGTCCTAAAACCCGGGCAGTTCTTTCCCGGTTCCGTTTCGGACCAGATGGTCACGGCTACGGGAACCTACGATCCCGCCAAACAGGTTCTTGTGGAGGGTCGCCTTTACAACAACCAAAAGGGCTTCTGGATCGTCTCGGCCTTCGCCGTCAACAACGCTCCGGCCCTGAGCGGTGTTGCGGCCTCACCCCAAACGTGGATTCCTGTGGCCCGCGGCTGGGTAGCCGACGCCGCCCAAGCCGGCCCGCCGCCGTCGGGCATCATCACGGTGACCGGCCGCCTCATTCCCTCTGAAGCTCCCGTTCCAAACGTCGACGCCGGTCCAGGCCGTGCGTCAGCAGTCTCTTCCGCCGAGCTCATCAACATCTGGGAAGTGTCCAGCTACCCGGGGTTCGTCGCAGCGACGTCGGAAGTGTCGGGCGGAGTCACCCTGCCGCTCGGCGACGACGTAAAGGCCCTCAACATCCCGCCTCAGCCGCCTGCGGAGAAGGTCAACTGGTTGAACCTTTTCTACGCCGTGGAATGGGTTGTCTTCGCTGGGTTCTCCCTCTTCATCTGGTGGCGCCTGGTCAAGGACGACTACCGTCGCGACCTCGAAGAGGACGAGGACTACGAGGATGAAGAAGGCGGAGACGGCGACGGCCACGAAGACGACGAACGCGTCTCCTATCCCTCGGAGCGTCCCGGGGCCACCACAGAACCTACAAGCCCAGAGCCAGAACAAAAGGTGCAGCAATGATTGAGCCAAAACCGGCCATCCAGCCCGAACAATCCGGACCCAAGCCCAAGAAGCGGCGGTTTGGCGGAACGGAAGCCCAGATCCGTTCGGCGCTGAAGTTCTACAAAGTCATGGCCTACCTCACCGGTGCCATGCTGCTCCTGCTGTGCGCCGAACTCATCGCCCGTTACGGGTTTGGAGTTTCGCTGTTCGCAGGCGGCACCAACGCCGTGACGGGTCAGCCCTTTGGTTTTGGCTTCGCCGAATCCGAGCCCAAGGGAGTGATTGGCGGATTCAACATCTCCACCTCGGTGTTGATCGTGCACGGTTGGATGTACGTGGTCTACCTGGTCTCCAACTTCCGCTTGTGGTCGCTCATGCGCTGGCCGTTCTCCAAGATGGTCCTGCTGGCCCTGGGCGGTGTGATTCCGTTGCTGTCCTTCATTGTGGAGAAGAAGTTCCACGCCCAGGTGGAAGCTGAACTGGCCGCCAACCCCCAGGCATCCAAGCGGTACTAGGACACCGCCGGCCCCACGCGCAGCAATGCATGTGAGATGCCTTACGGCAAGGGGCGTTTTGGCCCCTTGCAGGCTTCGCGGACGTGCACCGGGACGGCCCGGCAAAGTAGTCTTGTCTGGTGACTACTCCCACCGCACCCCAAACTTCCCAGAAGCCGGTGCTGGTTGTTGACTACGGTGCCCAGTACGCGCAGCTGATTGCCCGCCGCGTCCGCGAAGCGAATGTGTATTCGGAAATTGTTCCGCATACCTTCACCACCGAGCAGCTTCTGGCCAAGAACCCGGCAGCCATCATCCTTTCCGGAGGGCCCTCAAGCGTCTACGCAGAGGGTGCCCCGTTCGTGGGTGCTGACCTCTTCGAGGCCGGCGTTCCCGTGTTTGGCATCTGCTACGGATTCCAGGCCATGGCCAATGCCCTGGGTGGCAAGGTAGCCCAGACCGGTTTGCGGGAGTACGGTGCCACCGAAGCCCTGCTGGTAGGTGACGCACGCTCCATCCTCGATGGCGTCCCGGCGTCCCAGAACACCTGGATGAGCCACGGCGACTCTGTTCACGAGGCCCCCGAGGGCTTCGAGGTCCTGGCTACTACGGCCGGAGCTCCGGTAGCTGCCTTCGCCAATGACGAGAAGCGCCTTTACGGTGTGCAGTGGCACCCGGAAGTGAAGCACTCTGTCCTTGGCCAGCATGTTCTGGAGAACTTCCTGTTCAAGGGGGCCGGCCTGAGCCCCAACTGGACCACCGGCAACATCCTCGAAGAGCAGGTGGACCGGATCCGCGAGCAGATCGGGGACTCCAAAGTTATCTGTGGCCTCTCCGGTGGCGTCGACTCCGCTGTAGCTGCGGCTTTGGTCCAGCGCGCCGTTGGCGACCAGCTGACCTGTGTCTTCGTTGACCACGGCCTCCTGCGTGAAGGCGAAGCCGAGCAAGTCGAGCGCGACTTCGTGGCTGCCACGGGCGTCAACCTCTACGTCGCCAATGAGCAGGAGCGCTTCCAGTCGGCTTTGGCCGGCGTCAGCGACCCCGAAACCAAGCGCAAGATCATTGGCCGGGAGTTCATTCGTGCTTTTGAAGAAGCGGAGCGGGCCATCATCGCCCAGGCTGCTGCCGAAGGCGAGAAGATCAAGTTCCTGGTTCAGGGAACACTGTACCCGGACGTCGTCGAATCAGGCGGCGGCGAAGGTGCTGCGAACATCAAGAGCCACCACAACGTGGGTGGGCTTCCTGAGGATTTGCAGTTCGAGCTCGTCGAGCCGCTGCGGGCCTTGTTCAAGGATGAAGTGCGCGCTGTTGGTGCCCAGCTTGGTCTGCCGCAGGAAATCGTCGGACGCCAGCCGTTCCCGGGCCCGGGCCTTGGAATCCGTATCGTAGGCGAAGTAACCAAGGAACGCCTGGACCTGCTGCGCAAGGCCGATGCCATTGCCCGCGCCGAACTCACGGCCGCAGGGTTGGATAACGACGTCTGGCAGATGCCGGTTGTCCTCCTGGCCGATGTCCGCAGTGTTGGTGTCCAGGGTGATGGCCGTACGTATGGCCACCCGATCGTGCTGCGACCGGTGTCCTCCGAGGATGCCATGACGGCGGACTGGTCGCGGTTGCCTTATGACCTCCTCGCCCGGATCTCCAACCGCATCACCAACGAAGTTGATGGAGTGAACCGCGTGGTGCTGGACGTCACCAGCAAGCCACCGGGAACCATCGAGTGGGAATAGCATTCTAAAGTGGCCGGCTTCCTTTGGAGGCCGGCCATTTTGCTTGGACCCCCGTAGTGCCGTGGTCCCCGCAATTTGGCAGGCACCTGTGAAATGACGGCCAATTTCGCGTCGGAACAGCGTTGCGGTCCGGACTGCCAAGGTATTCCCGCTACCCTCGAAGGTATGCCGGTATGGTCCAAGGCGTCTAAAGCTAGTACAGAAAAGAAGGCAGAAGTTGTGTCACTAGGTCAAGGCCAGGAAGAGGGTTCCGAAGAGCTCCGTAAATGGCTGTCTGGTCTTAAGCCCGTCACCGGGGCGGACACGATGCTGCGTTTCGTCAAGACGCCGGAGGGCGCCATCGATCTCAGCAACGCGCACCCCTCGGGGTTGGCGCAGTTGCTGGCAGGTCGAAGGACGCGCCTGTCCACCTTGATCCGGGACAGGCAGCAGTACTTGGTGGCAGCCCGCGCCGCCCGCAATATCAGGTCCAAGATCTTCGAGCTGAGCAACGATCGCGGTATTGAGGCCGGTTATTTGTCGGCAGGGACCGTAGTGTGGACCTCTGCTGTTGGTGGAAAGCCCCAACGCGTTTCCGCACCCGTCATGCTCGCTTCGATCATCCTGACCATCAGGCCGGGCGAAGACGACTTCGAGCTTCAGCTCACCGAGCAGGCACGGATGAATCCTGCCTTGGTCCGCCACCTGAAATCGGTCCATGGCATCGTCTTCGACGTCAACGCAGTGGCCCGCATGGCCTATAACACCGCGCGTTTCGATCCCCAGCCGGTGCTGGACCGGCTGGCAACACTCGTCCAGCCGATTCACGGTGCCGAGGTGGAGTTCAACTTGCTGGTCACCACCCTGGCTGACCTGTCGGGCAACCTCGATGATCCATGGATCAACATGAACAATCCCACCGTTGCGGCGCTTGCTGTTGCAGCCAACGGTGGTGACATTGAGCCTGAGCCGATCAAAGCCGGCCGGTTCCCCAGCCTCGATCTTCGTGATCCGGCGGATGAACTCCTGCTGTTGGACGCCGACACGGACCAGCAGTACGTTGTGGATGCCGTCCGCGCCGGGGATTCCCTGGTTGTCAGCACCCCGCCGGGCAGCGGGCAGACCCAAACCGCCATCAATGCGATCGGTGCGCTGGTCAGCGAGGGTAAATCCGTGCTGGTGGTAGGTGACAGGCAGTCCAGCCTGGCAGGACTCTCCGCGCATCTGGAATCGCTCGGCCTTGACTCCATGCTGTTCCGCCCCGGCAACGGGACCACTCCGCAGCAGCTCAAGGGCCAATTGGTCCGGGCCATCATGCGCAACGAAAAAGCGCTTGAACCCCAGCTGGGCAATCTGCACCAGACGTTGACCGGGCACCGCCACGCCTTGATGGACCATGTGGCCTCGCTGCACAACGTCCGTGAACGGTGGGGGTGCTCTCCCTACCAGGCCATGCAGTCACTGGCAGAGCTGACATCCATCCACCCCGCGCCTTCCACCACTGTCCGCCTCAAGCGCAGCGTCCTGGACAACATCAAGGACCGGGAGGAACTGGCAGGCCGCCTGCGCCGGGCAGCGGAGCTCGGCAGCTTCAGCCGGGCGTCCACTTCCAGCCCTTGGTACGGCGCACGCCTGGTCACGCGCAAGGAGACCGAAGAAGCCCAACAACTCGCGCGCCTGGCAGAGGAGAAGCTTCCTGTCCTGCGGGACAGGATGAAGCAGGTTTCCGACCACGCTGAAATCCGGCTGGGCGATACTTTCACCGAATGGGGTGCACAGCTCGAACTGCTCATCGCCGTCCGGGAGAGCCTGGATAAGTTCACCCCCGATATCTTCGACCGGCCGGTACATGACCTTATTTCCGCGACCGCCAGCTCCGCCTGGCGCCGGGAGCGGAACCTGGAGATGCCCTCCATGCAGCGGTCCCGCCTGCGCCGGGTAGCGAAGGAATACGTGCGGCCCGGCGTGCACATCGCCGATCTGCACAGTTCCCTTGTCCTGGTTCAGGAGCAGAGGGCCCTGTGGGCAGGCTATGCAACCACTCAGCGCCACCCCGCAGTGCCTTCCGGGCTCGCTGACCTGGGTGTCCTTTACCGGGAACTTGACGATGTCCTGCACCGCCTCGGTGCCTCGCTCAAGCACACCAGCGCCGGTGGCTCCCTGCACGGGACCCCGTATCTGGAACTCATGGAGCGGTTGGAACGGCTTGTTGCAGACACGGCAACACTGGAGACCCTTCCCGAACGGACCCTCCTCATCGAGGAAATGCGCGAGCACGGACTCGGTGAATTGTTGTCCGACCTGGCTGCCCGCGAAGTTCCTGCCGCTTCCGTGGCCGCCGAACTGGACCTGGCCTGGTGGCAGTCCGCTTTGGAAGCCATGATCAGCGGGGACGACTACCTGGCTATGTCCGACGGCGATTCCCTGCGTCGCCTTGAAGCCGAATACCGGCTTGCAGACCAGGCGCACATCGCCAGCGGTGCCGCCCGCCTCCGGTGGCAGTTGGCGCAGAAATGGCGCCAGGGGCTCCAAGAGCATCCAAGGCAGGCGGAGTTGCTGCGTGCCCTGCTGAAGGACGGCCGGGTCACGTTGCCTGCGCTCAGTGCCCAGGCGCCGGACCTGGTGCCGCTGCTTGTGCCTGTGTGGTCGGTCAGCCCCTACCTCCTGACCGGTGTTCTTCCCGCCGAGCAAAAGTTTGACGCCGTGGTGGTGATTGACGCCGAATCCACCTCGCTGCAGGCTGTCCTTCCGGCCATTGCCAGGGCCAAGCAAGTGGTGGCCTTCGGTGATGCGAAGATTGCCCATGCACGGACCTTCAGCGTTGCCGTGGAGCCGCCGGTTGCCGGCGTTGCAAGCCACGAGAACGTCGACAGCGCCTTCAAAGCACTGGCAAGGGTCCTGCCAACCTGGCAGCTGAACTGGGTGTACCGGGCAGTGGACGAGGACCTGATCCTTCAGCTGAGCAAAAACTATTACGACGGGGGCCTGCGCCGCCTGCCCGACGGGAACTCCGTCACAGGGCTGGACCGCTCCATCCTGGTGGAGTACATTCCCGACGGCACTGGCCTTCCCGGGGCTGACCACGAGGGCGTCGAATCCGTGACAGCAGAGGTCAACCGCGTGGTGGACCTTGTGTTCGAACATGCCAGGCTGCGGCCCCGCACGTCGTTGGCGGTTGTGACGGCCAGCCTGCGCCATGCTGCCCGCATCGGCGAGGCGATCAGGCTGCAACTGCCCAACCATCCGTTGCTGTCCACCTTCTTTGGCGCCGGCCCCGAGTCTTTCCGTGTGGTGGACCTGGAGCGTGCCCAAGGCCTGGTGAGGGACCACGTGATCTTCTCCCTCGGATACGGGCGCACCCCGCACGGCCGGGCACTGCACTCTTTCGGGCCGCTGTCCGCTGAAGGTGGCCGTAACCGGTTCGCCTTGGCCATGACCCGTGCAAGGCGTTCGATGCATGTCCTGAGCTGCTTCCGTCCCGAGGACCTTGACCTTGACCGGCTGGCTCACGGCGCCGTGGACTTCTACGAGCTGCTGGACAGGGAGCTTTCGGGAAACAGCAATCTTGGTACCCCCGCTTCCCGTGCTGTTGCCAGTGAGCAGGCTCTTGGCGAAGATCCTTTGGTGGCTGACCTTGGAGAACGACTGAGGGCCCGCGGTGCCCGTGTATGGCATCTCTATGATGGCGTGCTGGACATTGCTGCTGCCGCTGATCCCGTTCATACGATTGGCCGGGAGGGAGCGGAAATCCCCACACCCGTTGCCATCGAATCCGATGGAACCGAGCGCTATCGCCGGATGAGTGTCCGCGAACGCAGCCGGCTGCGTCCGCAACTGCTGGAGCGCATGGGGTGGCGGTACATGTCCCTGTGGACCATCGAGGTCTTTACGGACCCTTCATCCTGCGCGGATCGCATCGGATCTTACCTTGGGCTGGAGAACCACATTCCGCGGTCGACGTCGCCGGAGCATGGCTTCCTGGACATGGACGTTGAACAATTGAGTGCGGACAAAGGGCAGCCCACATTTGCTCCGAGTCCGGCACGGGAGGACCAGGTTCAGCCTGGCGAAGCTGCCGGAAACGAAGACAGCTACGCAGACAACGGGAAAGAAGCAGTACTGATGGAACAAGCAACCGGTCCCGAAGACGAGGTTGGGGTCGAATCTGCCGAACCGGCCGCCGATGCCGATGATGAGGCTTCGGAGGCCAGGAGTGCGGCAGCCAAGCCCGGCGTGAGTGGCATTCTTCCCACCAAAGCCGCGGAAGATGATCCCCGCCGATGGGGAGACGAGTCCGGCTACGACCATGAGCAGTGGTTGAAGGAACAAAAGCCTCCGCACTGGGGCTGATCTTCCGCCACCATGTGGATCGCCCGTCACGGGGTGACCAGAACAAAGAAAAGCTTGCCTTGCGTAGATGCGCCGGCAAGCTTTTCTGCTTGTTGGGGATCCGCGGCTACCACCACAAGTCCTTCGGTGTCGTTGGTGCCCAACCATTCGCCGGCTTTGCCGCCGTGTGCTGAGGTCCAGAGCACAGGTACCGGACCTGCCAGTACCTGGGTTTGCCGTGATTCGTCGTAGGAACCGGACGATGTCAGGACCACGGTGACCAACTGGCCGGGGGAGAGCAGCTGGATGGAGGACGGGTCGGCCATCCGCAGGGGAACGGCCGCCGTGCCCACCGGTGATCCGGTGAGGAGCCCGGGGCCCAGAAGGCTGGATTCCGTGGGAATCTGACCCCGGTTCAAAGGTGCAGCCAACTGGCGGCCAACAAGGGCCCCGCCATCCGAGATCGCCCCGGTGAGGGCGAAGTCACGGGGTATGCCCATGGTGGTGAAGTCAGACTCAGCGAGAGTAGCTCCCGTTGGGAGGTCGCGGGCGGCCACCAAAACGCTGACCTGCAGCTCCGGGGCCGGGGTCAGTTGTTGGACTGCGATGCCGGCGGCCAAGCACAGCAGGAGGGCAACGGTGAGGCGCCTGTTCCGGGCAATCCACGAGCCAATCCTTCGCCGCCTGCCCCGAGGGGTGGAATGATCCGGCGGGCGATGGAACCTCGTGGGCATGTTACGGCCCGGAGATTGGTGCCCAGGATTCGCGGAGGGAACCGGGCGCGAAGGACCGGTGGTTGCTGACGCTGATCGACGGGCGCGGGCAAGGAGGGCGCTTCGAGACTGTTGTGGCATGACGCCACGCTAGCCACGCGCCGGCACACCTGACAGGGACCCAGCGGCGTATGTGGAAAAGGTGGGGACTCAGCTCGCAGCAGCTGCGGGGGCCGGGGTGGCTGCAGGCGCAGAAGATGCCGCAGCGGGTGCTGCCGGTGCCGCTGAGACGGTGCTTCCCTTGGCGTCACGGGAATCAGTCCGGTAGAAACCTGAGCCCTTGAAGACGACGCCGACGCTGTTGAACTTCTTGCGAAGGGCGCCTTTGCACTCAGGGCACTCCGTCAGGGAGCTGTCAGAGAATGACTGGACGATGTCAAAGGCATGGTCACAGTCTTTGCAGGCGTATGCGTATGTGGGCACTGAGTTCCTCCTTCAGGACAAAGTTCAGGTCCTGTGCAGCGTGGCGAAGATTTTACTTCGCATTAGCAGTCGCAGGGCCTGAGTGCCAATTCTATCATCCGGCTCCGTCCGATGCGCCAGCAGATGTGCCGGACCTCACCAGCAGGCAGTGTCCTCAGGCTGTTCTTCCAGCGGTGCCCGGGTCCGCCGTTCTGCTGTCCTCTGCCCGGCTGTGGAGTTTGACCACGCCGGCTGGCGTCAACACCTCCCGCACGGGGCGGTCGAAGGCTTCGGCGGGAATCGAACCTTCCGGCAAGAGGTCGTCGTCGTACACCACCGCAATGGTGGGCGGCCGCGAGCCCGAAGTGTCCAGGCCCTGGAGGAGCCGATCGTAGTAGCCCCCGCCCTGGCCAATCCGGTTGCCGTCCCTGTCCACAGCCGTGGCGGGCATGAAGATTCCGGCGGCTCCTGCCACAACCTGGCTTTCCAGGCGTTCACCCTCGGGTTCGTCAATAGGGGCATAGGCCGAACGGACAAAGACGGTGGACGGCGTCCAGTAGACCCAGCTCAACTGCCTGCCGGGCTCGCAAACGGGAAGGAGGATGCGGTGCCCTGCCTCGTGCAGGGAGTGGATGAGGGGCATGGTGGGTGGCTCGAATGCGACGCCCACGTAGACGGCAAAAGTGGCCGGTGCGCCCGAAGTGGCTGCTGCGGCCCATGCCGTTCCATGCTGTGCAAGGGACGTGCCTGCGGCGGCAATCTGCTCGGGGGTGAGGCCCCGCCGGTGGAGGCGCCGGGTGCTGCGGATGTCTTCCTTCGATGCCATGGGTGTCCGATCGTGAGGTTCGCCTGGTGCTGGTCCGGCAACAGAAGCTGCCATCGGGTCCACAGAAAAGTCTTCCCGGCGCGGCGAGGGTTTAGCCGATGATGTGTTCCTTCCGTTACATTAGTCCGGTGACTCTCGATAACAATGCTGTCCGTAAGGCCGTCATCCCCGCAGCGGGTCTTGGCACCCGGTTCCTGCCTGCAACAAAGGCGATGCCGAAGGAAATGCTGCCCGTGGTTGACAAGCCAGCCATCCAGTACGTCGTCGAAGAAGCGGTCAAGGTTGGCCTGCACGACGTCCTGATGATCACCGGGCGCAGCAAGCGCGCCCTGGAGGATCATTTCGACCGCGTGCCGGCGCTGGAAGCGACGCTGGCCGAAAAGGGCGATACCGCCAAGCTTGAGGCCATCCAGTCCGCCACCAACCTCGGTGACATCCACTACGTCCGCCAAGGCGACCCCAACGGCCTCGGCCATGCAGTCCTTCGTGCAAAGCAGCACGTCGGCCACGAGCCCTTTGCTGTTCTCCTGGGTGATGACCTCATTGACGCCCGCGACAACCTCCTGAGCGACATGATCGCCGTCCAGCAGAAGACCGGCGGGTCCGTGGTTGCGCTCATCGAGGTGGAGCCCTCCAAGATCAGCGCCTACGGTTGCGCCGACGTCGAAGAGATCGGCGAGGACGGCTACGTCCGCATCAAGCAGCTCGTGGAGAAGCCTTCCCCGGAAGAAGCGCCGTCCAACCTTGCCGTGATCGGGCGCTACGTGCTGCACCCGGCCGTGTTTGACGTCCTGGAGAATACAGCTCCAGGCCGTGGCGGGGAGATCCAGCTGACTGACGCCCTTGAGGTCCTTGCGGCCGGTGAAGGTGAAGGCTACGGCGTGTACGGCGTTGTCTTCCGGGGCCGCCGTTACGACACCGGCGATAAACTCAGCTACCTCAAGGCCTGCATCGAGCTTGCCTGCGAACGCGAGGACCTTGGTCCTGAACTGCGTGAGTGGCTGCCGACCTTCACTGCCTCGCTTCCCAAGTAACCTCAGGATGTACGGCTCTGCGATCTGGCCGGTGACGCTGGAAAGCGGAGACCTGCTTCTTCGCCCCATCCGATACCGCGATAAGCGGGAGTGGTCCGAAGTCCGTTCGCGGAACAGCGAATGGCTTGCTCCCTGGGAGGCGTCCAACCCGGCACCGGGTGGGCGCCTGCCCAGCTATCGGCAGATGGTGGCCTCGCTGAACTACCAGGCGCGCCAGTCCACTGCGTTGCCTTTCCTCATTGTTGAAAGGACCCCGGGATTCCGGGAGCCGCTCATCGTCGGGCAGCTGACCGTTTCTTCCATTATTTGGGGATCGGCCATGATGGCCACGCTGGGTTACTGGGTGGATAAGGGCCGGGCGGGGCAGGGTATTGCTCCGACAGCGGTGGCCATGGCAACCGATCACTGCTTCAAGGTGTTGGGCCTTCACCGGATGGAAATCAACATCAGGCCCGAAAACAAACCCAGCTTACGGGTAGTTGAGAAGCTCGGTTTCCGCGATGAGGGGTATCGGGAACGGTACCTGCACATCAACGGCGAATGGGCTGACCACCGCTCCTTCGCCTTGACAGCGGACGAGGTTCCTGAAGGCCTGCTACGTCGGTGGCTCAGGGGATAAACGGGCAGGTCATGGGCCGTTTTGTCCGTATATCCAGTCATTTGCGGACTCGACGACGACACACCGGCCGCAATGCCGGTGCACCCGGTGATTTGCTTCTACGGTTTTGAATGTGGACTTCCCTCTCAGCAGCTCAGTGATACTCGTGGTCACTGTTGCGCTGTGGATGGTCTGGGTGGCGCCCTACGTTCTCCGGAACAGGCGCCAACAAGTCCAAACGGCCACTGTTCCAGCAGAGGCGATCGACGACGAACCAGACGAACCGCAGGCAGGGGTGGTATTGACTTTGGCACCTCAGCAGGAGAAACCGATGGAGACCATGCACAGCAAAGCACCGGCGTCGCCCCAGGAATCCCGCGTGACTGAGTCGTCGCTTCGGCCAGCGCCGACCACTCCCTTCACCATCCGCTATGCCCGCCTGACCTTGGCATTGGCAGGTCTTGCCTTGCTGGTGACTGCGGCGGTTTCGGGCATCCTCCTCATTTTCGGTGCGGGGTCGTTCTGGCTGCCGTTGGTGTCCTTCATTGGTGCGGTGCTCGCCGTCGTGACTTTGCGCAAGCTCGCCCTCCGGGATCTTCGCGAACGCCGGGCCCGCCGAGCCGCACAGGCGGCGCCCATCCCGACGCCCGCACGCTACTTGCCGAAGGAACCAGTTGTCGAGGCGAAGGAGACTACGGTCTTCGACGCCGAAGCCGCCAGCCGTGAAGCTGCGCGTTTGTCTGCTGTTGAACTCCGCCAGGCCGCGCTGGCTGTTGCCGTCGCCGCAGGGGACACCTCGGCGCAAGCCGCCGAAAACGCCAAGGGTTCCAGCTGGGAGCCTGTCGCCGTCCCCAAGCCCACCTATGTTGAGGCCGCGAAGGCTCAGAGGCCTGCGCCCGAGCCCCTGGACCTTCCGGAAGCTCCCAAGCCCGTGGGCAAGCCGGTCCTGAAGCAAAGTGCAGAACCAGCGGAGCCCACGGCAGCGCCGTCCGCTAAAAGCCAGAGCGCGCTCAGCAACCTGGACGACGTCCTGCAGCGCCGCCGCGCTTAGTCCCGCATGGCCATCATCTGTGTCGCGGGCGGTACAGGCCAGGTCGGAAAGGAAGTTGTCCGGCTTGCTTCTGCTGCCGGTCACACGGTGATCTCTTTGTCCCGCCACGTGGCGCCTCCCGGCTCAGCGAAGTATCACGACGGCGTCACCTACCTTGCGGGCGACGTCACCACCGGCGAAGGGCTGGCAACCGCATTGGCGGGTGCCGACGTCGTTATCGACTGCCTTGAAGGGCAGCTTGGCAAAGCCCGTAAGAAATTCGCCGACGGCGGTGCCCGGCTTCTTGCCTTGGCACACCGTGCGGGGGTCGGAAGGGCGGTGGTGCTGTCCATCATCAACTGTGACAAGAGCACCTACTCCTACTACGCGTCCAAGGCTGCCAAAGAGCGCAAGTACGCTGAGTCACCGATGGAGACCGTGGTGGTCCGGGCATCTCAGTTCCACGGCTTGGTTGCGGCGATTTTTGCCGCTGGAGCGAAGGTGCGCCTGATTCCTGTGTTCAGGGGTGCCAGCTTCCAGACGATCTCTCCGGTGGACGTTGCCGCAGCCTTGCTCGATGCCGCTTTGGAGAGCGCGTCTCCGGACCGTCACCGTCTGCGGACGGTAGTTGGCCCGGAATTGCTCACCATGCGGAAGATGGCGGAGTCATGGAAAAGGGTCACCGGCACGCGTGGCCGGATCCTGGAGGTGCCGCTGCCCGGTGCCATGGGTGCGTTCCTCCGTGCCGGCAACAACCTGATCCCGGGGCAGAAGGATGGTAGGGAGACGTTCGTGTCGTGGTTGGAAAAGCGTCGGGAAAGTTTGTAGCCTAGGGACACTGGCCGGTCGGATACGGACTGGTCCAGGGGCTATAGCTCAGTTGGTAGAGCGCTTCGTTCGCATCGAAGAGGTCAGGAGTTCGAATCTCCTTAGCTCCACAGATGGCGGTGCTTCTTGACCTGTCACCAGTTACGAATCCCGGAGGTCTTCGACGCGGCATCCGTGTCGAAAAATGCCAGAGCCCTTCTGCTCTGTGTGCCTGCCGTCGAACCTTCCGTGCTGTGGGTCGTCGCCGTAGCGCTCACCCACAACAAGCTTCCGAGACGGTGGATGCCCGCTGCAAACTCCGAGCGTCTGTCGCTCATCTTCAACTATTGACACTAAGCCCCACGACTGTAGGGTTTAGTGTATGTACAAGAAGGAGATGACTGTCGCGGAGGTCGGGGGCAGGCTTGGCATTACTCGTGCCTCAGTTCATGACCTGGTCGACTCTGGACAGTTGACGGCCAGTGGCAGGGCTGGCCGTATGTTGCTCATCGATCGGTCGTCGGTGGAGCGCTTGGCCATCGCCGGCACCCGTCGTGGCCGTGCTTGGACGGCCAGGACTGCCTGGGCTGCCTTGGCGCTGCTCTCTGGCCAGAACCCCACTTGGATCAGTGCCTCGGAGAAGTCCCGGTTGAAGAGCCGGTTGCGTGAGTTGGACGCCGACGCCGTTTTTGTTCTTGCCCGGAACAAGGACAAAACCCATCGCTATAGGGCGACCTCGGACGGGCTGGCGGCACTTAACGATCATCTGATCCCCAGTGGTGCATCGGCCATGCGCGAGGAGTCCATTGCAGGGACCTTCGGGATGGCAGGTGGGAGCGGGACTGCCGAAGGCTACGTCATGAGCGGAGACGTCTCCGCCCTCGCGGACGCGTTCGGCCTGGTCAAAGATCCCGACGGCAACGCCATCATTCATGAAGTCGATTTGGGCGAACCCTTCGTCGACGGGCGGGCGCCGGTGGCGGCGATCGCCGTAGATCTCATGGGCTCGTTGGCGACCCGCGAACGCAGCGCCGGGCAACGTGTCATCAATGGCCTTCTCCATGTCTGAGGCGGGACTTGACGCCGCCGAACCAGCAGGTGTCCGCGAGTCCTGGGACGTGCCCGTTCCTCCGGGAGGTTGGGGAACTCCGTGGCCACAGTGTGTGGAACTGGCCAGGGCACTGCCGTCCACTCACTGGACTTTGGTCGGTGGGCTCATGGTGCAGCTGCACGCCGCGGCCGCTGGTCTCTCCTGAGCTCCACATTTAGCCCTCCGGCCTTCATGCCCGGCAAGTAGTGGCCCCTTCCCGGGCAAGCAAAAGACGAGTACCAACTACTCGTGTGCCCACCCCTCCGTTTCGCCTTTACTGAACCCAGCGGAGCCCACGCGTCGGCCAATGATCCCCCTCGTTCGCCGGGGCTGCCCCAAGGTTCCGCAGCGGGGGCCGGACGGCATCACCCCAGAAGTGCTGTCCGGCCCTGCCCACAAGGACCTGAGGCTTGAGGACCACGGCCTCCTCGTTTCCCATGGATGGTCCTTTTTCGTTGTTTTGGAACCGCGCGGGGGTATATCGTTAACTATCGTTTAGTATCGTTCGCGATTGATTGAGGTGAGCTTGATGCACAATTCATTCCCTGCAAACGGATTTATGGGCAACAACCTGGACGGCATGTGGCAGGCCGTTGAAGAGTTCCGTTCCCGGTTCGAGAAACGTTCAGGAACCCGCGCCGGCCGCGGCGAACTGCGAACGGCGATCCTTGCCCTCCTCGCTGAGCGTCCTATGCACGGTTACCAGATCATTCATGAAATCGAGGAGCGCAGCGGCGGCAGCTGGAAGCCGAGTGCTGGTTCGGTCTATCCCACACTGCAACTGCTGGCAGACGAGGGCTTCGTCAGCGCCGAGGAATCCAGCGGACGCAAAATCTACTCCCTGACCGAAGCCGGGCGGGAAGACGTGGCAGGGTCTGAGACGTCCGCACCCTGGGATTCCCTGGGTACACCATCAAGCCCGGGCTTCGCCGCATTGCCCAAGGCAGGAGTGGACCTGGCGCAGGCCGCGGCACAGGTTGGCCGTACCGGAACGCCGAAGCAAGTTCAGGAGGCTGTGACGGTGCTTGAGGAGGCCCGCCGCCGCCTGTATTCGATCCTCGCCCAGGACTGAAGGGGTGACGTCGGTTCGGCCCGAACGGATTGATTCCACGAGCGGCACAGGTAATCCCCGTGCCCGCTATCGTCGGATTCTGCGATTCGCCGCGTGGCATTTGGCGGTCACATGGTGGTTTGAGCTGTTCCTGCCCAGGGTGGGCTTGCGCCGCCTGACCGAACGGAACCGTGCTGCCAGGATGCGGCGCTTCGCCCGGCGATTTCATGGCCTTGCGGTGGACCTCGGGGGACTGATGATCAAGGTTGGCCAGTTCATGTCGTCCAGGCTTGATGTGCTGCCACCGGAAATTACCGCAGAGCTGGAAGGGCTTCAGGACGAAGTTCCGCCGGTTCCGTTTCCCGCCATCCGGGCCTTGGCCGAGGCCGAACTTGGCGCGCCCTTGGAATCGGTCTTTGCCTCTGTCGAGGAGACGCCAATCGCGGCTGCATCACTGGGACAGGCGCACCGGGCCAAGCTCCTGGCCGGCAATGCCGAGGACACTGGCCTCAGCAGTGTGGTCTTCAAGGTGCAGCGGCCCGGCATCGCCGGGATTGTCGACGTCGATCTCGCTGCGTTGCGCAAGGTGGGAGGCTGGCTGAGCCGTATACGCCTCGTCTCCAACCGGGCAGATGTGCCCGCCCTCATCAAGGAATTTGCGCAGACCAGCCTCGAGGAAATCGACTACTTGAATGAGGCAGCCAACTCCGAGCGTTTTGCTGCTGACTTCGCCCACGACGCACGGGTGACGGTCCCTGCAGTGGTCTGGGAGCGGACCACCCGCCGTGTGCTCACCCTCGAAGATGTCACCGCCATCAAGATCACCGACGCCGGTTCGCTTCGCCTGGCCGGCATCGACCCGTCCGAGGTGGCACCGGTATTCGCTTCGGTGATGTTTGAGCAGTTGTTCACCAACGGTTTCTTCCATGCCGACCCCCATCCCGGCAATATCTTCGTCACGCCGTCCAATGATCCATCCAGCGAACATCCCTGGAAGCTGACGTTTATTGACTTCGGCATGATGGGTGAGGTCCCGGTCAAGACACGCAGCGGCCTCCGGAAGCTCCTCATCGCCGCTGCCTCAAGGGACGGCAAGGGCATGGTGACCGCCATCAGTGATGTGGGAGTGCTGATGAAGTCTGCCGATACCGCGGAGCTTGAACGGGCCATGACGCAACTCTTTGCCCGGTTTGGCGGCATGGGTTTCGCCGAGCTTCGCGATGTTGACCCGAGGGAGTTCCGCGAATTCGGCAATGAGTTCGGCAGCGTGATCCGCTCCCTTCCCTTCCAGCTGCCCGAGAACTTCCTGCTCATCATCAGGGCCATGTCACTGACCTCGGGAGTGTGCAGCTCGCTGGATGCCCGCTTCAACCTGTGGGACTCCGTTGAACCATACGCTGCACAGTTGCTGCGGGACGAGCGCGGCAACCTGATTAACGATGTCGCATCCCAAACGCTCGAAGCCGCCGCCATAGCCCTGCGCCTGCCCAAGAGGCTGGACGGGCTGGTGACGCGGGCAGAAGAAGGTTCGCTCCAGGTGGGCAACCGACGCCTGGAGCGCCAGATTGCGCGGCTTCTCCTGACGGCCCGACGGGCAGTCGCGGCGCTGGTTTTCGGCGCGTTGCTGATTGCCGGAGCCATCCTGCGGGCGGACGATCCCGGATTGGGCAACGTGCTGATGATCGGCTCCGTCCTCCCCTTGCTGTACGGGCTATGGTCGGGCCGGAGCCGGCCCTGAGATCCGGGCCCGCCGCTAATCGGGAGGGGCCTAATATCGACTCCTTCACTGAGCAGCATTTCCCTCACCGGGCAGCGTCAGTACCACGCCGTAGACTTTCCCTGTGACAGAGACTCCCGCTCCGCGTTCCGAGGCCCCCACGAGTGCGGCCGGCCCCATCCTGGTTGGCGTCATGCCGGGGCAACACCCAGTGGTCCTCGAACAAGCGGCAAGTGTTGCAGCCAGCGCCGGGCTTCCGCTGGTGTGCGCCTACGCGGACGTTACGGTGTATCCGGTGGACGGCACCACTGGGGGGCCGGCCGCGCCGATCGACCCCGATGGGGTTGATGAGGATCCTCACGCGATTCCCGAATCCCTCACCAAAGCCCTCCACGATTATTTGGACGGCACGCCAGTTCAATGGTCGCTGGTCCATCTGGCGGGGGAGCCTGCCCGCGCCTTGGCCCGTGAAGCGGAGGACACCGGAGCGTCCATGATCGTGGTGGGTACCCGTGAGCACAAGCTGGCCGCGGCGATGAAGGAACTGACAGCTGGCTCGGTGGCCCGCCACTTGTTCCACCGCCAGGAACGGCCCGTGCTGGTTGTCCCCGTCAATCCCCGGATCCCCACCGACGATGCCGAGGACTAAAGAGCACAGCTCCGTCCATCTCCGGGGCAAGTTCATCGCGATCGTGGCAGCAGGCGGGGTGTTCGGAGCATTGGCGCGGTACGGCCTGGGGCTGGTGATTCCCGCGCCCGGTGCGTGGCCGCTTCCCACCCTGCTCATCAACCTTTCGGGGGCCCTGGCCTTGGGCGCGCTGCTTGAGGGACTTTCCCGCAGGGGGCCCGACGTCGGCAACCGCCAGGTCCTGCGGCTCGCCTTGGGTACGGGTTTCCTGGGTGCCTACACCACCTACAGCACGCTGGCCTTGGACGCAGTGCACCTGTTTACTGCCGGGGCGGCTACTGCCGCAGCAGGGTACCTCGCGGCGAGCTTGTTGGGCGGGGCCGCAGCAACCACTGCCGGTATCTGGGTGGGCGCCTGGCACCACAGGCGCGGAATGGGGCCTCGATCGTGACGGTCATCTTTCTTGCCCTGGCAGGTGGGCTGGGCGCGGCGGTACGGTTCGTCGTCGATGGCTTCCTCCGGGCACGCCTGAAGACTGCCTTCCCGTGGGGCACCGTGGCCATCAATGTCTCGGGTTCGCTGCTGTTGGGTTTCCTGGGTGGACTGGTCATGCGTGGGCAGGCACCGGATTCCCTCCTCCTCATTCTGGGAACAGGTTTCCTGGGCGGCTACACAACCTTCAGCACTGCCAGCCTTGAGACGATCCGGCTGGTTCAAAGCGGGCGCACGGCGTTGGCGGTCATCAATGGGTTGGGGACCATGGCGGTGAGCGTCCTGGCGGCCACAGCGGGTGTGTGGATCAGCATGGTGCTGCCCTGAGCAGTGGCGAACCTCACCACCGGAAGAGGCATGGTCCGCCTGTAGGATCGAGCCATGGCTAAGAAGACTTTCAATGAGCTGTTGTCCGCCCAGGTCGCGAACGAGTTTGCCGCCTCCCAGCAATACATCGCAGTAGCTGTGTACTTTGATGGTGAAGACTTGCCGCAGCTCGCCCGGCACTTCTACCGTCAATCCCTTGAGGAGCGCAACCACGCCATGATGATGGTCCAGTACATGCTGGACCGCAACGTGCACGTGGAGATCCCGGGCATTGCCCCCGTCCGCAACAACTTCACCAACGCCAAGGAACCCATCGCGCTGGCCTTGGAGCAGGAAAAGGAAGTCACCCGGAACATCGAGGAGATGTTCCGCGTTGCCCGCGCCGAGGGAGATGCTTTGGGCGAGCAGTTCATGCTCTGGTTCCTGAAGGAGCAGGTTGAGGAAGTAGCTTCCATGACCACGTTGCTCAACATCACGGAGCGGGCCGAGAACCTCTTCGACATCGAGAACTACGTCGCCCGCGAAACCGTCGGCGACGGCGGACAGGACGCTGGCGCCCCGTCCGCAGCCGGCGGCGTCATCTAAGCGCAAGCCCTGCATCGTTCGAAGGGGCCGCCGGAAGCTTAGCTTCCGGCGGCCTTTTCGTTGCCCGGGAGAGTGCCATGGCCACCGCCCGGTAAATTGCCCGGGGGAGTGTCCGCGCCATCGTGGTCCTGGAAGCGTCCCAACAAGGACAGCCGACTCGCTATCCGTGCCAGGTCCACCGGCAAAACAGATGAATCACCACCGGACGCCTCAATATCGAAGTCCAAAGGTCCCTTGCCGATCAGGAACAGCGTGATGTCCTGGTCGTGCAGCACGTCCACCACGTTGCTGAAACGCTGCCAGGCAGGTGCCGAGGCCGGGTCATTCCCTGCAGGGGAGGGGACGTTGTCGATCACCCAGGTCTTGTAGGTCCCGGCCAACACCAGGAAGTCCGCTGTTGAAGTCAGCCCGCCGCAGAGTTCCTCAAAATCCACCCAGAGGAGATCGGGGTCCGAATTCCTGACCACCACCGGTTGGGTGGTGGGGGTCAGCACGCGGCTTTGTGACGGTGCCGGCCTGAATAGGCCCAGGCGCCCCAACTGCCCGGCGGTGCCGGGGGAGATGATCCGACCCGAGCGGAACGCATCAAACCCGGTGGCGGGAGCCGTTCCCTTCGCTGGAAACCGGCGGAAGTCCGAGGCACCGCTGATTTCCACGATGTCCATCATTTCTTTGATGGCCTCGATGGTGGGAAGGAAATGCTCATGCCAGAGGGGATTGGGCAGGAGTTCCTCCGGGGCGTAGTTCGAGGTCACCACCAGGGGGATGCGACGCTGCGCAGCTGAACGCAACAACCGGGCAATAAACATGCCATCGCCAACGTCATGGACATGGAATTCGTCAAAGAACAGCACGTCGATGCCATCGAGCAGCGCATCCACGGACTGCTGGATGGCTGTTCCGTTGCCGGTCTCCAAACCATGGGTTCCGGCGTGCAGGCTGCGGAAGAAGTCGTGGAAGTGGACACGCCGTTTCCGTGCGTCCAACCGTCCATGGAAGCTGTCCATCAACCAGGTCTTGCCCCGGCCCACCGGTCCATGAAGGTACAGGCTCCGCGGCGCCTTCCGGGAAAGCGCACGACGACGGCCCGTCAGTTGGGCGCCGAAGGCCGCCAACCGCTCGGCTGCCTGACGCTGACTGGGCTCAAGCTCAAAACCCGCCCGTCCGGCGTCGTGCTCCAGGCCCTCAAGCAAGGTGCGCAGGGTGTCCCGGGCCGAACCCGGAACTGGCCTCAACAGAGGCGTCACAGCCAGCCTTTGCGCTTGAAAATGAGGTACATGAGCAGGGCTGCACCGAACATGAGCCCCACCGCCAAGGGATAGCCATAGTCCCAGTGCAGCTCGGGCATATGGTCGAAGTTCATCCCGTACACACCTGCCACGAAGGAGGGTGCAAAGAGGATGGCAGCCCAGGAGGAGATCTTCTTGACTTGCTCGTTCTGCGCGGCGCTGGCCTCGTTTTGGCGGTTGGCAGTCAGCGTGCCATCCAGGGTGAGCGCGTTCTGCAGCAGGTCCCGGAACGAGTTCACGCGGGAGATAACCCGCTGAACGTGGTCCTCGACGTCGCGGAGGGAGCGCTGCAGCTCAATGTCCACGCCATACTTTTCGAATCCCTTTTCCAGAAGCGCCATCATGTCCGGGAGGGGTTGGATGGCCCGCTGGAACTGGATCACTTCACGGGCAAGTTCGTAGATGCGGCGGGAAACGGCGCTGTCGCCGCTGAAGAGCTGGTCTTCGATTTCGTCGATGTCGTTCTCAAGACCTGCCACAACCGGCGCGTAGTCATCCACTACCTGGTCCAGGAGCGCGTACAGCACAGCTTCAGGCCCATGGCAGAGAAGGTCCGGACGCGTCTCCAGCCGGTGCCGGACCCGGGCGACTCCTCCGGTTTCAGCGTGCCGGATGGTCACCACGAAATTTGGCCCCGTGAAGATGTGCAGCTCGCCGAATTCCACCGTCTCGGTTTCATCGAGGTATCTGGCCGGGCGGAGGACAGTAAACAGATTGTGGTCGTACCGCTCAAGCTTTGGCCGCTGGTGCGCGGACACAGCGTCTTCGACGGCGAGGTCGTGGAGCCCGAATTCCTGGGCGACGGCGGCCATCTCGTCTTTCGTGGGACGGTACAAGCCGATCCAGGCCATGCCGCCGTGTTCCGCCAGGGTCTCGAACGTTTGCTCAAGGCTGTGCGGTGTGGCTGTGCGGACGCCGTCTACATATACGGCGTTGTCAATGATGGTCACTGGTTGAACGCTACTGCATGGCTCCGATGATGGCGCCCGCAATGGTCATGGCAACGAGGTCGTGGCCCGAATCAATCACTGTTACTGCGGTGGGTCGGCCCGCGAAGCCATTGTGGATCACGTGGCCGCCGGCGCGGAAGACGAGGGCGGCGATGAGCGCGAAGAAACCGCCGGCCCAGAAATTGTTGAGTTCCAGGGCGCTGATGAGCACAGCCAGGAGGATGCTGGTCAGGGCAGCGGCCGCCATCATGGGAACCCAGATTCCTGCGCCGCCTTCAATGTTCTTGAGGTCGTCTTCGGTTTTGCCGATGGCTTGCATCCACCTGCGGCCCAGCACGGCCGGCATGTACCAAACGAAGCCGATGACCATGCTTGAGACGAAGGCCAGAAGTACAGCGAACCAGTTGATTTGGGAGATGTGTGAGAGCCAATCCATTCCTGAAATCCTAGTCTGTTCGAGCCTGGGAACCCGGGCTCTGGCTCTCCTGCCTTGTCCGTGTTGGCGCTGCGGACATCCGTTCGATCAGCGGCTCTGTCCGGTACGGAATGTGGGTATGGAGGGCGAGCACGGTTTCCGTGCGGATGACGCCTTTGGTGCGAAGGACAGACCGCAGCGCCGACTGCAGGTTGTGCGTGTCCGTGGCCACGACGCGGCACCACAGGTCGCCGCGCCCTGAAATTTCGTGGACTTCAAGGACCTGGGGGATCAGGCGCAAGGCGCCTATGACGCCGTCGAGCTCGCGGTGTGTCACCTCAATGGTGACAAAAGCCACGACGTCGTAGCCCACCTTCTCGAGGTCCACCTCCCTGCCCGCGGCATGCAGCACTCCGGACCGCAGGAGGCGCTTCACCCGGCTCTGGGCTGTATTGCGGGCAATGCCCAAAGTATCGCTCAACTCGGCGATTTGGATGCGGGGGTCCTTGATGAGTTCCAGGAGGATTTTCAGGTCCATGGGGTCTAGGGTGTTCAAATGGTCACTCCAGCTCACTTGGGTGGTCCTACTTTGATTCTTTTGCTCAATCTTTGCATCTTTTTATCGCCCGGAGATCAGCACTATTAGATTCTGTTGCCACCAATACTTTGCCGGATTGTGCTTCCCACAAGGAACCCACCATCCGGCCACCGAGCCCGAAGGCATGGAAATGACTGTCTTGAGCGAACTCCGCATGCGTCCGGTGACCGCCGACCGCTGGGGATGGGATGCCTCCACCACCGCCAGGCTGGTCCTGACCGGCGTCGTGATCTTCACCTTGCTGGTGGGCGCCAACCTGGCCACCCCGCTGTATCCGCTGTTGCAGGCCAGGCTCGGCATGACGTCATTGGATGTGACTGTCGCATTCTCCAGCTACGTCCTGGCGCTGGTCGGTGTCCTCATGGTGGCCGGCCACTGGTCGGACCACATCGGGCGCCGGGCCGCGTTGGTCCTGGCCGTTCTTGTGGGACTGGTGGGTGGCGTGATCTTCGCCAACGCCGGCTCGCTGGTTGCCTTGTCCTTGGGCAGGGCGCTTCAGGGAGTTGCAGTGGGACTGGCAACCGGAGCCAGTTCTGCGGCTTTGCGGGAGCTTCTCCCACAGCGACCCGAGTGGGCCTCACGGTTTACGTTGCTTTCCTCTGCAGGCGGCGTGGCCGCTGGTCCCGCCATCGGCGGACTCTTGTCACTCCTGCCGGACCCTACCCGGACTCCCTATTACGTTCACTCGGCGGTCCTGCTTGCAGCATTGATTCCCCTGTGGCTC
Source organism: Arthrobacter sp. UNCCL28 (assembly GCF_900102805.1). NCBI lineage: Bacteria > Bacillati > Actinomycetota > Actinomycetes > Micrococcales > Micrococcaceae > Arthrobacter > Arthrobacter sp. UNCCL28. The sequence goes on from NZ_FMWE01000001.1 coordinate 580,262, forward strand.
TTGAAGGCCCGCCCCGCGATAGCTCCGGCGGCAGGTCCAAAGCCATTGAAGGTCCTCGCCCCGCGGAAGCCATCGATCTCCCACGATGCCCGTGGGGCATTCTGGATGGCCGCCGCCACCGGGTTCCTGAGCTTCGCGGTCTTCGGATTTTGCCTGTCGTTGGCACCCGGATACTTCGCCGGTGTGGTCCACGTGGACTCGCGGCCACTGATCGGGTTGCTCGCCGGAGTCACACTGGGCGCTTCGGCGCTAAGCCAGTTGCTTGGTACCCGTGGACGCTTTGTGGTTCCAGTGGCGCTGGCCGTCCTGGGTGTCTCGGTTGTCCTGGTGGGTGCTGCCGCCGCCTGGACAAGCCCGTGGTTGCTGGTGGCAGCGAGCATCACGGCAGGCGTGGGCCAGGGCATTGCGTTCCGGCAGGTCTTCAACGAGGTCGCCGGGAAGGTTGAAGCCGCCCGCCATGCACAGGTCATCAGCACCGTCTACGTCATCACCTACTTGGGCAGCGCCGTTCCCGTTATTGGGCTGGGAATGGCTGTCTCGGCACTTGGCCTGCAGACCGCCGTCGTGGGCTTCACGCTCCTGTGCGGAGTTGCTGCGTTCACGCTCGCGGTCATCTCGCTGCGGAGCGCTGTTCGCTCCTGACGGTTTGCGCCGCCACGGCGCACTACTCAGGCAGCGGTCCGCGATTGCCCGGTATGTGCTGGAAGACCATGGTGGTTTCCGTGTGGCCCACTACGGGATCCGTGGCGAGGTTGTCCAGGAGCCAATTGCGGAGGTCGTCAGTATTTGCGACGGCGATGTGCAACAGGTAGTCCACGGATCCAGTGGTGTGGAACGTGGAGATGACCGCCGGAAGTTTCGGAACACGGGCCGTGAAGCGGTCGATCTGGTCGCGGTCGTGGGCGCGAAGACGGACAGCGATGAGGGCCTGTACGGAGCGTCCGATCGCGGGCAGGCTCAAGACGGCTTCAAAGCCTTCAATGATGCCGCGCTCGGAGAGGGCCCTGGTCCGCATCAAGGCGGTGGAGGGGGCGATTCCCACGAGCTCAGCCAACTGCTTGTTGGAGATACGGGCGTCATCGACCAATGCTGCGAGGATTCGTTCATCGATCGCGTCCAGCGGCTCTGCGCTGCCCGGGCTTGACCGAACATTCTTCGTGGGGTTGGACACCGATCCTCCTGAAATTGCCTTTCATCCATCCTAATCGGTGAAATGTTCAGCGACTATCGTGAGGCGGGCGTGGGGTGGACGTGCGGCGGACCCATCGCCGGTCCAGCCGTTGGAGTGGCTCACTGAGCAGCATCAGCAGCAGGGGCCAGTTTCCTGCACCCGGGATGACCAGGGACAGGATCAGCGAGGCCAGGAACAACGCCGAGACGATGCCGCTGGCTCGAATCCCTGATACTGCCTCGGCTTCGTCCATGGCGTGGAGGTCCGGGTGGGACCGCAAATAAGTACGGGCCAAGAGGAGCAGGAGGCTGGTGGCAAAGAGCGTCCCGATGTACACCAGCGGCTGGGCCCAATCGGAGGCCATCTGGGTGGACAGCGAGGTTGCCACCGGCATCACCACGATGGTGAACATCCAAGCGACCGTCAACCACAACAATCCTGAATCCACGTGCTTGACGCTGCGGAAAAGCTTGTGGTGCTGGACCCAGAACACTGCGATGAGGACAAAGCTCAACACGAAGCCGAGCACAGCGTACTGTTCTTCCTCCAGCCATTGGGCAGTGGTGCCCTGGTGGTCGGCCAGTTCACCGACGCTCTCCATCAACGGAAGAATCAACAACGTCAAGGCAATCGCCACCACGGCATCCGTAAACGCCTGCAAACGCTCCGGTGACGACAACTCCCGGCTTTTTGGGACCTGTGTCATGCCTCCGATTGTAGGGGCAGGCCGGCCGAAATCACGGGGAGTGGCGCGGCGGGCGGTGCACCACCCAGGTGACCGCCGCCGTCGTAGCTGAAAGGGCGATCACTCCCAACGCCAGGGCCGGCCAGCCGAACGCCTGGAAAGCGAGCCCCCCAGCCCAACCTATGACGCTCGAACCCAGGTAATAGGAAAGGTTGTAGAGGGACGCAGCCTGCGCCCGGCCTGTGCTCGCCAAGGCTCCGGTCCACCCGGAACCAACACTGTGGGCGGCGAAGAAGCCGCCGGTAAAGATCACGAGCCCGGCCAAGGTGGCAGCGAGGTTCTCCACCAAGGTCAGTGCCAGGCCCGCGGACATCACGCCGATTCCGGTCACCAGCACGTTGCGCCTGCCAAACCTGGTAGTCAGTCCAGCGGCCCATCGTGAACTCACGGTCCCTGACAGATACGCCAGGAAGATCAGGCTCACAACGGTGGCCGGAAGTCCGAAGGGTTCGGCGTGCAATCGAAAACCCAGGTAGTTGTAGACCGCCACGAAACCGCCCATGAGAAGGAAGGCCTGCAAGTACAACGAGAACAGCTTGGGATTGCTCGAGTGCCCTTTAAGGGTCCTGAGCGCGCCCCGGAATCCCAGGGCCGGGGCGGGAGTAAAACGTCGTTGCCGGGGGACGAGTACCAGGAACAGCACAGCGGACACGGTGGCCAGCAAGGAGACAGCGAGGGTCGCGGCACGCCAGCCCCAGAGTTCCCCCACCGGGCCGGCCACCAGCCGTCCCGCCAAACCGCCCAGGGTTGTCCCTGCCACGTAGGTTCCTGCTGCCAGAGCCGTGTGTACTTTGGTCACTTCCTCATTGAGGTAGGCGATGGCTATGGCCGGTATGCCGCCCAGAGCCATGCCTTCCAAGGTGCGCAGAGCCAGCAACAGGGGCACGGTGGGCGCCAAGGGCACCAGCAGCCCCAGCAGTGTCGCCGCTGCAATGCCGATGGCCATGGCACGCACGCGGCCGATCCTGTCTGCCACAAAGGACCAGGGCAGCACTGTGACGGCAAGGCCTGCAGTAGCCAGGGAAATACTGAGCGCCGCCTCAGCGGCAGTGATGTTCAGATCGCCGGCCATCAGGGGCAGGACAGCCTGGGTGGAGTACAACTGGGCAAACGTCGCGACGCCGGCAAGCGCCAATGCTGCAAGGACACGCCTGTAGCCACGGGAGCCTTTGGCATGGCCGTCCCAGGTTCCTGCATTGCCAGTGGCGATGGTGTTGGTCACCCGGCAAGGTTAGGACCATGGCAACTCCGCATTCCAATGCATGGTTTACCTACAATTGATGCAAGAGAGCATCAATTGAGCCTGTTGAGTCATGAGCCGGGCCGCCGGCAAAGGGGAGAACACCATGGAACCGGACCATCATCAGCTCATCCAACTCCTTCCCCTGCTGCCGGTACTTGCCGAGCTGGGCCGCACAGAGCACATGACAGAAACCGCCGAGGTCCTCGGCGTTCCACAGTCAACGGTGAGCCGTGCGGTGGCGCGGGCCAGTGCCATTGTGGGGGCCGATCTCCTGGTTCGCGACGGACGGGGCATCCGGCTCACCCCTGAGGCCAGGACCCTGTTGCCCTACATCGAAGCCGCGCTGGAGAATTTCCAGGCCGGGCTGGACAGGGTCAGGCACGAGTCGGACGTCGTCAGGGGACGGATCGGCGTTTCCTTCCAGCACACCTTTGGCGAAGCGACACTTCCGCTGCTGATCAGTGCCTTCCGTGGGCGCCATCCGCATGCGGTCTTTGAGCTTTGGCAGGGTCCGCGTGACGATTGCCTGAAGCAGTTGGCCGGCGGTGGGATGGACTTCGCCCTGACTGCGCCCATAGCCCCCGAAGGCAAGGGCATCCGGTCCCTTCCGCTCTACCGCGAGCCGCTCAGGGTGGTCCTGCATTACCGGCACGCTTTGGCTGGGCGGACCAGTGTGCACCTCAAAGAACTGCGACACGACCCCTATGTGACACTTCCTGCCGGAGTTGGTCTGCGCGCGCTGGGCGAGACGCTCCTGCGCGAGGCCGGTTTCCGCCCGCGGATCGCGTTCGAAGTCCAGGAATCCACCTCCGCACGCGGCCTTGTTTCGGCGGGCCTGGGGTTCGCCATCCTTCCCCCTGCCGGCCCAGGGTCAGGAACAGGTCAGTTCCTGCCCGAAGCCGAACTGGGGTTGGTAGAGGTGCCCATCGAATCGGACCTGGCCTTCCGGCAGATCGGCATTGCCTGGCGGGAGAGAAGTTTCGAGCCCGAGGCCGTGCGGCTTTTCCGTGAACTGGTGGTCGCCGAGGGCGGGGAACTGTTGGCGGAGCTCGTCAGAGCCCGTTCAGGTACTCCCTGACCACGTCAGTGGCTGAGCCTTGCCGCGCCCGCTGCCAGCCGGTGCCTGCCCACAGGTTCAGTCGCTGCGGATCCCCGGCCGCCGACGAAGCCGCCCTGACCGGTGCCGTGAGGTGATGGATGGCAGGGTATCCCTCAGGGGCGTCCTGGTGGTCACGAACAAAGTCATTGACCAGTGATCGGGCCATCCTTCCGGTGAACGCACGGGTCATGGCTGTTTGCGTAAACGCAGGGTCTCCCAACGCGTCCTTGTGCGGTTGCCGGGCGCCACTCTCGGTGGTCCGCACCAGGGCCGTGCCGATCTGCGCGGCCGACGCCCCGGCTGCCAGCACCTCACGCAGCCCTTGGCTGTCCATGACGGCTCCTGCCGCGATCAGGGGAAGGCCGACGGCGCCACGCACCTGGGCGAGCAGTTCCGCCGTCGTGCGGGCTTCTTGTCCCCGCCGGGCAGGCAGGAAGGCCGCAGTATGCCCTCCGGCAGAGTTGTGTTGCACCGCAAGGGCGTCGGGGCCTTCTTCTGCAGCAGCAAGAGCTTCCTCGGCACTGGTAACACTGGAAATGACACGGCTGCCCGCTTTTTGCAAGGCCCGGACCACCGGCTTTCCCGGGAGGCCGAATGCGAAGCTGACAAACTCCACGGGGTCCGCGATCAGGGCATCGATCTTGTCCTGCCAGGCGTCGTCATCGTCGAGGCGGAGGGGTGGCAGCGCCACCCCGTATCGGGCAGCCTCAGGTTCCAGCTCTGCACGGTAGGCCTCGATCCGAGCCACAGCCTCCCTGTCGGGTGGGAGCTGCCGCTGGTCGGGGACAAAGACGTTCATGCCAAAACGAATGCCCAGGGCCCTTGCCGCAGCAATCTCGGCAAGCATGGCGTCCGCTCCCTTGTAGCCCGCGGCAAGGAACCCGAGTCCGCCGCCCTCATGAACGGCGCGCACCAAAGCCGGCGTCGACGTTCCGCCCGCCATTGGAGCTGCAATAAAGGGTGTATGGAACAGGGAATATGGCATGTGCAGTTTCTCCTCCGGACGCTCCAAGCTAGTCTTTCACGGTGAACAATCTTGACTCGGCCCAGCATTCCTTTGCCCCCGCGGAAACCTTGAGCGGAACGGTCATTGGGCTCGATATCGGCGGCACCAAGACCCGTGGCGTGCGGTTCCAGAACGGCACGCCCGTCCGGGATGAAAGCGCCGGCAGCTCCAATGTGCAGAACGTCAGCAGGGAACAGGCAGCAGCCAACCTTGCCGAACTGTTCGGCAAAATCGGTGGCGGCGGGATCGACGAGGTTTACGCCGGTGCCGGCGGGATCGATACGGACGAAGATGCACAGGCGCTCGCAGACCTGATCGCCCCCCATGCGCCCGGGGCCCGTATCACTGTGGTCCATGATTCCCGCTTGCTGTTGGCGGCCGGTGGCGCCAGTGCCGGTGTTGCCGTCATCGCCGGTACAGGCTCAGCCGCGTGGGGGAAGAACGACGCCGGCGAAGAGGCCCGCGCAGGTGGCTGGGGCTACCTCCTGGGCGATGAAGGAAGCGGCTATTGGCTGGGGCGTGAGGCCGTCCGGCACAGCCTGAAGCGCATGAACCAAGGTCTGGAGCCCGATGAGCTCAGCCAGGCCTTGTTGGACGCGTGCGGGGTGGATGAACCCGGCAAGCTGATCGCCTTGTTCCATTCGCCGGACACCGGTCGCCGCTACTGGGCACAGCAGGCAAGGATCGTGGTGGAAGCCGCCGCTGCCGGAGACGGGGTCAGCAGGGCAATGGTGGCCCAGGCAGCCCAGGATCTGGCTGATCTGGCCGAACAGGCCGTTCGGCAACTGGGCCTGGACGGTCCGGTGATTCTCGGCAGCGGACTGGGCATGAACGTCCCGCTGCTGCAGGAAGCCTTCAAGGCAAAGCTGGCCGAACGTGGCATCACTGATGTCCGCATCCTCCAGCAGGATCCTGTGTTCGGTGTGCCGCGGCTGGTGGCCGAGCAGCGCCGTTAGGGGACTCTTGTGCCGCCAATACCCCACACCGCGTGGGGGTATTGGCGGTACTAGGACTCAGCCGCGGGTTCTGGGGCGCAGCTTGACGCCTGGCAGCGGGGGAGCGGGAATTCGTCCGGCCTCCGGTCCGGCGTCTGGCCCGTGGCCTTGGACGTGCCCGAAGCGTGAGGTGGCGGCAGCGGCGTCGTCGAGCAAACCCTCGGCCTCCCATTGTTCGCGGGCCTGTTCCACTTCCTCGTGCGTCCGCCCAACGAAGTTCCACCACATGAGCAGGTCTTCACCGAACGGCTCGCCGCCCAGGAGCATGAAGCGGGTGTCGGGTTTTGCTTCCACGCTCAGAAGCGATCTACCTGCGCCCAAGTAGGCCAACGGGCCGGCCTCGACATCCTGGCCGTCAATGACAAGGTGGCCGTCCAGGACCAACACGGCGTGTTCGAACTCCGGTTGCAAAGGCAGCTCAAGGGTTCCAGTGCCGGTGATATCGGCTCCAAGAATGGGGCTGAACATGGTGGCGGGGGAGCGCTGGCCCGCAAATTCCCCCACCATCACTGTGGCGGTGAAACCCTGGCCCACCGCCACGGGCAGGTCCTGGACCTGCTCGAACGACGGCGCCCGGTGGCGGTGCTCTTCGGGCAATGCAACCCACAGTTGCAGCCCACGGGAGACAGGCAGCTGTTCCACCAGCGGGCTTGAACTTGATCCGCTGGTGGCGGGCAGGACTGAGAACTCCGAGTGCGAGATTCCATGGCCCGCGGTCATGATGTTGAGCTCGCCTGGCCGGACCACGACATCGCTGCCCACGCTGTCCCGGTGCCTGACGGCCCCTTCGAGGGGCCACGTGACAGTTTGAAGGCCACTGTGCGGGTGGGGCAGGACGCTCATGGCCACCCGGTCCGGGCCAAAACTGTCCAGGAAGCACCACGCACCTACAGTAGGCAGCCCACGTTGGGGCAGGGTCCGCATGACGTTCATGGCCCGGACACCGCCGAGGGGAACTTCGCGTTCGGGCCACAGCTGCACGCAAGGCCCCTGACCTTCGTGGGCCGCCGGACATACTTCCTGGGCGGGGGAAGTATCAAGATTGGTCATGTGATCATCGCCTGTGCATAAATGTTGGAAATTGAGCTAATCTGTTCCACGTGAACAACGCCCTCCTGAGCTACCACGACGCCGTCCTTTACCGTTCGGGTGAACCGTATCGCATCCTCGCTGGAGCCATCCACTACTTCCGCGTGCACCCGGACCTGTGGCAGGACCGGCTGCGTCGTCTCAAAGCCATGGGCGCCAACACCGTGGACACTTACGTTGCTTGGAACTTCCACCAGCCTAAGCGCGACCAGGCCCCGGATTTCAGCGGCTGGCGTGACATCGGACGTTTCATGGACCTCGCTGCCGGGGAGGGCCTGGACGTCATCGTCCGTCCGGGGCCCTATATCTGTGCCGAGTGGGACAACGGGGGTTTTCCGGCGTGGTTGACCGGCATTCCGGGGATCGGCCTGCGCTGCATGGACCCCGTGTTCACTGCGGCCATTGAGGAGTGGTTCAACCACCTTCTGCCGATCGTGGCGTCACGGCAGGCCTCGTCAGGAGGTCCTGTAGTGGCCGTGCAGATAGAAAACGAATACGGCAGCTACGGTGACGACCACGAATACATCCGATGGAACCGGCGGGCCTTGGAAGAGCGGGGCATCACCGAGATGCTCTTCACTGCCGACGGCGGCACCGACTACTTCCTCGACGGCGGCTCAATCGACGGCACCTGGGCCACCGCCACGCTGGGAAGCCGGGGCGATGAAGCCATAGCCACCTGGCAGCGGCGCCGCCCCGGAGAGCCGTTCTTCAACGTTGAGTTCTGGGGAGGTTGGTTCGATCACTGGGGCGAACTCCACCACCGCCGCGACGCCGATGACGCGGCAGCGGAAGCACGCAAGATGCTCGATCCCGGCGGATCGCTGTGCGCTTACATGGCTCACGGCGGGACCAACTTCGGCCTCACCTCGGGCAGCAACCACGACGGCACCATGCTCCAGCCCACGGTCACCAGTTACGATTCCGACGCTCCGATCGCGGAGAACGGCACCCTGACGCCGAAGTTCCATGCTTTCCGAAAAGAATTCTTCCGTGCCCAGGGCATCGAAGAACTCCCGGAACTCCCAGTGGAATTGCTGGCGGATTCTCCCGTTGTTCCGGCCCAGTCACTGCCACTGGGTAGCGGGCAAGGCCTCCTTTCGATCGTCCGGAACGCGGGGATTGCCGTTGCCAGCGTCAAGCCGCTGAGTTTTGAGCAGCTGGGACTGGACGCCGGCTTGGTGCTGTATTCAGCTGAAGCCATCCTGCCCGGACAACCCGGGATGCCCGTTGAAAGCCGGCTCAAGATCACCGGCCTTAATGACCGCGCCTATGTATGGGTGGATGGTAATTTTGCCGGTGTCCTTGATGACGTCACCGGTGCCGAAGGGCTGTTGGTTACCGGCACGGGTGTTGCTGCCAGGCTTGAGATCCTCGTGGAGAACCTGGGCCGGATCAACTACGGTCCTTTGACCGGACATGGCAAAGGCATCCTCGGAGGCGTCCTCATCAACCAGCGATACACCTTCCACTGGACGCAGACTCCGGTGCCATTGGCCGAGTGGACGCAGGACCACCTGGATGTCCTGTCCGGAGTCGAGTTCGAGATTGGCGAGGCGGCCGATACCTACATCGCTTTGCCGGGTTCGGAGAAGGGCTTCGTCTGGCTCAACGGCTTCCTGCTCGGCAGGTACTGGAACAAAGGCCCCCAAGTAACCCTTTACGCACCCGCTCCGTTGCTTAAGCCCGGCCGTAACAGCATCAAGGTGCTCGAACTCGGAAAGCCGGGGACCGTCGTCGAACTTCGCGAGGCGCCGGATCTGGGTCCGGTGGAAGCCGGCCCCATCGAGGCGGCCGAACTTCCCTAAGGGAGCCGGACAGGCAATTATGCTGGCACCATGACCCTGCAGTTCGACACCCGCCCAGCCGCTTACGCCGTAATGATCCGGGAAGGGAAGATCCTGCTGGCCTATTGGAAGCAGGATGGCAAAGAAGGGTGGACACTTCCCGGCGGAGGGTTGGACCTCGCTGAACATCCTGTGGACGGCTGCCGGCGCGAAGTTTTCGAGGAAACCGGCTACGAAGCGCGTATTGATCGCATGCTGGGTATCGACGTCGGCCACTGGCCCGGCGATGTCCGCCCGGATGGCTCAGTCAGGGACTTCCAGGCCTTGCGCCTGGTATATGAGGCCACGGTGGTGGGCGGCGAACTGACCCACGAGGTAGATGGAAGCACCACCCATGCTGCTTGGGTTCCGCTGGACGACGTCGGCAAACTCAACCGGGTTTCTTTGGTTGACACTGCCTTGCGGCTCCACCGGGAGCGCCCGGTAAATGGGAAGCTCGACTAAAACCGCGGAGCCTGGGACTAGCCAAAGTTGCGCGCCTTGGCTACTCTGAACAACGTTGCCGGCTTTTTGGTTGCCGGCCTGGATGCCGAGGAGGTGGATTTGATGATTGCCATGATCTTGCGTGCCCCGCTGCCCGTTGCAGCGCGCCGTCATCAGCCCATCATTCCTGTCCCGGCATCAGCCAGCCAAAGCTAGGCGGCCGGACCTCACCAGAGGCTTCCATTGAAAACTTACGCTTCAATAAGCGACCCATCTTTCAGCCCGGCATCAACCAAGCAACGTCCCGCCAGGGGACCAGCAGAGTACGGCTACACCGATAAAACCGCGGAGCTCTTCCGCGTCCACACTCCACCGGAACAGCAGGAAAACTCCAGCCCGGCCCGTATTGTGCGCCTGGACCGCAACCGGGTGCTCGTAGCGTCGGCAGACGGTCTGCTGCACTTGCCCTATCCAACACAGGGACCGGTACCCGCTACCGGTGACTGGGTATGGCTGGGCCATAACACCGCGGGTGAGCCTGCCGTCGTCGAGGTTCTTCCCCGGCAGTCGGCGCTGAGCCGGAAACGCGCCTTTGAGGCCTCGTCCGAGGAACAGGTCCTTGGCAGCAACATCGACATTGTGGCCGTAGTGGTGCCGGTGGACCGTCCCCTGACCCACAACCGTCTTGAGCGGACGCTGGTTGCGGCGTGGGATTCCGGTGCTACGCCGCTGGTGGTCATCACCAAAGCCGACCTGGCCGATCTGGCTGACGACGTCGTGGGGGAGGTCATTCTGCAGGCTGCAGGAGTGGAGGTGGTGACCACTTCTGCAGAGCAAGGGGACGGGCTCGATGAACTCCTGCAACACATACCCACTGGTGCAACCCTTGTCCTGTTGGGTCCTTCCGGTGCAGGAAAATCAACGCTCATCAATGCCCTTGCCGGCCATGAGGTCCAGCAAACCGGTGCGGTCCGGGCAGGTGACGGCAAGGGCAAACACACCACAACCTCACGTGAACTGGTGCCACTGCCCGGCGGTGCGGTGCTGATGGATACCCCGGGCGTCCGTGGTTTTGGACTCTTTGACGCGGACGAGGGCATGGAGGAGATGTTCGGCGATCTTGAAACTCTCTTCGCCCAATGCCGCTTCGCCGACTGTGCCCACCAAGCGGAGCCGGGCTGCGCGGTCCAGGAGGCGCTGGCGGAGGAAACACTGGATCCCCGGCGTTGGGCCAGCTACCAGAAACTGCAACGTGAGTTGGCTGCCCTGGCCCGGAAACACGACGCAGCAGCCCGGCGTGCGTACCAGCGCGAATGGCACCAAAAGGTCATGTCGGCGGACCGCGGCCAGCGCGCGGCGGAAAGGTACAGGCACGACCAAGCTGAGGCACGGGGAGGCAAAGCAGGCAAACGGCGGAAGCGATGAACATTGCCGATTCATTACAGAACTCGTGGCGGCGCTGACATCGTCGGTGGTGCTGGCTACGCTGGGTGAAGATTGCTTTGCAGCCAAGTAATAAGAGTGCATATGATCATGTGGCTCTACCGATGTTCTCCACCACAGATAGGTAAGCCCGGGTATGGCCGAAGCCATGATTGAGTTCAAGAGCGTCACCAAGCAATACCAGGGTGGGCAGCCAGCCGTGGACGCTCTCAGCATGTCCATCGACAAAGGCTCCATCACCGTGTTTGTTGGCCCTTCGGGCTGCGGCAAGACCACATCCCTGCGCATGATCAACCGGATGGTGGAGCCAACCAGCGGAACCATCACCGTTGGGGGCAAGGACGTTTCGCAGGTTCCCGCCCCGGAGCTACGCCGCTCCATGGGCTACGTCATGCAGTCATCGGGCCTGCTGCCGCACCGGTCGGTGCTGGATAACATCGCTACAGTCCCGCGGCTCAACGGGGTATCCAAGTCCGATGCGCGCAAACGCGCAGAGGAATTGCTCGACGTCGTGGGGCTGGCTTCGGTTCTTGGCAAGCGCTACCCGTCCCAGCTCTCAGGTGGCCAGCAGCAGCGCGTCGGGGTTGCCCGGGCGCTCGCTGCTGATCCACCCGTCCTGCTGATGGATGAACCCTTCAGCGCGGTTGATCCAGTGGTCCGTGACGAACTTCAGCAGGAGCTCCTTCGCCTGCAACGGGAACTGGCTAAAACCATCGTCTTTGTCACCCACGACATCGATGAGGCAACTGTTCTTGGCGATAAAGTTGCCGTCTTCGCCGTGGGAGGAAAACTGGCTCAATATGCTGCGCCGGAAGAAATCCTTCGGGCGCCGGCCAACGACTTCGTCGCATCCTTCGTCGGGCGCGACCGCGGCTTCAGGCACCTTGCTTTCAATACAGCCGATGCCGTCACCCTGCACCCGGTAACCATGGTCAGCCCTTCGGCTGGTCATCAGGCGGGCCGGGCATCGGGGGAGTGGGCCTTGGTAGTGGACGCCGACTCCCGCCCGCTGGGATGGTCCTCTCCGCGTGACGGCGCGGGTTTGATCCCGGGCGGTTCGTTGTTCCGCAAGGGAGACACCCTGCGCCGCGCCCTGGACGCGGCGTTGTCCTCGCCGTCGGGTCTTGGCGTAGCAGTGGACGACGACGGCCGCGTTGCCGGAGTCCTGAAGGCGCCCGAAGTCCTGGCCCTCATTGAAGAAGTCCGGCACCACAGGGAGGACGCCACCTGATGGAGTGGTTCCTCGGCAATACCGGCCTGGTTTTCGGGTTGGCTGGGCAGCATATGGTGCTCGCCATCATTCCCATGGTCCTTGGCCTCCTGATTTCCATCCCGTTGGCCCAGCTGGCCCGGGCCAACAGCACGCTCCGCTCCGTAGTGGCTACTGCCACCTCGCTGCTGTACACGATTCCTTCCCTGGCTTTGTTCATCATCCTTCCCACCATCCTGGGCACCCGGATCCTGGACCCCCTGAACGTGGTGGTGGCGTTGACGATCTACGCCGTAGCCCTGCTGGTCCGTGCAGCGATGGACGCCTTTGATTCGGTGGACGACGACCTCCGGAATGCAGCCGTGGCCATGGGCTTCAAACCCCTGGCGCGCTTCTTCCAGGTGGACCTGCCGTTGTCGCTTCCGGTGCTGTTTGCCGGACTCCGGGTGGTCTCGGTCAGCAACATTTCGCTGGTCAGCGTCGCGGCACTGCTGGGCGTGGGAAATCTCGGCGTCCTTTTCACCGACGGGCTGCAGCGGACCTTCGTCACCGAGGTAGTGGTGGGCATCATTGCCATTCTGGTGCTGGCACTGCTGATGGATGCGGTGCTGGTGGTTCTGGAAAGGCTTCTGACTCCCTGGACCCGCGCAGCCGGTGGACAGTCCTCCCGCACCGACGCCAACACCCTGCTCACTGAGCCCAAGGCCGGACCCCGCGTGGCGAAGTCGGGCCTCCGCCCGGATCCGGGGGCGTCCGCATGAATATCTTTGCCGAGACGATTGCCTGGCTCGTTGACCCCAAGCACTGGACCGGCAGCGGTGGCATTCCCACCCGTGTCCTGGAACATCTGCAGTACAGCGCCCTGGTCCTCCTCATTGCGGCCGCCATCGCCGTTCCCATCGGTCTCTTCATCGGGCACACAGGCCGTGGACGCGTGGTCGCTGTTGCCGTGGCCGGTGCGCTCCGGGCGCTCCCCACGCTCGGGTTGCTGGTGCTGTTTGCGTTGCTCGCCGGCAGCGGTTTGATGCCACCGGTGTGGGCGCTCGTGATCCTCACGGTCCCGCCGCTGCTTGCAGGTACTTACGCCGGTATTTCCAGTGTGGACGCCACGGTGGTGGATGCTGCCAGGGCCATGGGCATGACCGAGCTGCAGATCCTCTTCCGCGTGGAACTTCCCAACGGCCTGCAAGTCATGTTCGGCGGAATCCGTACCGCGGTGTTGCAGGTCATCGCAACCGTTTCCGTGGTGGCTTACCTGCCCCTCGGCGGGCTGGGCCGCTATTTGTTTGACGGACTCGTCCTGCAGGATTTCCCCAGGATGCTTGGCGGTTCCCTGCTCATCGCCGGCCTGGCCATTGCCGTGGACCTGATCCTCGCCGGCGTGCAACGGCTGGTCCTATCCCCGGGCCTTACCCTCGACTCAAACGGCAGCCACAAGGCAGCCGACGATCTCACAGCCGCGGCTCCAGCCGGGGCTGCCGTTCAAGGAGGTACACCATGAAGAACCCCGTCCCCATGACCCTTACGCGCCGTGGTCTCGGCGGCCTCGCAGCCGGACTGGGTGTGGCCCTTGCGTTGAGCGCATGTGGCGGCAGCCCGTTGGCCACACCGTCCACGTCGGCTTCGGGCGGTTCCGCTGCCGGTGGCTCGCTGGTGGTTGGATCGGCTGACTTCCCGGAAAGCCAGGTCATCGCCGAGATCTATGTTGGCGCCCTCAACGCGGCAGGACTCACTGCCACGTCCAAGCCCAACATCGGCTCCCGTGAAATCTACTTCAAGGCTGTCCAGGACGGCTCCGTGGACCTCGTCCCGGATTACTCCGGCAACCTCCTCTCCTTTGTGGATACCGAGGCAGCGGAAGTATCAGCCGAGGACGTCTACAAGGCCCTTCCCGGCAAGCTTCCGGACGGCCTGGCAGTGCTGGATGCTTCCAAGGCCGAGGACAAGGACGCCATGGTAGTGACCAAGGCGACGGCGGAGAAGTACCAATTGAAGTCCATCGAGGACCTGGCCAAGGTGTGCAAGGACTTCACCATGGCAGCTCCGGCCACGTTCGAGACGCGCTCCTACGGCTTCCCGGGGCTGAAGAAGAACTACAACTGCGAGCTCAAGGGACTGCAGCCGTTCAGCGACGGCGGTGGCAACCTGACCCTGCAGGCGCTGCTTGAGGACAAGGTCCAGGTGGCCGATATCTACACCACCACCCCGTCCATCGTCGACAACGACCTCGTTGTTCTTGAGGATCCCAAGAACAACTTCAAAGCCCAGCAGGTCCTGCCGCTGGTCAAGGAGGACAAGATGACGGACAAGGCCAAGGAAGCGCTGAACAACGTCTCCAAGATCCTCACCACCGATGACCTGATCAACCTCAACCGCGCGGTCAGCGGTGACCAGAAGCAGGCTCCCAAGGATGCCGCCGCTGCGTGGCTCAAGGACAAGGGCATCGTTAAGTAACGCCTTTTCAATACCGTGCACGACGGCGGTGACGGACCCGTGCGGGCCCGTCACCGCCGTCGTCGTATGTGTGAGTTAAGTCTCAACTGAAGTGCATCACCCGTGTGGCATATTTGAGGAATGGCGAAATTCAAGCAGTCCACCAAACTTCATAATGTCCTCTACGACATCCGTGGACCGATTCTTCAGGCCGCCCAGCAGATGGAGGCGGAGGGTCACAGGATCCTCAAACTGAACATCGGAAACCCGGCCCCGTTTGGTTTTGAAGCGCCTGACGCCATTTTGGTGGACATGATCCGCCACCTTCCCAATGCCCAGGGTTACAGCGATTCCCGCGGAATTTTCTCGGCCCGGACCGCAGTCTCGCAGTACTACCAGACCCGTGGCATCCAGAATATCCACGTAGATGACATCTACCTCGGCAACGGGGTCAGCGAACTTATCACCATGTCCCTCATGGCCCTTCTTGAAGATGGCGACGAGGTCCTGATTCCCACCCCGGACTACCCCTTGTGGACAGCTTCCGTAGCCTTGGCCGGTGGCCGCCCGGTGCACTACCTCTGTGACGAGGATTCCGGCTGGCAGCCCGATCTTGAGGATATGGAAGCCAAAATCACGCCGCGAACCAAGGGCATCGTGGTGATCAACCCCAACAATCCCACCGGCGCCGTGTACCCGGAAGAGACACTCAAGAAGATCGTCGCCCTCGCAGAGAAACACGGATTGGTGCTCTTCGCCGACGAAATCTACGAGAAAATCCTTTACGAGGACGCCGTCCACATCAACCTGGCCGGCCTCACCGGCGACGATGTCCTGTGCCTGACATTCAGCGGGCTCTCCAAGGCCTACCGCGTCTGTGGCTACCGGGCCGGTTGGATGGCCATCTCAGGGCCGAAGAAGGACGCTGCGGACTACCTTGAAGGCATCAACCTGCTGGCCAACATGCGCTTGTGTGCCAACGTTCCCGCGCAGCACGCCATCCAGACTGCCCTGGGCGGGTACCAGAGCATCAACGACCTCATCCTGCCCGGCGGCAGGCTGCTTGAACAGCGCAACAAGGCCTATGACCTCCTGAATGCCATTCCCGGAGTGAGCACCCAACAGGCCAGGGGCGCCCTGTATCTGTTTCCGAAGCTGGACCCGGAGGTCTACCACATCCGCGATGACGAGAAATTTGTCCTCGACCTCTTGAAGGAACAGAAAATCCTGGTTTCCCACGGACGGGCCTTCAACTGGGTGCGCCCGGACCACTTCCGAATGGTCACCCTGCCCAACGTCAAGGACATTGAAGAGGCCATTGGCCGCATGGCGGACTTCCTGTCGAGGTACCCGGGGAACTAGCCTGAGGTCCATGGCCGTTCCACGAGGGCGCGGCCCTGCGGAAAGGCATGCCGGTGGCTGCAGTTGAGTTTGCCAAGAGTCCTGCTGAGGTATTGAGGGTCGGGCCAGGGTTCACGCTCGCCAGTGTGGACTCTGGCTCCACCCCCGGATATCCGGGCGCGAAAGCTGACGGCAAGGCCTTGCTGGGAGCCCAGGATGCACGGCTGGCAGAACTGCAGGAGAAGCTCTTTGCCCAAGGCCGGTTCGCGAGCACCAAGAGGCTGCTGCTGATCCTGCAGGCCATGGATACGGCAGGCAAGGGCGGCATCGTCAGCCATGTAGTGGGCGCCATGGACCCGCAGGGCGTTCAACTGCGCGCCTTCAAGGCTCCCACTGACGAGGAAAAATCCCATGACTTCCTGTGGCGGATCGAAAAGGAAGCTCCCGCTGCCGGGATGGTGGGAGTTTTCGACCGTTCGCATTACGAGGATGTCCTGATTCATCGGGTGCACGGATGGGCCGACGCTGCGGAGCTGGAACGCCGCTACGCCGCCATCAACGACTTCGAGGCCCGGCTCGCGGACCAAGGCACCACCATCGTCAAAGTCATGCTCAACATCAGCAAAGACGAGCAAAAAGAGCGGCTGATAGCGCGCTTGGATGACCCCAGCAAGCACTGGAAGTACAGCAGTGGAGACTTGGCCGAACGCGCGTTCTGGGACGACTACATGGATGCCTACAGCGTGGCGTTCGAGAAGACGTCAACGGACATAGCGCCCTGGCACGTGGTCCCGGCCAACAAGAAGTGGTACGCACGCATCGCTGTGCAACAGTTGCTGATCGATGCCCTTGAACGCCTCCAGCTGGACTGGCCAAAGGCCGGGTTCGACGTAGCAGCCGAACGCGCACTGGTGGTGGATTCCTAGGACTCCCCTCCGAGGGCTGCCCGGTGCTGCGCGGCTTGGCGTTAGTGCGCTGCTTGGACGTTGCTGCGCGGCTTGGACGTTGCTGCGCGGCTTGGACGCTGCTACGCGGCTGGGCGTTACTCCGCTGCTTGGACGTTAGTGCGCGTTACTGGGCGGCAGCACCGGCGTCGTTGCTTGCGTCCCGGGCTGTGGCCAGGCGTTTGCGGGCGCCTTCCAGCCAGTCCTCGCAGCGTTTGGCCAGGGCTTCGCCCCTTTCCCAGAGTGCCAGGGATTCTTCCAGGCTGGCACCTCCGGCTTCCAGGCGGCTAACGACGCCCATGAGCTGTTCGCGTGCTTCCTCGTAGCTCAAGGAATCCAAGGATTCCGGTGAAGATGCGGATGAGTTGTTCTCGGTCATGATGTCCTTTTGTGTTCGGTAGTGACGATGGTGACCGATTCATCAACGGTCCACGATGTGTCCTTGGCCTGTGGACACTGCCCTGAAGCGACCTTCGGCTACTCGAATGGCCAGGGAGGTTCCTTCAGGGGCTTCCTCAGGACTGCTGACCACTGTGTGCCCGGCTTGGTCCTCGCCAACAATCTGGACCACGGCATAGCCACGGTCCAGTGTCTTTTGCGGGGAGAGGGCCCTGACTTGTGCGCGCAGGTGATGGACCTGGTCCAGGGCGCGGGCAACGGCAGTGCTGACGGCTGAATGGGAGCGGCGCTGCAGGCGATGGATGTCTTCGGCCCGGGCGTCCACCATCGAGGCCGGGGTGGCCAGCACCGGCCGTGACTTCAATGACTGCAGCCGGTCCGATTCCCGGTCCACCATCCTGCCGATGCTCCGGCGCAAGTGGTCCCTTGCCTGCCTCACCATGGCCAGTTCCTCGGCCACGTCAGGAACTATCCGCTTGGCGGCATCGGTGGGCGTCGACGCCCGAAGGTCCGCCACGTCGTCAAGGATGGGGCGGTCGGCTTCGTGCCCGATCGCGCTGACAACCGGAGTGGTGGCCGCCGAGACCGCACGGATGAGGTCCTCGTTGCTGAACGGAAGGAGGTCTTCCAACGCGCCGCCCCCGCGTGCCATGACAATGACGTCTACCTGGGGGTCGGCGTCGAGCTTCTTTAACGCCGCGATGATCTGGGCGACGGCGGTATTGCCTTGGACGGCAACCTCACGGACATCGAACTCGACCGCGGGCCAACGCAGCGCGGCGTTGCGCAGGACGTCCTTTTTGGCGTCGGAGTCGCGGCCCGTGATGAGGCCGATCCGGTGGGGGAGCAGGGGCAGCTTGCGTTTACGGGAGTCGGCGAACAGTCCTTCGGCTGCCAGAGCCTGCCGGAGCCGCTCGATCCTGGCCAGCAAGTCGCCCAGGCCCACAGGGCGGATGTCTTTGACGGACATGTTCAGCCGGCCCGTCTTGACCCAGAAATCCGCCTTGACCAAGGCAACTACGCGGGAACCGCGTTCGAGGGGGACCTTTTGGCGATCAAGCACCGTGGACCACACCGAGGCAGGAAGGGAAATTTCGGCGTCAACGTCCCGCAAGGTCAGGAAAGCGTTGCCGCCCCGGCGGTTCAGTTCAATGACCTGCCCCTCGATCCACGCCGCGGGTGCCCTTTCAATATGGGCTTTGAGCTTCCGGGAGAGCAGTTGCAGCGGCCACGGATTGTCCGGGCTTGTTTCAGCCGCTGTTCCCGGCAAGGTGGATTCGGGTGTGGCTTCAGCGGACATGTGTGGTCCGTGCCTGTTCCGGTCTCCGTGTCTGTTGCTGCATGATGTGTCCTTGCTCGGGGATGCGGCTTTGGTGGCGGCCGCTTTCCAACTCTATCCATAGCTTCCCAACCCGCCCCGACATTTTTCCTATCATGTGGACAGACCTAGGATGGTGGCACAGCCGACGACCATGAGGATGACCTTGCGTACATTTGTTTCAGCATTGGGAGTGATCCTCGCCGTTCTTTTGACAGCCGTCGCTGTCCCCGCGGCCTGGGTGGACCAAAACATCGTCAAAGAAGAGGGTTTCGTCCGGATTGCCGGCGGGCTGGGCAATGATCCCGAATTCCAGAACCGTCTGGCTGCCGCGGCGGTTGGAACCTTCGAGTCTTCCGTTGATCTGCCTGGACCTCTTCAGTCCCTTGCGGCCGGAGCACTTCGGAACGCGGCCACGGGGATGCAGTCCTGGAGCGATTATCCCCAGGCCTGGGAGGAAACCGTGCGGAGCAGCCACAGGCTGAACTTTGGGACCGCGGCCCCTGGCGACGGGTCGGCTGCGTCCACGACGCTGGTCCTGGATATTGGGCCGCTTGTCAGGCTGATTCGCGACCATTTCGCCGAAGCGACACGCATCCGTCTTGATGTTCCCGCCGAGAGCCTCGTATCCCTGGGCGAACCTTCACATCGGCAGCTTGTGGAGCGTGTGGCAGCCTATGCGCCGTTGTGGTGGGTGGCTGCTGCCGGGGCGCTGGTTTCTGCCCTCCTGGCTTTGGTTGCTGCCCGACGACGCTCCCTGGCGTTGGTTTTCCTGGGGCTTGGCGGCCTGGCTTTGGCGGCGCTTTGGTCCGTGGGTGCAGATATGGCCGGTGGCATGGTCGGAAATCTTGCCAGCGCCAACGATGTTGCAGAACTCTTCAAGAACGAGTTCCTCACCACCGCGCGCAACGGCTTTGGTCAGTGGGTGGGGGTCGCGGCCCTGATCTCCGGAGCCATCCTGGTGGCGGGCGTCATAGCGGCAGTGCTCACAGGGCGACGAGGGTCACGTTCGGCCCGAAGCTAAAGGCTGGGCCGGTAGCATGGATGCATGACCAGCACAGCAGTTTCCATTCCTATGCCCACGGTGCCCCGCAGACGGCGATCTCCGGAAGAGGTACAGGCAGCGGCGCCCGTGACGGGTCCCAAGAAGGTTCTGCTGGCGGCCCCGCGAGGGTATTGTGCCGGCGTGGACAGGGCAGTCATTGCTGTTGAGAAGGCCCTGGAGCACTACGGGCCTCCGGTCTACGTCCGCAAACAGATCGTGCACAACGTTCATGTGGTCAGCTCCCTTGAAGAACAAGGAGCCATCTTCGTTGAGGAAACAGACGAGGTCCCGGAAGGCGCCTTGGTCATTTTCTCTGCCCACGGCGTATCTCCGGCCGTGGTCCAGTCTGCTGAAGACCGTGGCCTTCGGACCATCGACGCAACCTGCCCGCTGGTGACCAAGGTCCACAAGGAAGCCGTCCGCTTCGCCAAGGACGACTACGACATCCTGCTGATTGGCCACGAAGGCCACGAGGAAGTCGAAGGAACCGCCGGGGAAGCGCCGGAACATATCCAAATCATCAACGGGCCCCACGAGGTCGATAAGGTAACCGTCCGGGACCCCGAGAAGACGATTTGGCTTTCCCAGACAACCCTGAGCGTGGATGAAACCATGGAGACGGTGCGCCTCCTCAAGGATCGGTTCCCGACCCTCCAGGATCCGCCCAGCGACGACATTTGCTACGCCACCACCAACCGCCAGGTGGCTATCAAGAAGATTGCGCCCCAGGCAGACCTCGTGATCGTGGTGGGTTCAGCCAATTCGTCCAACTCCGTGCGGCTGGTTGAGGTCGCCCTTGAATACGGTGCCAAGAGCTCCTACCGGGTGGACTTCGCCAATGAGGTGGACGAAGCCTGGTTCGAGGGTGTCGCCACAGTTGGCGTCACCTCAGGGGCCTCGGTTCCGGAAGTACTGGTTCAGGATGTCCTGCGGCTGCTGGCGGACTACGGTTACGGCGAGGTCCAGGAAGTGGTGACGGCTGAGGAAGACCTGCTGTTCTCGCTTCCGAAGGAGCTGCGGGCCACCCTGAAGAAGGCCGGCGACGTAACACGTGCGCTTGGCGGGCGCGGCAACCGCTCCACGTCCTAGAACAACAGATGTAATCGGGCCAGCCCGTAGTGGTTGCCGTCCCAAGGACGGGAACCACTACGGGCTGCTTCGTTTAAGCGGCAGACTCGCGGTCTTCTTCATCCATGTCACTGTGATGGCTGAGCGATGTCTGCTGTTCGTGGGGTTCCACGGCCAGAAGCTCCGGTGCAGCCAGAGTGCGGGGGACTGCCTCTACTGACATGGGCGCGGCAAGACCGGCCTCGTCCATGGTGTTGAGCTTGCGTGCTGTCGGAAGGACCCGTGCCTCCAGCGTTCCCACCATTGCGTTGTAGCGGTCCACGGACGTTTTCAGGGAGCTGCCCAGCTTGCCCACATTTTCGCCCAGGGTGCCCATGCGTTCGTACAGTTGCTTGGCGAGCTCGAACAGTTCATGCGCGCTGTCTGTGAGGACGTCCTGGCGCCAAGTGAAGGCTACAGACTTCAGGACCGCGAGCAAGGTGCCAGGCGATGCCAGCACAACGTTCCTGGACAGGGCATATTCCAGGAGTGCCGGATCTGCCTCCAGGGCTGAGGCCAGGATGGACTCAGCAGGGAGGAAACAAATCACCAGTTCAGGGGAGTTCCCTGGGATGTCCCAGTACTTCTTGCCCGCCAAAGCATCAATGTGGGCCTTCAAGGCTTTGGCATGGTTGGCGAGCAAAGTCTTTGAATCATGGTTACTGGCCGGCGCTACGGACTCCCCAAAGGAACCGTCGCCGTGCATCTGTTCCTGCGCGGCCAGGTAGGAAGCCAGCGGGACTTTGGCGTCAACCACCAATTGCTTTCCCCCTGGCAGCTGGACCACCAAGTCCGGGCGAAGCGTGTTCTCGGTCCGGCCCGAATGGACTTGCTCGTGGAAGTCCACATGCCGCAGCATTCCGGAAGCCTCCACCACCCTGCGGAGCTGAACTTCGCCCCACTGGCCGCGGGCACTGTTGGAGCGAAGGGCCGAGGCCAAGGCATGCGTGGACCGCAGGAGTTGCTCGTCGGACAGCCTGGCATCCTGGAGTTGCTGGGCAAGCTGGCCGTATTGTTCCACCCGGTCCCGTTCCAACAGCGACACTTGCTGCTGAACGGCCGTCAGCTTCTCAGCGACCGGAGCGAGCGCACGCAGAACACTGCCGTCCGAGTTCCTGGACGCGGTCAACTCGCGGTTCTGTGAGAACAAAAGCCGACGTTCGGCGTCGGCCGCTGCAAGCTGCGCCGTCACCTCCGAGAGGCGCGCCGAAACGGCGTCGAAGTCTTCTTCCAAGCCTGCGCCCCGGCGCCGAAAGACAATGTAGCCCGCTGCCAGGCCTACGGCGGCGCCGATCAAGAGCATCAGCAGGGCCAAAACCAATCCAAATCCATCCATGAGGCAACCCTGTCACAGGGCTACGACAGTTTTAGTGAGGCTGCATGGGTGACACTGCCCTCGTGGGCGCCCTTCGCGGCCACCAACACGCGGCGATGAGGTTCCAACGGGTAGAATCAATGCTCGTGGCTCTTACTATTGGCATCGTCGGACTGCCCAACGTCGGCAAATCAACTCTTTTCAACGCACTGACCCGCAACCAGGTGCTCGCAGCGAACTACCCGTTCGCAACGATCGAACCCAACGTCGGCGTCGTGAACCTTCCGGATCCCCGCCTGGCAAAGCTGGCTGAGATCTTCGGTTCCCAGAAGTTGCTGCCCGCTCCGGTGTCCTTCGTGGACATCGCCGGCATCGTCAAGGGTGCCTCAGAAGGTGAAGGCCTGGGCAACAAGTTCCTGGCGAACATCCGCGAGGCCGAGGCCATTGCCCAGGTTGTCCGCGTGTTCGACGACCCCGATGTCATCCACGTTGATGGCAAGGTGGATCCGCGTTCCGACATGGAGACCATCAACACCGAGCTGATCCTGGCCGACCTGCAGACCATCGAAAACGCCATCCCGCGTATCGAAAAAGAAGTCAAGATCAAGAAGCGCGAAGCTGCCGAGCTCGCCGCGATCAAGGCCGCCCAGGCAGTTCTGGAACGCGGAGACACCATCTTCTCCTCGATCAAGAGCGACAAACTGGAGATGGAGCACCTCAAAGAACTCGGCCTCCTGACCGCCAAACCCTTCATCTACGTCTTCAACGCCGATGAAGGCATTCTTGGTGACCAGGAAAAGCAGGATGAACTGCGCGCTTTGGTCGCCCCGGCTGATGCTGTCTTCCTTGATGCCAAGCTTGAGTCCGACCTCGTTGAACTGGATGAGGAAGAAGCCCGCGAGATGCTGGAAATGAACGGCCAAAGCGAATCCGGCCTGGACCAGTTGGCACGCGTTGGCTTCCACACCCTTGGGCTGCAGACCTACCTGACGGCCGGCCCCAAGGAAACCCGCGCCTGGACCATTCGCCAGGGTGACACTGCGCCCCAGGCCGCCGGCGTGATCCACTCCGATTTCCAGCGTGGCTTCATCAAGGCCGAGGTTGTCTCCTTCGATGACCTCATCGACGCCGGTTCCATGGCCGAGGCAAAGTCCCGCGGCAAGGTCCGGATCGAAGGCAAAGAGTACGTGATGGCCGACGGCGACGTGGTGGAGTTCCGCTTCAACGTCTAAGGTCATGAGCCGCGACAGGAATCCCCGATCCACGGCTGGCCGCCGCCAGCACTCTTCGGGCACAGATGAAGTAGCTGGCTGGGCTTTCCGTGGGAGCTCCGCGATAGGCACGGCCCTGCCAGCGGTGACTACATTGCCTCCAGCGCATTGGTGGTTCTGGTCATATTTGTGGCGGTATTCCCTGCGCATATGCATCCCAGGCAGTGCCATGGGAATGTTCTTCGGGTACCTGGACAGCACCGGCTACAAACTACACACGGATGCGGAGATGGTGGCCAACATTGGCATGTTCGGCCTCATGTTCGGAAGCCTTAGCCAGATCATTGCCTTCGTGGTTGCCTTGATTGCCTTTTTCGTGGGGAGGCCCGCCCGTCGGCAGTGGGCTGCTTACCGGCGAGCGGGTTGGACCACCACCGAGTGCCGGTCCGCGTACTTGCTTCAAAAGCAGGAGGCGGCCGCTCTTAGGCTGAATTCCCGTCTCCGCGGACTCGGGTTGGCCCCTGCACAGGCTCCGCGTCCAATGACGCCTCGGCCGCGCAGGAAGCCGTCATTGATGGGTCGGGTTGGGCTTGGGTTCGCCATTCTCATGCCAGCACTCCTGATCTTCATTCTTCTTGGTCCTTGGTTGGACTCGAAGGATGTCCAGACATTGGAGTGCGAGGTTGTGGCCGCAGAGCCGGCAACGAGTTCGGGCGGGACCAGAGGGGGAGCCTCGACTGCCTCCGTCCTGGTAAAGACGTCCAACTGCGGGACGCTTGGAGTATCGCACGGCGTTACTTTCGAGAACCGGGACGAGGTGGCGTCGAGTTTCACTATTGGCGCGACCTATGGCTTCGATATCGGCTGGTATAGCCGCACGTTCTTCAGGAATGGGGTTCAGTCGGTTCGGGGGTACCGGCTCATCTGACCTGAGCCGGCACAGCACAACTGACAAGGCATTCGCAACATAAGCCACGCGGTATCTCAAAGGACCTCGGTTCGACAGAACCAGGGTCCTTTTTCGCGATTAAAGCGTCCTGTCCTGCTGTCAGACAGCGTATGCTACCACCGGGTAACGTTTGACTTGAAATCCGCGGCAATTTAGGCATGTGTAGGTTGCGGAACGGTTACAGTTTGGCCAGCAAGTCCCAATATCCGGACACAATGTGGGTAGGCTTACACTCACATGTAGGCAACGTCACAGTAGGAAACTGTGCCTGTGCCTGGGGGATGTCACGAACTTCCCCTGCTCAACTCCACGACTCATAGGAGGCGGAATGCGTTTCTCGCGCACTTCCAAAGCTCTAGGCGTAGCGGCGATCATCGCCCTCGCAGCTACCGGTTGCGGTGGCGGCGGCAGCAACGACTCCGGTACATCGGCGGGCGACCCGAACAAGGTCATCATTGCCGACGGCTCAGAGCCGCAGCGCCCGCTCATGCCGGCAGACATCAACGAAGTCGGGGGCGGCAAGATTGCCACGCTGATCTTCTCCGGTCTCGTCAGCTACGACCCTTCCGGTAAGCCCGTCAACGAGTTGGCGGAGTCCATCGAAGCGCCGGACGCACAGAATTTCACCATCAAGATCAAGAAGGACCAGAAGTTCACCAACGGCGAGGCCATCACGGCCAAGACCTTCGTGGACTCGTGGAACTACGGCGCTGCGGCTAAGAACGCCCAGTTGAGCGCCACCTTCTTCGAGAGCATCAAGGGCTACGACGAAACCAGCGCAGAGGGTTCCACTGTAGAGACCATGTCCGGATTGAAGGTTGTGGACGACACCACCTTCACCGTCGAGCTCAAGCAGCCTGAATCCGACTGGCCGCTTCGCCTTGGCTACACCGCATTCATGCCGATCCCATCAGCCGCCCTGGCCGACCCGAAGACCTACGGCGAAAAGCCGGTAGGCAATGGCCCGTACAAGATGGCCGAAAACGGCTGGCAGCACAACGTGCAGATCCAGCTTGTACCGAACGCGGACTACAACGGTCCCCGCAAGGCGAAGAACGGCGGCGTGACGTTCAAGATCTTCCAGAACGACGACGCTGCCTACCAGGATCTCCTGTCCAACAACCTGGACATCCTTCAGGTCATCCCCACGAGCGCACTGAAGAACTTCAAGTCGGACCTGGGCGATCGTTTCATCGAGAAGCCCTACGCAGGTAACCAGACCATCGCTATCCCGGAGTACCTTCCGGAATGGAGTGGCGAAGCTGGCAAGCTCCGCCGCCAGGCTATCTCCATGGCCATCAACCGGGAAGAAATCACCAAGGTGATCTTCAGCGGCGGCCGTCAGCCGGCAAAGGACTTCACTGCTCCCGTCCTGGACGGTTACAGCGACAGCATTCCGGGCTCGGACAACCTGAAGTTCGACGCCACCAAGGCCAAGGACCTCTGGGCCAAGGCAGATGCCATCCAGAAGTGGGATCCGAACACGGCCTTCACCATTGCCTACAACGCTGACAAGGGTGGCCACAAGGCTTGGGTTGAGGCTCTGACCAACCAGCTCAAGAACAACCTCGGCATCAAGGCAGAGGGACTTCCGTTCGCAACCTTCAAGGAAGCACGCGATCTTGCAACCACCGGCAAACTGACTGGTGCAATCCGTGCCGGCTGGCAGGCAGACTACCCGTCGCTGTACAACTTCCTCGGCCCGATCTACAAGACCGGCGCTGGCTCGAACGACGCCCGTTATGAAAACCCGACCTTTGACAAGGCGATTTCCGACGGACTGTCTGCACCTTCGGTTGCCGAGGGTAACAAGGCTATGAACAAGGCCCAGGAAATCCTGCTGCAGGACCTTCCCGCTATCCCGCTGTGGTACCAGGTATCACAGGGTGGCTGGAGCACTGGCGTCACGAATGTTGACTACGGTTGGGACGGCGTCCCGCTGTACTACAACATCACTGGCAAGTAACCGCGAAACGGCGGCGGAGGTGCTCAGCTGAGCGCGTCCGCCGCCGTCTCACGTTGCAAATCAATGACGCCCAACTCCGGTTGGGCGTCCTTGTGCAGGCCTACTTTGCCTCGGCATGGACCGTTTGCACATCAGACGAAAAGGTTCTTCGATGAACAACTCCGCTGCACCCCTGCACAGGGTGCCTGCTGATCGAGGTGTGATGCGCTGATGGCCACATACATCCTCAAGCGATTCCTCCAGCTGATCCCTGTTTTCCTGGGAGCCACACTGCTGGTCTACTTCCTGGTCTTCAGCCTTCCTGGAGACCCCATTGCCGCGCTCTTTGGCGATAAGCCTGTCAATGAAGCGGTCGCGGCCAAGCTGCGTGCCCAGTACAACCTGGACCAGCCCTTCATCATCCAGTATTTGCTTTACCTGAAGAGCATCTTCACTTTTGACCTTGGACAAGACTTCTCCGGTCGGCCCATCGCGGCAGTCCTCGGCGAGGTTTTCCCGGTTACAGCCCGCCTTGCAGTGATGGCTCTCATCTTTGAAGCCGTCTTCGGTATCGCTTTCGGTCTTGTAGCTGGTCTTCGCAAGGGGAAGTTGTTCGACGGCACCGTTCTGATCGCTTCGCTGATCGTCATTGGCATCCCGATCTTCGTGCTGGGCTTCATTCTTCAGTTCTTCATCGGTGTGCAGTTGGGTTGGGCGAAACCGACTGTCAGTGCTGCCGCAACAGTGCAGGACCTGATATTGCCGGCAATTGTTCTTGGCCTGGCATCCTTCGCCTACGTTCTGCGATTGACTCGAACCAGCGTGATCGAAAACATGAACGCCGATTATGTTCGTACAGCGACCGCTAAGGGCTTGTCCCGTTTCAGGGTTGTCAACGTCCACATTCTGCGGAACTCGCTGATCCCAGTTGTGACGTTCCTGGGGGCAGACCTCGGCACCCTGATGGGTGGAGCAATTGTTACTGAGGGCATCTTCAACGTTCCCGGCGTGGGCAACAGGCTATATCGGGCCGTCTTGTCGGGTGAAGGTCCCACCGTGGTCTCCATTGTCACCGTGTTGGTGTTGATCTACTGTCTCTCCAACTTGCTTGTTGACCTCCTTTACGCCTGGCTTGACCCGAGGATCCGCTATGACTCCTGAAAGTAACCTGACCGGGCAGGACACCTCCCGGCGACACATCGAGCACTTTGTTGCCGACCTGGACGAAACGCCCCTCCAGGCCACCGACAAGGTCAAGGAAGACAGCGCTCCGTCAAGCCTTTGGGGTGAGGCATGGAAGAACTTGCGCAAGCAGCCGCTGTTCATCATTTCGGCCATCATGATCCTGGCCGTCGTCGTGGTATCGCTCTTCCCTGGCTTGTTCTCGCAAATTGATCCCTCAAATGAGGCCTGCCAGTTGGCAAACTCGGATGGCGGACCTACCAGTGGGCACCCGCTGGGCTTCACACAGCAGGGCTGTGACGTCTATGCCCGTGTCATCTTCGGTACTCGTTCATCGGTTACCGTCGGTCTGTTCACTACTATCGGCGTCGTTCTATTCGGCGGCATTGTTGGTGCCCTCGCGGGTTACTACGGTGGCTGGGCGGATGCCCTCCTTGCACGCCTGACGGACATCTTCTTCGCATTGCCGCTGATCCTCGGCGCCATTGTGATGATGCAGCTCCCCGTTTTCCGTGCCAACCGCACAGTGTGGACGCTGGTGTTGATCCTGATTGTCTTTGGCTGGCCTCAGATCGCACGCATCACCCGCGGTGCTGTGATCGAGGTGAGAAACGCCGACTTTGTCGTAGCCGCTCGTTCGCTTGGTGTCTCGCGCTTCCGTTCCCTGTTGCGCCACGTGCTGCCGAACTCACTGGCTCCGATCATCGTCGTGGCAACGATTTCCCTCGGCACCTTCATCGTCGCTGAATCAACCCTCTCCTTCCTTGGAATTGGGTTGCCACCCAGCGTTATGTCCTGGGGCAATGACATTCAGGCAGCTCAGGCTTCCTTGCGCTCAAACCCCATGCCGTTGCTGTACCCGGCTATCGCGCTGTCGATCACAGTCCTGAGCTTCATCATGCTCGGCGATGCCCTCCGTGATGCCTTGGATCCCAAGGCCCGCAAACGATGAAAGGCGAAGCCATGAGCTCTCCGGTTCATATCAAGGAAGAAGTCGCCGGCTCGGAGCGTCCGCTGCTGGAGATCAGAAACCTCGCTATCAACTTCACTACGAGTAATGGTGAAGTCAACGCAGTGCGGAATGCCCACTTAACGGTCATGCCCGGTGAGACTGTAGCGATTGTGGGTGAGTCAGGCTCAGGAAAGTCCACATCGGCCCTGGCCGCGATCGGTTTGCTCCCCGGCAATGGGCGGGTCGCCGGCGGAGAGATTCTCTTTGACGGCGAAGACATCGCACATGCCAGCGAGAAGCGAATGATCGAGCTGCGTGGAAACTCAATCGGCATGGTTCCCCAGGACCCTATGTCCAACCTAAATCCCGTATGGAAAATTGGTTTCCAGGTCAAGGAAACTTTGAAAGCCAACGGGCTTCCCTCCGGGCCCGAAGATGTTGCCAAAGTACTCTCTGAGGCGGGCCTGCCTGATGCCTCACGCAGGGCCAAGCAGTATCCGCACGAGTTCTCCGGCGGCATGCGCCAACGTGCGCTCATTGCAATCGGGTTGTCGTGCCAGCCACGACTCTTGATCGCGGATGAACCAACTTCGGCGCTTGACGTCACCGTTCAGCGACAGATTCTGGATCACTTGGACAAGATGACTTCCGAACTGGGCACGGCTGTTCTGCTCATCACCCACGACCTCGGCCTTGCAGCCGAGCGCGCGGACAAGGTGGTTGTCATGTACAAGGGGCAGGTAGTGGAGTCCGGCCCGTCACTTGAGCTGCTCCGTAATCCGCGCCACCCTTACACGAAGCGACTGGTTGCGTCGGCGCCGTCGTTGGCTTCGCGACGAATCCAAGTGGCAAAGGAACAGGGCCTCGAATCGGAGGAACTGCTGGCCCCTACCGAGCCGGTAGTTGTTGAGGCGGCTCTTCCCGAGGAGGTTCTGAAGGTTGAAAACCTGACCAAAGTCTTCAAGCTTCGCGGAGGCATCGGCAAGGCTACGGATTTCACGGCTGTGGACTCTGTCTCCTTTGCCGTCAAACGAGGAACCACAACAGCGATCGTTGGGGAGTCCGGATCCGGCAAGTCGACCGTGGCGCAGATGGTTCTTAACCTGCTTGAGCCGACGTCAGGGAAGATCATCTTCGACGGCGTCGACACGTCCACGCTCAACAGCAAGGACCTGTTCAAGTTCCGCCGCCGCGTCCAGCCCATCTTCCAGGACCCTTACGGTTCGCTTGATCCGATGTACAACATCTTCCGTACCATCGAAGAGCCGTTGCGGACACACAAGATCGGCAACAAGGCCAGCCGGGAAAAGAAGGTCCGGGAGCTCCTGGACCAGGTGGCACTTCCGCAGTCCACAATGCGCCGCTACCCCAACGAACTTTCCGGTGGGCAGAGGCAGCGCATCGCCATCGCGCGCGCCTTGGCGCTGGACCCGGAAGTCATCATCTGTGACGAGGCTGTTTCGGCCCTGGACGTCCTGGTCCAGGCACAGGTGCTGAACTTGCTGGCTGATCTGCAGGACAACCTTGGCCTGACGTACCTGTTCATTACCCACGACCTTGCGGTTGTTCGCCAGATCGCGGATCACGTCTGCGTCATGCAAAAGGGCAAGCTTGTGGAGACGGGCAGCACGGATGACGTCTTCGACAACCCTCGCGAAACCTACACGCAAGCACTCCTGGATGCGATCCCGGGTGGTTCGCTGCTGTTGCCGCCGGAAGTGGCCTGACCGGCGTCGTACGTTCAAGAAGCCGTTCACAACAAGAGCCGGTGGGTTCCGAAAGGAAACCACCGGCTCTTGCCGTTAAAACGCTTGTTGCGGGGCCCGCTTTGCGTGTCTCAAGGCCCATGAACCGAGCAGAGCGGGCCTCACAACGCCAGACGGGGGCGTCGCCACAACGCAGGAGACGACGACGCCGCGGGCTACTTCGCCGGGATGGCGCTGTCCGGGCGTGCAGTGAGGCCCAAGGCGCCGAGCTCCTTCGCCAGAACCCCACCAAGCTTGGCGTGGCCGGAGGGTTTGAGG
Organism: Arthrobacter sp. UNCCL28; assembly: GCF_900102805.1. Lineage (NCBI taxonomy): Bacteria > Bacillati > Actinomycetota > Actinomycetes > Micrococcales > Micrococcaceae > Arthrobacter > Arthrobacter sp. UNCCL28. The sequence goes on from NZ_FMWE01000001.1 coordinate 610,698, forward strand.
TGCACCCCATCCTGGAGATCGCCTACGGCGTTGTAGCGGGTGAGCCAGTCGCCCGTGCTGACAAAGGGAATCCCGTGTTTCGCAGCGATACGTCCAAGGAGGGCATCGACTTCCGTCCGACGACCCCCACCATTGTCAGCCCCGCGTGCCAAGGTGCCGATCATGGCGACGGCTGCGCCTGGGTAGCGCTTCTTCAAGGCGGCCAGCAGGCGCTCGGCGTTACTGGTAATCTGTGCGTCCGTTGCCTTCTGGGAAGCGTCGTTGCCGCCGCCCTGCACCACGATCAACGGCGGATCTCCATAGGGGAGTATCCAGTCTCCGCGCTGCAGGGCGTCGATGTAGTTGCCTGTTTTGCCGTTGGAGGCCACAAAGCCCGTGCCGCCCATGCCCACTACCAGCAACTTGTAGCCCAGGGCTGCGATGCCTTGCTGCGGCCACGAGTCCTTGGGCATGGCCTGGGAGTCGCCGATCAGTACGGCCGTGTGGCGCACGTCGGCGAGCACCACTTCATTGCGGTTGTTCGCCGGGTTCTTGTAGAGCGAGCCGACAGGCAGGTCCAAGGGGCCGGGGGCCTGAGCGGCCCGCAGGGGCGGGGCAGCGGCTGTCTGGGCGGGCCCGGGCGCAGCAGATCGGGTGGGTGTGGAAGCGGGGTTAGTGGGGCTGGGTCCGCAGCCTGTTGCCAGAAAGCCGATGGCGATCAATGGTGCGAGCAGGCGGAACGCGGCCGAAGATTGTCGCATCAATGGGTCTCCGTGTGGCACTGGTTCTGCAGCAATCATGAGGCACAACGAACAGAAAATCCAGCATCTGGAGTAGCGGTTACTAAAGCGTGACGATATGTGAGCAGCACCACATTCGGCAGGTCAATGGCTTGCTTTTTAGGCTGGGAAATGCAACTGCGTTTAGACTGGATGCAGGTGCCCTGTGTCCCGGGGTCTTTTCGCTGTGTGTTCCGATCAAGTCGATCAGGTATGCGCGCGGATACAAACAGCTGACTTCACCACTGAATCGAGTCATTAACGCATGTCTGAAACCATCACCAACACTGCGTCGCGGAGCGATCTGCGCAACGTCGCGATCGTCGCACACGTTGACCACGGTAAGACCACCCTGGTCGACGCCATGCTCAAGCAGACCAACTCCTTCGCTTCCCATGGTGAGGTTGAGGACCGTGTCATGGACTCCGGTGACCTGGAACGCGAAAAGGGCATCACCATCCTCGCCAAGAACACCACGGTTGCCTACAACGGCCCGTCGTCCAACGGCGAGACCATCACCATCAACGTCATCGACACCCCTGGCCACGCCGACTTCGGTGGCGAGGTAGAGCGCGGCCTGTCCATGGTTGACGGAGTTGTCCTGCTGGTCGACTCCTCCGAGGGCCCGCTGCCGCAGACCCGCTTCGTGCTCCGCAAGGCCCTTGCTGCGCACCTGCCGGTCATCCTCCTGGTCAACAAGACCGACCGTCCCGATGCCCGCATCGATGAGGTCGTCCACGAGTCCATGGACCTGCTCCTTGGCCTCGCCTCGGACCTCGCCGACGAAGTTCCGGACCTGGACCTCGACAAGGTCCTCGAAGTTCCCGTCGTCTACGCTGCCGCCAAGGTTGGCCGCGCGTCCCTGGACCAGCCGGAAAACGGCTCGGCACCGGAGAACGAGGACCTCGAGCCCCTCTTCAAGACCATCATCGAGCACATTCCCGCTCCGACGTACAACCCGGACGGCGTGCTGCAGGCACACGTGACCAACCTGGACGCTTCGCCGTTCCTTGGCCGCCTTGCCCTGCTTCGCATCTACAACGGCACGCTCCGCAAGGGCCAGACCGTTGCCTGGGCACGTGCCAACGGTGAGCTCAAGAACGTCAAGATCACCGAACTGCTCGCCACCAAGGCACTGACCCGCGTTCCGGCCGAGTCCGCTGGACCCGGCGAGATCGTCGCCGTCGCCGGCATCGAGGAAATCACCATTGGTGAAACCCTCACCGACGCCGAGAACCCGCAGCCGTTGCCGCTGATCACCGTGGACGATCCCGCAATCTCCATGACGATCGGTATCAACACCTCGCCGCTGGCCGGCAAGGTCAAGGGTGCCAAGGTCACGGCCCGCCAGGTGAAGGATCGCCTGGACAAGGAACTGATCGGTAACGTCTCCATCAAGGTTCTCCCCACTGAGCGTCCCGACGCCTGGGAAGTCCAGGGCCGTGGCGAGCTCGCGCTTGCCATCCTGGTGGAGCAGATGCGCCGCGAAGGCTTCGAGCTGACCGTGGGCAAGCCGCAGGTAGTCACCAAGACCATCGACGGCAAGCTGCACGAGCCGATGGAACACATGACCATCGATGTCCCCGAGGAATACCTCGGCGCCGTCACCCAGCTCATGGCTGCCCGCAAGGGCCGCATGACCAACATGGCCAACCACGGCACCGGCTGGTGCCGCATGGAGTTCATCGTCCCTGCGCGTGGCCTGATTGGCTTCCGTACCCGGTTCCTGACGGACACCCGTGGCGCCGGTATCGCTGCCTCCATCTCCGAAGGCTACGAGCCGTGGGCCGGTCCGATCGAATACCGTACCAACGGTTCGATGATCGCTGACCGTGCCGGTGTTGTGACGCCGTTCGCCATGATCAACCTGCAGGAGCGCGGTTCCTTCTTCGTCAAGCCCACCTCCGAGGTTTACGAAGGCATGATTGTTGGCGAGAACTCCCGCGCTGATGACATGGACGTGAACATCACCAAGGAAAAGAAGCTCACCAACATGCGTGCCGCTTCCTCCGACACCTTCGAAAACCTGACGCCGCCGCGCGATCTCACCCTCGAAGAGTCCCTCGAATTCGCCCGCGAAGACGAGTGTGTCGAGGTAACTCCGGAATCCATCCGTATCCGCAAGGTCATCCTGGACTCCAACGAGCGCGCCAAGGCCAACCGCGCCCGCGCCAAGTCCTAGTCCGCACTGACTGACGCAGTCAAAGGCAGCTGAATGAAGAGGGGAGCCGTTGGTACGGTTCGTGGCATTGCCGCGGCCGTACTGGCGGCTCTTTTCGTTGCCATTGCAGGAACAGGCCTGCACCGTCAGGTGCTGCAAGTCTCAGGCGTCGAGGTCCCGTGGGGTGTTGCAGCGGCCCTGCTGCTGCTGGCATCGGTGCAACTGTGGCTTGCTGCCTGGTCCCGCTCAATAGTCCCGACGGCGGTTGCCGGCGTGGTGGGCTATGCCGCCGTCGGCGTCTTCTCATCAGCCGGAGCCGCCAAGCAGCTGGTACTGGGCGACGCAGTAGGCAACGTATGGGTCTTTGGTATCGCTGCAGTCACGCTGGTCATGCTGGTGGCTGCGAGCCGCCTGCGTGCCGGATGGACTGCCGCCGGGGCGCCGGCGGGGGAACCTCTTTCGCCGCGATGACCATGGCCAAAGGAATTTCGACGTCGGAGGTGCGGGTCCGTACGGTGCAACTGTTTTCGCCGGCGTCCAGCAGGTAGCCCAGGGCGTCGGTCAAGCCGTCGTCGATCCTGTACCGGACCACCACCCGGATACCTGGCTCCGCGGTGAGTAGGAATTGTCTGGGCGGCAAATGCGGGGGAGTCACCGTTTCATACTAAGACGCGGGCTAGGTTGGCGTCATTGCACTGTTGGATAATAGGCTCGGAAGTTCAGTGCCCGGCATGATGCCGGCCGTATTACCCCGGTCATCGCCGGGACAAACTGTGGAGAGGTCTGGGACGTGACGTACGTAATCGCGCAGCCGTGTGTGGATGTCAAGGACAAGGCATGTATTGAAGAGTGCCCTGTCGACTGCATTTACGAAGGTGAGCGTTCCCTCTATATCCACCCCGATGAATGTGTCGACTGTGGTGCCTGCGAACCTGTGTGCCCGGTGGAGGCCATTTATTACGAGGATGACACTCCGGAAGAGTGGGCCGACTACTACAAGGCCAACGTTGAATTCTTCGACGACCTCGGTTCCCCGGGTGGAGCAGCCAAGATCGGCAACACGGGTAAGGACCACCCGTTCATCGCCGCGCTGCCCCCGCAGAACCAAGACCACTAAAGGCGGTAGCTTCGTTGATTTCCGCGGCACCGGCTTTCGGCCTGAACCTGCCTGACTACCCGTGGGAGGCCATGGCGCCGTATGTTGCCACAGCTTCGAAGCATCCGGGCGGCGCAGTAAATCTTTCCATTGGAACGCCAGTGGACCCCACTCCGGGGCTTATCAGGGATGCCTTGGCAGCGGCAGCGGACGCCCATGGCTATCCCACGGTGCATGGTACCGAAGCCCTGCGCCAGGCCGTAGTGGACTGGTTCGCCGGCCGCCGCGGAGTTCCGGGCCTGGATCCCAAGGACGTCATGCCAACCGTGGGCTCAAAAGAGCTTGTCGCGTGGCTGCCATTCCTGCTCGGCCTCAACGCCGGAGACGTCGTGGTGCGGCCTACGGTTGCTTACCCGACCTACGACATCGGCGCCTCACTGGCAGGCGCCACAGCCGTTGCTGCCGATGACCTGGATGAACTGGATCCGGCCACCCGTGCCAAGGTCCGCCTGATCTGGATCAACTCTCCGGGGAATCCAACGGGCAGCGTCCGGGATGTCGAGTCGCTGCGCAGGATAGTGGGCCAAGCCCGTGAGCTCGGTGCAGTGGTGGCATCGGACGAGTGCTATGCCGAACTGGGCTGGGGCGAGTGGGATGTACAGCGCGGGGGAGAAGCTGTCCCCAGCATTCTTGATCCCCGCGTCACCGGCGGTTCCACGGATGGCCTGCTCTGCGTGTACTCGTTGAGCAAGCAGTCCAACCTCGCTGGTTACCGTGCCGCCTTCGTCGCGGGAGATTCCGCTATCGTGGCCAACCTGGTCAACAGCCGCAAGCACGCAGGGATGATCGTTCCCTACCCCGTGCAGGAAGCGATGCGCGTCGCCCTCGGCGATGTCGGCCACGTGATGTCACAGAAAGACCTCTACCGCGGCCGCCGCGAGAGGATTGTCCCTGCCCTTGAGCAATTCGGGCTGAAAATCCACGAATCCAAAGCCGGGCTCTACCTCTGGTCCACGGCCGGCGAAGCCACCTGGGATACGGTGGCACGGTTCGCCGAACTTGGGGTCGTCGTGGGGCCGGGCGTTTTCTATGGAGATGCCGGGAACGGTTTCATCCGGGTGGCCCTGACGGGCACTGATGAACGGATTGACGCCGCAGTGGAACGGCTGGCCACAGCCTCATAACATTGCTGTGACTTGCGCCACTATCAGCGCCATTCCGCCAGTAACCCGACGGCACGGATTAGTTCCGGAGGGTTACTGGCGGTAGCTTTTAACTGACTATCAATGGTGGCCTTCTCTAAGAAAGCACTTCGGCCGTTGGAGCCCTGCAACAGCAGGGTCAAGGGCGGCGGCACCAGAAGTTGGTTGGACAAGCGTTCGATAGAGGCCCAAAGGCCTCATGAAGGGGACTCCATGACTGAGACCACCAGCGCAACACTGCGCCATGCCGGCGGCGAACTCGAACTGCCGCGCATCAAGGTTGTAGAAGGAAACGAAGGTTACGACGTTTCCAAGCTGCTGAAGCAGACGGGCGCCGTTGCCTATGACCCCGGCTTCATGAACACAGCGGCCACCACCTCGGCCATCACCTACATCGACGGCGACGCAGGAATCCTGCGTTACCGCGGTTACCCCATCGAGCAGCTCGCGCAGCACTCGAGCTTCCTCGAAGTTTCCTACCTGCTGATCTACGGCAACCTCCCCACTCCCACGGAGCTGGAAGAGTTTGACCAGAAGATCCGCCGTCACACCCTCCTGCACGAAGAGCTCAAGGGCTTCTTCGGCGGGTTCCCGCGTGACGCCCACCCCATGCCGGTGCTCTCCTCGGCAGTTTCCGCGCTGTCCACGTTCTACCAGGACTCGTTGGATCCCTTCAACGCGGAGCACGTGGAAGTATCCACCATCCGGCTCATGGCCAAGTTGCCTGTCATCGCGGCCTACGCCCACAAGAAGTCCATCGGCCAGCCGATGCTCTACCCGGACAACTCCATGAACCTGGTGGAGAACTTCCTTCGGTTGAGCTTTGGCCTCCCGGCCGAGCAGTATGAAATGGACCCGGTAGTCGTCAAGGCGCTGGATCTCCTGCTCATCCTGCACGCAGACCACGAGCAAAACTGTTCCACGTCCACCGTTCGCCTGGTGGGTTCGTCCAACGCGAACCTCTTCGCTTCGGTGTCCGCAGGCATCAACGCCCTCTTCGGCCCTGCCCACGGCGGCGCCAACGAGGCCGTGCTGAAGATGCTCCGCCAGATCCAGGCCGACGGCATCAAGCCCGAGGACTACATGGAGAAGGTCAAGAACAAGGAAGACGGCGTCCGCCTCATGGGCTTTGGGCACCGTGTCTACAAGAACTACGATCCCCGCGCCAAGATCATCAAGGCAACGGCCCACGAAGTTCTCGGCAAGCTCGGCGGCAACGACGAACTGCTGGACATCGCCATGCGCCTGGAAGAGAAGGCCCTGGCTGATGACTACTTCATCCAGCGCAAGCTGTACCCGAACGTTGACTTCTACACCGGCCTCATCTACAAGGCCATGGGTTTCCCGGAGAAGATGTTCACCGTACTGTTCGCCATTGGACGCCTCCCGGGCTGGATTGCCCAGTGGCGCGAAATGATCAACGATCCCCAGACCAAGATCGGCCGCCCACGGCAGCTCTACACAGGGGAGCCGGAGCGCAACTACCCGGCCAACTGACACGGCAAAAATAGTCAGTAACGACGACGGCCGCTCACCTCGCGCGAGGTGAGCGGCCGTCGTCGTTGGTAGCGGAGGCTTCTGCAGCCTAGGCGTTGTTTGCCGCGGACGTCGCAGCAGAAGCGTTGTAGCCGTAGGGGTTGTTCTTCTGCCAGCGCCAGTGGTCCTCGCACATCTGGTCCACGGTCTTGGTAGTTGACCAGCCGAGGTCGGCCAGGGCAGAGGAAGCATCGGCCCAGAAGGCCGGGAGGTCTCCTGCACGGCGGCCGGTGATCTCGTACGGAATCGGCTGGCCGACTGCCTTTTCGAAGGACCGCAGGACTTCCAGGACGGAGGAGCCGCGGCCGGAGCCAAGGTTCCAACGCCGGACGCCTGCCCGCTCGGCGATGTAGTTCAGGGCTGCTACGTGGCCGTCGGCAAGGTCCACCACATGGATGTAGTCGCGCTGGGCGGTGCCATCGGGGGTGTCGTAGTCGCCGCCGAAGACCATGAGCTTCTCACGGCGTCCCACAGCCACCTGGGCAATGAAAGGGACAAGGTTGTTCGGGATGCCCTGGGGATCCTCGCCGATGCGTCCGGACGGGTGTGCGCCCACCGGGTTGAAATAGCGCAGCAGTGCGATATGCCAGCGGTCGTCCGCGTTGCCCAGGTCCGAGAGGATGTCCTCGATCTGTTCCTTGGTCCGGCCATACGGGTTGTTGGCGCCGATTTCCATCTTTTCGATGTAGGGGATGGGGTTGTGCTCGCCGTAGACCGTAGCTGAAGAGCTGAAAACGATTGATCGCACGTTGTGCTTGTCCATGGCCCGGAGCAGGTTCAGGGTGCCCACAATATTGTTGTAGTAGTAGGCCAGTGGTTCCTGGACGGATTCTCCCACGGCCTTCAGGCCGGCGAAATGGATCACGGCGTCGATTTGGTGCTGCTCGAACACGGCCTCGACCGCAGGCTCGTCAACCAGGTCAACCTTGTGGAACGCGGCAGTCTTGCCGGTAAGCTCCGAGACCCGGCGGAGGGATTCCTCGCTGGAATTCACCAGGTTATCAAGCACGACGACGTCGTGGCCGGCTTCCTGGAGGGACAAAACGGTGTGGGAACCGATGTAGCCGGTGCCGCCCGTGACAAGAATTTTCATGGTCTCTACGCTATCGGAAAGTGGAGCCACGCCGCTCAGTGTTGAGCGGTGTTGAAGCACATTTGTGCTAAAAACAATTAGTGCCCAAAATTGTTGATGCCGAAGCCCGGCGCCAGGAAGTTGTCCAAGCCGTTTTCCGGATCATTGCCAGCGATGGCTTGGAACGGGCGTCCCTCCGGGAAGTAGCGGATGAGGCCGGTCTGGCCGTGGGCTCGGTCCGGCACTACTTTGCCAGCAGCGACGACCTCCTGGTGTTCTCCTTCGGCGCTGTCATTGACCGCATTGCTGCACGGCTGGAAGAATCCCTGGCACTAGTCGAACAGGAGCCGCAGGGAAGCCCGAAACAGCATTCTGCAGTGGTGAACTTCCTGGGCCAGTTCCTGCCCCTGGATGAGGAGCTCGCCGTGGACGCCTGCGTGTGGATGGCCTTCAGGCACGCAGCACGGATCAAACCTGTCCTGGCAGCCGAAGCCGAGCGCAGCCACCGCACCGTAGCTGCCGCCGTCGGGCGTTTGATCATGCTCCTGAACCCCGGAGGGGCCGATGCCCAACAAACCCTGGTTACCGAGGCTGAACGACTCCTGGCCACGATGGACGGCCTGTGCATGCACGCCCTGCTGCAACCGGAGTGGATGACAGCGGAGATGTGCAGCGATGTCATCACTGCCCATCTCCATTCCCTGTCCGGCGCACCCGCTGCCGGTTAGGGAGCGGGTGCCCATGCCTCAGCAAAGCAATGAAATCCGCCCCTGACGTCGCGTCCCAACGGGAATAGACTGGGAGATGTCGGCACCCTGCCAAGGGAGGAATTCGTATGCACGAGTCAGGTGGCCCGGGTTGGCGCATCACCATGGACACGTCCGGGCCGATGCTCATCGCCCTGTACCTGCGGGAGATTGCCGGCCTGGATGGTGCGGGAACGCCGAGCCTGTCACATGCAGCCCCCAAAGTCCGGCACGCAGACCATAGCCACCTCACCTCGGACGTCGGAGGCATCCACGCCCTCAAAACCGAATGGGAAGCCTGGTGGGAAAGCCTGCTCAAGTCCTACCCCAACCCCGCCTCCGAACTGGCGCCACCCAGCTTCAAGGCTTTCGGTAACTCCCCGGCACTGCAGCGGGTGCTGCAAGCCCACTTTGGCTCTGCTTTGGGTTGGGCCACTGACAGGATTGACGAGTACGCCGAGATCGAGGCTGCCCGTGAGGTCAACGGTGTGACCCAGGTCCTCAATGAAATGGTGGAGGACAGGCTCCTGGAAGTCGGCCGGAGTTCGCGTGACTTTGAATTAACCATCATTGAGTTGCCGCTGAACGAGCCGCGTGCCTGGTATCTGGAGCCCAGCACCATGATCATGAGCCACAAGCTCTTGTCCGAGCCGGATGTTTTCCGGAGCTATGTTCAGCCGGTGGTGGAGATCCTCGCCTAAGCAGCGGGAGTGCAAAAACCTACGTGGCGGGGGCGGAAACGGTAATGGTGACCGCCCCGGAAGGAGCCGGCGAAACCTGCCAGCCGTCACGTTTCTCCCGGTTCCAGGCCTGGCCTCCAACATCCACCTGGGTAATTGACAGCGTTTTGGCGTTTGCCACAGCCCAATGCGCAACGGCCCAAGCTTGAGTGCCGGTGATGTCCAGTTGCACCGAGCGGCCTTGGACGGTGGCCGGCAGGGCGCCGAAGGCCGTGCTGAGTTCGTCCACGACGGCGGCAGGATCACCCGCCGCTTCGGGCATGCGCAGTTCGCAGCTCAGTGCCGCCTCGGAGTGCCCGGTAAGCGCAGAAGCGAAGGCCCTGCCCATGCCTTCATGCTGGGCGTAGGCCCGTGGGAAGGCCGAGCGTTGAACGGCTTGGGCGGCCTGGGTGATTTCCATGGATTCATAGCCAGGGACCTTGACCAGGCCGTCAAAGAACGCGTTCGCGGCGTAGGTGGGGTCCATGACCTGTTCCTCGGTTCCCCAGCCTTGGGAAGGTCTCTGCTGGAACAGGCCGCGGGAGTCTGGCCCGGCGTCGTCGCCGTAATTGATGTTCCGCAGCCTGGATTCCTGCATGGCCGTAGCCAACGCAATGGTTGCTGCCCGGGGTGGAAGCCCGCGCTGGACGGAGATGGCAGCGATCAGGGAGGCGTTGGCGGCCTGATCCGTGGCCAGCTCATGGCTTTCTGTGCCGACAACAGCGAAGCAGCGCTCCGTGACCAGGGTCTCGGAGCGCTGCAGCACTGCGGCTATTGCGTAAATGGCACCTGCTACCAGTGCCAAAGCCAGCACCGCAACGATGCCGAGGCGGAACCGGCGCATTGGTTGATCTCCTGCTAGTTGGCGTGGAGGGCCTCGTTCAGCTCCACAGTCTGGCCCTTGCGCGGAAGGACTTCCACGCCGCCTGTGGTGGAGTTGCGGCGGAACAGGAGGTTGGGAACGCCGGAGAGTTCCACAGCCTTGATGATCTTGCTGGTGTCCTCGCCGTTCTCGTCCTTGGGGCCGGGAACGCGGACGCGGGTACCGGCGGTGACGTACAGGCCGGCCTCCACTACGGAGTCATCGCCGATGCTGATGCCCACACCGGAGTTGGCGCCGAGCAGCACCCGCTCACCCAGGGCAATCTTTTCCTTGCCGCCACCGGAGAGCGTGCCCATGATGGACGCGCCGCCGCCAACGTCGGTGCCGTCGCCGGCCACAACGCCGGCGGAGATGCGGCCTTCCACCATTGAGGTGCCCAGGGTGCCGGCGTTGAAGTTTACAAAGCCTTCGTGCATCACGGTGGTGCCTTCGGCGAGGTGCGCACCCAAACGGACGCGGTCGGCGTCGGCAATGCGCACGCCGGTGGGAACCACGTAGTCGACCATGCGCGGGAACTTGTCCACGCCGAATACCACCACGTTGCCGCGTTTGCGCAGGCGGGCACGGGTCAGCTCGAAGCCGTCCACGGCGGCCGGGCCGAAGTTGGTCCAGACCACGTTGGGCAGCTTGCCGAAGACGCCGTCCAGGTTGATGCTGTTCGGCTTGACCAAGCGGTGGGAGAGGAGGTGCAGACGCAGGTAGGCGTCGGCGGTGTCTGCCGGAGCGGCGTCGAGGTCAATCTGGGCGAAGACCACTTTCTGCTCGGTGCCACGATCTGCGTCCTTGCCCTCCTCGGCAAGTGCGGTGAGCGCGGGATCGGCGTTCCCGACGTCGCGCAAGGACTCGGCGGCAACGCCCAGGGCAGGCGCGGGGTACCAGACGTCCAGCACGGTTGCTTCCCCGGAAGCCGAGGTGGCGATGGTGGCCAGGCCGAAGCCGTAGGCCGATCGGTGGTTGTCGGACGCGTTTGCGGGCGCAGCAGAGGAAGCAGTTTCAGTCATGGGGCAAGTCTATCCAGCAGGCAGAGGTCGGTTAAAACCCGTCTCATGCCAGAGAAGTCGCAATACGGGTGCAACCTGGTGGCCCGGATGACCAAGAATGGTAGATATTGTGGACGGGTGACCCTGAACCCTGCTCCCGCCCTCCTTGACCTGCGCCAGGACGTTGCCTTGCTGACGGCAGCGATCATCGACTTCAACAGCGTCTCCGGCAACGAGACTGAGCTCGCGGACGCCGTCGAGGCAGCTTTGCGCGCCATCCCTGCCTATACGGTGATCCGTGACGGCGACGCCATCATTGCCCGCACCGAACTGGGCCGGCCCGAACGCGTCATCCTCGCCGGTCATCTGGACACTGTGCCCCTGCCGACGGTTGACGGTTCGCTGGGAACTGTCCCGGCCACCTGGGAATCCGGTGTTCCCGGTGAGGGTGTGCTGTACGGGCGGGGAACCACCGACATGAAAGGCGGCGTCGCGGTCCAACTCGCCCTTGCCGCAACACTGTTCGACGACGACGGCCAGCCGGACAAGGACGTCACGTTCGTCTTCTACGACCATGAGGAAGTGGAAGCGGTCAAGAGCGGCCTGGGAAGGCTGGTCCGGAACCACGGGGACAAGTTGGAGGGTGACTTCGCAATCCTCCTGGAGCCCACGCACGGCACGGTGGAAGGCGGCTGCAACGGCACCAGCCGGTTTGAGGCCACCACCATCGGCGAAACAGCACACTCAGCGCGGGCATGGATGGGCGTAAATGCCATCCATGCAGCAGCCCCCATCCTGGCCCGGCTCGCCGCTTACCAGCCGCAAACCATCAACGTGGACGGGCTCGATTACCGTGAGAGCCTCAACGCGGTGAAGATCAAGGGTGGAACCGCCGGCAATGTCATCCCGGACCGCTGCGTGGTGGAAATCAACTACCGCTTTGCCCCGGATAAGACACCGGACCAGGCCGAGGCCCATGTCAGGGACCTGCTGGAAGGATTCGACGTCGTCCGTACGGACGCTGCTGCCGGCGCGAGGCCCGGACTCAACCACCCCGCCGCAGCGTCCTTCGTTGCCGCAGTAGGTGCTGAGCCCAAGCCCAAATATGGTTGGACCGACGTCGCGCGATTCAGCGAACTGGGTATCCCGGCGGTGAATTTCGGCCCCGGCGATCCCCTTCTGGCGCACAAGGACAACGAGCACGTCGACGCCGACGCCATCCGTGAGTGCCTCCGCGCACTGAGGACGTGGCTGGCGCCGTAGTCTGCCGGCTTCCTGAACTGGGCATAAAGAAGGTCCGCAGCCTGGTGGCTGCGGACCTTCCTAGTTTGGTGCAGGACTACTTCTTGTCCGGTCCGTCTACCGAATCCTTGGCGATGGGGTCGTTTCCGCCCACCATCAGGCCGGTGCGAAGGCTCGGGGCAGCAACGCCACCGGCTGCCTTCTTGGAACCGCGGCGCTCGATCATGATCGCAATCCGCGAGACGGTGAGGTTGATCAGGATGTAGATCGCGGCACCGACGAAGAAGGCCGGGAACAGGAAGTCCGGACCCAGGAAGTCGGCCATGATCTGGATCTTCCGCAGGAGTTCCTCATAGCCCACGATGTAGCCAAGCGAGGTGTCCTTGAGCAGGACCACCAGCTGTGCGACCAACGAGGGCAGCATGCGGCGGACAGCCTGGGGGAACTCGATGGACATCCGCGATTGGAAGCTCCGCAGGCCAATGGCGAGGCCGGCTTCGCGTTGACCCTTGGGCAGCGACTGGATGCCCGCACGGAGGATTTCGGCGAAGATGGCGGCGTTGTAGAGGGTCAAGCCCACCACTACGGCCTGGAACTGACCGGTTGCGAAGACCAGCAGCACGAACAACATCATGAGGACCACGGGCATGCCGCGGAGGAACTCAAGGACCACCTGGGTGGGAATGCGGACCCAGGCGATCAGGGAGATCCTCAGCAGGCAGAGCGCGATGCCCAACGGGAAGGCAATGACTGCTGCGACTGCGGCTGCGGCCAGCGTGGACAGGATGCCCTGGCCGATCAGGCTCCAGACATCCGGTGCCATGGGACCGTAGAAGATTTCCCAGCGGTCGGCGTCGAAAATTCCCTGCTGCGCGAGGGTCATGACCGCAATGGCAAGGATGCCAAGAATGATCAGGATGCCCGCTGCGGAGCCGATGAGCGAATAGAGGCGGGCCTTGGGCCCGGGGACGTCGTACAGGACCGAAGTCATCGGGCAATCGCCACCTTTCGTTCAACAAAGTGCGCCAGCAGGCCCAGCGGAACCGTGATCAGGAGGTAGAAGAAGGCCACCCCGAGGAGGATCCAGAGGACCTGGTCACCGTAGTCGTTGGAGAGCTTGCGGCCGTAGCCAAAAAGCTCGAGGACGAAGAACGCGCCGGCCACCGAGGAGTTCTTCACCAGTGCGATCAGGATGTTGATCAACGGCGGGATAACGGTACGGACGGCCTGGGGAAGGACAATGAAGCCCAGGACCTGGGTAAGGGTCATGCCGATGCTGCGGGCAGCTTCAGCCTGGCCCACGGGCACGCTGTTGACACCGGAACGGACGGCTTCGGCGATGAAGGCGGCCGTGTAACTGCTCAGCGCGATGATGGCGGCAACTTCGAACTGTTCGAACTTAACGCCCAGCCGGGGGAGAACGATGGCTGCGAAGAAGAAGATGATGGTCAATGGGGTGTTACGGGCGACTTCAACATAGAACATGCTGAAACCGCGCAGCGCAGCCACGGGGGAAACCCTCATGGCCGCCAGGAGTGTGCCGACAATGAGGGCAATGATTCCTGAAATTACGGAGAGATAGAGGGTGCGGAGAAATCCGTCCCAGTATTCGGGGAGGCTTGCTATGACGGCGTCCATGGCTTCCTTTGGCTGCAGCTAATCAGGGAACAGGGTCCTGGAGTCGTCAACTGCCGCCACCCGGGTGGGCGGCGGCAGTCAACGGATCCCGACTAGTAGCGGTTGATCGCAGGAAGTTCAGGAGTGGTCTTGATGACCTTGCCTGCAGTGGCTTCCCAAGCCTTCTTGTAATCGCCGTCCTTCTGGAATGCCTCGAGCTGGTCGTTGATCCAGTTGCGGAAGACGGTGTCGTCCTTCTTCAGGCCGATGCCGTAAGGCTCCTTGGTGAAGGTTTCATCCGAAGCAAGCTTGAAGGCATCCGGCTCCTTGTCCACGTAGCCGGCGAGGATCACGTTGTCCGTGGTGACTGCAACAACCTGCTTGTTGCGCAGCGGCTCCAGGCAAGCGGTGTAGGTTGCAGCGGGAACAACTTCAGCGCCGTACTTCTCCGCGATGGTCTTGGCGGGGGTGGACCCGGTGACGGAGCAGACCTTCTTGCCCTTGACGTCTTCAGGCTTGGTGATGGAGTTGTCGTCCTTGTTCACCAGCAGCGCCTGGCCTGCTTCGTAGTACGGTCCGGCGAAGGCGACCTTTTCCTTGCGGGCGTCGTTGATGGTGTAGGTGGCGATGACCAGGTCAACGCGGCCCTGCTCGATGAACGATTCGCGGTTCTGGGAGACGGTCTCTACCCATTCGATCTTGTCCGGAGCGATTCCCAGCTTGGCGGCGATTGCCTTGCCCATTTCAACGTCGAAACCGACAGGCTTGCCGTCCAGGCCCTTCTGGCCGAACAGGGGCTGGTCAAACTTGGTACCGATGGTGATCTTCTGCGCCTTGTTCAGCTTCTCCATCGTGGTGCCGGCTTCGAAGCTGGCCGAGGCAACAGGAGTGGTGGTGGTGCTGCCGCCGCCGCATGCGCTCAGCGAGAGGGCGAGGGCTGCGGATGCGGCCACCAGGAGTGATTTCCTCCGGGTAATGAAAGCCTTCATGACATTCCTTTCATAGATTGGCCGTCTTGCGGCCTGGGTGCGGTCTTTACGGCCTGGGTGCGGGCGGTAAAGAGCTAGTGGGTCAGGAGCTTGGACAGGAAGTCCTTGGCTCGGGTGCTCTTGGGGTTGGTGAAGAATTCCTCGGGGGTGGCATCTTCGACAATTTGGCCGTCAGCCATGAACACCACGCGATCGGCAGCCTTGCGGGCGAAGCCCATCTCGTGGGTGACGACGATCATGGTCATGCCCTCTTTGGCCAACTGGATCATGACGTCGAGGACTTCGTTGATCATTTCGGGGTCCAACGCGGACGTGGGCTCGTCGAACAGCATGACCTTCGGCTTCATGGCGAGGGCGCGTGCGATGGCCACACGCTGCTGTTGGCCGCCGGAGAGCTGCGCAGGAAGCTTGGGGGCCTGGTGACCGACCCCAACACGCTCCAGGAGGGCCATGGCTTCCTTGTCGGCCGTGCCCTTGGCCACGCCCTTGACCTTGATGGGACCCAACGTGACGTTCTCAAGAATCGTCTTGTGGGCGAACAGGTTGAAGGACTGGAAGACCATTCCGACGTCGGCACGCAGGTGTGCGAGGTCCTTGCCTTCTTCGGGAAGCTTCTTCCCGTCGATGGCGATGTCGCCGTCGTCGATGGTTTCCAAACGGTTGATGGCACGGCACAGTGTGGATTTACCGGAACCGGAGGGCCCGATAACCACTACCACTTCACCCTTCTTGACCTGAAGGTTGATGTCCTTGAGGACATGGAGTTGACCGTAATGCTTGTTGACGCCATTCAGGGAGACGAGGGCATCGCCGGACGCTTGAGTAGTCATACGACGAATCTAGCGAACAAAGAAGCAAATATGACCACGGTCACGGCAACTTCCCCAAGATCGTGACTGAACAGAAACCTGCCCCACAGCGAGATATCAGACTGCAATGCAAGAAGCGGGTCGCAGCAACGGGGCAGGCAGGTGAAAGCGCTAGCCTTGTGCGATGAGCATCAGCCAGCACCCAGTACCCCGCCCGGATGCCAACGGCCAGGTCAGGGCCACCCAAGTGCCCCTGCCCTCGGACATCGCTCCGGCCAAGCACAAGGGCTCCTTGGAGCTTCGCCGCAAACAAGCGGATACGGGGATGTCTGATCAACATTTGCTCGATACCAGCGGCGCCGGACAGTTCATCCACACCGATCCCTGGCGTGTCTTGAGGATTCAGAGCGAATTCGTGGAGGGCTTCGGAGCCCTCGCGGACCTGGGTCCTGCGGTCAGCGTGTTCGGCTCTGCCCGGACCAAGCCCGGAACCGAGTACTACGAAATGGCCGTGGACGTAGGACGCAAGCTCGCTGAAGCGGGCGTTGCTGTGATCACCGGCGGCGGTCCTGGCTCCATGGAAGCTGCCAACAAAGGTGCCGTGGAGGGCAACGGAATCTCCGTGGGCCTGGGAATCGAACTTCCCTTCGAGCAGGGACTGAACCAGTGGGTGGACCTGGGCATCAACTTCCGCTACTTTTTCGCCCGAAAGACCATGTTCGTCAAGTACGCACAGGGCTTTGTGGTCCTGCCCGGCGGCCTGGGCACCCTTGACGAGCTTTTCGAAGCCATGGTGCTGGTCCAGACCCGCAAGGTCACCTCGTTCCCCATCGTTCTTCTGGGGGTCCGGTTCTGGGGGCCCATGATCGAGTGGATCCGGGAGACCTTGGTGGCCGAGGGCATGGTGTCCGAAAAGGACCTCGACCTGATCCAGCTGGTGGATGACCCCGCGGACGCTGTGCACCGCGTTTTGCACGGCGAACCGCTGCCTCCCACCTCCAACGGAAACCAGCGCCCGGAATAGCCGGCCGTTTCTGGCACGATGGACCTGTGAGCTTTTTCCTGGTGTTTCTCGCGATCGTCATCGTCGGCGCTGTGCTGTACCTCGGAGCCGGGATCGTCCGGGGACGCCCGGTCGGGGCCGGCCTTGACGAGCCCGTGCCCAACCTGCCCCCGGTGGTGCTGCCGTCCAAGGCCAAACCGTCCGACGTCGACTCCCTGCGTTTCGCCCTTGGCCTGCGCGGCTACCGCATGGACCAGGTTGACCAGGTACTCGATGATCTCCGGGACCAGTTGCAGGCCAAGGACAGCGAGATCGAACGGCTCAGCGCGCTGGCACAGCCACGGCTTGACGATGGCGGAACCGGCCGGATCAACCTGTGAACCGCCCGGCCGGGAGCAAAGCCGGGCTGGGGCCCGCGGAGCGGATCTCCCGCGCCGCAACAGCAGCCACCGCAAGAATGGCGGCATGGCCGTGGTGGGTCCAGGTGTCCTTGGTCTTCGTGGTTGCCAGGCTGGTCAGCGCGTGCATCTTCATGGCCGCGGCCATTCACCAGGGCACCAGTCCGTGGTTTCCGCCTGCACCGGATTATTGGAACTTCATCACCATCTGGGACGGGCGCTGGTACCAGGAGGCCGCGGACAAAGGCTATCCCGCAGAGCTTCCCGTGGACGCCAACGGCGTCGTCAAGGAAAACGCCTGGGCCTTCTACGCGTTGTTTCCTTTCCTGGCCAGGGGCTTGTCTGCCATCACCGGGATGGGGACGTTGCCCGCCCTGACGGCAATTGCCATGCTGGCCGGCCTCGGGGCGGCCCTGGTCATCTACCTGCTCTTCCGGGAGTTCGCAGGCCGGCGGTCGGCAATGTGGGGCGTTATCTTCGTTTCCACCTTCCCGGTCTCTCCAATCCTGCAGGTCCCGTACGCGGAGTCGTTGAACCTCCTGCTCCTGGCGGCATCGTTACTGCTCGTGGTCCGGCGCCGCTATCTTGCCGCCATTCCCGTGGTGCTCCTGATGTGTCTGTCCAGGCCCACGGGCGTGCCGTTTGCCGCGATGCTGGGTCTGTTGTTCGTTGGGCGGTTGTGGCAACGGTACCGGGAGTCGTCCACGGAGCTTCCGGGCAATGGCGCCACCGGAACAACGGGCAGAAACAAGGAGCCGACGTCCACCCGCAGCCTGGTATCACTGGCCGTCCTCGTGGTCGCCACGGGCCTGGCGGCTCTGGCATGGCCGGGCATTGCGTGGGCCGTCACGGGAGATCCGACCGCCTATACGCGCACTGAAACGGCGTGGCGTGGCCATGATCTGGTGCCGTTCAAGCCGTGGTTCGATACCGGCCGTATGTTGTTCGGTCCGGTGCTGGGAGTACTGGCACCCTTCGTTTTCACAGGGCTCTTTGTCCTGGTGATGGTTTCCAGGCCCGTCCGGGCGATCGGAACGGAGCTGCGGCTGTGGTGCGCCTGCTACATGGGCTACCTGCTGGTCTTCCTGCACCCGCAGACCAGCACGTTCCGTATGCTCCTGCCGTTGTTCCCCCTGGCCCTCGGCGCGGCCCTGCTGTCCAAATCCAAGGCCTACCGGGGCACCGTGGTGACCATGTTCATCCTGCTCCAGATTGTCTGGGTGGTATGGCTGTGGGCATGGGCCCAGTTGCCCGGGGGAGGCGACTATCCGCCCTGACGTGGAGCTATGCCGGAGAACGGCAATATGTACAACGCCCGGACAAATGGCGTGCTGATTAGCTTACGGGCGGGTAAGTACGGGATAATGGTCTACGAGCAAGGACAAAGCACCTAAAAGTGCCCGGCCAAGGCGGCCTCCCAAGCGTTGCCGCCGGCTGCAATTGCGATGCGGATCCAGCCCGGCCGGGTTGGGCGTGACTTGGGACAAATGGAGGGGATTTTCCTAATGGCGGCGATGAAACCACGTACTGGCGACGGCCCGATGGAAGTTACCAAAGAGGGACGCAGCCTGATCATGCGTGTGCCGCTCGAAGGCGGAGGACGGCTTGTTGTCGAACTCAACGCCGCTGAAGCGGAAAACCTCAAGGAATGCCTCGTAGGCGTCACCGAATAGATCTACCAAGCAGGGCCCGGCTGAGCCGGGGCCCTGCTTTTTGGTTTAAGGCAGGGCTGGTGCCTTACCTCTTGACAGCTACCAGCAGTCCATCGCCGGTGGGAAGCATCGCTGAAGCGAGCCGGTCGTCGTCGCGGATTGCCTTGCCGATCTGGCGCAGCACCACGGTTGTGGAATCGCGTGCTGCCGGATTGGCGACCCGGTCCTTGTCCAGGGCATCGTTGATCACCAGTGTCCCGCCTGACTTGAGGAGGCGGATGGCCTGTTCAACATACTTGGGGAAGTTGGGCTTGTCGGCGTCGATGAACACGAGGTCATAGGCAGAATCGGTAAGCCGCGGCAGGACGTCGGCCGCGCGGCCTGAAATGGTGCGCGTGCGGTTGGCAGGGCTGCCGGATTCAAGGAACGCCTCCCTGGCCGCCTTGAGGTGTTCGACGTCGACGTCGATGGTGGTCAGGACGGCCTGCGGGCTCAATCCGCGCAGGAGGCAGACGCCGGACACCCCGGCCCCCGAACCGACCTCGACCACGGTCTGTGCCTTGGACGCCGCAGCCAGGACGGTCAGCACCGCACCTACGCCGGGGCTGATGGGCGTGACTCCGAGCTCGAAAGAGCGTTCCCGGGCGCGCAACAAGACGTCATCCTCAGCAGGCAGATCTTCTGCATAGGACCAGCTGCTTGACTTGTCGGCACTCATGAAGGGTTTCGCTTTCCGCGGGTAGGGGTGGTTGTACCAAGACTACTGTGTAAGCACCGGGAAACCCGCTGTTGGACGGCCGCCCCGGCCCTTGTGTCCGGGACAGTTTTCAGCCCTGCGGGAAAAACCAGCACCAGTCAGGAAATTCCCAGACAACCTTGGGATGATATTGCTCCGGCCACCCATGAGGCAGCCGGCGCCGAAGGACTCGGTGAACCACATTTTGAGGGGAGTGGACGATGCCGGCATCGCATGCTGCGCCAGTCCAAACATCGGAGAGCATTGAGGGCGTTGCCGACTGGGTCATGCCCAGCTGGGAGGAAGTGGTTTCCAACCACTCCGCCAAGGTTTATCGCCTCGCCTATCGCTTGACGGGCAACAAATTCGACGCCGAAGACCTCACTCAGGAGGTCTTTGTCCGGGTTTTCCGTTCACTCGAGAACTTCAAACCGGGGACATTGGACGGCTGGTTGCACCGCATCACCACCAACCTGTTCCTGGACCAGGCCCGTCGCAAGAGCCGGATCCGTTTCGATGCCCTTGCCGAAGACGCCGATTCCCGCCTGCCCGGCCGCGAACCGGGTCCCGAACAGAGCTTTGAACACAACAATCTTGACCTGGATGTCCAGCGTGCCTTGGAAGAACTGCCGCCTGACTTCCGCGCCGCCGTCGTGCTGTGCGACCTTGAAGGCCTCTCCTATGACGAGGTCGCAGAGGCATTGGGTGTGAAGCTGGGAACCGTCAGGTCCCGCATCCATCGCGGCAGGACCATGCTGCGCGAGAAGCTTGCCCACCGCGATCCCCGTCCGGCAGAGGCCCGCAAGCCACGCCTGAAGATGCCGCGCATCGCAAGTATCCTCTAGGACGTCGATGCCTCGACACCCCCGCCGTCCGGGACTGTTTTCCCGGCACAAGCTGG
The DNA here is from genome assembly GCF_900102805.1 of Arthrobacter sp. UNCCL28. Classification (NCBI taxonomy): domain Bacteria; kingdom Bacillati; phylum Actinomycetota; class Actinomycetes; order Micrococcales; family Micrococcaceae; genus Arthrobacter; species Arthrobacter sp. UNCCL28. The sequence goes on from NZ_FMWE01000001.1 coordinate 631,198, forward strand.
CTGCCCTGCGCCACACACGAAACCCCGATCATGTCCGGGAATGCACTGAGTGCCGCAGTGCCCTTCGCCGGGAACGGCAGTACCTTGAACGCCTACGGGGTGCTTCGGTGCCCGAAGCCAGCCAGGATCTTGCCACGCGGCTGATTCAGCATACTGAACGCCTCGCCAACGAACCGGATGAACATCTGGAGGCCAGGTCAACGCCAGGCGAAATGCGCCGTGGACTTCGAGTTGCCGCAGCTGCTGCCGGTACTTTGGCTGTCAGCGCCGGCGCCCTGGCGTTGTCGGCCTACGTCGTGGCCGGCAACGACGTTCCCCAACTGAGCGCCGGCAGCGACGTCGGTGCCCTCGCCGGAGCGTGGACGGGAAACCCTGTGGGAAGCATGGCGGGCCCCACGTTCCGGGCAGGGAGCACGGTCAGCCTGGACGCTGCCCAACTGGATGCCCTGCGGGAAGAAGGGTGGGCATGCCCTGAGCTTGCAGGGATGGGCTTCACCGTGGTCTCTGCCCACAGCACCATGTACAACGGGCACCCTGCAGTGGAGATCAGGCTTGAAAACAACGGCCACTACGCCACGATCGTGGAGGAGCACCTGCCAGCCGCCCAGTCCGGGCAGGGCACCACCACGTCCGCGCGGCTATCTGTCGCGCAGGGGAGCCCCTGGAAGGCCGTCTACACCATGCCTGCGGCCGTGATCAGCTACGTCTCCGACCTCCCAGCCGATGCCGCGGATGACGCCGTTCCTGAAATCGTCAGGGCAGGCGAATCCATGGCAGCTTCACACCCCAACGAAGGAACCGAGGCCTGGTACGCGCGACTGCTGCGTGGGCTCCAGACCCTTCTCCGTCCCGCTGGTTTATGAGCGGCACCACAGACAAGGTAATCTTCGTAGCGTGTTTGGAATCAACGGCCCGGAGTTCATACTCCTTCTGATTATCGGCGTACTCGTCATCGGTCCCAGCCGTTTGCCCGAATACACTCAAAAGCTTGCCAACTTGGTCAAGGAAGTCCGGCGGATGGCTTCCGGTGCGCGTGAGCAGATCAAGGAAGAAGTCGGCATCGACATCGATGAGGTCGACTGGAAGAAGTACGATCCCCGCCAATACGACCCGCGTCGCATCATCAAGGATGCGCTGCTGGATGACGACACCAAGCCAGTGAGCGCCGGAGGGCCCGCCATGGCCGCTACGACAGCCGCCGCAGCATCGGTCGAGACCAAGCCAAAGGCTCCCGCCAGGGTGATTGAGCGGCTTGCAGAAGGCGAAGCTGCGCCCTTCGATACCGAAGCGACCTGATCCGCGCCAGCCCCTAGGCGAACAGGGGCGGCGGTCACCTGACTGCGGACACCAGGAAACGGTCACCTGAAAGCGGAAACAGGTCTAGCGGGGTTCGATGCCCAGCGACAATCCCGACAATCCCCGCGGCCGGGATGCAAGGCCCGAGGCGATGTGCTGCATGGCCTTCGCTGCGGCCGTTTCCGGGGCGGCCAATACCACCGGGTTCCCGGCATCACCGCCTTCCCTCAGCCGGATGTCCAAGGGGATCTGGCCAAGTAGAGGAACATCGCTGCCGACTGCGGCGCTCAAGCGCTCCGCCAGGATGGCACCGCCGCCACTTCCGAACAATTCCATCCTGCCGCCGTCGGGCATTTCCAGGAACGACATGTTCTCGATCACCCCGGCCACCTTCTGCCCGGTCTGCGTCGCGATGGTTCCGGCACGTTCGGCGACGTCGGCAGCAGCAGCCTGGGGGGTGGTCACCACAAGGATCTCGGCGTTGGGCAGGAGTTGGGCCACGGAAATGGCGATGTCACCCGTGCCGGGAGGCAGGTCGAGGAAAAGGGCGTCCAAATCGCCAAAATAGACGTCGGTGAGGAACTGCTCCAGTGCCCTGTGCAGCATGGGACCACGCCAGGCCACCGGCTGGTTGCCTGCCACGAACATCCCAATGGAGATGACCTTGACGCCATAGGCCACCGGCGGCAGGATCATGTCATCCACCTGGGTGGGCTTTTGCGTGATGCCCATCAGGGCGGGAACAGAGAAACCATGGACATCGGCGTCAACGATGCCCACGCGAAGACCCTGGGCGGCCAAGGCACAAGCCAGGTTGACGGTGACAGAGGACTTGCCCACGCCGCCCTTGCCGCTTGCTACGGCGTAAACCTTGGTCAGGGACCCCGGCTTGGTAAAGGGTATGCCGCGCTGGCCGCCTGGTCCGCGGAGCTGTTTCTTCAGTGCCTCGCGTTGGGCCGGGGTCATGACCTTCAGTTCCACGTCCACGGCCGTGACGCCGTCGAGTTTGGACAGAGCCGCAGTGGCGTCCTGGGTGATGGTCTCCCGAAGGGGACAACCGGCGATGGTCAGCAGGACAGCGACGCTAACGGTCCCGGTGTGGTCGGAGGAGACCGATTCCACCATCCCGAGCTCGGTGATCGGGCGGCGGAGTTCGGGATCGATGACGGTTGCCAGGGCAGCATGGAGCTCCTCGGCAGATGGGGCGCTCATGTTCTCAAGCCCGGCTTTCAGGGGTTTCAGGCGAGGGTTTTGCCGTGGAGTGTTGTGGCCCAGTGGGCCGCGGCTGACGGACTTTGGGGATCTGTTGCGTGCGGGGACCGCGGGACTTGTCCCGTTTGTCCTTGAGTTTGTCCTTGACCTTCTCGCCGGGAGACTCAGTTCCATCACCGGCATCGTTCTCGCGCAGCTCTTCCTGGGCATCAATGATGTCCTCCAGGAGGCTGCGGAGTTCGGCGCGGACGTAGTCACGGGTGGCTACTTCGCGCAGGGCGATGCGCAGCGAGGCCAGTTCCCGGGTCAGGTACTCGGTATCGGACAGGTTCCGTTCGGCACGCTGTCGGTCCTGCTGGAGGGAGACGCGGTCGCGGTCATCCTGGCGGTTTTGGGCCAGGAGCAGCAGGGGAGCGGCATAGGAGGCCTGGAGCGACAACATGAGGGTCAGCAGGGTGAAGCCCAGCTCCATCCGGTCGAACTGCCACTCCGTGGGCGCGAATGTGTTCCAGACCAGCCAGAAGACACAAAAGATGGTCATGTAGACCAGGAAGGTCGGTGTCCCCATGAAGCGGGCGAAACCTTCCGTTGCGTTCCCGAATGCGTCCGGGTTGGGAGAGAACTTCGGCAGGATCCGCTGGCGGCCGCTCAGAGGCGTGTCAAGGCTGCTGCTGGAGCGTCCCGGCGACTTGGGGGATCGGGTGGCGTTGTTATCAGCCAATGCGGCCTCCAAGTTTCCTTATAGGGGCGTCGTCCTCATGGGCGCGCCAGTCATCCGGCAACAGGTGATCCAGCACGTCATCAACAGTCACCGCCCCGACAAGGCGGCCGTCGTCGTCGACGACTGGAAGGGAATTGAGGTTGTAGGTGGCCAAGGTCCGGGCAACTTCGCTGATGTGGGCCTGGTCCGACAACGGTTCGAGGTTTTTGTCCACGAGGTTGCCCAGCGGTTCCGGTGGCGGGAAACGCAAAAGCTGCTGGATATGCACTACTCCCAGGAATCGGCCGGTGGGTGTCTCCAAAGGCGGCCGTGCGATGAAGATGGAAGAGGCCAGCGCCGGGGAAAGTTCTTCGCGGCGGACGTGTGCCAATGCTTCGGCAACAGTTGCTTCGGGCGGGAGGATGACCGGGACCGGGGTCATCAGACCGCCTGCGGTGTCTTCGTCGTACTCCAGGAGGCGGCGGACGTCTTCTGCTTCCTGGGGTTCCATGAGCTGGAGCAGCTCCTCAGCCTGGGCGGAGGGGAGCTCGGCCAGGAGGTCGGCCGCGTCGTCGGGGTCCATTTCTTCGAGGACGTCGGCTGCACGCTCCACATCCAAGGCTGAGAGGATCTCCACTTGGTCGTCTTCCGGGAGCTCCTGGAGGACGTCGGCAAGGCGCTCGTCCTGGAGTTCGCTGGCTACCTCGAAGCGGCGTTTGTCGCTCATCTCCTGGAGGGCCTCGGCGAAGTCGGCAGGCTTAAGGTCCTCGTGTGTTGCCACGAACTGGGTTGCTGCCTGGGGTTCGTTGTGGGCCCCGGTCTGGGCGTCAGCCCAGTCAATGATCAACGTTTCGTTCCGGCGGAGCCTGCTCAGGGGCGACAACGAGTGGCCGCGGCGCACGAACAGCTTGCTGACAAACCAGTCCTTGGACCGGTGCTGGTCCATGGCGATGTCCTCGATGGTGGCGTCGCCGGAACCATCCGCCAACGTCACACGGCGGTCGAACATCTCGGCAACCACCAGTGTTTCCGCGCCGCGCTGCTCGAAGCGGCGCAGATTGACCAAGCCTGTGCAGATGATCTGCGTCTGGTCGATGGAGGTAATGCGCGTCATGGGCACGAAGACGCGTTTCTTGCCCGGTACCTCCACCACGATGCCCACCACGTGCGGAGCGCCCCGGGTCCCGCGGGAGAGCACCACGACGTCGCGCAAGCGGCCCAAACGATCACCCAAAGGGTCAAAGACGTCCAAGCCGAGCAGGCGCGCGACAAAGACGCGTGAAGGATGTGTGCTCATGTTTACAGGCTACCGAGTCTGCTCTCTTTTAGCTGAATTCCAGCCAGTTCACATGTCCATGGGACACAATGGGGCTATGTCTAACATTTTTGGTGGTCCCAAAGCCGTTGAGGAATCCCGCAGCGTCCCCCAGGGCGACACCGTGGGCTCATACACCTCGTATTTGGATGCCCAGAAGGCGGTGGACTACCTTGCTGACCAGCAGTTCCCGGTGCAGTTGGTGTCGATCGTGGGCAATGACCTCAAAATGGTGGAACGGGTGACCGGGCGCCTCAGCTACCCGAGGGTGGCGCTGTCAGGAGCGTTGAGTGGTATGTGGTTTGGCCTCTTCGTGGGTGTGATGCTGTCCTTCTTCACCCCGGCAGGCGGCCCTTTCTCCATCATCACCTCGGTCCTGATGGGTGCGGCCTTCTTCATGTTGTTCGGGATCGTCACCTATGCCACCCAGCGTGGGAAGCGCGACTTCACGTCCACCAGCCAGGTGGTGGCCACCAATTATGACGTCATCGTCGCCATGGAAGCCGCCCATGAAGCCCGCCGCTTGCTCCAGCAGCTGCCCATGAACCCGGCACAGGCAGCAACGGCGCAGGCCACCCACTACAACCCGCAGAACACGCCGGTGCAGCAACCCGGTCAAGCTCCTGAGCGGCCTTCCACGTGGAACGACCCCTACGGCCAGCGCGGTCCCGAGTCCACCGCTGGCGCTCCCCAGGGACAGAATGCACCCGCCGGGACACCGGGCCCTGCCGCCCAACAGCCCGTGCAGAACCCGGCACCGGCGGCTGTGCGCTATCCCGACCTCCCGGACGGCCGTCCGCAGTACGGCGTCCGCGTCACCGAAGGGCAGAACCCGCCGCAGAACGGGCCCCGGGAGGACGGACAGGAGTCCGGCCCGGAAGGCTCGCCCAAGCACTAGGCGATCACCCGGCAGGCCCAAGGGCTGCGTATAAGAGCACATAAAGGAAGGCCACCGGATAACCGGTGGCCTTCCTTTATGCGCTCTGGAGCAGGGTCTTTAGCCCTGCGCGTCCTGGTAGATGCCTGCCATCCACGCCTCGACGTCCTCTGCCTTGCGGGGCAAAGCGGCGCTGAGGTTCACGGGGCCATCGGCAGTCATGAGGATGTCGTCTTCAATGCGGACGCCGATTCCACGGTACTCCTCGGGGATGGCAAGGTCCTCGTTCTTGAAGTAGAGGCCAGGCTCGATCGTGAAGACCATGCCTTCAGTGAGGATGCCGTCGAGGTAGAGCTCGCGCTTGGCCTGGGCGCAGTCGTGCACGTCAAGGCCGAGGTGGTGGCTGGTACCGTGCGGCATCCACCGGCGGTGCTGCTGGCCCTCGGGGCTGATGGCTTCTTCCACGGAGACGGGCAACAAGCCCCACTCGGCGAGGCGCTCGGCCAGGACCGTGGTGGCGGCCGTGTGGATGTCGCGGAACTTCACGCCCGGCTGTGCAGCTGCGAATCCGGCGTCGGCAGCGTCCAGCACGGCCTCGTAGATCTTGCGCTGGATATCAGTGAACGTGCCGGTTGCAGGCAACGTGCGGGTGACATCTGCGGTGTACAGGGAATCTGCCTCGACGCCGGCATCCAGGAGCAGGAGCTCCCCGGCGTTGACGGTACCCGAGTTGCGGTTCCAGTGGAGGACCGTGGCGTTGTTCCCTGAGGCTGCAATGGTGTCGTAGCCGAGCTCATTGCCTTCCTCGCGGGCACGGGCAAAGAAGGCGCCTTCAACAACGCGCTCGCCACGCTTGTGGGTCAGTGCACGGGGCAGGGCACGGACAACATCGGCGAAGCCCTCCACGGTTGCCGCCACGGCGACCTTCATCTGTTCGATTTCCCATTCGTCCTTGATCAGGCGCAGCTCGGAGAGTGCTTCACTGAGCTTTTCATCAAGGGCGTCGAGCTCGCCGAGGTCCAGGTTTTCGGGATCCTTGGCGGTGTTGTACCGAGCGGTGTCCACCAGTGCGTCAATGTTCTCGTCCACCTTGCGGACCAAGCGGATCGAGATGCCGCCAATCTCCGGGGCGCCAACGTTCTTGGTGATGGCCATTTCCAGCTCGGCGATGTGCGCGGTGGGCAGGCCCAGGCGGGCTTCGAACTCAGCCAGGGTGGGGCGGGCGCCGATCCAGAACTCGCCTGCGCGGGAGTCCGCATAGAACTGTTCGGTATCGCGGCCTGCCAGCGGGCGGAAGTAGAGCGTGGCAGTGTGGTGACCGCCGTCGTCGCCCTTTCCTTCAGCCACCGGCTCCAGGATCAGGACGGCGTCCGGCTCGTGGTCAAGGCCCAAACCGGTGAGGTGGGCGAATCCTGAGTGCGGGCGGAAACGGTAGTCGCAGTCGTTGGAGCGGACCTTCAAAGGACCCGCCGGGACAACAAGCCGTTCGCCCTTGAACAGTTCGGAGATGGTACGACGGCGGCGGGCGGCATGGTCTGCGACGGCGTCACGCGCAGGGGTCACCTGCGGGGCCGGTGCCCAATTGCTTGCCATGAATGCCTTGAAGGCATCCGATGTGGGCCTCTGTGAGCGGTTGTTGACGCGCTCTTGCAGCGGCTGGGAATTTGAGGAATCCATGTTTTGGGTGTTTTCAGCATCGTTCACCGTTACATCGTCCCACCAGTTCGGTGAGGAGGCCAACGGCGCAACCGGCCAAGAAGGCCCACATCCCCTAGGCTGGGAAAGTGAGGATAGACCTGCATGCGCACTCCAATGTTTCCGACGGAACCGAGACCCCGGCGGGGGTGATCATTTCTGCTGTTGCGGCGGGCCTGGACGCGGTGGCGCTGACGGACCACGATTCCACCGATGGCTGGGATCCGGCCGCTGCGGCCGCCCGCGAACATGGCATTGCCTTTGTTCCGGGCATGGAGATTTCCTGCCGGACCGAACAAGGCATCAGCGTCCACCTGCTGAGCTACCTGCATGATCCCTCACACGCGGGACTCCTGGAGGAAATCACCAAGTCCAAGGATGCCCGGCTGACCCGTGCCGAGCACATGGTCACCTTGTTGTCCGAGGATTATCCCTTGACATGGGACGACGTCATCCACCACGTGGCCCCCGGTGCAACAGTGGGACGCCCCCACATTGCCGACGCCCTGGTCGCCGCCGGGGTGGTCGCGGACCGTACCGAGGCCTTTACCTCCATCCTGACCTCACACTCGCGGTACTTCGTGCAGCACTATGCGCCGGACCCCGCTGTCGCCGTCGAGCTTGTCCGCGCCGCCGGCGGTGTTCCAGTCTTCGCCCATCCTGTGGCGTCGTCCAGGGGAAGGATCGTGGGGGAGCGGACCTACCAGGACATGATCGATGCCGGACTGCTGGGCCTTGAGGTTGAACACCGGGACAACCCGGAGGACGGGCGGGCCTTCCTGCGGACATTGGCTGCCCGGCACGGCCTGCTTATCACGGGGTCATCGGATTACCACGGCGCGGGCAAGCCGAACCTGCTGGGCGAGAACACTACCTCGCCCACGGTACTGGCCCGGATTGAGGAACTGGCAACAGGCAGCACCGTTATTCGTTGAAAGGGGTCCCTGAGTGGATTTGCAGCTGCTCGCCTCGGTGATCGTCACGCTGTTCGTGATCATGGACCCGCCCGGGACGGTCCCGATCTTTATGTCCTTGACGGCCCAAATGTCGGCCAGGGACCGCAACCGCTCGGCCTTCCAGGCACTGCTGGTGGCCACAGGCGTGATTGTGGTTTTCGCGATTTTTGGCCAGTCGATCCTCAACTACATGCATATTTCGCTGGCTGCCTTGCAGGGTGCCGGCGGACTGTTGTTGGTCCTCATTGCCTTGCAGTTGCTGACCGGCTCCACCAGCGGCGAGGAAAATGCGGCCAAATACAAGAATGTGGCCTTCGTGCCGCTGGGCACCCCACTCATGGCCGGTCCCGGCGCGATCGTTGCCGTGATGGTGTTCGTGCAGCAGTCCGGCCAGTTGTCTGAGTATCTGGCTGTGGGGCTTGGAATTGCCGTGGTGTTGGCCTCGCTGTACCTGGCCATGCGGTTCGCGGGCGTGGTGCAGCGCGTGCTGGGCGAGAACGGCGTGGAGCTTGTCACCCGGATTGCCGGTTTGCTCCTTTCGGCCATTGCCGTCCAGATGATCGCGGATTCCGTGACAGCTTTCGTGAAAGGCGCAGCCTGACGGCCTGAAACCCAGGCTGAGCCTTGCCTAAATCGGCCGTGCCAAAAATTGGCCTTGCCTAAAACGGCCTCGCCATAAATCGGCTAGAGGCTGCTTGGCTGCACCTCATGGAACACGGCCTTGCTGCCCAGCCGTTTCCGCATGACCTCAATGGCCTGTTCATTCTGGTCCACACAGACAAAGCTGCGGCCAAGCTTCGCTGCCACCGCTCCCAAGGTCCCTGATCCGGCGAAGAAATCGAGGCACCAGTCACCTTCGCGGCTGGAGGCCGAAACGATCCTGCGGACCAGGCCTTCGGGTTTTTGGGTAGGGTAGCCGGTCTTCTCGCGGCCCGTGGGGGAAACGATGGTGTGCCACCAAACGTCGGTGGGCAGCTTGCCGAGCTCGCGCTTGGCGGGGGTCACCAGGCCGGGGGCCATGTACGGTTCGCGGTCCACTTCGGCGTTGTCGAAGTGGTACTTGGCGGGGTTCTTCACGTACACCAGGATGTTGTCGTGCTTGGTAGGCCAACGGTTCTTGGCCCGGGCGCCGTAGTCGTACGCCCAGATGATCTCGTTCAGGAAGCATTCCCTGCCGAAGATGGCGTCAAGCATCACCTTGGCGTAGTGAACCTCGCGGTAGTCCAGGTGCAGGTACAGGGTGCCGTCGTCGGACAGCAGCCGCCAGGCCTCGACCAGTTTGGGTTCCAGGAAGGACCAGTAGTCGCTGAAGGCGTCATCGTAGCTGTGCAGGGCACCCTTGATGGTGTCGTAGGAGCGGCCCTTGAAGCCCACGCGATCGCCGTCGCCATCAGCGTTGCGCACCATGCGGGTTTCCTGGCGGCGCTGAACCCGGCCCGTGTTGAAGGGCGGGTCCACGTAGATGAGTGTGAAGGCGCCGTCCGGCAGCGTAGGGAGGAACTCCGCGTTGTCCGCGTGCACCACCAAATTGCCGCCGTCCGGCGCCCAAACAGTTTCAGTCATTGAGGTTTTTAGGCCTCGGCGCTGCCGGACTGGGCAGCTGCGGTTTCACCGGAAACCACTTCGCCGTTGCGGCGGCGCGTGCGCGTACGACGCGTCCGGGCAGGCTTTTCTGCCCCGTCGGTCGCAGCTGTGCGGCTTTCCGAGGCGCCGGCTGCGGGGGCTGCTTCAGCGTCGGAGGTACGACGGCGGCGCGTACGGTTGCGTCCGCCCTCACCCTTGGATTCGCTTGAGTCACTGGACTCGCCGGAGACACGGTCGTTGTTCCTGGCTTGCCGTCCACGGCCGCTGTCGCGACCGCCGTCGCGCTTGCCGTCACGTCCGCCGTCGCGGCCCGAACGACCGGAGCCGGCGTTCTTCTTGCCGGTCTCGCCGAGGTCTTCAAGGACCTCCGCGTCGACGCCGGCGAGGACACGCTTATTGCGCGGCAAACGGCCCTTGGTGCCCTCCTGGATGTCCAGGTCGGAGTAGAGGTGCGGCGAGGAGGAGTAGGTTTCCACCGGCTCGGGAACGCTGAGCCCCAGGGCCTTGTTGATCAGGCCCCAGCGAGGCATGTCATCCCAGTCGACAAACGTCACTGCGGTGCCCTTGTTGCCTGCGCGGCCGGTACGTCCCACACGGTGCAGGTAGATCTTTTCGTCTTCCACGCACTGGTAGTTGATGACGTGCGTGACGTCATCGACATCGATGCCGCGGGCTGCGACGTCTGTGGCCACCAGGACGTCCACCTTGTTGTTGCGGAAAGCGCGGAGGGCTTGCTCGCGGGCACCTTGGCCGAGGTCGCCGTGGATGGCTGCGGCAGCAAAACCGCGGTCAACCAGTTCCTCGGCAACTTTGGCAGCGGTGCGCTTGGTCTTGGTGAAGATGATGGTCCGGCCGCGTCCGCGGGCCTGGAGGATACGGGCTACGACCTCAGTCTTGTCCATGCTGTGTGCACGGTAGATGAGCTGGCGGATGTCCCGTTTGGTGAGGCCCTCGTCGTTGGGATCAGCGGCGCGGATGTGGGTGGGCTGCGTCATGTAGCGGCGAGCCATCGCGATGACCGGGCCGGGCATCGTCGCTGAGAAGAGCAGCGTCTGCCGGACGGCGGGAGTACCGGCAATCAGCGTCTCTACGTCCGGGAGGAAGCCGAGGTCCAGCATTTCGTCGGCCTCGTCAAGAATGACCATCTTGACGTTCTTCAAGCTCAGGTGCTTCTGCTTGTAGAGATCGATCAACCGGCCAGGGGTGCCGACGACGATTTCGACGCCCTTCTGCAGGGCATCGACCTGGGGCTCGTAGGCACGGCCGCCATAGATCGTGGCGATGCGGGCGTTGCGCTTGCGTGAGGCGGTCTGGAGATCGTTGGCTACCTGCACCGCGAGTTCACGCGTGGGCACGATGACCAAGGCCTGGGGTGCACCCGGAACGGCAAGCTTTTCAAAGCCGGCATCGTCGCGGCCGACTACGCGCTGAAGGGCGGGAATGCCGAAGCCCAACGTCTTGCCGGTACCCGTCTTGGCCTGGCCAATGATGTCGTGGCCGCTCAGGGCCACCGGCAGGGTCATGGCCTGGATGGGGAAGGGGTGGGTAATCCCGGCGTCAGCCAGCGACTCTACAATGTCCGCACGGACGTTGTAGTCCGCGAACGACTTCTCTTCGATCTCGTGGGGCGTCTCATCCGAGGTGATCGTTTCCTCGGGCTCGATGGTTTCAGTTCCGGTGGAGTCCGTCAGGACTTCATGGGTGTGCAATTCACTCACAGGGAGTTTCCTTATTCATTTGGGCATTGGCGCTGCATGCTCAACGGGGGCGGCGGAGCCGTACCGGAGCACGAACGGGCGCGCAAGCAAATCCAGTGGAAGCCGATCGCGGGCTATCTAAGTACTGGCACTGGTGACCAGTTGGTACATCTCAAGATCGCGTAGGGGCGGGCTTGTTGAATTCAAAAAATCTACTGAATCAACGACCGGGCATCCATTACTACAGTTCCAGTCTATCCTCTGGGAGCCATAAAGCCCGGATCGCCCGTCCCAACGCGTTACTGCATCAGTTCGAACCGGATTTCCCGGCTGGCAATATCGGCCTTGACCAAGCGCACGCGAACCTTGGTTCCGGATTCCAGTTCGCCGTCGCAGCGGGCCGTGACGGCGGGTTCTGCGATCTGGACAGTCCCGTAGGGGCCAACGCCGTTGGTTCTGTTGCCGTTACTGCCGTTGGTGTTATTCCCGTTGCCGTTGGCGTTGTTCCCGTTGGCGGGCTTGGAACCTGAAATGACCACGGCATCGAATTCCTGGCCAACGTGGTTTGCTACCAGTGCCGCTTCCACGGTGTCCAGTGCTGCACGCTCAAGCCGCCCCGCCAGTTGGTCCGAGGATGCCATGATCTCGGGCAATGAGGGCAAGGCTTCACGGGCCCAGCCAGGAATGTCCCTGTTGTTGCTCAGTGCCTCGCAGATCACCAGGACGAATCTGTCGATAAGGCGCCGCAATGGTGCTGTTGTGTGGGCGTAGGGAGCTCCAATGGCCGCCTGGATGACGGTGTCAGGGACTTCGCCGTCGAAAGGCGTGTAACCGGCACCCCTGAACAGCATTCCCGCAGAGTGCAGGATGGCCAGTTGCCGGGGGTCGGACGCATCAAGGGTCCGCAAGTACTCGCCGTAGGTGACGTGGCCGTCCCACGGCTTGCCCAAGGCGGTGGTTTGCCGCTTGAAGTGCTGCAGCGAACGTTCGTCCGGGGCGGGCATGGTGCGAAGGATGCCCACTTTTCCTTCGAGCATCAGTTGGGCGGCGGCCATGCCGGTCATCAAGGAGATCTGGGCGTTCCAGTCCTCCACCGGCAAGGAGGGAGCTGCGACGATCCTGTACCCGCCGCCGTCGGTTGCCTGCACTATTTCCTGTTCCGGCATGTTCAGGCTCGCGCCTCCACGCTGCCTTTCCAGTTCAACCCGTTTCAGTCCCACTTCTTTAAGGAGCTGCAACACAGGCGGGGCCGTGTTGTCATCGATTTGCTGTTGGGCGCCCTTGTAGCTCAGTTTGGCCCGGCTGCGGACCGCAGCCCGGGACAGGCCCACGGAAACGACTTCGGCCGTTGCGTTGAGGTCGAAGTCCCACACGAAGGCACCGCAATCCTGGCCGGCCAGCAGGCTGCCGGCATTTTCGCTGATGACCTCCGGGTGCAGGGGAATGCGGCCGTCGGGCGCATAGAACGTCTGTCCGCGGTGCCGGGTCTCGGCATCAAGTGCACCGCCTGGAACCACGAAGGATGGGACATCGGCAATGGCGTAGAGGACCTTGTAGCCTTCTCCGGCGCGATCGATGAACAGGGCCTGGTCCAGGTCAGTGGAGGTCGCGGGATCGATGGTGACAAACGGAATGTCCCGCAAATCCTGCTCCGGCAACCCATGGGTTTCCACGGCCTGCTGTGCCTCGGCCACTGCCTCCGCCGGGTAGACAGAAGGGAGTTCCAACTCCGTCCTTAGGGCCGCAAGTGCTTTAGCAAGCTGGTCCGAGGAGTCGTCTACGTTGGGCGCTATCCGATGATGTGACACGAAAATCAGGGTAGCCCGAAACCAGCGGATAGTCTTCGCCGCCGCACGCAAAAGCCCGTTGCTCCGAGGAGGCAACGGGCTTTTGGCACGGCTGTTGGCCTGGTAGGGGGTTAGCCTGCCGGGGTCAGGGTGAAGCTGGCTGCTTTGTCGCCAACGTCATTATTGATGACCACGGTGGTGGGGCCGTTCTTGATGTCGAAGGCAATGACGCCCTGCTGGATGTCTCCGGCGGCGACCTCACCGGACTTCAGGCCACCCAATTCGCTGCCAAGCAGGATCCGGTCGCCCTTCTTGCCATCAGCGTCGAAGGCTTCGAAATTGGTGAACGTGGCGAAGCTTGATCCGGCGGTTGTCTCCCAGGAAACCTCCACCAGGAGGAACCCTCCATTAAGAGGCTTCATAAAAGCCATTTCGGGAATCTCGGTGGTGTATCCGGAGTCAAGGACTGTAACTTTGACGTCGTTGCCCTTGGAGACGGTGATGTCAAAGGAATTTCCGGCAGTGGCAGCGCCCTGGGACGGGACCGGTGCCTCTTGGGAGGCCGATGCGACGGCGGGGAGGGGCGTGGACTGTCCTTGGACGGCGGCAGCCACCAAGGTCAGGGACAACACTGTGGACAGGATTCCAAGAATCAGGCCGGCGAACCAGACGACGAGCGTGATGATCCACGCCTTCTTCTTATTTTCCGGATAGCCCTGCAGCGGGCGGCCTTCCTTATCCCGTGCGTTGCCGGTCAGTGTGATGATGAGGTCCACGATGGACCAGATGCCGAGCCCACCCGCCGTGAGCAGCTTGGCAATGCCGGTGCCGATCTTGCCCAGGTAGAAACGGTCAACACCGAGGCCACCCAGAAGCAAGGACAGGATCCAGGTGACCATGAAGGACTTTGCCGGAGCACCCGTGCCGGGAACACCGTAAGGGCTGGAGGCCGGATCAGGCTGATAAGTGGATTGCGGCCCGCCCTGGTATTGGCCCTGGTATTGGTTGCCGTAAGCACCGGGTGCGGGCGGAACTGGCGGGGCAGCATTCCCGTTCCCGGGCGCGGGAGGGTAGCTCGGATTGCTCATGGATCATCCTTCGGGGGAGTGGGTGCGAGGGGAGGACACGTGGCCTGCGGGCAGGCCGGACAGTCAACTCACTTCGACTCAGCCTAGTAGGACCACCGCGGGCGGCAGCAAATCTTCGCCAAGGGGCTTGTGGACAGCCTTCCGGGACTACCCGCCGCGCAATGGCCGGCTCAGGCGGCGTCCAAGGCCTCCAGCAGCGACTTCGCGGCCGTCGTCGGATCCGCCGCTTCGGTGATGGCGCGGACCACAACAATCCTGGTGGCTCCGGCAGCCACTACCTGTTCGACGTTGCTGTGATCAATCCCTCCGATGGCAAACCAGGGCAGGTTCACGGCGCCGCCTGTGGTCTCCCCGGCCCGTTTGCCTGCTTCTGCGGCATATGTGACCAAGTCCAATCCCACAGCTGCGCGGCCCGGTTTGGTAGGTGTTGCCCAGAGGGGACCAACACAGAAATAGTCCAGGCCACCCTCGCCCGGCGAGGCTGCGATTGCCGCGTTCACTTGCTCGGGAGAGTGGGTGGACAGGCCGATCGTGACCGGCTGCGGCAGCAATGTCCTGGCCACTCCCAACGGCAGGTCCTTTTGCCCGATATGGAACACGGGAGCCCCGGAAACACTGGCAACATCGGCACGGTCGTTGACGGCCCAGAGCCGTCCGTGGCGTTCGGCAACTCCGCGCAGGACGGCAAGGAGCTCCAACTCTTCGGCAGCTTCCAGGGTTTTGTCGCGCAGCTGGATGATGTCCACCCCACCGGCAAAAGCGGCGTCCACAAAGTCTTCAAAATCGCCTTGCCGTCTCCGGGCATCAGTGCACAGGTACAGGCGGGCGGTGGCGAGGGCGTCAGTCGGGGTCATGGAAACCAGCGTAGTTCCTCTAAACTGGGCACGTACTGCGGGAGCCGCGACGTTCGTTATATGACCGTCCGGCTGAGAGGGCTTCAGCGCCGACCGCTTGACCTGATCCGGCTAGTACCGGCGTAGGGAAGGAAACGAATGGCAGATTCCGGCCATCCCCAACTCCAGGCAGACGTGGCCGTCATCGGCGCAGGCGTGATCGGACTCGGCATTGCCCACCAAGCACGCCGGCTGGGCCGCTCAGTGGTGGTCATCGATCCCGCGCCCGCTACGGGAGCCACGTATGCTGCCGCTGGAATGTTGGCACCGGTAAGCGAGTTGCACTACCAGGAGGAAGACCTTCTGGACCTGATGCTCGAATCGTCCCGCCTGTGGCCCTCCTTTGCCGCAAGCCTGGGTCACGGAGGACGGGACACCGGATACCGCACGACGCCGACGCTGGCCGTAGGTGCCGATGCCGCGGACCGGAAGGCGCTGGCAGATCTGCGTACGGTCCAGCTTGCTGCCGGTCTTGGGGTTGAGCCCCTGACCTTGCGCGAGGCCCGCGAACGCGAGCCACTCCTGAGCCCGCAAATTTCCTGTGCCTTCGACATTCCCGCAGATCACCAGGTGGATCCCCGAAAGCTGGCCTCATGCCTCATCGCAGGGTTGGCAGACCACGCAGCCGGCGACTCCACCTGGGTCCAGGGCGCCGGGAACGGGTTTGCCGTTGCGGCCAAGGCGACACGATTGCTCTGGCAATCCGGTCGTGTCACGGGAGCCGAACTTGAGTCCGGGGCCACAGTCCTGGCCAAAGAAACCGTAGTGGCCAACGGACTGGGGTCATCTGAGCTTGAGGGCCTTCCGGACGGGCTGACCCTCCCTGTGCGGCCGGTATACGGCGACATCCTCAGGCTCCGGGTGCCCGGACACCTGCGCCCCCTGCTCAGTTCCACTGTCCGGGGGATGGTCCGCGGAGTACCCGTTTACATCGTGCCCCGCGACGACGGCACCGTGGTCATCGGTGCTACCCAGCGGGAGGACGGGCTCTCAGCATCCTCCAATGCCGTCTCCGCAGGTGGCGTCTACCAGTTGCTGCGGGACGCCCAGGTGCTGGTTCCCGCAGTGGCCGAACTCGAACTGCTCGAAGCAACAGCCCGGGCCCGCCCCGGAACGCCGGACAACGCCCCGTTGCTGGGACGCGCGGCCGGCCCCACCGGGGACGTTGAAGGTCTGGTGGTCGCTACGGGCTTCTTCCGGCACGGTGTCCTCCTGACACCGGTAGCCGCAAAAATCGTGGGCGGGTTGTTCAACGGTTCATCAGACCCCAGGTGGGACCCCTTCCGCCCCGCCCGTTTCAGTGCAACCCGGGGTCACTTGTGGCCCTTTGAAGCCTCCGCAGTGGGCCATAAGTGACACTGCGTTGCCTTAATCCCGAGAACAAGGAAGCAGCATGAACATCAAACTCAACGGTTCCGATCACGCCGTGCCGGAGGACGCGTCCGTCAGCACCTTGGTCACCGCTGTCACCGGCCGCGCCCTGGACCACAGCGGACAGGCGGCCGACGGCGGCAAGCTGGGTATCGCCGTCGCCCGCAATTCCGAGGTGGTACCGCGCAGTCAATGGGCCGCGACGGCGCTCGCCGACGGAGACGAACTCGAACTTCTAACAGCAGTCCAAGGAGGCTGAACCATGACTACGACAAATACTGAGGTCCGTACCGACGCCCTGGTGATCGACGGCGTCGGGTTCGGCTCCCGCCTGATCATGGGCACAGGGGGTGCCCCCAGCCTGGACGGCCTTGGTGCCGCGCTGCTCGCATCCGGAACCGAGCTCACCACCGTGGCCATGCGCCGCTACTCCCCGGCGGAAACGGGATCGCTCTTCCAGCTCCTGGTGGACCACGGGATCCGTGTCCTGCCCAACACCGCCGGCTGCTTCACGGCCAAAGACGCGGTGATGACTGCTGAATTGGCGCGTGAGGCGCTGGAGACTGACTGGGTGAAGCTGGAGGTCATCGCTGACGAACACACGCTTCTCCCCGATGCCGTGGAACTGGTCGAGGCAACGGAACAACTGGTCAACCGGGGATTCAAAGTCTTCGCCTACACCAACGACGACCCCGTCCTGGCCCTGCGCCTCGAAAATCTGGGAGCTGCCGCTGTGATGCCCCTGGGCTCGCCCATCGGAACCGGACTGGGCATCCTGAACCCGCACAACATTGAACTCATCGTCTCCCGGGCCACGGTCCCAGTGGTGCTCGACGCAGGAATTGGGACTGCCTCCGATGCTGCCCTTGCCATGGAACTGGGGTGCGACGCCGTGCTGCTGGCCACCGCGGTCACCCGGGCGCAGAACCCGGTGCAGATGGGCGAGGCCTTCAAACATGCTGTGATCGCGGGCCGGCTGGCCAGGCTGGCGGGCAGGATTCCCCGGCGTGAGCACGCTTTGGCGTCCTCGGCCATGGAGGGCCGGGCGGAGTTCCTCTAACGGTGACTGCTTAAACAACAGTGAAGGATTAAACAACAGTGACCGGCGCCCCAGGGCGTCGGTCACTGTTGTTTGTTCTTGCGGCTGCTAGAGCCTGAGCGCCTTGGTCAGGGCAGCGGTATCGTGCTGCGTGCGGACCCGGCCCAGGTAGACCACAACGCCTGCAGCTGCGGCTGTTCCCAGAACGATGGGCAGCACCCACGGAATCCAGGTGGCCCCGGGCTGATAGCCCAGTCCGGCGCTGATGAACGCAATCCAGCTCAAGGTGCCCACAGTCGCCGAAACTCCGGCAGGCAAAGCGACACCGTATTTGCCGTGCCTTTTGTCGTTGGCCCACACGATGAATCCGGTGGCAACGGTGGCCAGGACCACAACGACGAGTGAAAGCATGAAGACTCCTTAGCGGACTGCGTTGGTTTGGGCCGGTGCCCTAGAGGGCGCCGAAACCGACGCGGCGGACTTCCTCGGCGCCGATCTCCACATAGCCAAGGACGCTGCCGGGAACAATGATCTGGCGGCCCTTTTCGTCGGTCAGGCGCAGTTCCGAGCCCTTGGACACGGCCTCTGCCACGATCTTGGCCACGGCGTCTGCATCCAAAGCGGATTCGAGCACGATTTCACGGCCAACGTTCTGAATGCCGATCTTTACTTCCACAGCAAGGCCTCCAAGCCAATCAAGTTGTAAGTCTGTCCTCTATTTGTAGCCTAGGACTCTTTGGGGAATCGACTGATTCCGCGCCAAGCTAAACGATAGATCAGATCACTGGCCACATCGAGGTCAAGGTTTCCGTCTGTTTCAAGCCAGTAGCGGGCGCTGACCTGCGCCATTCCGGCCAGGCCGCGGCCCAGGAGCTGGGCCTCCAAAGGAGGCAGCTTGGTGTCCTCGGCAATGACGTGGGCCACTGCATCAGCGAACGTCTTGTTGAAAGTCTCCAAGCGGGAACTGACGTCGGGATCGTTGATGAGGTCCGACTCGAAGACCAGCCGGTGGGCCTGGTCGTCATCGGCGATGAACCGGTAATAGGCGCGCATGACGGCCTTCACGCGCTCTTTGTTGTCCGAAGTGGAGTTCAAGGCGCTGAGCATCAGCTCTGTCAGCGTGGCCAGGTGGCTGTCCAAAAGGGCCATATAGAGCTCGCGCTTGGACGGAAAGTGCTGGTAAAGCACCGGCTTGCTGACGTGGGCGGCTTCAGCGATTTCGTCCATGGCCGCACCGTGGAAACCGTTGGAGACAAAGACTTCAAGTGCGGCATTCAACAACTGTGCGCGGCGCTCGTCGCGCGGCAATCTTGGTGAACGGGTTGAAACAGCCCGTTCCTGCTTGGCCGGTACCCCGTCGTGTGCCCTTGTGCCGTCAGCCACAGTCTGCCGCCTTTCCTTTGCAGTTATGACCACTCTACCGGTGGGTAATATGACCGGGCGGCATCGGCGGGCATACATTGGGGTATGGCCTCAATTGTTGCTGCCCGCCCTGCTGCGCCCGCTGTCCTGCCGCCCTTGGTTGAACCTGCCGCCGAACTCACGCCGGCCGAGGTGGAGCGATACTCCCGGCATCTCATCATTCCCGAAATCGGCGCCCTGGGCCAACGCAGGCTCAAGAATGCGAAGGTCCTGGTCATAGGCGCCGGCGGATTGGGTTCTCCGGCGCTGCTGTATCTGGCGGCGGCAGGCGTTGGCACCCTCGGAATCGTGGACGACGACGTGGTGGATCTCACCAATTTGCAGCGCCAGGTCATTCACGGCGTCAAGGACGTGGGAATCCCCAAAATCGAATCCGCCCGTGACGCAATCGCCGGGCTCAACCCCTTGGTCAACGTGGTCCTGCATAACATCCGGCTGGACTCATCCAACGCCCTGGAGCTGTTTGCCCAGTACGACCTCATCCTGGACGGCGCAGACAACTTTGCCACCCGGTACCTCGTCAACGACGCCGCGTCCATCCTCGGGAAGCCTTACGTCTGGGGGTCCATCTTCCGGTTCGACGGCCAGGTCAGCGTCTTTTGGGCCGAGCATGGTCCGACGTACAGGGACCTCTATCCTGAAGCTCCTCCTGCCGGGTCGGTACCGTCCTGCGGCGAGGGCGGAGTCTTCGGGATGTTGTGCGCAGCGGTGGGGTCGCTGATGGTGACCGAAGCCGTGAAGCTGATCACCGGCGTCGGGCGTTCATTGCTGGGCCGGGTGGCCCTTTTTGACGCGCTGGGCGGCAGCTGGCGCGAAATCAAGGTCTCCAAGGACCCGGAAGCCGAACCCATCACGGAACTGACTGACTACGAGGCCTTTTGCGGTGTGACGCCACCGGCGGCAACCGACCAGGACCATACTGTTTCGGCCAAGGACCTCTCGCGGATGCTGGCAGAGCGCCAGGCGGGGGAGAGGGATTTCGATCTCGTGGACGTGCGCGAGTCCGGCGAGCACAGCATCGTCAGCATCGATGGCTCTGTCCTCATCCCGCAAGGCCGCATCCTCTCAGGTGAAGCGTGGGCGGACTTGCCCCAGGACAAGGACATTGTTTTCCACTGCAAGGCCGGGACACGCTCGGCCGCTGTGCTGGAGGCGGCGCAAAAGGCCGGGTATACCCGCGTCAGCCATCTCGACGGCGGAATCCTCGCCTGGGTGCGGGACGTCGAGCCGGGCAAGCCAGTGTACTGATCGTTGCCCGTTCCCGGCGGATCTGCGAAGCTCAACCATGAGCGAAGAATGGACAGAAACCCCGCAGCACCCCATCGACTCCGGATTCGGGCACGGTTCAACAGCCGCAGATGTCATTGAAGGCATTGACCTGACCGGCAAGAGCGCAATTGTCACAGGCGGATACTCGGGCCTCGGTTTGGAGACTGTGCGTGCCTTGGTCTCCGCCGGTGCGGAAGTCACTGTCCCTGCCCGCCGGCCTGAACACGCCAGGGGTGTCCTGCAGGAAGCGGGCCTCACCGATGTTGGCGTGGAGCACCTGGACCTGGCAGACCAGTCCAGCGTCAAGGAATTTGCCGCACGGTTCCTCGCCGGCCATGACACGTTGGACATCCTCATCAACAACGCTGCCATCATGGCCAGTCCGGAAGAACGCGTGGGTCCTGGCTGGGAAGCGCAGTTCGCTACCAACCATTTGGGTCATTACACCCTGGTGAATGAACTGTGGCCGGCCCTGGCAGCGTCCGGTTCGGCCCGCGTCGTCTCCTTGTCCTCCACAGGACACAAGCTCTCACCAATCCGTTTTGAGGACATCAACTTTTCCGCCGGGTATGAAAAGTGGCAGGCCTATGGCCAGGCCAAAACCGCAAACGCCCTCTTCGCGGTGGAATTGGACCGCCGCGGACAGAGCTCCGGCGTGCGGGCTTTCGCCGTGCATCCAGGGGGCATCATGACAGAATTGCAGCGCCATTTGCCCAAGGAAGAAATGGTGGCCGCAGGGTGGATGGATGCCGAAGGAAACCTGCGGGAAGGGTTCAAGTCACCGGAGCAGGGCGCAGCGACCTCCGTATGGGCAGCGACTTCCCCTGCGCTGGCAGGCAAGGGAGGTGTCTACTGTGAGGATTGCGATATCGCCAGGCCCACCGACAAGAATTCACCGCTGGCCCGCTACCAGGGAGTTGACGCTCACGCGGTGGACAGGGCAGAGGCGACAAAACTATGGAATCTGTCGGCGGAACTGACTGGCGTGAATGCCTTCGGATAAGGGGGAGTTTCAGGCGCTTTCGGAGCGCAGCTGCTGGTGGTCCACGGGGCATTCTGCGGCCGGAGCGGCAGCCTGTGGTTGTTCCACCTGGATCCCGTACAGGGCCTCGAGGGCTGCAACGTAATCGTCCTGCTGACCGTTGGCGGCAAGTTCACGCGCCCGGACGGTGGGGATGTGCAGCAGCTGCTTGACCATGCGGCGCAGCGCGAACTCCACTTCCTCGGCGGCGGCAGTGCAGCCATGCCGGGCGCGGACCTTTTCCATTTCGGCGTCCAGGACGTTCATGGTGTGGCGGCGAAGCGCCACGATTGCCGTGTCCACGGAGCGGGCTTCGCGTTCAGACTCGAAGGATGCCGCAGCGCCGGTGACGATTGCGCTTGCCTGGGTCAGGGACTCTGCCTGTTCCTGCGGTGCAGCGAGCCGTACGGACTCCAGCGTCAGGAGTTCGACGCCGTCGAGTTCGCCCACCGCGGGATCGAAGTCGTGGGTGAGGGCGAGGTCAATGGCAATCAAAGGTTTACCGGAGTGGGCCCGGACGCGCGCAAGTTCTTCAGCTTCCACGCGGTTGTCCGATCCGCTGCAGCCGATCATGACGTCCGCTGCGGCAACAGCGGCGGGAAGAGTCCCGGCGTCGAGCGCTGTTCCCCCGCGGGTGGCTACGAAAGCTTCCGCGCGGCCGGACGAAGAGTAGACGGAAACATCGGTGCAGCCGCGTTCACGCAAGAGCGACATGGTAGCGCCGGCGTAGGCTCCTGTTCCGAAGACCACCACTTTCTTGGCGGACCAATCGTCGTTCTCAGCGAGGTCGGTGGCAAGGTCCAGCGCGACGGATACGATCGAGAGCCCGCGGGAGCCGAGCGCGGTTTGCGCACCGACGTCCTTGGCCGTCTTGGACGCCGCCTGGAAGAGGCGCACCAGGCCGGAGCTTGCGGTGCCTTCCTGCTGGGCGGTGATCAATGCCCGGCGGACCTGGCCGGCGATCTCGCGTTCACCCACGACGGCGGAATCCAGGCCGGCGCTGACGGCGAAGAGATGCCGGGTGACATCCGAACCGGTGTTCGTGGCGAAAGAGCGGGAGACAAGTTGCTCGTTGAGGCCGCTGAGTTCGCTGATCTGCGAAACTAGGGCCGAACGGGCAGCTTCAAGGTCAGCGCCGTTGGCTGTTTCGCCATAGATTTCGTAGCGGTTGCACGTGGCCAGGACCACGGCGCCGGAAACCACGGAGGAGTCCGTCAGGGCTGCCGAGGCAAGCTCAGAGGAACCGTTGCTCAACTGAGCGACGGTTTCGAGGTCGATGTCGGCGTGTGTAGCCACCAATGAGAAAAGAACCACAGCACCCCAATCATAGCTTTTTCGTAGCCCGGTAGAACAATATGGCACCGTGGCGATCCACACGCACCGGCGTGATCACCGCCACAGCGGCCTGTGCGGAGCCTTGCATGACAGCTTGTCGTTATCTTTTGCCCCGGATTTTGGGCACAATCGAAGGCATGACTTCTAGCTCGGCAGCATCCCAGAGTACGGCCTCCAACGCCCCGGCGGGAACCCTCGGCGCCAACCACCCGCTGAAGGACGGCCGCACCTCGGATTCTCCGTTGATCACGGCCTACCGTGGCGGCACACCGACCCGCAGGCCCGTATGGTTCATGCGCCAGGCGGGCCGCTCACTTCCGGAGTACATGAAGGTGCGCGAGGGCGTGGCCATGCTCGACTCCTGCCTGCGCCCGGAGCTTGCATCCGAAATCACCCTCCAACCGGTTCGCCGCCACGACGTGGATGCGGCCATCTTCTTCTCCGACATTGTGATTCCGCTGAAGCTGGCCGGTGTCGGCGTGGACATTGTCCCCGGCGTCGGGCCGGTCCTGGATAAGCCGGTACGCACGGCCGCCGACGTCGCAGCCCTGCCCACGCTGACGTGGGAGGCGCTCGAACCCATCCGTGAGGCCGCCCGGCTTACTGTCGCCGAACTCGGCAAGACACCACTGATCGGCTTCGCCGGTGCCCCCTTCACCCTTGCCGCCTACATGGTGGAAGGCAGGCCGTCCCGGGACCACCTTGGCCCCCGGACCATGATGCACGCCGATCCTGAAACCTGGGCGGCGCTGGCCAATTGGGCCGCCGACACCTCAGGGATGTTCCTGCAAGCCCAGCTCGAAGCCGGCGCTTCGGCTGCGCAGCTCTTTGACTCGTGGGCCGGTTCCCTGGGCCTGGCCGACTACCGGAAGTACGTGGCTCCGGCCTCGGCACGGGCACTGGACCACGTCCGCGGCCTGGGTGCTCCCTTGATCCATTTCGGTACCGGCACCTCCGAGCTCCTGGTCGCCATGCGCGATGTCGGTGTTGACGTGGTGGGAGTCGATTACCGGCTGCCCCTGGATGAGGCCAACCGCCGGCTCGGCGGCACCGTGCCGCTGCAAGGCAACATCGATCCCGCACTTCTCTCCGCTCCGTGGGAGGTTCTTGAAGCCCACGTCCGCGAGGTCATTGCGGCCGGGGCCCATGCGCCGGGCCATGTGCTGAACCTTGGCCACGGCGTGCCTCCGGAAACGGACCCCACCGTCCTGACCCGCGTGGTGGAACTCATCCACTCCATTCCTTCGGAGTAAGGCCAATGCGCGGGGGGCACCCTACGCCCGGAATGGCATCGGACGCACCGGCAGCCCTTGTGGTGGGCGGTGGCATTTCGGGACTGATCGCGGCCCGGGAGCTTGCCATGTCGGGCTTTGCCGTCACCGTCCTTGAGGCCGGCCCCGCCTGGGGTGGCTGCGTGGGAAGCCATGTTGTGGCCGGGCTGAAGCTGGACAGTGGCGCGGAATCCTTCGCCACCCGTTCCCCGGCTGTTGCAGGCCTGGCCCGCGAGCTTGGCCTGGCGGACATGATCGTGGCCCCGCACCCTGGAGGTGCGTGGGTCCAACTGCCCGATGGGCCGCAGGAACTACCCAAGACCGGAGTCCTGGGCATTCCGGCCAATCCCTTGGATCCGGAAGTCCGCCGCTCCCTGGGCCTGGCGGGAGCGGTGCGGGCTGCGCTTGACCGTTGGCTCCCTGCCTCTGTTGGCACCTCCTCGGAGGTCACCAGTGTTTCTGCTCTGGTTCGGAAACGCATGGGCAAAAGGGTTCTTGAGCGGCTGGTATCCCCGGTGGTTGGAGGTGTCCACTCGGCCGATCCCGGTCTCCTGGACGTCGACATGGTTGCACCCGGCCTGAGGGCAGGGATCCGGAAGCATGGCTCGCTGGCTGCCGCCGTTTCGGCGCAGCGCAAGGCCGCTGCCGGATCCGTTTCCGGCCCTGCCAAGGCGGGGTCCGCCGTCGCGGGCTTGAAGGGCGGCATGAACACCCTGGTGGCTGCACTCGTGGAAGACCTGCGCGTGCGCGGCGTCGCGTTGTTGACCGGTCGGCGCGCTGACGTTGTGGCGAAGACCCAGGATGGATGGCAGGTAACGGCCGGCGGTTCCACTTACGACGCCGGCCGGCTGGTGGTGGCGCTCGACGGCCCTTCTGCCGTTGGGCTTCTGGAGCCGTCCATGCCGGAGCTGTCCGCGTTGCGGCCTGCCCCCGGACCTTTGGTGAGCCTGGTGACGATGGTGGTGGACCTGCCTGAGCTTGATGGCAGGCCGCGCGGTACGGGCATCCTGGTGGCGCCGCAGACTCCCGGCATTAAAGCGAAGGCGCTGACCCATGCAACCGCCAAATGGGACTGGTTGGCCGGCGAGGCCGGTCCGGGGACCCACGTGCTGCGGCTCTCCTATGGCCGGCGTGAAGAAGCCGGTGGGGGAGCAGACATCGTCATGGATGACGAATCGCTCCTGGCTGCGGCCTTGGAGGACGCCTCTGCCCTCTTGACGGTGCCGGTTGTACGTGCCGACATTGTGGACTGGGACGTGGTGCGATGGGCTGGTGCTTTGCCCTTCGCCGCCGTCGGTCATAAACAGCGCGTCGGGCAGGTGCGCGCGATCTGCGCTGCTGTGGATGGCTTGACGGTAGTTGGGGGCTGGTTGGCGGGCAATGGCCTGGCAGCGGTGGTGGCCGATACGAGGTCCCAAGTGGCTGCCACAACCTCCCGCGAGCCCACTGGTATGTGATTTACCTCACTTCTACGCGTTGTAGAACTGATCCGTTTCGACTTAGGGGCCGGCTCGGGGCAAACTTGAACCATGAGCCACACTTCTGCCGAATCTGTCACTAAAACTGCTGAAACCGAAGAACAGTTCTACACGCTGTGGACGGTCTTCAAGCGCTCGGCCGACGTCCTGCGCAGCGGCGATGCTGCCCAGGAATTCGAAGCCCTTGCGGAGAAGCTCGCGGAGGGCGACGTGATCCTGCGCGGCAGCTACGACGTCTCGGCGATGCGCTCCGACGCCGACATCATGGTGTGGCTCCATGGCCCCAAGCCCGAGGACCTGCAGTCCGCTGTCCGCTCCATCCGGCGCAGCAAGCTCTTCGCCGGAACGGAGATCGTCTGGTCCGCCATGGGCGTGCACCGCGAAGCTGAGTTCTCCAAGAGCCACGTACCCGCCTACGCCCGTGGCGTCGAGCCGAGCACCTGGCTCTGCGTCTACCCGTTCGTCCGTTCGTACGAGTGGTACCTGCTCCCGACGGACGAGCGCGGCAAGATGCTCCGCGACCATGGCCTGCTGGGACGCGAATTCCCGCAGGTCATCTCCAACACCGTTTCCTCCTTCGCGCTCGGTGACTGGGAATGGATCCTTGGCCTCGAGGCACCGGAGCTGGTGGACCTGGTGGATTTGATGCGCCACCTGCGGGCCACCGAGGCACGCCACCACGTTCGCGAAGAAGTCCCCTTCTACACCGGCCGCCGCGTGACGGCTGCCGAGATTGCCGAGGTGCTCGCATGAACCAGCCCGTTATCTCCACAGCACCGAACGCTGTCACCGAGCGTGGGCGCCAGGAGCCCAAGCGATACGACGCCGTGCTGCTGGCGTCCTTCGGTGGTCCCGAAGGCCAGGATGACGTCATTCCGTTCCTACGCAACGTCACCCGTGGCCGGGGCATCCCGGATGAGCGGCTCGAAGAGGTCTCGCACCACTACCGCGCCTTTGGTGGCATCAGCCCCATCAACCAGCAGAACCGCGAACTGAAGGCTGCCATCGAAGCCGAGCTGGCCCGCCGTGGTATTGAACTGCCGGTCCTCTGGGGAAACCGGAACTGGGATCCGTACATCGCCCCGGTCCTCCAGGACGCCTACGACGCCGGACACCGCCGGCTCCTGATGCTCACCACCAGCATCTACTCCTGTTACTCCAGCTGCCGCCAGTACCGCGAAGACATCGGCGTTGCCCTGACGGAAACCGGGCTGGACGGCAAGCTGCAGGTGGACAAGATCCGCCAGTACTTCGACCACCCCGGCGTAGTCCAGCCCTTCCTGGAAGGTACCGCAGCGGGCTTGGAAGAGATCCGTGGCAAACTCGCTGCGGCCGGCGAGGATGACCCGGATTCGAAAATCCGCGTCCTGTTCGCAACCCACTCCATCCCCACGCGGGACGCCGAGGCGGCAGGCCGGTCCGAGGACGAGCCGCGCGAATTTGCCGAAGGTTCGGCTTATGCTGCCCAGCACTTGGCCAATGCCCAGGCCATCATGGATGCTGTGGCTCCCAACGTTGCCTGGGACCTGGTGTACCAGTCCCGTTCCGGTGCCCCGCACATCCCCTGGCTCGAACCGGACATCAATGACCACCTCGAGGAAATCGCCCCTGCAGGTGTCCGCGGTGTTGTCATCGTTCCGCTGGGCTTCGTCAGTGATCACATGGAAGTTGCCTGGGATCTTGACACCGAAGCGCTGGAAACCTGCAAGAACCTGGACATCGAAGCCACGCGCGTTCCCACTCCGGGAACCCATGCCGCCTTCGTGTCCGGCCTGGTTGACCTGATCTGCGAACGCACGGTGGAAAACAACATCGCCGAGCGTCCCCACGTGACGGACCTCGGACCCTGGTACGACGTCTGCCGCCCCAACTGCTGCGAGAACTTCCGCGGCGCGAAGCCGGTCATTTCAGAAGTCGGAACCACTGTGGGTCTTGGCCATGACGCCTATCCTGCAGCGGAGGCCGCCAAGTGACCGTACGCATCGGCACCAGGGCCAGCAAGCTGGCTTTGACGCAGACGCAGCAAACGGCAGACAAGCTGGCTGCGGTTGGCGGGTTCCCGGTGGAGCTGGTCCACATCAAGACCGAGGGCGACGTCAAGACAGGTTCCCTGTCCCAGATGGGCGGAACGGGCGTGTTTGTTGCTGCCTTGCGTGACGCCTTGCTGGCTGAGACGTGCGATGTCGCCGTCCACTCCCTCAAGGACCTGCCCACGGGGGCAGCCCTGGGACTGAGTATCGCCGCAACACCTCAACGGGTGGATGTCCGCGACGTTCTGTGTGCACGCGAGGGGATGACACTCTCCGAGTTGCCCGGCGGGGCCAAGGTGGGCACGGGTTCACCGCGCCGTGCGGCCCAGCTCCGGGCAGCGCGGCCGGATATCGAAGTCCTGGACATCCGCGGCAACGTCGATACCCGCCTCGGCAGGGTTCCCGGCTTGCCGGGAAACCTCACGGAGGAAGTAGTGCCGGGCAAGTCCTGTGACCTTGATGCCGTGGTGTTGGCAGCTGCAGGTTTGGAACGCATGGGCCGGCTGGACACCGTCAGCGAGTTCTTCGACACCACCGTGATGCTCCCCGCGCCCGGTCAAGGTGCGCTGGCCATTGAATGCCGCACCGGTGACGCTCCGCGCCAGGACGGGTCCGCTGACGGCTCGAGCGGAGTCCTGGCCCAGGCGCTTGCCGCGTTGGACGACGACGACACCCGTTTGGCCGTTACCGCCGAGCGTGCCGTGCTTGCCAGGCTCGAAGCGGGGTGCGCTGCTCCTGTAGGTGCTTATGCTTTCCGCAAGGGCAGCATGCTGCACCTTGAAGCAGTGGTCTGCGCGGTGGACGGTACCAAGACCGTGCGGGAGAAGAAAGCCACCGATGGGCTCACGGAAGTGGGCGCCACGTTGCTCGGCATCGAAGTGGCTGAGCTTTTGCTCGCTGCCGGTGCCGCGGAGATCGCGGACCTTGCCGCATCCTGAACAGCCTGATCCCCAAGGGTTGAACGGTCGGCGCATCCTGATTACCAGGAGCGCCGACCGGGCCAGGGACCTGGCCTCACTCCTGCACAGCCGCGGCGCCGCCCCCTTGGTTTTGCCACTGATCGATTTCGAGCGTGCCAAGGACCAGCGGGCCCTGGACTCCGTTCTTGACCGCCTGGCCGCAGGTGACTTCGACTGGCTGGTGATCAGCAGCATCACCAGCGCCAAAGTCCTCCTCGAAAAGGCTGCCCAGAGGGGAACGACGCCGGCAGGCCTGGTCCCTGCCACTACCAAGGTGGCCACCATTGGGCCCACCTCGGTCCGCATGCTCGAATCCATCGGCCTCACGGTCCATCTTGCCCCTGCCGGGCAGCAGTCCGCCGATGGTCTGGTGGAACTGTGGGAACCGGGGCCGTCCCGGGTGCTCCTGCCCCAAGCCGATATCGCAGCACCTGGGCTGCGCGAAGGCCTGGCCTCAAAAGGCGCGGACGTCACCGCGGCCGTCGCCTACCACACAGTGGACTACCCGGCCCGGGCGGAACTCCGCCTCGAAGCGGAACTGCCGGACGTCGTCGGGGGTTCCGGTAAGGCACTGCCGCCGACGCTCAACCCGGAAGAGGCCCGGGATGCCCTCCAAGCCGGGGCTGTGGACGCAGTGGTGGCGGCCTCACCCAGCGCCGCGCGGCGCATTGCTGAGACCTTGCTGCCGCTGGGCAGATGCCGGCTGGTAGCCATAGGGCGTCCGACGGCGGCTGAAGCCACCCGCCTGGGCCTCACCGTAGCTGCCACCGCCAAAGAACCAACTCCGGACGGCATCGTGGCCGCCTTGGAATCCGTTTTCGCCAACGAAGGGAACCCACAATGAGCTTTCCGAACCATCGTCCCCGCCGTCTGCGCACAACTCCTGCCATGCGCAGGCTTACCGCGGAGAACCGGCTGGCACCGGCTGACCTGATCCTCCCGGCATTCATCCGGGAAGGCCTCACGGAACCGAGCCCCATCAGCTCAATGCCGGGGGTAGTCCAGCACACCACCGACTCCCTGAAACGTGCTGCGGCCCAAGCAGTGGAGCTCGGCGTGGGCGGCATCATGCTGTTCGGCATCCCAGCGGTACGCGACGCCCAGGGCACGGCTTCCCTTGACCCGGAAGGCGTCCTGAACAAGGCCATCCGCGATGTCAAGGCCGAGGTGGGCGATGACCTGGTCATCATGGGTGACGTTTGCCTGGATGAGTTCACCGATCACGGCCACTGTGGTGTCCTCGACGCCGCCGGCTACGTGGACAACGATGCCACGCTGGAAATCTACGGACAGATGGCAGTAGCCCAGGCCGATGCCGGGGCGCATGTGCTGGGCCCGTCGGGCATGATGGATGGCCAGATCGCCGTGATCCGCCAGGCTTTGGAAGAAGCCGGCCACAAGAACACCGTGGTCCTCGCCTATGCCGCCAAGTACGCTTCGGCCTTCTATGGACCGTTCCGTGAGGCAGTCGATTCCCAGCTCAAGGGCGATCGCAGGACCTACCAGATGGACGCCGCCAACCGTCGGGAAGCCATCCTGGAAGTTGAACTTGACCTTGAAGAAGGTGCCGACATGGTGATGGTCAAACCTGCCATGAGCTACCTGGACATTCTGGCCGACGTGGCCGCGATGAGCCCGGTGCCGGTCTCGGCCTACCAAATCTCCGGCGAGTACGCCATGATCGAAGCGGCTGCGGCCAACGGCTGGATCGACAGGCGCGGTGCCATCACCGAATCCGTCCTTGGGATCAAGCGAGCCGGAGCCGATACCGTGCTGACCTATTGGGCCTCCGAACTCGCAGGCTGGCTGAAGGAGTCCTGATGACATCCGTTCCCTCTGACCCTGAAGTGTCTTCGGACCCTGCTGTTTCCCCGGATCCAGTGGCGCCTGTACCGGCCAACGAAATTCTCCTGGGCTTGAATACTTTCGGCGACGCCGGTGTCGACGCCGATGGGAATCCCAAGGAACACGCCCGGGTCCTGCGTGAACTGCTCGAAGAAGCAAAGCTGGCGGACGCCGTCGGGATCCATGCCTTCGGGGTAGGGGAGCACCATCGCCGGGACTTCGCAGTGTCAGCGCCGGAGGTCTTCCTTGCAGCTGCCGCGGCTGTGACCTCCCGCATTCGGCTGGGCTCGGCTGTCACCGTGCTGAGCTCGGATGATCCGATTCGTGTATTCCAGCGTTTCTCCACCGTTGATGCGCTGTCCAACGGCAGGGCCGAGGTAATGCTCGGCAGGGGCTCGTTTGTTGAATCCTTCCCGCTGTTCGGCCTTGACCTGGCCGACTACGAAGTTCTCTTCGAGGAAAAGCTGGAGCTTTTCGACAAGGTACGTGCTCAGAAGCCGGTTCATTGGGAAGGCCGCACCCGTCCCAACGTCAATGGGCTGCAGGTGTACCCCAAATTGCAGCATCACCTGCTGCCCACCTGGATTGGTGTGGGCGGAACACCGGAGTCCGTCCTCCGTTGCGCGGAATATGGCTATCCGATCATTTTCGCCATCATCGGGGGAGAACCCCGCCGCTTTGCCCCCTTGGTGAACCTTTACCGTGAGGCGATGCGAAAGTACGGCCACCCCATGCGGCAGATCGCAACGCATTCGCCCGGTTATATTGCCGATACCGACGAAGCTGCCCGGGAAGAGCTTTTCCCGCACTGGCTCGACCAGCGGAACAGGATCGGTGCCGAACGCGGCTGGGGTCCGGGCAACCGGGGCGAATTCGAGGCCATGTGCGGCCCCGAGGGCGCGCTGTACGTCGGATCGCCGGAGACCGTGGCGCAAAAGATCGTCCTGCTCAAACGGAATCTGGGCGTGGACCGCTTCGACCTCAAATACAGCAACGGGACGTTGCCCCACCAGTCCATGATGCGCTGCATCGAGCTTTACGGTACCGAGGTGGCCCCGAGGGTCGCCGAGCTGCTGGCCTCCCACTAGCGCGTGCCCGGCCAACCACTGCTGCTCCTGAATCACTGAAAGAATAGGAACCATGACTTCCAATACCCCTGTCTCCGATCAGCTGTTCGACCGTGCCCGGTCCCTGATGCCCGGTGGCGTGAACTCCCCGGTTCGTGCCTTCGGATCCGTAGGCGGTAACCCGAAGTTCATGGTTTCCGCCAAGGGCGCCTACCTCACCGATGCCGATGGCAAGGAGTACGTGGACCTGGTCTGTTCCTGGGGACCTGCCCTGCTGGGCCATGCGCACCCGGCCGTGCTCGAGGCCGTTCATGCAGCTGTGGACAGGGGACTGTCGTTCGGTGCTTCGACACCGGATGAGGCCAACCTGGCCGAGATCGTCAAGGAACGGGTGTCCGCCGTCGAGCGTCTCCGCATGGTCTCAACCGGCACTGAAGCCACCATGACCGCCGTGCGCCTGGCACGGGGCTTCACCGGCCGGAACCTCATCATCAAGTTCGCAGGCTGCTACCACGGTCACTTGGACGGACTGCTGGCAGCGGCAGGTTCCGGCGTTGCAACCCTGGCACTCCCAGGTTCGGCGGGTGTCACTGCGGCGACGGCGGCCGAAACCCTGGTTCTGCCCTACAACGACCTCGCTGCCGTAGAGGCTGCCTTCGCCACCCACGGCAACAACATTGCCGCCGTCATTACTGAAGCCGCTCCTGCCAACATGGGCGTCGTCACCCCGGGAGAGGGCTTCAACGCAGGGCTGTCCCGCATTACCAAGGAACACGGTGCACTCCTGATCGTGGACGAAGTCCTCACCGGTTTCCGTACGGGCTACTCGGGCTACTGGGGCCTCACCGGACGCCAGGAAGGGTGGGCGCCGGACCTGCTCACCTTCGGCAAGGTCATCGGCGGCGGAATGCCGACGGCGGCCCTGGGCGGCCGCGCCGACGTCATGGACTACCTCGCGCCGGTTGGCCCGGTGTACCAGGCAGGCACACTGTCCGGTAACCCGGTAGCCATGGCCGCCGGTGTGGCAACGCTGAGCAACGCGACGCCCGAGGTCTACGCCTACGTCGATGCCCGCTCGCTTGAACTCTCCGCGGCACTTTCCTCAGCCCTGGATGCTGCCGGCGTTGACCACTCCATCCAACGGGCAGGAAACCTCTTCTCGGTTGCTTTTGGCACCTCGGCCCACGGCGTGCACAACTATGACGACGCCCAGGCCCAGGAGAGCTTCCGCTACGCGCCGTTCTTCCACTCCATGCTGGATTCGGGCGTTTACCTCCCGCCTTCGGTCTTCGAGGCCTGGTTCCTGTCTGCCGCCCACGACGACGCCGCGATGAACCGTATTTTCGAAGCCCTCCCGGCGGCCGCCCAGGCTGCTGCCGGCGCCACTGCCTGATAACGCCGATGCCCCGGCCACGTGCGGAAAAGCACAGGGCCGGGGCATCGCCGTCTTCACACGGGGTAGGCTCGTAAGTGGAAACCCACCCCCAACGAACTAACGGTTTACCATGCGCAAGACCCAGACATTTGCATCTTTTGGTGTGAGCATCGCAACGGCTGGAGCTTTGCTCGCCCTGGCGTCCGGCTGCTCAAGCGGCAGCGGAAGCACCGCTGCGTCCCCAACGGAAGGGACGGCGTCGACCTCTGCTTCTCCGCCCCCAAGTTCTCCCCGGCCGGTAACGCCGGCACCCGGAACCACGACGGCGGCACCGGCGCCATCCGCCGTTCCCACAGCGTCTGCCGCGCCCGCTACGAGTGCGCCCACTGCTGCTGAGCAACAGTTGGTGAAGCTCAGCCTTGAGCAGAGAGTGGGCCAGCTGTTTATGGTGGCAGCCAAAGCCACCGGCGCTGAGCCGGGAACCATGCAGGCACTGAAGGAATACCACGCAGGCAATGTCTATCTGAGTGGTCGCAGCAAAGCAGGCAGCGCCGCCACCGCTTCCGTGGTGTCTTCCCTGACGGGCACAGTCTCCGCCGGGACCACCGGCGGTGTGCCGCTTTTCGTAGCCACCGACCAGGAAGGCGGGTATGTCCAGGTTCTTTCGGGTCCGGGATTCTCAACAATACCCACGGCCCTGGTTCAGGCAGGGGCAGGGCAGGCAAAACTCCGGGCTGACGCTGCCGTGTGGGGCAAGGAGCTTCGGAGCGCCGGGATCAACGTCAACCTAGCCCCTGTGCTGGACACTGTCACCAGCCCGGAATTTGCTCCTTCCAACGCCCCCATCGGCCACTTCCAACGCGAATACGGCTATGCGCCCGGAACGGTTTCGGCGCTCGGCAATGCCTTTGCCGATGGCATGAAAGAAGCGGGCGTAGCGCCTGTAGTGAAGCACTTCCCCGGTTTGGGCAAGGTGGTTCCCAACACGGACGTGACCAGTGATGTCAGGGACACCTCCACCACCCGGCAGGATCCCGCCCTGGAGCCCTTCAAGGCCGCCATCTCCTCCGGCACCCGGTGGGTCATGGTTTCAAACGCCTATTACGACAAGATCGACCCCGCAAACATCGCACCCTTTTCGCCAATCGTCATGGACACGATGCTGCGGAAAGACGCCGGCTTCACCGGAATCGTCCTCTCGGACGATCTCTGCAGCGCCGCGCAATTGGAAGCCTGGTCGGATGCGGACCGCGCCCTGAACTTCTTTGGTGCCGGCGGAACCATGCTGGTGTGCGCGGATCCTGCGAGTATTCCCGCCATGCACCAGGCAGTGGTGAAGAAGGCCCAGGCAGATGCCTCGTTCCGCGCCAAGGTCGATGCCGCGGCGCTGACCGTGCTGCGGGTCAAAGCCGGGCAGTGATTGCATGGGGGCTGTGACTGCAGGGGGCAGTGATTGCAGGGGGCTGTGATCACAGCAGGGCCAATGCCACAGCAAAGAACCCCGTCTTCGCAACGAAGACGGGGTTCTTTGGGCTGGTGCTTTTTTGCCTAAAGGACGTCCGACAGGAAGCCCTGCAGGCGTTCCGTTTGCGGATTGGTGAAAAGCTGCTCCGGAGGTCCGGATTCCACCACCACGCCGGCGTCCATGAAGGTCACCACATCGGAGACGTTGCGCGAGAAGCCCATCTCGTGGGTTACCACCACCATGGTCATGCCGCCTTGGGCCAGGTCGGTCATGAGGGCAAGGACGCCCTTGACCAATTCCGGGTCCAGTGCAGAGGTGGCCTCGTCAAAGAACATCACCTCCGGCTTCATGGCCAGGGCACGGGCGATCGCCACGCGCTGCTGCTGGCCACCGGAAAGGTTTGCAGGACGCGAGTCAGCCTTGTGCTTCAGGCCCACAAGGTCCAGTTGGGACAGGGCCTCGTCGCGCGCCTGCTCCTTGGACATGCCACGGAGTTTGCGCAATGCCAGCGAAATGTTCTCAGCCACGGTCTTGTGGGGGAACAGGTTGAACTGCTGGAACACCATGCCGATCCGGCGACGCAGTTCGTCCGGATTGTCCTTGAGCACAGAACGTCCGTCCAGCAGGATGTCGCCCTGGTCGGGTTCGATGAGGCGGTTCATCACGCGCAGAAGGGTCGACTTGCCTGAGCCGGAAGGGCCGATCACGGAGGCCGTGGTGCCTTTCTCGACGTGCAGGTCAATGCCCCGCAGCACGTGGTTGCTGCCAAAGGACAAGTGGATGTTCTTTGCAGTTAATGTGCCGGATGCGAATTCACTCATGCCTGGGCTCCTTTTCCTACCACGGCTGCTGCCTCATCCGGTTCCTTCTTCTCCGGCTTGCCGGAGCGCATGCGGGCGTCGATCCAGTTCACAAAATGCGTGAGCGGGATGGTCAGCGCGAGGTAGAAGATGGCGGCAGCAACGTACGGGGACAGGTTTCCGCTGTTGGCGGCGGCGTCCTTGCCGATCTGGAAAATCTCGCGTTCCGTGGCCAGGAGGCCCAGCATGAACACCAGTGAGGATTCCTTGATCAGTGCAATGAACTGGTTTACCAGGGCCGGAAGGACCCTGCGGATTCCCTGGGGTACTACCACCAGGCGCATGGAGGAGCCGTAGCTGAACCCGAGGGCACGGGTCGCTTCGAGTTGTCCCTTGTCCACGCTCTGGATGCCGGACCGGAAGATCTCGCCGATGTACGCGCCGGACATCAACGACAACGCCGCGATAGCCATGGGGTAGGGGCTGGTGGACCCCGTCAGTTCACGAATGATGGGGCCGAAACCGAACCCGATCACCAGAATGGTCAGCACCGGAGGAAGCCCGCGGAGAATGTCCGTGTAAATGCGGGCTATCCACCGTGCTGCTGCGTTCCGGGAAATCCCCATCAGGGCGAGCAGCATCCCGATCGCGGTCCCGATGATGCCGGAGACGACAGCCAGGACGATGGTATTGGGCAGGCCGACGGCGAACATCTTGGGAAGGACTTCGCCCATTGCCTCCCAGTCAAAGAAGGTCTCGGCAAGTTGATTGAGGATATCCATGGAACGCCTTGTTTACTTGGCGGGGAGCTGGACGGCCTTGCTGCCCGGCTTCCAGCCCTGGGGGGTCTGCTCGGCAGCAGTCGGACGGTCCTTGTACCACTCGGCCGTGAGCTTGGCCCAGGTGCCGTCGGCAATGACGGCATCCAAGCCGGAGTTCAAGGCGTCGATCAGCGGCTGGTTGTCCTTGTTCACTGCATAGGCGGTGAAGTTCTGGGTGTTGACAACCTTCTCGGCGATCTTGGTGTTATCGCCTTCCTTGACCTGGCCTTCAGCCTGCTGGGAGGGAGCGACCCATGCGTCGATCTGACCGTTCTTCACGTTGCCGTAAACGGTGTTGTAGTCAGGGAAACGGACGGGCTCGATCTTGAGCGTGTTCGTCATGTAGTCATCCTGGACGGTGCCCTGGACAACGCCGATGCGCAGGCCTTCCTTGACGTCGGCGAAGCCGCCCACCTTGGAGTCGCTCTTGGTCACGATGGCCATGTAGCCGAAGTCGTAGCCGTTGGTGAACCCGACTGTCTTACGGCGTGCGTCGGTGGTGGAGATCGAGGAGGATCCGACGTCGAACTGCTTGTTGCCCACCTGGGAGAGCAACGCGGAGAAGTCGGTGGATGCGAACTCAACCTTCAGGCCCAGCTTGTCGCCGATGGCGCGGAGGAGCTCGTTGTCATAGCCGGTGAATTTGCCCGAGGGGTCAATGAAGATGTTCGGCGGGGCATCGGAGAGGGTGCCCACGCGCAGGGTGCCGTCGGTAATGAGGCCCAACTTGGACTTGTCGATCTTGTCCAGCGGGGTTACCTCGGCGGTGGTGAACGTGTCCAGGGACTTCTGGTCGCTGCCGGCCAACGCATCGGTGGGCGAACCGCTGGGCTCGGAAGTTCCACCGCCACAAGCTGCCAGGGAAATCACCAGGGCTGCGGCCACGGGGGCAACAGACAGCCACTTAGGGGCTTTGAATTTCATGAAGAAATCACTTTCATCGGGTCACGAAGACGTTTCACGGTGGGCGGGGAATGTGGCAACCGAAAGGAAGGGTGGCTGCCCTAGCAGACTTCAACCCGCCAAACTTAATTATGTCACCCGCCCACCCGGGCAGTGTGAATCGAACAAATGATTGCTCGCCATCGATTTGGCCGAAGAAAGTTCCCCTGGGTGAGTCCTGGGGTTCCGGACTATTCCGTCAGCCGGTGCGTGTGTGGAATCCGCACGCTAAGTGGCTGGCCTTTGGGGTTCCCGCTGTTTCGTGTGACATGCGTCGCAGAATGCAATCCCTTGGGAGGAAGCTTTGGTTAGAAACCGCCCCGACCCGCATCCTCAGGCGGCAGGACCGGCCACTCGCCCTCGATAACTGCGGTGGGTTTGCTGCGCCGCAAATACTGCTGGAAATCGGCGGCCTGGGACGCGGCCCAGTCTACTTGCAACTGGTGGAGTGTGGAGGCAGGCATCTGCAGCTTGGGGAACTTGCCGGCCATTGCATCCAGGACGCGGAGGGTGGCGAGCGCATCCGCTGCGGAGGTGTGGGCGTTGGTCAGGTCAACCCCGTATTCCTCGCACAGGGCAGTCAGCGTGCGCTTTCCCTTGCGGTAGCGATCCACTTGTTTGTTCATGACATAGGGGTCCAACACGGGGAAGCGGCTCAGTTGCGGCACTCCATAGCGTGCAGACTCAGCGGCCAGCACGGTGAAGTCGTAACTGGCGTTGAAAGCGATGACTGGAGTGCCGGCGTCGAAAAGTTCCTGGAGAACCGCGGCAACTTCACGGGTGACTTCTGCCGCCGGACGGCCTTCTGCCCTGGCCTTCTCCGTGGACACGCCATGGACTTCACTGGCTTCAAGGGGAATCTCAACGCCCGGGTCAGCCAGCCACTCGTGCTCGGCAATGAGTTCTCCGTGGTCATCGACAACGGTGATCGAAGCGGTGACGATGCGGGCTGACCGCGAGTTCTTCCCGGTGGTCTCGAGGTCGAATGCGGCGCGGGAGAGGGTGTTCCAGGAGCTCATGTCTTCAAGCTACCGGCTGGGTCCGACAGTCTTTGGACGCGACACTCCTGCCGTTACGCTGAACACATGCGGATGGAGTATGTGACGGCGGTTTTGGCCGTTGTGGACCTCGTTCCTCCCGGTTCGGCGGTTTCCTACGGGGATGTCGCAGAGCTTCTTGGTGCCGGCGGGCCGCGACAGGTTGGGGCAGTCATGAGCCACTACGGCAGCTCAGTGGCCTGGTGGCGCGTCCTGCGGGCCAGCGGCGAGGCACCCTCCGGGCACGAAGTCGAGGCACTGAAGCACTACCTGGAAGAATCGACGCCGCTGCATGGCGCCTTTGAGGCCTTCTCCAGGACGGGAGAAGGCCGTTGGCGCGTTGACCTGGCAACGGCGCGATGGGCACCAGGGGAGGCCGATTTTGATCAACTGGATGTGATCTCGGACCAGTTGGAGCGTCAACTCCATAAATTGTCGGTGCCCGATGATGAAATGACTGTGTGACCGCCACTCCTGCCAAGACCCGCCCAGCACCAGCTGCTCTCCGCCTGCTGCCTCCGCGCGAGACCCACTACGCGGCCCCCGTTTTGTCACCGGACCAAAGTGCCGTTGTTTCCCTGCGGCAAGGCAGTGGCCCTGTGCTGGTACCTGGTGGTCCCGGAACCGGAAAATCCACCGTGCTGGTCGAATCGGCGGTACGCCGCGTCCGGGAGGACGGCCTGGATCCTGAACGGATCCTCATACTTGCCCCCGGACGGCATGCCGCCGCCGCGCTGCGGGATACCTTCACCGGGCGGCTGGACCGGAGTCTTAGTACGACGCCGGCACGTACTTGGGCGTCGTACGCGTTCGACGTCATCCGGCGGGCCAAAGCCGAGGGCGTCATACCGCTGGGCCGGCCCCCTAAGCTCCTCTCCGGTCCGGAACAGGATCTCATCATCAAGGAGCTGCTTGAAGGGCACTCCCGCTCGGGATTCGAATTGCCTTGGCCGGAGGATCTCAACGCGGCCCTTCCCACCCGGGGCTTCCGGCACGAAATCCGCCAGTTGTTCGACCGCATCATTGAGTCCGGGCGTACTGCAGAGGACCTGGTGGGACTCGCCTACGAATGCGGAAGGCCTGATTGGATGGCCGCGGCCCAGCTGTACAGCGAGTACCGGGACGTCCTGGATCTCCGTATGCCCGAGGCCTTCGACCCTGCGGGAATCATCACCACGGCGCGGCAGATCTTCCAGGACTCGCCGGAATTCCTGGCTGCGGAACGGGACCGGCTCCAACTGATCCTGGTGGACGATTCCCAGGAGTCCAATCCTGCAGTATTTGAACTCCTGGCCGATGTCGCCGAGGGAAAGGACGTGGTAGTCACCTACTCGCCGGACACTGTGGTGCAGGGCTTCCGTGGTGCCCGTCCTGATCTTGTGGCAGAACTGCCTTCCCTGCTGGGAGGCATGCCGGGCGTGGTCCACGAGCGTCCTTTGTGGTTTACCCACCGGCACAAGCCCTCGGTAGCGGAAGCATGGACACGTGTTGCGGCACGCATTTCCCAACGTTCCGGCGGCCAGCTTGCCAGGCGGCTGGAGCAGCCGCCTGGCCCGGACACCGCAGGAGAGGCCCCCGGCAGTGAAGGCAGGGTGGAAGGACATGTCCTGCCATCTGCCGTCCATGAGCTGAGATACGTTGCCCAGCGGATCCTGGAAGCTCAACTGAGGGAGCGGCGGGAGTTCAGTGACATTGCCGTGATCGTGCGCAATGGCGGCCAGATTGCGCAGATGCAGCGTTATCTCAGCGGCCAGGGAATACCGGTGCGTGTTCCGGTGGCGGACTCGGCTGTCCGCGATGAGGTGGCCGTCCGTCCGCTGCTGGAGGCCTTTGCGGTTGTCCTTGACCCGGCCAAGCTGACTCCGGAAACGGCCGTCTCGCTGCTGACATCGCGCATTGGAGGGGCCACTGCCATAGAACTGCGCCGGCTCAGGCAATCGTTGCGACGCGAGGAACTCCTGGGTGGAGGCGGCAGGTCCAGCGATGCCCTGCTGGTCGAAGCACTGCTGGAACCCGGGGCCCTGGCGTCCTTGGGAATCGAAGGCAGCTCGGCCCGCCGGCTTGCCCGCATGATTGCGGCAGGATCCAAGGCCGCAGCCGAGCCGGGCGCCAACGCGGAGTCGGTCTTGTGGGCTTTGTGGCAGGCCACCGGTTTGTCATCACGCTGGGCCGAGATGGCGCTGGAGGGCGGCAACGCCGGCGCACGGGCCGATCGGGACCTCGACGCCATGATGGCACTGTTCCATACCGCCGAACGCTTTGTGGACCAATTGCCAGGATCCGGTCCCGAGCAGTTCCTGGACTATCTCCTGAACCAGGAACTTCCCATGGACACTCTTGCCGCACGTGCCCAGTTGGAGGCGTGCGTGGAAATCATGACCCCAGCCAGTGCTGCGGGCCGGGAATGGCCTGTGGTGATCGTCGCCGGTCTCCAGGAAGGCGTCTGGCCGAATACCCGGCTGCGCGGCGAACTCCTCGGCAGTACCGTTTACGCCGACGCTGTGGAGCATGGAGTGGACTACGCCGTCAGCCGGGGCCCCTTGAGCAGGCTTAGAGACATCCGTTACGACGAACTCAGGAGTTTCTCAACGGCAGTTTCCCGGGCCCGGGAGGTCCTGATCTGCACAGCGGTGTCCTCGGAGGATGACCAGCCCTCGGCTTTCCTGGATTATGTTGCCCCTTTGGAATCAGGGCAGTACAAACGCGACTACACCTTTGTCGAGCGTCCCCTGACTCTCAGGGCCCTTGTTGCCGAGCTGAGGCAGCACGCACAAGGGGTCACCTCCTCTACGGGGGAAGCCGGTGGCAGCGCGGCCAGCCAGGAAGCCGCGCGGATACTGGCCCGGCTCGCCAGCTCAGAACCGCCCGTTCCCGGTGCCAATCCCGATACCTGGTGGGGCCTGGCCCCGCTGAGCTCGGGGGAGCCGGTGGTCCCCCCGGGGGCTACAGTGTCCGTGTCCCCATCCAAGGTTGAAGCTGTCCATAAGTCCCCGCTGGACTGGTTCGTGCAGGCTGCCGGGGGCGAGGCCGCCACCGACTTCGCTCGCAGCCTCGGAACCCTGGTCCACAGCATCGCCCAGGAAATGCCGGAGGCCTCGGGTTCGGAGTACGTAGCCGAACTTGTCCGCAGATGGCCAACCCTTGGCATGAAAGAGAACTGGGAGGGCAAGCTCGACTTCCAACGCGCGGAACAGATGGTGCGCAAATTGGCCCAATACGTCCTCGTCATGCGCAGCGAGGGACGCAGCTTGCTCGCTGTGGAACATGACTTCGAAGTCCAGCTTCCGGATGTCTTCCTGGATGCTTCGGGCTCTGCAGATCCTGAAGCGGACTTTACCCGGCATGCTGTGCTTCGGGGTCAGGTGGACCGCCTGGAGGTTGATGACCAAGGCCGGCTTGTTGTGGTGGACCTCAAAACCGGCAAGCGGCAACCAGGCAAGGCAGAAGTTGCCAGGCACCCGCAATTGGGTGCATATCAGGCAGCGGTGCTAAGAGGAGCCTTCAAGGACGCAGGAACCTCAGAGGAAGCCACCGACTCCGGATCCAACACCGAACATGAAGGCTTTGCCCCGGGCGGCGCGGTGCTGGCCCACCTGGGAACAAAGACAAAGACGCCGGCAGTTCAGCAACAGGACCCCTTGGATCCTTCAGCGAACTGGGCGGAGGAACTGGTCAACGAGGCTGCTGCCTTGATGGCAGGGGCCTCCTTCGAAGCACGTCATGATCCTGGCAAGAGCGGGCATGGTGGCCATGGATGCCGCCTTCCGGATGTTTGCCCGTTGTGCGCCAGAGGAAAGCAGGTCACCGAATGACAACCGAAGTCCTGGACGGAGTTGCCGCTACACAACCCGGCACTATTGGCGGCGCGTTTGTTCCTGAGCCCCGGTTCACTCCCTCTGAACTGGCTGACATCCTTGGCGAGAAAAACCATCCCACTGCCGAACAGTCGGACATCATCGCCTCTCCGCTGTCCCCACGATTGGTGATCGCCGGAGCCGGCTCCGGCAAGACCGCAACCATGGCGGACAGGGTGGTGTGGCTGGTCGCCAATGGGTGGGTCCGCCCGGAGGAAGTGCTTGGTGTGACTTTCACACGGAAGGCTGCCGGCGAACTGGCCAGCCGGATCCGGAGCAAGCTGGCCACCCTCCAGCGCATCGCAGCAGAAGATGACGGCAGCATCGGATTCCCGGAGGGGCTGCTGGGGGCTGACGACCTCGAACCCAAGGTCTCCACCTACCATTCCTACGCCAGCGGAATAGTGTCCGATTATGGACTCCGGCGGGGCATCGAGCGGGACGTCGTCCTGCTCGGCGGAGCCCAATCCTGGCAGCTGGCCAGCGAAGTAGTGGAAGCCTACGACGGAGAGTTCGAGCATTTCACCGCCGCCAAGTCAACCTTGGTCAATGCTGTCATCCAACTGGCGGGGGAGTGCGCCGAACACCTCCAGGATCCCGGCACGGTGCGCAACTGGGTGCTGGACCGCGTGGCCACCTTCGAACAGCTTCCTTATCTGGCGGGAGCAAGCAAGAATCCCACCACGGCTGCTGCCTCACTGTCCGCCATGCTCCGGACCCGCGCCAGTGTGGCAGACATGGTGGTGCGCTACCAGGAAGCCAAGCGGCAACGCGGTGTCCTTGACTTCGGAGACCTGGTTGCCCTGGCTGCCCGGATCGCCAGCGACATCCCTCTCGCAGCAACCACCGAGAGAGCCCGGTACAAAGTGGTTCTCCTGGACGAATTCCAGGACACCTCCCACGCCCAGTTGGTGCTTTTTTCGCGTCTTTTCAGCCAGGGCCACGCCGTCACTGCAGTGGGCGATCCCAACCAGTCCATTTATGGGTTCCGTGGGGCTTCAGCCGGACAGCTTTTCCACTTCGTGCAGGAGTTTCCCGTCAAACACGTGGATACAGGGGATGGCGCCGAGACCTTTTCAGTGGCTCCAACCTCGTACCTGACCACCGCCTGGCGGAACGGAAGGAACATCCTTGCGGCAGCCAACACCATCGCGGCACCTTTGAACAAGGCAGCTGCAACGGACGGCCCTGCGGGGGATCGGGATGCAGCGGGAGATGTCTCCGTCCCACCGC
Organism: Arthrobacter sp. UNCCL28; assembly: GCF_900102805.1. Lineage (NCBI taxonomy): Bacteria > Bacillati > Actinomycetota > Actinomycetes > Micrococcales > Micrococcaceae > Arthrobacter > Arthrobacter sp. UNCCL28. The sequence goes on from NZ_FMWE01000001.1 coordinate 673,932, forward strand.
TGGTTCCGAGCCCGGCGGCAGTCGACGGAAGTGTGGTGATTGGACGATTCAGCACCGACGAGGACGAAGCCGCGGCCATAGCCCGCGATGTCCGCCGCTATCAACGGACCGTCTTTGAGGAAGAGAAGGACGGCACGCCCATCAAGCCGACCATGGCCGTCCTGTGCCGCCGCCGTGCACAGATGGAGTGCTTGCGCCGGGAATTCGAGCTGCAGGGAATTCCGTACGAGATCGTCGGTCTCGGCGGATTGTTGGACACACCGGAAATCGTGGATCTTGTGGCCACCCTGCGTGTGCTGGCCGATCCCGGGCGGTCCGATGCCTTGATGAGGTTGCTGGCCGGGGCCCGCTGGCGCATTGGCCCGGCGGATTTGATGGCCTTTAACGACTGGTCACGTTTCCTGGCCCGCCGCCGGTCAAATCCTGGCACGGCTTCTGAACCCATGGATGAAAACGAGGAAGCAGCATCGGTGGTGGTTGAAAGCGATATCACCGATGCCTCAAGCCTTGTAGAGGCCCTTGACTACCTGCCAAAGCCCGGATGGACCTCCAGGAACGGCCGTACCCTGAGCAGTACCGCCCTGGAACGGCTGGACTTCCTGGCCTCGGAGCTGCGATCCCTGCGCACATACATCGGGGATGACCTCACTACGCTCCTTGGTGAGGTTGAGCGTGCCATGCTCCTGGATATCGAAGTAGCTGCAAAGCCTGGAACCACTATCCACCAGGCCCGGCGGAACCTTGACGCGTTTCAGGATGCCGCAGCGGGGTTCCTGCAGACATCCCAGCGTATCGATCTCCTGGCTTTCCTGTCGTGGCTGGAGGCAGCAGCATCCGAAGAAGGTGGATTGGACCTCGCCCCTGTGGAGACCAACCGGGAAGCCGTGCAGCTGCTTACCGTCCATGCGTCAAAAGGGCTGGAGTGGGACGTTGTTTTCGTTCCGGGCCTCAACGCAGGATCGTTCCCCAGTACCAGGGATTCACGGTGGAGCAGTGGGGCTGCGGCCTTGCCCTGGCCCTTGCGGGGTGACCGTGCAGACCTCCCGCAGTGGGACTTGGACCAGCCTGACCAGAAGGGATGGCTGGATGCGGAAAAGGACTTTAAATCCGAGGTACAGCACCACGGTGAGGCCGAGGAACGGCGGCTCGCCTACGTCGCCTATACCCGGGCAAAATTCGTCCTATGCGCATCCAGCGCTGCCTGGAACGGTTCGCGTTCCGGAATGGCCGGGATGTCCGCATTCCTTGCAGACTTGGCGCCTCTCGCGGGAGCTGCTGGAGTCGCCGCAGACGGCGGCCGGGGAACCTCTGCAGTTCAAACAGGGTCAGCGGTGGTCCATCCTGGGTCCGTGGCCGAGGAAGCACTCCCGGAGGAAAGCCCCCTGACAGCCGCGCTTGAAGTTGCAGGGTTCCCTTACGATCCCCTTGAAGGTCCTGTCGACCCCCGGACGGGCGCACGCCTCAGGTTGGTTCCCGGGCGCCGGGTCGTCATGGACCAGGCCGCCGCAAATGTCCGTGCCTATCTCGCCGATGCCTCTTGTGAGGCCCAGGTCCCTGGGCTCACGGGCCCTGCGGCGAGATGGTCTGAAGAGGCAGAACTCCTCCTGGACCGCCAACAGCGGGGCCGGACCACGCAGGACGTCCACCTTCCCAGCCATATCTCTGCATCACTGTTCGTTGACCTTGGCGCCGATCCGGGTGCGGTGCTTTCCCAGCTCCGCCGGCCGGTGCCGCGTGAACCGGGCATTTCGGCCCGCAAAGGCACGGCCTTCCACGCGTGGGTTGAGGAGTATTTCGGGACTACCGGCATGCTGGACCTGGACGAGGCCCCGGGCTCGGATTCCCACATCGACGAGGCCTACGGCTTGGACGACATGGTGGCCGCATTCAAAAAGTCCGAGTGGGCCCAGCGCGCGCCCGCCTTCGTCGAGGTGCCAGTGGAAACGCGGATCGGCGACGTCGTGGTCCGAGGACGTATTGATGCCGTATTCCGCGACGCCGATGGCCGCTGGCAGCTGATCGACTGGAAAACCGGACGACGCCCCGCGGGTCGGCAATTGGCGACCCGTGCCCTGCAGCTGGCCGTTTACCGGTTGGCTTGGGCGCGCCTGAAGGGTGTGCCCCTCGAGGAAGTCAGCGCCGCGTTCTACTACGTAGCCGATGACTCAGTTGTCCGGCCCCACGATTTGGGCACAGCCGAAGACTTGGAACAGATCGTGGCCACGGCGTTGGAGGCAGGCAGCCTGGACCGGTAGATCAACGGTGGGAGTGGCAAGGACCGATGCGTACTGGGCTCGGTGTGTTCTAGGAGCGATCGGCCGTATGGAGCGGAGTTACGTTCACCACGCTGATTGCGGCGGTGGACGTGTCATCCGGGTCGTTGGTTCCCGAAGAGACGCGGCCTTCGGTCGGGGGCAGCTCAGCTGCTTGCGCGGCGTCGTCCGCTGTTTCGGTGCCGTCGGTCGGCCCAGGCGCTGCCGCTGCCGGCTTGCTGACGTCCACGGGCGCCGATTCGCTGGCGACCGCCGTCGCCGGCTCCGCGGCAGGTGGTATAGCTGCCACCGTAACCGGCGATCCGGCGTCGGGAATCACCGCAACACTGACCGCAGGGATCGCACCAGCCGGAGCGCCGGCAGCCTGTGCTTCAGCCGCCTCATCCTCTGCGGCCCTTGCCGCTTCTTCGTCACGCCGCGCTTGTTCATCAATGTCATCCGAGAGCGTCTGAAGCATCGACTCCGCCTCCGCCGTCATGCTCTGGTGCCCGGCGGCCATTGCCTTGACCAAATACTGGGCCAGGGCGAACTCGGCCAACAGCGCTGCCCTGCGGAGCAGGTGCATGTCCGGTTTCTCACGCCTTGCCTGGGTGTAGTGGTTCAGTACGGCGTCCACGAATGAGGCTTCGTTGGAAGCCACCAACCATGCAAAGTCGTCCGCTGGATCACCAATACGGAGGTCGGTCCACCCTGTCAGGGCCGTGACGGAATCGTCCTGCACCATGAGGTTGTCCTCGTGGAGGTCGCCATGGACCACTGAGGTGTTGAACCGCCACAACGCCACATCTTCAAGGGCGTGTTCCCAGCGCCGGAGCAAGGTGGCCGGAATCTTGCCGGTGGTAGCAGCCTGGTCCAGTTCGTTGAGCTTGCGCTGCCGGAATTCGTTGGCAGAGTAGCTTGGCAGGTCGGCGTTGGTCACCAAGGTCAACGGGAGATCGTGGATGGCGGCCAGAGCCGCACCAATCTCACGGGCAAGGGCAGGACTGCCGGCCGAGAGCTCTTCGATGGAGAGCACGGCGCCCTGGAGGTGGGTGTAGACAAAGGTGGTCAAGGCGCCTTGGCGCACGGTGCCGGCCACGGTCGGCACGTGGAAGGGCAGCTCGGCACGAATGGCAGGAGCGAAGGCGCGCAGCACCATGAACTCGGTTTCCAACCGGGTGCTGGCCTCAGGATGGCGCGGCGAACGGACGCGCCAACGTTTCCCATCGGCATCGAGCAGCAACGCCGAGTCAAAGTCGGCGTCATCGTCGGGGGAAAAGGCTGTAGCCGTCGGCGCCAGGCCAGGCACCGCCGCGGTTGCTACAGCGGCCAGTTCGAGCGGTGTTCTTCTCACCTTCCCAACGGTAGATTGAGTGTGGCCTGTGGTCATGATGCAGTGCGGCGAGTCTTCAGATCCGCCATAAAACAGGACATTTCTGTGCACGATTGATGCCGGAACCGGGTGCGTCCACAAGGGGGACCCTCCCAAATGTTTTTTGTCGGTACGAGTCAGTACGGTAGATACATGAGCTATTCGGAGTCACCGGCGCTGGCAAACCACCTGATGGACACTGTTCTTCCAGTCCGCCCTGCCATGGTGGATCGTGGCTCCGGGGTGCGGATGAAGCCGGGCATGGTGGATGACCTCATCGCTTCCGGTACTGCCAAGGCCATGGTTATTTCCCAGCGCCAGGCTCTGGTGACCGGTGACGGACTCTGGTTCGGGGACGCCACGTCGCTGTGGAATGCCCTAAGCGGAACGGATAACGGCGCCACTACCGCTGTTTACCTGGGAACCACTTTGGAATCGTCGTCTTTGCCTGAAGGCACGGCCGTCCTGCTGTTTACCTCGGATGAACCGCCCGCGCCAGGCAATGCCACAGTGCCGGCCGATGCCCGATGGGCAGGTTTCCGGGATGTCGCCGCGAGTTTGGACGCCAGTGATACTGCGCTGTTCATCGAGGCAAGTGCAATCTCCAACTGGCACGCCACACACACGCACTGCCCCAAGTGTGGACATCCCACTGACATTGAGGCAGGTGGATGGGTTCGCCGTTGCCCCAAGGACAATTCAGAGCATTACCCTCGGACGGATCCCGCCATCATCGTGACAGTAGTTGGCCCTGACGGCCGGTTGCTCCTGGGCGGTGGTGGTCCCACGGACGCCAGGAACTATTCCACGCTCGCAGGTTTCGTGGAGCCCGGCGAGTCGCTGGAACAGGCGGTTGTCCGGGAGATTGCCGAAGAAGTGGGCGTTCGCGTGTCGGCATGCCAGTACCTCGGTTCTCAATCATGGCCATTTCCCGCGTCGCTGATGCTGGGCTTCACCGCCACCACTGAAGACTCCGTTGCCCGGCCGGACGGAGTTGAAGTCACGAGGGCACGCTGGTTCAGCCGTGAAGAGTTGCAGGCAGCTGTCTCCAGCGGTGAGATCACCATCTCCACGCGCCTGTCCATTGCCCGTTCCTTGATTGAACATTGGTACGGCGGCGTCATCGAAGACCTCCAGCCGTGACAGAAGACATTTTCGACGCCGGTGGTTCACTTGAGGAACGCATCCTCGGCGGCTTGGATGAAGAACAGCGTGAAGTAGCAAGTACCTTGACGGGTCCCCTGTGTGTTCTCGCGGGGGCGGGCACGGGAAAGACACGTGCCATCACCCACCGCATAGCTTACGGAGTCCACTCCGGCGTCTACAGCCCCCAGCGCTTGCTGGCCGTGACGTTTACGGCGAGGGCAGCAGCGGAAATGCGCAGCAGGCTTCGGGACCTCGGCGTGGCGAATGTCCAAGCCCGGACTTTTCACGCTGCCGCCCTCAGGCAATTGCAGTTCTTTTGGCCACAGGCCATTGGCGGCACTTTGCCGAATCTGCTGGACCACAAGGCCAACATGATCGCCGAGGCTTCGCGCAGGCTCCGGCTCAGCACTGACCGCGCAACCATCCGGGATTTGGCCGCTGAAATTGAGTGGGCCAAAGTCTCCATGCTGACGCCCGCCAATTATCTTGAGAACGCGCAGGACCGTGGAACACCAGGCGGGTTTGACCTGACTGCGGTCTCAAGGGTTTTCCAGGCGTACGAGGATATCAAGACCGACAGGAACGTCATCGACTTCGAAGACGTCCTGCTGATTACGGTGGGAATTCTCCAGGAAGATCCGAAAGTCGCCGCCACCGTCCGCGAGCAGTACCGACACTTCGTGGTGGACGAATACCAGGATGTCTCGCCGCTGCAGCAGCGGCTCCTGGACCTGTGGCTCGGCGGGCGCAACGAGTTGTGCGTGGTCGGCGATGCCAGCCAGACGATCTACTCCTTTACGGGAGCCTCACCCAAGCATCTCTTGGGATTCAAGGCACAGTTCCCGGATGCCACCGTAGTTAAGTTGATCCGCGATTACCGGTCCACCCCGCAAGTTGTGAAGTTGGCCAATGACCTTCTTGGGTCCCGGCGAAGCGGTGGACCCGTGGCAGATGCTGCCTGGGCACCTCCGCTCAAACTCGTCGCCCAAAGACCAACCGGTCCAGAACCGCGCTTCATGGAATGCCCGGATGACGAAGCCGAGGCGGCGGTGGTGGCAGGCCGGATCCAAGAACTGCTCGATACCGGGGTCAAAGCCAGCGAGATCGCAATCCTGTTCCGCACCAACGGCCAGTCCGAAGCCTACGAACAAGCACTGGCTTCAGCCGGCATTGGATATCAGCTTCGCGGAGGCGAGCGGTTCTTCGCCCGCAAGGAAGTCCGGGACGCCATCCTTCAACTGCGTGCCGCAACCCGGGCCGTCGCCGAAGGACCCCAGGAGCCACTGGGACAGATCGTTCGCGACATTGTTGCATCGCTTGGCTACACGGACGCAGCACCGCACAACGGGGGAGCCCTGCGCGAACGTTGGGAATCCTTGGCAGCGTTGGTTGCCTTGGCAGATGAACTGGCCGTCAGCCGCGGCGAGGCCTTCACCCTGGCCGAGTTCGTCAACGAGCTTCAGGAACGCTCGGTCGCACAGCACGCCCCCACCGTCCAAGGCGTAACACTTGCATCCCTTCACGCGGCCAAGGGGCTCGAATGGGACGCCGTGTTCCTGGTGGGCCTCAGCGAAGGACTTATGCCCATTTCCTTCGCAGACACACCGGAAGACGTTGACGAGGAACGGCGGCTGCTTTATGTCGGGATCACCAGGGCGCGTGAGCACCTCAATTTGTCCTGGTCCACTGCCCGAACTCCGGGTGGCCGAGCCAATCGCAAGCCATCCCGCTTCCTTGACGGACTCCGACCCAACTCAGTGGCCTCGGCAAACGCCCGCAGCAAGACAGGTCCCGTGCGCCGAAAAGCCGCCGCACCGGCGTCGTGCAGGGTATGTGGAAGCATGCTCGCCAGCGGGGCCGAGCGCAAGGTGGGACGATGCAACCAGTGCCCGCCGACATATGAGGAACAGACATTTGATGCGCTAAGGCAGTGGCGAAAGGACGAAGCGAAGTCCGCCGACGTCCCCGCCTATGTCGTTTTCACCGATGCGACGCTCACGGCAATCGCTGAGGCGAAGCCTTCCTCGCTGGAGGAGCTGGCCCGTTTGGCGGGCATTGGGCCATCCAAACTTGAGCGCTATGGCGAGGCTGTATTGGCGGTCCTGACCGAAAGCTCGGAACTCTGATGGCTCGCCGGTCGGCTGCGGAGCCTGATGTTCCCTTGGTCACCGAGGACGGCGCTCCCGTAGTAGTGCGCCGCTCGAGCAGGAGGCGCAGGACTGTTGCTGCCTTTTGGGAAGACGGGAAAGCAGTAGTGGCCATCCCGGCCAGCTTCACCAAGTCCCAGGAACGGGAGTGGGTCCACCGCATGCTGGCCAAGCTGAAGAAGCAAGGTGAGCAGCGGCCGGGCAAGGGCCGGCAGCGTCCAGCTACCGACGAAGCCCTTGCTGAGCATGCCGCGCACCTTTCGCGGACTTATCTGGGCGGGCGTGCCGTCCCTACATCTGTGAGGTGGGTCAGCAACCAGAATTCGCGCTGGGGTTCTGCCACCCCGGCGGACGGCACCATCAGGCTATCGAACAAGCTGCAGCCCATGCCGCAGTGGGTCATCGACTACGTCATGGTGCATGAGCTTGCGCATTTGCTGGTGGCGGGGCACAACGCAGACTTTTGGCGGCTGGTGGACGCGTATCCCGAGGCGCAGCGTGCCAAGGCGTTCCTTGAGGGGGTTGCTTTTGCCACGTCAAGGGGCCTCCAGCCGGACTCAACCCCAGCGACGGAAACCGGGGCTTAAAGCAGCAACGGCCGCCATGGAGATGGCGGCCGTTGCTGCGTGTTGTGCGGCTTCCGTGCTGGCTTACTTGGTCGGACCGTCGGTGTCGGTGTCTTCGGGTTCAGCTTCGCTGTCCGGCACCTCATCCGCGGCCGAACCTTCTGCCTCGGAGTCCTGTGGGTCGGTGCTGTCATAGCCGCCGCTGAGCAACTTTTGCAGGGCATCGTCCACTTCACTGTCGCTGGCTTCGGCCAGCCTGCGGCGTTCGGAGAAGCCCTTGGGGTCGTCCAGGTCTTCACCGGTGGGCAGCAAATCCGGGTGATGCCAGATGGCGTCGCGACCCGCGATGCCGCGTTCTTCCTTGAGCGTTGCCCACAGAGTGGCGGCTTCCCTGAGCCTGCGGGGACGCAATTCCAAGCCAACAAGGGAGGAGAACGCATGCTCGGCCGGGCCGCCGGTGGCACGACGACGACGAACGGTTTCCCGAAGGGCGGTGGCAGAGGGAAGGACTTTGTCCGTGGCCTCTGCAGTGAGTTCGTCCACCCAGCCTTCAACAAGGGCGAGGGCGGTTTCGAGCTTCTCCAAGGCAGCAGTTTGAACCGGCGTGCGCTCCGGAGTGAAGACGCCTTGCGAAAGCGCCTCCTGGATTCCCTCAGGGTTGCTGGGATCAAGGTCCCGCGCCAGGTCTTCAATACGGGACATGTCGATGTGGATGCCGCGGGCATAGGCCTCAATCGCACCCAGCAGGTGGCCACGCAACCAGGGCACCTGGACGAACAACCTTGCGTGCGCTGCTTCACGCACGGCAAGGAACAGGCGTACATCGTTCTCAGGGAGGCTTAGGCCTTCCCCGAACTTGGCGACGTTGGCCGGCAACAACGCCATTTCCAGGTCGGCCAAAGGAACGCCGATATCGGTGGAGCTGACAACCTCGGCAGAAAGCGCCCCGATGGCCTGTCCCAGCTGCATTCCGAAGATCGCACCGCCCATGTTCTGCAGCATGGACGAGGCGCCGCCCATCATGGATTTCATTTCCTCGGGCATCTGCTGCGTGAGCGCGTTGGACAGGGCATTGGCGACGCTGTTGGCAACGGGTTCGGTCAGGCGTTTCCAGGTGCCCAGGGTCGCTTCCACCCATTCCGCACGGGACCAGGCACGGCCGATCAGGCCGGTGGCGGAAAGATCTGTCACGGGGTCCAACCAAAGTTCGGCAAGCCTGAGGGCTTCGTCGATCTCCCGGGCCTGGACAGCGCTCACCGAAGGATCGTTACCGGCCGCTGCAACCCGGCGCGCATTCTCGTGGGCCAGCTGCCAATTCACGGGCCCGTCCGAGGTGGAGCTCATCATGGCCTGGACCTGGGCGAACATCTGCTGGAGCAGTTGGGGATCGTTGGGCAAGCCGGCGGCCTTGGCCAGCTCGGCGGGATCGATGTTGCCCATGCCCTGGCCACCCATCAGGTTCTGCAGCATTTCTGCCAGCGGGTCCTTGGGAGTGTCGTCGTCGTTGGACGGATTGTTGGGGTTGGATGTCATGGTGCCGCCGATCGTCGAACTGGCTGGTGATCTCTTTCACCGTACCCCGCGGCCGGAACGCTGTCTGCCTGCATGCGGCGTAGTTCGCTCTAGGCAAAGCAGCCCGCGAACGCCGGACCGCGTACTGTTGATGTTTGGTATGTGCCGCTGCCGTATTCGGTGGCAACAGCCGTGGAACCGGTCACGCAATGCCGGCATAGAGAGGCCTCAATGCTTACTTCGCCCAGCCCCGAGGGCTCATTGGACCCGCGTCAAACGTCCGACGCCGGTCCCTCCCCAGTGCCTCCGGCACCAGCGCGGGACAACAGGTACATGATCATGGTGATCTCGGGTCTTTTGGCGTTGGGACTCGGCATTGGCGCTGCGGCGCTTCCCGTTCCCTATGTGATCGAATCGGCCGGACCTACCTTCAATACCTTGGGTAAGGACGGCGATAAGCCAGTCATCACCATTTCCGGACGGGAATCCTTTCCGGCAAACGGCAACCTGGATCTCACCACGGTGGTCTTGACCGGCGGTCCCAAGACTCCCGCAACCATCTTTGACGTCTTCCGTGCATGGTTGGACAGTTCCAAGGCCATATATCCGGAGGAACTGATCTATCCCAAGGGCACCACCGCAGAACAGACGGTGCAGGAGGGGGAGATTGCCATGGAGACTTCCCAGGAGAATGCCTTTGCTGCCGCCTTGCGTGAGTTGGACATCCCGTTCGAGCAACGACTAAACGTCGCGGGCCTCTCGGAAGCGTCCCCTGCTGCCGGCAAGATCCAGGAGGGCGACCTCCTGAAGTCCATCAACGGCAAGGTCATCACCTCGATGAGCGTGATCCAAGCTGAACTGGCCGCCGGTGCAGGGGCCCCGGCGGTTGTTGTGGTGGAACGGAAAGGCGCTGCCGTAACGGAGACCATCACTCCCACCAGGAATTCGGCCGACCGCTATGTCCTGGGTGTGCTGCTCGCCAGTGACTTCACGTTCCCCTTCGACGTCAGCATCTCCCTTGAGAACGTGGGCGGCCCCAGCGCGGGCATGATGTTTGCCCTGGGTATCATCGACAACCTCACGCCGGGCGACCTTACGGGCGGAAAACACGTAGCCGGCACTGGAACGATCACAGCAGATGGTGCCGTGGGTCCCATCGGCGGCATAGCCCAGAAGATGATTGGCGCCCGGCAGCAAGGGGCCACGATGTTCCTGGCTCCGGCCGCCAATTGCTCCGATGTCGTTGGCCATGTTCCCGATGGATTACAGGTAGTCAAAGTCGAAACATTGGCCGATGCCAACTCCGCTGTGGAGCGGCTTGGGTCGGGAGAAGACACGGCGGGCCTTCCCACCTGCACAAACAACTAGACTGGCGGTGGAACTTAGCTCCACCGCCACTCGTGGCATATATGACGGCCTCCGCCATATCCCAGCGGCAGAGAATGTCAACCACTCGCATACCGACTGTTCACTGACACCAATGAGGTACAGAGTTTGTCCCGTCCCGCCAGCTCCAACCCGCCCGGAAGATCACCGCTGAGACGAGGTGCCCTGACTCCGACGCTCATTGTCGTGGCAGTGGCCGTCGTCGGGTTCATTTTCTTCGCCAATGTGTGGACCGACGTCCTCTGGTACCAGCAGCTTGGTTTCTTCGAAGTGTACATACGCGAAAATCTGGCCAGGATCATCACGTTCCTGATCGGCTTCGCCATGATGTTCGCCGCTGTTTTCTTTGCCATCAGGATCGCCTACCGCTCCCGCCCCGTCTACGCTCCGGATGCGGAGTCGCGGGACAACCTCAACCGCTACCAGGCCCAGCTTGAGCCTGTACGCCGGGTTGTCATGATTGGCCTTCCCATCCTGTTCGGCCTGTTCGCGGGCAGCGCGGCGGCCAGCCAATGGCAGAAGGCCTTGCTGTTCTTCAACCAGGAGCCATTCGGCCAGACGGATCCGCTGTTCAACCTGGATATCAGCTTCTACCTGATGTCCCTTCCTTTCCTGGGCTTCGTCACCGGATTCCTGATCAGCATCGCCGTCGTCGCCGGCATTGCCGGAATCCTGACCCACTACCTTTACGGCAGCATCCGCCTGATGGAGCGCGGTATATTCACCAGCCGCGCCGCCCAGATCCACATCGCCGTGACCGGTGCGCTTTTCCTGGTCCTGCTGGGCGTTAACTTCTGGCTCGATCGGTACACCACTGTCCAGAGCAACTCCGGTCGCTGGGCGGGTGCCCTCTATACAGATGTCAATGCTGTGGTTCCCACCAAAGCCATCCTTGCGGTTGCCGCCGGGCTGGTAGCCATCCTGTTCATCATTGCCGCAGTCATCGGACGCTGGCGCCTCCCGGTGATCGGTACTGCGATGTTGGTCATCACTGCCATTCTGGCCGGCGGGGTGTACCCGTGGGTCATCCAGCAGTTCCAGGTCCGTCCTTCCGAGAACACGCTGGAAAAGGAATTTATTGACCGAAACATCAAGATGACCCGGGCCGCCTATGGCCTGGACCAGATTGATGTCTCGGCCTATAACGCAACCACTACCGCCACCACCGGCGCACTGGCGGCAGATGCGCAAACCACGGCCAACATCCGGCTTTTGGACCCGAACCTCATCTCCTCAGCGTTCGCCCAGCTGGAACAGTACCGCCCGTACTACCAGTTCCCGCAGACCCTGAACGTGGACCGCTACATGGTTGACGGCAAGGTCCAGGACACCGTGATCGCTGTTCGCGAGCTGAACCCGGACGGATTGAGCGCCAACCAGCAGACGTGGGTCAACAGGCACATTGTCTACACTCACGGCTACGGTGTGGTTGCTGCCAAGGGCAACAAGTTCACTGCTGACGGAAAACCCGAGTTCCTGCAGTCCGGCATCCCCTCCAACGGCGTGCTCGGCAACGACACCACGTACGAGCCCCGCATCTACTTCGGCGAAAACTCTCCTGAGTACTCCATCGTGGGTGCACCTGACGGTGCTCCGAACCGTGAGCAGGACCGACCCGCAGGCAGGGAAGGTGGGGGAGAGACCCAGTACACCTTCAGCGGCAACGGTGGACCCAACGTAGGCAACTGGCTCAACCGGATCCTGTACTCCATCAAGTTCCAGTCCTCGGATCTGCTGCTTTCCGATGGTGTCAACGCCGAGTCCCAGATCCTTTACGAACGCAATCCGCGCGAACGCGTCGAGAAGCTGGCTCCGTACCTGACTGTTGACGGCAACGCCTACCCGGCCGTTGTTGATGGACGCGTGAAGTGGATTGTCGACGGCTACACCACCAGCCAGTACTTCCCGTACTCCCAGCCGCAGCAGTTGCAGAACGCCACGGCCGACTCCCAGACGAACGCAGGCCGCACCGTGGCCTTGCCGAACAGCTCGGTCAACTACATCCGCAACTCGGTCAAGGCCACCGTGGATGCTTACGACGGTTCGGTCAACCTGTACGCGTGGGACGATCAGGACCCCATCCTGAAAGCGTGGCAGAAGGTCTTCCCGACCGTCATCAAGCCATACTCGGAAATGTCCGGCGATCTCATGAGCCACGTTCGCTACCCGGAGGACCTCTTCAAAGTCCAGCGCGAACTTCTCGGCCGTTACCACGTGACAGACCCGGACAGCTTCTACCAGAACAACGATGCTTGGAGCGTTCCGAACGATCCCACCGTTTCGGAAGCCGTCAAGCAGCCGCCGTTCTACATGTCCCTGCAGATGCCCGACCAGGAGAAGCCGGCCTTCCAGCTGACATCCTCGTTCATTCCGCAGACCGTCAATGGCAGTGCCCGGAACATCCTGTACGGATTCCTGGCTGCCGACTCCGACGCTGGAAACGAGAAGGGCGTCAAGGGGGAGAGCTACGGCAAGCTTCGGCTGCTTGAACTCCCCACGGACACCCAGGTCCCGGGACCGGGCCAGGCACAGAATAAATTCAACTCCGATCCCACCGTCTCCCAGGCGTTGAACCTCCTCCGGCAGGGTGCTTCGGATGTGCTGAACGGCAACCTGTTGACGCTGCCCGTAGGTGGTGGCCTGTTGTACGTGCAGCCGGTCTACCTGAAGTCCACGGGTGAAACGTCCTACCCGACGCTGCAGCGTGTTTTGGTGGCCTTCGGTGACAAGATCGGCTTTGCGCCCACCTTGGACGAGGCACTGGACCAACTGTTCGGTGGCAATTCCGGCGCCACAGCCGGAGATGCCGACAACAATGGCCAGACGCCTACCGCGCCTCCGGGAACCACTGCGCCGCCTACTGGCCCGACCGATGCCAAGGCTGACCTCAAGGCAGCCCTGGACGAGGCGAACAAGGCGATTACGGACGGCCAGGCCGCCTTGGCCAAGGGCGACTTTGCAACTTATGGCGCCCAGCAGGCCAAGCTGTCCGAGGCCTTGAAGAAGGCGTTGGATGCGGAAACGCGTCTTGGCGCCACAACTGCCCCGACGGCGACCCCCGGTGCCAGCCCCAGCGCCACACCGTCACCTTCTCCGAGCAGCTAGGCAGGGCAGCCACGCGGCTGCGTGGCTGAACAGCGACTGATAAGGGCCGGTGCCCGTTCCCTGCAAAGGGGGGCGGACACCGGCCCTTTTTGGCGGGGGAGACGCACATCACGCAGTCAGGATTTGGTCTCCCCTTCACCTGCCGGTAAGCAAAAAACATTCGGTAGCTCGCTGGGCTCATAACCCAGAGGTCACAGGTTCAAATCCTGTCCCCGCAACTGGAGAAAAGGTCCGGATCAGTAATTACTGATCCGGACCTTTTGTTTTCCCTCAAACCCTCCTTGGAAGACGCGACCCTCGCACTTCCCCGGGGTTTGGTCGGGACCCTCTTTCATGTCCCCCTGGGTTTGTTGGGACGCTCTTTCATGTCCCCCGAGTTTGAGCCGGACCGTCTCTCATGTGCCCCGGGTTTGAGTCTGACCGTCTCTCATGTCCCCCCCCGGAGTTTGGGCGCGACCCTTTGGCAGGATCACGGTGATGCTGCGCCCTCTTGCAGGTTGGCGGTAGGGGAACGGTGAGTGATCTAGGGCACCTTTGGTGCTATTTGGTCGGAAGGGCCGCGGAGGTGCGGTAGTGTTGTTCTTGCGACGCGGGGTGGAGCAGTTCGGTAGCTCGCTGGGCTCATAACCCAGAGGTCACAGGTTCAAATCCTGTCCCCGCAACTGGAGAAAAGATCCGGATCAGTTTTCACTGATCCGGATCTTTTGTTTAAGCGGCCTTCGGGGTAACGGGTGCTAGCATCAAGTCCGGATTCGCTGAGGCAGGAAATTGGAGGGGACGGCCCCATGGTGAATGAAGACGTCAGGTCCGGTCCCACTAGGGAAGTCCTGGAACGGGACAGCCCTGTGGCCGTCTACCAGCAGGTGGCCGACGTTCTGACGGATCAGGTCAGCCGTCTGGAACCGGGATCGCGGATACCCACGGAAGAGTCGCTGATGGACGAGTACGGCATCAGCCGGACTACAGTCCGCAAGGCAATCGAAACGCTCGTCGTTAAAGGGTTGCTGGTCCGCAGGCAGGGCAAGGGAACATTCGTGATGGCACAGCGGCCGGTCAAAATGCTGAACCGGTTGGCGCCCTTCATGGAAACGTTCACCGCGGCAGGGATGAAGACTGTCAAAGGGCTGATCGAATACAAATGGATGGAAAAAGACAGGACCGTGCCGGCAAAGCTGGTCTCCGATGACAATCTTGTCCTGGTGATCCGCCGATCATATTCAAGTGCCGGTTGGCCTTATGCCATTGCGGAGATCTTTATCCCCTCGCATATAGGACGGCACATCAGCCTCGCCGATGCAGAGAGGAACTCCATCTACCAGGTCATCCAGGATAGGACGCTGAAGCCGCTCCAGCGCGCTGAAATCACCGTGACCATGCACGAGCCCCCGGAGCACCTTGCAGACGCCCTCAACGTCCGTGGCTTCGCGATGGTGCCACGGCTGGAGCGGACGACCCTGGGCGCTCACGGGGAGGTTCTGGAATGCACGGTGACGTACTTCCATCCCAAGGGTTTCGAGATCCGCGCCGAAGTGGCAACGGACGTCAGCCCGGGGCAGGACTCCGCCGCCGTGCCCCACTCAGGGCAGCAAGCCCCGTAGTTTCGACCATTGCACCCAAGACCAATGGGCCGGATCCTTTCAGGATCCGGCCCATTGGTATGTTCAGCGATATGTCACGGCCAAGCGGGCCGGGGGGGGGGTCTAGAGCTTGTCGAAGTCGGCTTCGTCGATGGTAGAGCCCGTTGCTGCAGGAGCTCCCGCGCCGATGGCCGGCTTGGAACCGCCGGACTTCAGTGCTGCGAGGCGGGCCTCGATCTCAGTCTGCTCTCCGAGGTCCTCGAGCTGGTTGAACTGGGCGTCGAGGCTCGAGCTTGCAAGCTCCTGCTGGCCCAGGACCTTGGCCTCTTCGCGGCGGATCTTCTCTTCGAAGCGGCCGACCTCGCTGGTGGGATCCATGATGTCGATGCTCTTCAGGGCGTCGTGGACCTGGGACTGTGCAGCCGCGGTCTTGGAGCGTGCAACGAGCTCGTTGCGCTTGGCAGTGAGCTGGTTGAGCTTGTTCTTCATCTGGTCGAGACCGGTCTTGAGCTTGTCCACAACCTCGGTCTGGGAGGCAATGCTCGGCTCAGCTGCTTTGGCCTCGGATTCCGCAGTCATCTGACGCTGAATGGCGACCTTGGCAAGGTTGTCGAACTTCTGGGCATCAACCGAATCGCCGGCGGAGCGGTACTCGTCGGCCTTCCTGGACGCGGCGAGGGCTTTGTTGCCCCAGTCCTGGGCGTTCTTGATGTCCTCGTTGTAGTCCGCCTGCAGCATCCGGAGATTGCCGATGGTCTGGGCCACGGCTGATTCGGCCTCGGCAATGTTGTTCGTGTAGTCGCGGACCATCTGGTCCAGCATCTTCTGCGGGTCCTCAGCCTGGTCCAGCAAGGCGTTGATGTTTGCCTTGGCGAGCTGTGAGATCCGACCGAAAATGGACTGCTTAACCATGGTGTTGCCTTTCGTCCTGCTCAGTGGTGCCACTGAAATCAGTGATCAGTTGTTGTACCGCTTCTATGCGGGGCATTGACCCCACTTAGTCTGTCTGGCTAGAAGCTGCCGGAGTCTCCGCCGCCGAAGTCGCCTCCGCCACCACCCCAGTCTCCGCCGCCGCCGGAATCGCCACCGAAGAAGCCTCCTCCTCCGCCGCCGTCGTTATTGCCGCCGCCCCAGCCGCCTCCGCCGCCATTGAGGATGGAGTTGATGAGGATGCCGCCAAGGATGGCGCCGCCAAGGCCACCGCCGCCTCCACCGCCACCGCCGAACATGCCACCGCGGCCGTAGCCCTGCCCCTGGTCTGCATAGCCGAACTGATCGACGTCGGACTGGGCAAGCTGGGCGGCCTGCGCGGCAAGCGAATGCGCCTGCTGGGCGTAGGTCAGCGCCGTGACGGGATCATTGCGGGAAATGGACAGGGCGTAATCCAGGTTTCGCTGAGCCTCTGCCAGCCTGGTCCGGGCTTCAGTACCAACGCCACCTCGCCGGGCAGTGATGTAATCGGACGTGGCGCTGATCTGCGCTTGGGCAGCCATGATGGTCTGTTGCAAGGATGCCTGGGCCCGGCGCGCCTGTTCCTGCTGGTCACGGATACCGGACAGCGACTGATCCAGCGCCTGGTGTGCGGACTCCACGCGGCTGAGAGTAGCAATGGGGTCGATCTTTCCACCCTGGATCTCAGTCTTCACCTGGGCCAAGGCAGCTTCCACACCGGCCACGGGGCCGGCAAGCTCGGGGTGTTCGCCCGATTGGATCATGGCCCGTGCCTGGGCAAGGTCCTGGCTGGTCTCAGCAACAGCTCCTTCCAAGGATGCCCGGGCCTCATCCAAGCTGCCAGCAGTCTTGGAAATGGCATCGATCAGCACGTTGGTTTGGTGCAGGCTTTCCTCAGCGGCCCGAACGGCTACTGCCGCCATGCTGTTCTCGCCTGCGGTGAGCTTCTCTTGGGCTGCGGCAACGGCGTTCTGCACGAAGGCAAGACGCTCTTTGGCCTGCAGTATGTTGTCAGAAACCTGGGTCAAGGCAGACTCGGCATACTTGACCCGTAGGCCCGCGAGGGATTGTTCCGCGTTGGCGATCTTTGAATCCGCGTCCTTGGCTCCTGCCGAAACGGCGGCCAAGGCTTGGGGAGCATTCTTTTCCAGCTCGCGCAGTGAGTCGAAATCGGCCTTCTGGTCACGCAGCGATGAAAGCGCTGCCTCGGACCGGCGGATGATTTCGCCGAGCCAGCTCCGCTGCTGCTCTTCGGTGTCCGGGATATGGTCGTCCAACTGCTGCTGAAGCTTGAACGACTCCGTCATATGGGCCTTGGCTTCTTCCAGCGCTTTGGTGAAGTTGCCAATTGCGGCATCACCGTACTGCGCCTGGGCGAAGCCGAGCTCCTGCTCACTGGACTTGATGGCGTCGTCGGCCTCGATCAACAGCGAGCCGCTCTTCTGTCGCAGTTCCGGAATACTCAATCCGGCGAGCGGATCAAGCTGTTCGCCCTGTGGTCCATAGCTGGCGCTGACGGCTTTGGTGCCGCCCTTCTTGCGTCGGTTCCGGAGGTACAGGTAGGTGCCGGCACCTCCGGCGGCCACAACGCCAACCCCGACAAGGACGCCGACGCCGGCGTTCCCGCTGGGCACCGTCCCGCTTCCACCACCTGCGGCATCGCCGATGGCGGCAGCTGTGTCTATGGCTGCCTGGGCGTAGTCCTTCTTGCCGCCTGCCAGATTGGCAACGACGGCGTTCTGGGCAATTGCCGACTGCTTCGAGTAGATGGAGCTGCCCGAGTTCAGGGCGAAGTTGTACTGTCCAGCCGTGGAAATTGCCAGGATGGCGTCCGGTTTGCCCATGAGCTTTTTCTTGGCGACGGCCTCAGTCCATTGTTTGGGGTCCGTCGGGTTTTCGAAGGAGTCCACCGTGACCACGTACAGGTTGTACTTGTGGTCCTTGAGCGTCTTTTGGATGGCTTCCTGGACTTCACCTTTTCGGCTTCCCAAGACATTGGCGTCGTCCACGATGTTCTGCCCGGACGGAATGGTCACCGGATCGGTGGCCCAAGCAGCTGTCGCCGGGAACGCCAGCAATCCAGCCACGCCAATTCCGGCGAGTACGCGTTTAACTATTGACCGCATGTGCAACCCTTCAGCACGTCTGCGACTGGAACAAGGCGTACCAATCGTCACAGAATGCTCAGCGCCCCCACGCATGGTGTAAAGCCGCAGGTCGCTGTGGCAATTCCTCTTGATTCTATGGTGCACCCCATGCTCCGTCCACAGGGGTGAATATGCCACCAGCGAAATATAGGAGAGGTCGGGATTGTTCAGCCGTTGAGGACAATTCGGCAGGTCTGTTGCAGCCCGGCCGGACCTTTCAGGAAGCTCCCAGCGAACGTCCGCTTTTGTTCCAGTTACTGGGTACATAGTTGTTGGAGACGAGGACGAAAGGAAGACCCATGACGGAGAACCCAGCGCAGGGCACCGCACCGGAGAACCGCGAGCCATCCGAGCCGCGGGAGACAACCGGCGGGCACAGCGACGCCACAGCCACCCAGCAGCAGCCGGCCTGGACTTCAGGGCAGGAGAATGCCGGTCAGGAAACTGCAAATCATGAAACTGCGGGGCATGGCCACGGGGACACCCACGCCACCACCCCCTTGCCGGCCTACCAGCCGCCTGCAGCCGACCAGAGCGCCCAAACCTACCAGGGCGCCCAGGCCGGCGCGCAAGCGCACCACGCAAGCCAGCACGCTGCCCCGGCCCAGCACTCGCCGCAGCAGTACACGGCCCAGCACCCCGGACAGCACACCGCTCCCGCCCAGGCCTCCGGCCAGCCCAACGCGACCACGCAGCAGCCGCAGTACTACGGCGTTCCGCAGCAGGATCCGTCCCATCGTCCCAGCTACCCGCAGCACCAGCCGTTCTACGGCGGAGGCGCCGGCCCCCAAGGCCCCCAGGGACCTCACGGCCCGGGCACGCAGCACTCCCCGGCCACCAATGGCCCTGCCAAGCGCAAGCCCGCTTTCGGCGTGGGGACCTTGGTGGCGAGCATGCTGGCGGCGGGCTTGATCGGTGGCGGTGTGGTGGCCGGAAGCAATGTGCTCTGGGACCAGCCGGCTCCGGCAGCGTCAACGAGCGGGCAGTCCAGCACTGTCATCGTCAACAACAAGGATGACGTCAACGTCATCACCGCTGCAGCTGCCAAGGCTTCGCCCAGCGTGGTCACCATCAAGGCAACCAGCGGCAACGAGGGCGGAACCGGTTCCGGCATCATCCTTGATGACCAGGGCCACATCCTCACCAACACGCACGTCGTAACGCTCGACGGCGCCACGGCCAATGCCGCGATTGAGGTCCGGACGAGTGACGGGAAGGTCCTCAAAGCCACCGTTGTTGGCACGGATCCGCTCTCGGACCTGGCCGTGATCAAGGTCAGTGATGCGTCCGGGCTGGTTCCTGCAACGCTCGGCGACTCGTCCAAGATCAACGTGGGGGACACCGCCGTCGCAATCGGTTCGCCTTTGGGCCTGACCGGTACCGTGACGGACGGAATCGTCTCCACGCTCAACCGCACCATCAGCGTTGCCTCCTCCGCTGTTCCCGAGGGCACGCCGGACGAAAGCCAGGGTGGCGGCGAGGGCTTCCAGTTTGCGCCACCGAACGGTGGCCAGAGCCAGGCCACTGCCAATGAGGGTTCGATCGCCATCAACGTCATTCAAACCGACGCTGCGATCAACCCGGGCAACTCCGGTGGTGCGCTGGTGAACAGCAAGGGTGAAGTCATTGGGGTCAACGTCGCCATCGCATCTGCGGGCAGCGGAACCTCCGATTCTTCCACCGGAAACATCGGCGTAGGTTTCAGCGTGCCGATCAACCACGCCAAGAGGGTGGCCCAGGAGATCATCGACAACGGCAAGGCCAGCCACGGCCAGTTTGGCGTGTCGGTTCGGTCCAAGTCCTCCACCGGCAGCAACTCGGGCTTCTCTGTGGGTGCAGAGGTTGCCGCGGTGACCAGCGGTTCGGCCGCAGCGAAGGCCGGCCTGAAGGTTGGCGATGTCGTGACCAAGTTCGGCGATTACACCGTCAGCGATCCAAACCAGTTGACCGCAGCGGTCCGCGAGCAGCCGGCAGGTGCCAAGGTCAAGGTCACCATCCAGCGGGGCGGCCAATCGCAAGAGGTCGAAGTTACCCTCGACGCCGCGCAGCAGTAGGCGGCAGCAAAAGCGCACGACGGCGGGCGTCACCTCACTGGTGCCGCCCGCCGTCGTGCTGCGTCGGGTAAGCCGGGAGTATCGGCGTCGGCAGCCGGAGGCATCGGGAGTCATCCTAAACAGTGCTTAACGCTGGGAGTGGTTTTCTGCGGGCAATATGCTTAGCTAGGACGAGCCCACGCGCTGGGCTATTCACGGCCACGCTGTTGCGGTTGGCCGTCCACAAGCATGGAAGGCTGCTTCGAAGACAGTGGAAGAGACATTGAAGATTGTCGTTCTGGTCAAGCACGTCCCGGACGCGCAGTTCGACCGGCACATCACCGGACCTGGCAACACAACCGACCGTGACGAGAGCATCTTGTCCGAGCTGGACGAGTACGCGCTCGAGGCAGCGTTGCAACTTGCCGAAGAACGTGGCGGACCCAAGGCCGGCAACGAGGTCATTGCGCTGAGCATGGGCCCGGCAGGAGCGGTCAACGCCGTCAAGAAGTCGCTGCAGATCGGCGCGTATTCGGGCGTCCACCTCAGCGATGACGCTTTGGCAGGTTCCGATGCCGCTGCCACCTCGCTGGCACTCGCGGCCGCCATCAGGCATCTGTCAGCCGACGGCCGCCCGGTGGACCTGGTCCTGACCGGCATGGCGTCCACCGATGGTGAGACATCGCTGATTCCGTCCCAGTTGGCCGAGCGGCTGCAGTTCCCGCAGGTCACCTTCGCTTCCACCCTGGAAGTTGCAGGCAACCAGGTCACTGCCCGCCGGGATGCCGGTGCCTTCTCGGAAACCGTTGAAGCGCAACTTCCGGCCGTCGTTTCGGTGACCGATCAAATCAACGAGCCCCGCTACCCCAACTTCAAGGGCATCCTCGCGGCAAAGAAGAAGAAGATTGCTTCCCTGTCACTTGCCGACATCGGTGTGGACGCCTCGCAGGTGGGCCTGGCTGGTTCCTGGACCGTAGTTGAGGCCGCAGAGGCCCGACCGCCGCGGACAGCCGGCACCATCATCACCGACGACGGCGACGCCGGCATCAAGCTGGTCGACTTCCTCGCCGCACAGAAGCTGCTCTAAAGGGGATCGCAACCATGGCAAACGCACTTGTTTTCATTGACAACCCGGGAGCGGCTCTGAAGAAGAGCAGCCTCGAACTCCTCACCATCGCCCGCTCGCTGGGGGAGACCGCCGTCGCGTTCACCGGTGAGCTGAACGACGACGTCGCCGCCACCTTGGGTGCCTACGGCGTCGGTACGGTGTACCAGCCGTCGACGCAGGACCTCGAGAACTATCTGGTTGGCCCGAAGGCCGCCTACCTTGCTGCTGCGGTGCAGAGCTCGGGAGCCACGGCTGTTCTCCTGGACAACTCGCCCGAGGGCAAGGAGATCGCGGGCAGGCTGGGTATCAAGCTCAACGCGGGCGTCATTACCGACGTCGTAGGCGTGGAGGCTGACGGCACAGCGCACAAATCGGTCCTTGCAGGCTCGTACAACACCACCGCGAAGGCCACCACCCCGGTGACGGTCCTTTCAATCAAAGCCAACAACGTCGAGCCCGCCCCGGCCGAAACTGCGGGAACCCCGGAAGTTGCCACGGTTGAGTTGCCGGCGGATGCCGCGGCCAACTCTGCACGCATCGCTTCCCGGTCCGAGAAGCCTGTCAGCGGCAGGCCGGACCTCAGCGAAGCGCGCATCGTCGTGGCCGGTGGCCGGGGCGTGGACGGCGACTTCGGTCCGGTTGAAGAACTTGCAGATGCCCTGGGTGCGGCAGTGGGCGCATCCCGCGCCGCCACGGATGCGGGCTGGATCGGCCATGACGCGCAGGTGGGCCAGACGGGTGTGACCGTTTCACCCCAGCTGTACATTTCTGCAGGCATCTCCGGAGCCATCCAGCAGAAAGCCGGCATGCAGACCTCCAAGGTCATCGTGGCCATCAACAAGGATGCCGAATCACCGGTATTCGAGATCGCCGACTACGGCATCATCGGCGACCTCTTCAAGGTCCTCCCGCAAGCCGCTGCCGAGATCAAGAAGCGGAAAGGCTGATCCCTTTGTCTACTGGCGTATCGTCAGCGAAGAGCCCGTTCGACGCCTCCACGGAGCGCGTCGAGCGGGTGCTTTGTTTTACCGCCCATCCTGATGACATCGATTTTGGTGCCGCCGGTACCATCGCCGCCTGGACGGCTGCCGGGGTGGAGGTCAGCTATTGCATCATGACCGACGGCGACGCCGGCGGCTTTGATCCGGTGGACAGGGAACGGATTACCGAGCTCCGCACCGGGGAGCAACAGCGGGCCGCCGCCCTTGTGGGCGTCAAGGACATCCACTACCTGCACGAGCTCGACGGCTACCTTGAGCCGACACATGGCGTCATCAAGCAGGTGGTGAAGCTGATCCGGGAAGTCCGCCCGGACATTGTGCTGACCATGCATCCGGAGCGGAACTGGGACCGTCTCCAGAAGAGCCACCCGGACCACCTGGCAGCCGGCGAAGCAGTCACCCGGGCCGTCTATCCTGCAGTGGAGAATCCCTTTGCGTATCCGGAACTTGCCGAAGCAGGCTTGGATGCCTACAAGCTGCCGTGGCTGTGGTTTATCTGCAGTCCGGACGCCAGGGAGAATCACTTTGTTGATGTCTCGACCCATGTCGATGCCAAGTTGGACGCCATCCGGGTCCATGCGAGCCAGCACCCGGACATTGAGGGCATGGAGCGTGTTGTCAGGGGTCAGATGCTGACGAACGGACAGCGCGCGGGTCTGCCTGCCGGGACCAGTGCAGAAGGCTTCCACGTGGTGTCGGTCAACGGGTCCGGAACCATAGCCGGCTTTTAACATTGCCGTGGTGTTACCCGTGTCATATGCTTGATCTCGGTTAAATCATATTTATTCGAGGAAGGCAGACTTTGATGGCGAAGACTGCGCAACAACCTGTACTGGTGATTATGGGAGTTTCCGGCTCCGGTAAATCAACCGTGGCCGGAGTCCTGGCCGGAAAGCTTGGCTGGGACCTTGCCGAAGGCGACGACCTTCATCCCGAAGCGAACGTCGCCAAGATGCACGCGGGACAAGCCCTCAGTGATGAGGACCGCTGGCCTTGGCTGGGCATCATCTCGGCCTGGATTCGCGAACACGTAGAGTCCGGAACTCCGGCGATCATTACCTGTTCGGCATTGAAGAAGAAATATCGCGATGTCCTTCGCAGCGAAGGTGTGGTGTTCGTCTTCCTGCAGGGGAGCAAGGACAAGATCTCCGACCGCCTGGCCTCAAGGCACGGCCATTTCATGCCGCCTTCGCTCCTTGAGTCCCAGTTCGACGCGCTGGAGGAACCGACTGAGGACGAAAACTACATCTCGTTGTGTGTTTCGGCCTCCCCGGCTGAGGAAGCCGACGAAGTCATCGAACGGCTCGGCCTCCGCCCCGCAGCCGCCGGCAGCGAAGCGACCGCCTCGTGAGCGTCCTGGAAACCGCCACGCAAGTACAGGAATGGACCGGGCACGACACCCGGCTCCTGGTAGTAGCTGCTCTGGGCATTGCCTTGATCGTGGTGCTGATTGCCAAACTCAAGTTCCACCCGTTCCTGGCCCTGGTGCTGGGGTCTGCCTTCGTGGGCCTGGCTTCGGGCGTGGAACTGGGCAAGGTCATCACCAACTTCGAGGACGGCGTGGGCGGTGTCCTCAAGGAAGTCGGGCTGCTGAT
The DNA here is from genome assembly GCF_900102805.1 of Arthrobacter sp. UNCCL28. NCBI lineage: Bacteria > Bacillati > Actinomycetota > Actinomycetes > Micrococcales > Micrococcaceae > Arthrobacter > Arthrobacter sp. UNCCL28. Next base: position 697,830 of record NZ_FMWE01000001.1, read on the forward strand.
TGCGCTCGGGGCCATGCTCGGCAAGCTCCTGGCGGATTCCGGTGGTGCCAACCGCGTGGTGGATACCCTGTTGGCCAAAGCCAGCGGCAACAAGCTGGTCTGGATGATCACCCTGGTGGCCGTGATCATCGGCTTGCCCATGTTCTTCGAGATCGGCCTGGTCCTCCTGCTCCCGGTGATCGTCCTGGTGACGCAGCGTTCGAAAATGAAGCTGATGCGGATTGCGATCCCGGCACTGGCTGGTTTGTCTGTGCTGCACGGCCTGGTGCCGCCGCACCCCGGCCCCTTGATTGCCATCAGCGCCGTGAAGGCCGAGCTCGGAACGACGCTGGGTTTGGGGATCCTGGTAGCGATTCCCACCGTCATCATCTGTGGGCCGCTCTTCTCCCGGCTGGCCGCACGGTGGGTTCCGGTTGATGCGCCCGCCGTAGCAGGTGGAATCGACACCCAGCACGCTGCAGACATGAGTGAAGTCAAACGGCAACCATCGTTCCTGGTGACCCTGCTGACCATCATCTTCCCCGTAGTGCTGATGTTGCTGAAGGCCTTGGGCGGCATCATCTGGCCGGACCCTGCGACGGCACCTGCCCTTCGGATCTTCTTCGACTTTGTGGGCCAGCCTTTGGTGGCCATGACGCTGGCTGTGTTGGTGGCCATGGTGACTTTCGGGTATGCCGTAGGTTTCACCGGCAGCAGGATCACGGCAAAACTGGGCGAAAGCCTCGGGCCGATCGCGGCGATCCTCCTCATCGTGGGTGCCGGCGGAGGCTTCAAGCAGACGCTGATCGGGGCCGGCGTGGGCGACGCCGTCAAGAAGTGGGCTGAGGGCGCCAATATGTCCGTCCTCGTACTCGGCTTCATCGTTGCGGTGGCACTCCGCCTTGCCACAGGATCGGCGACGGTGGCCACAGTGACGGCAGCCGGCATCGTGGCGCCGCTGGCGAGCAGCCTGAGTCCCACTCATGCTGCCCTGCTCGCCCTGGCAATCGGCGCAGGATCCCTGTTCCTCTCCCATGTCAACGACGCCGGTTTCTGGTTGGTCAAAGAACTGTTCGGACTCACCGTCGGGCAAACGTTCAAGACCTGGTCCGTTATGGAAACGCTGATTTCGGTGGTGGGATTCGGGTTCGTCATGCTCCTGTCCCTGGTGTTATAGCTGCCTGTTGAAAAAAACAAAACGCCCGACGGCGGTCATCCCCAAGGTGGGACGGCCGCCGTCGGGCGTTAGGTGCTTTTACTTCAGGCGCTCAGTGCAACCACCAGGACAGGGTCCGTGGTGGGGGCGCTTGATCCGCCCGTGGGTTCCACGGTGATCGCTACGGACGAGGCTGAGGACAGGCCCTTCACCACGGCCGGCTTGGAGAGAGTCTGGGCATCCATGGTTCCCTGCGGTACCGGTGCTGAACCGTCCTTGGGCAGGGTCCACAATTGGTACACCTTGCCCTCCGGAGCCGGGGCCACGCCATCCATGAGGACCACGAAGGAGTCCTTGGCCGAAGAAGCGGAAATGGTAGCCGTTCCGCCGCCGGGAACCGGTGCGGACTTCTGCTGGACGTCCTGTGCCTGCAGCACCTGGTTGACGGGGTCGTTTTGGGTGGAAACGTAAGCTCCCACACCAATACCACCAAGGGCGATCACTGCTGCTGCGGCCGCGCCCACGATCCAACGACGGGCCCCACCGGCCCCGCTGCGCTCCCCGCGTTTTGCCCTCGCAGCGGCCAGCTCATCCAATACCGGAGGTGCAGGCTCAGTGGCCGCCGGTTCAGTGGCCGCCGGCTCAGTGGCCGCCGTTCCGGCGAAGGGCTCAGCCGGCGCTTCATGGGAGATGCGCTGCATGATGGTGTCAAAAAGGGCGGCCGGAGGCTCCTCCTCGGGCGCGAAGCTGACGGCCAGGGTCTCCCTGGCTGCACGGACGCGTTCGTGGAATTCCCGGCTCTCCGGAGCATCCCGGAGGTAGGAATCGATCATGTCCCGTTCGTCATCATTGATGGCGTCCAAGGCATAGATCTCAGCAAGTTCCAGTACACGGCCCTCGGCGAGGTCGGTTGCGATGTCGTTGGCAAACATTCTGCGGATAAAGCCTCCACTGGTGTTTTCACTCATTTCAACCCACCCCCAGGCAGGTCTTCAAACGAAGCAGCCCGTCACGGATGCGGGACTTGATGGTGGGGACGGCAGCGCCCAAGTGCTCGGCAACCTCCCGGTAGGTCAATCCGCCGTAATAAGCCAGGCGGACCGATTCGCGCTGGGTGTCCGTCAGCGTGCCGAGGCAACGGCTGACTGCTTCGGCTTCCAGGTTGGTGTCGGCTTCTTCGGCCACCAGGTCACGGTCCGGGTCCTGGCTTGCAGCGCCGTATTTGGCCTCACGATCCGTTGCGGCCTGCACGGCCCGCACACGGTCAATGGCCCGGCGATGCGCAATGGTCATCAGCCACGCCAGCGGCGTGCCTGCGGAGCGATCGAACTTGGCTGCGCCTTGCCACACTTGGATAAACACTTCCTGGGTGGCGTCTTCGCTGAGGTCGGGGTCTATGAGGACGCGCTTGGCCATGCCGAAGACACGCCGTGAGGTCAGGCGGTAGAACTCGGCAAAAGCCTGTTGGTCGCCGGAAGCCATGAGCTCAAGCAGGCCGGTGAGCTGCGAATTCACATCTGTCGCGGTGCCTGTAGCTTCAAAGACCGGTGGGCCGGGGGTGTTGGGGATGTCCATCACCGTCCAGCATATGTCGTCGCGTTTGAAACCGGCAGCACCACCGTGTGATGTTGCGGGCGCGGCGGTGCAGCGGTTCACTGATATCGCCCTGGTCTGCAGCGCGCTCACGTAAGCTCCCTCAACGAATGTCCCGGCAGGATTTGTCCTGCATCAGGTATTCGGTGCTGCGGCGCCTTTGGATGGGCTACACCTTGGCTCCGGCGAATCCGTTCTGCCGCCAGGCCTCGAACACTGCAATCGAAGCAGCGTTGGCCAGGTTAAGGGAGCGCAGTGATGGCTTCATGGGAAGGCGGACGCGGGCTGTGACATGGGGGTCGTTCTTCAACCAGTCCGGCAGGCCAACGGACTCTGGCCCGAACATCAGGACATCACCCTCGACGTAGCTGATATCGGTATAGGACGTTTCGCCGTCGGAGGTATAGGCAAAGACGCGTTGCGGTTGCAAGGCCTCCCATGCGGAGTCGATGTCTTTGTGGACGGTGACTACGGCAAGGTCGTGGTAATCAAGGCCGGCACGGCGCAGTTTGGCATCGGAAAAGTCGAAGCCGAGGGGCTCCACCAAGTGGAGTTCGGCTCCCGTGATGGCGGCCAGGCGGATGGCATTGCCCGTATTGCCCGGGATTTCAGGAGTGTGGAAGAGGATGCGGAACACCCGCCCATCCTATCGGTCAGTGCCGTCGGGCCCGGGCAGGAGCCCAGGTGGTGCCTAGTGCATCCCGCGCAGCAGGCGTGCCAGCACCGGCACCACTACGGTGTTCGGAGCTGGCCCCGAGCTGAGGAACTGCTTGAGCCCCCTGGCCAGTCCGGCGCCATTGACCACTTCCACGGCGTTGTGGCCGGATTGGCCCTTGCCATACTGATCAATCACCGGTTCGTGCAGGTTGCCGTCAGGGCTGTGCAGGACCACCCATCCGGTGACGTTGAGTTCAGGGAAGATGTCCTGCATGTGCCGGACGATGTGTGCCAGTTGCGGGGGAGCGACGGAACGGCCGCCGTGCCGAAGGGAGTGGCCGTCCCAGGAGTACGCACCCTTGGGAAGCAGCATGGAGCCTACCAAGGCCAATCGGTAACCGGAGAGCACGGCGTGGTCAATGTGGTTGTTGTCCGAGGGTGAGCGCAGGCCATTGATGAGCCGGGCTGCTGGAATGACCGGCAGCACCTGGCGGCTGATGAGCTGGACGGTGCGCATTTCACGTTGGATCCGCGCTTCGGCTCCAAAGATGCCCCGCTTCCGGGGGAGCCCATGGACCTGCTGCGCGGCTTCGGCCTCGGAAATGAGCGGGACCTCGTTGGGATCCTCAAACGCAGGGACGTAAACGGGTGGATCACCGGCGGTGTTCCGCTGGGTCTGGGGACGCCTGACGTTCCCGGTGGCGAATGGACCCGGTGCCGAGGTGCCCGTGTAGTCCCCGGGACGGGGCTGGCTTACCCCGGATGCTCCGCGGGCGTAGCGGCGGTCGTACTCAGCCCTGCGCCGGGGGTCGATCAGGGTTTCGTAAGCCAGGGTGACACGCCGGAACATCTCCGCTTCTCCGCCGTGGTCGGGGTGCGCCTTCCGGGCAGCCTTGCGGTAGGCGACCTTGATCTCCTTGTCCGTCGCGGTGACGGAAACACGAAGAACCTGATAGTGCGAACTGCTGCCCTCGGCCAAGCACGGGCCCTTCTCTCAAAGTGGTGCGCTCCAGGGGAGGCGCGGTACTGGCAAGTTTATCCAGCCACTATGTGAACGTTGGTACCGGGGCGGGTGGTTCCCGCTGGCATAATTCACGCTGTGACCCCACCGGCAGCCGATAACCCCTCCAGCACGCGGGGAACCATCGCTCTGGCGATCAACCCGGCTGCCTCCTTTGGCCGCACCCGCCTTGCCGGGGACCATGCCGCAGCCCGGTTCCGCGCCGCCGGACGTGACGTCGTCGTTCTCCAAGCGGATGGTTACGGCGGACTGCGGCAACTCGTCGACCAAACCCTGATCGCCCGGGAAGTGGACGCCCTGGTGGTGGTGGGAGGCGACGGCATGGTCCATCTAGGGGTCAACGCGCTCGCCGGATCCGACATTGCCCTGGGCATAGTTCCCAGCGGAACGGGGAATGACGTTGCCCGGCTCCTTGGAATGCCGCTTCACGACACCGCCGCGGCCTGTCGCCTCATCCTGGCCTCGATGGCCGCAGGAGGAAGGCGGATCGACGCCGGCCGGGTTGTCTCTGAGGGCCGGACCAGCTACTTTGCCGGAGTTCTCTCGGCCGGGTTCGATGCCGCAGTCAACGAACGGGCCAATTCGTGGAGGTGGCCGCGAGGAAAAAGCCGCTATAACCTTGCGATGCTCAAAGAGTTGGGTTCGTTCCGAAGGATCGACTACACGGTGACGGCGGACAACATGACATGGCGCCAGCCGGCGCTGCTGATCTCAGTGGCGAACGGGCAGTACATCGGCGGTGGCATGCGGATTACACCGGAGGCTTCGCCCGAGGACGGCCTGCTGGATCTTTTTGTGGTCAAACCGTTGTCGCGGCTCCGGTTCCTTGCTGTTTTTCCGAAAGTATTCGCCGGCAAACACACCGGCCACCCTGCCGTGCAGATCACCCGCGTACAAAAGGTGCGGTTGGAGGCAGAGGGCGTAGTGGCCTACGCCGACGGCGAGCGCATCGGTCCGTTGCCGGTGGACGTGGATGTTGTTCCGGGCGCTGTGCGGGTCCTCGCGTAGGCGGGCCTGGCGGCTAGACTCGATCGCGGCAGATGGCCTGCTTTCTGTCCTGGCAGGGTGATGTCCCGGCAGGTTAATGAATCGGCATGGTGGCGTCAGGGCAGGTTGATGAATCGGCACGGTGATAAGGAGCGATGGTGACGCGAAACGTTCGACGACGGGTGGCTGGGATTGCTGCCCTGGGAGCCGCCGCCATGGTGGCCGGCTGCACCGTCAACGTTCCTGATCCGGCGGCGCCGAAGCCGTCGCCGTCGGAGTCCACGCTGGCGACGCCCACCATCACCCCCGGGCATGATGCTGCCGCGGTTGCGGCGAAGGACTTGCCCTTGGCGGCTGGAGGTACGTTGGCTGCAGGGGACCCTGTGACCGTTTCCACCCGGTTGGAGGAAGTTCCGGGGTGGACTGTGGTGCATTCCGGCCTTCAAGGCGAAGTGCGGTATCGGAAGGGTGACGGCTGCACTTTGGCCATCAGGATCAGCGTCAACCAGGCTCCCTTGGTTGTGGCGGGAGATGACGCAGCCTCCACCAAGGAACTCTTCCACTACCTTGATCCGGGCATTGCGACCGAACGGTTGAAGCCGGTGTCCCTGCGTTGGGGACAGGATTCGGATAAGCCCCAGCATGCCGTGGAGTTCCTCGGCCTGGAATCCCCGGCAGCCTCGGGCGGTAACGCCGCTGTTGTCATGGCGAGGTTGTTCAGCGCTCCTGCGTCTTCGGTGTTCGTTTCGGTGGCCTGCCCGGATGGGGCGTTGTTGGAGAAGGCGCGCGCCGAGGCGGCTGCCCACCTTGTGGTGGTCCCGCCAAATTAAGCAGCGTTCCTTGTTTTTAGAGTTACCCTTGCTCCATGAACGGCCTCACCTGGCTCCAGCGGCTTGCGGCGGTAGCTTCCCTGAACGACACCTGCCGCAGGGACCTGTATAACTACGTCAAGCGTGCGGGCCACGCGGTGGGGCGTGACGAGGCCGCCCAAGCCATGGCCATTCCGCGCAGTACAGCGTCCTTCCACTTGGACAGGTTGGTCCGGGATGGATTGCTGAGCCCGCAGTTCCGGAAAACGGCGGACAAAGCAGGGCCTGGTTCAGGGCGCCCTGCCAAACTCTACGTACCCGTGGTGGACGAGGTAGGAGTCTCCGTTCCGCCGCGACACTACGATCTTGCAGGGGACCTCCTGGCCTCCGCCATTTCGCACTCGGCAACGGCGGACGTCCCTATCGCTGAGGCTCTGGCGGAAGTCGCAGCCACCAAGGGGCGGCAGATCGGAGGCGATGGGGATTTTGCAGCCACTCTGGCCGGCCTCGGATACGAGCCTGTGCCTGATGGCGAAGGCGGATACAACCTGCTGAACTGCCCGTTTCATCGGTTATCCCAGGAGCATCGGGAGGTGGTGTGCGCCATGAACGGCGCTTTCCTCTCCGGAGTCGCCGACACTTTGGCCGCTGATGCAGTCGAGGTGGTGCCAGACCTGGGACCGGGCCATTGCTGTGCGCGGATCGTTACGGCGAACCAAACCCCGCCGTCCTAGGCCCCGCCGGTAGAATGGCAAGGTGCCTGTATACCTCGACCACGCTGCCACCACGCCGTTATCGGCCGAAGCGCTCGCCGTCATGACGCGGGAGCTTGCGCGAACCGGAAATCCGTCCTCACTGCACGGAGCGGGTCGTCGTGCCCGCCGCGCCGTAGAGGACGCCCGTGAAATGCTTGCCGCTGCAGCCGGAGCGCATCCCTCGGAGGTCATTTTCACCTCCGGCGGAACCGAGGCGGACAACCTGGCTGTCAAGGGCTTGTTCTGGGCCCGCCGGGACGAGGACCCGCGCCGGACGCGGATCCTTTGCTCCGCCGTCGAACATCACGCCGTTCTGGACACCGTCGAGTGGCTGGAGCGCCACGAGGGCGCCGACGTCGTGTGGCTTCCGGTCGATGGGTCCGGCGCGGTGCGGCTCGAGGTCCTTGAGCGGGAGATCGCCAGGGACCCGGAGTCAATTGCGCTTATCACCGTGATGTGGGCCAACAACGAGGTCGGAACCATCCAGCCGGTCGCTGGGATCGTTGAGCTCGCCGAGCCCCACGGAATACCGGTCCACTCTGACGCCGTCCAGGCTTTTGGGTCCGTCCCCGTGGATTTCCGGGGGAGCGGGCTGGCGGCCATGTCGGTCTCAGGGCACAAGCTTGGCGGTCCCGTGGGCGTTGGTGCCCTGTTCCTTGGCAGGTCAGTGAAGCTGACGCCGGTCCAGCACGGTGGTGGCCAGGAACGGGATGTTCGCTCCGGAACGCTGGATACGCCGGCCATTGCAGCTTTCGCCGCAGCGGCCCAGTCCGTGACACAGAGCCTGTCCGAAGAGCGCAGGCGGCTCAGCGCCTTGCGCGATCAGCTGATCGAGGGCGTCATGGCGGCCGTACCCGAGGCAGTGCTGCGCGGTGCTGCGGGCGAGGGGCGACTGCCGGGAAATGCACACTTCACCTTTCCGGGATGCGAGGGCGATTCGCTCCTTTTCCTCCTGGACCTGGCAGGGGTCGAATCTTCCACCGGCTCTGCCTGCACGGCAGGGGTGCCGCGGCCATCCCACGTGCTGTTGGCGATGGGCCTGGATGAGGACACGGCCCGCGGGGCACAACGCTTCACCCTGGGCCACAGCTCTACGGGCACGGACGTTGAAGCGCTCCTGAAAGCCCTTCCCGAGGCCTGTTCAAGGGCCCGGCAAGCGGGCATGGCCGGTCACGAGTCCAGCATCCAAACTGCGGCAACAGTGGCGCGGCAGGGATCGCACACGTCCTGACGGCCATGCGCCTAGCCGGGAATCAGCTCTTCCAAGGGCACTCCTGGATCCGTGAGGCCTGCAACGTCAACGCGGACCCGCCCGGAAATCAGGGCTTTGACCGGCTTCTGCACCTTTGTTTGGTTGATGCTCATGCCCGCCACCACCAGGCCGTCGTTCAGCCAGAAAGCCATGAAGCCGGCATCGGCCATCGAGCCACGGATTACTGGTTCAATGCCTGTGGCCAGGGTCGGGAATCCCCAGTACTCCATACTGAGCTCGAACTGGTCTGTGTAGAAGTAGGGGATGACGTCCAGCACGGCAGCCTGGCCCAGCATGGACTTCGCCGCAACCTTGCCGCCGTTGAGGGCATTTGCCCAGTGTTCGCTGCGCTGGTGTTCGCCCGTGAAGGGATGCAGGGCGTTCGCCGCGTCACCGGCGGCGAAGACGTCCTGGGCGCTGCTGCGTAGCCCGGCGTCAACCAGGATCCCATTGCGGAGGGCAATGCCCGCTGAACCGGCGAGGGAAGTATCCGGGACAACCCCAACTGCGATGATGACGACGTCCGCCGGAATCGTTTCGCCCGTACTCGTACGGACCGCTGTTGCCCTGCCCTCGCGCCCCTCGATACCAGCGGCGCTCGCAGGAAGACGGAAATGCACGCCGTGGGAAGTGTGGACCCGCTGGAAGCAGGCACCAAGCTCGGGCCCGATGGCTGCGCTGAGGGGAATATCTTCCAGGCCCAGGAGCGTCACGTCGTTCCCGTAGGTGCGCGCCGCTGCGGCCAGTTCCATGCCGATCCAGCCTGAACCGATCATCACAACGTTGCGCCCGCCGTCGGCCAGCAGGCCGCGCAGCTTCAAGCTGTCCTCAAAAGTCCTGAACGTCATCACTCCCTGAAGTTCAGAACCCGGCAGCGGGATGGTCCGCGGCAGTGCCCCGGTTGCCAGGAGCAGTCTGGAGTAGCCAAGAGTTCGACCCGTTGCCAGCACTACCTCATGGTTGCGGGTGTCGACTCCGTGGGCAGGACTGGCGAGGAGGAGTTCGACGTCGTTCCGGGCGTACCAGTCCGCCGGAACCACTTCTGCGGTGTCCGCGTCGGCCTTGCCAAGGAGGAATTCCTTGGACAGGGGCGGACGGATGTAGGGATTCCGGTTTTCGGCGCCCAGCAGCGTGATGGGTCCCTCGTAGCCCTCTGCGCGCAGTGTCTTGGCTGCGGTGGCACCGGCCAGTCCCGCGCCGGCAATAACCATTCGTTCCTGTGCCATGTCCACTCGTTTCTAAAACCAGTTGTCTTGACTTTAGAATCCTTGGCGGGGCCGGTCAAGGGATTTAGTGCAGCCGTGGTAAAGCACGCTAGAATAGACGGGCACGTCGGCTGGTCTGATCCGGACCAGTAGCCACAGCCCCAACAGAAAGCCAGCATGCGAGTACTTGCAGCAATGAGCGGCGGAGTGGACTCCGCCGTAGCCGCCGCCCGCGCCGTAGAGGCCGGACACGACGTCGTCGGAGTCCACCTCGCGTTGTCGCGCATGCCCGGCACCCTGCGTACCGGAAGCCGGGGCTGCTGCACCATCGAAGACTCCCGTGACGCCTGGCGGGCCTGCGACGTCCTGGGAATCCCGTACTACGTATGGGATTTCTCGGAGCGCTTCAAGGAAGACGTTGTCCAGGACTTCATTGATGAATACGCGGCCGGCCGGACACCGAACCCCTGCATGCGATGCAATGAACGCATCAAGTTCGCGGCCCTGCTGGAAAAGGCCATCGCACTGGGCTTCGACGCAGTTTGCACCGGGCACTATGCCAAGGTGATCGAGGACGCCGACGGCAACCGTGAACTCCACCGCGCAGCCGATTGGGCCAAGGACCAGAGCTACGTCCTGGGCGTCCTGACCCATGAGCAGCTCAAGCACTCCATGTTCCCGCTGGCAGAGACCCCCTCCAAGGCAGAAGTACGTGCTGAAGCCGAGCGGCGGGGCCTGTCCGTGGCCAACAAGCCGGACAGCCACGACATCTGCTTCATTTCCGACGGCGACACCCGTGGCTGGCTGGCCGAGAAGATCGACATGACTACCGGTGACATCGTGGACGAGACCGGCGCCAAGGTCGGCGAGCACCCCGGTGCCAACGCGTTCACAGTGGGACAGCGGCGCGGTTTGAAGCTGGGAACCCCGGCCGCTGATGGCAAGCCCCGCTTTGTCCTGGAAATCCGTCCCAAGGAAAACAAAGTGGTGGTGGGGCCGGAGGCACTGCTGGCCATCGACGAGATCCGCGGCATCAAGGTTTCCTGGGCAGGCCTGCCCATCGCAGAAGTCGAGACGGGCGCAGAGTTTGACTGCCATGCCCAGGTAAGGGCGCATGGGGATCCCGTTCCGGCGCGAGCCCACGTGGAGACCGTCGATGACGACTCCGGAGTGCAGCGTGCAGAGCTGGTTGTCACCCTGACCGAGCCGCTCCGCGGCGTGGCTCCGGGGCAGACCGTAGTCCTGTACCAGGGCAGCAGGGTTTTGGGGCAGGCGACCATCGACGCCGCCCGTTCCCTTCAGCGCGTGGCTCTCTAGGAGCAATCCGGTCCAGAGCCCATTCCGGCCACAGCCATTGCCACCGGAATGGGGCGCCTCCATACTGGCCTAAGCAGCGCTTCCGCTGCGGTATCTGGGGTCCGCATTCGGGACGGCGATGACTGTGGCATTTCCAAAAAAGAGCCCGGGAGACATCAAAGCCGGGCAGATGGTCTCAGTGACCGTTCTTGCCGAGGGGCCGATTGGCGCCCCGGGAATGGCGCCGCTGACTGCACAGGTCCGGATCCCGGTAGAACGCCTGAGGCGTGGTCCCACGGGTCATCGCTATGCAATCCACATCAGGAAGTGGCGAGGAACCTCTGTGTCCCCGGTGACCCTGACGCAGCAAGGTGATCCCTGGAAGCTGGTTTCCGAACCCCCACCGGCCGGTTTGCGTGAGCTCCTTGATGACACCCGCTTCCTGGCCCAGCACGTCTATGGCGTGGCCATGAGCACCCTGGACATCTTCGAATCAACCCTCGGCAGGCGGATGCCGTGGAATCCGGAAGGGCGGGTGGTCCTCAAAGCCAGGGACCTCATCACCGCCACCGACACCGGCTACGAGCGGGGCACCAACATCATCCGCTTCGGTTCGGTAGACCGGATGGGTTATAAAGTACCCACAGCCCTCTACCGTGACATTGTTGCCCACGAGGTGACCCATGCCATCCTGGACGGATTCCGTCCCGCGTGGGCGGACCAGATGGCCACCATGGAGCAGTTGGCCATGCACGAGGCGTTGGCCGACATCGTAGCCATCCTTTCGGTCTTTTCTTCCCGGGACATCGTGTCGCGGCAACTTGAAGCGGCCGGTGGCGGCTTTGAGGCCGGGCAAGTAGTGGACGATGTGGTCCTGATGCGGTCCCTTTTCGATTTTGCCCGCGATCTCTTCGCCCGTGGACCATTGCGGGAACCGTTCATAGGCGCCGTGCCCGAAGACTGGCAGTCCCTTCCGGAACCGCATGCGAGGGGGGCCGTGGTGGTGGGGGCGGTGCTCCGGGCGGTCAAGCGGCTGTGGTCCGAGCGGAACGCGCGGTTCGGAGACAACCAAAGCCTGCAACAGAAGGCCGAATCAGGCTCGATAGTGGCTACGCGTGTCCTGCGCATGGTGATCCGTGGCCTCTCCTACATGCCACCGGTCGACGTTTCGTGGCGGGACCTCCTTCGTGGCATCATCGCGGCCGATCTGGACATGGTTCCCGAAGACAACCATGGATACCGTGAGGCGCTCCAGGCCGAGTTCTCCGGAATCGGCATACGCAGGGTGTCCATTAACAACATCAGCGGCGTGGACAGCTACCAAGGACTCCGTTACCCCATCAGGTTGTCGGCCCTCGGCTCCGATCCCCAGGAGGTGCAGCGATTCGTCTGGGAGAATCCGCGGCTTCTGGAGGCGGCGCGGCTGGAGCGCCGCACGCCCTTGAGCTCCACGCGGGTAAGGACCTCGGAGCGTGTGTCCCCGGACGGTTTCATCATCTCCGAGATCGGCGCATCTTTCATCCAGACCGTCCGGATGAGCCGCAGGGAAGCTTATGTGCGCCTCGGCCTGAAAACCCGGAGGGAATTCGTTGACATCCGTGGGGGAGGCCTGTTGCGATTCGATGCCGGCGGCAGATTGGTATACGCAGCGCTCAAACCGGTAATGGACAGGGAACGGCAAGGACAACTGTTTGGTTCGGACCAGCACCACGATGCCGAAGAGGCCGCCTCCTCGGGAGTCCGGGACAAGTTCCACGGCACCGGCAACTGATAGCCGAAAATTTACGTCCGGGCGGAGTAAGAGCGGCGGTCAGGCACCCCAGGCGGCGTTTCGTGCGTGCTTGGAAGCTTCCAGCTGTGCCACCTGGTCGAAGCCGCCGGACTTGAGCCCCTTGCTGACCTCTTTGAGCAGGGCCGCACGCCCCAAGGTCCGGTCACCCTGCAGAGACTTGACCAAGTTGTAGGTGAATGCGCCGTTGTAGCGGCCATCCATCAAGGCATCGGCGGCGGTTTGATCAGACCGGCAAGCTGCCATGAGTACCGGGGTAGAGAGCTTGGCCGCTTTGACCAAGTCCCGCAGGGTCCGCGTTTCCAGATCCTCGTTGGCCACAACAGCGCGTGGCGTGGGTGCCGGCAGGAAACGCGGACGACGACCAGGGATCAAGTCCAAGGACTTCAACCCGGTGCCGCTGTGGCAGGTATCGAGGACCACGTCCATCAAAACGCCTTCCGGAAGGCGCGAAAACGCTGCTGCCAGTTCGTCGTCCGAAATGACGGTGTCGGGATCCCAGGAGTCACCGGCGTCATTGATGTCGTAGCACGCGAATGCCTCATCAAGGCTGTCGTCTTCGTCTCCGCTGTTGTCCGGGATCTGGGTCCCGTGGCTGGAGAAGGTGAAGACGATGTGGTTGGCAGCGCCCGAGACCGCAGCGTCAACCAATTTATTGAGTTCGGCCATGACGTTTTTCTTCGCAGCGCCGGCGTCGCGAAGGACCGTGATCGAGGACCGGTCGAAGCCATAGTCCTTCTCCAACATCCCCGCCAGATCCTCGGCGTCGTTCACACAGCCGTTGAGCCAACTGGCTTGGGGCAGGAACTTGAACTCGTTGATCCCTACGCACAATGCTGCCTTGCTCATGTGGCTGTCCTTTGTGCCGACTTTCAGTGAGTGGAGACTCGGAATAAACCATATTCCTGAGCTCCACCCCGGGCAATGGTTTGCCGAAGCGGACCGAAGCTACTGGAAAGTAAATTTTGTGTCTCAAATCACTGTTTTGAGGGTTCGCCCCGTTCGAAGTCTGGTTGAATCGAGGCACTAAGAGTGTGCGCCGTCACAAATATCCCACGGCGGCGCGCCGAATCCATCGAACAGAAGGTTCACCAGATGGCAATGAACAAGAAGGCCCTGCACGGCGTTATCGCGCTGGCGGGCATCTCCGCGCTCGCCTTGACGGCATGCACGGGTCCCTCGGGCGGCGGCTCCTTGTCCGCCCCGGCAGCCGCGGGCCCCATCGCCTACGGCACCACAGACAAGGTCACGTCGCTTGACCCGGCAGGGTCTTATGACAACGGTTCGTTCATGGTGATGAACCAGATCTACTCCTTCCTATTGAACTCCAAGCCCGGTGGAGCCGAGCCGGTCCCGGACCTGGCGGAATCGTCGTCGTTCACGGCTCCGTCCGAGTACACCGTCAAGCTCAAATCCGGCCTGAAGTGGGCCAACGGCCACACCTTGGATTCCAAGGACGTCAAGTTCTCCTTTGACCGGCAGGTGGCCATCAACGACCCCGCCGGCCCGGCATCGTTGCTGACGAACATCGAGAGCGTGAGCGCACCGGACGCCACCACAGTGGTGTTCAAGTTGAAGAACGCCAACGACCAGACTTTCAGCCAGATCCTTAGCAGCCCTGCCGCGCCGATCGTGGACGACGAAGTCTTCCCGGCCGACAAAGTCCTGTCCGACGACGAGATCATCAAGGCCAATGCTTTCTACGGCCAGTACACCATCGACAGCTACAAGAAGAACGAGCTTGTCAGCTTCAAGGCGTTCCCGGACTACCAGGGCGTCCTGGGCAAGCCGGCCAACGATGCTGCCACCATCAAGTACTACGCCAGCCCCACCAACCTGAAGCTGGAAATCCAGCAGGGAGCCATCGACGTCGCCTTCCGCAGCCTCAGTGCCACGGACATCGATGACCTCCGGAAGGACTCCAAAGTCAAGGTCCTCACCGGTCCTGGCGGCGAGATCCGCTACATCACCTTCAACTTCGACACCATGCCTTATGGAACCAAGGCAGCCGGCGCAGATCCGGCCAAGGCATTGGCCGTCCGCCAGGCCGTGGCCAACCTCGTTGACCGCCAGGCCATTGCAGACCAGGTCTACAAGGGCACGTACCTGCCGCTGTACTCCAACGTTCCGAGCGGATTCCTTGGTGCGAACGAGTCGTTCAAGGATGCCTACGGTGATGGCGGAAAGCCAAGCCTGGACAAGGCCAAGAAGGTTTTGACCGACGCAGGAATTACCGAGCCTGTGGCACTGAACCTGCAGTACAACCCGGACCACTACGGCGGATCATCCGGAGATGAATACGCAATGGTCAAGGAACAGCTGGAGAAGTCGGGCCTCTTCACCGTGAACCTGCAGTCCACGGAATGGGTCACCTACAGCAAGGCCAGCCGCGCCGATGAATACCCGTTGTTCCAGTTTGGCTGGTTCCCGGACTTCAGCGATGCCGATAACTACCTCACTCCCTTCTTCCCGGAGGGCGGCTTCCTGAAGAACCACTACAACAACGCCACGGTGAACGACCTTATCGGCAAGCAGTTGACGGAGGCTGACAAGACCAAGCGGGAATCAGACATCAAGGATGTCCAGAACGCCCTCGCCAAGGACATTTCCACGCTGCCCCTGCTCCAGGGTGCACAGGTGGCGGTAGTCGGAAGCGGCGTGAATGGTGTCGACAAGACACTGGACCCGTCCTTCAAGTTCCGCCTGGGCGTCATTTCCAAGTAACCGCACCAACGTGACCAGAAGGCAGGCGGGACACTGACCCGGTGTCCCGCCTCCTTTGCTGACCACCATCTTGGCCGGCACGCATGAGCCAACCCCGCGCAATCCACGGGCAGGAATACAGGTAATAATGACAACACTTATAGAGGTACCCGAGGCCGAGCCCGGGATCGTTGCTCCCAAGAGCAAGTCCAAAGCCGGGGGAGGGCTTGGCAGATACATCGTGATCCGGTTCTTCCTGATCATTCCCACCGTCTTCATCCTTGTGACGCTGGTGTTCTTCCTGATGAGGGTCATTGGAGATCCCATCACGGCATCCCAGGGTGGCCGGCTTCCTCCGGACGTCCTGGCCCAGCGCATCCACGACGCCGGCTACGACCGCCCCATCCTGGTCCAGTACTTCGAATACATTGGCCAACTCCTGACGGGCAACTTCGGCACCACCATCACTGACCGGCGTCCAGTGGTGGAAGTACTGACCACTTTCGGAGCAGCCACCCTTGAACTCTCCATCAACGCACTGATCGTCGCCCTGCTGGTAGGTATTCCCTTCGGCCTCATTGCGGCCCAACACCGGGATAAGACTCCCGACGCCGTGCTGCGGTTCTTTGCGATCCTTTGCTACGCAACCCCCGTCTTTTTTGCCGGCCTGCTCCTCAAACTGACATTTTCTGTGTGGCTGGGCTGGTTCCCGGTGGCCGGGCGGGCGTCCACCCGGACAGAACTGACCATGAGCGGCCTGGCAGCGCCTTCAGGAATTTATTGGCTGGATGCCCTCCGCAGCGGCAACTTGACCGCGTTGGGTGACATCGCTTCCCACGCCGTCCTTCCGGCCCTTGCCCTCGGCCTCCTGACGGCCGGGGTCTTCCTGCGCCTGGTGCGTACCAATGTGATCGGTACCTTGGGAAAGGACTACGTCGAGGCAGGGCGCTCCAGGGGAGTCAGTGAGTTCCGGCTCGTGACCAAGCACGCCTACAAGCCTGCACTGATCCCCATCATCACTGTCATGGGGCTGCAGATCGCGTTGATGCTGGGCGGGGCCATCCTGACGGAAACCACCTTCGAATGGAAGGGCCTGGGGTATCAATTGGTGCAGTATCTGAACGCCCGCGATTTTGTGGCCGTCCAGGGAATCGTGGTCCTGCTGGCCATCATTGTGGCCGTAACCAACTTCATCGTGGACATCATTGCCGCGCTCATCGATCCCCGAGTGAGGTACTGACCATGAGCACTCCTTCCCTGACAGCACCCAAGCAGCCCCTGCTCCACCGGCTGCCTGTGGTCTCGCACTTCAAGAAAAGCGTCGGCCTCCAACGCGGCATGCTGATCGTAGGCCTCGTTCTCACAGGACTGTTGATCCTCACCAGCATCTTCGCGCCATTGCTGGCACCCTACGGCTACTCCCAACTCAGCGACGCTTCCGGTTCCTTTCCCACGCAGGAGGCACCGGGCGGCAAGCACCTGCTGGGAACCACAGTCAGCGGCTATGACGTACTGTCGCGGGTGATCTGGGGATCCCAGACGGCCGTTACGGTCATTGTCGTCTCCGTTGCCATGTCCCTTTTCCTGGGTGTCGCACTGGGTTTGCTCAGCGGCTACTTCGGCGGCTGGCTGGACCGCATCCTGGTAGTGGTGGCAGATGCCATCTATGCCTTCCCCACGTTGCTCCTGGCCATCGTCATCTCGATCGTCATCAGCAAGGGCCAATCCAGTTTCTGGGGCGGTATCTTCTCCTGTGCTTTCTCCATCACCGTGGTTTTCGTGCCGCAGTACTTCAGGGTGATCCGCGCCGAGACCATCCGGCTCAAGGCTGAACCATTCGTCGAGTCGGCGAAGGTGCTGGGCGCGTCCAGCATGCGCATCATCGGGCGCCACATCTTCAAGAACGCCACGCGGACACTGCCGCTCATGTTCACCCTCAACGCCTCCGAAGCGATCCTCACCCTCGCGGGGCTCGGCTTCCTGGGGTTCGGCATCGAACCTACCTCTGCTGCCGAATGGGGCTTTGACCTGAACAAGGCGCTGGCTGATACATCCTCCGGCATTTGGTGGACCGGCGTCTTCCCGGGCATCGCCATTGTGCTCACCGTCCTGGGCCTGACCCTGGTGGGCGAAAGCATCAACGACCTCAACGATCCCCGGATCCGCGGACGCAAACGGGCAGGCGGAACGCCGGCTGCGCCATCTGCAGCCCCGGCAGCACCAACAACGGCGGCCTCAGAGCCCGAAGAGGCAGGTAAGCCATGACCACCAACCTTGGACAAATGTCAGGGAAGTCCGTCAACGCTGAACCCGTTCTCAGCATTGACCGGCTCCAGGTAACGTTCGCCACGGACGGCGGGGATGTCCACGCCGTCAAGGACGTGAGCCTCACCGTGAACTCCGGCGAGGTTGTTGCGATCGTCGGGGAGTCCGGATCAGGCAAGACGGTCACCGCCAAGACCATCCTGGGCCTGCTGCCGGAAACTGCCATAAGCTCCGGCGCCGTGGTGATCAACGGCAACAACGTGATCAGTGTCAGTAAAGCCGCCTTGCGTAAAATCCGCGGACGCGATGTTGCCATGGTGTTCCAGGAGCCTTCCACAGCCTTGAACCCGGTGTTTACCGTTGGTTGGCAGATTGCTGAAGGAATCCGGGCCCACGCCACGGACGGAAAACGGGTCTCCGCCAAAGAGGCCAGGCAACGCGCTGTTGAGGCCCTGCGCAAAGTAGGAATCCCGGATCCCGAAACCCGCGTCAACTACTATCCGCACCAATTCTCCGGCGGCCAGAAACAGCGTGTAGTCATCGCGGCAGCGCTGGCCCTGAACCCCGGCCTCATCGTCGCCGACGAGCCGACGACCGCCCTGGATGTCACGGTCCAAGCCGAGATCCTGCAGCTGCTCCGGGACCTGCGGGACAACTACGGCACCTCCATTGTGCTCATTACCCACAACATGGGCGTGGTAGCCGATCTCGCGGATCGGGTAGTGGTCATGTACCAAGGGGACGTCGTGGAGGAAGCACCTTCCCGTGTCCTCTTTGCCGAACCAAAGGTGGACTACACCAAGAAGCTGCTTGCCGCCGTCCCGCACCTGGGCCGTCATTCGGCCTCCGAAGGTGCCCGTGGCCGGCTCCACCAAGACGGCAAGATCCTGGTGGAAGCCAAGAACCTCACCATTGAGTATCCGGGCAGGTTCGGGCGCAACGGATTCAAGGCCGTAGACAACGTCAGCTTTACTGTCTCGGAAAATGAGGTCTTTGGCCTGGTAGGGGAGTCCGGCTCGGGCAAATCCACCATTGGCCGGGCCATCGCGGGCCTGAACCGGGCTACGGGCGGCAGTTTGAAGGTTCTCGGCTACGAGATGCTGGACTTTAAGGAGCGTTCCTTCCGGCCGCTTCGCAAGGAGATCGGCTTCGTTTTCCAGGATCCGGCGGCCTCGTTCAACCCGCACCTGACCATCGGTGAGTGCGTCGCGGAGCCGTTGATGATCCATACCAAACCAAGCGCGGCCGAGGCGAGGAAAAAAGTCGGTGAGCTGCTCGAATCAGTCCAGTTGCCGGCGTCGTACGCTCAACGGTATCCGCACGAGCTGTCCGGCGGACAGCGGCAGCGTGCCTCCCTGGCGAGATCGCTGGCATTGAACCCCCGCCTCCTCATTGCCGACGAACCAACCTCTGCCCTGGACGTTTCGGTGCAGGCGAAAGTCCTGGACCTGTTCAAGGACATCCAGGAGCAGTTCGGCTTTGCTGCCCTGTTCATCAGCCACGACCTCGCAGTGGTGGACATGTTGTCCCATTGGGTGGGCGTGCTGTACAAGGGCCAACTTGTGGAGCAGGGGATTGGCAACCACGTGATGGGCTCACCGCAGCACGACTACACCAAGCGGCTCATCGCCTCGCTGCCTGTACCCGACCCTGACGAACAAGCACGACGGCGGGAAGCCCACCGGGCGCTGCTGGGCGGCTAGCTGCACTGCCGGCGGACCCGCAAAGCCCGTGAAAGGCACGCCCCTGGTGGGGCGTGCCTTTCCTGTGCGGGAGGAGCCGGCGCTATTCAGAGACGATGCCGATGTTGAACATTTTTCCCTGGGGCTGCTGCATAAAAATCCGCAGCCACAGCGGCAACCACATCTCCATTCCGCGGGCGGCGTCGAGGCCGCCCAGATCCCTGATGTGCCCGTGCGCCCAGCCGAATTCCTGGAGGAGATCCGAAACACGGGACTTTGCGGCGGGATCGTTGCCTGCCATGAAAATATCGTGGGATCCGGGCAGCCTCGAGGGCTCCACCATGACCGGTGCGCTTACCGTGTTGAGCGACTTGACTACCAGGACATCCGGGTACGTCCGCTGAATTGTTTCGGCGATGCTGTCGGTATTGCACACGGTCAATGACGGAGGGAACCCACTCGAAGAATCCAGGGCATTGGAGACGTCCAACAGGATTTTGCCGTTGAGGTTTGCTTCGCCGGCCTCAGCCAGGACAGCGAGGCTGACTGTGCCCGGGGTGGCATTGACCACCAATTCTGCTTGCCCAGCCGCCTCGGCAAAAGAGCCGGCATGGGCTCGTGGCCCTGCCTGGGCGGCCCATTCCTGCCCCTTTGGATTGCCGGATTCGCGGGAGCCCATGGTGACTTCATGGCCCAACGACACCAGCTTGCCCGCGAGGGCGTGCCCCACCATGCCTGTGCCCAGAACAGCGATTTTCATGGTGTCTCCTTTGCCGAACCTGCAGTGATGCTGTCATTGTGCTCCGAAACCGGCCTCGGGGATACTGCCATCATTGCAGGGGCGTGCGTTCGGTTTGCCCCGGTCTGCGCCGCCCTGCGGCGGTCCGAGGCACAAAAGTAACACCCACGTGCGCACCGTCCGGCACCATAGACTGGGACGCATGACCGAGCAGAACAACGCCCTTCCCGATGCCGCCGATTCCTTCAACCCGGCTGCGAGTTCACTGGCCGGCCAAGTGGACAGCGCCGTCATGGATGAGTTGCTGTCCATCCGGTCCAGTATCGACAACATCGACGCAACCCTGGTCTTCCTGCTCGCCGAGCGCTTCAAAGCCACGCAGAAGGTAGGAGTCCTCAAGGCCACCCACAAGCTTCCCGCCGGAGATCCGGGCAGGGAATCAGCCCAGATTGCCCGCCTCCGCCGGCTCGCCGAAGATGCGCACCTGGACCCGGCGTTCGCCGAGAAGTTCCTGAACTTCATCATCAGCGAAGTGATCCGCCACCACGAGGCAATCGCCGAGGACCACCAGATTTCAAGCCAGCAGGTTTGACCATGGCAGCAGTGAATGACCCGCGCGCCAGCGCAACCGCCCTGGGGCCATGGCCTGGCAACGACCCTGCGGAGGCAAACCGGATCATCCGGGGCGAGCTGGGAGATCCACACCTGCCCTTCCTTCCCGAACTTCCGGACCGTGGCGTTGGCTCGGATGCCGTGGGCCGGACCGGGACTTTGCTGGTGGACCTTGCACTCGATGTCCAGCCACACGGCTGGCGACTCGTGGACCGACCCGGGAAGGATGCCCAGCGCGCCCGCTCCGCCCTCTCCACTGATATCAACGTCCTGGCCGATATCGCCGGCACCGAGGATGTTTCCGCAACGGAACTCAAAATCCAATTGCTTGGCCCCCTGAGCCTGGCAGCCAATTTGTATCTCCACAATGGCGAACGGGCGCTCCTGGACTATGGCGCCAGGCGCGATATTGCAGAGTCCCTGGCTGCCGGGGTCGCAGAACATGTGCGCCGCGTCGGCGCAGCAGTACCGGGTGCAGGCATTGTGGTCCAACTGGACGAACCTGACATTGCATCCGTCATGGCCGGAACCATTCCGACGGCGAGCGGGTACAGGACACTGCGATCGGTCCCGGGCGAAGAAGTCACCGGGGCCTGGCGGTTGGTGATCGAGGCACTGAAGTCCGCCGGCGTCGTCGAGGCTGTGGTGTCCTTGCCGGAAATAGAAGCACCGATCGAGCGGGTCCTGGCAGCTGGAGCCGACGGTGTTGCACTGCCCCTGCGGGCGCTGACCACCCGTCAATGGGAACAGCTGGCCGGTGCAGTGGAAAGCGGCAAACGCATCTGGGCCGGTGCCCTGCCTACCCATAATCCAGACGCTCAACTGCCGCGTACCTCGGAGATCGTGGAGAGTATTTGGAAGCCCTGGCGCCAGCTCGGACTGCCGGCATCGGCTCTGACAGGGCTCCGCGTCACACCCTCCACAGGACTGGCAGGCTACAAGCCGTCAGCGGCAATGGAAGTGCTGGCCAGACTCACCCAGGTTGCTGACGGACTTGATCAACTGGCCCAAGGCTGACGTGAGCGTCCGGGAAGACCTCTTAGCAGATGCTGATGCCGTGCCCGGCGGTCAAATGCGTCGTTCCCAACGGTCCGGTTCTGCGTATCGAGGCAGTGTAGTGCCAGGAGCTGTTCCCGGCAGATAGGGCGCAAGCCGGTAATCGAAGCGGCCCGCATAGACCAGGACCAAACCGACTTGCGGCTGGATGACTTTGACCTGGATCCGGTGTTTGCCCTCGGCACTGTCCCACCATTGCTCCGCGTAGGCGCGCGCGTCCAGGGCGGCCGGTAACGGTATGCGCAGCGGCCCGAGGAGCAGCCGGCTGGATCGGGAGACACCACGAAGCCGGCCCTCGGCAGTGACACTGACATCCAAGTCGGTCACAAGCCGCCTGTACCGCCCTACATAGTCCACCAGGCGTGCCTGGGTGTTTCCTTCCTGCCCAGGCTCGGGCAGCACGGCACTTGTCGTGTCATGGAAGAGCCTGGTCCGCGTTGGAAAGTAGATTTCCCGGCGGGCGGTCAGCGCAGGTCGTCCAAATGGATCCACGTGCGCATGGTTCTCGATCCTGAAGCGGATGCCCTCACCGAACTCGGGAAAAAATGCTTCTTCGCGTCCCGTCAGGGCTAGCAGGGGACGCAGCCACTTCTGCTTGCAACCCACCACATCAAAGACGCCTTCGCCTATGCCGTAGTAGCCGGAACCTGCCGCCAGTGAAAAGTACTCCTGAAGCTCGGGTGCGAGCTTGGTGAAGTCATCGCCGAGTGCCAGCTTGTAGATAGGGGTGTTCATGGCCGTCCTTTCCGGAAACGGGAACTAGAGCCTTCCGGCAGCTTTTAGCCGGATGTAGGTATCCGCGAGCAGTGGTGGGACCTCAAGGGGCTCGGCGTCCACCACTTCGGCGCCCAACTGCCGTAGCTGGGCTGTGACCGCAGCCCGTTCCAACAGGGCACGTTCGGCCGCCGCGGCCCGGAACACCTGGCTGGCCGTGGTTCTCTCCTCTTTCATTGCTGCCAGCAGTGGATCCCTGACGGACGCAACCACCACAACGTGCTGTCGCGACAACTGTGCCACCGTAGGCAACAGGCCCTCCTCGGGGGCACCGCCGTCGAGCGCTGTCAACAGCACCACCAGGGACCGGTGGGCCGAGACCGCCCTTACCTGTCCCGGGACCTGCTGCCAGTCCAGTTCAATCAGTTCAGCCTCCAAAGGGGCCATGGCCTGGACCAATTGGCCGAGCATGTTTCCTTTGGATGCCGACTCCACCCTTGCACGCAACCTGCGGTCATAGGCGAGGAAGTCAACCCGGTCCCCGCCGCGTTCGGCCAGCACCGAGAGCAGCAATGCCGCTTCGATTCCGGTATCAAGACGGGGCTCGTCCTGGATCCTGGCCGCCGCAGTGCGTGAGGTATCCAGGACGATGACCACGCGCCTGTCACGTTCCGGACGCCAGGTCCTGACTACCACCGAGGTGCGCCGGGCCGTAGCCCGCCAGTCGATGGAGCGGACGTCGTCACCGCGGACGTAATCGCGCAGGGAATCAAATTCCGTTCCTGCTCCCCGGATCTGCACGGCAGCCTTGCCGTCCAGTTCCCGGAGCTTGCGGAGCTTGGAGGGCAAGTGGCGTTTCGAGTGAAAGGGAGGCAGGACCCGCAGATGTCCGGGCAACCCACGGGTGCGCTGCCTGGCGGCCAGACCCAACGGTCCCCAGGACCGGATGGTGATGTGGGGGCTTTCCAGGTCACCGCGGCGGCGGGGAACCAAGGCCACCCGCATGCGCCGCCGCTCGCCCGGAGGAACCACCAGCGACTGGATGTTATTGGTGGCTCCGGCAGAAGGCTGCCAGGCATCCCTGATGTTGGCCCGCAACTTCCTGCGCGTGGGGTTGGCAACCGTTACAACAGTCTCTGCCCGGCCCTCCAGCGTCACATTTCCCGGGTGCCCCCGGTCCAGGGCCAGGCCTGCAGGAGAAGCAGCCAGGAGCAGGTCGAGGATCAGCAACAGCAGCAGTCCCATGGCAACGAACAAGACAGTGTTCCAACCCGGAAACACCACGAGGGGAAGCAGCCCGGCGAGGGCCAGCAGGACGAATCGGCCGGAAACCGCCACTCAGTCCGCCTCACTCTGGGCCGCGCCGGAACCCATGCGGCAGCCGGTGGCCCCCTTCGATCCGGGGCACCGTGGTTTGCCAGGGCTCCCTGGTGTGCCTTGGGTCCGTCGCATGCCGGGGCGCACTTGGGTATCAGGGCTGCCTTGGGCGCCGCCATTCATGCGGGCATCCGGAGTCACCGAGGCACCGGAACCGATGCAAGGATGCTGCCCAGGACGTCGTCGACCTGGATGCCGTCCATCTGTGCTTCGGGACGGAGGCCCACACGGTGCCGCAGGCAGGGCAAAGACAAAGCCTTGACGTCGTCAGGGGTGACGAAGGCCCGCCCGGACAACCATGCCCACGCCTTGGACGTATTGAGCAGCGCCGTGGCACCGCGGGGGGAAACCCCGAGTTGGAAGGACGGTGCGGACCTGGTGGCACGGACAACGTCAACAATGTACGCGAGGATTTCCGGGGCCACCGCTACGTGGGCAACGGCGGCCTGCGCGGCGGAAAGCTCTGCCGCGCCCGCCACCGGACGGACACCGGCAGCTGCGAGGTTCCTCGGATCGAAGCCGGTGGAATGGCGTCGAATGACCTCGATCTCCTCGGCCCTTCCTGGCAACGGCATTGTCAGTTTCAGCAGGAACCGATCAAGCTGCGCCTCGGGCAGGGGATAGGTGCCTTCATACTCCACGGGGTTCTGCGTCGCAGCTACGATAAACGGGCTCGGCAGCGGACGCGAGACTCCATCAACGGAAACCTGGCGTTCCTCCATGGCTTCAAGGAGCGACGCCTGGGTCTTCGGTGGTGTCCGGTTGATTTCGTCCGCAAGCATGATGTTGGTGAAAACGGGGCCTTCACGGAAGGTGAACTCCGAGGAGTGGGAGTCATAGACCAACGAGCCTGTGACATCACCCGGCATGAGGTCGGGGGTGAACTGGACCCGTTTGGTGTCCAAACTCAGTGCGGTGGACAACGCCCTCACAAGCAGGGTCTTGGCCACGCCGGGGACTCCTTCCAACAAGACGTGGCCGCCGCATAGCAGGGCAATGAGCATGCCCGTCACGGTGGGATCCTGCCCCACCACGGCTTTGCCCACTTCGTTGCGCACATTCAGCAGGGACTGCCGGGCCGGGTCTTCCTGTGTGCTGCGGTGCCCGTTTCCTGAGGGATCCCCTTCTTGCCGCACATTTTGCGGCGCGGAGTGGTGGGGCGGCGCGACTTGGTCCGGTGCGGCACCCTGGAGGGGCGCGCCGCCACCACCCTGTTGGCTGTTGCTGTCCGTGTAGCTGTTCGGCTGGCTGCTCATCGGGTGGTCGCCTCCTGTTCGATTCGTTCGATCTGTTGTGCCCATTGCACCAGTTGTCCTTCGTTCTCCGGCCTGAAGTCGAGGAGCACGAACCTGACTTCCGGGGCCGGCTGCCCCATGTGTCCGGCCGAGGCGTCCACAATTGCTTCCGGGGTGGCCTCTGTTCCCAGGTTGAAATGCCTGGCCAGGCGGACCAGTGTGCCTGCCCGCAGGTTGTCGGCTGCGCGCTCCACTGCCCGCGAGTCCTGATAAAGACGCGCCCTGCCTTCCGCCGTCTCGGCAGCCTTCACCACCACGGGAAGTGGCTCGAAGACCAGCGGGCCCATGCGCCGGCCCCGCCACGCTATGGCCAGGAGCACCACGATTCCCATCCACGGTCCAGCGAACGCAAGCCAGCGGGGAGCCAACTCGTTGAGGGTAGGGGTTGAGTCAGTCGCGGAAACGTCTCCCACGCCGGGCAGGTACCACACCAGGTTCTGGTCCTTCCCCAAAGTCCGCAGCGCGAGTGCTGCATTGCCTTCAGAGGCCAGATGCTGGTTGTCGAGCAAGTCGGTACTGCCCAGCACCACCACCCTGCCGTCCTGGGATGCAGCATAGATGCCGGATCCCTTGGCCGCGGCCGGGTAGCACACCACAGGTCCGGAATAGATGGCGCCTTGGGCGGAGACTTTGCCGGCCACGACGGCATCGTCCAGGTCGCAGCGGGGTTCAAGAACCGTTGTCGCTTCAGGAACCACCCCGCCCGGGCGGAAACCCTGCTCCAGCGCATTCAATGTCCTCAGCCGCGGGTTGACCAGTACCACGTGCTCCACGGCGTCCGTAATGTCTTCAAGCTGTGTTCGGTCCAAAAAACCGCGGGGATCGTAGATGAGGACGGTAGCGTCGTCCTTTTCGGCCACCTCGTCCATGGTCTTCGCGAAGGTATCGGTCGATGCGACCGATACACCGTGATCCGCCAGGATTTCAGCCACCGCCATTGCACCATTTGGCGCTGGGTTCCGGGCGGACAAAGGACGGGGATCTTTTGCGCCCGACACACTGGAGATTGCCAGGTAGGTTACCAGCCCAGCCAGGACGACTCCGATCAGGATCCAGACCAGGTGTTTCCGGAACCAGGTACGGAGGCTTTTCCCTGCCGTCTTCCCAGCCGACTGCTGGGGAGCGGGAGCTTCACCGTGGGTCGTGGTGTCTGCCACCGTGGAAGTAGTCATCGCGGCACCGCGAAACCTGCGTGGGCCTGTCCGGCGAAGTCAGGCTTCATGTCAAGGAGGTCTGCATCGAGCCTGCGGACGGACTCATAGTCCGGAGCCGTTGCCCCCTGCTCGCCGTAACGCACGGCATCGAAAAGGAGCGCGGCTGCGTCCAGCCGGGACTGCGCGGTGCCAAACACCTGCCCCAGCTGGGTTGCCGCTTCGTCAGCGGTCCGCCCGGGACGGGCATCAACGATCTCCCGCTCTTCGGCGGAGCGGACAATCGCCCTGAACTGGTCGACGACGGCGGACGGCCAGTCGCCGTCGTCGGCTGCGGTTGCCGCGCGCTTCCTGTAGCCCTCCGAGTCCAGGCTGCTGTCATCGCCGTAGATGTCCGTTCCAGCGGCTTTTCGGCGGGCGTTCAGTCGGGGCCGGACCACGATGACCGCAGCAATGATGAGTGCAAGGGCCAACGCGATCATGAGCGGAACTGCAAGATCCGGTCCTTGACCCGATGCGTCGCCTTCCAGGGACGACAACCAGTCGAGGAAGTCGCGCCACCATTGGTCCAGCCAACCGGGTTGCGCGTCCGGGTATTGGGGTTTCGAGAGTTCCTCGGCCGCCCATCGCCGCGCCTCTTCACGGTCCGGTGTCACGGGCGGCTCCTGGGCCGCCCACATGGTGGGTTCCAGTGGAATAGTCCTCATGCCGGCGGCCACGGCCCGGGAGGCGCGGCAGGGGGCTGTCCGCCCTGCGACGGCCAGGGCCCGGGAGGCGCGGCAGGGGGCTGTCCGCCCTGCGACGGCCAGGGCCCGGGAGGCGCGGCAGGGGTCTGTGTGCCCTGCGGCGGCCAGGGCCCGGGAGGCGCGGCAGGGGGCTGTGTGCCCTGCGGCGGCCAGCCTTGATTCCGGGTCGAAGCGCCGGAGTGAGGACCCAGGACCGACGGACTGCCAGGGATTCCCTCGGGATCGTCTCCGGTTTCCATCAGCCTCATAAGCTCAACATCCAAACCATCACGGCGCATGCGCAGATCCATGTAGATCAAGCCGAACACGGAGGCCTGGAAAGCAAACGTCACAGACCCCACAAGCGCACCGATGGCTGAGGAAATCACAGTGGTGACCACCAGGCTGGAGGCTATTGCCTCGGCGTCGGGGTGGGGATTGACTACCCCGCCAACAGCCGTAGCTGCCAAGGACGCGGGGATCTGGACGATCTGGGCAATGATGCCCACCATGATCGCCACCACCAAGGTGATGCCGAAGATCCGCCACCAGTTGTTTTTGGTCAGCTGCCAGGACCTCAGGAGTCCGTCGTAGACACCTGTCCGCTCAACGACGATCGCGGCGGGCGCCAGCATCAACTTCAGCCCGATCCAGACGAACAAGACCACCGACCCAAGCCCAAGAGGCAGGACAACCAGCAAAGCCCCGGGCCCCATGGCAGTGAAGAGCAGAACGGCAATACCCACCACTGCGGCGGCGGCGAGCAGCCCGCCGAGGGTCAGGAGGACTGCGACACCCAACAGCGGCAGGATTCTCCTGCCGGCCAACTTCCACATCTGCTTGAAACCCGTCCGCCGGTTCAGGACCGAGCGCGCCACGGGCACCACCAGGACGCCTTGGAGTACCGAACCAAGAAAACCGATCAGGACCGAGACACCCAACGTGCTCGCCATGATGGCGAGGAAGGGGCCCATGGCCTCGTTGAAGTCAGCCTCTGAGTTGACTGATTCAAAGGACATGGTCAGCTGGAACATTCCCAGCGTGACAATACCAATGAGCACGGCACCGATGGCCTGCACAATAAGCGCAGAACCGAACATGGAAGCCGCATTGCGGCGGATTGTCTGGAAAGAGCCGTCAAGGATTTCGCCGAATTGCAACGGCCGCAGCGGGATAACGCCCGGCTTGGGCGGAGCGACATAGAGGGGTTGTCCATACGGTGGACCCGGTGGCCATCCCGGCGCCGGTTGTCCTTGGCCATACTGGCCGCCGCCTTGGGGGGCTGCCCATGCCGGGGGACCACCCCATTGGGGTTGGTTTCCCCACGCTGGCTGGTTGCCTGGTGAAGCACCCCGGCCGTGCTCTGGTTGTGACAAAATATCCTCCCCATAAGACCCTGCCCGCCGACGTCCGACGTCCCCAAACGCGCCTTGGCCCCCAGCCTATAGGCCCGCCGTCGTCCCTCATAGCCTGACGCCCGGGCAGCCACGGCAGGCAGGCCACCACGCATGTGCAGTACGGTGGAACTGCCCTTGGAGCGCCATGCCGTGCGCTGTGCCCAACGGGACAAAGACTTGGTGATAAGGGAATATATAACTATGAAGGCACGCATTCTGGTAGTTGACGACGACGAAGCACTCGCAGAGATGATTGGCATCGTCCTGCGCAATGATGGTTTCGAGCCGGTGTTCTGCGCAGACGGTGGCCAGGCGTTGGAGATCTTCCGCTCTTCCAAGCCGGACCTTGTGCTGCTGGACCTGATGCTGCCCGGATCCGATGGCATCGAAGTCTGTCGCCAGATCCGCGGTGAATCCGATGTGCCCATCGTTATGCTGACGGCAAAGTCCGATACTTCCGATGTGGTCCGGGGACTGGAGTCCGGAGCCGACGATTACGTGCCCAAGCCCTTCAAGCCGGCTGAACTGGTGGCGCGGGTCCGTGCGCGACTCCGTCCCGGCGACCAGAAGGCCCCCGAAACGCTGCGCATCGCCGACGTCACCATCGACGTCGCAGGCCACCTGGTCACCCGCGGCGGCGACCGGATTTCGCTCACCCCCCTGGAGTTCGACCTCCTGGTGGCATTGGCGCGCAAACCCTGGCAGGTTTTCACCCGGGAGTTGCTCCTCGAACAAGTTTGGGGCTACCGGCACGCCGCGGACACGCGCCTGGTCAACGTCCACGTCCAGCGCCTGAGGTCCAAGATCGAACGCGACCCGGAGGCGCCCGAGGTCGTTTTGACGGTGCGTGGTGTCGGATATAAAGCAGGTTCCTGAGTCCCCGGCCGGCAAAGCCGGCATGGCAGAAGGAGACCTCGGGACCAAGGGTCCAGAGGCGGCCGGAGTCGACCATTCGACCCCGGCCTTGCCACCGACCCCCGAAGCGACTGGCGAATCGTCCGCCGGGGGCCCCGGTCAACCGGACCCGAAGCAGCCCGGCCGGAATACCCGCACCTTGCCATGGCTCCTTTCCCGCGCACGGATCTGGACACGGCGCGGACTGATCCTTGTTTTGCGGGTCTCACGCCTTGTGTCCATTGGAGTCCGGCAGATCAAACCTGGGCTTCGCTACCTTTGGCGCTCGGTGCTGCGCCGGTGGCGGCGGTCCCTTGAGTTCCGTACCGTCCTGACCACCCTTCTACTGGCCGTGACATCCTTTGCGATAGTGGGCGCCTACCTGTCCAACCAAATTGCCAACAACCTTTTCCAGGAGCGGCTCGCCCAGGCAGAGTCGGAGACCCGATACAACGTCAAACAGGTCCAGGACACGTTCGACGGCGCGCAGGTCACCGATCAGTCCAGCGTCATTACCTTGGTCTATGACACCCTGACGGCCGTGGAGGGCCGGGGTTCGGTCATCCAACGGCGCTACGTGTTCGAAGCAAAGCCAGAGCAGACAAAACCCCGTAACCGCTGGGTCGAGTCGCGCGCTTCGGACCAGTTGACGGTCCGGGTCATACCTCCCGAGCTCCGGAAAGCCGTGCAGGAGGGTGGCAAGCAGCAGTTTTGGGCCTCCACGCAGTTCCCTGTAGGCAATGAGGACCGCCCGGGCATCGCCGTCGGAAACCTGGTGACGTTCAACGGCACCTCCTATGAGCTCTACCTGATTTACGACCTCAACACTGCCCAGCAAACGTTGGACGAAATCCAGAACGTGCTCTGGGCCGGTGGAGCTGCACTGGTCCTGATGATCGGGGCGATCGCCTGGTACGTGACGCGCAACGTGGTCAGTCCTGTGAGCCACGCTGCGGTGGTCTCCGAAAAGCTCGCGGCCGGCCAGCTCCAGGAGCGCATGGTGGTCAAGGGCGAGGACGAGGTAGCCAGGTTGGGCGCTTCCTTCAACCACATGGCTGCCAGCCTCCAGGAGCAAATCACCCAGCTGGCCACTTTGTCGCAAATGCAGCAGAGATTCGTTTCCGACGTCTCGCATGAGCTTCGTACCCCGCTGACCACTGTCCGGATGGCTGCCGAAGTGCTCTTTGACGCCCGTAATGACTTTGATCCCATGAACAAGAGGTCAGCCGAACTGCTCTACCACCAGGTTGAGCGGTTCCAGTCCCTGCTCTCGGATTTGTTGGAAATCTCCCGCTTCGACGCCGGGGCAGCAGTCCTGGATGCAGAACCCCAGGACATCTTCCAGGTGATCTCCCATGTCATGGAAGGTGCGGCACCTGTTGCAGCAGAATACGGCTCCGAGGTCCGGCTGAATGCCCGGCAAAAGAGCATCGTGGTGGAGATGGACTCCCGGCGGATCGACCGGATCCTTCGCAATTTGTTGCTGAACGCCCTGGAACATGGGGAAGGGAAACCGATCCACATCTCAGTTGCAGCCAACCATGAGGCCGTTGCAGTGTCGGTCCGGGACCACGGCATCGGGATGACCCAGGCAGAAGCAGCCAGGGTGTTCGATCGTTTCTGGCGGGCCGACCCCGCCCGTGCCCGTACCACCGGAGGCAGTGGCCTGGGCCTGTCCATTGCCGCAGAGGACACCAAACTGCACAATGGTTGGCTTCAGGCGTGGGGCCGCAAGGGATCGGGTTCGAACTTCCGGCTGACACTTCCCCTCCGGCAGGGAGGCACCATTGTGAAGTCTCCGCTTCAGCTTGAACCGGCCGATATTGAATTCCCCGGGACCGGGAGCGCGAACGAGCGGCACATGCTCATCCTGGGCGCGGACTCCGGAGCCGGCCTGCAGCGCCAGCGCCCGGACGCCGCGAAGTCTGCTCCTGACGATCAAGCGGGGAGGGAGGCGTGAGCATGACCGGGCCAAGGCGCCGGCGGGCGTTTCTTGCGGTTCTTGCTGTCCTGATGGTGCTGCTGGCTTCCTGTGCCCAGATTCCGCGGTCCGGGCCCGTCGGTAAAAGCAAGGACGAAGGTGCGGGCAATCCCAACGCACCAGTCTTCTTTCCTGCGGCCCCGCGTGCGGGATCGAGCCCGGAGACCGTGATCGAGGATTTCTACATGGCCGGCAGCGGGTATGAGGATGACTACCCTGTTGCGCGCCAGTATTTGACCCAGGCACAGTCCGTTACATGGAAACCAGACAAGCGGGCCATTGTTTTCCGTGAAGCACAGGTAGTCAAAGCAGCTGGGGAAAACGAGTACCTCTACGAATTGGACGTTGCCTATTCGGTTGACGCCGATGGCGTGGCCACGCAGTTCCCGCCGGGTACCAAGGAGACCATTCCGCTGACCCTTGAGCAGGTGGAAGGCCAGTGGCGGATTTCGAAGGTGCCCGACGGTACGGCCATACCGGAAGAAACGTTCAAGGTAATTTATGGGGCATTCCCCATCTACTTCTATGACCCCACGTTTACCTATGCCGTGCCCGACTACCGTTGGTTCATCAAGAAGAACACCGTCAAGTCCATGACTTCAGCGGTGCTTGCAGGGCCGGCTCCGTACCTTCGGGGTGCAGTGGTCAGTGCCTTCCCGTCCGGGATGAAACTCGCACGCGAATCCGTGCCTGTGGTGTCCGGGTCTGCGCAGGTCGACCTCTCCGCCAAGGAACTGTTCGATGCATCGGCAGAGGACCGCCAGAGGATGCAGAACCAGTTGGCTCTGACCTTCCGGGACCAGCCTGATGTCATCAACGTCCAGCTTCGCGCCGATCAGGACCTTGTCCGGGTTGAGGACAACGGAACAGTCTTGCCTCCTGTAGTGGACAAGAGCGTTCCGGCCCGTCAGATAGCTGTCAGCAACGGCGATCTGGTGCGGTATGAAAATAACCGGATGACTCCGCTTCCGGACATGCAACCAGTGTCCGGCCTGGGCCCCCACTCGCCGGCTGAATCGCCTGTTTCCCAAACGGCGGCGTTCCTCAACGGGGACAAGACAACCCTGTATGCGATTGAACCCGGTCAGCCGGCACGCCAGTTGACCACCAGGAGCACTCTCACAGGGCCTTCCTTCAGCCCCCACGATTGGGTTTGGACAGCCGGGCCGGGCGCCAACGGAGCGGCCGAAGTGGTGGCTTTCAAACCCACGGGGGTTGCCCCGGGCATGGCCATTCCCAATGTCACCTTGACTCCGGCTTGGTTGTCCGGACGGACCGTCAAGGACTTCAGGGTTTCCCGGGAAGGGACCCGGGCGCTGGTCATTTCCCAGGCAAACGGCAAGTCAACGGTGCAGATTACCGGAATAGTCCGAAATGCCGACGGCGTGCCCAAGGACCTCACTGCGCCCATCACCTTGGTCAGCAGCGGCTCGGTTGACCAGGGTGTCTGGGTTAACAGTTCAACAGTGGCCGTGATGTCTGGATCGGCCAGTGGAACCGTGGTCCCTGAACTGCTTTCGCTGGAGTCGGGCGAACCACAACAGTTGGCTCCGTGGGACGGCTTGACCAGCCTCAGCGCCGGTAATGGCTCGGAGCAGATTTACGGTCAATCCGAGGACGGCGTGTTCCAACGGGTAGGAAACGGCTGGGAACTCCAGCTTAAAGGACCTACGGAGCCCGCTTTCCCCGGCTGACCAGGGAGCAGATAGAGTCCGCGTTGTGCACATAGGGTGGGGCATGCCTTTCCGTCGGGTTTGGTTCCCTGCATGCTTGCTGCCATGACCAGGGCAGAAAAGGAAACCAGGGACGGCTCCTTCGGGCCGCACAGCACTGCCATGGCTACCGCTCTTGACCAGCACGGCTTCCGGGAGCTTCGTGCGGCTACCCGTGCCAGGCAGCCACGGCGGGACCAAGACCCCGACCTCCACCCGGTGGATCCTGTGCAGGCTCGTCGGCGTGCTCCTGACCGACAGCCTCTTGGCCGCTTCCTGGCGGTGCTTCAAGGCACTGCCACTGACCTGCTGGGCCTGCTGGTGCCTGTGGATTGCGTTTGTTGCTCTGCGGAAGACACCGTGTTGTGTGCGGCCTGTGCCAAGCGGGTCCGACAACTCTGCAGCCGGCCGTTCCGCGCAGAACAGGAGTCGCCCGCCCTGGTTGGGTTCGATGGCGCGGCAAGGATGGGAGTTGTTGCCGCTGGGCCCTACCGTGACGAACTGGCCCAGTGCATCCTCTCTTTCAAGCACTTGGGCCAGTGGCGCTTGGCCGGGGTCCTGGCGCATTGTCTTGGCAACGCGGTGCGGCGGGCCATTGGTGATGAATCCGGATTCTTCCTTGTGCCGGTTCCTACAAGTGGCCGGGCCTACCGAAAAAGGGGATTCAGTCCGGTGCATCTCTTGCTTTTCGTCGTGCGGATACGACGCATGCTGCCCCAGTGCACAAGCCTTGACGCTTTGGAAAAGCGAGTTATTTCACCGGCATCCGCGGTCCGAAGGGACTCGCTTCGAGACCTTCTGGAGCGGACCGCCGGCTTTCCGGGCAGGAAGGGGACACGGCACTCCGGTGCAGGCCAGAAGGGACTGGGAAGAGGTGCCCGGGCCAGCAGGGTCCGTGGATCCATGCGGGTAAAAGGCCGATACCTCCAACAAATCAAGGGCAGGAAATGCCTTCTTGTAGACGATGTGCTCACCACCGGCGCGACCCTTGCCGAAGCAGCCCGGGCAGTGGAAGCTGCGGGCGGTGTGGTCTGTGGCGCCGTTGTCCTCGCGGCCACGAGGCCACCAGCCTACGCTTCCAACTCCATAGGGCGCGATCCGGATGAAGTCTTCAAGACTCAATCAAAAAATAAGCGAGCAAAGGATGAATAACGCGTGACGATGAACTAACGTCGGTTGTGGGTACCAAGAATAGATGTACCTGTCGATAGCGGCTCGGAAAGGGGCTCGACTGTCCGTCAGACAAGCCCCCAACAGCGTCGTTGTCGTGTCACCTGAGTTATTTGGAGGGCACCATGGAGTTCATGATCAGCGGACGAAATCTCACAGTTTCCGACCGCTTTCGCGAATACGCCGGCGAGAAAATCTCGAAGATTGAGTCGCTGGGGGATAAGGTCCAGCGAGTCGACGCCAAGGTTTCCAAGGAAACCAACCCGCGGCAGACGCCGGGCCAGCTCACCGTTGAAGTGACAGTCCTGGGCCGGGGCCCCGTCATCCGTGCCGAGGCCACAGCCGACGATAAATTCGCTGCCTTCGATCTGGCATACAACAAGCTTCTTGAGAGGCTTCGGCGCGCGAAGGACCGGAAAAAGGTCCACCACGGCCGCCACACGCCGAAGGCCGTGCGCGAAGCCACTGCAACACTGGAACCAGCCAGCGCGAGCGAACCGCTCTACCTCGAAGCAAGCAATCACCAGGACCCCGCGCCGGCGGCAGACGAGCGTTCTCCCTATGAGATCGAGAACGACATTCCGGCAGGCGACTCGCCCGTCCTGATCCGCCGGAAAGTCTTCCCCGCTGCTTCCCTGACGCTGGATGACGCTGTGGACAACATGGAACTCGTTGGCCACAACTTCTACCTTTTCCTGGATAAGGAAACCAATGCGCCCTCGGTCGTCTACCGCCGTAGTGGTTGGACCTACGGCGTGATCACTCTCGACTCCACCTGTGAACCCGGCGAGGAAGCCGTGGAAGAGAAAATCCACGCCTACCGTTCCGATGACCAGGCGTCCACCGCAAAGTAAGGCATTATTGCCCGTATGAAGGGACTTCCATGACCGCTTCGCTGAGCCTCTCAGAGGCACGGCGGATCGCATTGGCAGCTCAAGGATTGGCAAAAATCCGGCCCGCCGGCCCCGTGACAGCACGGGCGGTGGGCCGGACTTTTGCCCAACTCCAGCTTGTTCAGATCGATTCCGTGAACGTGGTGGCCAGAAGTCACTACCTTCCCTTCTTTTCCCGGTTGGGCGACTACGACCCCGGGATCCTGCACACGATGGCAGGTCGAAAGCCGCGCCGGATGATGGAGTATTGGGCGCACGAGGCGAGCTTTATCC
The DNA here is from genome assembly GCF_900102805.1 of Arthrobacter sp. UNCCL28. NCBI lineage: Bacteria > Bacillati > Actinomycetota > Actinomycetes > Micrococcales > Micrococcaceae > Arthrobacter > Arthrobacter sp. UNCCL28. Next base: position 732,968 of record NZ_FMWE01000001.1, read on the forward strand.
GCCCGGAGCATTTTCAAGACCTTCTGGTGTGGCAAAAGCGGTCGTGGGTGGGAGCCCACCACCTTGAACCGCATGTCCGCCAGGATATGGAAGACCGCGTTCTGGCCGCCCTCAGTGCAGGACGCCCTATGACTGCCTCGGAACTTACGGCTGAACTCGGGCACGAGGAGGCAGCTGACCGTGGCAATTGGGGATGGAACTGGAACATCGTTAAGCGGGTCCTGGAGCACCTGTTTGAACAAGGACGCATCTCGGCCGCGTCGCGGACACCGCAATTCGAGCGTAAGTACACCCTGACCTCCAGGGTTGTTCCTGACATTGCCGCGCCCTCGGGAACTGCCGAGGACTCGCTCGACCGCCTGATGGATGCTGCCGCCCAAGCCCACGGAATCGGCACTGTCCGCTGTTTTTCGGACTACTTCCGGACACCTGTGAAGGCAGGAGCGGAGTCGGTCCGGCGGTTGGTCCAGGCAGGCCGCCTCCTGCCAGTGTCGGTGCGTGGTTGGGACAGGGAAACCTACAAGCACATCACCGCCAGGGTGCCACGCAGGGCTGAAGGCCGTGCATTGCTGAGCCCTTTTGACTCGTTGGTCTTTGAACGGCGGCGACTTGAGGAATTGCATGGTTTCCATTACCGGATAGAGATCTACACTCCCGCGGCCAAGCGTCAATTCGGGTATTACGTACTCCCGTTCCTTCTCAGGGACGGAATCGTGGCACGGGTGGATCTGAAGGCAGACCGCGCAACCGGCCGCCTTCTGGTGCGCTCGGCGTTTGCTGAGCTTGGTGCTCCAGCCGATACCGCCGTCGAACTTGCTGCCGAGCTGGAACTCATGGCGGGCTGGCTCAGGTTGCAGGACGTCGTGGTGTGGCCGGTGGGGGACCTCGCAGGCGATCTCGCCCAAGCCGTGGCTGATCGCGCTGAAGGACGGGGTGGACCCCTTGGCCACCGGCCAGTCCGCTGAGAGGTGAACGCGGCCACGTGGTGCTGGTCTCTCCCGTAGACTGAAACAGCCAGAATTCGGCAGCATGAGACTGGGAGCAATTTCACGTGGCATCACTAATCGAAAAACTTCTCCGCACGGGTGACAAAAAGACACTCAAGCAATTGCGGAACTATGCCGATTCCATCAATGCCCTGGAAGACTCCTTCAAGTCCTTCACGGACGCCGAACTCCGCGAGGAAACCGACCATCTCCGGTCCCGCCACCAAGACGGCGAGACCCTGGAAGCGCTCCTCCCGGAAGCATTCGCCGCTGTACGTGAGGCCTCTTCCCGTACCTTGGGCATGCGCCACTTCGATGTCCAGCTGATGGGCGGCGCTGCACTTCACCTGGGCAACATCGCGGAAATGAAGACCGGTGAAGGCAAGACCCTCGTGGCAACCGCGCCCGCGTATCTGAACGCGCTGGCGGGCAAGGGTGTCCATGTTGTCACGGTCAACGACTACCTCGCCGAATACCAGTCCGAGTTGATGGGCCGCGTTTACAGGTTCCTGGGCCTGACCAGCGGTTGCATCCTGTCCAACCAGGATCCCGCGGTCCGGCGGCAGCAGTACGCTGCGGACATCACTTATGGAACCAACAACGAGTTTGGTTTCGACTACCTGCGCGACAACATGGCCTGGGATGCCAGTGAACTCGTTCAGCGCGGACACAATTTCGCGATCGTCGATGAAGTCGACTCCATCCTGATTGACGAGGCCCGTACTCCGCTCATCATTTCCGGCCCTGCCCAAGGCGACACCAACCGCTGGTACAGCGAGTTCGCAAAAGTCGTTCTCCGCCTGCAACCCGAAGTCGACTACGAGGTCGATGAAAAGAAGCGCACGGTGGGCGTACTCGAAGCCGGTATCGAAAAGGTTGAGGACTACCTCGGAATCCAAAACCTTTACGAATCCGCCAACACCCCCCTGATCGGCTTCCTCAACAACGCCATCAAGGCCAAAGAGCTTTTCAAGCGCGACAAAGACTACGTCATCCTCGACGGCGAGGTCCTCATTGTCGACGAACACACCGGCCGTATCCTCGCCGGGCGTCGCTACAACGAAGGCATGCACCAGGCCATTGAGGCCAAGGAAAATGTCGAGATCAAGGCCGAGAACCAGACGCTCGCCACCGTGACACTGCAGAACTACTTCCGCATGTATTCAAAGCTCGCCGGCATGACCGGCACGGCCGAGACTGAAGCGGCTGAGTTCATGAGCACCTACAAGCTGGGTGTGGTGCCCATCCCCACCAACCGGGACATGCAGCGGATCGACCAGCCGGACCTTGTTTACAAGAACGAGGTCGTAAAGTTCGACGCCGTAGTGCAGGACATCGCCGAGAGGCACGAGAAAGGCCAGCCGGTGCTGGTAGGCACCACCAGCGTGGAAAAGAGCGAGTACCTCTCCAAGCTGTTGGCCAAAGAAGGTATCCGGCACGAGGTGCTGAACGCCAAGAACCATGCACGTGAAGCCTCGATCGTTGCGCAAGCCGGACGAAAAGGCGCCGTTACCGTTGCAACCAACATGGCAGGTCGCGGTACTGACATCATGCTTGGCGGCAACGCGGAATTCACTGCCATTGCAGAGCTGGCGAAGCGTGGACTCGATCCCGAGGAAAACTCGGAGGAGTATGAGGCGGCCTGGCCCGAGGCGCTTTCTGCCGCCAAGCAATCGGTCAAAGATGAGCACGAAGAAGTCCTGGACCTTGGCGGGCTCTACGTTCTGGGAACTGAGCGGCATGAATCCCGCCGGATCGACAACCAGCTGCGCGGCCGTTCAGGACGTCAAGGTGACCCCGGCGAATCCCGTTTCTATCTTTCCCTGACTGATGACCTCATGAGGTTGTTCAATTCGGGTGCGGCCGAACGGCTCATGAACAGCTCCGTGCCCGATGATGTCGCGCTTGAATCGAAGCTGGTCTCCCGTGCCATCGCCTCTGCCCAAGGGCAGGTGGAAGGTCGCAACGCTGAACAGCGCAAGAACGTTCTCAAGTACGACGACGTCCTCAACCGGCAGCGTGAAGCGATCTATGGCGACCGCCGCCGTATCCTTGAGGGCGACGACCTGCACGAGAAGGTCCAGTTCTTCCTTGAAGACACCATCAACGCACTCATCGAGGCAGCCACTGCCGAGGGAACAGGCGACGATTGGGACTTCAACCAGCTGTGGGCCAACTTGAAGACGTTGTACCCGGCCACGGTGACGGCCGAAGAGATCATCGAGGAAGCCGGTGGAAAGTCCCGTGTCACTGCCGATTTCCTGAAGGATGAGATTCTTTCCGACGCCCGACTGGTTTACCAGGCCCGTGAAGAGGCCATTGGCTCCGAGAGCATGCGCGAACTGGAACGACGTGTTGTGTTGTCGGTCCTGGGACGTAAATGGCAGGAACACCTTTACGAGATGGATTACCTGAAGGAAGGTATTGGTCTCCGGGCGATGGCCCAGCGTGATCCCCTGGTGGAGTACCAGCGCGAGGGCTTTGTGATGTTCCAGTCCATGATGGAAGCCATCCGTGAAGAGAGCATCGGATTCCTTTACAACCTTGAGGTGGAAGTAACGCCGGCCGAGGACGTGGTGGTTGCCGACGACACCGCCGCCGGGACGCACACTGAACATCATGAACCGCAGATTCGGGCAGCGGGCCTGCAGGCGCCGGAGAAGCCGGCGCAGTTGCAGTACACCGCGCCGGGTGAAGATGGTGGGACCCAAACCCGCGTCGAGGGCCGCACGTCCGGTCGTTCCGGCAATCCGGCCAAGGCAGCCGGCCAGGAGCAGCGCAAACCTGCCAAGAAGAAGCGTCGCTGATCCTCTGATGTAGTGGCCGCAACTGGCATTGCTGGTGGCATGCCATGAAAGGGCTGGTCAAAGAATAGGGCGGGCCCCGGACTTAGCGTCCGGGGCCTGCTTTTTTGTTGTCCGCGGATGGCTGCTCCGGGGTCAACCGATTTCCAAAGCCGTAACCCGCCACACTCCATCCAACCGTTCCAGTCTCATGGCCACAGCGCGGCATCTTTGTTCTTCGGCAACAACAATGCTTGCCTCGCAGATGTCCTCGGTGATTGAGCAGGCTCGAACAGAGCGGACCATAGGGCTCCGGTGGGGATGAAGGTTTCCCCGGACCCTGGCGGCGTGCTTCCGGGTGAGGGCAGCCCTGTGCTGCAGGGATAGATAGCAGTCAGGATCAAGGGAACGTGAGAGCTGGGTCAGGGCGCGGGTACCTGCCAGAACCTCCAACGCTGCCTGCGCGATACTGCGTGCAACCAGCCGAACGTCAATGTCCGAACTGTTCGAACCGTAACCGGGAGATGGTCGTTGGGAGTTCTGGCGGTCCGTGGGCCGGCTCGCGGTCGCAACGGTCATGGTCATACCTCAGGCATTCACTACATGAACCCGGGCGTGGGGACGCCCTGTTCTGGTGGCTTCTGCTGGGATGACGCTTGTGTTGCTTGTGGGGGACCCCTGAGCGGGTCACGTTTTTAGTAGTCGTTTACCGGATTGTCAGCCCGGCAAGGGCGGCCGCAGGACCTGGCCCGGGACCAACACTGAAGGATCCTCGCCAATGACCGAACGGTTGGCGGCGTGCCACTTGGGCCACAACAGCGCGACCTCGACATCGGTTGAAAGGGGACCCAGCCGTGACGCTGCAATAGACCAAAGAGTGTCTCCTGACTTCACGACGACACCGGATTCTTCTGGAGGGATCCCTTGTCTCATCGGCGACCGGCTGAGAAGTCCGGGATCGGCGAGGGGAGGCTGGGGCTTCCACCGTGGATCAAGGGAGTTTGCCTTGGCGATGGACCCGGTTTTCTGCAAATCGGGAGCGGACCCCGCAGCGGGCTTGGGAGTCCAGGCAGGGTGCGGAGAGGTTCGGCTGTTGACAGCTGTGGGTCCCCAGCCGGGCTCGGGTAGGGGAGCGGACGCCTGGGCCATAGTGGCACCCAGGAGATTCAAGCTCAGGACCGCTGCGGCAATCCGCAGCATAAAAGCAGGGCTGAACTTTGCCAGGGCATTGGCGCTGGCCTTCTTTCCCCTACGGTGCAAAAGCGATGCGAAGAATGCGAGCACAAATGAGAGAATCCACCACGCCACCAGTGCTGCACCAGCACCGTTCGCGATGAAACCGATCAGGTCCTCAATGGAGATGACTTGGTTGTGGTGATCCGCTGACCGCCATTGATCCAAGAGCATGGTGCCCACGTAGAAAAGCAGCAGCCCAAGTCCCAGGATTGTCCCGGCGAGGCAGGCGTCGCTGCGTACTGTTCTTGCCACTCAAAGCCCCCAAGCTCCGTTTGATGCAGTTTGATGCATTTTGACATCGTTAGGCCTATTCTGAACACGTTGCAGCCGTTCTGTCCAATCCGGATCGCCGGATAACGCCATATTCGCTCCGTCTTCATGTTGCAGCCTAGTCTGACTACATGAGATGGGACTCTCTCTTTGACGATCTGGACGCACAATTTTCTGCCGGGCACGCCCTTTCGGCGGAGTCCGAGATCACTGAGCGGTCCAGGGTGGAGCTTGCCGGGATCGAATTGGGTGATCGGCTCCGTGGTGCAGCTGGCTCAGTGATTACACTGCTTCTCGCCGACGACACCGTCCTGGAAGGGGTGGTGAGGCGTGTGGGCGGTGACTGGCTGGTTGTGGCTGAGGGGTCCAAGCAATGGTTGGTGCCATTCGCTGCAGTTCTGACATTCCGGGGCCTGGGGAGATTGGCCTTGAAACCCGCCTCGACGATTCTTGGGTTACCCGGGATCGCATCCGTCCTCAGGGCGCTGGCCATGGACCGGTCCGAGCTGGTACTTCACTTGGTCGCACCAGCCGGAACTGCCGTGAAGATCAGGGGTGTCATAGACAGGGTGGGCCGGGACCACCTTGATATTGCCGTTGTCCGGGACGGTGAAGCGCGGCGGGCGGGAAACGTGGCCTCGGTCATGACTGTCCCGTTCGGCGCTGTTGCAGCTCTGTGCTCATACCCCGGCTGGTAACTACCGTCGCGGATACGCCTAGGGCTGGCCGGCCTTGGCTCTTGCCTCCTGGATCATGCGGCTTGCTTCGGCATAGCGGTCCTGGATGTATTTTTCCAGCATCGTCTCCTCAATGCGCCACTGACCCCGCCCTCCTACTTGGATGGCTTTCAATTCGCCGCTGCGCACCAGGGCATAGGCCTGTGGGGAATTGATTTGAAGTTGTTCGGCGACATCCGCCAGAGTCAGGAATCGGGGCATGGCACCATTTTGCCACCGTTGGACTGCTTTTGGTGCGTTTATCCACAGTTATGGCTACTTTGTGGTCAGTGGCTTTTGCCTCGTGGGAACGGCCGGTAAGAATGAGGGAGCGGGTCCATTGACCTGCCATAAGCTCACCGGGGGTAGCAGGACATGGGTCAAGGGGCAGTGGTCGCTGCAGCAAGATTGAAGAAGCCGTCGTGGAAGGATCCCCGGCTGCTGATCGGCATCCTATTGGTACTCGTCTCCGTTGCCGGCGTCATCGCCCTGGTTGGCTCGGCAGACAGAACGACGCAGGTCTACACGGCGCGCGAAGAAATCGCAGTTGGCCAAGCGGTCACCATGGCGGACCTCTCGATTGCCAATGTGCGCCTGGACGATCTTGAGTCCGGGTACGTCACCGTAGAGGGCGGCTGGGCCGACGGCCGGGTAGCTCTGCAACGGGTCGCGAAGAACCAGCTTCTCGCCAAGGAAAGCCTGGGGCAGGCCGATGCGCTGAACCGGAAGCCTGTCGCTGTTTCCGTCGAAGGGGAACTGCCTGTTCAGGTCGTTGGAGGTGCGCGGGTCGACGTCTGGGTTGCGTTGCCCGGTTCAAGCAGTGCGTTTGATGAGCCGCATTTGCTGCTGCCCAGCGCCGAAATTGCGCAGGTGGTGTCTGGACCCGTTGGTTTGGGAGCATCCAAAACCACCCAGATCCTTGTCCTCGTGACGGATGAGCAGATGCCCAAGCTGTTGGGTGCACAAGCGAATAAGGCCAGCATTTCAGTGGTGTGGAATCCGGCGGGACTGAACCCATGAGCATTCCCGTGGTTACTGTAGGTCCCGCGCAAGAGGCAGTAGTAGGCGGGCTGGAGGGCCTGCATGGGCCGGTGACGGTGGTCAGGCGCTGTTCGGAGCTTGCCGAGCTTATGGCAGCCTGCCAGAGCGGTCTTGCCATGGCAGCCGTTGTCGCGGAGGGCTGTGACGAACTAACCACTACCTTGGTGGATCGGCTCGGGGCAGTCGGGGTCTCGGTCGTGGCGCTCACGGATGACCCGGTCGAGGCCGGGCGGCTGCACTCCATTGGAGTTGTTGTGGCCGCTTCAGGCATAGCACCCTCCGTGCTCGCGGCAAGAATATCCGAGGCGGTAGGGGGCGGTCACGCACGGGCCCTGCTCGGCTCGGGCCAGGACTCAGGTTTCGCCGATGTCGGAGGTGGTCCGTTATCGGTACCAACTCCTGAAGTTGAACAGGACCCGCAGGAGGGTTCGGGCCAGGTGCTTGCCGTGTGGGGGCCCATTGGGTCCCCCGGCAGGACGCTGCTGGCGGTCAACATCGCTGCCGAGTTGGCGGCGGAAGGAAAATCCGTCGTCCTCGTCGATGCCGACAGCTATGGCGCCAGCGTGTCTGCTGTCCTGGGGCTGTTGGACGAAGCCGCGGGTCTCGCCCAGGCCTGCAGGCTTGCTGACCAGGGGATCCTTGACGCGGAAGCGCTGAAGGCCGCGGCGGTTCCAGTATTCACGAAAGAATTCTCCTTCCGGGTGCTGACGGGGACCACGCGTGCGGACCGATGGACAGAGCTGAGGGCTGCTGCGATGTCCCGCGTCCTTGAACGGGCCAAGGAAGTCTCGGATGTCGTGGTGGTAGACACCGGATTTTGTCTCGAATCGGATGAGGAACTGAGCTTCGACACCATGGCTCCACGCAGGAACGCGGCAACTTTGCGGAGCCTGGAAATGGCTGATGTGGTTTTCGCTGTGGGAGCGGCAGACGCCATCGGAGTACCGCGGCTGGTCCGTGGCCTGGCCGAAATGCAGGCAGCTGTTCCGGACGCATCGGTGCGGGTGGTCCTTAATAAGGTCAAAAAGTCGGCCGTGGGTTATGCGCCAAGGCAGCAATTGGCGGAGGCGTGGGAAAGGTTTGGGCCGGGGTTGGGAATCGACGCCTACCTGCCGGCGGACCCGATAGCTTGTGATGCAGCCTTGCTCTCAGGGTCCGTTCTCTTGGAATGCGCACCCGAATCGGCACTTCGACTTGCCATTGCCAACCTTGTCTGTGCGCCTGTCCAGCAAAAGGCGAATTCCTTTGGCCGAAATACCAGAGCCGCCCGCCCACATAAGCGCTAGGCTCAAAATGTGGGCTGCAGAGTCGCAGCAATCAACATGTGATGGAGGCGTTTGTAGATGTCGTCAGGATCCAGCGTGGAGGATCGGTCCGAAGCAGCAGTTGTCCGTGAAGGTTTCTTCGGTGACTACTATGAACACCTCGCAGAGGAGGACGCACGCGCCTATTCGGCTGAGCTGCTGATCTCGCGGGCGACAAATCACAAGAAAGTCGCCCAGTCGCGGATGCCGGGCAACGCCGTCGTCGAAATTTCCGGTGAAGCTGACCGAGGTGTCGTGTATATCGTCACCGACGACATGCCTTTCCTCGTGGACTCAGTGAACGCAGAACTCGTTCGTCAAAACTGCGCGATCCGACTTGTCATGCACCCATTGTTCGTAGTCACCCGCGACCGTGTTTCCGGGGAGCTCCGGAACATCTCCCGGGTCCCGTCCAACGTCGGTATTTCCAGTGGCGACACCGCTGCACTTCCAAGCGTGGCCCATCTTTTGGGTGACGGCGACAACTCCTCGCACATGGAATCCTGGATTGCCGTTGAGATTGACCGTGTCAGCGACGACGCCCGTGCAGCATTGGTCGAAGGACTCCAGCGCGTTCTGGGCGATGTCCGTGCAGCGGTCGAAGACTGGCCAAAGATGCGCAGTAAGGCACTGGAGCTGGCCGAAGCTCTTGGGGGCATCTCACACCCTGAGCAGATCGCCGAACTTCGCCAAGCGCAGGATCTCCTGCGCTGGCTCGACAACGGCAACTTCACTTTCCTCGGATACCGAGAGTACGACCTCGTGGACCAGGATGGCGAGGACGTTCTGCAACTCCGTGAAGACAGCGGCCTTGGGCTCCTGCGCGCCGGGGACGCCACGCGCCAGGTTCAACACCTCACAGACGCCGGACGAAAACGCGCCAGGGAAAAGCGTGCCTTGGTCATTACCAAAGCCAATTCCCGGTCGACTGTCCACCGGCCCGCCTACCTTGACTACATCGGAGTCAAGAGCTTCGACGCCCAGGGCAACGTCAATGGGGAACGGCGTTTCATCGGCCTGTTCGCAACAAGCGCCTACACCGGTTCCGTGCGCAACATCCCGATTGTCCGGGACAAGGTGGATGCTGTTCTGCGCAACGCCGGGTTCCCGATCGACTCCCATTCGGGCAAGGACCTCCTGGGCATCCTTGAGACCTACCCGCGCGATGAACTGTTCCAGATCGAGATACCGGACCTGGCGGCAACCGCTACTGGAATCCAGCGGTTGCAGGAACGACGCCGAACCAAGCTGTTCCTTCGCCCGGACATCTACGGCCGCTTCATGTCGGCCGTGGTGTACCTGCCCCGGGACCGTTACACCACCAGCGTTCGCCTTCGGATCGAACAGGAACTCCGGGAAACCTTCCAAGCCGAGAGCATCGATTACGAGGCCCGGATCACTGAGTCTGCCCTGGCCCGGGTCTTTTTCAGGATCCGGCTGCCGCGCACCGCTGAGCTGGCCGAAGTCAACGTTGCCGAGCTGGAACACCGGCTCATGAGGGCATCCCGTTCCTGGAGTGAAGGTATCACCGAGGTCCTCCGCGAGCACCGGTCGGCAGAGAGCGCCGACGTCCTGTCCGCGCTGTGGGCAGAGGCATTTCCCGCAGGCTACCGCGTGGACTACGAAGTTGAAGACGCCCTGGAGGACATCGAGCGCTTCGAAAAGTACGGAGCCGAGGCTGAAAGGGCGGGGGAGGCACCGAAGCAGGTCAAACCCGGGGTACACGTGTACCTGCCTGAAGGTGCCGGCGAAGCTTTGGAGGAGGACGCCCGCGTCAAGCTCTATCTCATGGAGCCTAAGAGCCTGAGCCAGATCCTTCCCTACTTCCACAACCTCGGCCTTGAAGTTTTGGATGAACGTCCCTTCGAGATCGAAACCTCCGATCACCGTGACTTCTTCCTTTACGACCTCGGACTTAAGTACCCTGCCGGCGTCGACCCCCTTGCTACGGGGGAACTCTTGAGCGATTCCTTCGGTGCCGCCGTGACGGGATCCGTAGAGTCGGACAACTTCGACCGGCTGGTTCTGCGTGAAGGAATGCATTGGCGTCAGGTAGTGGTCCTCCGCGCCTACGCCAAGTACATGCGGCAAATGGGGAACACCAACTCCTTCGGTTTCATCGCCGACACGCTCTTGGGCAACCCCGATGTAGCCCGTGGCCTGAACGCGCTCTTCTCCGCACGGTTCGACCCCGCGGTACCTGAAGAACTTCGGTCCGAACGCCAGGAAGCGGCACGGCTGGCCTTGGCCGAATCCATCGAGCAGGTGGCAACGTTGGACGCTGACCGTGTCCTGCGTACTTTCGTGAACCTCATTGAGTCCACCCTTCGGACCAATTACTTCCAGAACAAGGAATACCTCAGCTTCAAGCTGGACCCGACGTCGATTGACGGGCTGCCTTTCCCGCGCCCCATGTATGAGATCTGGGTTTACTCACCCCGGGTTGAAGGCGTGCATCTGCGTTTCGGCAAGGTCGCCCGCGGTGGTCTCCGCTGGTCCGACCGCCGCGAAGACTTCCGCACCGAAATCCTTGGCCTGGTGAAAGCCCAGACCGTCAAGAACGCCGTGATCGTTCCGACGGGTGCCAAGGGAGGTTTCTTCGCAAAGAAGTTGCCCAACCCGGCGATCGACCGGGCAGCCTGGATGGCGGAAGGAATCGAAAGCTACAAGACCTTCATCCGGGGCCTGTTGGACATCACTGACAACCTTGTGACCTCAGCGGACGGCGAAAGGCTCGTCCCGCCGTCGGACGTTGTTCGCCACGACGGCGACGACTCCTACCTTGTGGTGGCAGCTGACAAGGGAACTGCGACGTTCTCCGACACCGCAAATGGACTCGCAGCCGAGTATGGGTTCTGGCTAGGAGATGCCTTTGCCTCGGGCGGCTCGGTGGGCTACGACCACAAAGCCATGGGAATTACAGCCCGCGGAGCATGGGAATCAGTCAAGCGGCACTTCAGTGAACTCGATCTGGATACACAGACCGAGGAATTCACGGTGGTCGGTGTTGGCGATATGTCCGGTGACGTCTTCGGCAACGGAATGTTGCTGTCCCGTCACATCAGGCTGCTGGCCGCCTTCGACCACCGCCACATCTTCCTTGATCCCACACCGGATGCCGCAGCATCATTCAAGGAACGTCAGCGGCTGTTCGAACTGCCCCGGTCTTCCTGGGATGACTACGACCGTTCACTCATCAGTGAAGGTGGGGGCGTCTACCCGCGCCAGGCCAAGACCATACCGGTTTCCGACCAAGTGCGTAAGGCGCTGGGCCTTCCCGACGGCACCACACAGCTGAGCCCGCCTGAACTCCTTCGCGCGATTTTGCTGGCTCCGGCGGATCTCCTCTACAACGGCGGCATCGGAACCTACGTCAAGGCAAGCACAGAAACACATGCGGCCGTAGGGGACAAAGCCAACGACGCCATTCGCGTGGACGGGCGTGATCTGCGGGTCAAGGTTGTGGGAGAAGGTGGAAACCTCGGCTTGACGCAGCGTGGGCGCATCGAAGCTGCCCTGCAAGGGGTCATCCTCAACACTGATGCAATCGACAACTCGGCCGGTGTGGACTGCTCCGACCATGAAGTGAACATCAAGATCTTCGTGGACCGCATGGTCGCTGCCGGCAAGCTTGAGGCAGCAGAGCGGGCCGGGTTCCTGGCAGACATGACGGATGAGGTGGGACGACTCGTCCTCCAGGACAACATCGACCAAAATATCCTGTTGTTGAATGACCGGACGCGGGTTGCCGAGTGGAGTCCCAGCTATGAGCGGCTGATGGATTGGTTGGAGAAGTCCGCCGATCTCAAGCGTGATCTCGAAGCTCTGCCCACCACAGAGACGCTTCGTGCAAGGCTGGAACAGGGTCAGGGCCTGACATCGCCTGAACTGGCAGTCCTGGCGGCTTACGCCAAGATCGAACTCGGCGCGGCACTGCGTGAGAGCAACCTTGCCGACGACCCTTGGTTTGCGGAGACCATCCGGAACTACTTCCCCAAGCAGTTGCGCGAGAAGTTCGACGCCGAACTGGACACCCACCCGCTGCGCCGCGAAATCATCGCAACCGTAGTGGCCAACGACATCATCAACCTTGGCGGCATTACCTTTGCCTTCCGCGCCATTGAAGAAACATCGGCCAATGAGGTCGCAGTTGCCAAGGCATTTGTTGCCCTGCGCGAAATTTACGATCTCGATCCCATGGTGGCGGAGTTGAATGCACTGCCCGCTTCGTTCCCGACTGAGCACTGGAGCGAAGTCCACCTGGATATCCGCCGGCTGCTCGACAGGGCCGTTCGATGGATCCTTGGGCAAGGAATGGCATCGCAGCCGATTTCCGAGGTTGTGGAATCGTTCAAGCCGATGCTGGCTCCTTTGCGGGCCAAATTGCTGGACTACCTCCGCGGCGAAGACAAGACACGCATCTCGGGTTGGCTTGAGAAAGCACGCAGTTGGGATTTGCCCGAACACCTTGCCCACAGGTGGGCTGAGCTGTTCGAAAGTTACGCGCTGTTGGATATTGCCAGGATCGCCCAGACCGGCGGTGGCAGCGTCGAAGCCGTCGCACACGTCTATTACACGGTGTTCAACCGCTTCCACGTCGATTCGTTGCTGGAACGGATCAGTTCACTGCCGCGTGATGACCGCTGGCAGGCCCTGGCCAGGGCTGCCCTTCGCGACGACCTTTATTCAACTGTCGCGGATATGACGACGTCGGTGCTTGAGTCTACGGAGTCAGGCGCCTCCGCTGAAGATCGCCTGAAGGCCTGGGAAGGGCAGAATGCCGAGCAACTCGGCCGTGCCAAGACCATGTTTGACGAGGTCAACGCGCTCGAAGCCGACGACATGGCTTCACTGTCGGTAGCATTAAGGCTCTTGAGGTCAATCGTTCGACGCTAGGGGCAATCCCGGCGTCGCAAATGGAGGTGCAGTGGCAATCTTTACAGACCCCATCAGGGAACACGCTGATTTCGGGCCTGGGGATGCCGAATGGCTGCACCTCCTCGTCGGTGACTGGCAGATGGTCGCCGACCTGGCATTCGCGGACCTTGCTTTGTGGTTCCCGCACCCGGAGTTCGGTTATATAGCCCTCGCCCACGTCCGTCCGTCGACATCCCATACGGTGTTTCATGCGGACTTCGTGGGTGAGGGCATCCGTTCCGATCTCCGCCCGCTGGTGGACAAGGCATGGAACAGCCGCTCGATCGAACGCTCCAGCGAAACAAGCTGGAGCAGCGAGATGGCCCTGCGTGTTGAAGCTGTTCCCATGGTGCGCAATGGCAGGACGCTGGCCGTCGTGACATCTCACATGGATTTGTCCAGCTCACGCATGCCCTCGAGGCTGGAACTGACGTACCGTCAGTGTGCCTATGATCTCCTCCGCATGGGCACGCTGGGACTCTGGCCGGACTTCGCATCTCCCACAGGATCACGCCGTGGCGCACCACGCGTGGGGGACGGGCTCATCAGACTGGACGCCGAGGGGATTGTTCAGTACGCGAGCCCCAACGGTGTATCGGCTTTCAGGCGACTCGGCGAAGTTGAGTCGCTTGAGGGACGGTCACTGGCCGAAGTCACTGCCGGGCTCCTTAAGGACCGCCGGATGGTGGACGAGACACTGCCACTGGTTGTCACCGGACGCATGCCTTGGCGGAGCGAGATTGAGTCCCGCGGCGTCAGCCTTTCCCTGCGTGCCATTCCCTTGCGCGATGAACAACACCGTTTCGGTGCCTTGGTCCTGTGCCGGGACGTCTCTGAACTGCGGCGCAGGGAAATGGAGCTCGTCACCAAGGATGCCACCATCCGCGAGATCCATCACCGGGTAAAGAACAATCTTCAAACTGTTGCGGCCCTCCTGCGCATGCAATCGCGCCGCATGGTCAGCGACGAAGCGAAGCAGGGCCTGGAACAAGCGATGCGGCGTGTGGCCACCATTGCCCTCGTCCATGAAACCCTTTCCCAGGGGTTGACGCAGAGTGTTGATTTTGATGAGTTGATAGGTCGGCAGTTCCGGCTCTCAGCCGAGGTCGCATCGCCATCCCAGCAGGTGCGAACCGAACGCTCCGGGTTGTTCGGTGAACTGCCCAGCGATTTCGCCACACCATTGGCCCTGGTCATTAACGAACTGGTAACCAATGCCGTGGAGCATGGCCTTGAGGGGCGCACAGGGACCGTATGGCTCCTGGCTGACCGGGCCGACGGAGACGGAAATGATGAATTCCTGACCGTGACCATTGCCGATGACGGTGTTGGCTTGCCGGATGGTCAGTACACCGAGGGCCTGGGTTTGCAGATTGTCCGCACGCTGGTGACAAGCGAGCTCGGTGGATCCATCCAATGGAGCCCGCGCGATGGGGGCGGGACCGCCGTCGAAATCGTATTGAACCTGGCCCGAGCCTGACTTTTGACTGTGATTGGCCACGAAACATGGGGGAGCGCACACAGGGCCAAGGTTTAACTAAAGAACCTTGCCCACCAATAATGGAGGGCGCACGCAACGCCGAGGTTTAACAAAAGAAGGCCGCGGACCAAATGGTCCGCGGCCTTCTTTAGTATTTGGGTCTAGGAAGCGCGACGAGCGCGGGCAGCGCGACGCTTCAGAGCGCGACGCTCATCTTCACTCATCCCGCCCCAAACGCCGGCGTCTTGTCCGGACTCCAACGCCCACTGCAGGCAGGTGTCCACTACGGGGCAGCGGCGGCAGACGCTCTTGGCTTCCTCGATTTGCAGAAGTGCTGGTCCGGTGTTGCCGACTGGGAAGAAGAGCTCCGGGTCCTTGTCGAGGCAGGCTGCGCGGTTACGCCAATCCATGCTGATCAGTCACTCCATTCGTGAGAACTAGATAGGCCTTTTGTGAAAACATTCACGAGAGGCTCCAAAGGAAAGGGGCCCGCATGGGCCCCCTTGGTCGTCTGAGTCAAGCGTTTCATGTTAACGCCTTGTAAACAAGGGGTGTTAGTGGTCGAAATGCCCGGAATCCGTGAGCGATGCATCACATCAGCCGCCAGTGCCCTCACTGCTAGACGACTATGTCCGGTAGTGTGCCAGTGTGTCAAGACCTCCCGTAAACCCATCCCAGCCCGCTTCCGGACAGCAGCCGGGTGAAAATTCCGATGCGCAGGCAAACGACGAAATGAGCAATTCCACAGCGGGCCGTCGGCCCCGTGGGGTCGCGGTAATTTCAGCCGTTGTCCTTCTCGAAGCCCTGGCCCTGATGGGTGCAGCGGCTTGGTACGCGTACCAACTCCTTACCGGTGCTCCGGTGCTGACCTTCTGGGGCGCCGTTTTCACGCTGGGGCTGCTCTTGGCCTTCTCCGTGTGGCTGTTCGCGGTGGGCCACTTTCTTTTCCGTGGATACCGTTGGACCCGGGCAGCGGCCCTTGTGGCTCAGTTGTTCGTCCTCACCATAGGCTTTCCCACCATGACCGGCGGTCTCGTGGTGCCGGGTCTGGCCATGATCATCCCCGCCATTGCGGCGATCGTTTTCCTTTTCCACAAGGACGTCATTGCCTACGCCTCGCGCACCGGCGGCACGTCCGGGGTCCTCTAGCTTGCCCGGTTGGGGAACCTAATGAGCCTCAGTTGGGGAACAGAAGTCGCCAATCGCAGGAACACCTGATGTAAGAACTGCTTGAAACGGCAGTATGTCTCCGCCCTCCACCACATAGCCGCGGCCGGGCCGCATTGGGCGCTCCGTTTCCACGCGGACTCCCAGGAGTTCGGCATCGTGCGGAGATCCCGGTGCAAGAACCAACCCCATCCGGGCTGTCTGGAGCTCGCGCGCCAGCGGCAGTTGTTGGATGAGCGCCGGACCGGGAGTGGCCGTCATGACGATGCCCCGGACCTTCCCGCTCAGGGCAGTGATGGCCTGACGCCCATGGGTGCCCAGTGAGTCGGCGTCGTCCACCAACAAAATACTCTGCGGGTCCAGGTTTTCAACCTCCTGTGCGGTAGTAGACCAGAAGCGGTCCGGAGACGTTCCCACCGGCGGTTCAACCCAGGAAACGGCAGGGTTCAGGCGACGCAGTGATGCCAAAGCCGTGCTTTTTCCAGACCGGGCGCCGCCAAGGATGATGCTGGAACCTTTTAAGCGAAGAGGCAGCGAAACGGGCAATGCTTCGTCGCCCCCGACTCCGATCCACAGTGCACCGTCCGATATTCCTCCGGCAGATCGCACCGTAATGCCGGACTCCTTCAAAACATCACAAAATTCCTGTTCGTCCAGCCGATCAGGAAGTGGTCGCAGGCGGAAGGGCGGCTTCTTAAGGGGAAGGTGAGCGAACGGCCAGGGTCCCGCCTCCGGGGCGTCAAGAAACTGCGACACCACAACGTCTCCGTCTACGAAGTTGCCTGTGGCGATGGCCCGCCCTGGAATTGGCTCCACTTCCGTAAGCCGGGGCCAATGGAACCGCGCCTCCTCGGTGGAGCCCAGCGGAAAATAGGCCCGGTTCTGAATCGCCGCAAAGAAGCGCGCCCCGACCAACTCCCGCTCCCCGCAAATCAACACGGTGATGCCCAGGGACCGCCCATCACGCACAATGTCCTGCAGCAGGCTTTCTGCCCAGGCCGAAGGGCCTGCGCGGAAGGCAGTTGCCCACGAGCACCACCCAGTGATGATCAAAGCGAGGGGATCGTCGGTCTTCGCGGACTCACTGATGTTGCGCCTGCGGTCCATTTCCCCGGCAAAGCGCTTCAGGACGCGAGCAGCAAGCGGCAACTGATGGAGGCCGGCCAAGGCCCCCACTTCCCTTTGCCCGAGGACGTCGCCGAGTATCCCGGCCCCATCCAGGACGTAGGAATGAGGCTGGGAACCTTGAGTTGCCAGCATGGCCGAAACCGCCCTGAAGCAGGAGTGCATTCCGCTCGTAGGGCTCCCGATCATGGCAAGATGCCCGTCCTTGGTCGGGGACCATTGCAGGGTTTCCACGACTTGCCGTGTCGGTTTGTCTACCC
The DNA here is from genome assembly GCF_900102805.1 of Arthrobacter sp. UNCCL28. NCBI lineage: Bacteria > Bacillati > Actinomycetota > Actinomycetes > Micrococcales > Micrococcaceae > Arthrobacter > Arthrobacter sp. UNCCL28. Next base: position 750,253 of record NZ_FMWE01000001.1, read on the forward strand.
AGGCCAATGGACCAATGCTCCAAGGCTCTGTTTCAGTGCGGGCGGGAATAGCGCTGGTGGCATCCCTGTGGACGGGAAGCTTGGTGTCGGGCACGGGGAACAAAACTTCGGCCCAGGGAATGGCAGATGGCAAGGGCGCCGCCACAGGTTGGCGGGGGAGGGAACCGCCGTGGCGGTGCCATGCGTCCTTGACAGCGGCCAAAAGCTGCCGGACACCCTCATCCGCGATTGAATCTGCCTGATCGCGCAGAGGGTCCGGCAACGGGCTTTGTTGGAGCGGACCACCGTTGAGTACGAGGGTGGTGGCATGGACCAGCCGCGGAACGCCAACTCCGGGACCACCAGTAACCAACGTGCCGTGGGGAACTGCCAGTGACGCGGACTGGAACTCTTCGGGGACACTTGAGGCCCGGACCAGATAGGCCCTTCCAGGAATGTCCGCCGATATCGATGCTGCGACCTTGGAGTTGATGATGTCCGTGGACTCCGCTTCGGATTGCACCCTCAGGGCGATGCTTGAGGCAACGTTTGCCCGGATATCGGCGGTCAATGCGCCCTGGGGGCGCTGGGTGGCCATGACGAGGTGGATTCCGAGGGAACGGCCGATGGTGGCTACCCGCATGAGTTCGCGGAGGGCGCCGGGAGCCTCCTCAATGAGCATGCGGAACTCGTCGATGACCAAAACCAGATGAGGAATCGCAGGATAGTTGTCCGCCGCCGCGCGGTGGTATTGGTCCAGGTCCGTGACTTCAGCGGCGGCGAACAACTCCTCGCGGTACCTGATCTCGCTGCGGAGCGAAGTAAGGGCCCGATCCAAATGGTGCCTGCCAAGATCGGTCAACAGGCCAACGCAGTGGGGCAGTCCTGCGAGTGGGCGCAATCCGGAGCCGCCTTTGAAATCGATGAAAAGAAAGGTGGTGTGCTCGGGGGAGTACGTCAAGGCCATGGATGCCACCAGGGTTCTCAGCAGCTCGGACTTTCCAGAACCCGTGGTGCCGGCCACCAGGAGGTGCGGGCCGTCGCGCTTGAAGTCGAATGTCAACGGCCCGTGGCGGTCCTGGCCCAGAACGGCCGCAAGCCCTGGTACCTTGGCGTTCCCTTCCCAGCGAAGAAGAACCCGTCGGGTCCCGAAAGGAAGAAGCGCAGCCAAGGCGCACTGCTCAGGAACAGACTGTTGGGGTACGGCGCCTTGGTGACGACCCTGCGACGACATGCCGCGGCAGAACGCATCGAAAACACCCATCGGGACGAGGTCCGGAACGAAGTTGCGGCGCTCGCCGGCGACTTCCAGGGTTCCCTTGGTCCCGGAGTGGGAAAGCTTGATCAGCGGGCCGGAGCGTTCATCAGATGGGCCACAAAGGACCACCTGCCACCCGTTCCGTTCTGCAGCGCCAAGAACCAGCTTCAAGGAGTTCTTGTCTTCGCTTGCATTGTGCTCGATGATGACCAGCAATCCACGCGTACCGCTCACCGGCCGGCGAATAGAGGCCAGGGCGGCCTCGTATGTGGTCGCAAGTGTCACCCCCGGCAGGAACCGGGCGCTTAGCGGCAGCCTTCCGACACTCCCCAGGACGACTACTGGCGTCTGTGCAGCACCAGGGAAGGCGGCCATTTGCATCATCATGAAACGCAGCAAGGAATCAACGTGGTGGTGAGGCCCGTCAAGTACCACAGTGGGAAGTTCCGGGTCCAAGGTGACTGCGGCTGATCCGATTTCCGGCGCGTTGAACGTTGGATCATCAGGTGCCAACCGGATATTCGCCATGGCGTTGGCAGTTCCCAGCCGTATCCAGGTACCGGGCTCAACGAGTACGGGTGCCCCGGCGAGGCGGCCTGGCGGTTGGAAGGACGACGAACCGGGCTCCGCAGGTGCGCTCCGGGCATCTGGCGCGGCAGCTGTGCAGCCCCCGGATGCCATCACGGCCAACTCCGCCGCGGAAGGGGAACATCGTTGCCGGCGAACCAGATCCTCTTGAGCAGCCCTTGCCACAGCCGCTGCGCAGTCCCGGCGGTTCTTCCGTCCTGCAATGAAGGGGACCAGAAGGGTGAGCGCCGAGATGGCGGTGAATCCCAGATACATCCACATTCCTGTGGCAACGGCCAGTCCGATGCCCGCGATGAGCGGCAGAATCGCGGTAAGAATGATCGCCGCGCGGTTTCCCTGCCGGCCGGCATGCGCCACTTCCAGGGGTTCTTCCACGGACCGGCCGGCATCCTTGAAAATTTGTGGCAGCAGACTCGTCTCCGTGGTAACGGAGAATACGGTGTTGCCGCAGAGAATTCTTGATTGCGATGTCACGGCGGCCTGCCGGACAGGCCGCCCATCCACGAAGGTCGGGTTGCCGGCACCTTCCCGGCTAAGGGTCATGGCTGTGCTGGAAACATCCAGAACGGCGTGCTCCCTGGACATGCCGGGATCGGGCAGGGAAATCTCTGCGGTGCCGCGGCCAATCCGGAACCGGCCCCGATGAATACGGAATACAGCCCCTGCACTGGGCCCGGAATGAACGAGCAATAACAGGGGCAGGGGCAATGGGGCGGCGGCCTGCCGTGGTGCAGAGCCATCGACGATGATTGCGCCGGACACCAAGGGAGGACGGCCTACTGTCATCTCCGATATATCCTGTCCATCCACTTCCAGCGGACCAGTCCCGCGCTCCTCCCCGAGGATTGACTGAAGCCTGGTCCCGGATGTACCCGCCGGGACCTTGATGGTCAGCTCCTCCGGAGCCGAAGAATCCGCAGCCGCCGGTCCCCTCACCAATGTGCATTCCAACGTCATGGCTTCCGTCTTCCCTTGATCTGTGAAACTCCGGCCCTTCTTTGTGGGCCTTACACCTGACCGTATGGGTGGTCCGGCCACGCCGCAGCCCCTTGCAGGACGTATGTGGACAAACGGGCATCGATCTTCGCGGATGGCCCTTGACGCTGCGGCATGGTGTCTCCGCTAAGATGAATCTCGTTGTCGCGTGTGCTCAATGAGGAAGGACCTTCACCGGTGATAGTGGTTGCAGAGAGCGCCGATGTTTCAGACAAGGCGGTAATTGGTGATGGATCAAAGATTTGGCATCTTGCCCAAGTCCGCGAGCAGGCCGAGCTAGGCGTCAATTGCATCGTGGGACGAGGTGCCTACATCGGCACCGGGGTCAAGATGGGAGACAACTGCAAAGTCCAGAACTATGCACTTGTCTACGAGCCCGCGGAACTGGAAGCCGGTGTGTTCATTGGCCCGGCAGTTGTGCTGACCAACGACACCTACCCCCGAGCTGTAGGCCCCGACGGCAGCTTGAAGAGCGCCCATGATTGGGAGCCGGTTGGCGTCACCATCCGGGAGGGCGCCTCAATCGGTGCGCGCGCCGTGTGCGTCGCGCCCGTGACCATTGGTCGGTGGGCCACAGTTGCCGCTGGAGCGGTAGTGGCCAAAGACGTCCCGGATTTTGCCTTGATGGTCGGAGTCCCGGCCAAGCGTCATGGCTGGGTCGGCAAGGCCGGTTTCCCGTTGCAGCGCAGCGGTGAGAACTGGGTGTGTCCGGAAACCGGCGCAACGTATGTTGAACAGAACGAGACCCTTCGAGAGGTAGAGGCATGAGCCCCGAATTCATTCCCCCCGCCAAACCCATCATCGGCGATGAAGAGCGCAAGGCCGTTGATGCCGTGTTGGCTTCCGGCCAGCTCGCCCAAGGCACGGAGGTAGCCTCTTTCGAGCAGGAGTTCTCCCAGGTCCTCCTTGACGGCAGGGCAGCGGTAGCTGTTAACTCCGGCACGTCCGGCCTGCACCTTGGCCTTTTGGCTGCCGGTATCGGCGCTGGGGACGAGGTCATTGTTCCGTCCTTCACCTTCGCGGCGACCGCCAACTCGGTGGCATTGACGGGTGCAACTCCGGTTTTTGCCGACGTTGATCCCGACCACTACACGTTGGACCCGGCATCCGTGGAGTCGAAGATCACGGATCGTACCGCTGCGATTATGCCGGTGCACCTCTACGGCCACCCGTTTAACGTGGATGCGATTGGCGCCCTTGCCTCCAAGCACGGCGTCAAGGTCTTCGAGGACGCGGCACAGGCCCATGGCGCAGCGGTCAACGGACGCAAGGTTGGCACCTTCGGAGACTTCGCCATGTTCAGCCTTTACCCCACTAAGAACATGACGTCCGGTGAGGGCGGCATGGTCAGCACTGGACTGGACGACGTCGAGCGTCGGCTCCGCCTGCTGCGCAACCAGGGCATGGAGCGCCAGTACGAAAACGAACTGGTTGGTTTCAACTGCCGGATGACCAACATCCATGCCGCCATTGGCCGCGTCCAGTTGACCAAGGTCAACGGCTGGACCAAGACCCGTCAGGAGAACGCGGCATTCTTTGACGCGAACATCGAAGGCGTCGTCACGCCGAAGGTCGCTGAGGGTTACGAGCACGTCTACCACCAGTACACGATCCGCATCGCTGAAGACCGCGACGGTTTCGCCAAGGCCCTCCGCGAAGAATACAACGTCGGTTGCGGAGTCTATTACCCGATTCCCAACCATCGCCTTGCACCTTTCCAGACCTCCGATGACCTCCCCGTCACTGAAGAGGCTGCTGCCAGCGTCCTGTCGCTGCCGGTACACCCGTCACTGAGCCAGGATGACCTGGACCGGATTGTTGCAGCCGTCAACGCTGTGGCCAAGGCGGGCAGCTAGTGGCAAATCTGCGCGCAGGCCTCATCGGACTGGGAATGATGGGGCGCCACCACGCCCGTGTCATTCGTGAGCTTGAAGGCGTTGATTTGGTTGCCGTAGCCGATTCCTTCGGCGACCCCCACAACGTTGCCGACGGCCTGACGGTCTTCTCCACGGTTGAGGAACTCATCGCTCAGGGCATCGACATGGCTGTCGCGGCAGTGCCCACCATCCTGCACGAGGAAGTGGCACTCCAGCTCGCCGAGGCTGGCGTTCATTGCCTCGTGGAGAAACCGATCGCAAATGATTCCGAGTCCGGCCGGCGCATTTCTGAAGCCTTTGAATCCAGGGGCCTCATCGGCGCCGTCGGGCACATTGAGCGGTTCAACCCGTCCCTGCAAAGCCTCCGGGACCGGTTGGAGAACGGGGACCTGGGCGACGTCTACCAGATCAGCACGCGGCGCCAGGGACCGTTCCCGGCCCGCATCGCCGATGTCGGCGTGGTCAAGGACCTCGCAACCCATGACATTGACCTCACGGCCTGGCTGGCCCAGAGCAACTTCGTCAATGTCGTTGCCCACACTACGTCCCGCAGCGGCCGCGAGCATGAGGATATGGTCACGGCCATCGGCCACCTCAAGAGTGGTGTTGTGACCAACCACATCGTCAACTGGTTGTCGCCCATGAAGGAACGCACCACAGTGGTTCTCGGTGAACGCGGAGCGTTCATTGCTGACACCATTTCCGCGGATCTGACCTTCGTGGAGAACGGTACGTTCCAGACGGACTGGGATTCCGTCGCGGCGTTCCGTGGAGTATCCGAGGGATCCTCGACTCGCTTTGCGCTTGCCAAGCGGGAACCCCTCAAAATGGAGCATGAGGCATTCCGTGATGCAGTTCTCGGAAAGTCGCTGAACATCGTCACCATGGCAGAAGGCCTTGAGACCCTGAGGGTCGCAGAGGCCGTTTTGGAATCCGCGAAATCCGGCTCAGTCATCACTCTCTGAGCACTCCGGATCAAGCAAAGCACCAAGGGGAGGTTGGCCGCCGGCCAACCTCCCCTTGCCGTTTCCCGGTGCGGCCCGTCGCCACCATGCCCCGCCCCGGATACAGGGAACCCGCGTCATGTCGGGTAGCCTTGACCAGTAGACGTGGGCATTTCTGTGCCCGCACGCCAATACACAGGAGAGTTTGTGAACGCTGATCTCGTCGTCGTCGGCTCGGGTTTCTTTGGCCTGACCATTGCAGAACGCGCCGCTACCGAGTTGGGGCTGAAGGTCGCGGTGCTCGATCGCCGCCACCATATTGGAGGAAACGCCTACAGCGAGAACGAAGCGCAGACGGGAATCGAGGTCCACCGCTATGGTGCACACCTCTTCCACACGTCGAATGAACGCGTTTGGGAATACGTGAACCGCTTCACCCAGTTCACGAGCTACCAGCACAAGGTGTACACCAGCCACAAAGGCGAGGTGTACCCGATGCCCATCAACCTGGGCACCATCAACCAGTTCTTCCGGTCGGCAATGAGCCCCACCGAAGCGAAAGCACTCATCGCGGAGCAGGCCGGTGAATTGGCCGGTACCGATCCGCAGAACCTCAACGACAAGGGCATCCAGCTGATTGGCCGCCCCCTGTACGAGGCTTTCATCAAGCACTACACAGGCAAGCAGTGGCAGACGGATCCCAAGGACCTGCCCGCTGAAATTATTTCCCGGCTTCCAGTCCGGTACAACTATGACAACCGGTACTTCAACGACACCTATGAAGGTCTCCCGGTTGACGGTTACACAGCCTGGATTGAGCGGATGGCGGACCACCCCAACATCGAGGTCGTCCTGAACACGGACTTCTTCGACGACGGCGAATATGGCCGGTCTTCCGTTCTTGGCCAGGTTCCCGTCATTTACACCGGCCCGGTGGACCGCTACTTCGACTACGCCGAGGGCGACCTGTCATGGCGCACCATCGACCTCGAAGAAGAAGTACTTCCCATTGAGGACTTCCAAGGCTGTTCTGTGATGAACTACCCGGACGCTGATGCAGCTTTCACGCGCATCCACGAGTTCCGCCACTTCCACCCTGAGCGTGACTACACCAAGGACGCAACGGTCATCATGCGCGAGTTCTCACGCTTCGCTGAAAAGGGCGATGAGCCGTACTACCCGGTCAACACCTCTGATGACCGCCAGAAGCTGCTCGCCTACCGTGACCTTGCCCGCGGCGAGAAGTCCGTCCTCTTCGGCGGCCGCTTGGGAACTTACAAGTACCTCGACATGCACATGGCCATTGGCTCTGCCCTTTCCATGTACGACAACAAGATCAAGCCGCACTTCACTGGCGGCGCCAAGCTTGAAAGCGGGGGAGTGGACGCATGACGGCTACTACGAACGAAAGTCAGAAGACTGCGATGACCACCACGGATGACCTGGCACCGGCCAAGGAAAACCTGCGCATAGTTCAGCGTGTTGTTTTCCCCGCCAACCGCGACCTCGACACCCTTCCCCTGTACGTCGACCCGGACACCAGCACGGTGAAAAAGGAAGATGGCGACAGCAGCGCCGTCGTGCAGGCCGTTGGCATGACGCGGAAGCTGCACCCCGAGGACATCCTGGGCCGTGGTTCCGTGCAGGTCCGCCGAGGCGAGCGGCTCTCCTTTGGCTCCTATTTCAACGCTTTTCCGGCCAGTTACTGGCGGAAGTGGACCGTTGCCACCAAGACAGTCCTGCATCTTGAAACAGAGGGCGAGGGGACGGTCATTGTTTACCGCTCCAACGCACGCGGCGCCTCGCAGCGTGTTGACTCCATCCTCGTTGAGGGCACGGCCAGCAATGACTTTGAGTTGACGTTGGCGCCATTTGGCGACGGCGGCTGGTACTGGTTCGACCTCATCGCCGGCGGCGATGGCATGACACTGAACAGTGCGCACTGGTCGGTTCCGGATGACGGACGCCCCCAGGGCCGCGTGACGCTGGGCGTCACCACGTTCAACCGCGCAGACTACTGCCTCGAGACGATCAAGTCGATCGACGCCGACGCCGGCTTGAGGGAGATCCTCGCCGAGCTGATCATCGTGGACCAAGGCAACAAGAAGGTCGCCGACGAAGCCGGATTCGATGCCGTCGCAGCGTCCATGGGTGACCAGCTCCGGATCATCAACCAGGGCAACCTCGGTGGCTCCGGGGGCTTCGCCCGCAACATGTACGAGATGGTCGTTTCCGACAAGAGCGACTACGTCATGCTGCTTGACGATGACATTGAGCTAGAGACCGAGGGCGTCATGCGCGCCGTGGCGTTCGCTGACCTCTGCCGCAAGCCCACCATTGTTGGTGGCCACATGTTTGACATGTACAACAAGTCAGTACTGCATGCCTACTCCGAGGTAGTGAACTTCTACCGCTTCCTGTGGGGCCCCGTAGAGGGCCTGGGCAACCATGACTTCTCATCTGCCGGCCTGCGGTCCACCCCCCAGCTGCACAGGCGCTGGGATGCTGACTACAACGGCTGGTGGATGTGCCTTATCCCCAAGACCGTGGTGGAGACCATTGGCCTCTCCCTCCCCGTCTTCATCAAGTGGGATGACGCTGAATACTCACTGCGCGCCCGGGCTGCCGGATACCCCACGGTCACTCTCCCCGGTGCAGCGGTCTGGCACGTCTCCTGGGCCGACAAGGACGATTCAGTTGACTGGCAGGCCTACTACCACGAGCGCAACAGGCTCATCGCGACGCTCCTGCACTCACCGTTCCCCAAGGGCGGACGGATCCTGCGCGAAAGCTTGAACACGGATGTCAAGCACTTGGTGTCCATGCAGTATTACCCTGAGCAGGCGCGGATCATGGCCCTGCGTGACGTCCTCGAGGGGCCAGGCAAACTGCACCAGCAGTTGCCCACCACCATGCCCAAACTGCGCGCAATGCGCGAGGAATTCCAGGACTCCCAGGTCAAGACGGATCCAGGGGCCTTCCCGGAGGTCTTCCGTAAGCGTCCGCCCAAGAAACCCCAGTCCTACAAGCAGCCCGGCGCACTTGGCCTGCTGCCCTGGGCTGTGAAGACCGTCCTGAAGCAAACCCTGGCCCCTGTGCGTGACTCCGCCAAGGAGAACCCTGAGGCGCAGGTAGCGCACCAGGATGGAAAATGGTGGAGCCTGGCGCACCTGGACAGCGCCGTCGTGTCCAACGCGGACGGCACGGGAGCTTCCTGGCACCTGCGTGACCCCAAGCTGGCCCGCCAGCTCGTGGTGGAATCGGCAAAACTGCACGCCCAGCTCTTCTCCAATTGGGAGTCCCTGCGTGCGCAGTATCGTGAAGCCCTTCCTGAGATCACGTCGATGGACTCCTGGCGGGAAACCTTTGAAAAGTCGGAGCCCGGCAAGTAGCGATGTCGAACTCCACTGATACGTATGCAGTTCCGGGGGTGGGCGCCGGACTGCTGGACGTCTACCGCCGGCGGTACCTGCTCAAACTGATTGTCCGCAAGGAGCTCCGTGTCCGCTATCGCGGCTCGGTGCTGGGTTTGGCGTGGTCCTACGTCAAGCCGCTGGTCCAGTACGTGGTCCTGTTTTTCGCCTTGGGCATCGTGTTGCGCGTTGGGGACCAAATTCCCAACTACGCGCTTTACATGTTCTCCGGCGTCATTGTGATCAACTTCTTCTCCGAGGCGTTCTCGAACGCCACCCGATCCATCGTGTCGAACGCGGCGCTGGTCAAGAAGATTTATCTTCCGCGTGAGCTGTTCCCAGTGGCCTCCGTATGGGTGGCCGCCGTGCACTTCCTGCCGCAGTTGATCGTTCTGCTGGCCGCAGCCCTCCTTAGCGGATGGCATCCGGACCTCATGCAGCTCTTTGGCGCCCTCCTGGGGTTCGTCATCGTGGCTGTCACGGCTACCGGCCTCGGACTGCTGGCCGGTGCCATCAATGTCTTTTTCCGGGACGCTGAGAACATCGTCGACATGCTGATGATGATCGTCACCTGGACATCGCCGGTTCTGTACGACTGGACCATGATCCGCCGCTTGGCAGCTCCGTGGGTCTTGACGATCTACCAGCTGAACCCCATTACCGTTGCGGTGGAACTGTTCCATTGGGCGTTTTGGTACCCCACCGTCAATCAGCCAGTCGAATTGCCCCCGCACCTCCTGGTGACCGGCTTCATCGGCCTGGGCATGGCGGCGCTGTTCCTTGTTATTGGCCAGATCGTCTTCCGACGGCTCGAGGGCCACTTTGCGCAGGAGGTCTAAATGGGTGCTGCAGTAATCGTCAAGGGCCTGAAGAAGACCTTCAACCTCCGCCATTCGCACTCCTTGAAGGAAACGCTGGTGTGGCTGGTGAAGGGGCGCAAGGGGGACCTCACCAAGAAGTTCGATGCCCTGCATGATGTCAGTTTTGAGATCCAGCCGGGCGAGACCGTGGCGTTGCTGGGCTTCAACGGTTCGGGTAAGTCCACGCTTTTGAAGCTCATTTCCGGAGTCATCCTGCCCGACCAGGGGACTGTACGAACCAAAGGCAGGGTTGCCGGCTTGATCGAGGTAGGCGCCGGTTTCCACCCGGACCTGTCCGGGCGTGAAAATGTCTACCTCAACGCCGCCATCCTGGGTATGACGGAGCAGGAGATCCAAGAGAAGTTCGACGACATCGTCGCCTTTTCCGAGATCGAACAGTTCATCGATACCGAAGTTAAGTTCTATTCCTCGGGGATGTTCCTCCGCCTCGCCTTTGCAGTGGCAGTTCACACCCAGCCGGACATTTTCCTCGTAGATGAAATCCTTGCCGTGGGTGATGAACCTTTCCAGAGGAAGTGCTTGGCGAAAATCAAGCAGCTCTCGGACGAGGGGCGCACTTTGGTTGTGGTCAGCCATGACCTCGACATGATTTCCCGGATCTGCGATCGGGGCGTGGTGTTGTCCTCCGGCACAGTCCAGTTCGAGGGCCCGGCCGATCAAGCTGTGGCGTGGCTGCGGGAACGTAACTAACCGCGTCCAATTGCAAAGAGTCGTCTGTCAACGGATGGCTGGTGGAAGCATCTAAGAAAGGCGATCGTAGGAATGGGTATCGGCCCGCTGCTGTTGTGTGTACTCCTGATCGTTGTGTTGTGGTGGGGTCCAGGCTGGATCCTGGGCGAAGCCTTGGGTGTTCGCCGCGTATTGCTCCCCGTAGTGGCACCGTTGCTGGGAATGGGCGTTTTGACCGTCATCGGTGTCATGGGCAACGCGCTGGGACTGAGCTGGCAGTTGCTTCCGGTGACTGCTGTCCTGCTGGTCCTGTCTGCGCTCCTGTTTGCTGTGAGGATTGCGCTGAGGCGCTATTTCCCGGATAAGTTCGGGGTCCCTGCCCAGCCGCCTGTCTTCGGAAAACAGGGCTTTAAGGGCTCGTGGTGGATCCTCCTCGCTGGCCTGGCCGCCGGCGGTGTTGTTGCGGCGGTCTCATGGATCGTGGGTACCGAAGGCCTCCAGGGGATCAACCAGGACTGGGATATTCCCTGGCACGCCAACATGATCCGGCTAATTTCGGTGAACCACGAATGGGATCCGAGTGTCGCCGGCAACTTTGCCTACTACGACACCACAATTCCTGAGGCTCCGATCCGGAGCTACCCGATTGCCTTCCATGCGGTGTTGTCGCTTTTCTGGCCGATGAGCGGCGTCAGCATCCCGGTATTCCTGAATGTCTTTGTCCTGGTGATGATGGCAGTTCAACTCCCCTTGAGCACCATGGCCTTGACCATGCTGGTCACCCGCCGTCCGGTTGCCCTGGCTGCAGCCGCAGCCGTTTCCGGCTGGTTTACCGTATACCCGTACGATCTCCTCTGGCGTGGGCCGCTGATTCCATTCTTTGCAGGCATGCTGCTGGTGGGCCCGTTTGCCCTGCTTGCAGTCAGAGGGGCAGTGGAACGGCAGAAGTTCTGGATCCCTGGCATAGCCTTCGGAGCGGTAGGACTGATAGCAGTCCATCCTTCGCTCGCCTTCGTGGTGCTCCCCGTACTGATTTTCTGGTTGCTTTCCGCCCTGATCCGCCGCAAGGGCAGGATCCTTGGCATCACCGTTTACCTTGCAGTCTCCGGTGTTCTGGCAGTGGTCCTTGGCTGGCCGATCATCGCCCAGATGCTGAAGGAATCAGAACGCGTCTCCAAGCAGGTTTGGGCCGCGGACACCGACCGCAACGGCGCAATCCAAAACATCATCTTCCTGAACCACGGTTCCATGGCCATGCCGATCCTGACGGCCCTTGTGGCGCTCGGCTGCCTGGCGGTAGTACTCAGAATCCGGATGTGGTGGTACTTCGGTCCTGTCCTGGCTTTCGCTTTCCTCTCGGTTTACACCATGGGAACGGACAACCCGCGCTTCATGACCCTGACAGCCCCGTTCTACGACGACCAATGGCGTATTTTCGGCATCCTCGTCATGCTACTGGTGCCTCTTGCGGGCTTGGGAGTAGCGCAGCTTGCCGAGGGCATTGCCTGGCTGATTGGAAAGGTGCGCAGCAGGTCGGCTGGCTCCACTGCGGATGGAAGCAAAGCCGGCCGCAGGCCAAGCCACGTGGTGACTGCAGTTGCCGCCGCTGCAGTGCTCCTTGTCAGTGGTATCGCGGCCATCCCTTATTTCAAGCAAAACGCCCAACGCATCAACATCAATACCAAGGCGGACGGTGCCACGTTGAGCGCCTCCGAAGTGGGGCTGCTCAGCAAGATGGACCAGTACGTGCCGCAGGATGCCACCGTCCTGAACGACTCCTGTGACGGTTCAGTCTGGATGTACGCACTGGGCAACCGCATGCCCATGATCCGCCACTTCGAAATCCTTCCCACGAACCGCCAGTTGTTGGTGCTTCAAAAGCTTCCCGAGCTTGCCACGGATTCAGAGGTGCGGGACGCAGCCGCTGAATTGGGCATTGAATGGGTGTACATTGCCGATGGCCGGATCCGGGCGTGGGACGAGCCAAAGGCGGGACTGACCCAGCCTGACTCCATTCCCTACCTTCAACTTGTTGTCCGGGAAGGCAATGCTGCGCTGTACAAGATCGACTGGTCGCAGCTGCCCGGAGGCAAAGAAGCATTTGACGCCGCTGCCAAGGACCGGATCCAACTCGATGGTGTCGCGGGGATCCTCGAGAACCGGAACCCCGATGGCATTGCACCGCTCGGAAGGATCTGCTGATTATGAAGGCATTCATCTCCAAGTTCCTGGCGTCCAGCCTGTTCAAGTTCCTCCTGATCGGCGGCCTGAGCTTCCTCCTGGACCTCGGTCTGCTGGCCCTGTGCTACCAGGTCTTCGGATGGCCGCTATGGCTGGCGACCGGCGCAGGCTTCTGGGGCAGCTTCTTCTTCAACTACTTCCTGCAGCGACACTTTGCCTTCAACGGCGGAGGAACAGCTTTGGGCGGCGTCCTCCGTTACTCAGGGCTGCTGGTTTTCAACACCCTCGCCGTGATGGGCATAGTTGAGCTGTTCCAGTTCATCGGTGCCGGATACGTGGTGGGTAAAGTGGTGGCGACCATCGTGACCATGGGATGGAACTACTTTATTTACAAGCACTGGGTCTTCCCGCAAAAGAAGCAAACGGACAGCGGCAGCGAACTCTCAGATGGCCAGTCGGATACCGACGCGCCAACACCGAAACTCACACCAAACAGCAGCGAAGGATAATCGATGTATCGAGGCGTTCGAATTGCCGCGGTAGTACCGGCCTATAAAGAAGAAAACCACATTGCACAGGTCATCGAAACGATGCCTGATTTTGTTGATGACATCGTGATCGTCGATGACTGCAGCCCGGACGATACCTCGGGGGCTGCACGTCGCGCCGACGACGGGAGGGTCACCTTGATCCGCCACGAAGTCAACCAGGGTGTTGGTGGTGCTGTCCTGACGGCGCACAAGGCCGCCATGGAACTGGGGGCCGACATCAACGTGGTAATGGCCGGTGACGCCCAGATGGATCCGGACTACCTGCCCCAGCTCCTTGACCCGGTGGTGGATGGTTACGGATTCGCCAAAGCCAATCGCTTCTTCTCAGGTGAATCATTCGCGGGGATGCCGGGTTACCGGATCTTCGGCAACATTGTGTTGTCCTTCATGACCAAGCTTGCTTCGGGCTACTGGCACATCTTCGACCCGCAGAACGGCTACACGGCCATTCGCACCGAGGTCCTGCGCCGCCTCCCCATGAATAAGGTGGCAGCCCGCTACAGCTTCGAAAACGATCTCCTGATCCACCTCAACATCCTTGATGTTCCGATCGTGGACGTTCCGATTCCGGCTGTTTACGGCAACGAAGTCTCCAGCATCAAGCTCCGCAAAGTCATTCCTGAACTTCTTGCCATGCTTTTTGGCGGCTTCTGGCGCCGTATCTGGTGGAAGTACATGGTGTGGTCGTTCTCCGCAGTTGCCCTCCTGCTGATCGCCGGTATTGCCCTCATCGTCATGGGCCTTGTGGCCGGTATCTGGGTGCTTGCAGCAAGCGTTGGATCACCGACGGCGGGATCAGTGATGCTGGCTGTGGTTCCCTTTGTCCTTGGCGTCCAGATGCTGCTGGTCTCCCTGCAATTGGATATCCAGGCAAGCCCGAACAGGCCCACCATGCATCCGATGAAGGAACGAACCTAAGCATGTGCTGAATCAAGGAGGGGCCCGGACGCATCAGCGTCCGGGCCCCTCGTTGTCCCACCTCCCTACGGCAGGGAAGTGAAACCTCCCCAGCCCCAGCCCACCTGGCTGCGGGAGAGCCACCCGGACGTCCCGTTCCCTGGGTACAGGAACAGGTTGCCGCCGGCGTCACGTGCGAGGACGTCATTCTTGCCGTCTCCGTTGAAATCGCCCGGTCCGAGGATTGCGGTCATTCCACTCCAGCCGCTACCGACTTGGACCCGGCTGAGCCAGCCGCCGGTGCCGTTTCCGGGGTAGAGCCAGAGGATCCCCGAGGTGTCACGGGCCAGGACATCGGTCTTGCTGTCGCCGTTGAAGTCACCGGTGCTCAGGATGGCATTCATGGAATTCCATCCGGTGCCGATTTGGGCGCTCGAAGCGAAGCCGCCGGTGCCGTTCCCTCGGTAAAGCCACAGGATTCCGGCAGAGTCCCTGGCGATGACATCGGCCTTTCCGTCGCCGCTGAAGTCGCCCGGTGCCAGTATCAGTGTCATGCCTGCCCAGGCTGTGCCGGCCTGAACCCGGGGCTGGAGGCCTCCTGACCCATTCCCAGGGTAGAGCCACAGGACGCCGTTGGTGTCCCGTGCCAGGACGTCACTGCGTCCGTCCCCATTGAAGTCCTTGGTGGGGACGATCGCATTCAATGAGTTCCAGCCGGTGCCGAGCGAGCGCTGGGTCAACCAACCTCCGGCACCGTTGCCCGGGTAGAGCCACAGGGTTCCTGCGTTGTCGCGTGCCACGACGTCGTTCTTTGCATCACCGGTGTAGTCCTTCCAGGTATTCGTCGGCGGTGCAGTCACGGTGTAGGCCTGCGTTGCGATGGCCGAACTGTTGTTCGAGGTGTCAACGGCAAAGTACTTCAGCGTCATGGCAGCGGTCAACGTGATGGCCGTGGAGTACTTGTTGGCTGCTGTAGCCGTAGGATTCGTGCCGTTGGTAGTGAAGTAGATGCTGGCACCCGCCTCATTTGCCGTCAGGGTGATTTGCTGGTTGGCGGGGTAGCTGCCCGCAGGCGGTGCCACCGTAACCACCGGAGGTGTTGTGTCCAGCACCGTGTAGACCCGTGTGGCTAGTGCGGAGGCATTTCCGTAGGCGTCCACAGCAACGGCTTTCACTGTGGTGTTGCCGGTCAGCACGATCGGGTTGGTGTAGGCAGACGTGCTTCCCGTGGCAGATGTCGCCGGCGTGCTGCCATCGGTGGTGTAGAAGATGCTGCCCGGTTCGCTCGATGACATGGTCACTGGTTGTCCCGAGGCGTATCCTCCAGCGGCCGGCGCCACGGTCAGGGTGGGTGCAGTGTTGTCCAGCACGTAGGTCTGGGTTGCGACGGCCGAGGAGTTTCCTGCCGTATCCCTTGCAAAGTACTTAAGGGTCAGGGAGGTCAAGGGAAGAGGGCCGGAGTACACCGGACTCGACGTCGTAGGCGTCGTACCATCTGTGGTGACATAAATGGTGGCGGCTTCATTGACTGACAACGTGATGGACTTACCGGTGCCGTAGGTGCCGGCAACCGGATCCGCAGTGACAACCGGCGGAGCCGTGTCGGCGGCAAACACCGTGACGTTCCTCGTGGCAGTAGCGGTATTTCCTGCGTTGTCCCTTGCTTCAACCGTGAAGCTGACGGGACCGCTTGGAACGTTGGTGTAGGCCTTGGGCGAGGTGCAGGCCGTGTAGGCATTTGAGCCCAGCTTGCACCGGAATCCAGCAATGTCCGTAGCAGTTGAAGCGAAGGCGAATGAGGGCGAGATGCCCACCGTTGCTCCTTCTGCCGGCGAACTGATCGATACCTGGGGTGCGGTCAGATCGGCAGTCACGGTCACAGAGGCGACGGGGCTGACGTTGCCTGCCATGTCCGTGGCCCGAACCCGCAGCACATGTTGACCTGCTGTGGCCAGGGTCAGGACCTGTCCGTTGCTGCAGGCTGTAAAGGCCGTGGTGGAATCCACCGAGCAGGACAGGGTCGAGTCGGTATCTGAAGTGACCCCCAGGACAGGCGAGCCGTTGACGGTTGCGTTGGCAGTAGGTGAGGTGATAACCGGGGCTGCAGGAGCCGTGACGTCGACAGTGAATGCCCGTGATACCGGGAGGCCGGTTGGTGCCGCCCGCACTGAGAACGTGTAGGCCCCGTTGGCCAGAGCCGTGGACGGTGTAAACGTTCCGCCGGTGCACACCTGCCACACCGGCGTCGCGGTGCTGAGCTGAAGACTGCATTCGAGCGCGCCGCCCGGAGGTGTTGAGGCTACCGTGAACGTTGGCGTGGAATCGTTGGTGAAGGCGGGGTTGGCAGCCTGGGTTCCGTTTGCCGCCGTCGGACCGCTGACGATGGATGGAACAACGCCTCCCAAGGTGAGCAGCCTGCCGCGTTCAGCGGGCTTCGCGGGATCCAGCTGTCCCGGGTCTTCCATGACCAGGAGTTTGCCATCACGCATGGCCAGGCCACCGATCTTGCTGAAGCCGAGGGCCCATTGGTTGTTGACGGTGTCCGTGCTCAGGTCAATCCTGGTGATCGTGTCCTTGCCGGCATCAGCTGTGGTTGTTCCACCGCCGGTTCCCGTGTAGAGGACCAGGGGTGATTGCCAGTCGTAGAAGATCGCCGTCGGCTTACCGACGTTATAGAGGGGCGTCGGGACATAGTTGGTCAGGACACCGTCGTCCGGAGCCGTAAATACTGTCAGGCCGGTAGTTTCGGCGACGTACACCACAACATTCCCCGCGCTGTTGCGGTGCGTGGCCGCAAGGCTGAGGGATTTGGAGTTTACCGATGCGATGGATTCGATGCTCGGATGCAGCGCCGTGGGGTCCACGATCTTCACGATCGACCGGGCGTTGGCGAACGAGAGGTAGATATTGCCGTCCGGACCGTCGCTGACGGCGTTTGGCCGCAGGTCGCCGTCAAAGATGGTGAGGGCACCGTCGTATTTGAACAGCCCGCTGCCAGTATTCCAGAGCGCCCGTACGACGTCGGAACTTCCGACGGCGGCATCCGGAATGAACGCTATTTCGTCGCCATTGCCGTGGCTGGCAGGGGAGGGATCGATCATGGCCGGCGTACCGGCCAGGGCCGGACCATTGGCGTGACCTGGAAGTGTCCCGCCCAGGCAGGTGTTTGTTTCCAGTCCACCCGCGGTTGCACCGGATGCCTCTGTTACGCGACAGAATCCTGCGCGTGCATCGGAAACCCACAGGCGTCCGGCAGGATCCACCACAGTGCCGGCAGCATTGGTCAGACCGGTGGCCACAGTTTGCCGTGCTTGGTCCGCAAAAGCCGGGCCCGCCGTCAGCACCCCGGTAAGCGCCGCCGTTGCCAGGCTGGCCGTTGCCAGAATTGCCGTGAGCTTGTTGCGTTGCCGGCTTCCGCCCACCGGGCCTGCTGAAAGGTGACGAGGAGTTTTATGAGCGGTTCTTGAGCGACCGGCGAAGGCAAGACATGCCAAACCAAGCTGAAGAACACTGCGATTGCGCGTGTCCACCGAGGGATCCCCACTTCATTCGGATGCTCCCCAGCTCCGCATGCATTGGTTATTCGCCCCACGCCGTTTCCGGCTGCGTCTACGTACATCTTCCACCAATTTTCACATTTGTCACTACCAAAACCGGAAGATGTCCTCAGCGGGTCCCGGAACCAGTCAGTCTTGACCACGCAACGGGCGCACCCCACGATTGAGGTGGAGGCCATAATGCGCAGACTGTTCCTGATGGCGGTACCCATGGCGTTGGTGCTGGCGGCCTGCACGGTGCCTTCGGCCGGACCAACCGCAGGAACCGGGTCGTCGGCCACCAGCAGTGCAGGCGCCACCGCCGGACCCGGCCAGCCGCCGTCGTCCGCTCCGGCCAGCGGAAACGTCCAGGGCAGCGGTAAACCGCGCGGTGAGGCTCCGCCGGCGGGCGACGACGAACCGGGCCGCTTTTCCTACCGTTGCACGAGCCTTGATGCCTCGCCTGAAGTTCAATTGTCGAGTCTGGCGGAAGTCTGGGCTGCCACCAATTACACGCGATTGGATTCGTGCGAGGTCGCTTTTGCAGCAGACGGGCCCTTTGAACCCACACCCCGGGAAGCCGAAGCGATTTCAACAGCCGGCGCCCAAGGAGGGACGGCTGATGACGCGTTGGCAACCATGCTGGATGTCCTTCGCCTCTGCACCAGGATCAGTGACGAAACGGGTCCCGGGGGATTTGCCGAAGCAGGCAGGGGGCCATTGCTGGCAGCGGCGGAATTCTGTCCGGATGCTCCCCAGGGGAAGATCCTTGCTGCGTGGGCAGAAGGTGGCCGGGTGGGTGATGGATCCTATGTGGCAGGCGAAGACGTGGAGCCGGGGGAGCTGCAGTTGGTGAAACCATCCGATGCGGGCGGCGGATGCACCTGGTCCGTCACCGCTGCCGATGGGTCCGTTGTTGCCAGCGGCAGCCTCATCGAGGCCGGAACCACGGTGGAAGTGCAACCGGGCCAAAAATTCACTAGTGACAAATGCGGAATTTGGGGGAAGATGTACTAAGACGCAGCCGGAAACGGCTTGGGGCGAATAACCAATGCATGCGGAGCTGGGGAGCATCCGAATGAAGTGGGGATCCCTCGGTGAACATGCGCAGGCGCAGTGTTCTTCAACTCGGTGTGGCAAGTCTTGCCCTGGCCGGTTGTTCAGGAACCAAAGTAGATACGTCCCAACCAGCCGCACTCGATATGGCACCAGTCGTTGCGAACGACGACAAAGTTGCCGTTGAGCGTCCAGAACCCTTGATCCGGTACCAATTCACCTGCACGGCGGCCGATGGCAGCCTCATTGGCAAGTTTTCCAGCCTTGAAGAAGTGTGGGCTTCCACCCGGTACATGCACATCACCGACTGCCAAGTGGACTATGTCGGAAGCGGCCCGCACGTCCTGACGCCGGAAGAGCGGGCGGCTGTTAACGCGGCGATTGCCGCAGGAGCTCCGTCCGGACAAGAATCCGCTTTGTGCTTGCTCATCATCAAGGCCTCTACCCGAACGGACCACAGAACGCTGTCAGCTTCACTTGCCGGCTACGGCATACCTGTGGTCAAGGGGGCTTTGACCTTGGCGCCGCTGGCTCCGCAGGCTGCCCAACTCACCAGATGGCTTAAGACGGCGGCGCCTGGCCAGTCCTGAAAACCGGCAGGATCTTCCCACCCCCGGGGGGATTCGTCAGCCGGATTCAGTCCCTTCCAACCACACAAAACTGCGGGATCACATGGTCTAATGAAAGTGGTCTCACGTATTGGCTGTTCAGCGTATCCGGGAAACGAAATTCTGTTGGGAAGCCAACAAAGATTACCCGTTACGCACAATCAAGGAGTGATCTTTTATGGCGTTCAGAATTGGAACTGCAAGCGCTGACATAACGCCGTCGCTGAGCACCAATCCCTACATGGCCGGATATGGTTCAACCGACGGAGGACGGGAGGCCACCAGCAGTTCGCCCTTTGAACCGCTGTATGCGCGGGCGATTCTTATCTGGGAAGACGCCAATCCCCACATCATCATCAGCCTGGATGTCCTGGCGTTGCCACGGGCGATGCATCAACGGATCCGCGACAGGATCATTGACCTTGCTCCATGGTCCAGCAGCGACATCCTGATCCAGGCAACACATACGCACAATGGCCCGGCGCTGATTGATACGCTCCACCCATTCATGGCATATGGGCTTGCAGACCTGGGCTTGGTGCGTTCCTATAGTGCGGACCTTGAAGACACTATTGTGAACCTCGCGCAGGAAGCATTGGACGCGGATGAAACGGCCGTGACCTTCGACTACAAGGTGTCGTCCCAAAATTTCTCCGCCAACCGGGTAGGGCTGCCGTACACCGAAACGGCTGTTCCCATTCTTGTGGCCCGGAGGGGCAACGGAACTCCGGCGGCAGTGATCTTCAGCTATGGGTGCCACCCCATCAGCGCCGGGCTTCGAACACTCTTTGACGGCGACTTTGCCGCGGGAGCCTGCAATTACATCGAAAACCGGAACCCAAATTGCTTTGCGATGTTCATCCAGGGTCCCGCCGGAGACCAGGATCCAGGCGGAGTTCGCAGTTGGCAACTGCGGGACCAGCATGGGGATGCCCTGGGCGCCACCGTGCACACCAATATGCAATCCGCCGGGCGGGCCTTGAGCGGGCCCATGGTTACGCGCTACCAAGAGGTCCAGTTGCCGCTGGACATCACCCCGACAGCAGGCAACCTGGCTGCAGTCCGGGCATCCTACGTAGCCCGCCTTGCCAATCCGAACGGCCAGCCACAGTGGTATCAGCGGCATGCCCAGGTCATGATCGGCCGGATCGACAGCAACAGTTTTGATACATCCGTGCCCTCACCCTTCCAAGTGTGGAAATTCAACGGAAGCCCCCAATTGAAGATCGCCATGATTGGCGGTGAACTCGTCAGCGGGTACGCTGCATATTTCCGTGGACGGAACGGCGGTACCAACGGAATCATTGTTGGCGGATATGCAAATGAATCATGCTGCTACATTCCAAGTAATGAGTTTTTCCCGCCCTTTATGCCGCTTGGCAGTTACGAGGGCGGATGGGAACCTGATTTCCCGGGAATCGCTGGCGGCTCCATGACGGTGTACGGGCATTTGGCACATTTCAAGGCGGGCACCAACGGAGTGGAGACAACGTTGGTCAATGCCATGAATGCCTTGCTCGCCTAGGAAGTGTCTGCATTGATTGCCGAAACCGGCCCAGGAAATTCCTGGGCCGGCTTCGGCAACTTTATTTGCAGTGCCTCCCGCTACTTGGCGGCGGGCGAGAGAATTGTCAGGCTGCTCCAGCCCGTTCCGATTCTGGTTGGCGTTCCCCAGGACCTGTTGGAGCCCACGGGGTAGTACCGCAATTCCCCGTCGGTGGTCCGGGCGATGATGCCCAATGAGCCCGCTCCTGCGAAACCGCGGATGGCGCCGAAGCCGGAAATCACGTTCCACCCGGTGCCCACAACGCCGGCAGCTTCCTGAATGAAGTTTCCGGTGCCGTTCGAGCGGTACAGCTTGAGATCGCCGGTGCTCGTTTTGGCAAGGAGGTCGGCATTGGAGTCCTTGTCGAAGTCCACCTGCGTGATCTCCATGCCTGTCCATCCGACACCTATGGATATCCCGGTGGAAACGGTTCTTCCCGTGGGGTTGTTGAAGTAGTACAAACGGCCGGTGGCGTCGTACCCGACAATCCCGGGGTGTGCGTCAGCTTTCTTCCACGTACCTACGCTCAGTGTCCAGTCTTTCCAGTTGCTCCCAAGCGAGATCGCCGATCCGAAGCCGCTGCCGTTCCTGCCGGGGTATACGTTCAAGCGGCCATCGGACCACTGGGCCACGATGTCCAGGGCTCCATCCCCGTTCCAGTCCGTAACGAAGCCTGCTTTCAGGCCCGACCATCCCGTGCCGATGAGGTCTTCCGGCATCAGCGCAGTGGTACCGGTGCCCGGGTAGCGGTAGAGGTTGGCGTCGGGCCTGACTGCCACGATGTCCTCCGGGTCGATGCCCAGGGTCGACTCAACATCAAGTGGCGCACCGCTGATGAGGCTTGCGTCATCCCACCCAACACCGATGAGGCTGCGGGTGCCCCAGGAGCCGGAGTCGGCCGGGTAGTAGTAAAGGTCGCCATTGGATGCCCGGGCGTGGAGTCCCTGGGAATCCGCGCCCTTGAAGTTTGTTGACGAGCTCACTGCCGTCATGCCGCCCCAGCCGGAACCGATGACTCGTCCGGGCTCGCTGATGAAGCTGCCTACGCCGTTGGAGCGGAACAGCCGAAGGGTTCCATCGGTGGTGCGTGTGACGATGTCCTGGTTGCCGTCTCCGTCGAAGTCGATCTGGTTCAGTTGGTGGCCACTGAAGCCGGTCCCGATCAGGACGCCGTTCCCCAATCCGCCGCCGGCAGTGTTCGAGTACCTGTAGAGATTGCCTTGGTAGTCCTGTCCGATCACTCCGGGGTAGGCGTCCTTGTAGTTCCACCAGCCCACCGTCAGGGACATTTCCTGCCAGCCGGAACCGACTTGGATGGGCGCGTAGAAAGAACCTCCGGGAGCGCCACGGAAAACCTTGAGAGTCCCATCGGACCACTGGGAGAGGATGTCCTGGACGCCGTCCTGGTTCCAGTCCACTACGTAAAGGGCCTTCGCACCGGACCAACCTGAGCCTATGTTCACGGGTCCGGTGATTCTGCCGGCTCCGTTCGCCGGGAAGGCATCCAGGCGTCCGGCCGCGCTGGTGGTCAGGATGTCCGCAGCGGACTTGATGGAGGGGTTTGAGGGATCCGGGACCCCGCGGGCGAAGGTCCGCAGTTGGTCGTAGCTGCCGTTGAAGATGTTCGAATCGCCCTCGAAAGGACCGGTACTGCTGTACTGCCACATGGTGTAGTCGCCCCAACTGACCGGCATGGAGCCAGGAGAGTTGGTGGGGTTGTTCCAATAGGAAGCGATCCATAGGGGGTAGCTGCCGAAGGTGGTATTGCCAACGCACGTGTTCCACCAGTCCGTGGTGCTGTAAATGACCGGGAAGCGGCCGGTAAGGGCCTTGACGGTGTTGCCAAAGTCGGCTGCCCACTGGCCCAACTGCACTTTGGACATGTCATAGCAGGTGTTGCCGAAGTAGAACCCATTGATGGTCCGCCCTGCGTAGGGGTTGTATTCGATGTCCAGGACAGGTGGGAGGGTGTAGCCGTCATCGGTCCAGCCTCCACCGTTGGCCACGAAATACCGGGCCTGGTCGGCACCCGAGGACCAGTTGGGGATGGCGAAGTGATAGGCGCCGCGCACCATTCCAACGTTGCGGGATCCGTTGTACTGCTGGGTGTAGTTTTCGTTGAGGTAGTAATTGCCTTCCGATGCCTTGACGTACGCCCAACGGGACCCTTGGTTCCACTGGCTTTGCCAATTCACGTTCCCTTGGTGGGCGCTGACATCCTGGCCGGCCACGCCGATGGAGGGCCGCCAGTGGCCTGGGTCCGCTGCCATGGGCACGGCGGCGCTGATGGCGGCCCCTGCTGCACGGGAGCCTGAGGCTCCAGAAGCCTCTTTGCCCTGCTTGGCCGCGAGGACACGGGGAGACCTTTGCCCCATTTCCGCTCCGCCTGCCGGGATGGCGGCACGCATCGCAGCTTTCATGGCTTCTGCATCAGGTGCGTTGTCGGGCATGGCCTGTTTCCCGGTCGGCTGCTCCCCGGACGCGCTGCCGGATCCGGCCGCGGGAAGCGGCAGTTCAGCGGGTGAAGGCACGACGGCGGGTATCGGCTCCTGCTGCCCCGGCGCCTGTGGCGTCGTCGCGGAGGGTTCACTGCCAGGGCTGGTCGCAGGGGAGGGGCCGTCAACCGGTTGGGGTCCCTGCCCCGGACTTTCTGCCTGGGCCTCCGATGGTGGAGCTGGACGCGGTCCGGGGGTCTCCGCCCAAGCCGGTGATCCCAGGCAAGAGCCTGCTGCGAGGGCGATCGTCAGCGCTATGCCGGCCCGGGCCAGCCTGGTCCGGCGGGACGGTTCACTTGAACGTCTTTTCATCTTCATATCCGGCCCTGTACCGCGGCTCAGCGGCGCATGGGGTGGCTTGCGGACAAGCTCCGGGGCGGGCGCTTGCGCATGAGACCAAAGGCCAGCTCCTAACGGGCTTTACCCTAACATCCTGAAACTGGAGTGACTAGTGGGATTGAGGTTGCTGAGGTGACTGGTGATCCTCACTTATCCACATACCTCCTCCACCGGGTTGAAGGGGTGTTGGTGCTCACTTAGCGTGGGTGAGGCGGGAGGCTCCTCTCGTTTTAGGACGCTTTGTGGTGGTTGGGGAAGAAGTGGACGCTGTAACGATTGTTGAGGGAGAAGTCCGGGAGCTTATCCGGCGCAGGGGGCTGGATCCCCTCGAACAGGCCTCGGACGTGAAACTTCTGGTGGAAGCGGCAGTCAATGACTACGACGAGCGGGCGCTGCTGGGTCCACTGCCTTCCCTGGGCCACCTCGAGACAGCCCGCCGGCATATCTTCGACGCCGTCGCGGGTTTCGGACCGCTGCAGCCGCTCCTGGACGACGCCGCCATTGAAGAGGTATGGATCAATGCGCCGCACGAGGTCTTCGTTGCCCGTAACGGCGAATCCGAACTGACAGCCATCAGCCTCACCGAACAGCAGGTCAGGGACCTTGTGGAAAGAATGCTCAAGAGTTCAGGACGCAGGCTGGACCTGTCCTCGCCGTTCGTCGATGCCGCCCTTCCCGACGGTTCGCGGTTGCACGTCGCGATCCCGGACATCACCCGGAAGCACTGGGCGGTCAATATCCGGAAGTTCATTGCACGGGCAAGCCGGCTGGAGCATCTTGTCGAACTGGGAAGCCTCACGCCCCAAGCAGCGCGCTTTCTGGGAGCCGCTGTGGCCAGCGGACTTAACATCCTCGTTTCAGGTGCCACGCAAGCAGGTAAGACAACCATGTTGAACTGCCTGGCCGCGCACATAGGTTCCCGTGAACGTGTGGTCACGGTGGAAGAAATCTTTGAATTGCAACTTCCCTTGCGCGACGTCGTTGGCTTGCAATGCCGGCAACCCAACCTGGAAGGAGAAGGGGAGATCCCACTGCGGCGGTTGGTCAAAGAAGCATTAAGGATGCGTCCGGACCGGTTGGTAGTGGGAGAGGTCCGTGAAGCGGAAAGCCTGGACATGCTCATTGCCCTCAACTCCGGGCTGCCGGGTATGTGCACTGTCCATGCCAATTCCGCCCACGATGCCGTGACCAAGATCTGCACACTCCCGCTCTTGGCGGGGGCAAACATATCCAGTGCCTTCGTGGTGCCCACAGTGGCCTCATGCATCGACCTCGTGGTTCATTGCAGCCGCCATTCAACAGGACGCAGGCAGGTGACCGAGATTCTGTCCCTCGGACGGAGGGTCGAAAACGGAATCATCGAGTCTTCGGGTGTGTTTGGCATGGTTGGCTCACAACTGCTGCCGCGGGCAAACTCCATGCCTTCCGCGGAGAAGTTTGCCCGGGCGGGCTTCGACGTCGCCGCACTGCTGGAACTGAACTGATGGGGTCCCTCCTTGGCATCCTCCTTGGCCTGGGCGTCTTCCTCGTCTGGTGGTCCGCGTGGGCCATGCCGCCGGCGGCCCCAAAGGAAAGTGTTCCCGGTCGCCTGGAGCTCCTGCTCACCTCAGCGGGCATCGAAAAAGTGACGGGTGGGGGACTTCTCCTCACCTGCGCCGGCGTCGGTCTCCTGGCGCTGCTGGTCTTCTTTGTCCTCACTGGGTCACCGCCGGTGGCCGCCTGCTTCGGCCTCTTTGGTTCGTGGGTTCCCTTCGCCGCGGTCCGTCGGCGGGCCCGCAAGCGCCGGGCAGCGCTCCGGCAATTGTGGCCGGACGTTGTAGACCACTTGCGCTCAGCCATCCGGGCCGGTCTTGCCCTCCCCGAAGCGCTCATCCAACTGGGCTACAAGGGACCGGAGGAACTTCGCCCCCTGTTCCTGGACTTTGGGGCGGACTACAGGTCCGGCGGACAGTTCGAAGCCGCGTTGAACAGGTTGAAAGCACGGCTTGCAGACCCTGTGGCGGACCGCATCATCGAAGCCCTCCGAATGACACGCGAAGTAGGTGGCTCGGATCTGGGGCGGATGCTGGGAACTCTCTCGGGGTTCCTGAGGGATAGTGCACGCACTCGAAGTGAACTCGAAGCCCGCCAGTCATGGACAATCAACGCCGCACGCCTTTCGGTGGCAGCACCATGGATCGTCCTGGTGGTTATGGCAAGCCGACCGGAAGCGATGCAGGCCTATAACTCGGCCACAGGGGTCGTGGTCCTGCTCGGCGGCCTGCTGGTATCAGTCCTCAGCTATTCGGTGATGCTGCGTGTTGGCGCATTGCCCGAGGACCAGCGGGTGTTTCGATGAGCACCAACACTGCGTTCGCCGTGCTCTGCGGGCTGCTTCTTGGGGCGGGCTGCTGGTTGATCCTGGTTCGGTTACCCTTCATGCGCGGGAACAGCTTCTCTGATCGGATCGAGGCCCAACTTAGGTCCAGGAACCTCGAATCGCGGCTGCTCCGTACGGCAACCCACAACCTCACACCTTTTGGGCCGCTGGAAAGGATAGTTCGCCCGATCATCGGTGACGCCGTCAGATACCTGTCGAGGTTCAACGTCGGAACCGCAGCAGTGGCCAAGAGGCTGGCGCGGTCAGGTTCTTCGAAATCCCCCTTGGATTTCCGGGCAGAGCAGCTCCTGTGGGCCGGCGCAGGCTTTGTGGCTGCCCTTGTCGTTGTAGTGGCCAGCGCCGCAGCCGGCCAGTTCAGCCCGCCGTTCCTTCTGATTTGTGTCATCTCCGGCGCAGCGGGCGGGTACTTGCTCCGCGATTACGCTTTGGGTCAACGCATCCGGAAGCGGGAATCGGCGATGCTCTCAGAATTTCCGAGCCTCGCAGAGTTGATGGCGCTCGCCGTTGCAGCAGGTGAGAGTGCCATGGGAGCAATGGACAGGGTGAGCCGCAGTTCCAGCGGGGAACTCTCTGCAGAATTTGCCTTGGTCCTCGCGGATGCCCGCTCCGGTAAGTCCCTGCCCGAGGCGCTGCAGGCTTTCTCCACCAGGTCGGAGCTGCCGCCCCTGGTCAGGTTCTTTGACGGCCTCGTGGTCGCAGTGGAGAGGGGAACGCCCCTCGCCGATGTCCTCCGGGCCCAGGCCGCGGATGTCCGCGACTCCGCCAAGCGCGAGCTCATGGAGTCGGCAGGCAAAAAGGAGATAGCCATGATGGTGCCCGTTGTGTTCGGGGTGCTCCCGCTCACGGTCATTTTTGCTGCCTTCCCGGCAATTGCCGCCTTCGAAATGATCCTTTGAGCGCCCACAACCGCATCTGCCCAAACCACAAATGTATCCGCACCGCACTACTACCCGAACGGAACCCATGAATCACATTGCAGGAAGACTGTCCACAGCTTCGATCCTGGTCCTTGGCTGCATCCCGTGGCTGACGGCGATCACCCTGAGGGCGATACCCCGTCGCGAAGACCGTGATCGGGGTGACGTTCCCGGTTGGGTCATGATCACACTGATGTCCGCCATTCTTGTCGCCGGACTTCTTGCCGTTGCCACACCGGCACTGAGCGGGATGTTTGAGCAGGCAATGAGCAAGGTGGGCAAGTAGGGAATGTGGTGCAGCCCCGCCGTTGCTGCATCTTTTGCCATGGATCGGCCGCCGGGAGTCCCGGAAGAGCGCGGCTCAGCCATTGTGGACTTTGTCTTGGTCGGGGCGTTGCTGACTGTGTTCTTCATGGCGGTCATTCAGCTGACCTTGGTGCTTCATATACGCAACACGCTCATTGACGCCGCGGCTTCCGGCGCGGCTTACGGAGCGCTTGCGGACCGCACGCAGGCCGATGCCCAAGTGCGGACCACTGAACTGATTCAGACGGCGTTGAACAGCGATTACTCGCAGGACGTTTCTTCTTCCATCGTCACTGTCGAGGGCGTTCTTGCCTTGGAGGTGACGGTGAAGGCACCGCTGCCTGTAGTCGGGCTGATGGGTCCGGGTGGAGTGCTGGAGGTGAAGGGGCATGCGGCGCTCGCCGGCTAAGGCACTCATGAGTGTGCAGGACTCCTTCCTGCGAAGGTTTCGTGAGGCAGTGTGCCGTCCCGTCCCCACGGCTGGGACGGTCTGTGACAGCTGGGCGGCTTTACAGGGACAAAGGGGCAGCGCCGTGGTGGAATTTACGTTCCTGGCGGTACTGCTCATGGTTCCGGTGGTCTACTTTGTCGTCACGGTGGGCCAGATCCAAGGAGGGGCATTTGCGGTGGTAGGGGCTGCCGACCAGGCCGCCAAGGTGTTTGTGAATCGTACGGACGCACAGAGCGCGAGGGCTGCAGCTGAAGACACGGTTCTTCTGGCCATTAAGGACTACGGTCACACAGCGGACGAAGCCGGTGTTGACATCGCATGCGATCGAGTCGACTGCTTGTCTGCAGGAGCGCACGTGACGGTGACCGTTCGTTTGGATATAGCTCTGCCACTGGTGCCATTCGCGGACCCGCTGCAGATGAACGCCGCCCGGCTGAGTGCGTCGTCGACCCAGGTTGTGGGGCAGTACCAGTGACATCGCCCCACCGTCGCGGCTGGTGGCCTCCGACGGGCAAGTCACCGGAAGAAGGCCAGATCGCCGTTCTCATCATCGGCTTCGTTGTGCTGGCGCTGCTTCTGGCAACGGTGGTCATGGCAGTCTCGGCGGTCTACCTGGAGCACAAGAAGCTTTTGTCCCTGGCGGACGGAGCTGCCCTGGCCGCTGCCGGCTCCTTTGTGGTGGCCGATCTGGGAGCCGGGAGCCAGCCCGGCCTTTCGTTGGTGGACGAGCGGGTGCGCGCCGGGGCTGCGTCCTACCTGGCCACCAGTGGCGCCTCTTCCCGTCATGACCGGCTTACGTTGGACGGCCGTACTGGCAGCGAGCCAGGGGGTACGGCCGTAGTGGTGGTCACCGCTGTGGCCCATCCTCCTGTGATCAGTTTCCTCCTGCCCGATGGAATCCTGGTTGAGGCGCGGTCTGTAGCCCGGTCATCGCTGAGCCAGTAATGGTCCGGCATGAAAGAACGGGCCGTCGGGGGAGCGTGATCGATAGCGTACGCTGGGATGACCATGGCTGAGATAGATTTTTCCGCAGAAATCCGCGCACTTCGCGCAACTTACAGCTCCATCGAGAATGTCACCGATGTTGATGCCCTTAAAGCTGAGATCGCTGAACTGAGCGAGCAAGCCGGAGCCCCGGACCTTTGGGACGACCCGGCTTCCGCCCAGGTGATCACCTCGAGGTTGTCGCACCGCCAGTCCGAAGTTGAGCGTCTTTCCAAGCTCGCTTCCCGGATCGATGATCTGGAAGTCCTGGTGGAACTGGGCCAGGACGAGGGCGACGACGACTCCATGGCAGAGGCTGCAAAGGAGTTGTCGTCCATTCGCAAAGCGCTGGCGGAACTCGAAATCACCACGCTGTTGTCGGGCGAGTACGACGAACGCGAAGCTGTGGTAACCATCCGTGCAGGTGCCGGTGGCGTGGATGCGGCAGATTTCGCCGAAATGCTGATGCGGATGTACCTGCGCTGGGCCGAACGCCACGGGTACCCGACCACCGTGATGGATACTTCCTATGCCGAGGAAGCGGGGCTTAAATCCGCCACGTTCGAGGTCAAGGCTCCGTACGCGTTCGGCACTTTGAGCGTTGAAGCGGGAACACACCGTTTGGTCCGAATCAGCCCGTTCGACAATCAGGGCCGCCGGCAAACGTCCTTCGCGGCAGTGGAAGTCATTCCGTTGATTGAACAGACGGACTCCATTGAAATACCGGACAACGAAATCCGCGTGGACGTCTTCCGCTCCTCGGGGCCAGGTGGCCAGTCGGTCAACACAACTGACTCGGCAGTCCGGTTGACGCACATCCCTACTGGCATTGTGGTCTCGATGCAGAACGAAAAGTCACAGCTTCAGAACCGGGCAGCGGCCATGCGGGTGCTTCAGTCCCGCCTCCTGTTGGTCAAGAAGGAACAGCAGGACGCCGAAAAGAAGGCATTGGCCGGGGACGTCAAAGCGTCCTGGGGCGACCAGATGCGCTCCTATGTCCTCAACCCGTACCAGATGGTCAAGGACCTGCGCACGGAGCATGAAGTGGGCAACACCTCGGCTGTGCTTGATGGCGACATCGACGACTTCATAGACGCTGGAATCCGCTGGCGCACCGGCAACCGCAACGCGGCAGCCAACTAGGACCCCGGCAGCGAACCAGGACCCGGCAGCCAACCAGGACCCGGCAGCCAACCAGGACCCGGCAGCCAACCAGGACCCGGCAGCCAAACGGCGAACCAACCTCGGGGATTCCCGGGCCGGCATCCGGTCATGCCGGGCGCCGGATTCCGCGACACGCCTGCCAAAGCCAGCTAAACCCGGCATGTGCGTGCGTATAGTCGAGTGGCCGGTGCTCTCACTTCCCCCATCGAAAGCCCGCGCTCCGGCTGTTGGACTGGGCGACTATGTCATGTCCGGCGGGGTTCTAAAGGGCCATGATCAGATTTGAGAATGTCACCAAGGTCTACGAGCAGAATGCCCGACCGGCGCTCGACTCTGTCAGCCTTGAGATCAACCGCGGCGAATTCACCTTCCTCGTAGGTGCGTCGGGCTCGGGCAAGTCCACTTTTCTTCGCTTGATCCTGAAGGAAGACAAAGCCTCGTCCGGATCTGTCTACGTTGCCGGGCAGAACGTTGCGAACATTTCGAGCTGGCGCGTACCCAAGCTTCGTCGCGGCATCGGCGTCGTCTTCCAGGATTTCCGGCTGCTCCCGCAGAAGAACGTCTTTGCCAACGTTGCCTTCGCCATGCAGGTCATTGGCAAGAGCCGCTCGATCATCCGCGAAACGGTTCCTGAAGTCCTTAAGACCGTGGGGCTGGAGGGCAAGGAACGCCGCATGCCCCATGAGTTGTCAGGTGGTGAGCAGCAGCGCGTGGCGATCGCCCGCGCCGTCGTGAACCGTCCCGGCATCCTGCTGGCGGACGAACCGACCGGCAATCTGGACCCCATCACCTCGATGGGCATCATGGGGGTCCTGGACAAGATCAATCAGAATGGCACCACCGTGGTCATGGCAACGCACGACGACGACATCGTTAATGAAATGCGCCGCCGCGTGGTGGAGCTCAAGAACGGCAAGGTCATCAGAGACGAAGCCAAGGCGCTCTACACCTCCATGATTCCGGTGGTTGGTGAATCACGCCGCCTGCGGGATGCCAGCGGCGAGGAACTCGACCGTGCACAGGGGGCGCAGCTGTGAGGCTCCTGTTTATCCTCGGGGAAATCGGCAGCGGACTGCGCCGGAACCTTTCCATGGTCATCTCCGTAGTGCTGGTGACCTTTGTTTCCCTCACGTTCGTAGGTGCGGCGGGAATGCTGCAGATGCAGATCACCCAGATGAAGGGCTACTGGTACGACAAAGTCCAGGTGGCTGTTTTCCTCTGCAACGACGGTTCGACGGCGGTCGGCTGCGCTTCCGGTCCGGCCACCAAAGAGCAGCAGGAGAACCTGCAGGCAATGCTCGAATCTCCGGCCGTCAAGCAATACATCAACGATTTCCAGTTTGAATCCCAGGCTGAGGCTTACACACATTTCAAGGAACAGTTCTCGAATTCGCCGATTGTTGACTCAGTCTCCGAGGACCAACTTCCTGCTTCGTTCCGGATCAATATGAAGAACCCGGAAAAGTACCAGATCATCAGTGAGACGTTCTCGTCACAGCCTGGCGTCGAGACGGTGAGCGACCAACGGCAGGTCCTTGAACGCATCTTCTCCTGGATGAATGGGGCGTCTGTGGCTGCGATGGGCGTAGCAGTGGTCATGATCTTCTGCGCGGTCCTGCTGATCACCACAACCATCCGGCTCTCCGCCTTCAGCCGACGGCGGGAAACCGGGATCATGCGGCTCGTCGGTGCTTCCAAGACAGTCATCCAGCTGCCCTTCATCCTGGAGGGCGTTATCGCTGCCGTGGTGGGGGCGGTCCTCGCCTCGGTGACGCTCTGGTTGATGGCGCACTTCTGGCTGAACGGCGAACTGTCGACACAGTTCCTCAACACTCCCTTTATTTCCTCTGCCCAAGTACTGGTGATTGCGCCTGTGCTGATTGCCTTGGGTGCAGGCCTGGCCGGGATATCCTCTCTTTTGACCCTCCGGCGATACTTGAAGGTCTAGCGATGACCGCCAAAGCCCGATCACCCTTCATGCTGACAATCGAAAAGGACTCCTGATGACCGCGTTGGACCCAATCTCCCTGCGCCGGCGGCTCGCGTCGGGCAATGCTCGGATTATGGGTGCCGTGCTCGCAGTGGGCCTGGCTGTCAGCCTCCTGTCGGGCGCTCCCGCTGCCCGGGCCGACAACCTTGAAGACCAGCAAGCCGCGCTTGAAGCCGAAGCTGCAAGGGTCCAGGCATCCCTGGAATTTGTGGATGCCAACATCGCCAAGGCCGCCGGGGACCTCGTCATTTACCAAGGCCGACTTCCCGGTGCCCAGCAAGCTTTGCTTGAAGCGCAGGGACGGGTGGCAAGCGCGGTCAAGGAAGTTGAAGCTTTGGCGGCCAGGGTCGAACTTGCCCAGCAAAACAAGGCCAAGATCACCGAGCAGTTGGAAAGTGATAAGCAGAAGATCACCGACACCAAGAAGCTGATCGGCCAGATAGCGTCCCAGGCGTACAAGTCCGGCGGCGTCCCCACAAACATCGCCCTTCTCTTCGGATCCAGCGAATCGGGTAACCTGACCGAGTCCATGGACTTGGCCGACCAGGCCATGCGCAGCCAGAACGCTGCGATGACCAAGCTGACCCAGCAGAACGCCACCAACGTCAATTCCCAGGCAAGGCTCGTAGCCGTCGAGGAAGAGATCCAGGACCTCAAAGCTAAAGCAGACGCTGCGCTGCAACGCGAGAAATCGGCAAGGGACGAGGCTGCGAACAAGAAGGCCGAAGTCGATAAGCTCATCGAGGACACCACCCGCCTCAATGGGCAGTTGCAGGCGGCAAAGCCGGGAATTGAAGCCAACCTGGCCCGGGTGAAGGCTGAGCAGAACACCGTAGCCGCAGAGATCGTGGAGCGCGACCGGAAACTCAGGGAAGCGTGGGAAGCCGAGCAACGCCGTCTCGCTGAAGAAGCTGCTGCTGCCGCGGCCGCTGCCGCTGCAGCCCAGGGCCGGCCTGCTCCGCCGGAACAGCCCTATGTTCCGCCGGCAGCGGGTTCACCGTCCGCGTTCGGACTGCGTCACCCCTTTGCCAGCTACGTTCCCATCACGTCCGGATTCGGTTGGCGCGCAACGCCCCCAGGGACCATCGACTTTTACGGTACCGGCGGGTACATGCACACGGGCATCGACTTCGGTGCGGCCTGCGGTACTCCCGTCTACGCTGCGGCTGCAGGAGAGGTCTTCAACTCCGGGTGGAACTCGGCCGATGGTGGCGGATGGCGCGTGAAGTTGTCCCACGGAGTGGTCCAGGGGAATTCACTGACCACCATCTACTACCACAACAGCAGCATTGTGGTCTCAAACGGCCAGCGGGTCTCGGCCGGCCAACTTATCGCCTACTCGGGAAGCACCGGCAACTCGACCGGATGCCACGCACACTTCGAAACGTGGTTGAACGGTTCCGCCGTGGATCCCATGAACCTTCTCTAGGGCACCCAACGGCGCGGGGCTGCCTCGCCGCTGGCGTACACTAGTTGAAATCCGCATCTAACAAGGAGTTCTACCGTGCCCAAGGAAAGTGGCCGTAAGGTAGTGGCCACCAATCGGAAGGCCCGGCATAACTACCATGTCCTGGACACCTATGAGGCCGGTATCGCCCTCATGGGAACCGAGGTGAAGTCCCTCCGCGAGGGGCATGCCTCCATGGTGGACGGCTTTTGCACCTTCTACAACGATGAGTTGTGGATGGAAGGTATCCATATCCCTGAGTATCACCAAGGGAGCTGGACGAACCATGCCGCGCGCCGGCGTCGTAAGCTCTTGCTTCATCGCGAGGAATTAGACAAAATTTCGCAGAAGATCCGCGAGTCGGGTTTCACCGTGGTACCGCTCCAGCTCTACTTCCTGGACGGACGGGCCAAAGTGGAAATCGCCATTGCCCGCGGTAAGAAGGACTACGACAAGCGTCAAACCCTGCGTGAACAGCAGGACAAGCGTGAATCGCTGCGTGAACTGCGGGAACGCAACCGCCGGTAGGGAATGTACCGCCGTGTGGATGCGTTATGATGGATAGTCCGAAGGGAACTCGAAGTAATCGAGGCTTCCATCGGGTTTGGTAACAAAATACGGGGATGATCGGTTTCGACGATGTTAGTCGCGACAGGTGAAGCGGGCCGAGGATGCAGAATTATCTCGTAAACGCTGTCTGCAAACCAATAAGTGCCGAATCTAAGCGCACTGACTTCGCTCTCGCTGCCTAAGCAGTAAGACAGTCCGTCAGCCCGGGGTTGCTATCGCCCCGGTTCCTGGCGTCATTTAGATAGCCACTGCTGTTTGCCTTCGTCATTGAGGTAAACGGGACTCTTAGATGACTGGGCCCGGATCAGCCACCTGTTCGCAGGATGGCTGGGGCCGAGAAAATCCGACGCGAACTGCGCCCGGAGAAGCCCTGACAAAACGACATCGGACGGGGGTTCAATTCCCCCCATCTCCACCCCAAGGAAAGCCCTCGGATCCTCGTGATCCGGGGGTTTTCCCATGTCCGGCGCGGGAGCGGGAAGGGGAAGATCCGGAGGCAGAGTCCGGAAGGGCAGGACCCGCAGAGAAGTGCCGAACCCTACCCGCTGGATCCCCGTGACCCCGTTCACCCACGGCGTACTGCGCCAAGGACTACGGGCGGAGGAATCCCCGTTGAAGTGGGTAAGCGCCCAAACCGGGCGCAGCGGTGGCAGGAGGCATGCGGTGAACACTGGGCCTGAACTCGAATCACTGGACTCCGGGGAGGAGCCCGCGCTGGATGCCTACTCGAAGATTGTGATCGACGTTGCGGAGTCGGTGACACCCCATGTTGCAGCCATTGAGATGACCAGCACCGGCCGGCGCGGCCGCATCCTCAGGGGCAGCGGCTCTGCCGTGGTCTTTACTGCCGGGGGATACATGCTAACCAACGCCCATGTTGTGTCCGGCATCCGGAGCGGCAGGGCTGTGTTCGCCGACGGCAAGCACTCCGACGTGGAGTTGGTGGGCGCCGATCCGTTGTCCGACCTCGCTGTCATCCGCGGCCTGAAATCCACGCCGCCACCGGCAGTTTTAGGCAACGCCGAAACCTTGCGGGTGGGCCAGTTGGTGATTGCCGTGGGCAACCCGCTTGGTTTGGCGGGCTCGGTGACTGCCGGCGTGGTCAGCGGCCTGGGCAGGTCCATTCCCGTCCGGGCAGGCGAACACCGGCGGGTCATAGAAGATGTTATCCAAACCGACGCCGCCCTTAACCCGGGGAACTCCGGGGGAGCGTTGGCGGATACGCACGGACGCATCGTCGGCATCAACACCGCCGTGGCAGGACTGGGACTCGGCTTGGCGGTCCCCATCAATACCACCACCAGGCGGATCATCGAATCCTTGCTGAGGGATGGCCGGGTGCATCGTGCGTACTTGGGGTTGGTGAGTACTCCCATCCCGCTGGACGCCAGTGCCGTGGTCCGGACCGGGCAAAAGGAGGGGTTGCGCGTAGTGGAGGTGCTTCCGGGGTCGCCGGCCGAGATCTCTGGACTCCAGCCCGGAGACGTAGTGCTCCGCGCCAAGGGGCGGGCAGTATCGAGTGCAGAGAGCCTGCAGAAACTGCTTTTCGACGAAGCGATCGGGGAACCGTTCCCGTTGACGGTCCTCAGGGAGGGCCGGGCCCTTGAACTCCTGGCGGTGCCGTCGGAGATGGAACAGCAGCAATAAGCGGCAGGCTAGGCTTTGCTCTCCGGAACATCAACGACGCCCACAAAACGGCTGCCGACACCTTCATATTCGCTGCGCACTTCGCCCAGGAAGAGCTTGGGGAGGTCACTGTTCCGGTGGGTACCGCAGTACACGAAGGAAAAGTCCGGCCACCACTTCTTGGGGCGGATGGCCTCCGAATAACAGCAAACAGCACAGGTCAGATGGACCCAGACAGGGCGTTTACCGGTGCGGTTGGCCCTGGACTGCACCAGCCAAGCCGGCGGATTGTCCTGCATATCGCGCAACTCGGCCTCGGAGAGCCGGGACGGAATACCGTGGCGTTGGGCCATTTCCATCGAAATATCAAGGGCCAATGCGGCATCACGTCTGCTAATCACCATTCAACGATACGGGACTTACCGGGCGTAGGCTGTGCTCATGACTGACGCAGCGGCCTTGCTACCCAGTACGCCGCTACAAAAGCGCGTGTTGGCGGTAGCTATCGTGGCGTCCTTCATCGCAATCCTTGACGGATTTGTGGTGAATCTCGCACTGCCTGCCATCGGGCGGGAACTGGGCGGCGGCCTGGTTATCCAGCAATGGGTGGTGGACGCTTACCTCCTGACATTGGGCGCCCTGATCCTGGTGGCGGGCTCCTTGTCCGATCATTTCGGCAGGGCGCGAATACTGGAATGGGGGCTTGCAGGCTTTGCTGCGACCTCTGTTTTGTGCGGCCTGGCCTGGACGGGCGAAGTCCTTGTGGTTTCAAGGGCACTCCAGGGAATTGCCGGCGCCCTGTTGGTTCCAAGCTCGTTGGCCATGATCATCACCTCTTTCTCCGGGCCTGCCCAATCCAAAGCAATCGGCCAGTGGTCCGGATGGACCAGCGCGGCAGCCATAGTCGGCCCCTTGATTGGCGGAATGGCGGTGGACCTTCTTTCCTGGCGCGTCATCTTCTTCATCAATGTCATCCCCGCCATTGCGATCTGGCCCATGCTTGCCGGCCTCCGAGCATCCGATGCAGCGAGGGACAAGAGCAAACGCATCGACTACCTCGGGGCCTTCCTGGCCATGGTGGGCCTTGGTGGTCCGGTGTTTGCGTTTATCGAGCAAGGCCGGATGGGTTGGGGCAGTGCCCAGGTGTGGGTACCCCTGGCTGTAGGCATCGTGGCCATGGCCTTGTT
Organism: Arthrobacter sp. UNCCL28; assembly: GCF_900102805.1. Lineage (NCBI taxonomy): Bacteria > Bacillati > Actinomycetota > Actinomycetes > Micrococcales > Micrococcaceae > Arthrobacter > Arthrobacter sp. UNCCL28. The sequence continues at coordinate 787,089 of NZ_FMWE01000001.1, forward strand.
CCTGTTCCATGAAGCCAGGACAGATGAGCCGATGCTGCCGCTAAGGTTGTTCGCGATCCGCAATTTTGGCTGGGGCAACCTTGCAACGCTTGCCATCTACGGCGGAATTTCGCTGGGGTTCTTTGTGCTGGGTATCTACCTTCAGCAGGTAGGAGGAATGGCCGCTACGGTTGCGGGGATGGCGCTGCTCCCGGGCACGGTCATCCTGATGATCGGGGCATCCTATTTTGGCGGACTGGCCGGCAAGTACGGTCCCCGTTGGTTCATGACAGCAGGACCTTTGCTGTGTGGTGTGGGTTTCCTGATGTCCCTGTCCATCCAGGAGCCTTTGAACTACTGGACCCAGGTACTGCCCGGGCAGATCGTTTTCGGACTTGGCCTGGCCACCCTGGTGGCGCCGCTGACGGCCGCGATCCTTGGTGCAGTCCCGCCGGCGGAAGCGGGCATAGGTTCGGCAGTAAATAACGCGGTAGCCCGCATCGCCGGGTTGATCACCATCGCCTTTGCCGGGCTGATAGTAGGACCGGTCTTCAGCCGGGAGGGCTTGTACAACGCGCTGTTGGTCACAGCGGCACTGTTCCTGACCGGGGCGGTGGCGTCCGCCGTCGGAATTCGAAACCCTGCCAGGGTCACCGCGCCCGCTGATGAGGGGGAACCGGTGGCAGCACCCGACGACGACGAAGCGGCCGGGCAGCGCGACTGACCTTCCGGAGTGCCCGGGTCGGGCCACGCCAGTGTCAGGCCATGCTCGGGTCAGCGGCCCTGGAGGACGCAGCCTTCGTGAACCCCGGCGCTTTGAACCCACAGCGCCGAGGCCACTTCGTCGGCGAGATCGAATTCACGGCCCTTGACCCCGGATCCGATCCGCACCACCAAGGCACCCCCGAACGGTTTGCGTCCCATCACTTCGACCGGGGCGTCCAGTGCAATGTCTTCGGCAGCGAGGTACCTGAGGAGTTCAGGGTTCTCATCGCTGATCCGGGTGATACGGCCCGAATGGCCTTGGTCGAGCTCGATCATGCGGTAAGCGTGCGGAAGATCAACCGAACCGTCTGCCGACGGGATGGGATCTCCGTGCGGATCCCGGACGGGATGGCCCAATTTGGCGGACATGCGCTCAATGAAGGTGTCCGAAACCGCATGCTCCAGCATCTCGGCTTCGTCATGGACCTCGTCCCAGCTGTACCCGAGTTCTTCCACCAGGTAGGTCTCGATGAGGCGGTGGCGGCGCACCATGGCCAGTGCAAGCCGCATGCCGGCAGGGGTCAGGCGGATGGCACTGTACGGTTGGTGGTCCACCAGGCCCTGGTCCTTGAGCTTCCGGACCATTTCGGACACGGACGAATTGGCCACACCAAGGCGCTGGGCAAGCTGGGAGGAGGTAATCGGCTTGTCTTGCCACTCCGTATAGGAGTAGATGACCTTGACGTAGTCCTCGATCGAGGAGGAGGGCGTACTGGTCTTCACATCCCAAGCCTACCGTGGAAGGGGTCCGGAGTTCCTGGATGCACGCCACGTCTGGGTCACGTACGGCACCTTGATGGTCTCTTCGGCCACGTATCCGAGGTGCTCGTAGAGGTACCATTCCAGGTTCCCCATCACTTTGGCCCTGGTGGCATCGTTGGCCCGGAGGTAGTAGCTCCGGGATTTGGTCAACTCCATGATGTCGTTCGGCGTCAAGGCGTCCTCCCACCAGGTGAAGTGACTTTCCAGGCCGGTGAACTCCGGGCCGACGACTGGCCGGAAGCCAGGCTTGTGGACATCGCCTGCATGCATGATGCGCGAGAGCCGATGAACCCAGGGGACCTCGGTATCCAACTGGTTCCAGATCAGGCCCAACATTCCATGCGGCCTCAGGATCCGGGCAATTTCCGTACTCGCTGCGAGCGGTTCGCACCAGTGCCAGGCCTGGGCGACACTGACGACGTCGAATGCTGAGTCCGCCAGTCCGGTTGACTCGGCAGTTCCCTCCAACGCGACGACGTTGGGGTGGGACTTCCGCAGCTGGTCCAGCATGTCGGTGGAAGGATCGACGGCGGCAACGTCCAGTCCGCGCTCCACGAGCAGTGCCGTGAACTTGCCCGTCCCCGCTCCGATGTCTGCGGCTGTCCCGGCTCCTTCGGGAACCAGCCACTCGACGGAGTCCAGGGGATACCCGGGCCGTACGCGGTCGTAGTGCTCTCCGCCATCCTGGAAGCTTTGGCCGAATTCATGGCGGCGGTGGGCATGAAGCTTGGGTCCACGTGGTCCGGCCGGTGCGGGAATGGCGGGCCGCCCGTTCGAGGCAGCCGTAGAACGTATCGCCACCAAAGACTCCTTCACAGGCTCGCCAAAAAGGTACCCTACGAATTTACCGCAGCGGACACGATCTGATGCCTCGCGTCCGGGAAGCCCACCGGTCCCGATGGAGCGGCTTGCCCCACGGTGATGTCTTAGTCGGCGGTGATGTCTTGGTCCGCGGTGGCGCTGTAGTCGACGGTGATGACTTGGTCGGCGAGGACGCTTTAGTCCACGGTGCAGGGAGCGGCGCCTGCTGTGCCAGGAGTATTGGGAGCCCACTCCGGGTAGGTCCGGTGGTCATTGGCAGGTACCCAGCGGCCTTCGTCCACCACGTAGTCCCAGCCAAGTCCGTTGTCCTTAAGGCTCTCGATGCCCGCCAGCAGCCTTGTGGCGTCCTCCAACCGGGAGCCAACGCCAAAGCTTGCACGCAGGGATCCCGAGGGAAGGCCCAGGCGCTTGAGCAACGGGTGGGCGCAGAAGCGGCCGTCCCGGAGGCCAACGCCGTGCTCGGCGGCCAGATAAGCGGCGACCAAACCGGCGTCGAATCCTTCCACGGAGAAGTTGACGACGCCAATGGTGTCCACGGAGTCGGAGAAGATCCGGTGGACCGTCACTCCGTCAATGGCCTCAAGACCGTCCACCAGGTAGGAGCGGATGGCGGCCTCGTGGGAGTGCCAGGCCTCCTGGTCCAGTCCGGCGAGGACCTGCGTCGCCCGTGCAAGGGTTGCGGCGCCGAGCACGTTGGGGGAGCCGCCCTCGTGACGGGCGGGTCCGGTGGCCCAACTGACGGAGTCCAGTCGGGCTTCACGGACGGCGCCTCCACCGGCCAGGTGCGGGGTGCCGGCGTCGAGCCAGTCCGGACGGCCCACCACTACACCGGCACCGAAGGGCGCGTACAACTTGTGGCCCGAGAAAACGATGTAGTCGACGTCGGCTTCGGTGATGTTGATCCTGCGGTGGGGCGCCAGCTGGGCTGCATCCACCACGATCCTGGCGCCGTACTCATGTGCCAGAGAAGCGAGTTCGGCTATCGGGAGGATCTCACCGGTGACGTTCGAGGCACCGGTGACTGCGAGGAGGCTGACCCCGCCCTGCGCCAACTCGGCGCGGAGCTTGTCCAGCGTCGCGGCCAGCGTGGAGGCCGCGACCACGCTGCGGTGCGGGACGCCTTGCCAGGGGAGCAGGTTGGCGTGGTGTTCAATGTCCAGGTAGAGGACTTCGCCGGAGAACCGGCCATCGGTCTGCGGAAGGCAGTCGGCCAAAAGGTTCAGGGAATCGGTGGTGTTCCGTGTAAAAATGACGGAATCGTCCGGGCGCCCACCCACGAAGTCGCGCACGATGTTCCGCGAGTTCTCATAGACCGAGGTACTGATCTGTGAAGCATACCCAGCGCCGCGGTGCACGCTGGCGTAGTAAGGCAGGACCTCGTTGAGATATGCCGAGACGATGGTCAGTGCCGGAGCCGATGCTCCATAGTCCAGGTTGGCGTAACGAACGTGGCCGCCTTGGATCAGCGGGGCCTGCAGCTCGGCGCCTGTGACCGCGGCGAGCGGGCGGATTGCAGCAGCTGCCGGTGACGGGGCTTCTTCGACAAAGGAAGGAATGGCGTTGGCATCGAACGTGACAGTACTCATGGGACCTCATTCAAGAGGGACCCCCATAGGGGATCCGCGCTTGCCGCATCCGTTCCGGACCGGCCGGGTCGTCACCCGGGGCACCCCACCGCGAATGGAGGGTTGCCGGCCAGCAAACCGGGGTTTAGCACTGGCACTCGTGACCTGTAAAAAAGGTTAGGGCACCTCCAGCGGCCCTCCAAAGTCGCTGCGCAATGTTAAGCACTTTGTTACGTCAGGCTTGTAAAACGGATCTTTGGCGAAGAAAAAACGGCAGACGCCCACCAAAGGGGGCATCCGCCGTCGAATATTCGCTGAAAGGACCTAAACGTTGCCAGCGGACTGGAACTAGAGGAGATCGTCCAAACCTGGGTTGAGACGCTTGAGTACCTCTGAGTGCAGGATTGAATTGGTCGCCAGTGCGTTGCCGCCGAAAGGGCCGTCCTCGCCTTCAAGGGAGGTAAAGCGGCCACCGGCCTCAGTCACGATCGGGACGAGGGCCGCCATGTCGTAGAGGTTCAGTTCGGGCTCGCAGGCGATGTCCACGGCACCCTCGGCGACGAGGCAGTAGGACCAAAAGTCACCGTAGGCGCGGGTTCGCCAGACGTCCTCCGTCAGTCCAAGGAACTCGTCCAGGTTGCCGCGTTCCTTCCAACCGGACAGGCTCGAGTACGACAACGAGGCATCGGAGAGCTGGGTGACGTTGGAGACCTTCAACCGCGTGGCCGCAGCCAGGGACCGGCCCATGTAGGCACCCATGTCCTTGGCGGCCCACCAGCGCTTGCCCAAGGCGGGGGCGCTGACAACACCCACAACCGGTTCTCCCTCATCAACCAACGCGATCAACGTAGCCCACACCGGTACACCCCGGACAAAGTTCTTGGTGCCATCGATGGGATCAATGATCCAACGGCGCGAGCCATGTCCGGTGCTGCCAAATTCCTCACCCAGGACTGCATCGCGGGGACGCGAACGCGAGAGTTGACCCCGGATGGCTTCCTCGGCCGCTTTGTCAGCGTCAGTGACAGGGGTGAGGTCGGGCTTGGTTTCGATCTTGAGGTCCAAAGCCTTGAAGCGATCCATGGTTTGGGCATCGACGGAATCAGCGAGGACGTGGGCAAGGCGCAGGTCATCGTTGTAGGTGGAAACGGGATGGGTCATGCCACCAAACTATCCTGAAACATTCGCTGCGGGGGGAGGTGAAGCCCCAAACGATCAGTTGACGGTGCCCAGTTCCTTGGTCTCTTTTGCTTCCAACCGTGGGTCCGCACCCAGCAGCCGGCGCAGCGAAGCCAACCGCGCCACACCCGACGGTCCGGCATGGCCCTCGTTCACCCATGAATCCAGTCCACAGTTGATGGCGGTGGCATCGTGCTTGCAGCCCCGTTCGCAAGCCTCGGTTCCAGGCTCGAGATCCGGGAAGGAATGCAGAATCCGGTCCGGATCCACGTGGGCAAGGCCGAAGGACCTGATGCCGGGAGTGTCGATGATCCAGCTGCCGGCCGGGGCGTCGGATAGTTTCAGGGCCAAGGCGGAGGAGGAAGTATGCCGGCCACGGCCTGTGACGGCATTGACGCCGCCGGTGGCCCGCTCTGCCCCCGTCAGGGCATTGACCATGGTGGACTTGCCGACGCCTGAATGGCCGAGCATCACGGTGACTTTTCCGCCGAGGTGGGAGCGCAGCTGCGCTACGGCATCCCTGTCCAGCCGGGCCGAGAGGCCGTCGTCGGATCGGGCGTCGATGCCGCCTGCTTCGGAGTCGGCGGTGCGGCTGATGATCACCGGGAAGTCCAGGCTGAGGTAGTTGGCGAGCAGTTCCGCTGGATCCTTGACATCCGCCTTGGTGATAAGAAGCAGCGGCTCAATGCCGGCGTCATAGGCTGCCACCAGGGCGCGATCGATGAACCCGGTGCGCGGTTCGGGGTTGGCGGCCGCCACCACAATGACCAACTGATCGGCATTGGCCACCACTACACGTTCGATCGGGTCGGTATCGTCGGCACTGCGGCGCAGGAGGGTCCGCCGTTCTTCCACCCTGACCAGCCTCGCCAGGGTGTCCGGCGATCCGGAGACGTCGCCCACCAAGGCCACGAAGTCCCCGGGTACTACCGGGTTCCGCCGCAATTCGCGGGCACGGGCAGCGATAACGACGCGGGCGTTCGCGGAATCCTCGTCCACAATCGCCCTGTAGCGCCCACGGTCAACGGTGATGATCCGGCCAATAACCGCGTCATCGTAGCTGGGCCTGTCCTTGGTCCTTGGCCTGGACCCTTTTTTGTTGGGTCGGATGCGGACGTCGGACTCATCCCAGGAGCGTGCATCACGGCCCATGGTCAGTTGTTCTCCACCGTGGTGCCGGAGATGGTTCCCACCATTCGGGCCCACATTTCAGGAAACTCCGGCATGGTCTTGGACGTCGTGGCGATGTCTTCGACCTGGACGCCCTCGACGGCGAGGCCCAAGATGGCTCCTGCCGTGGCCATGCGGTGGTCAGCGTAGCTGTGGACAACCCCGGCGTGCAGTGTGGCTGGTCGGATGATGAGGCCATCGGCGGTCTCTTCTGCGTCGCCGCCCAAGGCGTTGATTTCGTTGACCAGTGCTGCAAGCCGGTCTGTTTCGTGGCCACGGAGATGGGCAATGCCGGTCAGCCGCGAGGGGCCATCGGCCAGTGCGCACAAGGCAGCCACCGTGGGTGCGAGTTCACTGGTTTCGTCGAATTCCGAGCCCTTGACCACCGGGCCGCCCGTCACCGTGAGAGTCCCGTTTTCCAGCGTGACGGTGGCTCCCATTGCAGCGAGGATGGACCGCCACATATCGCCGACCTGGGTGGTTCCGGCCGGCCAATTGGGGATGCGGACAGTGCCCTGTGTTGCCAGTGCCGCGGCCAGGAAGGGCCCGGCGTTGGAGAGGTCCTGCTCGATCCTCTGGTCGAACGCCCGGATGGGTCCGGGGGACACCCTCCAATGGTTGGGCACGGAGTCATCAACGCTGACACCAACGCTGCGGAGGACTTCCACGGTCATGGTGATGTGGTCCAGGCTGGGCACGGGCTTGCCGACGTGTTCCAGGTGGAGTCCTTCGGTGAACCGCGCCCCCACCAGCAGCAATGCGGAGACAAACTGCGAGGACGCACTGGCATCGATCACCAAATGGCCGCCCCGGACTTCGCCGGTGCCTTCCACGGTGAAGGGAAGGGCCGACGGCGTCCTGCCGCCCTCTGCTGCAACAGGGACACCGAGGGCAATCAGGGCCTCGATGATGGTTCCCATGGGCCTGTTGCGGGCGTGGGGGTCGCCGTCGAAGACGGTAGCTCCGGCGCGCAAGGCGGCCAGCGGCGGTACGAACCGCATGACGGTACCTGCAAGGCCGCAGTCGATGGCAGTTCCGGCACTACCTGCAATGACGGCAGCAGGCTGCATCGGGGTGATTTCAAGATCCGGTCCGTAGTGGCCATCGCCGGTCACTTCGGTGACGGTGGCCCCCAATTGCCGCAATGCCTGGATCATCAGGGCTGAGTCACGGGAGTGCAGTGGAGCACGGAGGCGCGATGGACCGTCCGCCAAAGCCGCCAACACCAGGAACCTGTTGGTCAGCGACTTTGAACCAGGTACCGTCACCGTGGCGTCCACGGGGCCCCTTGCGAAGGGGGCCGGCCAGAGTGGCAACCCGTCGGCTTTGGTAGGTCCGGTGTGTGCGGCGGTGGTACCTGTCATGCTTCCTTATGCTCCAACTGCGTTGTCTACGGCCTTGCGTACTGCTTTGTCCGCGCGTTTGATCTGCTTGCCCGTCACCTTTTTGGCATCGGCGGCCAGGTGCTCCGCCCGCCAGGCGATGCTGGGTCGTCCGTCGGTATCAACCGCGGCCAGCAGCACGCCACCAGTGAGGGAGATGTTCTTCAGCAGCTGGGCCTTGCGGGCGCTGCGGCCTTCCTTGCTGCTGATGTCCGCTGAACGCCATTCCACATAAGAGTTCAACGCCGAGGTCACTGCCAGCACTGTGGCGGCGAAACGGGAGAGTTTACCCAAACCGAGCAGCGCTCCTGCTCCCAGCTGGGCACCGCCGATGAGGCGTGCAAGGGTTTTTTCGTCCGCTTTGAAAGGCAGGGATTCCGAGGCCCGCCGAAGAACGGGCGAGAGCTGCTTGGCGGTGTCGTCCGCGTTCCTGAGCTTGTCCAGACCTGCTACGACGAAGCTGGACGCGAGCATCGGCCGCGCGAGAAAACGGATAACAGACATGTCTTGCCTCCTGGATGGCTTGCCACACTATTTCAATGAGTGTTGTGTTCAAGGGGTGCAGTCTGCTCTAGTCTTGCACCTTTGCGGAATATTTACCCAGCGGCGGCCGTTGTGAACTAGTGGTGCGGTGGAGACCGGACTGCGGCAAGGTGTTGCCGCCTTGGTGAACGGAGTTGATTTTTTGACTTTGGTTAAGGACCGTGTGGTTCTACCGGAGCACGGGTACGGCCCACAGCCGGATTCCCCGCAGCTGACAGTAGACTTGGCAGCGATGAGCACCACGGAACCGGCCGCAGCGGCCATGTACCAGGCGGCCGGCGCGGAAGACGCAGCGGCCGCACCCGACGTCGACGTCGCTTCGGAGACTTCCGAGCAACGGCGGGAGCGCTTCGAGCGTGACGCCATGCAGTATGTGGACCAGTTGTATTCGGCTGCCATGAGGATGGCGCGAAACCCTTCGGATGCGGAGGACCTGGTCCAGGAGGCCTACACCAAGGCGTTCTCGGCTTTCCACCAGTACAAGCCAGGGACCAACCTCAAAGCCTGGCTGTACCGCATCCTGACCAATACCTACATCAACCTTTACCGGAAGCGGCAGCGCGAGCCGCTTCAGTCCAACTCGGACACCATCGAGGATTGGCAGCTGGCCAAGGCAGAGTCGCACACTTCGGCCGGGCTGAGGTCCGCCGAAACAGAGGCCCTGGACCACCTGCCGGACTCGGACGTCAAGAACGCGTTGCAGTCCATACCGGAGGAGTTCCGGCTGGCTGTCTACTTTGCGGACGTCGAGGGCTACGCGTACAAGCAAATATCAGAAATCATGAACACTCCCATCGGCACGGTCATGTCACGGTTGCACCGCGGCAGGAAGATGCTGCGGGACATGCTGGCGGACTACGCCACCGAACGGGGCTTCAGGGCCCAAACCGAAGATCAGGCCGCGGCCGGAAGCAACAATCAGGAGAAAGAGAAATGAGCGACTGCCAGGGATTGGGCGATTGCGACGATACGCGGATGCAGCGGATCTACGAGTACCTCGACGGCGCCTTGACCCGCGAGGACCTCGGAGAGATCAAGCAGCATTTGGACACCTGCGAGGAATGCTCCGAGCAGTATGACCTGGAGTGCCTCATCCGCACCATGGTCAAGCGGTCCTGCACAGAGTCAGCGCCGGAGAACCTCAAGAACTCGATTCTGGACCGGATCCATTCGATCAAGCCGGTAGAAGCCTGACCAAAGCCGCTGGCCAACACCAAAGCCTCTGGCCAACAATGCACGGCCAACGCCAAGGGCCCCGGAAACCTCATGGTTTCCGGGGCCCTCGCTCTTAAGCCTGTGACACTAAGCCGCTGGCTTAGGTGTTGGGACGCTTGCCGTGGTTCGCGCCGCCGCGCTTACGGTCACGACGCTTACGTGCACGCTTGCTCATAGCTGGCCTCCTTCAATGATTGATACTCAATAGAGCTGCCCTCCAGTTTCGCACATCAAGGTGCCGGGTCGCGAACCGGGAGCCGTCCTGCCCAGCCGGAAGCCAGGTCGGCATCAATTCCGCAGGGAATTCCGGATCGAGATACGTGCCTGGTCCAATACCGTGCGCACTGTTTCCAGCGCCAGCGGCGTCAGCGGCTCCGACGCGCCATGCAGGCGCAACTCCACCCGGATGTCGTCCCTGAATGACTGAACCATCAATTCTGCTTCTTTCAACAGGCGTTGGCCCTCGGGGGTGTATCCCGCAGACCTGCCCCGGACGGGCGCGGAGGTTGCAGTGCTGCGCGCCGCCTCGGCGGTGGCAGCGAGGTCCGCCCGCAGCCCCCGCATATTGGTCCTGATGTCTTCGCGCAAGTTGTCGGCGAGCCGCCTGACGGAGGCAGAGATGGTATTTTCGACGTCGGCCACTTCCTCCCGCCGGCCGTTCAGCTCGGCGAGGCCGGCGTCCGTGATGAAGTACTTGGTGCGGCGCCCCTCGGTTTCGGTGGACACCAGCCCTTCTTCCTCCAGTTTCCCCAAGCGTGGATAGATGGTTCCAGCGCTGGGGGAATATGTGCCGCCAAAACGGTCACCCAAGGCCTTGATCAGTTCGTAGCCGTGCTTGGGGCCGGCTTCCAGCAGCGCCAGCAGGTAAAGGCGCAAGGCGCCGTGTGCAAAGACGGGAGGCATCAGAGGCCGGCTTCCCCGGTGGCCCGCAGGTTGTTCTCCGGTGCCGGTGCCGGTGCTGAGCCGTGCATGATGTAAGTCTTGCCGGAGACCGTGTTGGTGCGCACCACCATGAGTTTCTCGTCGGGGCCAACGATCGTATGCACGTTGCTGCCTGGCTGGGCATACATCATGTCGTCGATCACGACGCTCCCGCTGGCGGATTTTGCCACGATGTCCAGGCCGACGTCGTGGGGAAGCCTGATGGTCAGATCGCCCGAGACGGAGTTTGCCCCAAGGTCGTTGGTAAAGTCCTGGAGGTCAAAACTGAGGTCGCCGCTGACTGTGCTGGCCCTGACGTTCTTGAACTTGCCCGAAGTGGTCACCTCGCCGGAGACGCTCTTGGCGGTCAGGACGCCGTCGTGGTTTCTGACAATGACCTCTCCACTGACGGTGTTCACATGCAGTTCGCCGGTGGTGCCATCTGACATGACGGAGCCGGAGACGGTGTTGAGGCGTGTGCGTCCGCTGATTCCGGAAACCAAGCCGTCGCCGCTGACCGTTCCGGCCTCAACGTCCACACCGGGTGGGAGGGCGATCCCGACCACCACAGAGTTGGTGCTGGTGTTGTTCACAGTGCCCATCAGGTTGCGGAACCAGCCTTGCGGACCCTGTAACTGATGGCGCACTTCAAGCCGGCCGTCCACGAGCGTCACCGTCAGCGGGTCGCCGGTGATTTCAGTGATCTCGATGCGGACGGATGGTTCGTCGTGGGTCATGACGTCGAAGCGGCCTTTGACGATTCCCAGTTTGAGCGAGCGGACGTCGTCCACGTCTATCGTTTGCGGACCCGTTACGGTCCATAGTTCTTCAGACATGATCCCTCCAGATACGATATATCGCGTTGATGAGATCACGATATATCGCAAGTTCTCCGAAGGCAAGGCCTTGTCAGGGAGCCGATCGATACAACTTGCCGATGAGCGCCCGGGCAATGGTAGTGGCGGGGTCACGCCCGTCGGCCGCCGGCGCCAGATTGGTCCACACCACCAATGACACGGCGTTGACAGGGTCATTGCCCATGAAGGTGTTGAAGCCGGGCAACTCCCCGGTGTGCCCGTACAAGTTGCCAAACTTCGCTATTCCCAGGCCGTACGAGGCACCACCGGGTTTGTCCGGATCGGTGGGGGTGAGGCTCTCAAGACGCTTTTTCTGGAGCTCGGCTCCCAGGAGTTTGCCGTTGACAAGGGCTTCACCCAAAACCTTGAGGTCCCGGGCAGTGGAGATGCCCGATCCGGCGGCCCAGGCCCATGACGGATTGACGTCGGTGACGTCGTTGGGTGCCAAGGTACCCGCGGTCGCTTCCTTCTGCATGTCCTCAGGAAGAGCCGGGGTGGTCATGGTCAGGACGTTGTCGCCGTAGAAATATCCTTGGGGGTGGGGTTCCGGAATGGCGTTGGAGGAAGCCTCGGGAAAAACTGTCCCCTTGAGTCCGAGGGGCTCGAAGATCCGCTCCTTGAAGAGGGTTGCGAGCGGCTTTCCCTCAGTTTTCTCGGCGATCAGGCCCAAGAGGACTGTGTTGGTGTTCGAGTAGTGAAAGCCGCTGCCGGGTGCGAAATACGGTGCGTGGGCGAACGCCAGGGCGAGGAGTTCTTCCGGCTTCCAAACTCTCTGCGGATCCTGGTCCATGGCAGTGTTGAGTTCGAGGGTTTCGGTGTAATTGAACAACCCACTGCGCATGGTCAGCATCTGTTCAAGGGTGATCGCATCCCCGTTGGGAACGTCGGGGCGGTACTTTGATACCGGATCACCCAGAGAAAGCTTGCCTTCCTGCACCAGTTGGAGGACCACCGTCGTGGTCCAGGTTTTGGTCACCGAACCTACCCGGATATGGTCCTCGGGCGTGACCTCGCGTTCAGCACCCCTGGTTCCCGTACCGTAGGACGCCGTGAGCGACCCGCCAGGAGTCTCCAACAGCACTACTGCGCCGGGCGCCAGGACCTCTTTGGCTGCCCGTTCGAATTCCGTCCGCAATGTTCCGGCGTCGAAGGCCTGGAGCGCACCGGAGCCTGAAGTGGCAGCCGATGGGGAAACAGCTGACGAAGCCTGTGACGATGATGACTCAGGGGCCGGTGGACCGGAACTGCAGGAGACTGTGGCCGCCAGGGCCACCGCGGTGACCACTGTGAATGCTGCTCTGGCAGAAACCTGCGTGTTCCGCGTCATGGCTACTCCGGTTGAGCGATATTAAGCCATTGGAACCAGCCACGGTGCAGGACAAGCCACGCTATCAATCCGTAGCCTGCCTGGCCCGGTGTTCCCCCATTGGCTGCGAGGTCCGTCCTCCACTGCTCATGATTGAGCAAGGGAGAGAACGTGTCAACGTAGTGGTGGTTGCGCCGGGTGGTCACATCGGCAAAGGCCGTGTTGAGTTCTGCCAGACGTTTGTTCCGGACGGGATCCAGCGTGGGAGGCGGTCCCACTACGAAGACCTCCACACTGCTGTGCGAGGCGCCGTCCAGGATGTTGGCAAGGTTCAAACGGCTGCGCGCCGTGGAAAGGCCGAATTCCAGGTCACGGCCCGAAAGTCCGATGACCAGGCGGTTTTCGTGCGTGTCGCTGAAACGCCTCCCGGCTTCGTCCTGCCACCTGGCCGCCAAGCCTTCCGTGCCTTCCATGGGGCAGGGGAGCGGGAAACTTTCCACCACGACGGAGTCCTGGGGCGTACGGGCCAGCACTCGTCCGAGCCAACCCAAGGCGCGGGGATCCCCCAGGCCCGCGAGCAGTTCATCTCCTACAGCTGCTATACGCAGCTTCCTGTCTTCCACGGTTACCTCTTCACACTCGTTACGGTCCTTGCACGGTTTACCGGATCATTGGCCGGTTCTGCAACCGGATACCTGTCCCATTAAACAGAACTGCCCGGCCTGAGGGGCGCATTCACTCCTCAGGCCGGGCAGTTTCGCTTTACTTGCGTTCGAATGCCTGCTTGATCAGGGCATCCTGCTCAGCGGCGTGGCGCTTCATGGAACCGGCCGCCGTGGAGGCAGACGCCGGGCGGGAGACCAGGCGGAGCTTGCGGTCAAGCTCCGGTGCCAGGTTCAAGCCCATGAACGGCCACGGTCCCTGGTTTGCCGGTTCGTCCTGTGCCCAGACGATGTCAGCGTTCGGGTACTTGGCCAGCTCGGCATCAATCTCGGCCTTGGGCAGCGGGTACAGCTGCTCGACGCGGATGATGGCAGTGGAGGTGTCACCGGACTTCTGTCGGTTGGACAGGAGGTCGTAGTACAAGCGACCCGAGACCAGGATGACCCGGTCAACGTTTGCCGGCTGTACTTCGGGATCGGCAATGACCGGACGGAATCCGCCAGTGGTGAAATCTTCGACGGCGGAAGCGGCGCCCTTGAGGCGGAGCAACTGCTTGGGTGTGAAGATGATCAACGGCTTGCGCGGACGGCTGTAGGCCTGGCGGCGTAACAGGTGGAAGTGCGAGGCAGCAGTCGTGGGGTTGGCCACGATCATGTTGTCCTCGGCGCACATCTGCAGGAAGCGTTCGATGCGGGCGGACGAGTGGTCCGGACCCTGGCCTTCATAGCCGTGCGGAAGCATGAGCACCAGCGAGGAACGCTGGCCCCACTTTTGCTCAGCCGAGGAAATGAACTCATCAATGATGGTCTGGGCGCCGTTGACGAAGTCGCCGAACTGCGCTTCCCACAGGACCAGGGCGTCGGGGCGTTCCACTGAGTAGCCGTACTCGAAGCCCATTGCCGCGTATTCGGACAGCAGGGAGTCGTAGATCCACAGCTTGGCCTGGTCATCGGAGAGGTTGCCCAGGGGCAGCCACTCGTTGCCGTTGGCGCGGTCGTGGAACACGGCGTGACGCTGCACGAACGTGCCGCGGCGGGAGTCCTGGCCGGCCAGGCGGACGGGTACGCCCTCCATGATCAGCGAGCCGAAGGCTGCGATTTCTCCGAAGCCCCAGTCGATGCCGCCTTCACGGGACATCTGCTCACGCTTCTCCAGGAGCTGCTTGAGCTTGGAGTGAACCGTGAAGCCATCCGGAATTTCGAGGTGGGCCTTGCCGATGCGGGCGAGGGTCTCAGCGGAAATGGCAGTTGACGCCGGGGAGTTGGTGCCGAAATCAGCCTGCTGGGCAATGGGACGCTCGATGTCCGAGACCGCAGCGGAATCCGCGGTGATGATCGGGATCGGTGAGGTCTGCGCTGCGTGCGTCTCGGCGAAGACGCGCTCGAGGCGCTCCTGGTAGTCGCGGAGCAACTGCTCTGCTTCTTCCTCGGTGATGTCGCCACGGCCGATCAGGGACTCCGTGTACAGCTTGCGTACGGAGCGCTTGGCTTCGATCAGGTTGTACATGAGCGGCTGGGTCATCGAGGGATCGTCGCCCTCGTTGTGGCCACGGCGGCGGTAGCAGACCATGTCGATGACAACGTCCTTGTGGAAACGCTGGCGGAACTCGTAGGCGAGCTGTGCAACGCGTACAACTGCCTCGGGGTCATCACCGTTCACGTGGAACACCGGTGCCTGGATCATTTTGGCGACGTCGGTGGAGTACGTGGACGAACGCGATGACGACGGCGCGGTAGTGAAGCCCACCTGGTTGTTGACGATCACGTGGATGGTACCGCCGGTGCGGTAGCCACGCAGCTGCGAGAGGTTGAGGGTTTCAGCCACAACACCCTGGCCGGCAAACGCGGCGTCACCGTGGACCATGATGGGCAGGACGGGGAACGACTCGCCCTGGTCCAGCCGGTCCTGCTTGGCACGGACGATGCCCTCGAGGACGGAGTCCACGGCTTCCAGGTGGGAAGGGTTGGCGGCGAGGTAGACCTTGGTCTGCTTGCCGTTGTCCGAGGTGAAAGTGCCTTCGGTGCCAAGGTGGTACTTGACGTCGCCGGAACCCTGGACCGAGCGGGGGTCCTGGGTACCTTCGAATTCGCGGAATACCTGGGCGTAGGTCTTGCCGGCAATGTTGGTCAGCACATTGAGGCGGCCACGGTGGGCCATGCCAATGGCAACCTCGTCCAGTCCGTCGTCGGCTGCATCAGAGATGACGGCGTCGAGCAGCGGAATCAGCGACTCGCCACCCTCAAGCGAGAAACGCTTCTGGCCGACGAACTTGGTCTGCAGGAACGTCTCGAATGCCTCTGCTGCGTTGAGCTTGGAGACGATGCGCAGCTGCTCTTCGCGGCTCGGCTTGGAGTAGGGGTGTTCCAGCTGGTCCTGGAACCACTTGCGTTCTGCGGGTTCCTGGATGTGCATGTACTCGATGCCCGTGGTGCGGCAGTAGGCGTCGCGCAGGACACCAAGGATGTCGCGGAACTTGAGTTGCGGCTTGCCGCCGAATCCGCCGGTAGGCCATTCGCGGTCCAGGTCCCACAGCGTCAGGCCGTAGGTCAGGACGTCCAGGTCCGGGTGCTTGCGCTGGACATACTCCAGGGGATCGGTGTCCGCCATGAGGTGGCCGCGCACGCGGTAGGAGTGAATCAGCTGCTGGATGCGGGCAACCTTGTTGATCTCATCGGCAGGGTCCACCTGGAGATCCGGGCTCCAGCGAACGGGTTCATAAGGAATACGCAGAGCTTCAAAGATCTCGTCGTAGAAGTTCTGCGCGCCCAGCAGGAGCTGGTGGACCAGCTTGAGGAACTCGCCGCTGCCGGCACCCTGGATGACGCGGTGGTCATAGGTGGAAGTCAGCGTGAGGATCTTGCTGATGGCGTTCTGGGCGATGATCTTCTCGCTGGCACCCTGGAACTCAGCCGGGTAGTCAAGGGCGCCGACGCCGATGATGGCGGCCTGGCCCTTGGAGAGGCGGGGCACCGAGTGCACGGTACCGATGCCACCGGGGTTGGTCAGGGAGACCGTGGTGCCGGCGTGGTCGTCTGCGGTCAGCTTGCCGGCGCGGGCACGCTTGATCAGGTCTTCATAGGTGTGCCAGAACTCAGCGAAGTCCATGGTCTCGGCCTTCTTGATGTTGGGAACCATCAAGAGGCGCGTGCCATCGGGCTTGGGCATGTCAATCGCGATGCCGAAGTTGACGTGTGCAGGCTGCACGGCACTGGGCTTGCCATCGATTTCGTCGTAGTAGACGTTCATCGACGGGAACTGGGACAGTGCACGGACAACCGCGTAGCCGATGAGGTGGGTGAAGGAGACCTTGCCACCGCGGGCACGGGCAAGGTTGGAGTTGATGACCACCCGGTTGTCGATCAGGAGCTTGGCGGGAACTGCCCGGACACTGGTGGCGGTAGGTACTTCAAGGCTGGTCACCATGTTGGTGGCGATGGCCTTGGCCGGTCCCCGGAGGACGGAAACTACGTCTTCCTCAGGTGCCGTGGGCGCCTTGTTGCTCTTGGGCAGCTGGGCAGGAATGGGCTGGGCCGTGGTTCCGGCTGCGGGCTTCTTTGAACCGTCCCGGGCAACAGTGGCCGGTGCTTTCTTCGCCGGGGCAGGTGCCGCCGGGGCAGGTGCCGCAGGAGCGGCGGGTTCCGCGGCAGCGGCCGGAGCGGCCGGCGCCGATGCCGGAGCCGCTGCAGCAGGAGCTACTACGGGAAGTACTTGGGTAGGGGGATTGGCAGCTGAGGGAGCTGCGGAGGATCCGTTGGAAGAAGTGCCGTCAGCAGAAGCAAAGGATTCAAAGAGCGGCCACCACTTGGTGTCGACCGAATTCTTATCCTGTTGGTACCGCTCGTACAGTTCGTCAACGAGCCACTCGTTTCCGCCAAATTCCTCTGGTAGACGGTGGCTGGGCTGCTCTGGCACTTGAAATACGCCTCTTCCATGAGTGTTGTTTTCCCGCTGGCCAAAGTTGCTTTTCCGCAACAATGGGCACAGGGTCCGGGTCCCGCGAACTCAGACCCCTGACAGTCTAGTTAGGATCGTTGGTTAACTGCCAATAGTGGTGACCTAAATCATGTTGCGGCTGACTTAGTGGGATGTCCCGGCTTTTGGTCGCGTGGTTAAGCCCGCTGTTGGAGCCGCCGCGGGGCAGGACTGTAGACTGGAACCCTTATGGACAGTAAATCTAGGTGCCGGCCTGGGAACTGTCGGGGGAGCCAAACTGGCAACTCCGCACAGCGTGCCCGTCGAGCCGGCAATACCCGTTCACATGCCCATCACGCGCCGGCCTTCGCTGCCGGTGGTTCTTCGGACCATGCGTCCGCGGGACCCGACCAGCCTCCGCCGGGGCGAATCCCGGCGCTGAAGGCGCCTTCCCCATTGCACGTGCCCACTCTTGGAGTGATGCACTAAGTGGAATGGATACTTCTCCTCGCCGGCTTTGCTTTGATTCTGGGCACCGGCTTTTTTGTAGCAGTTGAGTTTTCCCTGGTTGCCTTGGACCAGGCGAGCGTACAGCGTGCGGTCGACAACGGTGACCAGGCTGCAGCCCCGTTGCTGAAGTGCCTCAAATCGTTGTCCACCCAACTTTCCAGTTGCCAGCTGGGTATCACCCTGACCACGTTGCTGACCGGCTTCGTCATGGAGCCGTCCCTGGGGCAGCTTCTCGGCGGCCCCCTTGCTTCCCTGGGGCTGTCGCCGGAGGCGGCGCATTCGGTGGCGTTGGTCCTGGCTATGGCTGTGGCTACCCTCTTGTCGATGCTGATCGGCGAATTGGTACCCAAGAATATGGCCATTGCACTTGCCTTTCCCTTGGGAAAGCGCCTGGCCCGCCCGCAACTGGTGTTCACGGCCGTCTTCAAGCCCGCCATCGTGGTGCTGAACGGTTTCTCGAACAAGGTCCTCAATCTGTTTGGACTTGAAGCCAAGGAAGAAATCTCAGGGGCAAGGACCCCTGCCGAGCTCGCTTCCCTGGTGAGGCGCTCCGCTGAGCTGGGGACCCTGGACGCCGGTACTGCCAACTTTGTTGCCCGAACCCTGAACTTTTCGGGGCGCACGGCAGCTGACGTCATGACACCGCGCATCCGCATGGAAACGATCGACGCCGACCAGCCGGTATCGGACATCCTGGACGCCGCACGGCGCACTGGATACTCAAGGTTCCCGGTGATTGGTGATTCCACTGACGACATCCGCGGCGTAGTCCATGTTAAGAAGGCAGTAGCCGTGCCGGCAGAGCGCCGGGGCAAGCTTGAGGCCGGTGCGATCATGACCGATGTCCTGCAGGTTCCCGAAACCATCCACCTGGATGCACTCCTCGCCGAACTGCGCGAAGGTAACCTCCAGCTCGCGGTGGTACTGGATGAGTACGGCGGAACGGCTGGGATCACTACCCTTGAGGATCTGGTGGAAGAAATCGTGGGCGAGGTCGCTGACGAGCACGACAAAGTCCGCCCGGGAGTGCTTCAGAGCGCGTCCGGCGACTGGTACTTCCCCGGGCTGTTGCGCCCGGATGAGGTGTCCGAGCAGATCCCCAACCTCACGGTTCCTGACGAATCAGCGTACGAAACGGTGGGCGGCTACGTCATGAGCCAACTTGGCCGTATTGCCCGGACAGGGGACGTCGTGGACGCGGTAGGCGGGACGCTTACTGTGACCAGGATGGATGGGCGCAGGATTGACCGTATCTGTTTCCATCACGTGGAGACGGATCAGTCCAGTCCTGAGGACGCAGAGAACCGTCATGAAGCAGGTGCCGTATGAGCGACTGGGTAGGAATTCTCTGGCTCGTCGTTCTCCTGATTGGCAACGCCTTCTTCGTTGGGGCCGAGTTCGCCGTCATGTCCGCGCGCCGGAGCCAGATCGAGCCCTTGGCCGAAGCCGGATCCAAGCGTGCGCAGACAACCCTGCGGGCCATGGAGAATGTCTCGTTGATGCTCGCCTGTGCCCAGCTGGGCATCACGGTTTGTTCACTCCTGATTCTCCAGGTGGCCGAACCTGCCATCCATCACCTGCTGGCAGAACCCCTTGAGCTGGTGGGCGTTCCTGTTGAATTGGCAGACATCATTGCCTTTGCCATTGCCTTGTTGTTTGTCACGTTCCTGCATGTGACCTTCGGGGAGATGGTGCCCAAGAACATCTCAGTCTCGGTGGCCGATAAGGCCGCGCTGCTGTTGGCGCCTCCTTTGATGTTCATTGCGCGCCTGGTGAACCCGATCATTTGGACGCTCAACTGGCTGGCCAACCACATCCTGCGGCTGATGAAGATCGAGCCCAAGGATGAAGTGTCCTCATCGTTCACTTTGGAGGAAGTGCAGTCCATCGTCCAGGAGTCCACACGGCACGGATTGGTGGATGATGAAGCGGGCCTGTTGAGTGGTGCCTTGGAATTCTCAGAGCACACGGCCTCGCACATCATGGTTCCCCTGGACAAGCTGGTGGTGCTGAAAACGGCGTCCACCCCGGTGGACCTGGAGAAGGCGGTCAGCCGCACGGGATTCTCCCGTTTCCCCATGGTGGACGACGACGGCGAACTCGCCGGGTATCTGCACGTGAAGGACATCCTGTCCATCCCCGATGAGGGGCGCAGGCATCCCATTGCCGAGGGACGTATCCGCTCCTTCGCCAACCTGGCACCGGATGACGAAATTGAGCAGGCCATGTCGGTCATGCAACGTACCGGTTCCCATCTGGCCCGCGTGATCGGTGCCGGGGGAGAGACCCAGGGTGTCCTGTTCCTTGAGGATGTCATTGAGCAATTGGTCGGCGAGATCCGCGACGCCACCCAAGCGACGGGTATCCGCCGCTATGGAGACCAGCAGGTGAAATAACGGTGTAAGTGGGACGGCGTCGATCGCATATGATCGGCGCCGTCTCCGTCTAAATAGGAATCATTCCCATCTAGGGCTACACTGAAGTCCGACAGTAATTGTGTTTGATTCTCATTTTGAGTAGATCCGAGGTCCTTGTGCGTCGTTCCGCCGCCCGCCTGTCCATCGCCGCTTCCGCAGGGATGGCTGCCCTGTTGCTTTCTTCCTGCGCCGGCACCGCGGGTGCCGGGAGTCCTTCCTCATCCTCTGGATCCATTGAAGTGGTCACGTCCACCAACGTCTACGGGGATGTGGTGAAGGCGGTTGGCGGCGACAAGGTCAACGTCAATGCCATCATCACCAAGACCAGCCAGGACCCGCATTCCTATGAGGCAAGCGCCCAGGACAAGCTGGTTATTTCCAAGGCCAAACTGGTGGTGGAGAACGGCGGCGGCTACGACGGGTTCCTTCACAAAATTGCCGATGAGACCAAGGTTGGCCACGACAACATGATCAGCGCCGTGGAAGTCTCCGGGCTCGCCCCGGAAGAAGACGCCCACAGCGCCGAATCCCACAGCGAAGAAGGCCATACCCACAACCACGGCGGGTTCAACGAGCACGTCTGGTACAGCCTGGACACCATGGGCAAGCTTGCCGATGCAGTTGCGGCCAAGCTCGGCAGCCTCGACGCGGGATCGGCGGCGACATTCACAGCCAATGCCGAAGCCTTCAAGACCAAACTCGCTGACCTCACCGGAAAGCTTGACGCCGTCAAGGCCGCAAATGACCACGCTCCGGTTGCTGTAACGGAACCCGTCCCGTTGTACCTCCTGGAAGCCGCCGGGCTGGAAAACAAGACCCCCGAGGCCTACAGCGCTGCCATTGAAGAGGAATCCGACGTTCCGGCCGCCGTCCTGAAGGAAACCACGGACCTTCTCAGCAACAAATCAGTCCGGTTCCTTGCCTACAACGAGCAGACGGAGGGACCCCAGACCGAAACCGTCAAGCGGGCCGCTGAAGCTGCCGGCGTGCCGGTGGTGAACTTCACCGAGACGCTTCCTGACGGCAAGGATTACCTCCAGTGGATGTCCGACAACGTGGAATCAATTTCCTCCGCTCTCAAGAAGTAGCATTTCCCGACACCCGGGTGCGGTGAAGGGCCCTGTCAACGTCCTAAGATATTCAGGATGGCTGCGGGGCCTTTTGCCTGCCACCAGTACAGCCGTGAACACCAGCGGCGCAATTGACTGCGTTCCCAGCAGCGCATGGATCGAGGACATCTTTTGACACCGGTAGTGAGCCTCCGCGGAGCGAGCCTTCAGTTCGGCAAGAGGACACTGTGGCGGGACCTGGACCTCGACATCAATCCCGGCGAGTTCTTCGCTGTCCTCGGACCCAACGGCAGCGGCAAGACCAGTTTCCTCAAAGTCCTCCTTGGACTGCAGGAGCTGCATTCAGGGACTGTATCCCTGGGCGGCCACCCTGTGGAGCGCGGCAGCAAGCGGATCGGCTATATCCCCCAGCAAAAGTCGTTTGCTCCGGACACCCCCTTGCGTGCACGGGACCTGGTGGGACTGGGGATCGATGGACACCGGTGGGGCATGCGGCTCTCGGCCGGGAAGGTCAATCCGAAAATAGACGAACTGCTGGAACTGGTTGGAGCTTCCGACTACGCCAAAGTGCCTGTGGGCCAACTGTCCGGCGGAGAGCAGCAGCGGCTCAGGGTGGCGCAAGCGTTGGCAACCGAACCGCAGGTGCTCCTGTGCGATGAGCCATTGCTTTCCTTGGACCTGCACCACCAGCAGGGCGTCAGCTCCCTGATCAACAAGCAATGCCATGAGCGGAACAGTGCAGTGGTTTTCGTGACCCACGAGATCAACCCGGTGATCGACTACGTCGACAGGGTTCTTTACCTCGCCGGCGGCCAGTTCCGCATAGGTGCCCCCAAGGAAGTCATGACGACCGAAGTTCTTTCGGAGCTGTACGACAGCCATGTCGAAGTCATCCATACCAACGGAAGGATCGTCGTCGTCGGACTTCCAGACGCCACCACGCACTTCCATGACGATGCCCATGCAACTGCCGGGGAGGAGTTCTAGTTGGACCTGGAAACCATTCTGCAAACCATCTTCAACTTCGAGAACTATGGCGAGTTGCTGGTCCTGGTCCAGAACTCCATTTGGGCCGGAGCGGTGCTGGGTCTGTTGGGCGGGCTGGTGGGCACGTTCGTGATGAAGCGGGACCTTGCCTTTGCCGTCCATGGCATCTCCGAATTGTCCTTCGCCGGTGCTGCGTTCGCCTTGCTGATCGGTGCCGACATCATCTTTGGATCATTGATCGGCTCGGTGGCTGCCGCTGTCCTGCTGGGATTCATGGGCGTCCGGGCGCGGGATAAGAACTCCATTATTGGTGTCATCATGCCGTTCGGCCTGGGGCTGGGCATTCTGTTCCTGGCACTGTATGAGGGCCGTGCGGCCAACAAGTTCGGCCTGCTGACAGGCCAGATTGTTTCAGTGGACGCCGTTCAGCTGCAGGTCCTTGCCGGAACCGCGGTAGTGGTCATGATTGCCCTGGCGGCAATCTGGCGGCCGCTGAGCTTTGCCAGCGTGGACCCGGAAATGGCTGAGGCCAGGGGAGTTCCGGTCCGGGGGCTGGCCATCGGGTTCATGGTGCTCCTGGGTGTCAGCGTGGCGCTGTCCATCCAGATCGTCGGGGCCCTGCTGGTTCTTGCGTTGCTGATTACGCCGGCAGCAGCCGCGCTTCGGGTCACTACCTCGCCACGATTGGTGGTGCTGCTCAGCGTGGTCTTTGCCATGACGGCGACGGTCGGCGGCATCCTCCTGGCCCTCGGCAGCCGGATTCCCATCAGCCCGTACGTCACCACGTTGTCATTCCTGATCTACGTGGTGTGCCGGGTGATCGGCCGGGTCAGGGCCAACAGGGGACTCAACGGCAGGGTCTCCCGCGACCAGCCCGCAGGCGCCCTGTAAAGGGTTCCCGCCTAAAGGGTTCCGGCCGCCTTCCGGGCAGTGCACTCAGGGCATAGGCCGAAAATTTCCACAGTGTGGGCCACCTCGGTAAAGCCGTGTTCGGCAGCGGTTCGTGCCGCCCAAGTCTCGACCGCGGGCGCCTCCACTTCCACGGCCTTGCCACAGTTGCGGCACAGCAGGTGGTGGTGGTGGCCGGTGACGTTGCATCGCCGGTAGACGGCTTCGCCTTCACCGTTGCGCAGGACATCAATCAGCCCGTCATCGGCCAACGATTGAAGAATGCGGTATGCCGTGGCCAGCGATACCGAGATGCCCTTGTTCTGCAGGAGCCGGTACAGTTCCTGGGTGCTGACGAAGTCGTCCAATTCGTCCAGTGCGGCGCTGACGGCCAAGCGCTGCTTGGTAACGCGCTGCTCCTTGACCCCGCTGGTGGCCGGCGCCGAGGGGCCGGTCGTGGCGGAATTGGTGCCGTGTGGCATTGAAGGACTCATTTCCCTGGGGATGCTGGCAAACCCCAATTTTACCAGCAGGGAAGGCTTGGAAACTCTCAGCCGGGGGTCCTAGGCTTTGGTCATGTTGCTCACCAAATACACCCACGCCTGTGTCCGGTTGGAGAAAGACGGGAAGGTCCTGGTCATCGACCCCGGTTCCTTTTCGGAGTCAGGGGAAGCGTTGACGGGTGCCCACGCCGTCCTCATCACGCACGAGCACAACGACCACATTGACCAACCCGCCGTGGTCTCCGCGCTCCGCAGCGACGCCGGGCTTGAAGTCCATGCGCCGGAGGGGGTTGCAGCGGCACTCAGGGAGGAGGGCGACATTGCAGCCCGGGTCCATACCGCCGTGCCGGGTACCGACTTTGAGGCTGCCGGCTTCAGCGTGCGCACGTTCGGAGGCCAGCACGCGGTGATCCATGCGCAGATCCCGGTGGTGGCAAACATCGGATACCTGGTGGATGGGAACGTTTTTCACCCCGGTGACTCGTTCGTGGTCCCGGACGGGATTGACGTCAAGACACTCCTGGTGCCCATCCATGCTCCGTGGTCCAAAGTGGGGGAGGTTGTTGACTTCGTGATTTCTGTCCGCGCACCCCGGGCGTTCCCGGTCCACGATGCTTTGCTCAACGACATCGGAAGAGGCCTGGTTGAAGGCCACGTGACCCGCATTGGCGCCCGTTACGGGACCCGCTATGAGCATCTTGCCCCAGGCAGTTCCGTAGAGGTCTAAGCAGTCCACACGCCTGTGTCGTGGAACCGCTCCAGGGTTGCCTCGTGCGGGGTGGGGTCCAGTCCCTTGGCAGCCAGCCACCCGGCGTCGTAATAGCTTCCGGCATAGCGGTCGCCGCCGTCGCACATCAACGAAACGATGCTGCCCCGGCGGCCCTGGGCCACCATCCCTGCCACCAACTGCCAGACGCCCCACAGGTTGGTGCCCGTGGAGGGCCCTGCGTGCAGCCCTGTGAGTTTCCGGAGGTGGCGCATGGCTGCCACGGAGGCGGCGTCCGGAACTTGGATCATGTGGTCGATGACGGCCGGCACGAAGCTCGGCTCGGACCGCGGCCGGCCAATACCCTCGATCCGTGACGGCAAGCCGGTCGCTGCGGCGGCGTCTCCGTCGCGCCAGGCCGGGTAGAAGGCGGAGTTTTCCGGGTCCACCACCGCAAGGCGGGTGGGGTAGCGGTTGTATCGCAGGTAGCGGCCGATGGTTGCGCTGGTTCCGCCGGTTCCCGCACCCACCACAATCCACTCCGGGATGGGGTGTTCTTCCAGGGAGAGTTGATCGAAAATCGACTCCGCAATGTTGTTGTTGCCCCGCCAGTCCGTAGCACGCTCCGCATGGGTGAACTGGTCCATGTAGTAGCCACCGGAGGTTTTTGCGGTCTCTTCGGCCACTGCGTAGACCTCCGAGGCGTGGTCCACCAAAAGGCAGGCGCCGCCGAACTCCTCGATCAGGGCGATCTTCTCCGGACTGGTGGTTTTTGTCATCACTGCAATGAAGGGCAAACCGATGAGCCGGGCGAAATAGGCTTCGGACACAGCCGTGCTGCCGCTCGAGGCCTCAACGATGGTGGTTCCCTCGGTGATCCAGCCGTTGACCAGGCCGTAGAGGAACAAGGACCTCGCGAG
This sequence comes from Arthrobacter sp. UNCCL28, assembly GCF_900102805.1. NCBI lineage: Bacteria > Bacillati > Actinomycetota > Actinomycetes > Micrococcales > Micrococcaceae > Arthrobacter > Arthrobacter sp. UNCCL28. The sequence continues at coordinate 812,131 of NZ_FMWE01000001.1, forward strand.
CCGGTGTTTGAGGCTGCCGGAGCGGTGGGTTGACTCGTCCTTCAGGTACAGCTGGACGCCCCAGTGTTCGGGCAGCGGGACCGCATAAAGGTGCGTGTCCGCCGAACGGTTGTTCTCGGCCTCGATTTTACGGATGGCTTCACTGGCCCATGCCCTGTCCTGAATGCACGAATTGCTCACCGGATAAGCCTAGGCTGGAATCCGGGCGCCGGCGGCAACGCCAGCCCCTTGCGGCAGAAATGAAGGAGAAATCGATGGCCACGCTGATAAGTGCCCCGGAACTGCGGGATCGTCTCGGTTCACACGATCGTCCCGGTTCAGGGGTGCGGACTGTGCTCCTGGATGTCCGGTGGGTGCTCGGCCGGACGGATGGACACAGCGAGTATCTGGCAGCGCACCTTCCCGGCGCCGTGTTCGTGGACCTTCCCACTGAGCTGGCCGACCACGCCGGGCCGGGTTTCGGCCGGCACCCGTTGCCCCCGCCGGAACGGTTCCAGGATGCAGCGCGGCGATGGGGGATCAACGACGGCGACACCGTGGTTGCGTACGACAACAGCGGGAGCATGGCTGCGGCACGTGCTTGGTGGATGTTGCGGAACGCCGGCCTGGAGTCCGTCTACCTGCTCGACGGCGGCCTGGCCGCCTGGCGCGCGGCCGGCTACCCCGTTGAGACAGGCGAGGTTAGGCCCGCCGTCGGGAATGTTTCCCTTGGCGAGGGCATGATGCCGGTCATCAGCGAAGCCGAAGCCGGGCAGTGGCACCGCCATGGAGTGTTGCTTGATGCCCGGGCGGGGGAGCGCTACCGGGGCGAAGTGGAACCGATCGATCCACGGGCCGGGCACATTCCCGGCGCCTTGAGCGCCCCCACCACCGAAAACATCTCGGCCGAGGGAAAGTTCCTGCCAGCCGAAGAACTACGCCGCCGCTTTGACGCGCTGGGCCTGGGTGGGGCCTCTGCCGTGGCGGTCTATTGCGGATCCGGCGTAACGGCGAGCCATGAGATCGCCGCGCTGCACATCGCCGGGTACAAGGCCGCCCTCTACCCGGGGTCCTTTTCCCAGTGGTCCACCAACACTGGGAACCCTGTGGCTGTGGGCGGTGAGCCGTTGGAGGAGCCCGCTGATGGTGATGGCCCAACTGGCTCAACCGGCCCAACTGGCACAAGCAGCGTCGGCGGGAGTAGCGTCGGATAATGACTCCTGGACGACCAGTACCCCCGCCCCTTGCCAAGCCCATCACTCCGGACACCAGCGGAACCGGAAGCGCCACCTTGGCTGCAGCGTACGGTGCCACCTCCCCGGACAGCGGCTTGGTGCCCCTGACCGTTGCCCGGCGGGCACCGACACCTGATGACGTAGAGATCGCGATTGAGTTCTGCGGCTTGTGCCACTCGGATGTCCACGCAACGCGGGGTGAATGGCGGGTTCCGCCGTACCCGCTGGTTCCTGGCCATGAAATTGTTGGCCGGGTAACCCGCGTGGGTTCCGACGTCAAGGAGTTCGCTCCAGGGGACCATGTGGGTGTGGGCTGCATGGTGGATTCCTGCCGGGAATGCGAGAGCTGCCTGGAAGGCCTGGAGCAGTACTGCGAACGAGGCAACGTGGGCACCTACGGGGCAGCTGATCCGCGGCAGGGCGATGCCATTACGCAAGGCGGCTACTCGACGTCGATCGTAGTGGACCGCCGTTTCGTGTTGCGCGTCCCGGAAAAACTCGACCCCGCAGCTGCAGCTCCTTTGCTGTGCGCCGGGATCACCACCTATTCACCGCTGCGCTACTTCGACGTCGAAGAAGGGGACGCCGTTGGGGTGGTGGGTTTGGGCGGTTTGGGCCACATGGCCGTCAAGATCGCCAAGGCCATGGGTGCGGAGGTTACGGTTTTCACTACCTCCGAGTCCAAATTCGACGCTGCCCGCCAGCTGGGGGCCGACCACGTGGTCCTGTCCAAGGACGCGGACGCCATGGAAGCTGCCAACCGGAGCATTGACGTCATCATTGACACGGTTGCGGCACCGCATGACCTCAACCCCTATTTCCGCACGCTTCGTTTGGACGGCGCACTCTTCCAGCTGGGCCTTCCGGCCGATGACATGCCGCCTGTCAGCCCGGGGCTGCTCATCCGCCGCCGGCTTGCCTATGCAGGTTCGCTGATTGGCGGCATCGAGGAAACGCAGGAAATGCTTGACTTCTGTGCTGAACACGGGGTTGCCAGCGACATCGAAGTGGTGCGGGCCGAACAGCTGAACGAGGCCTATGACCGAATGGTGGCCGGCGAAGTCAAGTACCGTTTTGTCCTGGACACTTCAACACTCCAGGAACCAACCGAAAGGGCAGACGTATGAGCACGCTGTTCACCAAGATCATCAACGGGGAGATTCCGGGCCGCTTTGTCTGGAAGGACCAGGACGTGGTGGCGTTCCTGACCATCGCGCCCATCACCCCCGGACACACTCTGGTGGTGCCCCGCGAAGAGGTTGACTCGTGGACCCACGCCAGTCCTGAACTGCTTGCCAGGGTCATGGATGTTGCCCAAAGCATCGGAAAGGTCCAAGAGGAGCTGTTCAACGCCAAACGAGTAGGTGTCCTGATGGAAGGCATCGAAGTGGACCACCTGCATGTGCACGTGTGGCCTGCCTACTCAACGGCCGACTTCGAAATCCACAACGTGGACCACAACCCGGATCCGGCTGTCATGGACGCCACCGCCGTGAAGCTCCGTGCCGCCCTGCGCTCGGCCGGCCATGGAGACGCCGTCCCACAGGATTGAGGGTCCAACAAAGTTAACCCGGCGGTGCTGAATCGGCACCGCCGGGTTTTTTGTCCCCAGCTAGGCCGGAGCCAAGGCCTGGTTCAGTGCCGTCCGGATACGCTTCTCAGAGACCGAGTACGCGGTTCCAAGTTCTACGGCAAAGAGGCTGACCCGCAGCTCTTCGATCATCCAGCGCACCCGTGTTAACTCAGTGCCGGCGCGGCGTCCCGGGAGAAGTGCGGAAACGGCGTCGTCGTAGTCGTCCTCGAGCGCCTGCACGACCGCCATGTTGAGTCCATCGCGCTGGACGTTGCCGGGAAGCTTTTCCAGCCGCTTCTCGATCGCCTGCAAGTATCGCGGCAACTGGCTGAGCTGGGCATAGCCCGTCTGTGCCACAAAGCCGGGATGCACCAACTGCTCCAGCTGCGACTTCATGTCATTGAGGGCACTGATGAGCGGCAGGCTTGCGTTGGACTTCAGCTCCTTCTGGATGCGTCGCGTACTGGCCAGAACGCGTTCGACGACGGCCGTCACCGTGAACACGGTATCGATGAGTTCCGCACGGACTACTTCATACAACGCATCGAAGGACTTCCTGTCCCACGGCAGTTCCTGGGGCGTCAGTTTGTCGATGGCCGCCAGGGCGCAGTCCGCAATCAAAGCACTGACGGATCCGTGCGGGTTTTGGCTGAAGGTCAGTTTTTCCATGTTGCTCAGGTGCTCCAGCACGTAGCGGTCAGGAGGCGGAATCCGCAGGGCCAGCAGCCTGATGACGCCGCCACGCATGGCGGCTTCCTGTTCTGCCTTGGTCTGGAAGACCCGCAGGGCCACAGTGGTTCCTTCGTCAACCACTGCCGGGAAGCCGGTGACGGAGTGGCCCTTGACAGTACGCGTTACCTGCCGTTCCACAGTCCCGAAGTCCCACTCCGTGATGCCGCTGCGTTCAGCCACTGCAGCATCAGTCCGGCTTCCGGAGGCAGCAGTGGCGTCGGGTCCCTGGCCGTTTGCCGTGCGCGCCGCACCGGAAGCCTTGCCGGCTTTGGCAGGTGCGGTAGTGGCCGGGGTAGCGCCAAGGGATTCGGCGATTGCGCGGCGTGTGGCAGGGGCAAGCCTTTCCTGGAGCCCGGCAAGGTCCTTGCCTTCGTCCAGGACCTTCCCCTTGCTGTCCACCACCTTGAAACTCACCCGCAAATGCGATGGCACGGCATCCCAGTTCCAGGAACCGGGGGGAATAACATGCCCACGGAGGCGGCGAAGCACCAGCTCCAACGACGGCTCCAGCTCATCGGCAGCCGGGTCAAAGTCCGCTTCAAGGGCAGCAGTTGCCTGCCGGGCCACATCAGGGGCAGGGACGAAGTTCTTCCGCACCTGCTTGGGCAGCGACTTGATCAGTGCCGTGACAAGTTCTACGCGCTGGCCAGGTATCTGCCAACGGAACGGGGCATCGTCCAACTGGTTGAGGAACAACACAGGGACCTCGGCGGTGACACCGTCCGATGGGTTGGGGGCAGACCCCGGTGCAACGGGATGGAATTCGTAGCTCAGGGGGAGCTCGAAGCCCCTGTGCAGCCAGGTCTGGGGATAGGCGGAGTCGTCCAAGGCATCGGCGTCCTCGCTGATGAGCAGCGATTGGTCGAAGTCCAGCATTGTGGGATCGGACTGGCGGGCGTCCTTCCACCACTTGTCAAAGTGCCTCTCGGAGACCACTTCCTTGCCCACGCGTGCGTCGTAGAACTCGAACAGCGTTTGGTCGTCCACCAGGATGTCGCGGCGTCGCATGCGCGTTTCGAGTTCTTCGATTTCCTGCAGCAGTGCCCGGTTACGGTGGAAGAACTTGTGGTGGGTTTTCCACTCGCCCTCCACCAGGGCGTGCCGGATGAAAAGTTCGCGCGAGAGTTCAGGATCCACCCGGCCATAGTTGATCCGGCGCTGGGGAATGATCGGCACGCCGTAGAGGGTGACCTTCTCATGGGCCATGACTGCGCCTTGGCGGGAGGACCAGTGGGGTTCGCTGTAAGAGCGCTTCACAAGGTCCGGAGCCACCTGCTCAGCCCACAGGGGATCGAACTTGGCAGCGACCCTGGCCCACAACCGGCTGGTTTCCACCAGTTCAGCTGCCATGACAAAAGTCGGCGACTTCTTGAACAATGCCGAGCCCGGGAAGATGGCGAAGCGGCTGCCGCGCGCCCCGGCGTACTCACGCTTGCGTTCATCCAGCAGGCCAATATGGCTTAGTAGTCCCGAGAGCAGGCTGATGTGGATGCCCTCGTAGTTGCCCACGGGATCGGCTTCGCGTTTGTTGTCCAGGGCGATGCCCAAGGGCTTGGCCATTTGCCTGAGCTGCGTGAAGAGATCCTGCCACTCCCTGACCCGCAAGTAGTTGATGAACTCGTTGCGGCACAATTTCCGGAACTGGGTGGAGGACAACTCGCGCTGCTTCTCCTGGATGTAGTTCCAGAGATTGAGGAAGCCGGTGAAATCGGAGAGCTCGTCCCGGAAGCGCGCGTGCTTTTCCGAGGCCAGTTGCTGCTTGTCCGTTGGCCGTTCACGGGGGTCCTGGATGGTCAGTGCCGCAGCAAGGATCATGACTTCGCGGACACAGCCGCGCTTGCCGGCCTCGACAATCATGCGGCCCAGCCGGGGATCCACCGGCAACTGGGCAAGTTTTTGCCCGACGGCGGTGAGGCCGCTGCCGCTGCGGCCGCCGCCACTGCCGTCACCTGACTTGGGTGAACTCAACGCACCGAGTTCGCGAAGGAGCGTGACGCCGTCGTTGATTGCCCTGGAATCAGGCGGCTCCACGAACGGAAAGTTCTCCACGTCCTTGGGACTGCGGGCCACGCCCATGGCGGTCATCTGGAGGATGACGGCTGCGAGGTTTGTCCGGAGGATTTCCGGATCCGTGAACTGCGGACGCGACTCGAAATCTTCCTCCGAGTACAAACGGATGGCGATGCCCTCGGACACACGCCCGCACCGGCCCGAGCGCTGGCTGGCCGAGGCTTGGGACACCCGCTCGATCGGCAGGCGCTGGACCTTGGTCCGGTGGGAGTAACGGGAAATACGGGCGGTCCCGGTGTCGATCACGTACTTGATCCCCGGGACGGTCAGCGAGGTTTCAGCCACGTTGGTGGCCAGGATGATGCGCCGTTTGCCCCCGGGATTGAAGACCCGGTGTTGCTCCTGAAGGCTCAGCCGGGCAAAAAGTGGAAGGACTTCGGTCCCGGCCAGGCGGCGGTTGCTCTGGATACGCCCGTTGATGGCTTCGGCGGCGTCGCGGATTTCGCGCTCACCGGAGAAGAAGATGAGGATATCGCCGGGTGCTTCCTTGGCGAGCTCGTCCACGGCGTCACACACCGCGTCCAGGGGATCCCGGTCCTCTTCGAGTTCATCATCCGAGCTGTCCTCGTCGCCGCCGGCAGGCTGGGACAACGGCCGGTAGCGGATCTCCACCGGATAGGTACGGCCCGAGACCTCGATGATGGGGGCGGGCTCTTCTTCGCTTCCGAAGTGCTTGGCAAAGCGCTGGGGATCGATGGTGGCCGAGGTGATGATGACCTTCAGGTCGGGGCGCTGGGGGAGGATGCGTTTGAGATAGCCCAGGATGAAGTCGATGTTGAGGCTGCGTTCGTGCGCCTCATCAATGATGATGGTGCTGTATTTACGCAGCAGTTTGTCCCGTTGGATCTCCGCGAGGAGGATGCCGTCAGTCATCAGCTTGATCTTGGTGGCCGCACTGACCTCGCCGGTGAAGCGGACCTGGAAGCCCACTTCCTGGCCGATCTCAACCCCCAGCTCAGAGGCAATGCGCTCAGCGACGGTACGGGCCGCCAACCGGCGGGGCTGGGTATGGCCGATCAGGCCCTTGTCTCCAAGGCCGAGTTCGAGGCACATCTTGGGGATCTGGGTGGTCTTGCCCGAGCCGGTCTCGCCGGCGATGATGGTCACCTGGTTGGCGGCGATGGCCGCCATCAGATCCTCGCGGCGCTCGGAGACGGGCAGCTCAGCGGGGTAGGAAATATGAAGTGTCATGGCTGCTGCCAGTCTACTGTGGCTGCGGTTCCGCGTCCGCGTCCTCCGTCACAGTGCCCGCTGCGGCAGCAAGCCGGAAGGAAAGGTGGCGGGCGAAGGACCTGAATTCCTCCGGCTCAAGGATCTCAAAGTCCATGTCCAGGGCGGCAAGATAAGCAGCCGGGGCGGCCAGGTTGTCCCATCCTGAGCGCAGGATGGTTGCTCCCGGACCATCGGCGGTCAGCGTCGCGTACTGCGGGCTGACGACGGCGGCCACCTCCGCCAAGGGCTCGTTAAGCCGCACCACGACGTCAAACCTGTAGGGGGAGCGGGTGATGGACTGCTGCACGTAGGCTGCCAGGTCCTCGGCGGGCAAGGCACGGGGCGTATATCTTTTTCGTTCGGACGGAAGTGAGGCGAAACGGTCGGCGCGGAAGGTCCGCCAGTCTTCCCGGTCCACGTCCCAGGCCACCAGGTACCAGCGCCTTCCTGTGTCGACCAATCTGTAGGGTTCCACGAGCCGGCGTGCAGCCTCGCCTTCGGAGGTGACGTAGTCAAAGGAAATCTGGCGCCGGTCCGAGATCGCCGCTGAAACCACGGTCAGCTGTTGCGGATCAACCGTGGCCGCATTGCTGGGCAACGTGGTCACCGCTGCTTTCAGCATGGCGAACCTGGGGCGCAGCCTCGATGGCAGCACCTGTTCCAGTTTTGCCAAGGCGCGTACAGAGGCCTCGCCAATCCCGGCAACGGGCCCAGCAGCTACGGAATTCAATCCCAGTGCCACTGCCAGCGCTTCGTTGTCGTCCAACAGCAGCGGCGGCAGTTGTGCGCCCGCTCCCAACTGGTAGCCGCCTGCGATTCCCGGGGATGCATGGATGGGATACCCGAGGTTGCGCAGCTTGTCGATGTCACGGCGCACGGTCCGTTCGGTCACGCCCATGCGGTCAGCGAGTGCCGGTCCCGTCCACTCCCGGCGCACCTGCAACAAGGACAGCAGTTGAAGGAGCCGCGCGGAGGTTTGGATCATGGAAGTGAATCTAGTCCATATGCGGGATGTTGAGCCCTCGCCGCGTGGGCCGGCGAAGGAACGCCCGCCGTTTGGGGAATCTGCGCAGAATTCCGCGAACGGCGGGCGTCGGACGGGTGGTGGGCATGCGAAGAGGTGCAGTTTCCCGGCATGTCCTAGTAAATGCGGGGGTTCCAGTACGGCGTGCTGGGAGCCTCGAAGGCACTCCAGGGTTCCTTGGACTCAATGGGCGGGTTGTGGCCGCGGCCGTCCTTCAACAAGGCTGAGACGGTGGCTGCGACGGAGGTGATAAGGACGATGAAGAGGATGATTCCGAAGATTTCCATGTCTCAAGCCTGCTCCTGTGGAACGCCTGGAAACAGTGGCAGAAATGCCCCATTTAGATAATTTTCTGCCACACTGGAAACATGTTGAAATCAGTGGCAGTGATCGTGGTTCCCAACTTCTCGGTCTTCGAATTCGGCACGGCTTTCGAGGTCTTTGGCATCGACCGGACGGACAGGGGCGCCGGCGTTCCGGCTTTCGACTTCCGGGTGGTTGCACCCGAGCCGGGGGATATCCTCATGAAGTCCGGTCTGTCCCTTCATGTGAACCTCGGCCTCGAAGCAGCAGCCGATGCAGACCTCGTCATCATGGCGCCCTTCGGCCGGGACCAGGAACTCCCGGAGTCAGTACTGGAAACCCTGCGCAATGCCCATGCCAGGGGCGCGTGGGTGATGTCGATTTGCTCAGGCGCCTATGCACTGGCGCGGGCAGGGCTGCTGGACGGACGCCGGTGTACCACCCACTGGCACTACTCGCAGGACCTCGCCGGCCGATACCCCTCGGCGATCGTGGATGAGAACGTCCTCTATGTACAGGACGGGACCATCATCACCAGTGCCGGGACAGCGGCGGGGATCGATGCCTGCCTGCACCTGGTCCGCGTTGAACTGGGAGCCAATGTTGCAGCCGCCATAGCGCGCGACATGGTGGTTCCGCCGCATCGCGATGGTGGTCAGGCCCAGTTCATCGACCGTCCCATGCCCCGCTGCGGGTCCGCGCCCATGGAAGAACTCCTCCGGTGGATGGTGGAACACCTCGACCAGGAACACAGCGTGAACGAGTTGGCGGCCCGCCTCCATATGTCGCCAAGGACCTTCGCCCGACGCTTCAGGGCCGAGACAGGTACTACTCCAGCCGCCTGGTTGAATTCCCAGCGGGTGCTCAGGGCCCAGGAGCTCTTGGAGAGTACGGAGCTGAACATTGACGAGATCGCCAGGGAAGCGGGCTTCGGACATTCGGTGCTCCTCCGCCATCACTTCACGAAGGTGCTGGACACGAGCCCGCAAAGTTACCGCCGCGCGTTCCGGGGCCAGTTGGCGGAGGCTATCTAGGGGCGCCAAGGACCAAGGCGGGCGCGGTCTTTCAGCGCCTTCCTCCGAGCCGGCCGCGGGACTCGGACCCCTCGGCCTTGGCACACTCCACCAGTTCCTGCCAAGGCCCTGTGACAGCGCGGTCCGGGAGGGTTGCGCGCCGTTGGCCTGCCCTGATGGAGTACATGAACCGGTCCGGCTCGTTGGCTGCCCGTGCCTGGCTTTTGGCTTCATCCCAAGGGCAAGCCTCCACCATGGGGACCCATCGTTCCTTGTCATCAGGAGAGACTGCGTCCACGCTCCAGACGCGTGTCATCGCTGCAATTCCCCCACTGCGTTGGACGGTGATCTTCATGGCCGGCTGCTTCTCGTTCGACGTTTTCCGTCAGTCAGCCAGCGGGACCGCACCAAGCCGTCCGGTCCCGCCATCCGACTAAACCTTGACCTTCACAGTCTCCCATGCCTTCAGGACGGCGTCATGCTCTGCCGAGCCTGAACCGAAGAGGTCCACGGCGGTAGCTGCGGTGGTCTTGGCAAATTTGCCAAAGGTGCAGGTCGCCGGGAGCAATCCGCTTGTCAGCGTGCTGTACCAGATCTGTCCGGGCGCCTCCCACGCTGCCCCGCCCAGTTCCGAGGCCACCACGTAGAAAGCCTTGTTGGGGATGCCGGAGTTGATATGCACCCCGCCGTTGTCGGCGCTGGTGCGAACGTAAGTGTCCATGGAATCCGGCTGCGGATCCTTGCCGAGGATGTCGTCATCGTAGGCGGTGCCCGGTGCTTTCATGGAGCGCAAGGCAGCGCCTTGGACCTGGTCGGTGAAGAGGCCTTCGCCGATGAGCCAACTGGCACTCGCCGCAGATTCCTGTTTCAGGTATTGCTCCACGAGGACGCCGAAAACGTCCGACATGGATTCGTTGAGTGCACCGGCCTGGTTCCGGTATGCCAGGTTGGCAGTGTACTGGGTGACACCGTGCGCGAGTTCGTGGCCTATAACGCTGACGGACTTGGTGAAGCGCTGGAAGATCTGTCCGTCACCGTCGCCAAAGACCATCTGGGAGCCGTCCCAGAAGGCGTTGTCATAGAGCTTCCCGTAGTGGACGGTCGCATCAAGGGCCAGGCCGGCGTCGTCGATGGAGTCCCTGCCGAAGATCTCTCCATACAGGCGGTGCGTGCTTCCGAGGCCATCGTAGGCCTCATTGGCAGCGGTGTCCTCCACGGGCTCCGCGCCTTCCTTCCGGACAACCCGGCCGGGCAAGGCCTCTGAAGAACCGGCGTCGTAGATGGTCCGCTTGGGTGGTCCGGGCTTGGCCTGGCGGGCACTGGGCGGAGCCGGGGGAACGGGCGCGGTGCGGATGGCCTGCAGGTTCTTGATGTGCACCAGCGACTCTTTGGCGGCTCTGGCCACGGCCCGCAGCCGTGGCTCGTCCTGGGCGGCAATCTTGCGAAGCATGTACGGCGGTACGATCGAGCACATCACGGCAAACCCCTTTGGCTATCGGAAAGACCAACTGAATTCAGACTAGGAGCAGCCGCAGACAAAATTGCGGTGCATGCCCGGCAAGCCTTGAACTGATAGCGGGTAACCGGCACACAAAAATACCCCGCCAGCGAACTGGCGGGGTATTCGTTGTGCCCTCGATAGGATTCGAACCTACGGCCTTCTGCTCCGGAGGCAGACGCTCTATCCCCTGAGCTACGAGGGCATCCAGGGTTCCCTCCGTTGCCGGTGGGACGTCCTAGAGCTTAGCAGCCACTGAGCCGCAAATGAAAACCCGGCTCTCCGCCGGCAAGCTCTGCCGTGGACCATCTGCTCTCTGGGGATCAATACCCGGCAAATGAATCCACGTGGACACGCCGCGCCCCGGCAGAACGGGCCGCGGCGCGCAGCGAATCGACGCTCGCCGGTGACCCGGAAACGAAGACTTCGCGTTCCCCGATGTCAGGCACCAACTCCTTGAGTCGGGCCGCATCGATCCTGGCGGCGCCGGCGTCTGTCATGAACTCCGGCGGAGCGGAACCGTCGGCCAACCTGGCAATTACCGTGGCCCCTGAGGCCTCCAACTGCTCCACGCCGGCCAGTTCCTCCCGACTTTTGGCGAGGTAGAGAACCACGGTGTCACGTGCCGGCGCATCTGCGGCCAACTGTGAGAGGAAGGGCGTGATACCGATGCCCGCAGCCATCAGCAGGACCGGCCGCCCGGCGTCGTGCGGTAAAAGAAAGTCTCCGCCCACGGCTGTGGCCGAAAGCTTGTCTCCTGGCTGCAAAGCCAGCAATGCCCGTTTTGCCGTGGACAGCGGCTCGGCGGTCCCGACGCCGAACGTCAGCTCATCAGCCCCCGGGGGGCTTGTGATGCTGAAGACCCGCCTGCGGCCCTTGCCGTCGGAGGCGGAGTGCGGGAGGTTGAGTTCCATGAATTGCCCGGCCTCGAACCGCACAGGGCGCTGCGGCTCAAACCGGAACTCCGTAGTGCCAGGGGTCAGGGCCCTGGCACCTTTGAACGTCAGCTCAACCCCGCCGCGCTGGCCCAGGAAGAACGCCACAAGGTTGCCCAGCAACAACGCCAGTTCGGGGGAGTTGGCGATGAACCCGAAATTATAGGGAACCGCAAAAACAACGCCCACGACGCCGGCAAGCGCCAACTGCTGCCAGCGCCGGGGCGGGAGGGTAAGGGGTTCGGAAAGCATGAAGCCCACGAAGAACAACAGGGGCCGCTGGGCGAAGGACTGCCACAAGGCCTGCCCGAACGTCATGCTGCGGCTCATCAGTTCCACGGTGATAATGCCGGCAGCCACCACCAGGAACACCGTGGCCATGAGCATTTTGCGCGTGCGGTACAGGACAAGCAGCACGCCCGGGACCAGCAGCCAGAGCATAGCCGGGGTTGCAGCCCACCACGTGGCAATGTTCAATCCCGTCAGGCCAGTGACAAACGCGCCGGCCGCGGCAGGATTGAAGATGTGCCGCCCCCGGAATGCCAGCGCGTACTTGGAGACGCTCGCTACCACGCAGGCCAAGGCAACACCGGTCATGTCCGTTATCCCGAACGCGGGCCAAAACAGGAAATAGAGCAGCAGCCCCGTAATCAGGGAGGACTCCGTGTGCGGCCTGACACGGAAGACGGCGGCCAACAAACGGTTGGAGGCATAGGTCACCCCAAGGCACAGCGCCAGGTGCACCAGCATTTCCGGAAGCCCGAACGTCAGCCAGCCCAGGATATTAAGCACCATGCTGAAGACCACCAGCACGGCCAACACCCATAGGATCAACCGGTACATCGTGAAGCGTCCCAACCAGGTATCCACCCGGGACTTAACGGCAATCATGAGAACAGTCTCCCCTCGAAACTCTCCGAAAACGTGGCGGCACCACTGGAGGACACCCTGAGCCAGGCGACATCGAACTCCTCCTGCAAACGGGCCGGTTCAATCATGAACAGGGCAGTAGCCGCGGCATCGGCCACCAGCGCGCTCGCCGCCATGGTCCAGGTGGCCACTGTGGTGTAAATGGGTTTGCCGGTGGTCCCGTCCAGGACGTGGTGCAGCCCATCTCCCCAGGCGCGCCGGTTGGAAGCGGAGGCGCAGAGCGCGGAATTGTTCAGTTCAACAGTTCCAATGGCTTGGCCCGGGTTATAGGGATGCTCCAAGGCGACCATCACGGGATGGGTCCCCGAGTGGAGCATGTCGCCGCTCCCATCCACCAGGAAGTCGGAATGACCCTTTGAACGCAGGACCCCACCCAGCAGGTCCACCAACTGGCCCTTTCCTGCTGCCCCCACGTCCAGGACCACCGGTTCGGTGGCAGCCAGGGAAGTACCAGTCCACTCGAGGACATCTTCCCAGCGTGGCGGGGCCTGGGGACTTCCGGCGGGCACCAGAGAGTACAGGGGATCGTAGCCAAGCCGTTCCAGGCTGCTGCCGATGAGCGGGCTCATGGTTCCCCCGCTGAGCCGATACAGGGTGTCGTAGACCTGATGAAGGGCTGTGGCGTGTCCGGGCAACGTGATCCTGCCCGGCCCCCGGGACAGGCCGGACACCAGGGAGTCCGGCCTGAACCGCGAATACGTCCGGTCATACTCACTGACTGTTTCCAGCAGTTGGTGCCGCACGGCCGGTACCAATGCCTCCGGCGTCGAAACTTCCCAGCGTGTCCCGATGCCGTCAAAGCTGAAGGAGGCCCAGTCCGGGTGCGGCATGGTGCTACTTGGCCTGGGACTTGATCTGTTCCACGGCGTCATTGAAGCCGCCGGAGGTCAGGGAGGAGCCGGCCACCTTGGAGACGTTCAGTTCATCGATGTTCTTGCCGACAATCTGTGCCGAGATTCCGCCGGCGAACTCGCCTTGGAACTTCTTGGTGTTGGGGTTTGAGGGGTGGGTGGTGATGTTGACTGCTGAAACTTTGTCACCGGCCAACGTCAATTCCACGCCAACGGTCTCCTGGCCGTTGGGGGAGGTGTACGTGCCGTCGGCGCTGTAGGTACCGTCCTTATAGGTGGATGTTCCCGCCGCGGCTGAGCCGGACGAAGAAGAGGTGGGGCTTGTGGTGCTCGCCTGACCGCCGTTTTCGGCAGCCGGCGTGGATTCGGCGGCCGGCGATTGCGAAGAAGGGGCGCAGCCGGCCACGGCACCGATGAGGGAGAGGCCGGCAAATCCGGCGTAAATGCTCTTGCGGAGTGGCGTAGTCATGGTTCTGCTCGTTTCAACTGGACAAGAATCGGTCTTGGGGCTGGTGCTCGCAGGAGGGCGGACCAGGCCGCCTCCTACGTGTTCACAACGTTGAATTCAGCGTAATGGTTCAGTCTGTGCCACCGGGCTCTCATGGCTGTGCCCCGCCTGTGACGTGACTATCCACATAAGGAACCCCCAATTCCGCGACTTTGCAGGCCCCCGGTAGGCTAGATGCGTGACTCCCGAAGAACTCTCTGCTGCCATATCCGCCTGCCTTAAGGACGCCGTCTCCAGCGGCGAAATCGCCTTGACGGAATCTGCCGTACCCGAATCCGTGCGGGTGGAGCGACCCAAGAACCGGGATCATGGAGACTGGGCCACCAACATCGCCCTCCAGCTCTCCAAGCAGGCAGGCATGAATCCGCGCGAATTCGCCGGTATCCTCAGCAACCACCTGCAAGGCATTCCCGGCGTCAGCGGCGTGGAGATCGCAGGTCCCGGATTTCTCAACATCACTGTGGATGCCGCCACTGCCGGCGCCCTTGCCAAAGCCATCGTCGAGGCCGGAACCAGCTATGGAACCAACCAGGCGCTCGCAGGCCGCGTGGTGAACATGGAGTTCGTCTCGGCGAACCCCACAGGGCCGCTGCACATCGGGCACACCCGTTGGGCCGCACTTGGTGATGCGATTGCCCGTGTCCTGCGTGCTTCCGGCGCCGACGTCACCGCTGAGTACTACATCAACGACGCCGGCTCGCAGATGAACGTCTTCGCCAACTCGGTCCTCTCCCGCCTGCACGGCCGCGGAGTGCCCGAGGGCGGATACCCGGGCGAATACATCCGCGAACTTGGCGACGAAGTCCTCAAGGCGCACCCGGACATCCGTGAACTGACGGATGAGGCCGCCCTGCCGGTGATCCGTGCTGCTGCCTATGAGGCGCAGATGGCCGATATCAAGACCACCCTGGCGGAATTTGGCGTCCACTTCGATGTCTTCTTCTCGGAGAAGGAACTGCACGACGCCGGTGCGATCGAATCAGCCGTCTCCCGCCTTCGCGAACAGGGCCACGTCTTTGACGACGGCGATGCCGTTTGGCTGCGCACCACGGACTTCGGTGACGACAAAGACCGCGTCATGATCCGCGCCAATGGCGAACCCACCTACTTCGCCGCGGACGCTGCCTACTACCTTTCGAAGAAGGACCGCGGATTTACCGAGAAGATTTACCTCCTCGGCGCGGACCACCATGGATACATCAACCGGCTCAAGGCCATTGCAGCCTGTGCCGGCGATGACCCGGAGGTCAACATCGAGGTCCTCATCGGCCAGTTGGTCTCGGTCAACGGCGCAAAGCTGTCCAAGCGTGCGGGCAACATCATCGAGCTCAAGGACCTTATTTCCTGGCTCGGCAAAGACGCTGTCCGCTATTCCCTGGCGCGTTTCCCCGCCGACTCACCTCTGACGTTGGATCCGGAACTGCTGAAGAAGCACAGCAACGAGAATCCTGTGTTCTATGTCCAGTACGCCCACGCCCGTTCCCGCGGCACAGCACGCAACGCGGCCGAGGCCGGAGTGGAGCGCCAGGTTGATGGCGTGGATGCCTTCGATGCCTCGCTCCTGGATCACCCCACGGAAAACGAGCTCCTTTCCTACCTGGGCAGTTACCCGTCCATCGTGGCCAAGGCCGCCGAGCTGCGCGAGCCACACCGGGTGGCACGCCACCTTGAGGTCATCGCCGGGGCCTATCACCGCTGGTACGACGCCTGCCGGGTATCTCCGCAGGGTGATGATCCCGTCCTGGATGTGAACCGCACCCGGCTTTGGCTCAATGACGCCACCAGCCAGGTACTTGCCAACGGACTCGAACTGCTGGGCGTCTCGGCGCCGGAACGGATGTAGGGCCATGAACACAGCCGCTGATCACGCTTCTCCGCTTGCCCCCGAATGGTTGGCCGTCCCAGGGGACCTCAACGCACTTCAAGAGCCCATGTGGGCTGCCGGGGTTGAAAAGAACGACGCCGGCGAGGTCACCGTTGAAGGCGTCTCCGTTAGTGAGCTCAAGGAGCAGTTCGGAACTCCGCTGTTCGTCATGAGCGAATCGGACTTCCGCGCACGGGCCAGGGCTTTCAAAGATGCCTTCGATGCCGCCTTCGCTGACATCTGCGGGGGAGTGGATGTCTACTACGCAGGAAAGTCCTTCCTGTGCACCGCCGTGGCCAGCTGGGTGGCGGAAGAGGGCCTGCGCCTGGATACGTGTTCCGGAGGCGAACTCGCTGTAGCTGCCCGCGCTGGAATTGATGGCTCCAACCTCGGTTTGCACGGCAACAACAAGTCCGACGTCGAGATCAATCGCGCCCTGGACATGAAGCTGGGCAGGATCGTTGTGGACAGCCTCGACGAACTCGAGCGCGTTGCCAAGATAGCGTCCGGTCGCGGCGAGATTGCCAAGGTCATGCTGCGCCTGACACCCGGCGTGCATGCCCACACCCATGAGTTCATTGCCACCGCGCACGAGGACCAGAAGTTCGGTCTGTCCATGGCTGAGGACTCCACGGAAGAAGCCGGCCTTTCAGCAGCCGAGGAAGCTGTGGCAGCAGCCACCTCCTACCCGGGCATCGAATTGCTGGGCCTGCACTGCCACATCGGCTCGCAGATCTTTGAGCCGGACGGTTTTGCCGTTGCAGCGGAGAAGCTTCTGGGCTTCCTTGCCGCCATGCAAGCCAAGTACTCCATCGTCTTGCCGGAATTGGACCTCGGTGGCGGCTACGGCATCGCCTATACCCCTGTTGACACGCCCCGCCCGCCAGCGGAGATTGCAGAGGCCATGGCCGCCGTCGTGCGTTCGACGTGCGCTGAACTGGACATCAAGCCGCCGCGGATCTCCATCGAACCCGGTCGCGCCATTGTCGGCAGCACCACGTTCACCCTGTATGAAGTGGGCACGCTTAAAACCGTCCGTGTCGACGCCCCAGGGGCTGAAGACGGGCACAAGAACGTTACGCATCCGCGCCGGTATGTGTCGGTGGACGGCGGGATGAGCGATAACGCCCGTCCAGTGCTGTACGACGCGGATTATTCGGCCATTTTGGCCTCGCGTGACTCCTCGGCGGCTCCGCAGCTGTCCCGCGTAGTGGGCAAACATTGCGAGAGCGGCGACATAGTTGTTAGAGATGTATATCTGCCCGCGGATGTGGCAGCCGGTGATTTGCTCGCAGTACCGGGTACCGGCGCCTACTGCTGGGCCCTCTCCAGCAATTACAACTACCTGGCACGGCCTGGCGTTGTCGCTGTACGCGACGGAGCTGCCCGGCTGATTGTCCGCGGGGAAACCGAAGAAGATCTCTTGAACCGCGACATGGGAGTGGCGAATGTCTGAAGTGCGAACCTTGAAGGTGGCCCTGCTGGGCTGTGGCAACGTTGGGGCCCAGGTCGCGCGGATTCTGATTGACGACGCCGAGGCCCTTGCTGCCCGCAGCGGCGCCCGCCTGGAACTGTCCGGGATCGCCGTGCGCACCATCGATGCTCCGCGTGACGTCGAGCTGCCCCGTGAACTCTTTACCACCGATGCCGACACCCTGGTCAAGGATGCCGACCTCGTCATCGAACTGATGGGTGGCATTGAGCCGGCGCGTTCGCTGATCCTGACGGCGATCCAAAACGGCGCCTGCGTTGTCACCGGCAACAAGGCCCTGTTGGCGCAGGACGGACCGACCCTGTACGAAGAGGCCGACAAGGCCGGGGTCCAGTTGTCTTACGAGGCCGCAGTGGCCGGGGCCATCCCCATCCTGCGTCCCATCCGTGACAGCTTGTCCGGCGATCGCATCACCCGGGTCCTCGGCATCGTCAACGGAACCACCAACTTCATCCTTGACCAAATGGACACCACTGGAGCGCAGTTCGCCGACGCCTTGGCCGAAGCCCAGCGCCTCGGTTACGCCGAAGCGGACCCGACTGCCGACGTCGAGGGCCATGACGCAGCAGCCAAGGCGGCCATCCTGGCTTCGCTGTCCTTCCACACCCGTTTCTCCCTGGACGATGTGTACTGCGAAGGCATCACCAAGGTCAGCGCCGCTGATATCGCTTCTGCCAAGGAAGCCGGATTCGTCATCAAACTGCTGGCGATTGCCGAAAAGATCGACTCCTCCGACAATGGCAGTGGCATTTCAGTACGCGTCCATCCCACACTCCTGCCCCGCGAACACCCGCTGGCAGCGGTGCGTGGCGCCTTCAACGCCGTCTTCATCGAGGCAGAGAACGCCGGTGAACTGATGTTCTACGGCCAGGGTGCAGGCGGAACCCCCACGGCCTCTGCCGTTCTGGGTGACCTCGTTTCCGCAGCACGCCGATTGGTCCTGGGCGGTCCCGGCCGCACGGAAACCACCACCGGACACGTCCCGGCCCTGGCCATCGACGCCTCCACCACGAGCTACTACATCGGCTTGGACGTCGCCGACCAGGCCGGTGTTCTGGCCCGGATCGCCCATATCTTTGCGGAAAACGGCGTCTCCATCGAGATCATGCGTCAGACGATCCACCGCGACTCCGGGTCGAACGTGGCCTCGGCTGAGCTCAAGATCGTGACGCACCGTGCATCCGAAGCTGCACTCGCAGCAACCGTCGAGGCCGTCAAGGGCCTGGACGTCATCAATTCTGTGACATCCGTACTGCGGGTAGAAGGAGTCTAAGTGGCTCACCAATGGCGCGGAGTAATCCGCGAATACGCTGATCGCTTGCCTGTAACGGAAGCCACCAAGGTCATTACCCTCGGTGAGGGCGGAACGCCCTTGGTCCACGCCCGGCAGCTCTCCGAGCTCACCGGCTCCGAGGTGTACCTCAAGGTCGAAGGCATGAACCCCACGGGATCCTTCAAGGACCGCGGCATGACCATGGCCATGACAGCGGCAGTTGAAGCCGGAGCCAAGGCAGTGGTCTGCGCTTCCACCGGAAACACCTCCGCCTCTGCAGCTGCCTACGCCACTGCTGCGGGCCTGAAGTGCGCGGTGTTGGTTCCCGAAGGCAAAATCTCCATGGGCAAACTGAGCCAGGCTATCGCCCACGGCGCTACTTTGCTGCAGGTCGACGGCAACTTCGACAACTGCTTGGATATTGCCCGTAAGCTCGGCGAGTCCTACCCGGTATTCCTGGTCAACTCGGTCAACCCTGCCCGCATCCAGGGCCAGAAGACAGGTGCTTTCGAGATTGTCGATTCGCTCGGTGATGCTCCGGACATCCATGTGCTGCCAGTCGGAAATGCCGGCAACATCAGCGCCTACTGGAAGGGCTACAAGGAGTACTCCGCGCCCTTCGAGACCGCCAACGGAACCCTGCCGGCCGTTGCAACCAAGACGCCCATCATGTGGGGTTTCCAGGCTGCAGGCGCGGCGCCGTTCGTCGCCGGACATCCGATCACCGAACCGGACACCATCGCAACCGCCATCCGCATCGGCAACCCCGCCTCATGGGACACGGCTGTTGCTGCCCGCGACGAATCCGGTGGACTGATTGAGGCCGTCACGGACGAGGAAATCCTTGCAGCCCACCGCTGGCTGTCAGCCAAGGAAGGTGTCTTCGTCGAACCCGGCTCAGCGGCCGGCGTCGCAGGCCTGATCAAGAAGCATGCTGCCGGCGAGGTTCCTTCGGGAAAGACCATCGTCATCACGGTGACCGGTCACGGCCTCAAGGACCCGCAATGGGCTCTCCGCACCGAGGATGGCCATGATGTCCAGCCCGTCAAGGTGCCCAACGACGTCGTCACCGTTGCCGCAGAACTGGGACTGGAAGAAAAATAAGAGTGGAATCAACGCAGCCCACCGCGACTGATCGTGCGTTCGTCGCGGCAGGCCAGCGGCTGACGGTCAAGGTCCCCGGTACAAGCGCCAATCTGGGCCCTGGCTACGACAGCCTTGGCCTGGCCTTGTCTATTTACGACACCTTGACGGTAGAAACCCTGAGCACCGGAGAGCTTGAATTCGAGCTCTCCGGTGAGGGCGCCGAAACCCTTCCCCGGGATTCCAGCCACCTGGTGGTGCGCGCCATTGATCTTGCCTTGGATCGCCTTGGTTACCAGCACTCCGGACTGAAAATCACCGCGGACAATGTCAATCCCCATGGTCGTGGCCTCGGATCATCGGCTTCTGCCGTAGTGGCCGCAGTGACGGCCGCCAATGCCTTGGTGCCGGAGGGATCGCGGAAGGATCGCGACTGGATCCTTCAGTTGACCAGCGAGATGGAGGGCCACCCGGACAACGTCGCACCCGCCATTTTCGGCGGACTGGCGCTGTCCTGGCAGGACAGCGAGCAGTACAGCAGTACCAAAGCGGACGTTGCTCCTTCGGTCATCCCGGTAGTCGCAGTCCCGGACTTTGAATTGTCCACGGAGACTGCACGTGGGTTACTCCCCGCTTCAGTGGGCCATCATGCTGCTGCCATGAATTCCGGACGTGCTGCACTGCTGATCCACGCGCTCACCGCGCAGCCGGCCTTTCTGTTGCCCGCTACCGAGGACTACCTCCACCAGAGCTACAGGGCACAGGCCATGCGCCCCAGCGCCGACCTCATCTCGGCTCTTCGTTCTGCCGGCCATGCGGCCGTTGTTTCCGGCGCAGGTCCCACTGTCATGGTGCTGGCCAACGGTCCTGGCGAAGCCGCCGTTGTCGAGGAATTCATTGGGTCCTACACGGAGTCCAACACACCCGGGATTGGCTGGCGCGTGATGACGCTGGCTGTGGACGTTCAAGGTGCTAGAGTGGAAGTGCACCGCCGGTAAAGCCGCGGGCAGTTCCCTGATTTTGGATCTCGGTGTTTCGCCGTACCTTTCGTCAACTGTGCCAACGTTGGTGGTGTCGTCTCTTTCCGGCCTGTCTCAGGTGCCGAGAATTCTCTCTGTTCCCTGAAAAAGCAGCCGGCTGTCCGGGTCACCGGCTCCAGTGATGACGATCAGTATCCGGCCCTGTTGGCCACAATCCATCAGGCACGGCCGAAATCACCGGCTGCAGATCTGAACTGCAGCCCAGAACAAATCATCGCGTCCAGCTCTCGCTCTGGACGCCGTCGAGGGGGAAGGATCCTTCGTGACAGAAACCACTGAGCTGGCTTCAGCTGTGGACACAACATCTTCTGCTGCTGAGTCGTCAACGGCAGCAACCACCAAGAGCAGCGGCCTTGCAGGCCTTAAGCTCGCCCAGCTTCAGGCTCTCGCGAGCCAGCTGGGCATCTCCGGGGGATCGCGGATGCGCAAGGGGGATCTGGTTACCGCCATTTCCGCCCACCGTGCCGGAACCTCCACTACCAAGGCACCTGCCAGGGGCAGTGCCCAGGCAAAGGGTTCCACCTCGGCGGCCAAGGAAGCCCCGGCAGTGGAAACCAAGGCTGCAGCGGAGACCAAGGGCAAGGCTGCCGAAAACAGTGCCGCTGCGGATGCAGCTTCCGAGGCTCCGGCCCAGGATGCTCCCCGCGGACGTGCCCGTGGCCGTAGCCGCCGCGCTACCAGCGACGGTGTCGTAGCCGCTGCTGCACCTGCCGAAAACACGGCTGCGCCTGCTGAAAACGCAGCTGCGCCGGTTGTCGAAGCTCCGGCAACGCCTGAAGCGGGGGAGACCGGCACCGAGCGTCGCCAACCCCGTACCCGCAACCGCCGCCGCGGCGAAGCTGCTGCAGCACCCGCTGAAGCAGCCGAAGCACCTGCCGCCGAGCAGCGTGAGCAGCGCACCGATCGCGCCGAGCAGCGTGAGCAGCGCACCGACCGCACGGAACAGCGTGAGCAGCGCACCGACCGCGCCGAACAGCGTGAGCAGCGCACCGACCGCACCGAGCAGCGTGAGCAGCGCACCGACCGCACCGAGCAGCCCGATTCGGGCGAGCAGCGCGAACGGCGTGAGAACACCCGTGGCCGGCGTGAGGACAACAACGACGGCGACGACACCGGCAACCGCCGCAACCGCCGCAACCGTCGTGACCGCAACGACCAGAACGACCGCAACGATCGCCGGGGAGGTCAGGACAGCCGCGACGGGAACACCCGCAGCGACCGTTTCCGCGACCGCAACGAACGTCGCCGTGGCCGCGCGCAGGGTCCGGACGTCGACGACGTCGAGGTCACCGAGGACGACGTCCTGCTGCCCGTAGCAGGCATCCTGGACGTTCTGGAGAACTACGCGTTCATCCGTACGTCCGGTTACCTCCCCGGGGCAAACGATGTCTACGTTTCCCTGGCACAGGTCAAGAAGTACAACCTCCGCAAGGGCGACGCCGTCGTCGGCGCCATCCGTGCACCCCGCGACGGCGAAGACCGCAGCCAGCAGTCAGCCCGCCAGAAGTTCAACGCGCTGGTTCGCGTCACTTCCGTCAACGGCAAGACTCCGGAAGAACTCAAGGACCGGGTCGAGTTCGCCAAGCTCGTGCCGCTGTACCCGTCCGAGCGCCTCCGCCTTGAAACTGACCCCAAGAAGATCGGCCCGCGTGTCATTGACCTCGTGGCCCCGATCGGCAAGGGCCAGCGTGGCCTGATCGTCTCCCCGCCGAAGGCCGGTAAGACGCTCATCCTGCAGTCCATCGCGAACGCCATCACCACCAACAATCCTGAGGTTCACCTCATGATGGTCCTGGTTGACGAACGTCCCGAAGAAGTTACGGACATGCAGCGCACCGTCAAGGGTGAGGTCATTGCTTCCACCTTCGACCGCCCCGCAGATGACCACACCACGGTTGCCGAACTTTCCATCGAACGCGCCAAGCGCCTCGTTGAAATGGGCATGGACGTTGTAGTCCTCCTGGACTCCATGACCCGCCTGGGCCGCGCCTACAACCTGGCAGCACCGGCCTCCGGCCGAATCCTGTCCGGTGGTGTGGACTCCGCAGCCCTGTACCCGCCCAAGCGCTTCTTCGGTGCTGCACGCAACATCGAAAACGGCGGCTCACTGACCATCCTGGCAACGGCCCTCGTCGAGACCGGCTCCAAGATGGACGAAGTGATCTTCGAAGAGTTCAAGGGCACCGGCAACATGGAGCTCCGCCTGTCCCGCCAGCTGGCAGACAAGCGCATCTTCCCGGCCGTGGACGTCAACGCGTCCGGCACGCGCCGCGAAGAGAACCTGCTCTCGCCTGAAGAAGTCAAGATCATGTGGAAGCTGCGCCGCGTCCTTTCGGGCCTGGAACAGCAGCAGAGCCTTGAGCTGCTGACCAACAAGATCCGGGAGACGCAGAGCAACGTCGAGTTCCTCATGCAGGTTCAGAAGACCACGCTCGGAGCGAAGTCGGACAACGACAAATAGCTGTGCTCTAACCGCTCAAAATATGCCGGCCGCGCCCCTACGCCGGGTAGCTTCCGATCTACGATCGAAAGCTACCCGGCTCCGGCAGGCCCGAAGCCACTCCCTGGCCGGCATATTTTGAGCGGTCCTTGTTTAAGGACTCCGTGGCCCGACACCACGTGAGGTCAGAAACGGCCCAGTGGGCCCAGGATGGGCTGTGCGTGACCCCACGATGCAGTTATTAGACTTGTAGAAGTCGAAAGAGGTTTGAAAATGTTTGAGTCCGTACAGGGATTGCTTGATGAGCATGCTGCCATCCAGGCGCAGCTGAGTGATCCTGCTGTCTATGCCGATCAGTCTGCGGCCCGGAAATTGGGGCGGCGCTCTGCCCAGCTCCAGGGCATCGTGGAGGCTTACAACAAGTGGCGCGGGCTCAATGACGATCTGGAAGCGGCCAAAGAGATGGCTGATGAAGATCCCGAATTCGCTGCGGAAGTTGTGCAGCTGGAGGAGCAGATTCCTGCGGCGCAGGAGCGTCTGCGGCGTCTGCTGATTCCGCGTGATCCTGATGATGCCCGCAACGTCATCCTCGAAGTCAAGGGCGGTGAAGGCGGCGATGAAGCTGCTTTGTTCGCCGGCGATCTTCTTCGCATGTACATGCGCTATGCCGAATCACGGGGTTGGAAGACCGAGATGATTTCAGCCACGGAGTCGGATCTTGGTGGCTACAAGGATGTTGCGGTGGCCATCAAGGGCAACTCGAACGATCCCGCACAGGGCGTTTTTGCCCGCCTGAAGTTCGAAGGCGGCGTTCACCGTGTCCAGCGCGTGCCCGTGACCGAATCGCAGGGCCGGATCCACACCTCGGCCGCCGGCGTACTGGTGCTCCCTGAAGTGGACGAGCCCGAAGAGCTCGAAATCAACCAGAACGACCTCAAGATCGATGTCTACCGGTCCTCGGGTCCGGGTGGCCAGTCCGTGAACACCACCGACTCCGCCGTACGCATCACCCACTTGCCCACGGGCATCGTGGTGGCCATGCAGAACGAGAAGTCACAGCTGCAGAACCGTGAAGCAGGCATGCGTGTCCTCCGTGCCCGCCTCCTGGCGCACCAGCAGGAACAAATCGACGCCGCCAACTCGGAGCAGCGCAAGTCGCAGATCCGTACCATGGACCGTTCGGAGCGCATCCGGACCTATAACTTCCCGGAAAACCGTATTGCGGACCACCGCACCGGGTACAAGGCATACAACCTTGATGCGGTCATGAATGGAGACCTGGAGCCCGTCATCCAGTCGGCCATCGAGGCGGACGAACAAGCACGCCTGGACGCAATCGGCGAATAGCGCCGCGCCCAGATCAACAGCAGAGTAGATCCATGACGTTTTACCAGGGCCAGAGCCTCGCGGACGCAGTTCGCGAGGCCACTGCCGTTCTCACCGACGCCGGCGTGCCAACACCACGGGTGGATGCAGAATTGCTGGCCGAACACCTCCTCGGCGGAGGACTGGGACGCCTCCGGGCCATGCTTCTGGGTGACACTGCTGCCCCAGATGGCTATGAAGAACTGGTTCGTGAGCGTGCGGGCCGCGTCCCGCTGCAGCACATCACCGGTGTCGCCTATTTCCGGTACCTTGAATTGCGCGTAGGCCCCGGCGTTTTCATACCCCGCCCGGAAACGGAATCGGTGGTCCAACTGGTCATTGACCGCCTCAAGGGAATGCCGAACCCCAAAGTGGTGGACCTTGGCACCGGATCCGGAGCAATCGCCGGCTCGATTGCCCACGAGGTGCCCGGCGCCGACGTCCATGCCGTGGAATACAGTACTTTCGCGCATGCCTGGGCTGCGAAGAACCTGGAACCACTGGGCGTCACGCTCGTACAGGGCGACCTCAGGGATGCGCTGCCCGACCACAACGGAACCTTCGACGTCGTCGTTTCCAATCCCCCCTACATTCCGGCAGAGGCGATTCCCACAGAACCGGAAGTCGCGCTGCACGACCCTCCCGAGGCACTGTACGGTGGGGGAGCGGACGGCATGGAACTCCCGACGGCGGCTGCAGCCTCTGCGGCCCGGCTCCTGAAACCTGGCGGCTACTTCGTGATGGAACACGCCGAAGTCCAGGCAGGCTGGATTGCCGGGATGCTGCAACGCACGGGACGTTGGAATGACGTCACCACACACTTCGACTTGAACGGCAAGGAACGTGCCACCAGCGCGGTGCTGGCAAGCGCCGCCTCTGATGAGTGAAAGAATAGCGCTGTGACCACAACCTACAACTGCACTTCCGATGACCAGCGGGCTGAAGGACTTCAGCACGCCCAGCGTGCCATCAGTGAGAAGAAGTGCATCGTGCTGCCGACGGACACCGTGTACGGCATTGCCGCCGACGCCTTCTCTCCCTTGGCTGTGACCATGTTGCTGGCCTCCAAGGGACGCAGCCGGCAGATGCCTCCTCCTGTCCTGATTCCCAGGATCAACGCCCTGGATGGCCTCGCTACGGACGTCCCTGCCGATGCCCGCGCGCTGGCACAGGCATTTTGGCCGGGCGGGCTGACCTTGATCCTGCACGCGCAACCGTCCTTGGATTGGGATCTGGGCGACACCAAGGGCACCGTTGCCCTGCGGATGCCCGATGACCAGATCGCGCTGGAACTTCTGGGGCTCACGGGTCCCTTGGCTGTCTCCTCGGCCAACCGCACCGGCCAGGAGGCAGCGCAGACTGCCTCCGAAGCCCGCATGCAACTGGCCGAATCCGTAGAGGTTTATCTTGAGGGCGGATTCCGGCCCGTGGAAGGTACTGCGGCGCTGCCGTCCACGATTGTGGACGCAACTGCCACCCCGTTCCGCGTAGTGCGCCAGGGAGCCATTCCCCTGGAAAGCCTCCGGGCCATAGTCCCCACCATTCTGGGCTTTGGCGAGACTGTTTCCACCGAGGTTGCGGAACCTTCAGCAGCCGATGCTGTTGCGGCGGCTCCGGAAGCGGAACAGGCTCCGGAAGCAGAAAAGGCCCCGGAAGCAGAAAAGGCTTCCGAAGTGGTTGAGACTCCGGAAGCAGCAGGTCAGGCTGCCGTAGGGATCCCGACGGCGGGCGACGCACCGGCCGAGGTGACCGGGGCCGCCGTCGTCGAAGCCGCACCCGAAGAGGCCCCGCTGCCTGCCGGCGATGGGGAACCGCAGGCCACACAAGAAGCCAAATCCGAATGATTCCGGACCGTCAGCGCGTCCCCGTCCTTGACGTCGACGCTACTCCGTTGCGCGTCAATGACCTTATTGATGCCATGGGTGGACTCATTGCTGCGGGAACCAAGAGCACGGTGCTCGGCCACAACCTGCACAGCATTACGCTGTTTCATTCCTGCCCCGATGTCCGTGCCCTCTACGGGGAAAGCTCGATCGTCCTCCTTGACGGCGCTCCGGCCACGTTGCTCTGGGGTCTCTCGCGTCGTCGCCGGCTGCCTCCGTTGGATGAGGGGGCCATGGCGTACCGGCTGGGTTCCATGGACTGGATCCCTGAGCTGGGAAAGGTCCCGGGATTGCACCGGGTTGCTGTTGTTGGTGCCGGCCGTGAGGCCAACACCGAGGCTGTTGCCCGTCTGCGGTCCATCATTCCCGGAGCCACAGTGGACGGCATGCCCGGCGAAGGTTGGGACGACGCCCTCGAGGAAGCCGTAGTGGGATGGCTGGGCACCTTCCGGCCACAACTGGTGTTGATCGGGCTGGGAATGCCGCTCCAAGAGCATGTTCTGCGTCGCAGGCTGAACGAGTTGCCGCCGGCTGTCTATTGCGCTGTCGGCGGAGCGATCGAACAGGTTGCCGGTATCCAGAAACTGGCGCCGCGTTGGTTGGGACGCTTGGGGCTCGAATGGGCCTGGCGGCTGGTCCTGCACCCGGACAGGGTTGCCTACAGGGTTTTTGTGGAGCCATGGAAGCTCGCAAGCCTGCTGGTTCGGCGCCGTATTCAACTACCCACGACCAAAGGCAAGTAAATGACGTCCCAAGCTGTCGTGGTCGCCGTTGTGGTGACCTATAACCGCCGAGAACTGCTCCAAACCACGTTGTCCGGCATCGCGGCCGGCACCCGGGTGCCGGACGCCGTCGTCGTGGTTGATAATGCCTCAACGGACGGAACCGCAGGGTTCCTCCGGGACTATCAAGGGCCGCTGGTGACGGACGTGGTTACGCTGGGCACCAATGTGGGCGGAGCCGGCGGGTTCGTGGTCGGCATGGAACGCGCGCTGCTGGATCACGGTGCGGACCACGTCTGGATCATGGACGACGACACAGAACCGCAACCGGCCGCTCTTGCCGAAGCCTTGGAGGTTTCCGCTGCCTATGAGCAGGAAACCGGAGACACGCCGGCCTTCATCGCCAGCCGCGTGGTCTGGACCGATGGCCGGGACCACCCCATGAACCGCATGCGGCCCCGGTTGGGTGCCAGCGAGGAAGCACGCAGCGCCGCCGCCCGGGTCGGTGCCACGCAGATCCGCAGTGCTTCCTTTGTGTCAGTGGTGATCCGCGCCGAGGAAATCAGGAAGCATGGGTTGCCGATCGCGGATTACTTCATCTGGAATGACGATCTTGAGTACACGGCAAGGGTCTCGCGCAAGGGAACGGCGCTGACCACCGAAGCGTCGGTGGCCAATCACCACACCAAGGTTTTCGGTGATGCCGGTGCCGACCCCGGACCCCGCTTCTACTATGAGGTTCGGAACAAGCTCTGGGTCTATACACGTTCGCGCGCCCTGGCACCGTGGGAGAAAGTCCTTTTCACCGGCGCGTCGGTGCGCAACTGGACCCGCACCATCGCAGCCTCTCCCAACCGCAAAGTCCTGCTGGGAGGGCTACTCAAAGGCCTGCGGCACAGCTTCAAAGCACCGCGCTCCAACGCTGAAGTGCTCAAGGGAATTTACGCGTTGCGGAACATTCAGGAGCCGGTCAGCTGACAGTTGCGCAGCCTTGATCCCGGCCGGGAAGGCGGGGACCAACGGCTGTGTCACAGGGGGGTCACGGCCGTTGGCATTAGTATCGTGACTAGAGTCCACAGAAATCCCGCAACATTCGGCACAGCCGGTGCAGGCATGGCGACGGAGTAGTTCCATTTATCCACAGACAGAATTCCACACCTCAAGGTGCCCGGAAACCATCGGCTTTCCCGCGACGCGCCGGCTGCGTCCGCTGGTCACCGTTTCCGGAACAGAGGGCAGGCAGCTCCCGGGAGCCGCATCATGATCATGTATCTGCTGATGGCACTCACGGCTGCCGTGGTGTCCTATGCGGGAACGTGGGGCGCCCGCGTGGCTGGAAACAAACTGCGCCTGTACCGTCCCATCCGCAGCCGCGACATGCACTCGGCCTTGATTTCCAAGCTCGGGGGGTTGGGGATCTTCGTCGGGTTCTTCGCTGCCCTGGTAGTGGCCAGCAACTCATTCTTTGTCAAGGACATCTTCAGGCACAACGATGCACCTTGGGGGATCCTGGCCGGTGCCGTGGTGATCGTCGCTGTGGGAGTGGCCGATGACATCCTGGACATCCGATGGTGGATCAAACTGCTGGGGCAGGCGGCAGCAGCCTTCATCGTGGCAATCTGGGGCGTCAGAATGTCCGTGGTGCCCTTCATCCCTGAGCCGATATTCCTGGAGTCCGAAGTAGTCCAGATCGTGCTGACTGCCGGGCTGATCGTCACCACAATGAACGCCGTCAACTTCATTGACGGCTTGGACGGACTGGCAGCGGGCGTGGCCATCATTGGCGGCGGCGCCTTCTTCCTCACCGCCTACTGGGTGCACCGGAACAATCCGTCCACGGACAACTCGGACCTCGCCACACTCCTGATGGCCATCCTGGTGGGCAGTTGCATCGGGTTCCTGCCGCACAACTGGTTTCCCGCAAAAATCTTCATGGGTGACTCGGGGGCCATGCTCATCGGCCTGCTCATGGCCTCAGCCGGCGTGGTAGCAACGGGACAGATCGGGTCCGGCCTCTATGACCGTGCCAACGGTATCCCCACCATCGTCCCGATTCTGCTGCCCTTCGCCGTCCTGTCCCTTCCCCTCCTCGATTTGGGGATGGCCGTCGTCCGAAGGACAGCCAGGGGGCAATCCCCGTGGTCGGCAGACCGCGGGCACCTCCACCACAAGCTGGTGGACCTTGGCTACTCGCACCGCACCGCCGTCGTGATGCTTTACGTCTGGACATGCATCCTGGCTTTTGGCGGCGTCGCATTCGCCGTCTTCCCGTGGCAGATTGTGCTCATCGTGATCATTGCGGCAGCCCTCATCATGGCCGCCGTGACAGCATGGCCCTACTTCACGCGTAACTCGTCGCGGCCGGGGGAGTAGTTATTACTCCTGGTTATCGTCACAGTTCTATCTCATGTAGAATTCTTACTGCGGACAGTCACTCGCCCGTATCCCCACTTTGAGAATATGGCACCTGTGCCACGAGGATTGGTATCCCCATGACATCCAACGCCGAAACCGGACGCCCGTCCGGTAAACGTGGTGTTGGAGTCTCCGGTGAGACACCGAAGCTTTGGCTTAGATTGCTCTTCTTGAGTTCCGCCGCATCTTTGGCCGGACTGGTCATTACGAGCATCGTGGCGGGATTGATCAACGGCAGCAAGGGCGCCTTCTCGGTGGTCTTTGGCGGCGGGCTCGTCATGGCCTTCTTCGCAATAAGTCTCCTGATCGGACACTTCGTTGGACGCAACAATCCTTCTGGCGCCGTTGGTCTTTTCGTAGCTACGTACTTTGTGAAGGTCGTCGGGTTCGCCATTGTGCTCTTTGCGATCGGCACCCCCGAATGGCTCCACAGTCGGTGGTTCCTCATCGGTGCGGTTGTATCCGTTGTTCTTTGGCAGGCCGCAGAAATCTACGGTTTCAGCAAGGCCCGCCTTCAGATCTACAACGATCCCGAAGAGCAGGAGGGTGGCCCGGATGTCTCCGCGTAAGCGTTATTCTCGCCCGCCTGCGCAAGCCCGGCAACCTGCAAAAGCCAATGAAACGGCGCAAGCCGGGAGCGACGGCGGATACAACGCCGGCATCGCCGTCTTCAGCTACATCGTTGGCGGGATCATTGTCTGGAGTTTGATAGGCTGGGGTCTGGATAATCTGTGGGGGACCCGCTGGATTGTGCTCCTTGGCGCTCTGCTGGGAGCCGCAGGAGGGTTCTATCTTTCCCATATGCACGGCCTCACCAGGCAAAGCTCCTCTTCTGGCGAGAGCAACGCAGACAGCGGTCCGTCCACGGACGGGGACAGTAATGCCAAATAATTTCACATGGAATGCGGATGCGTCCAACGCCGCCGGATTCCAACCAATGCCCAATGATGGACACAGCAGAGAGGAAACGCGTTGATCGCGCTTGCGCTCCCCGCCCAGGATTCGGGGTCATTCACCCCACCCGGAATCGACGAAATGCACCTGCCGGCAATCCTGCCTTGGGGTGCGCACGACGGATTCTCCAAGCAGATGCTGCTGGTGATCCTTTCGGTCGTCATTATCGCTACATTCTTCATCCTCGCTGCACGTAAGCAGCAGCTGGTTCCCGGCAAGCTGCAGTTCGCCGGTGAGATGGCCTACGGCTTCGTCCGTAACAGCATCGCCAAGGACATCATCGGCGGCAAGGACTTCATCAAGTACGTCCCGCTGCTGTTCAGCTTGTTCTTCTTCATTCTGGTGAACAACATCTACGGCGCCATTCCGGTCATCCAGCTCCCGAGCTTCTCGCACGTCGGTGGAGCTTACGTGCTGGCCGGCATCGTGTACTTCACCTGGATCATCATCGGCATCAAGAAGAACGGCCTGAAGTACTTCAAGCTGGCCACCGTTCCTTCAGGGGTTCCGTGGTACATCCTTCCGATTGTTGTACCGATCGAAATCATCTCCAACTTCCTGGTCCGCCCTGTGACGCACAGCCTCCGTCTGTTCGCGACCATGCTGGCCGGCCACTTGATCGTCATGCTCGCCGGATCCGGTATCGAGTATCTGGTCATGCAGGAAAACGTCCTCTTGAAGGGCACCTCGGTTCTGGTCCTCGTAGGCGCCGTCGCCATGTACATGCTTGAAGCTTTGATCATGGCCCTGCAGGCGTACGTGTTTACCCTGCTGACTGCGATCTACATCGAAGGCGCCTTGCACGCCGACAGCCACTAGGCACCAAAAACTTCCCCTGATGGGGATTGAAGTAAACCAAACAACCTGCCACATGGGTGGCATCTTGAAAGGAAAAAAATGGAAGGCAATCTCAACCTCGTAGGTTACGGTCTGTCCGCAATCGGCGGTGGTATCGGTGTGGGTCTCGTATTCGCGGCTTACATCAACGGTGTTGCTCGTCAGCCGGAAGCTCAGCGTGTGCTGCAGCCGATCGCGTTCCTTGGTCTGGCTCTGACCGAAGCTCTCGCCATCCTCGGCCTCGTCTTCGCTTTCGTTCTCTAGTCTTCGGATTTAGAACAAAGCGAATTCCGCAACCGAGTAGATAGGACGGGTGAAATATGAATCAGCTGATCATCTCAGCCGCCACTGAAGGCGAAGAGGCCGCCAACCCTCTCGTTCCCAATGTTTGGGAAATGGGCGTCGTCCTCGTCGGCTTTGCGGTCCTCCTGTACATCGTGGTCAAGTTCATTGTCCCGATGTTCGAGAAGACCTTCGCAGAGCGCGCCGAAGCAATTGAAGGTGGCATTGCAAAGGCCGAAGCGGCCCAGGCGGAAGCTTCTGCAGCTCTTGAAGAGTACAAGCAGCAGCTCACCGATGCCCGCGCCGAAGCCAACCGTATCCGCGAAGAAGCACGCGCCGAAGGCGCCCAGATCCTTGCGGACCTGAAGGCCAAGGCTGCAGCAGAGTCTGCACGGATCACCGAGCAGGCACACGCTGCCATCGAATCGGAGCGCCAGGCAGCTGTTGTCTCGCTTCGTTCCGAGGTAGGCACCCTGGCCACTACGCTGGCCGGCCGCATCGTTGGTGAAGCACTCACCGACGACCAGCGCGCCGCACGCGTTGTGGACCGCTTCCTTGCAGATCTGGAGACCCAGAGCGCAGGTGCAGCTAAGTAATGGCAGGTATATCGAGCGAATCGCTGACCACAGCACTGGCGCAGTTGGAAGCCAAGCTTCCCTTCGCCTCGCTGCAGTTGGCTAAGGACCTCTTCGGAATCCTGGGAACGGTGGACAGCTCGGCTGGCTTGCGCCGCGCCCTGACTGACCCGTCCCGTTCCGGTGACGAGAAGTCGGCGCTGGTCAAGCAGCTGGTTGGCGGAAAAGTCTCCGCTGATGCTGCTGAGATTGCAGGCGGATTGGCCAGCTCGCGCTGGGCATCGGCACGCGATATCGGCGATGCACTCGAGACGCTTGCCGCCACGGTTGTCATTGCCGTAGCTGAAAACAAGTCGGCCGTTTCTGCCTCCGGTATCACGGGGCTGGAAGAGCTGGAAAACGATCTGTTTGCCTTCAACCAGGCCGTCGCCTCCAGCCACGAAGTACAACGTGCTCTGTCTGAGCCGCAGGCATCGCCTGCGGCAAAGATTGCACTGGCTGAGAAGCTTGTTCCTGGCAGCAGCGAGGAAGCAAAGGTTCTCATCAGCCAGGCAGTGACGCAGCCGCGCGGTGTCAAGCCGAGCAAGCTCGTCGAGTCATTCGCCAAGCTTGCAGCCAAGCGTCAGCAGCGCTGGATTGCAACTGTCAGCGTTACCCGTCCGTTGACGGAAACGCAGGCCAGCCGTCTGCAGGCCGGGCTTGACGCCCTGTATGGCCGCGAACTGAAGGTCAACCTCAATGTTGACCCTGCACTGATCGGTGGAATCCGCGTCCAGGTAGGTGACGAAGTGCTCGACGCTTCGGTTATCGCCCGCCTGTCCGAGCTCCGCCGCCAGCTCGCTGGCTAGCGAAGACAAAGCACAACTTAACTGATATAAAACCCGGTCATCGTGAGCAACGATGATCACGAAAACAGGAGAGCAGGGACTGCAGATGGCCGAATTGACCATCAACGCCGACGACGTCCGTAATGCGTTGAACGAGTTCGCGGCGTCCTACGAACCCGGTAACGCAGAGCGCGTAGAGGTTGGTCGTGTGACCACCGCAAGTGACGGCATCGCCCGTGTTGAGGGTCTTCCCTCGGTCATGGCGAACGAGCTGCTTCGCTTCGAAGATGGCACGCTGGGCCTGGCCCAGAACCTTGACGTCCGCGAGATCGGTGTCATTATCCTCGGTGACTTCACCGGTATTGAAGAAGGCCAGGAAGTTCACCGTACCGGTGAGATCCTGTCCGTTCCGGTTGGCGACGCCTTCCTGGGTCGCGTTGTTGACCCGCTGGGCCAGCCGATCGATGACCTCGGCGAGATCAAGGCCGAAGGCACCCGTGCACTGGAACTCCAGGCACCGGGCGTTACCGAGCGCAAGTCGGTTCACGAACCGATGCAGACCGGCCTCAAGGCTATCGACGCCATGATCCCGATCGGCCGCGGCCAGCGTCAGCTGATCATTGGTGACCGCCAGACCGGTAAGACCGCCATCGCAGTGGACACCATCATCAACCAGAAGGCCAACTGGGCTTCTGGGGATGTCACCAAGCAGGTTCGTTGCGTTTACGTTGGTGTCGGCCAGAAGGCTTCCACCATCGCAGCCGTGCGCCAGACCCTTGAGGACCACGGCGCCCTGGAGTACACCACCATCGTGGCGTCTCCGGCATCTGACCCCGCCGGCTTCAAGTACCTGGCACCCTACGCAGGCTCGGCCATCGGCCAGCACTGGATGTACGGTGGCAAGCACGTCCTGGTGATCTTCGATGACCTGTCCAAGCAGGCCGAAGCCTACCGCGCCGTGTCCCTGCTGCTGCGTCGTCCGCCGGGACGCGAAGCCTACCCGGGTGACGTCTTCTACTTGCACTCCCGTCTGCTGGAGCGTTGCGCCAAGCTCTCCGACGAGCTCGGTGCAGGCTCGATGACCGGTCTTCCGATCGTCGAAACCAAGGCAAACGACGTCTCCGCTTACATCCCCACCAACGTGATCTCCATCACCGATGGGCAGATCTTCCTCCAGTCGGATCTCTTCAACGCCAACCAGCGTCCTGCTGTTGACGTTGGTGTGTCTGTCTCCCGCGTTGGTGGCGCTGCACAGGTCAAGTCCATGAAGAAGGTCTCCGGTACCTTGAAGCTGGACCTGGCGCAGTACCGCGACATGCAGGCATTCGCCATGTTCGCCTCTGACCTGGATGCTGCTTCCCGTCAGCAGCTGACCCGTGGTGCACGCCTGATGGAACTGCTGAAGCAGGGCCAGTACTCACCGTTCCCGGTTGAGAACCAGGTTGTTTCCATCTGGGCCGGTACCAAGGGTTACCTCGACGACGTTCCGGTTGAGGACATCAGCCGCTTCGAGTCCGAGTTCCTGGAGCACCTTGCGCACAAGTCCTCCATCCTGACCACGCTGGCCCAGACCAACGTCCTGGATGACGACACCGCTGCAGCCTTGACCGAAGCAATCGTTTCCTTCAAGAAGGGCTTCTTCGGAGAAGGCGACAACCACTTGGTTGGCGCCGGCCACGAAGAGCACGCAGCGATCTCCGGCGGCGACGTCGACCAGGAAAAGATCGTCAAGCAGAAGCGCTAGTTCCGATTACCTGCCCTGCCGGGGTCCGAAAGGGCCCCGGCAGGGCAGCAGATCGGGAACATAGGAAAGGATAAGTATGGGAGCCCAGATTCGGGTCTACCGTCAGAAGATCAGCTCGACGACGTCGATGCGCAAGATCTTCAAGGCGATGGAACTGATCGCTACCTCGCGCATCGGTAAGGCCCGCGCCCGCGTAGCAGCTTCACTGCCCTACGCGAACGCGATTACCCGCGCCGTTTCTGCTGTCGCAACTCAGAGCGAAATCGACCACCCGCTGACCACCGAGCCGGAGCAGATCCGCCGCGCCGCAGTCCTGATCATTACATCGGACCGTGGCCTTGCAGGATCGTATTCCGCGAGTGTGCTCAAGCAGGCTGAAGGTCTCACCGAGCTTCTTCACGCAGAAGGCAAGGAAGTCAAGGCATACCTGGTTGGCCGCAAGGCCCAGGCGTACTTCGATTTCCGCAACCGGTCATACACCCGTGTATGGACCGGTGGCACGGACGCCCCGGAATTCGAAACCGCACGGGAAGTCGGAGCTGCACTTCTCGAAG
Organism: Arthrobacter sp. UNCCL28; assembly: GCF_900102805.1. Taxonomy (NCBI): domain Bacteria; kingdom Bacillati; phylum Actinomycetota; class Actinomycetes; order Micrococcales; family Micrococcaceae; genus Arthrobacter; species Arthrobacter sp. UNCCL28. The sequence goes on from NZ_FMWE01000001.1 coordinate 847,344, forward strand.
ACTTCTCCACTGACTACGAAGAGGGTGGCGTGGATGAGATCCACGTCGTATATACCCGCTTCAAGTCCATGGTGACGCAGGAGCCCACGGTCATCCGTTTGCTCCCGCTCGAGGTCGTCGAAGAGGAAGCAGTTTCGGACTCCGAGCTGCTGCCGTTGTACGAGTTTGAACCGGAAACAGAGCAGGTGCTTGACGCACTGCTTCCGCGTTACATCGAGTCCCGCATCTTCGCAGCCATGCTGCAGGCCGCAGCTTCCGAGCTCGCAGCCCGCCAGCGTGCCATGAAGTCGGCCGGTGACAACGCTACGGATTTGATCAAGAAGTACACGCGCCTTCGCAACACGGCCCGCCAGGCCGAGATTACGCAGGAGCTTTCCGAAATCGTTGCCGGCGCCGACGCCCTCGCGTCCTAGCCTGCACCGGATTCGGCTCGAAGCCGCACCTGCAACAAACAGATAAACTTAACCCCACGCCATCTACTGAGTGAAGTGAGAGAGATGACTGCCACTGCTACCGAACACGTAGCAACGGCCGGTGCCACCGGCCGCATTGCCCGTGTTATTGGTCCGGTTGTCGACGTCGAATTCCCGGCTGACGCAATCCCCTCGATTTACAACGCTCTGACCACTGAGATCACTCTCAACGGCCAGACGAAGACCATCACGTTCGAGACCTCCCAGCACCTGGGTGACAACCTCGTCCGCGCCATCTCCCTGCAGGCAACCGACGGACTCGTCCGCGGCACCACCGTGCAGGACTCCGGTGCTCCGATCTCCGTGCCCGTCGGCGACGGCGTCAAGGGCCACATCTTCAACGTCCTCGGCAAGCCGCTGGACGTCGATGAGTCCGAGATCAAGGCTGACGCCTACTGGCCGATCCACCGCAAGGCTCCGGCCTTCGCCTCCCTCGAGGGCTCCACGGAGATGCTCGAGACCGGCATCAAGGTCATCGACCTTCTCACCCCGTACATCAAGGGTGGAAAGATCGGCCTGTTCGGTGGCGCCGGTGTTGGCAAGACCGTTCTGATCCAGGAAATGATCACCCGTGTTGCCCGCAACTTCGGTGGTACTTCCGTATTCGCCGGCGTTGGCGAGCGTACCCGTGAAGGTAACGACCTCTGGGTTGAAATGGAAGAGGCAGGCGTCCTCAAGGACACCGCCCTTGTGTTCGGCCAGATGGATGAGCCGCCGGGAACGCGTCTGCGCGTGGCCCTGTCGGCCCTGACCATGGCGGAGTACTTCCGCGATGTCCAGAACCAGGACGTGTTGCTCTTCATCGACAACATCTTCCGCTTCACCCAGGCAGGCTCGGAAGTTTCCACGCTGCTCGGCCGTATGCCGTCCGCCGTGGGCTACCAGCCCAACCTTGCTGACGAGATGGGTCTCCTCCAGGAGCGCATCACGTCCACCAAGGGTCACTCCATCACGTCGATGCAGGCCATTTACGTGCCGGCTGATGACTACACCGACCCGGCCCCGGCCACGACCTTCGCACACCTGGACGCGACCACGGAACTTTCCCGTGAAATCGCATCCCGTGGTCTGTACCCGGCCGTTGACCCGCTGACGTCGACCTCCCGCATCCTGGATCCCCAGTACATCGGCAAGGACCACTACAACACGGCTGTCCGTGTTAAGCAGATCCTGCAGAAGAACAAGGAACTCCAGGACATCATCGCCATTCTCGGTGTTGACGAACTCTCTGAAGAGGACAAGATCGTCGTGTCGCGTGCACGTCGTATCCAGCAGTTCCTCTCCCAGAACACCTACACCGCCAAGCAGTTCACCGGCGTCGAGGGCTCCACCGTGTCCATCAAGGACACCGTGGAAGGCTTCACCGCCATCTGCGACGGCGAGCTGGACCACATCGCAGAGCAGGCGTTCTTCAACGTCGGTGGCCTGGATGACGTCGAGCGTCAGTGGGCCAAGATCCAGGAACAGACCAAGTAGTATGGCTGAGCTCGAGGTTGAGATTGTCGCAGCGGACCACTTCGTGTGGTCCGGCGCGGCCAAGATGGTGAAGGCCCGCACCAGCGATGGTGAAATCGGAATCCTGCCGGGCCACTCGCCCCTTCTGGCCATCCTGGCCGAGGGCGAGCTGGCAATCCAGCCGGTTTCCGGTGACCGTATTGCGGTAGTGGTCGACGGCGGGTTCTTCTCCGTTGACAACGATCGCGTGGTCATTGTTGCTGACAACGCCAAATTGGGCGAAGCGGCTACAGCGGGGATCCGATAGCACGACCTTGATGGACGATTCCCTTATTCCGTTCATCGCCCTGGCAACAGCGTTTACGTTGCTGATCATTTCACTGTGCCTGTTCGGGGTGCGCCGCTTCAACCTGCGGCGTGCCCTGGGCACGGTAGACGCCTCCATTTGCATGGCTGGAAACAGCTGGCAGATGGGGGTTTGTCGTTATCAGGACAATGAGCTGGAGTGGTTCCGCTTGATGTCCCTGAGCGTGATCCCCAAGCATAAATTCACACGCAGTTCGCTTGAACTGCTGGGCCGCCGACAACCCACGGAAGACGAACTCGTCAGGGTACAGCCCGGCGTCGTAGTGGTTGAACTGCAGTACGAAGGCTCGAAGTTCATGCTTGCCATGAATTTCGACGCGTATGCAGGCTTGTCATCCTGGCTGGAGGCCGGTCCGGTCGTCGGCGTTGGCACCTGGCGTTAGGCGCCATGGATCTATTTTCCGACCTCAGCCTGGTGGATGGTCCGTTCCTCTGGTTCAGCATCGCTTGCGGTGCTGCCGGCGGGGCGTACCTTCTATGGAGGCGTGGTCGTTCGTGGCCGCTGGTGGTCGTAGCTGCGTTGGCGGTTTCCATCGGCATTGTTGCCCTGGTTCACTGGATCCTGGTGGACCTCATGGCCACCTTTTCCGAGAACCTGCCTTTTGAAACGCTGGCTTGGTCGGTGCCGGCCGTCGCTGCCATCCTCCTCTGCGCAGTTCGCCTTCCCCGCAGCAGGGTCCGGGGGCGCACGTTCAGCGTCCTGGCGATGCTGGGAGTAGTCCTCCTCAGCGCAGTCCAGGTGAATCTCTATTTTGGGCTGAACAATTCGGTAGCAGATTTGCTGGGTACAGCAGTGGCCCGCATCCAACCATTGGAGGCCGGTCTCCAACGGAGCCCGGGAGCAAAGCCCGGTCCGTTGCCTGCAGCCTGGAAATCACCGGACTCCATGCCGGCGGGCGGGATGCTGCGCAAAGCACAAATTCCAGGAACCATCTCCGGATTTACTGCACGGGATGCGTATATTTATCTTCCCCCTGCCTACCTGACCGATGCCCGCCCTGCGCTGCCTGTGCTGGTCCTGTTTTCCGGGCAACCCGGTGGCCCGGCCGACTGGCTGACTGGCGGGCAGCTCCGTACGCAGCTGGACCGTTTCGCCGAAGCGCACCATGGAATTGCCCCTGTCACGGTGGTGGTGGATCCCAACGGCTCGAGCAGCGCCAACACCATGTGCATGGATAGCTTGATTGCCCCTGCGGACACCTATCTTTCCCAGGATGTTCCTGCGTGGATCCACTCCACCCTTGACGTTTCGCCTGACCCCAAACAATGGGCAGTAGGTGGTTTCTCGTTCGGAGGCACATGCGCCCTGCAGATGGGTACTGCCCACCCGGAGCTCTTTCCTACAGTGTTGGCGTTTTCCGCGGAACGGGAACCGGCCTTGGCCAAGGATCGAAACAAGACCATTCAGGACTCGTTCGACGGCGATGTGGCGGCTTTCGAGTCCAAGACCCCTTTGGTGCTTCTGCAGGAGCGCAACTTCGGGGGAAACGGCGTCTACCTCACCGCTGGTGAAACCGACCACGAATTCACCGACTACATGCATGAACTCGCAGGGGCGACAAAGACGGCGGGCTTCACAACCGAGGAACATTCCATTCGGCACGCCGGGCATTCCTGGGATGCCGTTGTCCGGGGGATGCCGGGAGCATTGGACTTCCTCGCAGATCGCTGGGGGTTGACGCGGTGAGCCTTGCCATCAACGGTGTGATCAAGCCTGCGTTGCAGCAGGCAGGGAGGCACCTTCGGGCGACGCCGTTCACCCTGGTGGTGCTGGCTTTGTTTGTCATATTGTCCCTTGCCTCCGCCAGCTTCCTGTCTGGTCCACCGGAGCCGTGGCTGGCCTTTGCCGGGGTGTCCCTGGATGGCCTGCGGTCCGGTGAATGGTGGTCCATCTGGACGTCATTGTTTTTCACCACCAACCCCTTGGCTTATGTCACAGCCATCCTGATGTTCCTGTTCCTCCTGGGCCTGGCCGAGCGGCGTCTGGGATCGCTCAGGACAGCAGGCGTGTTCCTGGGCAGCCAGTTTGCCTGTGTGACCGCTTTCCTCCTGGTCACCCAGGTGGCGCAGTATTCCGATGATGGCTGGTTGTCGCGAATGGCCGATACCCGGCTGATAGGCCCCTATGGCGCGGTTTTGGGCACTGCGCTGGCTGCCAGCGCGCTGCTTCCCACCTTGTGGCAACGGCGCTTGCGCACGGTGGCTATCTCGGTGTCGTTGCTTCTGGTCTTGTATGTTGGCCATGCCGAGACCGTCGTGGGTTTCCTGGGGGCTCTGATCGGCCTTGCCGCGGGGTGGTGGATGCAAAGCAGCAACGGGCATCTTTATCTGCATCGCTCCACGGGCAGGGAGGTCAGGAACCTTCTTGCCCTGACGATGGCAATCTTTGCTGTTGGCCCCATAGTGACCGCAGCTGCCAAGAGTCCTTCCGGTCCCCTCGCGTTGTTGCGCGACGTCATCTTGAATCCCTTGCCTACGTTGAGCCAGCTGGAAAGCAACTGCGGGGGAACCATTGATGTGGCGTGTTTGGAAGTGGGCCGACAGGCCTATACGGGGCCATTCGGTTTGGCGCTTGCCGTCGTGCCGGTAGTGCTGCTGCTCATTTGTGCTGACGGTATGCGCCGTGGTCGTCGGCTTGCTGTGGGGATTGCGATCAGTGTCCAACTGGTGGTGGTCGCGTTGTCGGCAATTTACCTGGGTCTCTTCGCCGGGATGCCGAGGCTCCAGGGACGTCCGCACGTGCCCATGTTGAACACGGCTGTAGTTCATCTCCTGCCCCTGGTTCTGGTGCCGCTGGTGTTGGCGGTGCTTCTCTTTGCCTACCGCGGCCACTTCCGGGTGGTGTCGTCGGACCGCCTGAGGCGACGGATTTTTTGGCTGGTGGGCCTGACCGGGGCCGGCCTTGGCCTCGCCTATACGCTGGTGTGGCTGGCATCCGGTGGCATGGACCGCGACGACGGCTTGCTGGGCCTGGCTTCTGAGCTTGCCAGGCAGTATCTTCCGGTCCCGCTACCGGGCGTTTACCGGAAGGTCTTCGCTGAACGTGATGTGGTGGAGGTTTTCCTCTTCTCCTACTCCGGCACTGTTTTCTGGCTGGTGGCACTCGCAGGCGTGTGGATCCTGCTGATTCGTGGGCACCATTCCGGTGGGCTCGATCATCAATCCCGTGAGAGGGCCAGGTCCTTGGTGAAGGCAGGGGGCGACTCCCTGTCGTGGATGGCCCTCTGGGAGTCCAACAAGTACTGGTTCAACGCTGAAGGAACAGGGGGAGTGGCGTACCAGGTCCACGGCCATGTGGCCTTGACCATGGCTGGTCCCTTTGGGCCCGCTGTCCACCATCTCGACACTGCCAGGGGCTTCCTCGATTACTGTTCCCAGCAGGCGTTGATACCCTGCCTCTACTCGTGCACCGATGAATTGTGGCCCATGCTCAGCGCGCGCGGTTTCCGCAGGGTCTCGGTGGCCCAGGAAACCCGTCTGCGGATCAGGGACCTTGAGTTCCGCGGCAAGGAATGGCAGAACGTCAGGACATCGCTGAACCGTGCCAGGAAGCTTGGTATCACCGCCATTTGGGGCCGCTACTCCGAACTTCCCCCCGGCGTGCGCTCCCAGATCTCAGAAGTCTCCGAAGAGTGGGCCGCGCAGAAGAAGATCCCGGAAATGGGTTTCACTTTGGGTGGCTTGGACGAAGTGGAGGACGATGACGTCCTTTGCTGCGCCGCTGTGGATGATGCCGGCTTCGTGTACGGGGTCACCAGTTGGCTTCCGGTCCATGAAGATGGCCGGGTAGTCAGTTGGACATTGGACTTCATGAGGCGCCGGGGTGACTCCTTCCCTGGAGTCATGGAGTTCCTCATTGCCTCCGCCATCCTCCACCTGCGCAGTTCCGTGGAGGTTATCTCGTTGTCGGGCTCGCCTTTGGCCCGGGAGAAGGGCGAAATCGAACAGCAGGCAGAGGGCTTGGCAGGAATTCTTGATGCGGTTGGGCAAGCACTGGAACCAGTTTATGGATTCAGGTCCTTGGCTTCCTTTAAGTCGCGTTTCCAGCCGGAGTACCGAACGTTGTACATGTATTACCAGGACCCGCTGCACCTTCCTGCAATGGGCCGTGCACTCACCCGGGCCTATCTTCCGGGATTGTCCGTGCGGCATTCTGCGCGGTTGCTCCGAACCCTTGTTGCCTGAATAGGCAAGGGCCATTCAGAACCGCGGTTTCTGCTTTCTTCACGGTTAGTCACAGTAGTTGTTGGAATATCAGACATTACTGTCCTTAAACACGTTGACCCCGGCATGAAAGCCGGGGTCAACGTGTTTGTTGAATCTGCAACCAGCAGAATTCAACGGGTAAGACTAGACGACGGTAACGCCGGTTGCCTGGGGGCCCTTGGCGCCCTGGCCGATCTCGAACTGAACGCGCTGGTTCTCATCGAGGGTCTTGAATCCGCCGGTCTGGATCTCGGAGTAGTGAACAAAAACGTCCCCATCCGAGTCATCCGGGGTGATGAAGCCGAAGCCCTTTTCAGCGTTGAACCACTTGACGGTTCCCAGTGCCATGTATTTCTCCTCATTGTGGAACATCAGTCCGATACACTTCGTACCGGCTTTGTTACTCCGCGAGAAGACCTTGGATTCCATCCGGGCGGACCCGGATTGGTTTCGCAGGAGCTTCACGCTCGCAACTCGTCTTGCGAGCATGAAAACCACCTACACAAAGACTGCTACAACACTTTCATGGTGGCCTGCCGCAGGTCAACGGTCTTTTGGGCAATTCGGGAAAATTTTCGGTAAAAAGAAGGTAACGCGGCAGCAGTGAATTAGCTCTGGGACAACCAGATGCCGTTGCGCATCACGCCGGTGAGTTCCAGGTCCCCGTCGGTAACAACAACGTCTGCGCGCAGTCCGCGGCGCAGTCCGCCAATTTCATCCGAAAGGCCCAGGACAGCTGCGGGCACAGCTGTAGCGGAGCAAATGACATCGGGAAGAGCGACGCCGGCACTTGCCGTTTTGCGAACGACCTCCAGGAGGGTGGCGGTGCCGCCGGCGATGGATCCGGTGGCATCAAGGGTGGCAACGCCGTCGCTGACCGTCACGGGGGAGGGGCCCAGCATGTAGCTGCCATCGGAAAGGCCGGCCGCCGCCATGGAATCGGTCACCAGGACGATGTTGGCCGCTCCCACCAATTGGAAGACCGTGGCCACCATGCTGGGGTCCAGGTGCGTGCCGTCGGCGATGAGTTCCACCACAGCTTTGCCTTCCTGGGCCATTCGAAGGCACGCTGCCACCGGGCCTGGGGCGCGGTGGTGCATCGGTGGCATCCCATTGAAAAGGTGCGTCACGGTGGGAAGCGAGCTGACGCCGTCGAACCCTGCTGATTCCAGCCCCTCGCGGGCGGCAGCCAGCGACGCAGCAGCGGTGGCGTCGTCGCAATCGGTGTGTCCCAGGGACGGGGTCACGCCGTGGGACGTCATCAGGTCAACCAGTGCCGCGGCACCCTGAAGCTCAGGCGCGTAGGTCATGGTGGCCAGCTTGCCGGCTGCGGCGCCGACGAGTTCCTCCATGAGGTCCAGGTCCGGTTCCAGCAAATATTCCGGGTTCTGGGCTCCACAGCGGGCATGGGAAAGGAAGGGGCCTTCGAGATGAATTCCGGCAACAAGGCCTTCATCGGCCAGCTTCACGTACAGCTGGATGCCACGGAGGAGGTCTTCCGGGGGTGCGGTCACCATGCTGGCAAGGAACGTCGTGGTGCCCGAACGGTGCAGGAAATCCACGGCCTGGCGCGCGGAGGCCTCATCTCCGCCAGGAAAATCCCCGCCGTTTCCGCCGTGGCAGTGAACATCCACCAGTCCTGGAATGAGGTAGCTGCCGCTGGGAACTCCAAGCCGGACAGCGCTCTGGAAGCCTTCGAAAGATGCCGGATCAAAGCCGTCCGCAGGTCCGGCGTAGGCAATCCTGTCGCCTTCAATGGCAACAAGGCCGTCCTGAACCACCTCGCCATCGCTGACGATCGTGCCTTTGATGATCTGGTGGCTCGGCGCGGAAGAAGTGGGCAAGCGATCTGCGGCAGTCATGCTGTTGATTCTAGTGGCCTGCGGCACAGGTGCCTGGGGAAGAGGCTAGAAGAGCCGGGACTCACTGTCATCCACGCCGCGCATGGCGTCATAATCGAGCGTTACGCAGGCAATGCCGCGATCGTTCGCCAGGACCTTCGCCTGCGGCTTGATCTGTTGGGCGGCGAAAATGCCACGCACAGGTGCCAGCAGGGGGTCGCGGTTCAACAGCTCCAGGTACCTGGTGAGCTGCTCGACGCCGTCGATGTCACCGCGTCGCTTCAGTTCTACGGCAACTGTGGCTCCGTTGGCGTCCCGGGCAAGGATATCCACCGGTCCGATCGCCGTGAAGTACTCACGCCGGATGAGCGAGTAGCCGGTTCCGAGTGTCTCGATCTGCTCAGCGAGGAGCCGCTGGAGATCGGCTTCCACTCCGTCCTTGATCAGGCCGGGATCTGTACCGAGCTCGTGCGAGGTGTCATGCAGTTGCTCGTAAATGTTGATGATCAGGCGGTCATCGGTCTTGGCGGACTGGACGGTCCACTGTTCCACGACGCCTTCCTCTACGTCGGTCTCCTCCGGCGTCGTCACCCGCAGTGTAGCCGGGGGACTCATCCAGTTCAGCGGCTTGTAGGAGCCGCCGTCCGAGTGCACCAGCACGGAGCCATCGGCCTTGACCAGCAGCAGCCGGGTGGCGAGGGGAAGGTGGGCCTTGAGGCGGCCAACGTAATCAACAGAACAACGGGCTATGACGAGTCGCACCCGCTCCACATTACCGTCTCACCATCTGCAACAGGGTGGCTGGGGCAGAATGGAAGCATGCCCCGCTCCAACCGACCTCGTCGCAACGCGTCCAGCGCACGCTCCGGCAAGTGGGCCGAGCCGGTACCCGAGATTGACCTGGAACGGGCAAGGGGCGGAATTGCCCGGCGTGAGAGCGCCCCGGATGGTGACTGGATGGTCAGGACCATGACGGCCAAAAAAGCGGAGAAGCAGTACATATGCCCCGGCTGTTCCACCGCAATCGTCCCAGGCATCGCGCATCTGGTGGTGTGGTCCGACAGCCACCTGTTCGGTCAGGCCGCAGGGCTGGCCGAACGCCGGCACTGGCACACCAATTGCTGGACCGGCAGGACCTACCGCTACCGCTGATTCGCTAGGCTGGGAACCATGACTTTCGACCCCGCCTCGTTCGTATTTACCCCGCAGGCTGCCCCATCGGAGATCCGCGCTTCGACTGTCCTGCCCGCCCGCCGCGAGAATGTGGAGTTCACCACAGAGGACGGCAAGGTGTTGCTGGGCGAGTTGGCACTTCCGGAATCCGGAGAGATCACCGCGACGCTCATTACCCTCCATCCGTTGCCGACCCACGGCGGGTTCATGGATTCCCATGTCTACCGGAAGGCCTCCTACAGGCTCCCGGCGCTGGCCGGAGTGGCTGTGCTGAGGTTCAACACGCGCGGCACCCAGTCTCCCCGCGGGACCAGCGATGGAGAATTCGAAGAAGGCACGGGGGAGCGGTACGACGTAGAGGCGGCGGTACGGTTTGCTGTTGAGCGGGGCCTGCCGAACCGTTGGCTGGTCGGTTGGTCCTTTGGCACGGAACTTGCCTTGATGTACGGCGCTGTGCAGCCGGTGGCCTCGGAGATCGAAGGGGCCGTGTTGTTGTCCCCGCCCTTGCACCGGGCCACGGATGTCCACCTGAAGGAGTGGGCGGCATCCGGGAAGCCGCTCACGGTCCTGGTGCCGGAACACGATGACTACCTGCAGCCTGCCGAAGCAGCCCAGCGGTTCAGCCTTGTCCCGCAGGCCCGGCTTGTCGGCGTCGACGGCGCCAAGCACCTGTGGGTGGGGGAGAAGTACGCCGCGCGCGTCCTGAACGAGATCGTCGACGACGTTACTCCAGCAGGTGCCGGCGTGGACGGCCTGCCGCGTGAGTGGGCCGGGCGTGTGGCCAACGCCTAACCCCGCGCATTGCGGGGCCGTCAGTGCCGGTCTTGGCGGACGATGAAAACTTCCTTGATCAGCAGCATGATCGCCGCGGCGGTCGGGATGGCGATCAGGGCACCCAGGACACCGAGCAGGCTGCCGCCGGCAATCACCGAGATCACAGCAACGGCGCCGGGGACGGCCACGGCTCGCTGCATGATGCGCGGAGAGATGAAGTACGCCTCGAACTGAAGGTAGGCGAAGTAGGCGATCGCGTAGACCACGGCAGTCTGCCACCCCGCGGTGAGGGAGACCAGGATGACCACGACGGCGGCGATCAGGCCACCTACCAGCGGAATGAAGGCGAGCAGGGCCACCACGAAAGCAAGCAGGACGCTGAACGGGATGCCCAGGATGGTCATCACAATGAAGGCGAAGATGGCGTTCAGGAGGGCAACGCAGGCCTGGCCGATCACGTAGTTGCCCACGGAATCAGTAATGGCCTCGGAAAGGGCCTCCACCCGGGGGCGGCGTGAACGGGGAGCCAGGCGGTATGCCCACTTCTTCATGGAGGGGAGCGCAGCCAGGAAGTAAAGGCTGAGGACCAGCACAATCAGCGAGCCGAACAGGCCGTTGGCAACTGTGGATCCGAAGCCAACGACTCCTCCGAAAATACCGCCCATGGCCTCGGGATCCTTGACGAACTTGTCCAGTTCCGTGGTGATGCGGTCACGGACGCCAAACTGGCTGTCGGCGTTGCGGAAAAAGTCCGAGTCAAGGAACCCTCGGATCCATTCCGGGGCCTGGCGGACAATTTCCGATACCTGCTCAACAATCGTCGGGATCAGGGTGGCGAAGAACCCGGCCACGGCCAGGACGAGGGCCGAAACGGAAATCAGGATGCCCGCAGGGCGGGGAACCCGCCGGGACTCAAGCCAGCGGACCACGGGGTCAAGCCCCAAGGCTATGAAGAGTGCGGCAACAATCCACAGGATGAGCTGGGTGGTATTGCTGGCGATATAAAACACTGCCAATGCAATCCCGACGCCTGCGGTCCCCATGAATCCGACATAGAGCGGGTGCTGGGAGGACATGCGCGGCCCGGGCGCTCCGAAGCCGTGGTCGTCCTCGGAACCGGGCCCCCTGCGGCCTTCTTCGGATTCGTCTTCCGGTGGCATTTCGAACCGGACGCGGGTGCGGGCTCCGGGGATTGGCTGCCTGAGCCTGCGTCCCAAGGCGGCGAGGCGTCCGGTGCGAACCGGAACCGTTGCGGCGGTGCCGTCCGAGGGAGCGTCCACCGCACTTGACCCGGTCTCATCGGAGGGACGGGGCTCCAAGTGGTCTTTCACGCGGTTTTGCTGCCTTTTCACTAGTGGTAAGGGGCTGATTCAGGCGCTAAAGGGCCCGGATATCATGATCATCGCCACACTATCAGGAGCGCGGAATGGCGCTGCAGCGGCGCGGTGGCGGGCTTTTGGGGATGTTGCCCCGATCACCCCGATCTGACTCTCTGATAACAAAACGGTTACCCTTGAAGTTCAACGACCGCTGATGATAGGTGATCCTGTGCGTTTGAAGACTGCAGCCTTGCTGGTGCTGCTGGGCCTGCTGACGATGCTGGCCGGCATTGGCCAGCTGACTTTCTGGGCCCCCTCCGAGACCGTAACCGCCTCGGTTCCCAGTGATACCAAAGCTGCCCCGCTGACGGTGATCGACCAAAAGTTGATCGCCCTCCATGACGGGCCAGTGAAGATCAAGATCCAGGGCGAAGGCAACTTCATGGTCGCCACCGGACGCCCCGACGACGTCGATGCCTGGGTTGGCAAGACCGCCCACACCACCGTGACGGGCGTGTCGGCAGACCAGAAGTCACTTGAGGCAACCTCGGTGGACGGTGAAGCAACGGCACCTTCCCCGGCCGGATCGGATCTGTGGGTCAGCACCGAAGACGCCAGTGGCGAGCTGGACTACACCTGGAACCCGCCTGCCGATGGCGAGTGGTCCCTGCTGGTAGCCGGAGACGGAACCCAGCCCGCGCCGTCGTCTATTTCCATGACTTTCCCGAACAACGCCACCACCCCTTGGGCCGTGCCGCTGATTGTTCTGGGCATCATCATCATCCTGGTGGGCGCTGCCCTTCCGTTCATAGCCAAGGCCTTGTCCAACCGCCGCAACGACGGCCAGGACGACGAGCCGCACGATGACGGGGAAGCCACCACCACGCTTCCCGTCCAGTCCGGCTCAAGTGAAGCAAACCGCCGCCGTGGCCCGGAAACCGAAGGTCCTGCACTCCGGGTTACCGCCATCGCTGCTGCGCTGGCAGCGGTCATGGTAGGCGGCACGGCTGTCGCGGCCCAAGCCACCACCACCCCGGAGGCCACCTCCACTTCTTCCGCAGCAGCTCCTGCCGAAGGCGACGGCGGCACTCCAGTACTCCTGGAATCCCAGCTGCAACGGATCCTCGAACAGGTCGCAAGCACAGTGGATGCTGCTGATGCAGCGAAGGACGCAGCCAAGCTGGCTCCCCGCGTGGACAAGATGGAACTGCAGATCCGCACGCAGAACTACAAGATCCGCACCGCGGTATCGGCTTACGAAGCACGGATGCCCGTGCGGGCCACAAAACTCCAGAGCAGCGTCATCAGCACCAAGCGCGAGTGGCCCCGCACGGTCTTTGCCCTGACCCAGGGCGAAGGCAACGTTGTGCCGCAGGTCCTGACACTGGTCCAGCTCTCGCCGCGCGAAAACTACAAGCTGTGGGGCAGCGCTCCGTTGCAGCCGGGCACCAACTTCCCGTCGTTCCCTGTTCCCCGCGAAGGAACTGAACCAGTACCTGCCGGCGACAACACCGGTTTGGCGTACAGCGGCAACGAGGCTTTGGGCATTCTGGCTGAAATGCTGACCACGCCTGACTCCCCAAACCGCAGCAAGCTTGCTGACGGCCAGGCCTCCCCGTACATCGCCGGTGCTTTGGCTTACCAGGCAGACACCGTGAAGAACGGGACCAGCGCCAACTTCAAGTTCACCCACACCCCGGTGACCAACCAGACCGTGGTGCTGCGCACTGCTGACGGCGGTGCATTGGTGGTGGGACGCCTTGACTTCGCTTTCGAAGGCACGCCCAAGGCGGCTGGGGACAAGCTCCTGCTTGAGGACGATTCCGCCGTCTTTGCAGGCGGAAAGGAAACCACCACGGGTATGGTGCTGAACTTCGCCGAGTCCGTAGCGGTGTACATTCCGCCGGCAGGATCCGCTGATCCCATGAAGCTCGTGGCGGCCACCCGCGGCCTGGTCGGGGCCAGCTTCAAGTAGGCAATTGCGCTGCAGGGCAGCGGCTAGAGTGGATGGTATGAGTTCGCCCGGATACCGACCCACTCCAGCCGCTGCCAGCCAGCTCAACCTTCGCGGCGCCGTAGACCTCTCGTCACTGCGCCGCCCGGCCGCGCCTCCGGCCTCCGGCCCAGCCGACGCCGGTTCGCCCGTCGCAGGCGCCCCCAACGGTGATGACACCGGCGGCGCTGCCGGCAAGGCGCCCTTGAGGGTGGATGCCACAGAAACAAACTTCCAGGACCTGGTGCAGCTGTCAGCCCAGATTCCTATCCTCTTCCTCCTGTGGTCCCGCTATGCGCCGGAATCGCCTGCAGTCCTTGACGCAGCCCAGCGCGTGGTGGAAAGTTACGCCGGCCGGCTGGTACTTGCCGCGGCCGACGTCGACGCCTTTCCCCAACTGGCCCAGGCCTTCCAGGTCCAAGCTGTTCCCACCGCCGTAGCGGTGGTGAAGGGCCAGCCCGTTCCCCTGTTCCAAGGTCCTGCCGACGACGCCCAGATCAAGGACCTCGTGGAGGAACTCCTCAAGGTGGCTGCGGCCAATGGGGTTACCGGAAGCATCGGCGACCCCGGAGACCAGGGCGAAGAGGCGGAGCCTGAACCTATCCCGCCCCTGCACCAGGCAGCGATCGACGCGATCGAGGCCGGCGACTATGCCGCGGCAGCAGCCTCTTACAAGCAAGCCCTTTTGGAACAGCCGGCCGACGCCGACGCCAAAGCCGGTCTGGCGCAGGTTGAACTGATGGCCCGTTTGGAAAGCCTCTCCGCTCCCGATGCCGAGGCCCTGCGCGACCTTGCCGCCCGGGAACCGGACAACATTGATGCCCAGCTTGCCGTAGCTGACCTCGATGTTTCGGGTGGACACATCGAGGATGCGTTCAGCCGGATCATTACGTTCATCGGCAGGAATTTCGGCCCGGAACGCGAGACGGCCCGCGTCCGGCTCCTTGAGCTCTTCGAGGTAGTCGGCACCACCGACCAAAGGGTGGCCAAAGCCCGTCAGGGACTGGCGAGGGTTCTCTTCTAGTGCCGTCCGCGCTGTTCTCCCCGCTGCAGCTTCGTTCGCTCTCCATTGCGCACCGTGGGTGGGTTTCACCCATGTGCCAGTACAGCTGCCATCCGGAAACCGGTGAGGGCGTACCCAACGACTGGCATCTGATGCACCTGGGTTCTTTCGCCGCCGGGGGCGCCGCTTTGATCATGAGCGAGGCCGCAGCGGTGAACGCCGTGGGCAGGATCAGCCCGTTGGACGCGGGACTGTATTCGGATGAACAGGCTGCGGGATGGGAACGGATTATCGATTTTGTCCATCGGCATGGCGCCGTGGACTGCAGGATCGGGGCCCAGTTGGCCCATGCGGGCCGCAAAGGATCAACGTACTGGCCGTTCGCTGACAAGTCCGGTTCCGTAGCGCCTTCCGACGGCGGGTGGGCCACCGTTGGACCCGGCCCCCAACCCTTCGATGGCTATGCGGCGCCCGAAACCATGAGCGAGGAAGACATCCTCGGCGTGGTGGAGGACTTTGCTGCCGCGGCCTCGCGGGCCGTTTCTGCCGGCTTTGACACGGTGGAGATCCACGGGGCCCACGGATACCTGTTGCACCAGTTCCAAAGCCCCCTCATCAATACCCGCACGGACAGGTGGGGCGGGAGCGAGGACGGCCGGAACAGGCTGATGCTCGCCGTGGTGGATGCAGTCCGCAATACCATTCCCGACTCCATGCCGTTGCTGTTGAGAATCTCCGCTACCGACTGGGCGGACGGGGGAGTGGACCCTGCGGCGTCAGCGCGGCTGGCCCAAGCGGCAGCAGCGCGGGGCGTCGACCTCGTGGACGTCTCGTCCGGTGGCGCCGTGGCCCACCAGAAGATCAGGGCCGCGCCCGGCTACCAGGCCGGGTTTGCCGAACAGATCAGGCGCGACGCCGGTGTCCCCACAGCTGCTGTGGGGCTCCTGACCAGTGCTGCCCAAGTTGAGGACATTGTTGCCAACGGCAGGGCGGACGCCGTCTTCATGGCCCGCGCGGCCCTGCGCGATCCCCATTGGTGGTTGAGGGCTGCCTACGAGCTGGGTCATGACATCGCTTGGGTTCCGCAGTACCAGCGGGCCGTCCCCCGCCACGGCTTCTAGAACCGCCACCGGCCCTGCTGCGCGAGGTTAGGCTGGTCACATGACGGAACCACGCCATGAACCCACGCCCACATCCGCGCCGCCGCAGTATGCCGCGCCGGCACATGATCCTGCAGCACAGCGGGAAACTGCATCACTGACTGAACCCGCGTCACTGAATGACCCTGTAGCACAGCAAGACTCCGCAGCACTGAATGCCCCTGCAGCATCGGGAGCGTCAGCGCCTTTGTCCGCATTGTCCATCCGGGGCCTGGCCAAGCGCTTCGGGGAGAAGATCGCCGTCGATGGCGTCAGCCTGGAAGTGCCGGCCGGATCCTTCTATGGGATGGTCGGCCCCAACGGTGCAGGAAAGACCACCACGTTGTCGATGGCAACCGGGCTGCTCAGGCCGGACTTCGGCACGGCCTTGATCCACGGCGTCGACGTATGGGCCCGCCCGTTGGAAGCCAAGAAGCTCATGGGTGTACTGCCTGACGGTGTACGCCTTTTCGACAGGCTCACCGGCGAGCAACTGGTGACGTACTCCGGTCTCCTTCGCGGCATGGACCGCGAGGTCGTAGGAGCACGTGTTCCTGAGTTGCTGGCTGCCCTCGACCTTGAAGCGGACGCGGGCTCCCTGGTGGTGGACTACTCCGCCGGTATGACCAAGAAGATCGCACTGGCCTCCGCACTCATCCACGCACCGCGGCTCCTGGTCCTTGATGAGCCTTTCGAATCGGTGGACCCTGTCTCGGCCGCCAATATCCGCGGCATCCTGGAGGGTTACGTCTCTTCCGGAGGCACGGTCATTGTTTCCAGCCATGTGATGGACCTCGTGCAGCGCATGTGCAGCCACGTAGCAGTGGTGGCCGGTGGGCGGGTCCTGGCTGCGGGATCCGTGGACGAAGTCCGCGACGGCTCCACGCTGGAGGAACGTTTCGTCCAGTTGGTGGGCGGCGGACACCGAACGGAGGGCCTGGAATGGTTGCGCACCTTCTAAGCCTGAAATGGCGCCTGCTCCTGAATGGGTTCAAGCGCAGTCCGTGGCAGCTGGTGGGCATGGCCCTGGGGCTTCTTTACGCGTTGGGATTGTTGGTCCTCCTGGTTGGAGGCCTCATAGCACTGCGGTGGGCCGATCCTGAGATCGCGCACACCGTAGTGGTATTGGGTGGAGCGGCCACAGTCCTGGGGTGGGCCATCATCCCGCTCGTAGCTTCGGCGGCAGACATGACTTTGGATCCTGCGCGGTTCACAACCTTCGCAATTCCTTCCAAGCAACTGCTGACGGGCCTCGCCTTGGCCGGTTTCATCGGAATTCCCGGCCTGGCCACTTTGATTGCCGCGCTGGGAACGGTGGGAACGTGGTGGCGCAGTGTGCCGGCCGTTTCCGGAGCGTTGCTGGGCGCCGTCCTGGCTGCCCTGACGTGCATTGTTTTGTCCAAGGTGGTCACGACGGTGACAGCCGGCCTGGCGGCCTCCCGGCGTTTCAAGGATGTCAGCAGCATCATTGTCTTCATTCCTTTGGTCCTGCTGGGTCCGATCATGATGGGCGTGGTGGAAGGTGTTCGCGGCAGCGCCGACTACCTTCCGGTGCTGGCCCGAACGGTGTCCTGGACTCCGCTCGGTGCGGCCTGGTCCCTTGGCGGGGACCTCGAGGCGGGCAATGCGGGTGCGGCGGGACTGAAGTTCCTGATTGCGGCGGCGACCATTGCGGGGCTCCTGCTGTGCTGGCATGTGCTCCTCAAGCGCGCGCTGGTGACGCCCGCATACTCCGGAGGAACGGCCAGGAAGGGCGGAAAGCTGGGCCTGTTCGGCCTGCTCCCCGGCACTCCGTCCGGGGCCGTTGCTGCCAGGGCCCTGATCTACTGGTTGAAGGATCCGAGGTACGCGGCGTCACTGGTGATTGTCCCGATGTTCCCCATCCTCTTCTTCTTCAGCGGCTCGCAGAGCGGCAGCTACGGTTTGCTCATGATTCTTGGGCCGCTGACTGCTTTCGTCATGGCATGGTCCATTTGCGCCGATGTCTCCTACGACAACACGGCATTTGCGCTCCACCTGGCGGCCGGTGTCCGGGGAGTCGATGACAGGCTTGGGCGGGCTTTGGCCTGTCTGGCCATATCCCTTCCGATAGTGCTGATTTTCACGGTGGGGCCCCTCTTTGTGACGGGGGATTGGCAGTGGCTGCCCAACCTCATGGGCCTGTCCCTCGGAACCCTCTTCACGGGCCTGGGTCTGTCTTCGGTGATTTCGGCCCGTTACAACATTGCCGTCCCCTTGCCGGGAGACAGCCCGTTCAAAAAGCCGCCGGGAAACGTGGCCCAGACCCTGGCCGTCCAAGCGGTGGGCATGGGTGTCCTGGCGCTCCTGCTGGTTCCGGAGCTTGCGCTCGTTGCAGTCCAGGCTTTCACCGGTGGGCCGGAGGCTGGTTGGATCAACCTGGTGGCGGGCCCGGTCCTGGGCATCGTACTGTTCGTCGTGGGTGTCCGCCTGGGTGGAAAATGGCTGGATGCACGGGGTCCGGAGATGTTCGCCCAGCTCAGTGTGAACCGTTAGCCGCGTAATAACCATGCCCATAGGTGGGACATGGGATAACGTCTCTGTCAGATAGCTCGAAGACCCTTACCAAGAAAGGCCGTGACGATGGAAGTTGTCATTCTCCCTGGCACCAAGCAGATCGGTGCGCTTGCAGCCGATGCCATTGAAGCGTTGGTCCGCCGCAAGCCGAATGCTGTTCTGGGCCTTGCCACGGGGTCCTCGCCGCTGCCCGTCTATGACGAACTGGCGCGCCGCTACGATGCCGGGGGACTGGACTTCAGCCAGGCCCATGGTTTCGCGCTCGATGAATATGTGGGCTTGGAGGCCGGGCACCCCGAGTCCTACCGCGAGGTGATCCGGCGCGAATTCACCAACCGGGTGAACATCAAGCCGGAGAACGTCCACGGGCCGGACGGTGCTGCCGAGGACCTGGAAGCAGCCTGCCAGGATTATGAGGATGCCATCAAGGCCGTCGGCGGCGTGGACCTCCAGATCCTGGGCGTGGGCACTGACGGGCACATCGGCTTCAACGAGCCAGGATCCTCCCTGGCGTCGCGGACGCGGATCAAGACACTGATCGAGCAGACCCGCAAGGACAACGCCCGCTTCTTCGACAGCATCGATGACGTTCCCCACCATGTGGTGACGCAGGGACTGGGGACGATCATGGATGCCCGGCATGTGGTGCTGGTGGCGACGGGTGCCCAAAAGGCGCAGGCTGTCCGCGATTTCGTCGAAGGCCCCGTGGCGGCGATCTGCGCTGCATCGATCCTCCAGATGCACCCGCACGCAACAATTTTGGTGGATGAGGCAGCCGCGTCATCGCTGAAATTGGCCGATTACTATCGCCACACGTTCGACAACAAGCCGGAGTGGCAGGGCATCTAGACGGTAAGATGTTTGGCATGACTACGCTTCCTCCGGATCCATTCGAAAACGACCCCATGCGCGAGCTTTCCGGAGCCGGAACGTCCACTGCCACCATTGAGCGCGAAGAAACGCGCCAGGAAGTGGAACCCGGCGACCGCGAGCGTTTTTCCCACTACGTCCGCAAGGAAAAGATCATGGAGTCGGCTTTGACCGGCGAACCGGTCATTGCCTTGTGCGGTAAGGTCTGGACACCCGGACGTGATCCCCAGAAGTTCCCGGTCTGCCCGGAGTGCAAGGAGATTTACGAAGGCCTCCGCCCCGGCAACGACGGTGGAAACAACGGCGGCCCGGGCAACTCCAAGTAGTGGGTGGGAAGAGAACACAGGTCCCTTCTGATCGTCACAGTTGCCTCCTCCAACCCGGCTTCTTAGCCGGGTTGGAGGCCATGGGCGCTGCCATCAGGCCGGGGGAGCCAGCATGACAGAAACACTTTTCGGCGGCCCATCCCTGCCTCCGGCGTACCCGGAACGGGCCGCCTGGGGCACTGCGCCCAAGCTCCGCGCCTGGCAGCAGGAGGCGCTGGACCTCTACATGACCCGCAACCCCAAAGACTTCCTTGCCGTGGCTACCCCTGGTGCCGGTAAGACTACTTTTGCGTTGCGGATTGCCACCACCTTGCTGGACAGCGGTGTGGTCAACAGGATTACCATCGTTGCCCCTACCGATCACTTGAAGCGTCAGTGGGCTGACGCCGCAGCCAAAGTCGGGATCGCCATCGACCCCAACTTCAAGAACTCCGATGGCCAGCATGGCCGTGGTTTTGTTGGCGTCGCAGTGACTTACGCGCAGGTGGCGAGCAAGCCCATGTTGCACCGCGCAAAGACCGAAGCGGCGCGTACCTTGGTGATTTTGGATGAAATCCACCACGGCGGTGAAGCGCTCTCCTGGGGCGATGGCCTGCGTGAGGCCTTTGATCCTGCCGCGCGGCGCCTGTCGCTGACCGGTACGCCGTTCCGTTCGGATACTTCGCCCATTCCCTTCGTCGAATACGCCGAGGACCGCGACGGCATCAGGCGTTCAAAGGCCGATTACACCTATGGTTACGGCAATGCCCTGAGGGATCACGTGGTCCGTCCCGTGCTCTTCATGGCCTATTCGGGCCAGATGCGGTGGCGCACCAGTGCAGGCGACGAGATGGCTGCTTCACTGGGTGAAGCAGCTGTCACCAAGGACATCACCTCCCAGGCGTGGCGTACTGCGTTGAACCCCACCGGGGAATGGATCCCCGCCGTTCTCGCCGCGGCGGACAAGCGTCTGGGCGAGGTCAGGCGGACGGTGCCCGACGCCGGTGGCCTGGTTATCGCCACGGACCACGACGACGCCCGGGCCTATGCGGGCCAGCTCAAGAAGATCACAGGCCAGTCGCCCACGGTGATCCTCTCGGACGACTCCAAGGCCTCGAGCAAGATCGAGGAATTCTCTGCTGGGGACCAGCGCTGGATGGTTGCCGTCCGCATGGTGTCCGAAGGCGTTGACGTCCCGCGTCTTTCTGTCGGTGTGTACGCAACCTCAACCTCCACTCCGCTGTTCTTCGCCCAGGCTGTGGGTCGTTTTGTGCGTGCCCGCAAGAGGGGTGAAACGGCGTCGGTCTTCCTTCCGTCGGTGCCGCCGCTGATGATCCTCGCCAACACCATGGAGGCCGAGCGTGACCACGCCCTGGACCGCCCGGAGAAGGATGAGGATGGTCTCTTCAGTCCCGAAGAGAACCTCATGGCCGAGGCCAACCGCGAGGACAAGGCATCGGATGAACTGACCAAGGGCAAGTTTGAAGCGTTGGACTCCCAGGCCTCTTTTGACCGCGTCCTTTTTGACGGCGGCGAATTCGGCACCGGTGCGGACATCGGTTCCGATGACGAGCTGGACTTCCTTGGCATTCCAGGGCTCCTGGACGCCGAGCAGGTAGGGACGCTGCTGCGTCAGCGCCAGCACGATCAACAGTCGCGGAAGAAGCGTCAGTCGCCGCTGGCCGCTGCTGCCTCTCCCGCTGTGCCTGACCACCGGATGCTCATGGATCTGCGAAACGAGCTGGCCAAGAACGTCGCCGCCTGGGCTGCCCGAACCGGTACCCCGCATGGGGTTGTCCACACCAAACTTCGTGAAGTGTGTGGCGGTCCGGCGGTCGCCCAAGCCAACGAGGAGCAATTGCAGGCCCGTTTGCGCAAGCTCCAGGATTGGTTCATCGGCAGGAAGTAGCGGAACCGTCATCCCTCAGATACGCCGAAGGGCGCCGCGGTTGCGGCGCCCTTCGGCGTATCTGCTGCGGGCCTTCCGTGTCTGTTCAGAAAGCGGCAGCTCAGTCGCGTTCGACGTCGACGCCGGCTGCTTCCATCTCGTCCAGCGCATCGGTGAGGTCTTCGGCGATTCCGGCCGTAAGGCCCGCGATGACGGTGGTGTTGTAGCCGGCCTGAACGGCGTCAAGTGCCGTTGACTTCACGCAGTAGTCGGTGGCCAGGCCCACCACCACAACGTCCTCGACGTCGTGGCTTTGCAGCCAGTCATCGAGCCCGATCGCATCTTCCTCGAGGACGTCGGCTACGGTTGCGCCGGCCTTCAAGTCTCCGGTAGGGACGTCGTCTTCGGGCGCGAGGACCCCTTCGAAGCCGGAGTAGGCCGCGGTGTATTGTCCCTTGCGGAAATAGGCCTGGATGTACTCGGGGTCGAGGTCTTCGTGCAGTTCCGCGCCCTTTGTCCGGGCGCGGCAGTGCGGAGGCCAGGAATCCACCATGTCGGGGTCATCCGAGAAGTGTCCGCCCGGTTCGATGTGCCAGTCCTGCGTGGCAACGATGTGGTCGAAGTGCTGCTGGTTGGCATCAACATACTCGGTGATGGCTCCGGCGATTGCTGCGCCGCCTTCAACGGCCAGGGTACCGCCCTCGCAGAAGTCGTTCTGGACATCAACGATGATCAGGGCACGGGACATCAGTTCTCCTCGTAGACAGTGGGAATGGCGGCCTCGCCGCGCTGGAGGCGGTTGACGACGGCGGGCAGCTCGGCCATGGTGGCCGTGTGCCTCTCCTTGGCGCGGATCACGCCTTCGGGCCCGGTCCATCCCGGGAGGACCTCGCCGTTCTTGACGAATTGGTGCAGCAGCACGCGGTCGTTGCCGTCGTCCTGGGGACGATGGCCGATGCCCACCACCTCCTGGGTGGCGCGGCCGCGGTCATTGAGTTTGCGCAGGGCGTACTTCCGTCCACCCACGCTGGCTTTGTTCTTTGCGGCCTTGGCCACTGAAATGAACTCGCCGGAATCGTTGGTACGGCTCACCAGTTTGTAGACCATGCTGGCCGTGGGAGCACCGGAACCTGTCACCAGGGACGTGCCCACGCCGTAGGAGTCCACCGGGGCCGACTGGAGGGCAGCGATGGCGAATTCGTCAAGGTCCGAGGTCACCACGATCCTTGTGTTGACGTTGCCCAGGTCATCCAGCAATTGCCGGACCCACTGTGCCTGGGCAATCAGGTCCCCGGAATCCAGGCGGACTGCACCGAGCTTGTCGCCGGCGAGTTCCACGGCAGTGCGCACCGCGGTCTCGACGTCGTAGGTGTCCACCAGCAGCGAGGTCCCGGGTCCGAAGGTCGCGATCTGCGCTTCGAAGGCTTCCCGCTCGGTGTCATGGAGCAAGGTGAAGGAGTGGGCTGCCGTGCCGACCGTCTTGATGCCGTAGCGGCGTCCGGCCTCCAGGTTGGAGGTGCTGGCGAAGCCGGCGATCACGGCGGCGCGCGCTGCCGCCGTCGCCGATTCTTCCTGGGTCCGACGGGAGCCCATCTCGATGCAGGGGCGGGTGCCCGCTGCGGAGGTCATGCGTGAAGCGGCGGAGGCAATGGCACTGTCGTGGTTGAGGACGGACAGGATGTAGGTCTCCAGGATGCAGGCTTCTGCGAAGGTGGATTCGACGATCAGGATGGGGGAGTTGGGGAAATAGGCGTCGCCCTCGGCATAGCCCCAGATGTCGCCGCTGAACTTGTAGTCGGCCAGATAGTCCAGTGTTTCCTGGTTGACCACTTTGTTCTGCTGGAGGAATGCGAGCTCGGCGTCGCCGAAGCGGAAGTCGGCTATGCCCTCCAGCAGGCGCCCCGTGCCGCCCACCACGCCGTAGCGCCGGCCGTCCGGCAGCCGCCGGGCGAAGGCTTCGAAGACCGAACGGCGATGCGCGGCGCCCGAATGCAAGGCGGCCTGAAGCATGGTCAGTTCGTAATGGTCGGTGTACAAGGAAGTTGCGGGGTGGTCCCAGGACGTGGCTCTACTCACGAATTCACTCTAGTGCGAGCCGCCATAGAATGGACAGATGAGCCCCAGCGTTGCGTATGGCACGGACATCGATGAGCGGACCAAAGCTGCAGAGCAGTCCGCCACCGATGTCCTGACCGCCCCTGATATCCCGTGGAACCTTGTGATCTGGAATGATCCGGTGAATCTGATGAGCTACGTGAGCTTTGTCTTCCAGAGTTACTTCGGCTATTCCGAGTCCAAAGCCCACAAGCTAATGATGGAGGTCCACAAAAAGGGCCGCTCCATCGTGGCCCACGGAAGCAAGGAACAAGTGGAGCAGCACGCGGTAGCCATGCACGGTTTTGGCTTGTGGGCCACCGTGGAGAAGGCCGCGAGCGGAAACGAAACACCCGGAAAGGGCGGCCGCCAGCGTGGCTAAGGCATTCAAGTACGGACTCAAGGGCATCACGGGATACCTCGAACCCGCTGAACGGGACCTCTTGCGCGGATTGCTGGACGACGTCATTTCCATGTTGGAGCAGGACATCAAGGAGAACGAAGACCCCTTGGCGGCCCTCATCGGCCTGGACATGGACGTCAAGCAGCCCAGCGACCGTGCGCTGCTGCGGCTGCTGCCCAACGTCATGAAGGACGACGACGGCGGCTCGCTGGAGTTCCGGCAGCTCACCGAACGCTCGGTGCGGGAAAACAAGATCGGAGCCCTGAGGGCCGCGGCCATGGGGCTGGACAAAGACGACCTGGTCCTCACTCCAGAGGACGCCACGCGGTGGTCCATGGCCCTGAACGACGTCCGCCTGGTCCTCGCCGAACGCCTGGACATCCGCGATGAAGCTGATGCCGAACACATCCACAGCATGCAGGACTGGAGCCAGGCCGAAGACGTGGAAAGTTACCTGGCCCTGGTGTACAACTTCACTACCTGGCTGCAGGAGTCCCTGGTACAGGCCATGATGGCGGCAAGGCAGGGGAAATCCTGATCCGGACGGCCAAGTGCTGCTCCTTCCGTGTGACACATCAGACACGAGGCGGAGACCACAGGTAATGGCCGCACACCAAGGGAAGCCTTATTCTCGAATAATTATGACTTCAGCATCGGGTTCACCAAGCGGCGCCCTGGGCTCTGACGCCCCCATCAGCACGGGGGAACTTGTCGGCACGCGCCCGATCGGCATTTTCGACTCCGGAGTAGGCGGGTTGACCGTTGCGCGGTCCATCATCGACCAGCTTCCCAACGAGTCAATCCTCTACGTAGGTGACACTGCCAACGGCCCTTACGGTCCCCTTCCCATCGCCGAGGTGCGGGCCAATGCTTTGGGCGTCATGGATGAGCTGGTGGATTCGGGCGTGAAGTTGCTGACCATTGCCTGCAACTCCGCCTCCGCCGCCGTGCTCCGGGATGCGCGGGAAAGGTATACGGCCCGCTATGGCATTCCGGTCATCGAGGTCATCCAGCCGGCCGTGCGGCGGGCTGTCGCGGCTACGCGTTCAGGCAGGATCGGCGTCATCGGAACCTCAGCCACTGTTGGGTCCCGTGCCTACGAAGATACTTTCGCTGCTGCTCCTGACCTCACCATCACCTCAGTGGCCTGCCCGGCTTTTGTGAACTTCGTGGAGGCTGGCATCACCACCGGGCCCGACCTTCTCGCTGCAGCCAACGAATACCTGGAGCCGCTCAAGGAAGCCGGAGTGGACACTGTGGTCCTCGGATGCACCCACTACCCGTTGCTGACCGGCGTCATCTCCTTTGTCATGGGCGAGGACGTCACGCTGGTTTCCAGTGCCGAGGAAACAGCCAAAGACGTCTACCGTGCCTTGGCCAACCATGGCATCCAGCGGACGGAGCCCACCACGCCAAGCCACGAGTTCATTGCCACTGGAGATGCTGCCCAGTTCGAGACCCTCGCCCGCCGTTTCCTGGGACCGGAGGTCCTCTCGGTGAAGCACGTGGACCATGTGGCGGCGCAGTACCCCACCGGCAGCCTGGCCCGTATTACGCCCGAGATGTTGGAAGCGGCACGCTCGGGAACCGGTCTGTCCCGGCGCTCGTACTTTGTACAGCCGGATCCGGCCGTCAACGCCGGCGCGGGCAACACCCTGGGGCGTGGATTGTGAAACTCACCATTGTGGGCTGCACGGGCTCATTCCCCGGACCCGGTTCCCCGGCGTCGTGCTATTTGGTGACCGCGCATGACGGTGAGCGCGAATGGAAGATCGTCATGGACCTGGGCAGCGGTGCGTTGGGTGCCATCCAGCGTTACACGGATCTGGAAGACATTGACGCAATCTTCCTCACCCACCTCCACCCGGACCACTGCATGGACCTCTGCGGACTCCACGTGGCTGTTCGCTGGAAGCCAGGCGGATGGGGGCGGGACCGGCTCCCGGTCTGGGGACCTGCCGCTACGGCGGACCGGATGGCCACAGCCTATGGCCTGGATTTGGATCCGGGCATGCACGAGGAATTCGACTTTACCCACTGGGCCGAACGGCAACCTGTCACTGTGGGCCCCTTTACGGTGACCCCGTTTGCCGTAAACCACCCGGTGGAAGAGGCCTACGCGTTGCGAGTGACTGCCACCGAGCCCGGCAAGGACGGTGTGGCGGTTACGAAGGTCCTGACGTACTCCGGGGACACCGATTCCTGCCAAGGCCTGGAGGATGCGGCGCAGGGCGCGGACTTGTTCCTTTGTGAAGCGGCGTTCGAGGAAGGCCGGGACGATGACGTCAAGGACGTCCACCTCACCGGCAAGCGTGCGGGGGAGGCAGCAACGAACGCTGCTGCCAAGAGGTTGCTGTTGACCCACATTCCGGTATGGACTTCACAAACCAAGGTCCTGTCCGAGGCGAAACCGGTCTTCGCCGGCGACGTCGCCGTAGCTGTCGCCGGAGTGCATTACACGATCTAGCCGAATGAGCCAGTCGAACGATCCAGTCGAACGATCCAGCCTGGAAGGCGCCGGCCAGTGCGGGCGCCGGGGGTGTCCGGGCTTGGCTAAGCTTGGAGCATGACTTCTGAAGCTACAGCCACCCCCGTCATCCGTGCCGATGGCCGGACCCCAGACCAACTGCGCCCCATCAGCATCACGCGCGGCTGGTCCAAGCAGGCCGAAGGTTCGGCGCTGATCGAGTTCGGCAACACCCGGGTCCTGTGCACAGCTTCCCTGACCGAGGGCGTGCCGCGCTGGCTTAAGGGCGAAGGCCGCGGCTGGGTCACCGCGGAGTACGCCATGCTGCCCCGGGCTACGAACACCCGATCGGACCGCGAGTCCGTGAAGGGCAAGATCGGCGGCCGTACCCACGAAATCTCACGCCTGATCGGGCGCTCACTGCGCTCGATCATCGACACCAAGGCGTTGGGTGAGAACACGATCGTGCTGGACTGCGACGTCCTGCAGGCCGACGGCGGCACCCGCACCGCTGCCATCACGGGTGCTTATGTCGCGCTGGCTGAAGCCATCCGCTTCGCCCGGGAGAACAAGCTGATCGCGCGCAACGCCGAGCCGCTGGTGGACACCATCGCAGCGGTCTCCGTGGGAATCATCGACGGCGTGCCCATGCTGGACCTGCCCTATGTGGAGGACGTCCGGGCCGAGACCGACATGAACGTTGTGGTCACCGGATCCGGAAAGTTCGTCGAGGTCCAGGGCACCGCTGAAGGTGCTCCCTTCGACCGCGACGAATTGAACGCACTGCTGGACCTGGCCCTGCTGGGCACCACGCAGTTGTCAGCCATCCAGCGCGAAACCCTGGCCGAGGCCCCGTGAGCGGCACGGCAGCAACCGCGGCTCCGCGCCTTGTCCTGGCTACCCACAACAAGGGCAAGCTGAGGGAACTCAGGGAGTTGCTGCGGGACCAGGTACCAGGACTCGACGTCGATACCCAGGTGGTGGACGCCGCTGCGGCCGGTGCCCCGGACGTTGCGGAAACCGGCGTCACCTTTGCCGAGAACTCGCTCCTGAAGGCCCGCGCCGTGGCGGAGGCTACGGGTCTGGTCGCGATTGCCGATGATTCCGGCTTGGCCGTCGATGTTCTGGGCGGAGCTCCGGGCATCTTCTCGGCGCGTTGGTCCGGAACCCACGGGAACGACACCGCCAACCTGAACTTGTTGCTGGCCCAGCTCTCTGATGTTCCGGACGACTTCCGTGGAGCTGCGTTTGTTTGTGCTGCCGCTTTGGCTGTGCCGGGTTCCGATGGCATCGCCCATGAAACCGTCGAATACGGCCAGCTCGAAGGGACGCTCCTGCGTGAACCCCGGGGTGAGGGTGGCTTCGGCTACGACCCCGTGCTGCAGCCGGCCGGCATGGACCGCAGCTGTGCAGAACTGAGCCCGGAGGAGAAAAACGCCATCAGCCATCGCGGCCAGGCGTTCCGGGCACTGCTTCCCGCGATCGTCTCGGCTTTGTCCGGCCCCGGTTCGCAGTAAGCTCTGCGTCAGCAAAAAAGGCACCCCGCCGATGCGGGGTGCCTTTTTTTGCTGTTCCGGGCTCCAGGCGCGGCCTGTGCCTCGGAGCGGCTGTGAAGCCTCAGTGCTCCTGCTTGCCGCCCTCGTGTTCCTCGATGAACTCCTCCACGGGGTCCCCGCCTCCGGCAGCCGCACGGCGCTTGGCTACGAATCCACGTCCAATCTCAATGAAGATCGGGATGACCGAGATCAGGACGATCACAATGAAAATGATGTCGATGTTGTTTCCGACCCACTCGAACTGGCCAAGCCATGCACCGAGCAGGGTCACTCCGCCGCCCCAAAGGACAGCGCCGATGACGTTGAAGAGGAAGAACTTGCGCTTATCCATCTGCGCAACGCCCACGATGACCGGCACGAAGGTCCGGATGATGGGAACGAAGCGGGCAAGGATCAAGGCCTTGCCACCGTGCTTTTCAAAGAACGCGTGGGCGCTTTCGACGTTTTCCCTCTTGAAAAGCCGTGAATCAGGCTTGTTGAAGATGGCCGGGCCGGCCTTTGACCCTATGAGGTAGCCAGTCTGGTTGCCGATGATGGCAGCGACGATGATCAGGCCGCACATGGCGAAGAGATTGAATTCGATGGCACCGGTGGAGACCAGCAGCCCTGCCGTGAACAGCATCGAATCACCCGGCAGGAAGAAACCCACCAGGAGGCCTGTTTCTGCGAAAACGATGGCGCAGACCAGGAGGATCACCCAGGGTCCCAGCGGTGAATCGCGGAGGAAGACGTCAGGGTTCAGCCAGTCCGGCAGGAACGAAGCCATGGAGGGTTGAACCGGTCCCGCACCCCCGATGGTGGATACGGCAAGGTCGTTTATCGCAGAAAAGATCACCCAACAAGCCTACTTGACGGCCGTCGTCGTGATTTTCCCGGCGCGAGCCTTGACTCCTGCTTCACTGCTTGTATGGTTAGTTACATGAGTAACGAACCAAAGAGGCGGTGGTGCTCATGATCGATGACAGCAAGCCGATCTTCCTTCAGATCGCAGAGCTCATCGAGAACGGAATCGTGGACGGAACCATGGCCGAAGAGTCGCAGGTGCCCTCCACCAACGAGTTTGCTGCCTTCCATCGGATCAACCCGGCGACCGCCGCCAAAGGCGTCAACCTGCTGGTGGATTCAGGAATTCTGTACAAGCGCAGGGGGATAGGGATGTTCGTAGCAACAGGGGCCCGCGCCCAGTTGATAGCGCGCCGCACCGAAGAATTTGTCGAGCAATACGTCAAGCCGCTGGCTTTGGAAGCCCGGAAGCTGGGCATTACGGCCGAGCAGCTGAACACCATGATTGAACGCACCTCCGGGCTTGTACCGGAAACCGGGACAGACAAGGAAAGGAGCGCGGCCCTGTGAACGAGACCATCGTCGAGGCCCGTCACCTGATCAAGCACTACAAAGACCTCAACGCACTGGACAACGTCAACCTCAGCCTCTCCGCGAACCGTATCTACGGCCTGCTGGGGAGAAACGGCGCCGGGAAGACCACGCTGATGTCCATCCTCACCGCCCAGGCCTTTGCCACCTCCGGGGAAGCACTCGTCTTTGGCGCCAGCGCCTATGAAAATGACGCCGTGTTATCCAGGATCTGCTTCATCCGGGAATCGCAGAAGTATCCGGACGATTTCCAGCCCCGCCACGCTTTCCGCTCGGCCGCCCTGTTCTACAAGGACTGGGACCAGGGTTTCGCGGACCGGCTGGCTGAAGACTTCCAGCTTCCCCTCACACGCCGCATCAAGAAGCTCTCACGGGGGCAGTTATCCGCCGTCGGGGTCATCATCGGCCTCGCCTCCCGCGCAGAACTGACCTTCTTCGATGAGCCGTACCTGGGGCTCGACGCCGTTGCCCGGCAATTGTTCTATGACCGCCTGGTTGAGGACTACGCCCGGCACCCGCGAACCATCATCCTCTCCTCCCACCTGATCGATGAGGTAGCAAACCTCCTGGAGCACGTAGTGGTGATCGACCGGGGCCGGATCATCATGGACGCCGATGCCGAGGAGATCCGGGGTTCGGCGGTCACGGTATCCGGTTCTGCCGAAACGGTGGATTCGTTCCTCAGCGGCAGGAAGGTCCTGCACCGCGAAACGCTCGGGTCCCTGGCGTCAGTGACCGTGGACGAGGTGTTGGATCACCGCGAACGCACCGAGGCCCGGGAGTTGGGCCTTGAACTGTCGCCGGTTTCCTTGCAGCAGTTGGTGGTGCGAAAGACCATGGCCGGCGCCGACTCTGCAGGGACGCCGAGTGGCGACTTCGCCGATGACACGATGGAGGCACGACGATGAGCAGGACCATGGCAGTTGCCCGGATGCAGCTGATCAACAAGTGGACGTACATCGGGTGGCCGTTGACCATCCTGGCGGCTTCCTTCCTCATGTCGCTGGCCATCTTTGCGCTCATACCCGTCACCGAAGGGAAAAACGGCGGCGGCAGCCAGGCGCCCCTGTGGTACTTCCTGGTCCTGGGAATCCAAAGCATGACCCTGGTGTTCCCGTTTTCCCAAGGACTGAGCATCAGCCGCAAGGCTTTCTACCTGGGAACCCTGGGCTTGTTCTCGCTCATTGCGGTGGGCATGACGGTGCTCTATATGCTCGGCGGCGTCATTGAAAAAGCCACCAATGGCTGGGGTGTCTACGGCTACTTCTTCAACATCCCGTGGGTGACGGACGGTCCGTGGTATTCCACTGCCGCGTTTTTCTTCGTGGTGATGATGTTCATGTTCATCATCGGGTTTTGGTTCGCCACGGTCTTCAAGCGCTGGGGGACCACCGGGACGTTGATCTCGACCCTGGGTACCGGGCTGCTCCTGATTGGTGTGGCCGCCTTGTCCACCTTGCTTCAATGGTGGGGAGCGATTGGGGCCTGGTTTGCCCAGCAGAGCCCCCTGAGCATCAGCGGCTGGGCAGCGCTGCTGTGTGTGGTCCTGGCTGCCGGCTCCTACACAACCCTTCGCAAAGCCACCCCATAGGGGTCAACGTGTAGCGTTCGCCACAATACTGGCCTGGAGAGGCCGCCCCGCCGCGGAAATTGGCAGGGGCGGCCTTTGCCGGCTGTAACCTTGTCCAGTGGCATTGGACTTTACGGCGATCGACTTTGAAACAGCCAACGGCTTCCGGGGGTCGCCGTGTTCGGTGGGCCTGAGCAAAGTCCGCGGCGGAGTCGTGGTGGAAGAAGCGTCCTGGTTGATGCGCCCCCCGGAGAACCACGACCACTTTGAGTTCCACAACACCCGCATCCACGGGATCAGGGCCGAAGACGTTGCCGGCCGTCCACGGTTCGGTGAACTCTTTCCCGAAATCGGTGCGTTCATCGGCAGTGACGTCCTCGCAGCCCACAACGCAGCCTTCGACCTCGGAGTCATCCGTTCCGGCCTCGAAGTATCAGGGCTCGCCGGCCCCGCCTATGACTATGTCTGCACTGTCATGCTTTCCCGGCGCTGCTACTCCCTGGTGTCCAACTCCCTGCCATACGCCGCGGAAGAAGCCGGGGTGCCCCTGGTCAACCACCACGATGCGGCGGAGGATGCCCGGGCCTGCGCTGGAATCCTGGTGGACATCGCCCGGCGGAACAACGCGAACAGCATCGCCGAACTGTATCTCTCCCTGGGCCTTAACCTTCCCCGGCAGCCGGCGTTCGATCCCTCCCAAGGTCTTTCCAAAGCCACCCGTTCTGCGCTCGCAGCCAGGATGGGAAGCGCTGGTGAAGCTGCGCCGGACCGCGCTGCCGGAGGTCCCAGTGGATGGTCGGCCTGGCCCGAGGAAGGCCCCAATCCCTTACCGAATCCCAGTGCGGAGCCGGGGCACCCCTTGTACGGACAGACTGTGGTTTTCACCGGGGATCTTGCCATCACCCGGCCTGAAGCCAAAGTGCGTGCCGCGGACATGGGAGCCCGGCCCGAGAGCAGGGTGACGGCAAGGACCACCGTGCTGATCGTCGGCGACGGTTTTGTGGCCGGGGACCTGCGCGCCGGTCGACTCACGGGCAAAGCCAAGCGGGTGCTGGAGCTCCATGCCAAGGGCCAACAAATCGAGGTTGTCTCCGAAGGCGAATTCCTGCAGATGGTGGGCGGGGGCTAAGCCCTGACCGCGGAGGGCGGGAACGGACACGGCCGTGTTCACACTGCGCAACAATGCTTCCCGCCCGATGAACTGCGCTCCTAGCCTTGGTGGATGACCAAGCTTCCCTTTCGCCCGGCGCAGCTGCGTGGGCACGATGATGCTGCAGGGGCAGATTCATACCGCAGGACTGATTGGCGTGCCGTTTTCGCGTTCCCCAATCCCGTGAACGACTACGCTGCCCGCATCACCGCCGGGCTCGTGGTGGTTCTGTCCGGGGCAACACTGGTGACCGGCTGGGGATGGGGCCTGGCGGTACTTGCCACAGGTTTTTGGCTCCGCGTGCTGTTTGGTCCCCGTGTTTCCCCGCTCGCGCTGCTTTCGGTTAAAGTGCTCGCACCCAGGATCGGGCACGTGAAGCTCGTTGCCGGCCCGCCCAAGCGCTTTGCCCAAGGCATTGGCGCCGCCTTGACCAGTGCCGCCGTCGTGCTGTTCTTCACCGGCCACCAGCTCGCTGCCTGGGTCCTGCTGGCTGTTTTGATCGTGGCGGCCTCGCTGGAGGCGTTCGCCGGCTTTTGCCTGGGCTGCGCAATTTTCGGCTTCCTGCAGCGCCGCGGCATCATTCCCGAGGCTGTTTGCGAGGCCTGCAACAACGTGGCGCTCCGCAGCTCATAGCTCCCGTCATCCGGTAGTGACGGCCAGAAGCCTCTCTCCCATGCCACGGATGACCTCGGGGGCTTCCAGGGCGGCGAGCCAGTCGGCAGGGAGGCATTCTTCGCCGTAGAAGGCCCCCAGGATGTTGCCGGCGATGGATCCGGTGGAGTCGCTGTCACCGCTGTGGTTGATGGCAACGGCCACAGCATTGCCGAAGTGCTCCGCTGGTGAAGCGCCACTCGTGGCCAGTACGGAGTACAGTCCGACGGCGAGTGCCTCCTCGGCGACCCAGCCCTCACCGAGCGCTGCGGTGAGCTCTTCGGGTTTCAGGACGGGGGATTGCTGCGACAACTGCAGGGCGTTCTCCAGCCGCTCGCCAAGTTCCGGCGCTTTGGTGGGAACATCGTTTACGTAGCTGAGGGCTGTGGTTGCGGCATCACGGACGTCGCTGCCGGCCACGATGTTGTGGATCAGCAAGCTGAAGGCCGCTGCGCTAAGCCGCGCTGAAGGATGGCCGTGTGTCAATGAAGCAGCGTCGGAGCTCAGCTTATAGACAGCCTCCCGCGGGATGTGGGGGACCAGTCCAAAGGGTGCTGAACGCATCACCGTGCCGCATCCCTTGGAATCGGGATTCACCGGACGGGCCACCGTGCCCATCTCCCCGGTAGCCAGGCCGCTCAGGCAGGCATTCCCGGGTGCCCTGCGGTGCCGGAGCACTTCCTGGGCATCGATCCACCGGGGTTGGGGTGCGGGTGCGGACGAGGCAACAGCGACGTCCTGGGTGTTGAGCCACCGCAGGTAAGCCAACCACAGGCAGGCAATCTCGTCCGCAGCCACGCCATCGTTGGCCCACTCCAGGGCTTCCACCAGGCCGTCAACGGTGTACAGCGTCATCTGGGTATCGTCCGAGAAGTGGCTGCCGCCGTCGAGCTGTCCAAAGCCAGTCAGGCCGGCAGGGCCGTACTTCGCACGGATCGCTGCGATGGAATCAAACTCCACAGCATAGCCAAGGGAATCACCCAGCGCGCCACCCAAAAGTGAGCCATGGACACGGGATTCGAAGGACGGCGCTACACGGGAGGAAGGTTCAACACTCATGCCAGTAACTTACCGTGCCCGCGAACGCCCGCTGATATGGTGGGGAAGCTGCCCGGCACCGATGAAACCTTGGAGGAACCTGCGTGCGTGAACCTGCTTGGCGACGATCCGGCAAGACACCTGATTACCGGTTCTCGCTTGCCAACGAGCGCACCTTCCTCGCCTGGATCCGTACCTCCCTGGCCCTGCTTGCCGGCGCCGTAGCAGTTGACCAGCTGGCTCCCAACATCGCGCCGGCTCCGGTTCGGCTGGTCCTTTGCGTCCTTTTGGCACTGGTCGGCGCAGGTTTGGCCGCCTTGTCCTACCGCCGGTGGGGGCACATGGAAGCGGCAATGCGCAACGACCAAGCGCTTCCCTTCTCCCGTGTCATGTTGTTCATGACCATCGTGGTGGCCCTGGCAGCCTTCGCCTTCGCGGTACTGATCCTGGTGGCCCGGTGATAAAGGACATCCCGTGAGTGCCGACGTCCGCGATCCCGGCCTTCAACCGGAGCGGACCACGCTGGCATGGCGCCGGACCCTGATCTCCCTGGTGGTGGTGGACCTTTTCATTTGGCGGAGTTGGTTGACGTCGGAGCCGTCCAGGGGCACACTTGCCCCCGGGCTCCCGGGGCTTGACTACCAAGGCCTCTGTGCGCTCATGTCAGCTCTTGCCACCGTCGTCCTCGCCTCCGTGGTGTGGGTTCGATCACGCCAGCTCCAGGCCGGGAACGCCGCTGCTTCCCCTCAGTTGGTCCTGGTCAGCACCGTGGCCGTAGTGTGCCTTGGTGGAACGGCGATCGCCGCCATAGCTTTGGGCGGCTAAGCTCGAAGGCAGGATTCAGCAACCGCCCAGACTCGGCTGGCACAATGCTCAGAGCTTTGGACTTCCAAACGGCGTACCTGCGCCAAGGATGCGCCGGGCAGCAAGCACCACTGGACAAGTGCGCGCAGCACGCTTCGGGGCCGGCCGGGCCGCCTCCCTGACCAACCTTAAGGACACATTCGACATGACCTCTCCTGTTCAGGCCACTTCCGAACCCCAACCGGGGCTTTTTGCCCGCTTGTCGGCTGAGGCGTTGGGATCGATGTTCATTGTGGTCGTGGCGGTGGGTGTCGGGATTTTCTCCAACCCGGGCGGGGCACCTGTCCCGGTTGCCCTGGCGGCAGGCCTGACAGTGACAGTCGCCATGCTGGCCTTCGGGCATGTGTCCGGTGGCCACTTCAATCCGGCCATCACCCTCGGCAACCTGGTAGCGGGCCGGATCCGGGCCATCGCTGCAGTGGCCTACCTGGCGGCCCAGATCGTTGGAAGCATCGCTGGTGCTGCCCTCGTGTACTTCGTGGTGACCACCGTCCCCGTGCTGACGAACGCCCGCGCTGCCTTCGACGTGGTGGCTCCCGGCTTCGGGGAGCACGCGCCGGCCCAAACGCAGATGGCGGGGGTCCTGATGGTTGAAATCCTTGGTTCTGCCCTGCTTGTTGCGGTTTTCCTCGGAGCGACCGCCGGCCGCCGGGCTGTTCCCGCAGTGGCTCCCTTCGCCGTAGGCCTTGCCATGGTGGTGCTGCTCCAGCTGGGGCAGGTCCTGGGCAACCTTCCTTTCAACCCCGCACGGGCAACGGCCCAGGCTTTCTTCAGTTCACCTTGGGCCATTGAGGGCCTGTGGCTCTTCTGGGTGGCACCGCTGATGGGCGCGGCGCTGGCCGGTCTCGTCTTCCGTGGTTTCCAGGGCCTTACCGCAGCCAACGGTGCCGGGACCACGGATGAGCAGGCGGGCGCTGCTGACGGAGTCCACGATGAATTCGATACCGACCAGGATGTCACGGTAGAGGCGGCCGAAACCGCTGATGCCAAGGTCCACGACGCTTCGCCGGGCAAGAGCACGGTCAGCCGGGCACCTGCCCCTGCTGCCGCCGCAGATGATGCCCGTGATTTCTTCGACGGTAAAAAGGGCTGACTGCCGGACAGGATCGACGCCGGACGGCCCGCCTCCGCTTTATTGTCGGTGCCCCCGGTTAACTTGGGATTATGCGGTTACTTCACACTTCGGATTGGCACCTCGGCCGGTCATTTCACGGCGTTGGCATGCTTGAAGCCCAGCGCGACTTCGTGGACCAATTGGTATCGGTTGTCCAGGCCAAATCCGTTGACGTCGTCCTGATCGCAGGTGATGTCTATGACCGCGCTTTGCCGGGCCTTGACGTGGTGAAACTCCTCGATGATGCCTTGGTCCGGATCTCCCATGCAGGTGCCGCCGTGGTTTTGACCAGCGGCAACCACGACTCCGCCATCCGGTTGGGCTTCGCTTCCCGGCTGTTGGAGCGTGGGGGAGTGCATCTCCGGACCCGGGTTGAGGACCTGGACGTGCCGGTGGTCATGCCATTGGGGCCGGACCCTGGCAGCGGGGACGTGGCCATTTACGGGATTCCCTATCTGGAGCCCCGGCTGGTGGCTGAACGGATGGGCGTCGAAACTGCCAACCACTTCGATGTCACCTTGGAGGCTGTGGAACGCATTCGGCGTGATGTGGAGCGCCGCCGGGAAAACGGACCGGTCCACCCTGTAGTCCTCGCCCACACTTTCGCCAGCGGAGGCATCACCTCGGACAGCGAGAGGGACCTCAGCATCGGCGGACTGGGGGCTGTTCCATTGGATCTTTTTGAGGGCTTCGCCTACACCGCACTGGGGCACCTTCATGGCCGCCAGGAACTTGCGCCGAACGTCCGATACTCAGGTTCGCCGCTGGCCTACTCTTTCTCCGAGGCCAAGCACCGCAAGGGCGCCTGGCTGGTGGACATCGACGCCGACGGTGAAGTGAAGGTCGACGAGGTTTTGTGGGAAGCTCCCAAACCGTTGGCCATCCTGCGCGGCACGCTGGATGGCCTGTTGGCATCAGGGGAGCACGCATGGGCGGAAGCTGCTTACTGCCAGATCACGTTGACGGATGCACAACGCCCCGCCCAGGCAATGGAGAGGGTGCGAACCCGTTTCCCCGACACCTTGGTTCTGGCCTTCGACCCCGAAGGCGTCGAAGCCGTGGCCAAGACCAGCTACAGCAGCCGGCTCGCCGAGGCCGAAGACGACCTCGACGTCTGCTGCGGCTTCCTGGAACATGTCCGGGGACGCGGTTCAGGCGAGGCCGAGGAAACCGCCCTGAAGGAAGCCCTTGAAGCTGTGCGATTGGAGGAAGCGGAGCTGTGAGAATCCATCGTTTGGACATCGAAGCCTTCGGTCCCTTTGCCACGCCCCAGCACATCGACTTCGACCAACTCAGTGCCCAGGGCCTCTTCCTGCTGAACGGCGCTACCGGTGCCGGGAAAACCAGCATCCTGGATGCCATCTGTTTTGCCCTCTACGGCTCCGTCCCGGGTGCACGGCAGGAAGGAAAAAGGCTCCGCAGCGACCACGCGGCCCCGGGCGCGGAACCACGCGTGGTGTGTGAGTTCTCCGCTCGTGGAAGGCGTTTCGAAGTAACGCGCTCGCCCGCGTGGGATCGGCCCAGCGCCCGTGGGCGCAACGGCTTCACCACGCAACAGGCCAAGACGCTGCTCCGTGAAAGGGTGAAGGGCACCTGGGAAGAGAAATCCTCCAGGAATGATGAAGTAGGGGCCGAGCTTTCCGACGTCCTGGGAATGGACCGGGAGCAATTCACCAGGGTAGTCATGCTGCCACAGGGTGATTTTGCCGCCTTCCTCCGGTCCAAGGCAGGGGACCGATTGGAACTGCTCCAAAAACTGTTCGGCACCCAGCGCTTTGAAGCTGTTGAGCGCCATCTGGCACGGCAGGCCGTTCTCGCTGCCGGGGCCGTCCAGGAGAACACAGCGGAACTGACCATGCTGTTGGACAGGGTTGCCGCCGAACGGCAACAACTGGGGACAACCCAGGCCGGGACGGGGGATTCCGAAGGTGCCTCTGCCACCATCGTCGCAGGGCAAGATCCCGAGGAATGGCTGGCCGGGGTGGAGGACGAAGCCACGGCCGAGTGGCAGCGCCGTCAGGACCATGCCGCAGACGCCGGGTTTTTGGCCACGCGACTCGCAGCCAAAGCCGTGGAAGCACAGGACAAGGCTGCACGCCACGGGCGTCTCGCCGCTGCGATGCAGCGGCGGGTCCTTTTGGAGTTGGCCGCTCCCCGCGCGCAGGAGAACAGGGAAAGGCTCGGCCGGCATCGGCGTGCCGCTGTTCTTAGCGGCCAATTGGATGCCGTGGATTCGGCAGCCCGCAAAGTCGAGGCTGTCGCTGGGCTAGCGGCCGGTATTCGCGCAAAATTGGACGCAGCCGATATTAACCCCCAGAACCCTGCCACATCCCTGGAGAGCGTCAAGGCAAGTTGCGCCGTGCTGGAGGCACGTCTTCCCGATGAGCAGCGCCTGGAAGGTATCGCAACACGGCTTTCAGCCAAACGCGCAGCGTCGGCCGAACATGCTGCTGCAGCTGAAGCGGCACGCTCCGCATTGGACCAGCTTCGCGACGAAGCGGCTGATGTGGAGTCGCAGATTACGGTCCTCGAACCTGTAGCAGGGAAGCTGGCAGAGCTGGAAGGGGAAGCTGCGGCGGCCACCGAACTGGTGGAGATTGTGGCCCGCCACGCCACTGCTGCCGAAGATTTGGAGGACATCACCGGGAAACATCTCCGTGCCCGGACCGTATCCCAGAATGCCCGCCAGCAGTGGCTCGATCTGAGGGAGTTGCGCCTTGCCAATGCGGCGGGAGAGCTGGCAGCAGCCTTGGAAGACGGTTCGCCATGTGCCGTATGCGGCAGCACGGACCACCCTAACCCAGCTGCCGCAGTACGTTCGGCCCTCTCGCTCGCCCAGGAAGAGGAAGAGCTGAAGGAGCGTTTCGATACCTGCGAGAAAGCCGAGGCCAAGCTTGCAGAGCAGGTCTCCGCGGCAGCCCAGGTTCTCGCCGGCCTGAAAGCACAAGGAGGCTCTGCGGACGCCGCCGACGCCGGGACGAAGCGTGAGGATGCCAGGAAGGCCCTCTCGGAGGCCCGAAAGGCAGAAGCTTCCTTGGAGGTGCTGCGGAGCCGTCACAAGTCCCTTGACCGGCGCATCGCACTGGTGGAGGAAGAACGCGCCGGCTCCCTCTCGGCCGCTGCCCAGGCAGCTTCCGAGGTGGGGTTGTTCGAGGAACAACTCACTGAACTGGAAACCGAACTCTCCGGCTTGAGGGGTGGCTTCAAGAGCCTGCGCGAAAGGTTGGAGGCCCTGTCGGCTGAACGCACTCTGCTGCAGCAGGCCGCTGATGCTGATCGGGACATCGAAAGCGCAGCACAATCGCAGGCGGATGCCTTTGCCTCCCTTGACCGGGCGTTGCCGGAATCCGGATTCGGGTCTGCGGAGGAAGCACGTCGTGAACTCCTGCCGCCGGCCGATGTTGTTGGCCTTGAAAAGGACCTCACCGATTTCGACGCTGAGTCTTCCCGGCTCGACGAGCTGTTTGCCGGTGAGGACCTGGTCCTGGCCGCGAAGGAAGCGGGCATTGGCGAGCTTCCCCTGCCAGAGGCGGAACTTGACGGCCTGGAACAGTTGGCTGCCGAGGCTGCCGACAAAGCACGTGAGGCCGCCGTTGCAGCAGGGTTGGCTGGAAAGTCGGTCCAAGCTGTTGTCCGGCTCAGGGCTGAGTACGGGGTGCTCGCCCAGTCGGGCAAGGAGCCGCGGAACAAGGCCCGGCTGCTCGCAGAGTTGGCAGACACGGTGCGGGGAGCCGGTGACAACAGTTACCGGATGAGCCTGAACACGTATGTTCTGGCCGCGCGCCTGGAACAAGTGGCCATCGCCGCCTCGGAGCGGCTTGTCGCCATGAGCGATGGCCGATACACGTTGCAGCACACTGACGCCAAGGCAGCACGGGGTGCGAAGTCGGGACTGGGTCTGGAAGTGGTGGATGAGTGGACCGGCCAGCGCCGCGACACCTCAACCCTTTCCGGCGGGGAGTCTTTCATGGCCTCGCTGTCCCTTGCCCTCGGCCTTGCCGATGTTGTCCAGCAGGAGGCCGGTGGCGTGGATATTGAGACGCTGTTCGTCGATGAAGGCTTCGGCAGCCTCGACGAGCAAGCACTGGAGCAAGTGATGGATGCTTTGGAAGGACTGCGTGATGGAGGCAGGGTTGTTGGCCTGGTAAGCCACGTGGCCGAGATGAAGCAACGCATCACCAGCCAGGTGCAAGTAGTCAAAGGCCGGCACGGATCCACGGTGCGCATCGCTGAAGCGGTGCCGGCCTAGGACATATCCGATAGACTTAACCCGTTACACCGGGTCGCGCGCATCGGGAGGAGGGACGATGCGCATCCTTTAGCGAACCCGGATTAATGGAAAAATCTTCAGTGGCCTCCCAGCCCCTCCCTTCTGCGACCTCACGCCCATCACGCCTGCCTGGCCGTTTCGCGCGGCTTCCCGAGTTGGCAGGACCTGGTTTCCTGCCCTTGGGCCTCTTCGCCCGGCTTCCCCTGGCCATGCTCACCGTCGGAACCCTGACACTGGTCACCGCCGTCAGCCAGTCCTACGCCATTGGCGGCATGGCTGCCGGGGCTGTTGGCATCGGTTCTGCCCTTGGCGCGCCGGTCCTTGGTTCCCTGGCTGATCGCGCAGGTCAGCGGATAGTGCTTCTCGTGGCCGCGGTCATCAACGCATTGGCTGTTGCCGGATTGCTTGCCGCGGCGTACCTCACCCCGGCCTACGGTTCGGCAGGTGATGCCGCAGTCGTCCTGGTGGCGGCTTTCATGGCCGGTGCGAGCTGCCCGCAGGTTGGTCCGATGGCAAGGGTCCGCTGGATGGCACTGACCACCCGCAACCTTTCCCCCTCGGCCACCAGTGGAAGCAAGAGCGTGGCATCAAACCGTGCCGATCTGGATACCGCGTTGTCCTATGAGGGCACCGCTGACGAAGTGACGTTCGTCCTCGGACCTGCGTTGGTGGGTGTCCTGGCCAGCATGGTGGCGCCGTGGCTGCCACTGGCCCTGGCAGCGGTCATGACCATCACATTGGTGCCGGCTTTCGCCGTCCACCCCAGCCAGCATGCAGTGGTTCCCGCACCCCGCAAGCCGGCGCCCGGCGTCGTGCCTTCCGGTGATGGGGCTGCGCAAACGGGTCCGCAGCGGCGCAACCGTTGGGCTGGAGCAGTAGTGGCCGTTCCGGTCCTTGCCATGGTGTGCATGGGTACCTTTTTCGGGGCGACCCAAAACGCGCTGAGCGCCTATTCAGCGCAGTACGCAACGGCCGAGATCGCAGGTCTTTTGTATGCCGTGATGGGTCTGAGTTCCGCTGTGGCGGCTCTGTCCGTAGCCTTTTGGCCGCAACGGTTCAGCTTGGCCTCCCGTTGGGTCGCGGCTGCCCTTGCGATGTCAGCATTGTCGTTCCTGCTCCTGTTGCCCGCCGGTATCTGGCCAATGGTCTTTGTCCTGCTGATCCTGGGTATTCCCGTGGGCCCAGTGATGGTCACCGTGTTCAGCATCGGCGGAGTGGTGGCGCCGGCGGGTCGCATGGCCACAGTCATGACGGCCCTGGCAAGTGGAATCGTTGCAGGTACCGCGTTGGGTGCCTACCTGGCGGGGCAATTGGCCCAGACACAGGGGCCCGGTGCGGCCTTCGTGGTTTCGATGGCAGCCGCGGCGGGCCTTCTGGTGCTTGGCGTCCTGACATCCTTGGTGATGAAAAGCAGGCCTCAGGCGTAACTCCAGCTACCGCGGTTCGCTGCGGTATCCGGTGGGGGAATTCCCGAAAGCTGCGCGGAAGATGCGGCTGAAATGGGCGGCATCGGTGAACCCCCACCGCGCCGCGATTGCCGTGACAGCTCGATCCGCCAGCACCGGATCCCTGAGGTCCCGCCGGCAACGTTCCAGTCGCCGTTGCCGGATGGAGGACGCTACAGTGGTCCCGATTTCCTGGAAGAGGTCGTGCAGATGCCGCGTGGAAATGTAATGGGCAGCGGCAATGGTCCCGGGGGAGAGCTCGGGGTCACCGAGGTTGGCCTCGATGTAGTCATGGATTCGGCCCAACAGCAGCAGGTGCGGATCCCTCCCTGTCTCGATCAGTTGATCGAGTTCACCGTTGAAAAGCGTGGTGACCAGGTCCAGGGCGTTGTGGACCAACCGGAGCCCGTTGGTGCCGGAGAGGGCTTCGAGGTTATCGGCCAGCTTGACCAGGAAGGGGCTGATGAGTTCGCCCAGGCCCTCATCGCCCGGAATGCGCAAGGCCGTCACATGTCCCATCGCTTCAGCGGGCAAGTCCAGCAGGACGTGCGGGAACATGAGCACCAAAGTGCGGAAGTCGTCGTCGAACGTTAGTTGATACGGGCGGGAGGTGTCGTAGATGGAGAGATCGCCGGGGAGCAGCACGGCCTCGCGTTCGTCCTGAACCAGGCGGCCCGATCCCGCCAACTGGATGCTGAGTTTGAAGAAGCGTCCTGCTGACTTGGCAATCAGCTCCGGTGTGCGCTGGACAGTGTGGGGACCGGCGGTAATTTCCACCACGGAGATTTGTCCCAGCACGCGTGCCCGCATTGTTCCGTGGAAGGACGCTGCCTGGAACGAGGAACTGACCGGACCCGTTGCCAGCAGGGGCACAAAGGAGGTGGAGATCGCCTTGCTCCACTCCTGGAACGACTCCGCCACGATGGTTTCCACGGTTGCGGGGCCCGTATCAGCCGCGACGGTCATCAAACTCCTTCTTAGTGGCCCGCGGCGCCGCTGCCACTGATGCCGGGAATGCCCGGTTGTGCGGACGTGAGCTTGCCCACGATTCTACACCGGGCGCCCCGTGCGTCCGTGCTTGCGTGCTCCGACAAACACCCTGCCGTGTGAGACAAGTCACGCAGGGACCATGCGGTGGAAGATTGCGGAATGACAGACATCGTGCCGCGCAATCTCCCGTGGCACCGAGGCAGGAGCACACTATGAGCGTGGACAACCCCGTCAAAGGCAAGGCCGCTGGAGCCGTAGGCACCAGGAGGCGTCTGGGCGTACCGGCAGTAACCTTCATGATTATCGCGGCCTCGGCACCGCTGACCGTGCTTGCGGGTGGAGTAACCACCACCTTCGCCGTTACCGGGGTCACCGGTGTCCCACTGTCCTTCCTGATCCTGGGCGCAATCCTGGCTTTGTTCGCTGTCGGTTACGCCGCAATGAGCCGCTACGTCACCAACGCCGGGGCGTTCTACGCCTACATTGCCCAAGGCATTTCCAGGCCGGCCGGTGTGGGGGCATCACTGATTGCCCTCATGGCCTACAACCTCATGCAAGTGGGCATCTACGGCTTGTTCGGCTTCACCGTCTCATCGCTGTTGTCCGCGAGGCTTGGTATCAGCGTGCCGTGGTGGATTCCTGTGCTGGTGTGCATCGCAATCGTCGGATGGCTGGGAGTGAACAGGGTGGATCTGTCCGCCAAGGTGCTGGGCGTCCTGGTCGCCCTGGAGTTCCTGGTGGTCATTGCCTACGACGTCATCAGCCTCGCAGTAGCGCCCGAAGGCATCAGCGCAGCAACCTTCAGCCCCGAAAGCCTGTTCGTTCCCGGGGTTGGAGCAGTCCTCTCCTTCGGTATTGCCGCCTTCATGGGTTTCGAATCCGCGGCCATCTACGGTGAAGAGGCCAAGGACCCCAAACGCACCGTGGCCCGGGCAACCTTCTCGGCCGTTGGCATCATCGCTGTCTTCTACGCAATCTCCGCTTGGGCCATGACCGTAGGCGCCGGCCCCTCCGCTGTGATTGAGGCGGCCACCACCAATGGGCCTGACATGATCTTCGCCTTCCTGGGCACCCGTGGCGGCGTCCTGCTCAGCGACATTGCCCAGATCCTCTTTGTCACCAGCCTCTTCGCCGCACTCGTCAGCTTCCACAACGCCGTAGCCCGCTACTTCTTCTCCCTCGGACGAGAGCGTGTCCTGCCGTCGGCGCTGGCCAAGGTGCGGGCCGCCAGCGGGGCACCCTTTGCCGGTTCGCTGGCACAGACGGTCATTGCCGTCGTCGTAACCATTGCCTTTGCCATTGCCGGCTCCGGCTCGGAAATGGGCGAGCTGTATCCCGTCCTGACCATGTTTACCTGGCTCACCAACAGTGGTGCCATGGGGCTTGTGCTGTTGATGGCCGTGGTCTCTGTGGCAGTGATCGGATTCTTCCGCCGCCAGCAGCACGGGGCAAGCCTGTGGGTCAGGGTGATCGCTCCCGGCCTGGGGTTCGTGCTCCTGGCGATCGTCTTTGTGCTCATCATGGCCAACTTCAACGTCCTGCTGGGGCAAACCGAGTCAACGGCCGCCTCGTTTGTCCTGCCGATGCTGGTGCTGCTGCCCGGAGTTGTTGGACTCATCTGGGGCCTGCGTCTCCGGCGCTCGCAGCCTGCACTGTACGCCCGGATCGGCCATGGTTCCGAAGACTGAGAACTGTCCTTGATCCAGAAGGAAGCCCCGGCGGGTGTTTCGCCCGCCGGGGCTTCCTTGTCCTGTTTCCGTGGAGCTAGATTCCCATCGCCGGGTTGAGCCCGGGGCTGTGCTGGCTGATGCTGATCAGCCGGCCGTGGGCGCCGAAAGTGAAGTGCACCGGCGCGATGCCCGCCTCGTCCCAACCGAAGAGGCTGCCGTGGGACCGGATGGCATGGGGATCACGGTGGTCCGCAATGGTCACCGATCCGCACGGTATGACTTTCTCGCGCCACGTGAAGACGAAGATTCCGGGGCGGATCTGAAAGACGGTGTTGGAGTCCGTGTCCGCCAATCCGCGCTCGGGACCTGCCAGGCATTGCCAGGTGTACCAGGTGGGGCTGAGGTAGA
The DNA here is from genome assembly GCF_900102805.1 of Arthrobacter sp. UNCCL28. Classification (NCBI taxonomy): domain Bacteria; kingdom Bacillati; phylum Actinomycetota; class Actinomycetes; order Micrococcales; family Micrococcaceae; genus Arthrobacter; species Arthrobacter sp. UNCCL28. The sequence goes on from NZ_FMWE01000001.1 coordinate 891,748, forward strand.
TGTGCTCATAGGCGTGGGATTCGCTGTAGACCCATTCAACTCGCCGCCCAATGAGTGCGTTGCTTTCTGAAATTTCGGCCCCCGTGGGATGGTGGCCATCGAGCGTCCCGGGGCGGAAATCGTGCTGGACGGCCACACTCGACGCTGTTGCCCTGCCCAGTGCGGCACCAATGTACAGCGCCCTGCCGTGCAGCAGGTCCAGGACCAGGGAAACGGCGAGTCCGGGATCCTGGGTGCTCTGCCATTGGACGTAGTACAGTTCCTCGGCCACCAGGAAGGCCTCATAGGGTGCGGTTCCTGACTGGCCGGCCGCAGCCCACTGAACTTCTTCGTCATCGAAGCTGAAAATCATGGGGCCGCCGTCATTGCTGAGGGAGAACTGCTTTCCTGCCAGGTCCTGCACGGTGGGCGCCTTGTTGGCGTCGAAGCCGGGGGCCAGGCCGTCCAACGGCAGCCAATTGGAGGTGTCTAGGAGATTCAGGCTCATGGGTTCCTTCTCGGGCTCGAAAGAAGGACCGGACGGCATGTCCGGTCCTTCTTTCGAGTATTCAGTTCCCGTTGCTGCCGGTCTTGTGCTGTGGGGCACGCCACTTGACCTGCACGGAAAGGTTCAAGCCAGCTGGCTCTCAATGCGTGCCGCACTGGCCGCCAGTGCCTGGCCAACGGCGTCAGGGTCTTGGTCCAGGCGGATATAGACGACGGCGATCGCGGCGGGCCGTCCGCCGGGGACCCTGATGGGGGCGGCAATGGAGGACAGTCCGGCGATGACTTCGTCGTGGCTGGTGGCGTAGCCCAGGCGGCGCGCCTGATGGGCTTCGGGGCGGTAGGGGTTTCCGGCGCCCATCTGCTGCCAGCGTTCTTCGGTCATGGTGGATTGAATGGCGATTCCGGGCGCGCCGGTACTGACCGGGTGGCGGCTTCCGGGGTGCTGGGCCAGCGCAGCGCCGGCGTGCCGCGGTTCAACGGTGACCAGGGTGACGCACTCTTGATGGTCCCAGACGGCCACGAAGGCCGTCATGTGCAAGGTGTTGGCGAGTTGGGTCAGTTCCGGCAGCGCGGCGGTTTGCAGGTTCCGGGAGACGCCACTGGCAAGGACTGCCAGCCCGGGCCCGGGTTGTACCCGCCCGGAGTCATCGCGCACCAGGAGGGAATGGTCCTCCAGGGTCCGGAGAATCCGGTAGGCCACGGAGCGGTGCACACCGAGCGCTTCGGTGAGCTCGGCAATGGTCAGTGGATGGTCGGCGGCCGCGAGGATCTCCAAGGCGCGGATTCCCCGTGACAAGGTTTGCGACGGCGGTGCTTGTGCCGCCGCTTCCGTTGGAGGGTGGACATCGCTGCGGGGATTCATGCGAACCATCCTATGTTGGTGCGAACTTCCCGAGGGCTGTGCTTTGGGTCACAGAATGTAGTATTCTTTCCTAACTGACCGTTCTGTCGGTTAATGCAAGTCAAACGCCGACCAGTCACTCTCACCCCATGGAGTTCCAATGACCGCAACTTCCACTGTCGACTCCCAGTCAGGACCCAGCAGTAAGCGCGAAGAGCGCCGGGTACTGGCCGGAACGCTGGTAGGCACCACCATTGAGTGGTACGACTTCTTCATCTTCGCCCAACTCACGGCAACACTGTTGGCACCGTTGTTCCTCTCTCCCTTGGAGAAGTCCAACCCCGGAGTCGCCCAGCTCTTGTCGTTCGCCACGATCGGCATCAGCTTCCTGTTCCGTCCCCTCGGGGCATTCGTCGCCGGACACCTCGGCGACAGGATGGGCCGTAAAGCCGTCCTGGTCATGACACTGGTCATGATGGGTGCAGCCACCGCCCTGATCGGCTTGCTGCCCACCTACGCCACCATCGGTGTCTGGGCTCCGGTCCTGCTGATCACGCTCCGCGTGGTCCAGGGCTTCTCCGCAGGCGGTGAGTGGGGCGGTGCCGCGCTCATGGCCGTGGAGCACGCACCGGTCAAAAAGCGCGGACTCTTCGGCGCCTACCCGCAGATCGGTGTGCCCATCGGCATGATCCTGGCCACCGGCCTGCTGTTCATCCTTCAGACGGCCATGTCCAAGGAAGAATTCGCCTCATGGGGATGGCGTGTGCCCTTCCTGCTGTCCGTAGTCCTGATCGTGGTGGGCTACCTCATCCGCCGCGCCGTCGGCGAAAGCCCGGTGTTCAAGGAGATTGCCCAGCGCAAGGCTGAAAGCAAGGCGCCCTTGGGTGAGCTCTTCCGGAAGAACAAGAAGGAAGTTGTTCTCGCCGCTTTGATCTTCATTGCCAACAACGCCGCCGGGTACCTGCTGATTGCCTTCTTCATCTCATATGCGACCAAAGCACTCGGCATGCCTTTGCCGCCGGTCCTGCTTGCCACAACTGTCGCCTCCTTCGGTTGGCTCATCTTCACCATGGTGGGCGGTTGGTTGTCGGACAAGATCGGCCGCGTAAAGACATTCCTCATTGGTTATGGTCTGATTTTTGTGTGGATGATTCCTATGTTCCTTTTGATTGACTCGAAGAATATCGTTCTCTACGGACTGGCATTGTTCGTGCTGACCATAGGCCTGGGGCTGTCGTACGGTCCGATGTCCGCCATGTACGCGGAGATGTTCCCGGCGCAGGTTCGCTACTCCGGAATCTCCATAGGATACGCATTGGGCTCGATACTTGGCGGCGCTTTCGCCACGTTTATAGCCCAATTGCTCCTGGACTCCACCAAGTGGTCCGGTTCGGTGGGCTTGTACATCATGGGGCTGTGCATCATCTCCGCCGTAGGCGTAATCCTCGCCAAGGAAACCCGCGGCCGGCCGCTGGGCTACAGCGTCCACCACTAATTCGGGAAACTGCAAAGCGGGTGCGGTCCACAACGGACCGCACCCGCTTGTGCGTTGGAGAACGACGGCGGCTAGGGGCGCCCGCCGGCCCCGGCACCTTCCAGCCGGCTGACGACGTCGGCGTCGGTCAACTGCCCGAAGTGTTCGTAGAAGGCGCCAACAGCATGGAACTTTCCGGGTGTGTGCAATGCCATGACGAAGTCGCAGACCCGGGCCAGCGACGTCGAGGCTTCCAATGAGGCGACAGGCACGGCGGCAATGACCGTGCGTGCCCCGGCTGAACGAACAGCTTCCACGGCCGCCCGCATGGTGGCCCCGGTGGCCAGTCCGTCGTCGACCAGCACCACCGTCTTTCCGCGAAGATCGTGCCCGATGCCAGGATAGGCCTGCGCACGCCGGAGCAGCTCGGACCGTTCGTTTGCCTCCACCGCATCCAGCGCGGACTGGGAGATGCCGTGGGCGAGGATAAGTTCCTTCAGTGGCCTGTTGATGATCCTTAGAACATCCCCTTGTGACCACGCCAGGGCGCCGAAGGCGGTCTCGTCGCGGCCGGGGATGCCAAGCTTGCGTACCAGGACGGCACCGTAGGGCAGGTACAACGCGGTTGCTGCCGCAGCGGCCACGGGAACGCCACCGCGGGCCAGGCCCAGCACTATGGTGTCCGGCTGCTCCCGGAGTTGGGGGAGGGCTTCAGCCAGGCGTCGACCGGCTTCCGCACGGTCCTTGAAACGCATGCCCATCTGCTCCACTTCCACGTAATTCGTTGCCCTTCCAAGCCTACCGTCCAGACCTTGCCCGGCGGCGTATCCGCTGAAAGCATGGGCTTGTGAACAAGCCCATCGGATATTGGATCAAGAGGCTCGACGCCGCGTTGGAGGCCCAGCTGGACAGCATCCTTGCCCGGATCAAGCTCAGCCGGCGTCAGTGGCAAACCCTCAGCGTTCTGTCCGAGGGGGCGATACTTCCGGACCAGCTGGAGGAAACCTTGCGCCCTTTATGGGGGAACGATATCCGGATGCGGGAGAGGGAACTCGCGGCGTTGGTTGGCCGGGGCATGATCACCATGATTGATGACCGGCTGGTCCTTAGTGACCGTGGTCGGGAGAAGTTCCATGAAGCCCAGCGGTTTGTTGAAGCCGCCCGAGAGGACCTGTCCATGGGCATCGGGATTGACGAGTACGCCATGGCGTTAAGCGTGCTGGAGCGCATGAGCCTTAACGCGGAGCGGCTGGCGCGCTGATTACGCGGTGGTTGAAGTCGCGCGTGTGGGCACTTCACACCCATGTTTTCCCCAAACATGGGTGTGAAGTGCCAACCCGGCGCAAACTTGTCCCGCGGATCAGACGCCAAGGAACGCGATGGCGGCTTCCTTGAACGCACGGCTGGTGATGACGTTGGTGTGGGTCCGCCCGGGGATCACCAGGGTTTCCACCAGTCCGCCCCGCTTACCGGCAATGGCCGCGAGCTCCGGCATGGTGGCTGCCCGTTCGTCCTTTTCGCCGGCCACCAACAACAGGGGCATATGCGGGGCTGCTTCGGCGGGATCGAAAGGTTCTCCCTTCACGGCTTCGATGAGGGACAACATGGCGAACAGGTTGTTGCTGGGAAGCATTTGCGCCATCCTCAGCAGCCCTGCGGTGGATGCGTCCTCCACAGGCGTGCCGTCGGAGAGGTGCCGCTGGGCGGCCGCGAGGTCGAAGGCAGCCAGAGGATCCGCTGAGCTTGGGCCACCGAGGACGATCCGGTGGACCAAGTCCGGCTGGGTGGCGCCAAATTCCCAGGCCAGCCGTGAACCCAGAGAGTAGCCAATGACGTCCAGTCCCGTGGACGGATCGCCCTCGCGCAGGGGCCGGGCACCGGCGTCGGTCACTATCTGCAGAAGGTCCGCGCGAATGCGGCTGGGCGTATATGAGTCCAGATCCTCCGGGGAATGGCTCCGGCCGTGGCCGGGCAGGTCGACGGTGATCACCTGGCGGCCCGCGTCCTGGAGGGCAGTGATCCAGCCGCTGTCCTCCCAGTTCAGCTTGCTGGAAGAGGAGAAGCCATGGATCAGCAGGACAGGGCGCAAGCCGGCGTCAGTGGCGGATTCATGCACGGCCACGAACAGGCCGGGGTCGGTGCCCTCCACGGTGTGCCGGTGTTGTTCCACGGTGTGCCTGCCGGTCATGGTCTCAGTCCTCATCGAGTACGGCGCTCAGGCGGACCCGGCGCTTGGGTGCTTCGTCCTTCGGAACAGTGCCCACGATCCCGGCGGTGTCGTCCGGAACCTCGAACACGATCAGCGGCTCGCCCACATTGATGGTCTCACCGGGCGCCCCGTGAATACGCACCACTTTACCTGCCTGGGGGCTGGGCAACTCGAGGGCCGATTTGGTGGTCTCAAGCTCCACGATCGCTTGGTTGCGTTCCACCTGCTGGCCGGGTTCAACCAGCCACTCCAGCACAGTTGCTTCGATGAGTCCCTCACCGAGATCGGGGAGGGGGAACGAAATTTCAGCCACGGCGGTACTCCAGTACGCGTTGGATCCCAAAGAGGATGCGGTCGATGTTGGGGATGTATTCGTCCTCCAGGTCTCCGGAGGGATAGGGCACGTCAAAGCCGGTGACCCGCTCCACCGGCGCCTTGAGCGTTGCGAAACAGCTCTGCGTGATGAGTTGGGCCACCTCGGCGCCAAGTCCGGAAGTCAGCGGCGCTTCATGGACGACGACGGCGCGCCGCGTCTTTCCGACGGACCTCGCCAGGGCCTCTGCATCAATCGGCTTCAACCAGCGCAGGTCCAGGACCTCGACATCGATCCCGTCCTCGGCGGCCAGTTCAGCAACCTGCAGGCAACGGGACACCATGGCGCCCCATGCCACCAGCGTGAGGTGCTTGCCCTCCCTGGCCACGCGGGCGCCGGTGAGGCTGCCGCCGCCGGAGGTGCCGCCGTCGTGGATTGCCTCACCGGGAGTCGCGGTGGTGACGTCCACCGGCCCCTTTTGCCAGTAGCGCGACTTCGGCTCCATGAAGATCACCGGATCCGGGCGGGTGGCGGCGTACTTGAGCAGGTGGTAGGCGTCGTGCGGGGTAGCAGGGGAGACAACTTTGAGTCCGGGCACATGGGCAAAGAGTGCCTCAAGGCTTTCGCCGTGGTGTTCGGGCGCTCGGATGCCGCCGAAGCTGGGCACGCGCAGTGTAATGGGCATGGGCAATGTGCCCCGGCTGCGGTAGTTCATCCGGGCGATCTGGCAAATGATCTGGTTGATGGCCGGATAGGCGAAGCCATCGAACTGGACCTCGGGAATGGGGTGGAAGCCGGCCATGGCAAGGCCCACGGACATGCCCAGAATGCCCGACTCGGCCAGCGCGGTGTCGAACACCCGGTCCTCGCCGTACTTGGCCTGCAGGCCGTCCGTGATGCGGAAGACGCCTCCCAGCCGGCCGCAGTCCTCGCCGAAAATGACGGTCCTGGCGTTCCCGGCCAGGAGCTCGTCCAATGCCCGGTTGAGGGCCTGTTGCATGGACAGGTGCTCGACGCCGGCTGTGCTGTCCACGTTGGGGTGCAGCCCGGTGATGGTCTCAGACATGTTCGGACTCCTCGCGCCACGCGGTGGCCTGGGATTGAAGGGAAGGGGTGGGCTCCTGGAAGACCATGCTGAACATTTCCGCGCCGGGACGCGCGCCGAGGTCCGCGATTCCGGCGCGGATTGCCTCTTCTTCCTGCTCAGCCAAGGACTGGGCCTCGGCGAAGAAGGCCTCATCGGCCACTCCTTCGGCCAGCAGGCGCTGTTTGAAGCGCTCCAGGGGATCCTCGCCGGCGTCCAGACGTTCCTCCTCCAGGGTGCGGTAGCGGCCGGGGTCGTCCGCTGTGGAGTGAGGGCCGCGCCGGTAGGTCATGGCCTCAATGACCACCGGGCCGTTCCCTGCGCGGCAGTGGGCGAAAGCGGAACGGGTGGCTTCGTAGACGGCTGCGACGTCGTTGCCATCTACCTGCAGGGACGGGATGCCGTATCCGGCTGCGCGGGCGGCCACGGAGCCGCCTGCCACCTGGCGTTCGGTGGGGACCGAGATGGCCCACCCGTTGTTCTGCACGAAGAAGACCACGGGGGCCTTGAAGACAGCGGCGAAGTTCATGGCCTCATGGACGTCGCCCTGGGAGGAAGCGCCGTCGCCGAAGTAGGTCATGGCCACCCCCAGTCCGTCTGTTCCCGGGCCGGTGAGGGTCTGGCCGTGGGCCCAGCCGACTGCATGGAGCACGGATCCTGCCACCACTGCCTGAATGGGGGCGAACCGTGATTCCAGGGGGTTGTACATGCCGCCATGCCAGGTGGCTTTGTGGGTGGACATGTAGCCCACCATGTCCAGTCCCATGGCCCGGGCAACGCCCATTTCACGGTACGTGGGGAAAACGAAATCGCGGGTCCGGTCCACGGCATAGCCGCTGCCTACCTGTGCGGCTTCCTGGCCGAGCTCCGGGGCGTAGCCGGGAATGATGCCTTGGCGTTGCCAGGCGACCGCTGAGGTATCCAGGTGCCGGACTGCTGCCATCAAGGTGTACAGCTCACGGAGTTGATGGTGCGTGAGCGGGGCCGCGTCGTCGTCGACGGCGGCCAGCACGGGTTTGGTCGTCATGGTTGTGACCCTAGTCACCGATTGTGGCTGTGCGCAATCAGCACAGTTCAAACGAAACACTTTGTACAAGTTGGGCATAAAAAGAAGTCCTGCACAGTACAAACTGTGCAGGACTTCTTAGTTGTGATGTGCAGGTGTTACTTCGCCGCCGTGCTGTGGCGGGTGGCTTTGGACTTGGCGTTGATAAAGCAGCCGGCGGCGATGGCCAGGATCAGGATGAACGTTCCGATCAGTTGTCCGGCGCTTTCCGGGTTGGCAAAGCCCACCACCAGGATCAGGCCCAGCAGCACAAGTCCCAGAATGGTCAGGAACGGGAATCCCTTCATCCGCAAGGGCAGTTCGGTGCCATCCCGGTCTGCCCTGCGGCGAAGGATGAATTGGGACACCAGGGCAGTTCCCCAGACCACCAGGCAGGTGGAGCCCACAAGGTTCAACAGTGCCGGCAGGATCTTCTCCGGGAACAGCAATTCCAGGACCGTGGCGATGAAGCCGAAAGCAACCGAAATTCCGACGGCGGCAACGGGAACCTTTGATCCGCTCAGGCGGGAGAGGAAACGCGGAGCTTCGCCGCGCTCTGAGAGGGAGAAGATCATGCGGGAGGCGCCGTACAGGTTGGCGTTCAATGCCGACAGCAGGGCCACCACGGCCACCAGGGTGATGGCTGCGCCGGCGCCCGGAATTCCTGCGAGGTCCAGCACTCCGGCGAACGGGGACTTGAGTCCCTCCGAGCCCACAGGCAGGACGGCGGCGATGACGAAGACGGAGCCGATGTAGAAGACCAGGATGCGCCACACCACTGTGCGGATGGCCTTGCCGACGCTGTGGGCGGGGTTCTCGGTTTCTGCTGCGGCAACGCTGACGATCTCGGTGCCACCGAAGGCGAAGATCACCACGAACAAGGCTGCTGCGATTCCGCCGATGCCGTTGGGAGCAAAGTCGCCGAAGGCCGAGAATCCGGGGGAGGGAACGTTCGGGAGCCAGCCGAACAGCAGGGCGGCACCAATGAGCAGGAAGATCACGATGGCAGCGACCTTGAGGATGGCGAACCAGAATTCAAACTCGCCAAAGTTCCGCACGCCCACCAGGTTGATGCCGGTGAAGACCACCATGAACACCAGGGCGAGTATCCACACCGGGATGACGGGCCAGATCGAGAACAGCAGTCCGGCTGCGCCGAGGGCTTCGGCGGCGATGACCACCACCAGTTGGAGCCACCACAGCCAGCCGATGGTTCCGCCGGCAGTCTTGCCCATGGCCTTTTCCGCGTACACAGAGAAAGCGCCGCTGTTGGGGTTGGCGGCCGCCATCTCGCCCAGCGCCCACATGACCAGGATGATCAGGGTGCCGGCGACGAGGTAGGAAATGAGCACTGCCGGACCTGCAGCCTGGACCCCTGCCCCCGAGCCGAGGAAGAGGCCGGCGCCGATCGCACTGCCCAATCCCATCATGGTGAGCTGGCGCGGCTTGAGCGAGTGCCCGAGGCCTGATGTTGGGGCAGGAGCCGCGATGGACTTCGTTGTCATACGTGTCTACCTTCTATGGATTGCATGCTGGTTTGGCGTGTTGGCCTCATGGGCTTGGCACGCAGGCGTCGACGACGCGGCACGAGCCGTGGAATAATTCTCGCAGTTTGTAAGATACATCACTTTTTGCTGTAGCGATGTGATGGGTACGAATCCCCGGGGACAGGAACTTTGATGCTGGTCGATGCGCTTGATGCAAAAATTGTACGTTTCTTCACTGACTCGCCGCGATCCTCAGTGCTGGAGGCTTCCCGCGTGCTCAGGGTGGCCCGTGCCACGGTGCAGTCCCGGATCGACAGGATGATCGAGAACGGGGTCATCGGATCATGGGTTCCCCAGCCGGATCCCGCCAGCTTTGGGTTTCCGGTGGTGGCGTTCTGTTCGGTCACGATCACCCAGGAGATCGGCCACGACGCCATCATTGAAAGCCTGGGTGCCATCCCGGAAATCATCGAGGTCCACACGGTCACGGGAAACTCGGACCTGATGGTGAGGATCGCAGCACGGTCCAACCCGGACATGCAGCGGGTGCTGGACGCCATGATCGCCACCAAGTCCGTGGTCAGGTGCTCGTCGGTGATTGTCCTGAACAGCCACATCCAGGGCCGCACCCTGCCCCTGATGGAAGCTGCCGCGAAGGCAGTGTGACGTAAAGCATTTTGCCTGTCGCCCGTTGAGCCGTACCATTAGTTCTAGTCAACATGACTTTAACTAGCTTTCCGGTGTGCATGACTGTCTGGTGTACACCGAGAGCTCCTGGCGGCGATGAAGCGAGGTGAAACGCCGTGAACACGAACTCAGCCAATGTCGCCGAGAGGCGGCTCGCGCCGCCGTCGTTGGCTATCTCCACGGTGATTTTCGCCCTTCGCCCCAGTGAAAAGTCGGGCCGGCCCACCCTGTGGCTGCCGCTGGTCCGCCGTATCCGTGAGCCGTTCAAGGACATGTGGGCGCTCCCGGGCGGACCGCTGGCCCACGACGAATCCCTCCAGGACGCTGCCTCAAGGAACCTCCGCGAAACCACGGGACTGGCGCCCCATTACCTGGAACAGCTCTACGCCTTTGGCGGACTCCACAGGTCGCCCACCCAGCGGGTGGTTTCCATTGTGTACTGGGCGCTGGTGCAACCCACGGAAGCTGCCCTCGCTGACGAGTCCGAGAACGTGCGTTGGTTCCGTGCAGACCGGCTTGGGGAACTGGCCTTCGATCACCAGGCGATCGTCGACTACGCCCTCTGGCGGCTCCGCAACAAGATGGCCTACGGTTCCATCGCCTACCACTTGCTGGGCGAGTTCTTCACGCTCGCCCAAGTCCGCGAAGTTTACGAGGCCGTGCTGGACCGCCCGCTCGATCCCGCAAACTTCCGCAGGCACGTCAAGGCAACACCGGAAATAGAAGAAACCGGTGAATACCTGCAAGGCGGAAAACACCGCCCACCACGCCTCTACCGCTTTACCGGCACCCCAGGCCTCGGGCCAGACAACAGGAGTACACCATGAGCAGCGTCAATACTGCCGTCCAGCTGATCACCCGCGAGGAAGCCGAGAAGGGCCTCTCCCGCGCGGGATCCACGTGCAGCCCCGCACTGGCCAGGGGCCCCTGGGAATATGACCTTGCCGAAGCCCTCGCCGGCGAACCAGCCTACGGCCCCGGCGCTTCAAGCGATGACGTGGCACCGAAAGCCACGCCGCGCCAGGGGCAGTTGCCCGAAGAATACAAAAAGGCCTCCGACGCCGAACTGGACGCCCGCATCCGGGCCGCCAAAGAGACTCTCGGGGACCGGGCCGTCATCCTGGGGCACTTCTACCAGCGCGATGAAGTCATCCAGTACGCGGACTTCGTGGGCGACTCGTTCCAGCTGGCCAATGCAGCGCTGACCAAGCCGGACGCCGAAGCCATCATCTTCTGCGGCGTTCACTTCATGGCCGAGACAGCTGACATCCTCTCCACCCCGGCCCAAGCCGTCATCCTGCCGAACCTCGCCGCGGGCTGCTCCATGGCTGACATGGCAGACGAAGACTCAGTGGAAGAATGCTGGGAACAACTTGAGGAAATCTTCGGCACGGAGCCGGACGCGTCCGGACGTGTACCGGTCATTCCGGTCACGTACATGAACTCCTCAGCTGCTTTGAAGGCGTTCTGTGGGCGCAACGGCGGAATCGTGTGCACGTCCTCCAACGCCAAGGTCGTCCTGGAGTGGGCCTTCGAACGCGGTCAGCGGGTCTTGTTCTTCCCCGACCAGCACCTGGGCCGCAACACCGCCAAGGCACTCGGCGTCCCGCTTGAGCAGATGCCCATGTGGAACCCGCGCAAGGAACTCGGCGGCAACGACGAACAGGTCCTCCTGGACTCCCGCGTCATCCTCTGGCACGGCTTTTGCTCAGTCCACAAGCGCTTCAACGTAGGACAGATCGAGAAAGCCCGGCAGGACTTCCCAGGGGTCAACGTGATCGTCCACCCCGAATGCCCCATGGAGGTAGTGGACGCCGCCGACTCCGCCGGTTCCACCGACTTCATCAAGAAAGCCATCGCCGCCGCCACCGAACCCACCACGTTCGCCATCGGCACCGAGATCAACATGGTGAACAGGCTCGCCGCCGAAAACCCGCAGCACACCATCTTCTGCCTCGACCCCGTCATCTGCCCGTGCTCCACCATGTACCGCATCCACCCGGGGTACCTTGCCTGGGTCCTTGAGGAGCTCGTGGAAGGACGAATCGTCAACCGCATCACGGTGGATGACTCCGTGCAGGACAACGCCAAGATTGCGCTCGAGCGCATGCTGGCAGCCAAGCCGGCCTAGCCCGGCCACACCGGACCAACCGAATCGAGCCCCACATGACAACAGAGAGCCTTGCCCGCGGCCCCGTGCCCCGGCGGCTGGTGGTCGTCGGCAGCGGTATCGCAGGACTGTACTCAGCCCTGCTTGCCGCTGAAGCCGGGGCGGAAGTGGTGTTGCTGACCAAGGGTGCTCTGGCGGACAGCAACACCTACTACGCCCAGGGTGGCATCTCCGCCGTCCTGGACGAACCTGCACCCGGTGATACTGTGGCGGCCCACATCGCCGACACCCTCAAAGCCGGGGCCGGCCACTGCAATGAAGAAGCCGTTCGGGTCCTGTGCACCGAGGCCCGTATGGATATCGCCGGGTTGGGTAGGTTCGGTGTCCAGTTCGACCTCGATGACCAAGGCGATCCCGCCTTGGGCCTGGAAGCTGCCCATTCAGCCCCGCGTATCCTGCACGCCGGGGGAGATGCCACCGGTGCCGGAGTGGCCGCAGCCCTGATCCGGACCGTGCTGGATTTCCAAGCCGCAGGCAAAATCCAGGTCATCGGCCACGCACACGCCACGTCCCTGGCCCTGGGCGGACACCAAGGCAGCCGTGTGGTGGGAGTAAATTTCCTCCACGACGGACGCAGCCTCGGGGTCCATGGCGACTCCGTCCTGCTCGCCACGGGCGGCGCGGGGCAACTGTTCGCCAAAACAACCAATCCCTCTGTTGCAACGGCTGACGGACTTGCGTTGGCATGGCGGGTTGGTGCCGCCGTCGCGGACCTCGAATTCTTCCAGTTCCATCCCACCTGCATGGTGCTGGACAAGGAAGCCAGGGAGGCCGAGGGCAACAACGATCCCTTGCTCATCTCCGAAGCAGTCCGGGGTGAGGGGGCCATCCTGCTCGATGCCGCCGGTCATCGCTTCATGCCGGACTACCACCCCGACGCCGAGCTCGCGCCCAGGGACGTGGTCTCCCGCAGCATCGCCCTTCACCTTGCGAAACTTGGTGACCCCAACGGTCACGTCTACCTGGACGCCACCGTCATTGAGCACCAACGCGGCGGCGGCTTCCTGGCCAGGCGCTTCCCGAACCTCAGTACGCGCACGCGCCAGGCGGGCGTGGACTGGACCCGCAACCTGGTTCCCGTGGCACCGGCTGCCCACTACTGGATGGGTGGGGTGGTGACGGATCTCTACGGCCGGACCTCTGTTCCCGGATTGCTCGCTGCCGGTGAGGTGGCTTGTACCGGTGTGCAAGGAGCTAACCGCTTGGCAAGCAACTCCCTGCTCGAGGGACTGGTGTTTGGGCGGCGGGCTATTGACGCTTTTCTCTCCGGTTACCGCGACGCCGCAGTCCCCTTGGCGCCTGCGCTCGCGCCTCGAACCGGCGAACGCCTCGCAAGCTCGGCGGCCGGTTCGGGCGCTCACGCGACAACGGCGCTGTCGGGGCCTCCGGCGCCGCTGGATGAGCTGGATGCTGACCTGCCCGCTCCTGTTTCCTGGGAGTTTGAGAGCTTGCCGGGGCCGGGGGTTCGTGAGGCTTCGTTTGCGCGGGCAGGGGTGTTTTCGAGGGGGTCCTTGCGGCGGCTGATGACTGCCAAGGCAGGGGTTTTGCGTGATGGCGCACTGCTGCGGGAGGCCGGTGTGGCGTTGGTTGCCTGGGCTGGAGATGTGCAGCCGTTGAATGTTCCTGATTCCCTCGATGTCCGTGTGCATGAGGACTCGAATTTGTTGTTGGCGGCACAGCTGCTCGTTCATGCGGCCCGGGAGCGCCGGGAGTCGTTGGGGGCGCACTACCGCAGCGACAGCATGACGGAGCCGGCCGCCGTCGAAGATTTTGACAAGCGTTACACCATGAGCCGGAAAGTGAGCCTCGTCCATGACTAACCTGACCCTCCCCGCAGCGCCCGTGCGGGACATCCTGGAACGGGCGTTCGCGGAGGACGCTCCCAGCGGCGACATCACCTCGCAACTGCTCATCCCCGCCGATGCCCGGGCAACCGCGGTGCTGAATGCGCGCGTCCCCGGCGTCTTCAGCGGCGGCACCGTGTTCCGTGACGCCATGAAGCTCGTTGACCCGGATACCGAGGTAGACCTGCTGCTGGCCGACGGTGAAGCGTTCGACGCCGGGACGCACCTTGCCAGGGTCAGCGGCAGCGCCCGCTCGGTGCTGCTGGCCGAACGCGTCGCATTGAACCTGGTGCAGCGCATGAGCGCCATCGCTACGAAGACCGCGGAATTTGTCCGGCTGGTGGAAGGCACCCGTGCCCGGATCACTGATACCCGCAAGACCACACCCGGTCTTCGCGTCCTGGAACGTTATGCTGTGCGCTGCGGTGGCGGGGCCAACCACCGCTACAGTCTCTCGGACGCCGTACTGGCCAAGGACAACCACCTGGCCGTCATGACCGGTGGCGACTCCGCAAAACTGACGGAACTGCTGATCGCCGCCAAGGCACAGCTGGGCCACACCACCCACTTTGAGGTCGAAGTGGACCGGGCCGAACAGATCGAACCCGTTTTGGCCGCTGGAGTGGACACCATCATGCTGGACAACTTCTCCATCGAGGAACTCCGCGCCGGAGTGAAACAAGTGGACGGCCGCGCCATCGTGGAGGCAAGTGGCAACGTCAACATCGCAACCGTAACGGAAATTGCCGCTGCCGGCGTAGACGTCATCTCCATTGGTGGGTTGACCCACAGCGTGAGCGCCCTGGATCTCGGCCTCGACGTGGTCCTGGAGACAGCCTGAGGCACCCATGATCTTCCTCGACGCCGCAGCCACCACCCCCGTTCGCCGCGAGGCACTTGAGGCCATGTGGCCTTACTTGAGCGGTGAGTTCGGCAACCCCTCCAGCCACCACACCCTGGGCGAAGCCGCAGCAGCTGCGCTCGCCGGAGCCCGTGCAGGTGTCGCGAAGATCCTCAACTGCCGTGCTGGCGAGGTGACTTTCACCTCAGGAGGCACCGAGGCGGACAACCTTGGCGTCAAAGGCATTGCACTGGCCAGGCGGTCCGCTGATCCTTCGCTGAACAGGGTAGTTATCAGCGCAATCGAGCATCCAGCCGTGGAGGAATCGGCGAGGTATCTGGAGCGGGTGCACGGTTTTGTTGTGGACGTCCTTCCCGTTGACTCTGAAGGGCTCGTCTCCATCGAGGGTCTGCGTGCGGTGGCAGGACCGGACACGGCGTTGATCAGCATCATGTACGCGAACAATGAGATCGGAACGGTCCAACCGATCACGGCTCTGGCTGCGGTGGCGCGCGAACACGGAATCCCCTTCCATACCGATGCAGTCCAGGCCGCCGGATGGTTTCCCCTGGATGTCAAAGCGCTCGGGGTGGATGCCCTGAGCTTGTCCGGGCACAAGCTCGGTGCGCCCAAGGGTTCAGGTGTGCTGTTCACCAAGGGCCGGCTCCGGGTGGAACCACTCGTTCACGGCGGGGGACAGGAACGGGGCAGGAGGTCAGGGACGGAGAACGTGGCCGGCGCCGTTGCCTTGTCCACCGCACTGGCGTTGTCAGGTGCCGAGCAGCCGGAACAGGCAGCCAGGGTCTCCGGTCTCAGGGATCAGTTCATCGAACGGGTCCTGGCCGGCGTGCCGGGAGCTGTGGTCACTGGCCACCGGCTGCAGCGTTTGCCATCGGTGGCGTCCTTCTGTTTCCCGGGTACCAGCGGCGAATCGGTTCTGCTCGAACTTGAGCGGCTGGGCGTGGTGTGCTCCAGCGGCTCGGCCTGCGCTGCAGGATCCGATGCCCCCTCGCCCGTGTTGGTGGCCTTGGGAATAGCTCCCGAGACAGCCCAGACGGCAGTCCGTTTCAGTTTCCCTCCAACAGTCACCGGCTCCGAACTGGAGCAGGCCGCGGACGCCGTGGAAACCGCCGTCGGGCGTGTCCGGAACCTTGCCTCCCCTCAAGGCGACAACTGAGGCAGGCTTGCGCAGCTGCGCTACCGGCTGGCCCCGCAACGGCTGCACGGCCGGCTATACGTGCCGCGCTCGCCGGAATATCCAATGCCTCAGCAGGGTAAACCGGACCGCAGTGGCCACGAAGCCGGACAGGGTTGTGGTCCACAGCTCTTCGGTGACCGTGGCTTCGGGCCGGAAGAGGTGCAGCAAACCCAGACTGCCACCGGTGATGACCAAGGCGATGGCGATCACCAGGACCCCGCTGAGGTGATCCCGGGTGCGCTTCTTTTTCCCCGTGATCTTGAACGTGAGCCTGCGGTTCAACGCCGTATTCATCAGCGAGGTCGCAATCAATGCCACGGCGTTTGCCAGCTGGGGGTCAATCCACGGACGCAACAACGCGTAGATGGCCAGCGAGCTCGCGGTGCAGACCACACCCACCCCGGTAAAGCGGATCAATTGCCGCACTACGGGGTATTTCAGGACCCCACGGTGGCGTATGCGGGGTGGTTTCTGCGGGGGAGACGGGCGTAGCTCAGTGGCGTCCGCAGCTGTCTCCATGGCTTAAGCCTGACACACTACGCCGGAAGATCTTCCCAGGAAGCGCCGGTAACGGGGTTCCGGAGCTCGCCTATCCCCTCAACCCGGCACACCACGGTGTCGCCTGGCTGGATGCGGGCGCACTCGGCGGGGAAGCCCGTCAGCACAAGATCGCCGGGCTGGAGGGTCATGAAAGAGGTCAGGTAAACAAGGATCTCATCCACTTTCCAACCCAGGTCAGCTGAACTGGCGGTCTGAAGTTCATGGCCGTTGTGTACGATCCCGATTTCCAGGTTGGAGGCCTCAAGGTCCGTGACAATCCATGGGCCGACTGGAGTGAAGGTGTCCTGGCTTTTGGCGCTGATCCAGAGTTCGTCGGTTTTCTGCAGATCCCTTGCCGAGACGTCGTTGCCGATGGTGTAGCCGAGAACCGCCGAACGCGCCGTTTCGGCAGTCAAACCGCGGGCGGGGCGCCCGATGACTACCGTTAGTTCGGCTTCAGGGTCGACGTAGCCCACCGTGGAGTCCAGCTGGATGGCCTCGCCAGGGCCAACCACACTCGAGGCGGCCTTGTGGAATGCCTGGGGCGGCAGGTCGCGGCCCGGCTGGCCTGTGTTGTGCGCCATGCCCAACACATTCACGGGGACGGCCGGTGCCAGGAAAGTGAAGGAGCCTTCCGTGACCGTCGCACCGGTCTCCCAGCCGTCCCGCGCTGGACTGGCGGTGTTCGCCCGGGATGACGGGAACGGCGAATCGATCACTGTCCACTCCCGGCCGGCATCGGAGCCGAAGTCCCGGGCGTCATTGGCCACGAAGAAGTGCTCATCGGCTGAGAGCGGCGGGACGGGCCGGACACGGGCAATACGACGAGGGAGGCGTGAAGTCATGATGACATCCTACGTCCTCTGATGCGTTGTGCCGGTGTTCCTTGGCCCGCGTTACTTCTTGTGGCTGTTCTTGTGGCAGTTGCGCGATCATCCGGGATAGGCAGGGGCGGCTTCGCTGCGCCTCAGGCCAGCGGTGCAGATCCGAAAGCTACACTGAAGCGATCGCACCACAGGACTACCGACGTCAGCCCACTGACGTCAGTGCCGGCGGGAATGGCGCAATTGTGGTTTCCGTGGGTGGCCTTGATACTGCCGAGGTCCACGTAAGCCCCTGAGCGGTATTTGAACCAGTCACCGCCTGCTTCCAGGCTGCTGAGCCACACCTTGACATCGGGTCCGTCGCTGCTGGCCAGGTTCTCGAGGCGCAGTACGTGGCTGCCGTCGGGCAACGCCAGCAACTGCGCGGAGCCGGTGGTCTCATGCTCCTGGGATTCGAAGGCGCCGCTCTTGAGAATCGCCGGGCTTGGGATGGGATTGGTGGGCAGGGGACTGGTGGGCTGGGGGTTGGTGGGCTGGGGGTTGGTGGGCTGGGTCGCGGTGTTCCCAGGTGACGCAGCCGCCGTCCCACCACCCGATGATGTGTTCGCAGGGCCTTCCACAACAGGCAGCGCTTCGTTGACATTGCTGCTGGTGAAAATCCGCCACGGTTGGAAGAGTGCTGCCCCTGCCATCACCGCTGCCAGGACCATCACTGCGATCACTGCGGCAAGAGCCCTGTGGGAGCGAATGAAAATCCGGATTCGGTTCATGGATCAAGCCTAGGCTTCGGGGGACAGCACAACCGCGTTCCATTGCTTACGGTCCCGTGACGGCTTGTGCCCCGGCTGGGTGTGAATGGATGGGTCTGAACGGACGGGGAAACCAGAGCGCCTGGGGGAGAATCCCAGGCCCCGGGCTTAGAATCCGATTCATGCGCCTGGCGATCATCGGATTGGTTCTCCTCGTGGCAGGCGGGGTAACCGTTGCCACGGGCGTTTTACCGTGGCACGAAGTAGCCGTCCTGGTAGACCGGGTGGCACCCATCCTGGCGTTCGTCGTTGCCATGACCGTGGTCACCGAGCTCGTCAGTGAGGCAGGGACTTTCCAGTGGATTGCCCGGCGACTCCGGAGATGGGGTCGTGGCCGTGGTGTCCTGTTGTGGTTGCTGCTTGCGCTGTTCGCCGTCCTGAGTACGATCTTCCTGTCGCTGGATACGACGGCGGTCCTGCTGACTCCGGTGGTGGTCACCGTAGCCCGCCAAGCCGGGTTGCCCGTCCTGCCCTCGGCCTTGACCACGGTGTGGCTGGCGAATACGGCGAGTCTGTTGCTGCCGATTTCCAATCTGACGAACCTCCTGGCGCAGCACAATCTGGGTGGCATCAGCCCGGCACAGTTTGCCCGCCTGATGTGGGCTCCGTCCCTGGCGGCAATTGTGGTTCCGTTGGTGTTCGTTGCAGTGGTGTTCCGGCGCGAGCTGCGCAAGACCTACGCCTTGGATTCTGCACGACCCGCCCCAGAGCCAACATCGGCCGCCGCCCCTGATCGGGTGCTGCTGGGTGCCAGCGCCGTGGTCCTGGTTCTCCTCTTGCCGGCCCTGGTGTCCGGTGCGGCGATCTGGATTCCGGCCACCGCCGCAGCCGTGGTGCTGGCGGCGTTTTTCGCCATTCGGCGCCCGAAAGTGCTTAAGGTGACGCTGATTCCGTGGTCGCTGCTGCTTTTTACGTGCGGCCTTTTCCTGGTGGTCGAAGCAACCCAGTACCTTGGCGCCTCCGTGTTGCTTGGGCAGGTGGCAGGGGAAGGAAGCGGCTTCGTCGAACTGCTGAGGTTGGCCATGACAGGTGCGCTTGGATCCAATGTGGTCAACAACCTGCCTGCTTATCTTTTGGCCGAGCCGCTGGCAGGAAGTCCAGTGCGGATGGCTGCACTCTTGATAGGTGTCAATGCAGGACCCCTGATCACGCCATGGGCTTCCCTGGCCACCCTGCTGTGGCACGATCGCCTGGTCCGCATGAACGTGTTGATCAAGTGGAAGGGTTACGCGGTGTTGGGCTTGATCGTGGCCCCGTTGACCATAACGGCGGCCATCGCGGCCCTCACAGTCGTTGGCCCAGGAGGGGTGTTTGGCTAGCCCACGTAGAGTTCGCCCACGGGAATGTCTGTGGCCAACCGGTTGTCCGGTCCTGCCAAGGGGCACGCCCAAGCCTCGTTGTAGGCGCAGGAGGGATTGTAGGCAAAGTTGAAATCCAGGATGAACTCCGGTTCACCGGAGGAGCTCCTGGTGCCGTGGAAGGAGCCCTTGACCGTGTCCAGCAGGTACCGACCCGCCCCGTAGCTTCCGCCATCCTTGCCTGCGGTGGTGTCACGGAACGGGACAAAGATCCCGCCGCCGTAGCTCCTGAGCCGCCACACTGCCAAGGAGCCCAGTTCATCCAAGTCGAAGGTGCCGATCCTGACAAACGGCACAACGCCGTCGGTGCCTGTCTCAACATTCATTTCCTGCCCGGATCCGTCAGGGAGCAACACCGCGTGCCTGCGGAAGGCGGGGTCGTAGTCAGCCGTACGCAGTCCTGAAAAGGAGGCCTTCATCCCGGCCGTCAGCGCGGATGCCGGATGGGTGGCAAACATCAGGTCCCGCTCCTGGCGCCAGAAAACGTGGGCGTCGAAAGGATTGGTGGCTGCAAGTTGACGCACTTTGTCGTACAGGGCGAACGTCCGCAGGCGCCAGTCGGCTATATCAACCGCTGACATGGTGGGGATGTCGTCCTCGAAATAGTCCTGCTGATCGGGAGCCATACCCACAGCCTAACCCTGTGCGTGTCGCGGTATCGCCGCCGATAGGCTGGGGCCATGATCGGCATCATGAACCTGAAGCGCGTTCCGGTGAAGCTCGCTGCCTTGGTCCTTGCAGGGACGGTCCTGGCCGCAACGGCATCTTGCTCGGCTGAAAACAAGGGACCGCAGGTTACCTCCACGGCAACGTCGAAGCCGAACAGTTCGGAGTCGGGCACGGGGGCGCCGACGGAAAGCGCGACGCCGGAGCCTGGTACCGCCGTTGGCTCACCCTCGGCAACACCGGGCCCGGAGGGCCAGGCGGCTTCGTCGGGGGCGGCCGTCGCCACGCCGGGTCCCGCAGCAACGGCGCTTTCATGGAAGACCTATACGGATCCGGCCAAGAGCGTCAGTTTCGAACTGCCCAGGGATTGGATTGCCCAGTCGGTGACTCCCGAGCCGGGTTCCTTGCCGGCAGCAGTGAAGGTCGAAGTCAAGGACGGTGCCGGGAAATACGTTGCCACCCTCCAGACCGGCCTGCCGCCATCTGCTCCGGTCAATTGCCCGGCCGGACAAGCCAGGCCCTATGTAGTGATCAGCAGCGTACCTTTGGACGTTCCGCATGCCGATGGGCCGGACACCATTGATCCACGGGCGGTTTTCCGGGTGATCCAGGGATACAAATTCTTCGGCTCATATGGCATCACCAATACGGTGGCCGGGGCTGACGGGCAATCGTGCGAACTCAGGAACCGGGTGCTGGGACCGGATGGGAAAGGCGACTATTCCTTTGGAGACATCCCCGTGCTCCATGCATATGCTGCCGACGAGAAGGTGGCCCCGGCCAAGTCTTTCGAAACTCTTGACCTCGCGGCAAAGTATGCGGTCCACGGTTCTGAATTCGCCAATGTCCAGCGGATGCTACTGTCTCTGAAGGTCAATCAATAGCCCAGGCGATTGGCTGGTTCACACATACGGCGGCGTTGGGGGCTTCCCGTCGCAACACACCCCGGAGATCAATGGAACGCAACGTTGCTGCCACGCTCGTTTTCAAGACCGCAGCCAACACCAAAGTAGCCATGGCCATAGCCGTGGCCCAAAATTCCGGCTACGACTCAGTGACCGAAACCCTGTCCATCACGGCGGCAGGTGGGGAGCTTCCCTTTGCCGAACTCTGCGACCACCACGGCGGACGCTTCCACTACCTTGAGTTCACCGAGCCCAGTGAAGTGACCGTGGAGTACAGGGCAACTGTCCACGGCGTTGGCATCCCCGAAACCTCCAATCCCATGGAACTGATCCGCTACGTCCGGCCCAGCAGATATGCGGAGTCGGACAGGCTGCTGCCTACTTCCTATGCCGAGTTCGGAAACCTGCAAGGCGTTGAACTGCTTCAGGCTGTCCGCGACTGGGTCAACGGTGAACTCCGTTACGTCAGCGGTTCTTCGCGGGGTACTGATGGAGCCGTGGAAACGTTGCTGCACCGCAAGGGCGTGTGCCGCGATTTTGCCCATCTGGCGATCGCCCTGCTGCGGGCCAAAGACATTCCCGCGCGGCTCGCGGCTGTGTACGCTCCCGGGCTGAGTCCCATGGATTTCCATGCCGTTGCCGAAGCCTACGTTGACGGCGCCTGGTACATCATCGATCCCACAGGCCTTGCTCCGCGCGAATCCATGCTGAGGATCACCGCCGGCCGGGATTCCTCGGACACGGCGTTCCTCTCCACCGTAGGCGGCAGCCTGACGCTGAAGACACTCAAGGTCAGTGCTTCGGTCAATGGCGAGCTCCCGGTGGAAAACCTCCGGGAGCTCGTCCGGCTTAGCTAGTGTCCGGCCACCGAGGCCCGGAGTTTTTCGGTCAAGCGGAGTAGTTCACGCTGTTCTTCGGGTGTAAGTGCGGGCCCCACCAAATGGGCGATGTCCCTTACATGGTCCCGTCCGATGGCTTTTTGAAGCTCGCTGCCGGCCTCGGTGAGT
This sequence comes from Arthrobacter sp. UNCCL28, assembly GCF_900102805.1. Taxonomy (NCBI): domain Bacteria; kingdom Bacillati; phylum Actinomycetota; class Actinomycetes; order Micrococcales; family Micrococcaceae; genus Arthrobacter; species Arthrobacter sp. UNCCL28. Next base: position 913,536 of record NZ_FMWE01000001.1, read on the forward strand.
GAGAGCAGCACTCCGCGGCCGTCGTCGGGGGCTGCCGTCCGCTCCACCAATCCGCGCTTCTCCAGGCGATCCACCAAACGGCTCAGGCTCGACTGGCTCAGCAGAACCTTGTCATTGATCTCATTGAGCCGCAGCTGGCCGGAAGGGCACTTGGACAACGTGAAAAGGACGTCGTATTCCTTGACGGGCAGGGTCTTGAACGCCGGACCTGACTGAAGTTTCCGCATCACCGCCACCTGGGAGCGGAACAGCGACTCCCAGGTTTCGGCGGCGAGGCGAACGGCGGAGGATGCCGCGCCCGTTGGACCGGACATCAGGCGTCCTGCCCCGCGGCACCTGCAGTAGCGGATTCGCTGACCTTTTCCTCCAGCGAAGCGGCCACGCGGGATGCGTGGGTCGGAGCGTCCGGCACGTGGGCGGGCTTCATGGCGGCGTATTCCTTGCGCAGGACAGGAAGGACTTCCTCACCAAACAGGTCCAGCTGCTCAAGCACGGTCTTCAGGGGAAGTCCGGCGTGGTCGATCAGGAACAACTGGCGCTGGTAGTCGCCGAAGGCCTCACGGAAAGTCAGCGTCTTTTCGATGACTTCCTGGGGGCTTCCCACGGTCAGGGGCGTTTGGGAGGTGAAGTCTTCCAAGGACGGTCCATGGCCGTAAACCGGTGCGTTGTCGAAGTACGGGCGGAATTCCTTCACCGCGTCCTGGGAGTTCTTTCTCATGAAGAACTGACCGCCGAGTCCCACAATTGCCTGGTCTGCCTTGCCGTGCCCGTAGTGCTCGTAACGCTCACGGTAGAGGCCGATCAGCTGCTGGTAGTGCTCCTTGGGCCAGAAGATGTTGTTGGCGAAGAAGCCATCGCCGAAGTACGCGGCAACTTCCGCGATCTGCGGTGTGCGGATTGAACCGTGCCACACGAACGGGGCGACGCCGTCGAGGGGGCGCGGCGTGGAGGTGAAGTTCTGCAGAGGCGTGCGGAACTTGCCCGACCAGTTGACGGTGTCCTCATCCCACAGCTTGCGGAGCAGGCTGTAGTTCTCAATGGCCAACTCAACGCCGTCCTGGATGTTCTTGCCGAACCAGGGGTAGACCGGTGCAGTGTTGCCGCGGCCAAGGACCAGGTCCACGCGGCCGTCGGAGAGGTGCTGAAGCATTGCGAAGTCTTCGGCAATCTTCACAGGATCGTTGGTGGTGATCAGTGTGGTGGCCGTGGACAGCGTGATGCGCTCGGTCTGGGCAGCGATGTAGGCCAACGTCGTGGTGGGGGAGGAGGAGAAGAACGGCCGGTTGTGGTGCTCGCCAAGGGCATAGACATCCATGCCGATTTCTTCGACCTTTTTGGCGATGGCAACGGAGGCCTTGATGCGTTCGTTCTCTGTGGGTGTGCGGCCCGTGGTGGGGTCAGCTGTGATGTCGCTGACGCTGAATACGCCGATCTGCATGATGTGCCTTTCTCCCTGCCCGAGGTCCGGGCTCTTTCAACAGTGTACCTCAAACTAGATGCATTTGCATGTATCGATACCTGTAACAGGGCAGGGCCGGGAATTGTTCCCGGCCCTGCATGTCATGGAGTTTGTTGGCTGTGGCCGCTATTCGCCGGGGTTGTGGGCAGCGCGGCGACCCTTGACCCTGGGAATCATTCCCGTGGTCCAATCCTGGAATTCATCGGAGGAGCCACCGGCCGCGTTTCCTGCCGGGGCGGCTGTTCCGCTTCCGGATTCAGGTGCCGGCTTCTCCTTCAAGGCCTTCAGCAAGTCTTTCTTTTCCCTGCGTCCCTCCACCAGTTTGTAGAGGACCGGGACCAGCACCAAGGTCAACGCCGTGGAGGAGACCAGGCCTCCGATCACCACGATCGCCAGGGGCTGTGAAATGAAGCCGCCGCCGCCGGTAAGTCCAAATGCCATGGGCGTCAGTGCGAACACCGTGGCCAACGCCGTCATGAGGATGGGGCGGAGCCGCTGGCGGGCGCCGTGCGTAATGGCCTCCGCGACGTTCATGCCGGGGCTGCCATCGTGGGGCTTGCGGTACTGGTTGATGAGGTCAATGAGGACAATAGCGTTGGTGACTACGATGCCTACCAACATCAGCATGCCGATCAACGAGGGCAGGCCCAGCGGAACACCGGTCACCAGGAGCAGGCCTACCGCTCCCGTTGCCGCGAACGGCACGGAGACCAGCAGGATCAGGGGCTGGATGAGTGACTTGAACGCTGCCACCATGATGACGTACACAATCGCGATGGCTGCCAGCAGTGCCAGGCCCAACTGCCGGAACGACTCCGCCTGCTGGGTGGTCGCACCTCCGATGGTGGCTGTAACCCCGGCCGGAAGTTCCAGGGATGCAAGACGCTCCTGGACCGCGGCGCTGACGCTGCCTAGGTTGGAACCTGACGGCGTGACAGTCACCCGCGCTGTACGCTGCCCATTGCTGCTGGTGATGGACACAGGAGTATCAACCTGCTCGACGGCGGCGATCGTCTCCAGCGCCACGCCACCCCGGGCTGTGGGGAGCTGGAGCGCCCGCACCGAAGCAATGCTGGTGAACCGGGTGCCCTCGCCGATCTGCACAGGGTAGTCGTTGGTATCGATGCGCACGGTGCCGGCAGGGACGGGGCTGACGGTGGAAGCAAGGAAGGCCCCAACCTGCTCCTCGGTCAGTCCGGCGGCCACGGCCTTGGCGCGGTCAACGCGGACCTGGACCACTGATTGCTTGGAGGCCAGGTTGGTGGCTACCTCCGAACTGCCGGGCACTCCTTCCATGGCCTTCACCGTGGCGTCGCTGGCCGTTTGGAGATCGGCGGAGTTCGCTGCCCGGATAGTGATGTCCACCGTGGAAGATGTGCCGAATCCACCTTGCTGGGACCCGACAGTGATCTTTCCCGCCGCGCCTTGGAGCTTGGAGCGGACCTCATCCTGGAGCTTGGCCTGGTTCACTTTCTCATCAGTCACAATGGTGAACGTCGAGTTGGAGGAACCAGTGGAGGTCAGGGCGGCGAAGCCTGTCTGGGCGTTTCCGGAGGTGACCTGCACGTCTTTGATGCCGTTGATGCCCTTGAGGGAATCCTCGATCTTGCTTGCCTCATCGCTGGTGGCCTGCAGGCTCGTGCCGGCTGGAAGCACTTGGCGTACGGTCATGCTGTTCTCGCCGGAGCGGCCCAGCAGGTCAGTGGCCAGGAGCGGTGAAACGGCGACCGTTGCCACAAGGATCAAGGCGGCGGCGGACAACGTGATAACCGGGTGTTTCTGTGTTTTCGCCAGGATCGGAAGATAGCCGCGCTGGAGCCTGCTTCTTTCCTCGGCTTCCCGGGCTTTTGCCGCAGCTTCCCGGAGGGAAGCCTGGGTCGCCGCTCCCTGTGTCGGGGAAGCGAGGAACCAGTAGGCCAGGACTGGCACGATCGTGAGCGAGACCAGCAGTGAGGACAACAGGGCGATGGTCACTGTGAGGGCGAAAGGCCGGAACAGCTCCCCGGCCAGGTCTCCCACAAAGGCAATGGGCAGGAAGACGGCAACGGTGGTCAACGTCGAAGCGGTGATGGCCCCGGCGACTTCCCTGATGGAGGTCAAAATGGCTGTCAGCTTGGCTTCACCGTAACTCAGATGCCTCTTGATGTTCTCGATCACCACGATCGAGTCATCAACCACGCGCCCGATCGCAATGGTCAGGGCACCCAAAGTGAGGATGTTCAGGGAATAGCCTGTGGCCGAGATGCCGATGAAGGTGATCAGCAGGGACAGCGGTATCGAAACAGCGGTCACCAAGGTCGATCGTACGGACATGAGGAAAACCAGGATGACGGCCACGGCGAAGCCCAGTCCAAGGAGTCCTTCGGTGGTGAGGTCCTTGATGGACTTCTCAATGAACGGAGCCTGGTCGAAGACCGGTGTGAACGTTGCGTTGTTGCCGAGTTCTTCCTGCATAGGTGCGATCGCGTCCCGCACGGCATGGGAAATCGCCACGGTATCGCCCTCGGGCTTTTTGGTGACGGACAGCGCCAGCGTCGGCTTGCCGTTGGTGCGCGTAATGGAGGTGGCGGCGTCGTCTTCGATGCTGACATCGGCTACCGACCCGATAGTGGCCGCGGTCTTGGCGCCGGCCAGGGGCAGCCCCTTGATGATCTCCAGCGAATCAACCGGACTTCCGAGCTGGAGGGACAGCGTCTTTCCCTGGTCCTCGATGGTGCCCACGGGGACCAGGGTGCCATTGTTCTTCAAAGCGCTGCTGATGGCCTGGATGGACGCTCCAGTGGTGGCCAGATCCGCCGGGCGCGGTTCGATCAGGATGTGCTGGCTGGCTCCACCGGTGACGTCGGCGCCGCGGACGCCGTCGATCTTCTGCAGCCGTGGAACGCTCAACCGCAAGAGGTCCGCGTTGAGTTCGCTCAGCGGTTTGTCCGAGGACACGGCCAGGTAGACAATCGGAAAATCGCTGATGTTCCCGGCAATGGACTGTGGCTCGACGTCGGCCGGCAGAACCCGCTTGGCGTTCGAGATGGCCCGGTCAATCTGGTTGCGTGCCCGGTCAAGGTTGGACCCGTAGGTGAACACCATGGTGATTTGTGAAACACCGTTGCGGGAGGTCGACGTGGTGGACTCCAGCCCCTCAACACTGTTCAGTGCTGTTTCCAGGGGCTGGCTCAATTGCTTGTCCACCACCTCCGGAGAGGCCCCCGGCATCGAGGTCACCACAGTGATCTGCGGGAACTCGATGGACGGTATGAGTTCCTGCTTCAGGGATCCCATGGTGATCACGACGAACACGGCAGCGAAGACGGTGATCAGCGCGATCAGGGCCCGGTTTCCCAGAGAAAGCTTGGCCAGGCGGAACATTGCATTGACTCCCAGGGTCTACGAAACGATTCGTCTGACGGGAACCGGCCGCAGCCCCGGGTATGGCCTAGCTTTGGACGGCGTTTGCCACTTCGAGTTGCAGCGAACGCGCGGTGCTTGCTTCGAGTTCGGCAGCGAGCTCAGGGTTCTCGTTGAGCTTGACGCCGTAGCCCGGCATCATGTCCTTGAGCTTGGACTGCCAGCCCTTGAAGTTCTTCGGGAAGGACTTCTGGAGCAGTTCGATCATGATTGGTACAGCAGTGGAGGCTCCCGGAGAGGCACCCAGCAATGCGCCAATGGAACCATCGCGGGAGGCAATGACCTCGGTGCCGAACTGCAGGACGCCACCCTTCTGAGGGTGCTTCTTGATGATTTGTACACGCTGGCCGGCCGTGATCAGTTCCCAATTACCACCGGCAGCTTCCGGGTAGTACTCGCGCAGGGCCTCAACCTTGGCCTCATGGCGCTTGGCCACCTCTTTGATGAGGTAAGCGGTGAGGTCCATGTTGTCCTTGGCTACAGCCAGCATGGGAATGATGTTTCCCGGCCGGATGGACAAGGGCAGGTCCAGGTAGCTGGAGGTCTTCAGGAAGTTGGTGGAGAAACCGGCGTACGGGCCGAACAGCAGCGAACGCTTGCCGTCCACGTAGCGGGTGTCCAGGTGCGGTACGGACATGGGCGGCGCTCCTACGGATGCCTGCCCGTATACCTTGGCGCTGTGCTGGGACGTGATGGCGTCGTCCGTGCAGCGGAAAAACTGGCCGGAAACGGGGAAACCGCCGTAGCCCTTGCTCTCGGGAATGCCGGAAGCCTGGAGGAGGTGCAGGGCTCCGCCGCCGGCTCCGACGAAGACGAACTTCGCATGGATCCGGCCGTGCTCGCCGGACTTGTGATGCTTGATGGAAAGGTCCCAGCCGCCACCTGCAGCCCGGTTGATGTTGGTGACGTCGTGGCCGTAATTGACCTCGGCGCCGCTGTCCTGCAGGTAGGTGGTCAGCTCACGTGTCAGGGCGCCGAAATCGACGTCGGTGCCTTCAGCAGCCCGGGTAGCGGCAACCCGTTGCTTACGGTCGCGTCCCTTGACGATCAGGGGCGCCCACTTGGCAATCTGGTCCTGGTCCTCGGTGTATTCCATGCTGCGGAACAGTGTGTTGGGCTTCAGTGCCTCGTACCGGGTCTTGAGGAAGTCCGCGTGGTCGTCGCCAATGACGAAGCTCATGTGCGGAACGGTGTTGATGAAGCCCTTGGGGGAACCGATAACGCTGCTGTCCACGAGGTGGGACCAGAATTGGCGCGAGAGCTGGAACTGCTCGTTGATGTGGAGGGCCTTGGAGGGGTCCACGGAGCCGTCTTTGGCTGCGGGCGAGTAGTTAAGCTCACACAGCGCGGCATGTCCGGTGCCGGCGTTGTTCCACGGTCCGGAGCTCTCAAGCCCCGCTTCGTCGAGTCGTTCGAACAGGGAGATGGTCCAGGTGGGTTCGAGTTGCTTGATGAACGCACCAAGGGTGGCGCTCATGATTCCGCCGCCAATAAGGACGACGTCGGCATGTTGAGTCTTGGAAATGAAGGTCACGATCAATCTCCGTTAGCGGCGGCACTGGCTGTCACAGAATATCCCCGCGCAGACCCAATACTGAAATTGCGGGCAATCGTCAAGGCTTTAAGCGGACGTTCGTGAAAACTTCGTTGAGGACCGGTGAAGCCGGGTAGCTTTCCACCTTGTTGGACAGCGCCAACGCCGAGATGGGGAAGGCGATGGGCACTGCCGGGACCGAGGCTGCGATTTCGGCATTGATGGCCTGGTACTGGGCGTTGCGGTCGTCACCATCAGGCATGGCGCGTGCCCGCTCGATTTTGTGGAATACTTCTGAATCCGCATAGCCGAACTCGGCGCGTTTCTCGCCGAAGAGCGGCCCCAGGAAGTTGTCGGCGTCAGCGTAGGAGCCGTTCCACCCCAGGAGGTGCAGGCCGCGGTCTCCGGCCGACTGGACCCGTTGCAGGTAGCCGCCCTCCCAGTCCACGGGCACCGGCTTGATGTTCAAGCCCACGGCAACCAGCTGGCGGCTGATTTCAGCGTAGATCTTCTCCGGAGTGGGCATGTAGGCGCGGGTGGCATTCAACGGGTAGTAGAACTTGATTTCCTCGCCCTTGTAACCCGCCTTTTCCAGCAAGGCCTTGGCCTTATCGGGGTTGTACCCCAGGGAGGGGGCATTGTTGTTGAAGCCGCTGAGCTTGGGCGGCACGAACTGCGAGGCTTGGGCCGTGTTGTCGATGAAGAACCGCCGGATCAATGTTTCTTTATCGACTGCCATTTCGATTGCCTGCCGGACCTCGAGCTTGTCCAACGGGGCTGTTGCCTGGTTGATCCCGAGGTACATCACGGAGAACGGATCGCGCTGGATGATCTGCACGCCCTTCTTTACCAGTTGGTCAAACGTGCTGGGGGTGACCAGGTCGTAGGCATCGATCTTGCCGTCCAAGAGGGCTTGCTGACGCGTTTCGGCGCGGTCGTAGGGAATGAAGTTGATGGTTGCTATCTGGCCGCGGTTGCCCCAGTAGCCCTTGTAGGTGGCCAGGGTGATTTTATTCTCATCCCAGGCACTGAATTCATATGGGCCCGTCCCCACGGGGTGGCTGGCGTAGGCGGACACGGCCTGGCCGTTGAGGGTCTGGTCCAGCACGTTCGCTTTTTGTGCTTCCAGGGCGGTGGGCGAGGAAATGGCGAAGGCGGGAAGGGTCAACGCCTGGAGGAAACCGGTGAAAGGCCGCGTCAGGTTGATCTGGACGTCAGTGGCAGAGACCACTTTGCAGTCTTTGAAGATGGAGAACACGGGTTCGTCCGAGTAAGCCTTGAACACCCCTTGGAAAGAGATCCCGGGAGCTTGTTTCCGGAGCTCGGAGGAAAAGGTGAACCAGCGGTTGAAGTTTGCGCAGACAGCTGCAGCGTCAAGTGGGGTGCCATCGTGGAAGGTTACTGCGGAGCGGAGCGTGAAATCGTAGCTGAGCCCGTTGTTGCTGTCTTTCCACTCCGTGGCCAAAAGGGGAGTGGTCTCACCTGTGGCGCCATCGACGCCCACCAGTCCTTCGAGGACCTGGCGGGTGACCCGGTAGGACTCTGAATCCGCGGTCATGGCGGGATCGAGCCCAAGGGGCATGGAGGCAGTACCGAAATTGAAGGTGGCAGCAGGCTCTGCGGGAGCTGTACTGCTGGAAGACGAAGACGGCGCAGATCCCGGCGCTCCTGTGCATGCTGCCAGCCCTAAAACCGCTGCTGCAGCTACGAACTGTACGGTCAGTCGCCGCATCTTGCTGCTTGCCACTCTTGTCCCCTCAAGCCGGTCGGAAGTGCTGTGGCCGGCTTTGCCAGACCGCATTCCAGTCTAGTTGAACCTCCTGAGTGCACTTCCCAGCGCATTTTCAGGAAGCTGTCCCCGCTGCTTGAGGAAAAAACACCCCCGATTGCAAAATCGGGGGTGTTCTATGTGGTCCATTCACTGCCTTTGATGCTGTGCGCAAGGGGGGACTTGAACCCCCACGCCCGAAGGCACAGGAACCTAAATCCTGCGTGTCTGCCAATTTCACCACTCGCGCCGGCTGATGGCCGGCGCCCCAGGGGCGGCCCGCCATCGGCCTCCAGTGTACCTGCTAGCTGTCCAGCTTGAGGTCCCTGCGGAGCTTGGCAACATGCCCGGTTGCACGCACGTTGTATTGCGCCAGAGACACCTTTCCTTCGGGATCCACCACCACCGTGGACCGGATCAGTCCCATGTAGGTCTTGCCGTAGTTCTTCTTCTCGCCCCAAGCTCCGTAGGCCTCAGCCACAGCATGGTCCTCGTCCGAGAGGAGCGGGAAGGTCAGTTGTTCTTCGGATGCAAACTTCGCCAGTGCTTTGACGGGATCGGGAGAGATGCCAACAACCTCATAGCCTGCAGCCTGCAGTGAAGCCAGGGTGTCGCGGAAGTCACAGGCTTCCTTGGTGCAGCCGGGGGTTGATGCTGCCGGATAGAAATAGACGATGGTTTTGCGTCCGCGGAAGTCCGCCAAGCCAACGCTTTTACCGGTTTCATCCAGAAGTGAGAAGTTCGGGGCGACGTCGCCCGGGATAAGTCGTTCTGCCACAATATGCTCCTAGCTGGGGATCGCGATTTCCCAGTTTAGTGGGGTGAAGCCGCACTGGCTCCCCGTCCGCGCATATACTGTCGGCATGCCAGATATGGAGAGATGGCCCACCACCCGATTGCTTTCGACAGCTGCGCGCCTGGTGGAAATCTCGTGGAATGAAAAATTGAAGTCCATCGGCCTTACCCACGCCGGGGTCATAGCCATGCAGGTGCTTGCTGCCAAAGGTGCAATAACGCAGGCAGCATTGGCCGAAGTTGCGCGGGTCAAGGCCCAGACAATGGGTACCACTCTTGCGCGGTTGGAGCTGCACGGGCACATCACGCGCCAGCGCAGCGACTCCGACCGCAGAAGCCACGTGGTGACCCTTACGGATGCCGGCAGTGCAGCGCTTGCCGAAGCGGTAAAGCTTGAGCAGGACGTCCTGTCTCCGGTTGCCGTTGATACTGCACGGTTGCGTGAGGAGCTGAGGATCGTAGTCCGGGGGCTGGCTGGTTTGCCTGCTCCCGAGCCGGAACCCAGCGAAGGCGCAGCTGACGCAGCTGACGCAGCACAGAGCTGACTTACACCAAGGCCCAGACCGAGGCGTTCCTACCCGGAGCGCCTCGGCCAGGCCAAACAAAAAGGCTCCGGATCGTTTTCACGATCCGGAGCCTTTTTGTTATTGGTGCACCCCCCGGGACTCGAACCCGGAACCCATTGATTAAGAGTCAATTGCTCTGCCAGTTGAGCTAGAGGTGCAGCTGTTGTCCAAGTCTTCGATGAATTCGCATTCCTCGTTGAGCTCCGCAACGAGGAATAACTCTACACGAGATTTGGACTGTTCAAAACCAAAAGGAGTGGGGGAGTGATGCATGCCATGACGGGGTGATTCCACGGTGGAAGGAGAAATAAAAAAAGCCCTGGAGTGAAAATCACTCCAGGGCTTCCTTGGTGCACCCCCCGGGACTCGAACCCGGAACCCATTGATTAAGAGTCAATTGCTCTGCCAGTTGAGCTAGAGGTGCAGCTGTTGAATTCGACCAACCTTTGGGGCTTTTGTTTCCCCGGCGATCTCCGCAACGACATGAAACTATACACGAGATCCGCCCAACTGCGAAATCGACCCGTACAGGGTGGCCGGCGCTAGGGCGAGACCCTCAGAATCAGCGCAAAGTCGGGGTTCCGGTTGTTACTGATCACCCACAGGGTGCCGTCGGGGGCCCGGGCAACATCCCTGAGGCGCCCATATTGTCCTGTGAAATAAGCCACAGGTTTTCCTGCCGTCTCTTCGTCGAGCGGCACGCTCCACAGCCGTTGGCCACGAAGGGCACCTGTGTAGGCCACGTTGCCAACAATTTCCAGTCCGCTCGGAGACGCTTCGGACGTTGAAGGCCACACCACCTTGGCATCAATCAGGCCGCTCCTGCCCGGAGCTCCGGTCACAGTGGGCCACCCGTAGTTGCCACCCGGGGTGATCAGGTTCAATTCATCATCCACGTCAGGTCCGAACTCGCTGGCCCATAGCCTGCCCTCGTTGTCCCATGCCAGTCCCTGTACGTTCCTGTGCCCGTAGCTGAAGACGGGATTGTCGCCGAAGGGATTGCCCGGGGCAGGCCGCCCATCAGGGGTAAGGCGCAGGATCTTGCCGCCCAAAGCGTTGATGTCCTGAGGCTGTTCCCGCCGCTGTGAATCCCCCGTGCCTGCATACAGGAAACCGTCGGGACCAAAGCGGATCCGGCCGCCGTTGTGGGTGGATGCCTTGGAAATTCCGGAGAAGACAACCTCCGGCTCGCCCAGGGACAACGAGCCATCCGGGCCCTGCATCAGCGTCATCCTGGCAATCCGGTTGTCGGTGGCGGAGGTGAAGTACGCATACAGCCAGCGGTCACTGCCGAAGGATGGAGACAACGCAAGGCCCAGGAGGCCGCCTTCACCTCCCGGTTCGACGCCGGGAACCTCACCTACCGTACGGGCCTGCCCGTCCCTGATCGCTTTGACTTGGGCGTAGTCGCGCTCGGACACCACTGCCGTTCCGTCAGGGAGGAACACCACCGACCACGGCAGCTGCAACCCGACGTCGAGCTTTTCAGTGACGACCGGAGCTTCGGGTCCAACGGGGCTGGAACTTGCCGGGCTGGAGCTTGGGTTTGGCGTCGCGGCTGTTCCAGGTGCTGACGGGCTGCCCGTACAGCCTGCCAGCACCAAGGCAATGGCACAGGAAGGCAGGAACGCGCGCAAACTTCGTGCTGCCCGTGCCTGCCTGCCCATCGACGTCACCATCAGATCGCCGTAACCCTCAGAAACCCTGCTGGATAGACCTTTCAGTGCCTGTTGCGCCTGGGAGGCCTGAAGCCGGCAGCCTCAGCGTGGGCCGCCGATTCGAACCACACGTCTGCGGCAACTTCTTCATAGCCTGCGGTGTCTTCGTCGTAGTACGTCATGGCCGTCGCGCTGGCTTTCACGGGGTAGGCGTCGGCCTGAGTGCTGGAGGAGCCTGTTCCGTAGGGGTGGTCGGCGGCGAGGTGACCCGATGTTGCGGGGTCCTCCGCTGCTGCGGACTCGGCGCCCGGCAGGGTGGGGGCGTGGACGTCCGTGTATTCGTGATGGTGGACAGGGGTGCCGGACGAGTCCGTCCAGGACGTTTCCCACTCGGCCTTGTCTGCCGACTCAGACGTCGCTGCAGTGGCATCCTCGCCTGCAGGCTCATCCTTGGCCGGAAGCGCCGAAGCACCGGCGGGCTCCGAAGCACCGGCTGGATCCGCAGTGCCGGCATCCCAATCGTCAACGTCGCCGGCATCGGCCGAGTGCACCGTTGCGCCGCTGTTGACTGTGTCGCTGTTGACCGTCTCGCTGGTGACCGTGTCGGCGGCGACTATGTCTGTGTTGACTGTTGGTTCTGCCACCACGGGTTCCCCGACCTCCGGTTCCTCCACCACCGGAGCAGCAATGACAGGCTCATCCACAGTGAGGCCAGGCGTGGCGGCTGGCTGCGGTTCCGTGGACATGGCTTCCGACGAATCCCGGACTTCACCCATGGGGGAGGTGCGATCAGCGCCAGCGCCAGCGTCACTGTCAGCGTCGGTGACAGGGCCAGCGCCAGCGTCAGTCACAGTGTCACTGTCAGTGGACAGCGCGGCGTCGGCCGCACCCTGGTCCCGGCGCGCTTTGAGCTGGGCAGGTTCATCTGCCAGGGACTCGTCCACTGCGGGTGCCGGGTCCTCAAATGGCTCCCCGGATGGCTCCCCGGCGGTGGGACCGCTGCCCTCTGCGGCAGCTTTGCCCAGGTTGGTGACGCCGGCAAGTCCGGCTACTCCCGCCGCTGCTGCGGCCGTATCCGGCAGGGAAGCGGTGTTGGCGGGCTCCATTGCCGCGGGTGCTGGAGTCGAGGAGGAATTACGTGATTTGTTGCGGTTCAATAGCCACCAAATAATGGCAACGACCAACACAATGACAATGACCCAAATTATCCAGTCCATGTGGATGCCCTTCTGCTCACAGGGGTGCAGTTCGTGGTGTTCCTGACGTTACGTGCCTCCCCATGGGCTGTCCAGCGTTTGACCTGCTGTTCCATGGAAATTTGCCGCCCCTGCAGGCTATAATTCCGGCGCCGGAAATGGCTGGAAAGCCAATTCCTCCGGGGTAGCCTAGGCTGGCTGAATGGATTTCAAGAGGCTGCAGATTCTGCGCGAGTTGGCAGACCGGCAAAGCGTCGGTGCCACAGCTGAAGCAATGAATGTCACGGCTTCTGCCGTCTCGCAGCAATTGAAGACACTGCAGGCGGAAATCGGTGTTGTGCTGGTGGAAAAAGTCGGTCGGGGCGTCCAGTTGACCGAAGCTGGATATGCCATGGCGGCCGCTGCTGCGGACATAGCCACTGCAATGGCGCGCGCTGAGTCCACCATCGACACCTACAGGAAAGGCTGGCAGACCCGTGTCTCGGCGGCTTTCTTCCCCAGTGCCGCCGAAATGCTCCTGCCCGGGGTGCTGCATCGGGTATCCGCGGTGGACGGGCTGACTTTTGACGCGTACTTCGAAGACCCGGGAACCGCCCACTTCGCGCCGCTGGTGGCGGACTACGACATTGTCCTGGCCCACAGCGTGGATGGGCCGGACGTATTTGCCCGCCAAGGACTGACGGTTGTCCCGCTGCTCGAAGAGGCCCTGGACGTCGCCATGCCCGCCGGACATCCGCTGGCAGCGAAGGCAGGTTTGAGCCCGGGGGATGTGGTTGACTACCCGTGGATCGGCGTGCCGGAGGGGTTTCCCTTCGACACTGTCCTTCGCCAGATCGAGCTCCATGCAGGCCGTCAAGCCAGGCGCGGCCAGCGGTATCCGGACCTGCGGGTATTGGAAGCGCTGGTGGTCGCCGGCCACGGGATCTGCCTCCTGCCGCGCTATACCGCCCGGGCCAGTGCCCGGCGTGGACTCGTGCTCCGGCCGTTGACGGACGTCAAAGCCAGCAGGAGCATTGTTGCCCTGTCCCGTCAGGAGGTTGCAGCCAGGGGCACCATCGCCATGGTCCTTGACATGCTCAGGAACGAGGCCGCGGCGATCGCCAGGGAGCTCCAGGATGCTCCCGGGCGAACCTGAACCCCCGGACAGCCGGGGGCTGGACCACAAGGGAACGCGCCGGTGTCCTGCAATATTCGGCCGGTCCCGCTTAACGCGGCATGGAACAGCGGTGGCCGGGCCTGCGTACCCATAGACTTTGGTCATGAGTGACACTGAGATTGCGACAGACACCACGCCGGATATCAAGCCACGCAGCCGGGTGGTCACTGACGGCATCCACGCTGCACCTGCCCGTGGGATGTTCCGTGCAGTGGGCATGGGGGACGACGACTTCGCCAAACCCCAGATCGGCGTCGCCAGTTCCTGGAATGAAATTACCCCCTGCAACCTCTCCCTTAACCGGCTTGCACAAGGCGCCAAGGAAGGCGTCCACGCCGGTGGAGGCTTTCCCATGCAGTTCGGCACGATTTCCGTCTCGGACGGCATTTCCATGGGGCATGAAGGCATGCACTTCTCTCTGGTTTCCCGCGAAGTCATTGCCGACTCCGTGGAAACGGTGATGCAGGCCGAACGGATCGACGGTTCGGTCCTGTTGGCCGGTTGCGACAAATCACTTCCCGGGATGCTGATGGCTGCTGCCCGCCTGGACCTCGCATCGGTGTTCCTCTACGCCGGGTCCATCATGCCCGGCTGGGTCAAGCTTGAGGACGGCTCGGAAAAGGAAGTCACCCTCATCGATGCCTTCGAAGCTGTCGGTGCCTGCGCTGCAGGCAAGATGAGCATGGAAGACCTCACCCGGATCGAAAAAGCCATTTGCCCGGGCGAAGGTGCCTGCGGCGGTATGTACACGGCGAACACCATGGCCTGCATCGGCGAAGCCTTGGGGATGTCCCTTCCGGGTTCCGCCGCCCCGCCTTCGGCAGACCGGCGTCGTGATGACTTCGCCCGTAAGTCCGGGGAAGCGGTGGTGAACCTGCTGCGCCTGGGGATCACAGCCCGCGACATCATGACCAAGAAGGCCTTTGAAAACGCCATTGCGGTAACCATGGCCTTCGGTGGTTCCACCAATGCCGTCCTGCACTTGCTGGCTATTGCCCGCGAGGCAGAAGTCGAGCTGACCCTTGATGACTTCAACCGTATCGGTGACAAAATTCCCCACCTTGGCGACCTGAAGCCTTTTGGCCGCTACGTCATGACCGATGTGGACAAGATTGGCGGCGTTCCCGTCATCATGAAAGCACTGCTTGACGCCGGCCTGCTGCATGGCGACTGCCTCACCGTCACCGGCAAGACCCTCGCCGAGAACCTCGCCTCCATCAACCCGCCGGACCTCGACGGCAAGATCCTCCGGGCGCTGGACAACCCCATCCACAAGACCGGCGGCATCACCATCCTCCACGGCTCCATGGCACCTGAAGGCGCAGTGGTGAAGAGTGCCGGCTTCGACGCCGACGTCTTCGAAGGCACCGCCCGCGTCTTCGAGCGTGAACAAGGCGCCCTCACTGCGCTGGACAACGGCGAAATCCATAAGGGTGACGTGGTGGTGATCCGCTACGAAGGCCCCAAGGGCGGCCCCGGCATGCGCGAGATGCTGGCCATTACCGGCGCCATCAAGGGGGCAGGGCTGGGCAAGGATGTCCTGCTGCTCACCGATGGCCGGTTCTCCGGCGGCACAACCGGACTCTGCATTGGCCACGTTGCCCCTGAAGCGGTCGACGGCGGTCCCATCGCCTTTGTGAAGGACGGGGACCGCATCCGCGTCGACATCGCTGCACGCTCGTTCGACCTCCTGGTGGACGAGGCGGAGCTCGAAGCCCGCAAGGAGGGCTGGGAGCCGCTGCCGGCGAAGTTCACCAAGGGTGTCCTTGCCAAGTACGCCAAGCTTGTCCACAGCGCCTCAACGGGGGCGTACTGCGGATAATTCCTGTCTGGGACTCCGGCTGCCGCAGGGCCGCCGGAGTCCGGCAGGCGGACATGGCTGTCCAAATAGTGAGATACGATAGTGGTCAATTGACACGTATCTCACTTAGAGGGAACACTGAACGCATGATCACATTCGTTACCGTCGGCGTCGTCGTCCTTACCAAGCGCGTGGCTTAGCCCGACTGGTAACGAACCGTCACGCGCAAACCCCTCGAAGAGCCGGAAGGCTGAGGGGTTTTTTTATTCCCCCAAGCAAGACCCATCTATTGAAGATCCACTAAGGAAGAGTCCGATGAGCAAAGGATCGCCGATCAGCCCCTCGCTGATGGCTGCAAAGTCCGCTGGAGCCCACAAAGCTCCGGAAAAGGTCGACCGTACGGCTGAGGCCGTCGTCGTCGACGCTGCTGCACCTCTCTCTCCTGTACTTGGGCCGAACACCGTTGTACCCCCAACGGTGATGTCCGGCTCGCAAGCAATTGTCCGCTCGCTCGAAGAACTCGGCGTGGACGATATTTTCGGTTTGCCCGGTGGCGCGATCCTGCCCACCTACGACCCCTTGATGGCCTCCAGCATGAATCACATCCTGGTCCGTCACGAACAGGGAGCCGGCCACGCCGCGCAAGGCTACGCCATGGTTACCGGACGGGTTGGCGTTTGCATCGCCACCTCAGGCCCCGGTGCCACCAACCTCGTTACCGCCATCATGGATGCCCACATGGACTCCGTGCCGATGGTGGCCATCACCGGACAGGTATCCAGCGGAGTCATCGGCACCGATGCCTTCCAGGAAGCTGACATCGTGGGTATCACGATGCCCATCACCAAGCACTCGTTCCTGGTGACGGACCCCAACGACATCCCGCATGTGATGGCCGAGGCATTCCACCTCGCCTCCACGGGTCGTCCGGGCCCGGTCCTGGTGGACATCGCCAAGGACGCCCAGGTGGGCCAGATGACGTTCTCCTGGCCTCCGAAGGTGGACCTGCCGGGCTACCGTCCCGTGGTGCGTGGACACAACAAGCAGGTCCGCGAAGCTGCCAAGCTGATCGCTGCTGCCAGCAAGCCCGTGCTGTACGTCGGCGGCGGCGTGGTCAAGGGCCATGCCTCGGCCGAACTCATGGAACTTGCGCTGGCTACCGGCGCTCCCGTGGTTACCACCTTGATGGCCCGTGGTGCTTTCCCTGATTCGCACCCGCAGCATGTCGGCATGCCCGGTATGCACGGCTCGGTCTCCGCCGTGACCGCACTTCAGCAAGCAGACCTCCTGATCACCCTTGGGGCCCGGTTTGATGACCGCGTGACGGGCGTGCTGAAGACCTTCGCCCCGTTTGCCAAGGTCATCCACGCTGACATCGACCCGGCTGAGATCTCCAAGAACCGCACTGCCGACGTCCCGATCGTTGGTTCGGTCAAGGAGATCATTCCCGAACTCACCGAAGCCGTGAAGACGCAGTTTGAATTGAGCGGAACCCCGGACCTGGATTCCTGGTGGGCCTTCCTCGGCAACTTGCGCGATACGTACCCGCTGGGCTGGACCGAGCCGGAAGACGGACTCACCGCACCGCAGCGCGTCATCAAGCGGATCGGTGAACTCACGGGTCCCGAAGGCATCTACGTTGCCGGCGTGGGCCAGCACCAGATGTGGGCTGCCCAGTTCATCAAGTACGAACGGCCGCACGCCTGGCTGAACTCCGGTGGAGCAGGAACCATGGGATACTCGGTTCCGGCGGCCATGGGTGCCAAGGTCGGTGAACCGGATCGCGTGGTCTGGGCCATCGACGGTGACGGCTGCTTCCAGATGACAAACCAGGAACTGGCCACCTGTGCCATCAACAACATCCCCATCAAGGTGGCCATCATCAACAACTCCTCGCTGGGCATGGTCCGCCAATGGCAGACGCTGTTCTACGAGGGCCGCTACTCCAACACGGACCTGAACACAGGCCACGACACCGTCCGGATTCCGGACTTCGTGAAGCTGGCCGACGCCTACGGTTGCGCTGCACTGCGGTGCGAGCGTGACGAGGACATCGACGCCACCATCCAGAAGGCACTCGAGATCAATGACCGCCCCGTGGTCATCGACTTCGTGGTCAGCCCCAACTCGATGGTGTGGCCCATGGTGCCTTCAGGTGTCAGCAATGACCAGATCCAGGTTGCCCGCAACATGACCCCGGAATGGGAAGAGGAGGACTAGGCATGACCCGCCACACACTGTCCGTTCTGGTAGAAGACAAGCCCGGCGTGCTGACCCGCGTGGCCAGCCTGTTCGCCCGGCGCGCGTTCAACATCAATTCCCTGGCTGTGGGACCCACCGAGGTTCCTGGCATGTCCCGCATGACGGTTGTCGTCGACGCCGACGGCGACCTGATCGAGCAGGTCACCAAGCAGCTCAATAAGTTGGTCAACGTCATCAAGATCGTTGAGCTGACTTCCGAATCTTCCGTACAACGTGACCACATCCTGGTCAAAGTACGTGCGGATGCCGCGACACGCCTGCAGGTTACCCAGGCTGCAGACCTGTTCCGTGCCGCAGTCGTCGACGTGTCCACAGACTCGTTGGTGATCGAGGCAACCGGTACCCCCGAGAAGCTCGCCGCGCTGCTTTCAGTGCTCGAGCCGTTCGGCATCCGTGAAATCGTGCAGTCCGGCACCTTGGCCGTTGGACGGGGATCCCGCTCCATGAGTGACAGGGCGCTCCGCTCCGCGTGAGCAGAACGTCCAGTACCGCAGCACCACAATCAATATCTAAGAAAACCACTCAAGAGGAGTTACGCAAGTGACTGAAATGTTCTACGACGACGACGCAGACCTGTCGATCATCCAGGGCCGCAAAGTAGCCATCGTTGGCTACGGCTCCCAGGGCCACGCCCACGCGCTTAACCTGCGCGATTCCGGCGTCGAGGTTGTTATTGCGCTGAAGGACGGCTCCAAGTCGGCCGCCAAGGCAGAGGACGCCGGCTTCACGGTCAAGAACGTTGCGGACGCCGCCGAATGGGCAGATGTCATCATGATCCTGGCACCGGACCAGCACCAGCGCGCGATCTACAACGACTCCATCAAGGACAAGCTGACCGAGGGCAAGGCACTTGCTTTCGCCCACGGCTTCAACATCCGCTTCGGCTACATCGAGGCTCCGGCCGGCGTTGACGTCATCCTGATCGCACCGAAGGCGCCGGGCCACACGGTTCGCCGCGAATTCGAAGCCGGCCGCGGTATCCCGGACATCATTGCAGTGGAGCAGGACGCCTCAGGCTCGGCCTGGGACCTGGCAAAGTCCTACGCCAAGGCGATCGGTGGTACCCGCGCCGGTGTCATCAAGACCACCTTCACCGAAGAGACCGAAACCGACCTCTTCGGCGAGCAGTCCGTTCTTTGTGGCGGCGTTTCCCAGCTGGTCCAGTACGGCTTTGAAACCCTGACCGAAGCCGGCTACCAGCCGCAGATCGCCTACTTCGAGGTCCTCCACGAGCTCAAGCTCATTGTTGACCTCATGTGGGAGGGCGGCATCGCCAAGCAGCGCTGGAGCGTTTCGGACACCGCAGAGTACGGCGACTACGTCTCCGGCCCGCGCGTCATCACCCCCGAGGTGAAGGAAAACATGAAGGCTGTCCTCGCCGACATCCAGAGCGGTGCGTTCGCCAAGCGCTTCATCGACGACCAGGACAACGGCGGTACCGAGTTCAAGGAACTTCGCGCCAAGGCAGAGCAGCACCCGATCGAAGAGGTCGGCCGCGAACTGCGCTCCCTCTTCTCCTGGCAGCAGCAGGACGCTGACTACGTTGAAGGTTCCGCAGCCCGCTGATCCTTCGGCGCCGGCCTAAAGGCCTCCGCCACATAACGACGCGCCCGCCCGGTGGACAAAGCCGGGCGGGCGTTGCCGTATCACCGGCATTGCGCCCATGTTTTCATCAGCGGCCTTGGCTGTGAACTTCTTCACAACGGCCGCCGGCCCGGCCGTAACATCCCCCGCCGGCAGCGGAATCCCGGCCCGTATTCGATATTCTGGGCTGGTCCCGGCGCCGTGCCCCGGGCCACGCATCCGCTCCTTGTCCAGTCCTGTCCCAAAAGTTGTCCAAAGTAAGGTGCCTCCCCGTGTCAGCCAGCAAACCCGTCGTCCTCCTCGCCGAGGAACTTTCGCCCGCCACAGTCGAGGCTTTGGGCCCGGACTTTGAAATCCGACAGACCGACGGCGCAGACCGTTCGCAGCTGCTGTCCGCAATCGCCGACGTCGATGCCATCCTGGTCCGCTCGGCTACCCAGGTGGACGCCGAAGCCATTGCCGCCGCGAAGAACCTGAAGGTCATCGCCCGTGCCGGCGTCGGACTGGACAACGTGGACATCAAGGCCGCCACCCAGGCAGGCGTCATGGTGGTCAACGCCCCGACGTCCAACATCGTCTCCGCAGCCGAGCTGACCGTTGGCCACATCCTCAGCTTGGCACGCCACATTCCGCAGGCGAGCTCCGCGCTGAAGAATGGCGAGTGGAAGCGCTCCAAGTACACGGGCATCGAACTCTTCGAGAAGAAGATCGGCATCATCGGCCTGGGCCGCATCGGTGCCTTGGTCGCAGCGCGCCTGCAGGGCTTCGATACCCAGATCCTGGCGTACGACCCCTACATCACCTCGGCCCGCGCCGCCCAGCTGGGCGTCAAGCTCGTCACCCTGGACGAGCTCCTGGAGAACTCCGACTTCATCACCATCCACATGCCCAAGACGCCCGAAACGGTGGGGATGCTCGGCGCTGATGCTTTCCGCAAGATGAAGGAAACCGCCTACGTGGTCAACGTAGCCCGCGGCGGCCTCGTGGATGAAGAAGCACTCCACATTGCGTTGAAGGAAGGCCAGATTGCCGGAGCCGGCGTTGACGTCTTCGTCAAGGAGCCCAGCACCGACCTGCCGTTCTTCGAGTTCGACAACGTCATCGTGACTCCGCACCTGGGCGCTTCAACGGACGAAGCCCAGGAGAAGGCCGGGGTTTCCGTGGCCAAATCGGTTCGCTTGGCCCTTGCCGGTGAACTGGTGCCCGACGCCGTGAACGTCGCCGGCGGAGTCATCGCCCCGGATGTCCGCCCGGGCATCCCGCTGATTGAAAAGCTGGGCCGCATCTTCACCGCACTGACGCACGCTTCGCTCACCCAGATCGACGTCGAAGTTGCAGGCGAGATTTCCTCGCTGGATGTCAAAGTGCTCGAGCTTGCTGCACTGAAGGGCGTTTTCGCCGATGTGGTCACCGAACAGGTCTCTTACGTCAACGCCCCTGTGATCGCCGAACAGCGCGGCATCAACACCCGCCTGATCACCACTCCGGATGCTGAGGACTACCGCAACGTCCTGACCATCCGTGGTGCCCTCAGCGATGGTTCCCAGATCTCCGTTGCCGGAACCCTCACGGGTCCCAAGCAGGTGGAAAAGCTGGTGGGCGTCAACGGGTACGACGTCGAAATCCCCATCAGCGAGCACTTGGTGGTGGTGGCCTACGCGGACCGTCCCGGCGTTATCGGCACCATCGGACACATCCTGGGCATGAACAACATCAATATCGGCGGCATGCAGGTTGCCCGCCAGACCGAAGGCGGCCAGGTTCTTGCCCTGCTGACCATCGACAGCTCCGTGCCACAGCAGGTCCTGGAAGCCATCAAGGCCGGCATTGGTGCGGACATGGTCCGGGAAGTGGACCTGGAGGACTAGGACTTTACCTGATTTCCATCAGCTGAGTTCGCGTGCCGGCGACACACCTTTGGCACGCTGGAGTGGCCGGTCTGCTTACAATGGCTGGGTCCGGGATTCGGACCCGGCAGCAGGCCGGCCACAACTTTTGCACCTACAGCCCGGTATTCCCTTGTGTCTTTTGAGGAGTTCCGGACTTTGCGTGCGCGCCCGCAATCAAGGTCTCAGGGAGCCCAATGAACGCCGTCCAAAGGTTCATCAGAAGCCGTGTGCTGCTGCTGACCGCGGCCATTTTGATCGTCGCTATGTGCTTGTCCGTCCTCGTCCAAAGCCAGTCGCAGGCTGCTTTGAACAGGACAGTGGATGAGAACTCGCGGGGTCTCTACGACATCCTGGTCCAGGCCAAGCCTGACCAGGACCAAGATGGCGACGGCGGTGCATTGATCCAGCCGGAAATCGCCAACGGCCAGGGCGGGATCAGCTTTGAACAGCTGGAAAAGATCCGCACCATGGGCCAGACGGCGGTTGCCGCCCCCATCAGCCTGGTCTCCCGCGTTTCGCAGAACCTTGAGGCTCCCCGCCTCAACGCCATGGACTACCTCGGCTACAACGCCGGCCTGGCCGGGGCTGTGACAGCGGGGGACCCCTCGGCCATGGATTCCAGCAAATGGCCGGCTGCCGAATCGGTCTTGTCCGATACGCCCAAGAAGTACCGGCTGACGGCCTCGGCCACGAGCTCCGACGGAGTGAACCAGCAAACACTCTTCAAGACCAGCGCAGAGGGCACCCTGGGCAAGGGCCGCTTGATCCAGGAGCAGGCTGCAGGCGGCTCCAACGTCAGGATTGCCGGACCCGAAGGTGAGACCGGGGTCAAGTTCCCGGCTCCCGCGCTTGGCTCCGAGCACAACCTCTTCAACCTCTCCGTAGCGCTGCCCTTGGCACCTGAGGTGACCGAGTCCGTCGTCGCGGTTGACCCGGCGGCCGAAAGGGCGCTGCTGGGATCCGCAGGCGACTTCCTGGCGCCCCTCGAGAAGGCCCCGCCGGCTGATGCACGTGACGCCGGAGCAATCGGGCGCCACTTCGAAAGCCTCTTCACCACGGGCCTGAGCATGGACCAGCTGGAGGAGGGCCCCGACTTCCTGGGCGTCAAGCTCAAGTACTGGGCGCCGCTGATGACCCAGTACCAGCAGGCAAAGCGTGACGGGCTGCTGACCGACGATTCCCAGGCGATTCCGCTCATTGTCCGTTCCGGCACCTCCCTTGACCTGCAGTACTCGGTCAAAATCGAAGAACTGGACGCCAGCGGCAAGGTGGTCAACGAGGTCGGCACGGTCACCCGCAGCCTGGACAAGGATTACCTCCCGTTCGTCTCCAAGTCCCCGTTTGCCCTCGAATGGCCAGGCTCCACAGACCACAGCAAGCTGCTGGGGAGCACCGCTTCCTTCAGCCAGGGCCTGTACAACCCGGCAACCTGGAGCGCAGCATTCGCCGCTGCGCCCAAGTACAAGGACGGCGACGAAGCCTCCAATGGCGCCTCGGACAAGAGCGCCACGCCGGGGGACTGGGTTACGGTCAACCGTCTCCCGGAGAAGTCCTCCTTTGGTGCAGCCGTGGACCAGACCCAACGGAAGCCTGTTGATGAGCGCTCCTACCGGGAAGACCTGGAAACGGGCAAGAAACCGGCGGCACCGCTTCCCATGGTGTACGGCACCTTCGACCCCGCAGCCGTCCAGTCGGCAGCCGGTGATGTCAACAAGCTGCCCCTGGGCGGCTACGACCCCACTCCGATGACCCTCACCAAGGACGCTGAGGGCAAGGATGTAGCAGGCACGGAACTGAAGCCTTCCTTGAGCGCTACAGGTCTGGTCAGCCAGTCTGCCGGTGCCATTACCGACTACTACGGCCTCGCTGCAGCCCGCGGCTACGACACCAATGCCGACGTCATCGACGCCATCCGGGTCAAGGCTTCGGCTCCCGGTAACTGGAAGACTGCCCAGCCTGAGGTGGAGAAGCTGGCCACCCAGATCCGTGAGCTCGGGCTGGAGGCCACCGTGGTGGCCGGTTCCGCACGCGAAGATGCCAACATTTTCGTCCCCGGCTACAGCAAGGACGACGCCGGCAAGGAATCACCCCTGGGCACCGTCCAGCAGTCTTGGGTCCGCCAGGATGCAGCCGATGCCGTCTCCGGTTCGCTGACCGGTACCAACATCACCCTGCTCTTCCTGACCCTGTTGGGCGCAACGCTCCTGACCGGCGCCTCGACGGTCAGCTACATCAGGCAGCGCCGGAGCGAAGCCGGCATTCTCAGGGCGATGGGCTGGACGCAGAAACGCATCCGGTCCTGGGTCCTTGAAGAATTTGCCGTAGGCGCGGCAGCCCTCGCTGCCGCCGGAGTCATCCTCAGCCTGCTCAGTTGGAACATCGCCACCGTGATCGTTTCAGTGACCATGCTGATCATCTACTGTGGAGCCGCCTGGCTGGCTGCCCAGCAGCTGCGCCACCGCGTGGTGATCGACCAGGAGCCGCAGCACGATGACCGTCTTGTAACGGTGGACTCTCCGCTGACCTTCGCCAACAGGCAACTCACCACCAACCGGTTCAACTCCATCTCCCTTGCGGTGGCGGTAGGTGTGTTCGGGGCTGCAGTAGGTGCCCTGATCGCGCTGCTGATCGATATTCCGCGGGCAGCAGGTGCCAGCGCCCTCAGTGGCCTGGCCGCTGCAAGCATCGCCTTGCCCAGCGTCATCCTGGCAGTCTTCGGAGTAGTGGTTGGCTTGCTGCTGACCCTCGTGACCGGTCGCTTTGAACTCCACGCCAAGCGGGAGTACCTCGGTACGTTGAAGGCCATGGGCTGGAACCCGGACATGCTGGGCCAGGTTCGCTTTTTCGAGAACGCCCTTGTAGGCACAGTGGCACTTCCCCTCGGCGTCCTCGGCGCCCTGGGACTCGGGTTGCTGCTGGCACCCTACGCGGCCCTGTGGGCCGGATTGGCCGGTCTGCTGGCCGTAATTTGCTGGATTCCGATTGCAACGAAAGTAGTCAAATGACTGACAAACTCAACCCCGAGCTGACGGCCACCCCGGAATCCACGGAAGAGTCGCTGCAGACCCGCGCCAACACGATCGTGAAGGCCGCTGACCACGCAACTCCCTTGGAACTGAGCCGCGTGACCATCCATTACGGTGGCGACAAAGGCGGCGCCGAGGAAGTGGACGTCGTCGACGACTTCAACCTCACCCTTCATGCCGGTGAGATGCACTGCATCGCCGGCCGAAGCGGTTCCGGCAAGACCAGCATCCTGACGGTGAGCGCCGGACTGACGCTCCCGACGTCGGGCAAGGTCTTTTGGGAGGGCCTGCCTCTGGACACCATGGGTGATGACGAAATCGCCGACCGTCGCCGTGCACTCATCGGATATGTGGACCAGGGCGGCGCCTTGATCGACGGCATGAGCGCCCTGGAGAACGTCCTGCTTCCCGCCGTGCCTGACGGCGAAGTGGAGCAGCGGACCGAGATGGCCAAGGACCTCCTGGACCTGGTGGGCCTGGGACGCCGCATGCGCCACCGCCCCGCCCAGCTCTCCGGTGGTGAACGCCAGCGTGTGGCTATTGCCCGTGCCCTGATCCTGGGTACCCGCGTACTGGTGGTGGACGAGCCCACGGCCAGCTTGGACCGGGCCGCGGCCAACCGCATCATCGGGATCCTCAAGGACACCACCAGTGATGGCATCGCCGTGCTGGTGGCCTCCCACGACCACGAACTGGTCCGGCTCAGCGATACGCTGACCGAACTTAACTAAGCTATTTCATCCTAAATAAAGGTAACTTCTTAGAGTGACGTCTCCAGAGAAATCCCCGTTCTACATCACCACCGCAATCAGCTACCCCAACGGCGTGCCGCACATCGGCCACGCCTACGAGGTCATTGCCACCGATGCCATGGCGCGTTTCAAGCGCCTTGACGGCCATGAAGTGTTCTTCATGACCGGGACGGACGAGCACGGACTCAAGATGCAGCAGTCTGCCGAGAAGGAAGGCATCACTGCCAAGCAGCTCGCGGACCGCAACTCGGCGGCGTTCCAGCAGATGAGCAAGGACCTGGGCATCTCCCACGACCGCTTCATCCGCACCACCGATCCCGATCACTATGCCGCTTCCCAAGCCATTTGGAAGAAGATGGAAGCCAACGGCGACATCTACCTGTCCAAGTACGAGGGCTGGTACTCCGTCCGCGACGAGGCCTACTACGTCGAGGACGACACCGTAGTGAAGGATGACGGGCTCCGCTACTCCAAGGAGACTGACACCCTGGTCACCTGGACTGCTGAGGAGAGCTACTTCTTCCGGCTCTCCAACTATCAGGAAAAGCTTCTCGAGCTGTATGAGGCTCAGCCTGAATTCGGCGCACCGCAGTCCCGCTTCAACGAGGTCATCAGCTTCGTCAAGCGTGGTCTTGAGGACTTGTCGATCAGCCGCACCACCTTCGACTGGGGTGTTCCTGTTCCGGGCGATGAGAAGCACGTCATGTACGTCTGGGTTGACGCTCTCACCAACTACCTCACCGGCGTTGGCTACCCGGATATCGAGTCTGAATCCTTCAGGAAGTTCTGGCCCGCTGACGTCCACGTGATCGGCAAGGACATCTCGCGTTTCCATGCCATCTACTGGCCTGCGTTCTTGTTGAGCGCCGGACTGGAGCTGCCACAACGCGTCATGATCCACGGCTTCCTCACCAACAACGGCGTCAAGATGTCCAAGTCCCTCGGCAACGTGGTGGCCCCCCAGGATTTCGTAGCCCAGTACGGGCTGGACCAGTGCCGGTACTTCTTCCTCCGCGAAGTTCCTTTCGGTGCTGACGGCAACTACAACCACGAGGCAATCGTGGGCCGCATGAATTCGGATCTCGCCAACAACTTCGGAAACCTTGCCCAGCGTTCGTTGTCCATGGTGGCGAAGAACTGCGAAGGCAAGGTTCCGGTACCGGGCGCCTTCACTGCCGAGGACACTGCCTTGCTGGCACAGGCGGGGGAGTTGCTGGAGACAGCCCGCTCCGCCTTTGACAAGCAGGAATTCAGCAGGGCGCTGGAAGCCATCTGGACCGTGCTGGGTGACACCAACGCCTACTTTGCCGAGCAGGCCCCGTGGGTCCTGCGGAAGACGGACATCGAGCGTATGAACACGGTCCTGTACGTCACGTTGGAGGTAGTGAGGATCGTGGCGATCCTCGCCCAGCCGGTCATGCCGTCGTCGTCCGCCAAACTGCTTGAGGTGCTCGGCCAGGCCGAAGGTGAGGCCAGGCAGTTCGCCGCAATCGCCACGCCGATCGTTGCGGGCACACAGTTGCCGGCTCCGGCACCGGTCTTCCCCCGCTACGAAGAGCCCGCCGAGGCGTAAACCCTCTCCCACCTAACGGGTATAAATAAGAAACGCTCTCTCACTTCCTGCCGGGAAGTGGGAGAGCGTTTCTTATTTCAGGGGGATATGTGGAAGAGGGTCTAAGCGGTGGCCAATCCTTCCACGGGGGATAGCCGCGCCGCACGCCGGGCCGGGATGACCGAGGCCAGCAGACCTGCCACCACAGCTACGCCAAAGACGGCGGCCAATTGCAGCCACGGCACGGCCGGAACAACACTCGCTACCCCGCCCAGGGTTGCCTGTGCCCCGAGCCAGCCGTAGACGATGCCCATTCCCGCACCCATGATGGCGGCCACGCCGGCGACCAGTGCGGCCTCGATGGCCAGCATTCCGCGGAGCTGGCCTTTGGTGAGGCCCAGCGCCCTGAGGAGCGAGTTCTCCCGGGTCCGTTCCAGGACCGAGAGGGACAAGGTGTTGGCCACCCCGATCAAGGCAATGACTACGGCCACACCCAGCAGCCCGGTGACAACCAACAGCAGCACGTCAATGATGCTGTTGAACGTCACCCGCTCGATGGCGGCCCCACTGACTGTGCGCTCCTGCACACCCAATGCCGCAGCAATGTCCTTCTGAAGGGCCTGCACTCTGTCCGTGGAGACCGAATCATCCAGTTTCACCCACACCATGGAGGCGGTTTCAGGCAGTGGAGAGGCAGGAATGCTGGAACTCTCCACGAACGCCGGAACGTGGCGGGTGCGCAGTACCTTGGCATCAAGGGAAACGCTGCCTGCCGCAGTCGCGATGCTGGCAGGTCCTTCCGGAGAGTCCTCGGGAAGGTAGAGGGTTCCGGGACCAGGTTTCAGGTTGTTATCGCGCAGGACTTCCGCGGCATCGGCGGCGGAGATGCCGTAGATGGTCTGGCCGCCGTCGGGGGTGGTTGTATCGCTGAGTGTTCCCACCGGCTCCAGCAGGACCGCCGCGCTGACGCCGTCGAGCCCTTTGATCCTCGCCAAGGCCTGATCGTGATCGCCTGAACCATCCACCGCAGTCTGGGCGGAAAGGTCCACAGGGTAGTTCTCGGCGAGGGTGTCGTTGAACGCCTGCCGCGAGGTGGCCGCTCCGGTCATCATGAGCGAGACCAAGGTGACGCCAATAAGCAGTGCCGCAGCCGTCGCCGAGGTGCGGGCAGGGTTGCGTGTGGCGTTCACGGCGGCGAGCTTGCCCGGCACTCCCGCCGGTGCCGCGAGCCGGCCTGCTACGGCAACAACTGTGGGGATGAACAGCGTGGAGCAAAGGAGAATGCCCACAAACGAGGCAGCGCCGCCCAGCAGGGCAACGCCCAGCGAGACGTTCACGCTGCCGTACGCCAGCGCCGCGGCGCCGCCCAGCAGGGTCACCAGCCCCAGGACCAGGCGCACCTTGCCCCGTTTGTTCCGGACGGACGCGTCATCGCTGGGGCGCAGCGCAGCAAGGGGCGCGACGGCGGTGGCCGCCTTTGCGGGAACCAGCGCCGCGACCACAGTCAACACTGTTCCGGCGACCAAGCCGGCAACAATGGCAGACGGTGGGACAGCCAACGTCGCAAAGGCCTGTTCCGGCTGGGACCTTGCCCAGGCAATCAGCCCGGTCATCAGGCCTGCAGCGGCCAGGACGCCCAGCACCGAGGACAGGAAACCAACCACCAAAGCTTCGAGCATGACCGAGCCGCGGATTTGTCCCCGGCCTGCTCCGAGGCACCGAAGAAGGGCCAGCTCCCTGGTTCTCTGGGCCACCAGAACGGAGAAGGTGTTCGCTACCACCAACGTGGAGACAAGGATGGCCACGCCGGCGAATGCGAGCAGCACTATGGTCAGCTGGTCCTGCCCCGCGCTCAGCATGGCCACAGTGGATGTGACCTTCTCCTGGGCCGTTTCCAGCACAGGAGATGCCGCTCCCGCCGCCTCCATCCGATGGGTGATGTACTCCTTGGCCGCCGCCGCGTCTTCGCCGGACTTGAGTGAAAACTGAACCCCGGTAAACCCGGCTCCGGCGTCCTGCACCGCGTTCAGGACGGCATCGGAGGCCACCAACTGTGCTGCCGAGGAGGAGAAAGGATCATTGGTGGCCTGGATCAGGCCGGTAATGCTGACTTTGGCGGTCTTGACAGGTCCTGCTCCGCGGAGCTCAAGCATGCTCCCCACGGACAGTCCAAGATGCTCAGCGGTCTTGACATCGATCACTGCCTCCGACGCCTTTGAAGGCATGGAGCCGCTCTTCAACACAGCGCCCTCCAAAGATGCCGGCGCTGCGTTGCGAAGGCGCCCGTACTGCTCACCGCCGCCGGCTTCGAACATGACATAGGTGGACCGCTCGGCGTAGCTGTCCTCCACCGAAGGGGCGGAGACGGCAGCGTCCACAGCTGCCTGGGTGAACGCTTCGCCGTTCCTGGATGATGCAACCAGGTCGGCGTTGCGGTACGACTCGCCGATGCTGGCGCCCAGGGAGGCATTCGTGCTTGCACCCACCATCAGCGTCGCGGAGAGGAACATGACGGACAACATCACCGCGAGTCCGATGGCGACGAAACGCCGGAAATGCGTCGTCAATTGGGAAACGGCAACACGCAGCATGCTCAGGCCCCCAGCTTGCCGAGGGCTGCCAGGACCGAATCCGCGGTGGGATCATGGATCTCGCCCACCAGCCCGCCGTCGCTCATCAGGACCACGCGGTCGGCATAGCTGGCGGCCACGGGGTCGTGGGTGACCATGATGATGGTCTGGCCCATCTCCTGGCTGCTCCGGCGGAGCAATGCCAGCACTTCACCGCCGGCTTTGGAGTCAAGGTTTCCCGTTGGCTCATCGCCGAACACGACGTCGGGACGGGTCAGCAAGGCCCGGGCTACTGCCACGCGTTGCTGTTGCCCGCCGGAAAGCTCGTGCGGGCGGTGCTTGAGCCGGTCCTTCAGGCCCAGGGTGTTGACAACGGTATCCAGCCACGCGGCGTCGGCGGTGGTCCCCGCCAAAGCCAGCGGAAGGGTGATGTTCTGCTCGGCCGTCAACGTGGGCACCAAATTGAAGGCCTGGAAAACGAAGCCGATCCTCTCCCTGCGGAGCGCCGTGAGCTGACGGTCGTTCAGGCCAGTCAACTCCGTGCCACCGAGGACAATGCGGCCCGAGTCCGCCGTATCAAGGCCCGCAAGGCAATGCATCAACGTGGACTTGCCGGAACCTGAGGGCCCCATGATGGCCGTGAACTTTCCAGCATCAAAGCTCACCGAGACCTTGTTCAGTGCGGTGACAGTGGTATCTGCGCGGCCATAGCTTTTGGTCAGCTCGTGGGCCTCGACGGCGGGGCGGGCCTGGGCCGCGTCGGAGCCCTTGGGCCGCTCGGTTCCTGACGGGTGGGAGAGGTGCGTGAAAGTTGACATGCTTTCACGCTATGTTCTGCCATGGCCCTACAGGATCGGGCCAAGGGCCCATTGTCCGGCGGCGGCACTCATACCCAGGTCGGAGATGCTAGGACCCAGGGGCTACAACGCCGGTCTCGTAGGCGATCACCACTACTTGCACCCGGTCCCTGGCCCCCAACTTGGCAAGGATGTGCCCCACATGGGTTTTCACTGTGGCTTCCGAGAGGAACAGCCCCGCGGCGATCTCGGGATTCGACTGTCCCTGGGCGATCAGCTGGAAGACCTCGCGCTCGCGGGTCGTCAGGCGCTCGACGGCGGCAGCATGCACGGACTGCTCCGGCGTCTGTGTCCTCAGCAACGGTGCCACATGGTCCAGCAAACGCCTGGTGGTGGAGGGAGCTATCACCGCATCCCCGCGGAAGACGGTGCGGATGGCTTCCAGTAGTTCTTCGGGTGGGGCATCCTTCAGGAGGAACCCGCTGGCCCCGGCCTGGATGGCTGCCAGCGCGTACTCGTCCAGGTCGAAGGTAGTCAGCACCACTATTTTGACTTCCGCCCGCTGGGAGCCTGAAGGCTGTGCTGCGGCCTGTTCCAGGATGCGGCGGGTTGCCTCGATGCCGTCCATGCCCGGCATCCGGACATCCATGAGGACAACATCGGCGGCGGTGGCTGCCAACGCCTGGACAGCCTCGATCCCGTTACCGGCCTCGGCTACGACCTCAAGGTCCGGCTGGGAATTGATGAGCATCCCAAAACCGGACCGCACCAACTGCTGGTCATCAACGAGCGCCACCCTGATGGGCGCAGGAACTTCTGCCATTGCTTAAGCCTCCGAATACGGGATGAATGCAGACACGCGGAAACCGCCGCCCTGTTCCGGGCCTGCTGCCAAGGAACCATCGTAGAGGGAGACTCTCTCGCTCATTCCCAGCAAGCCATTCCCACCGCCAGGTGCCGGCGGATCAGCAGCGGCGCCCCGGCCGTCGTCGAGGATGTCCAGCTGCAGGCCCCGGGCCTGCCATGTCAAAGTGACGCCCGCCTTCGCTTGCGGGCCGGCGTGCTTCATGACGTTGGTGAGGGCTTCCTGGATGATGCGGTACGCCGTGAGCTCCGCTCCGGCAGGCAGCGCCCGGCGGGGAACGCCGCTCTGTTCAAAAGCAACTTGAAGGGTGGCGGCCCGGAACCCGAGGAGCAGTTCGTCCAGGTCCGAGAGTCGCGGCTGCGGGCGGGTGGGGGAGTCGTCGTCGGAGCGGAGTACTCCCAGCAGCCTGCGCATTTCGCCCAGGGAGTCCCTGCCCGTGGCAGCAATCGTGGCCAGGGCTTCAGTTGCGAGCTCGGGCTTAGCGGCGGCAGCGTACCTCGCTCCATCGGCCTGGGTGATGATCACGGACAAGGAATGCGCCACGATGTCGTGCATCTCGCGGGCAATGTGGGAACGCTCATCCGCGGCGGCCAGTTTCCGTTCCTGCAACTGCTCCACTTCCAGGCGCCGCGTCCTGTCCTCCAACGCCTGGAGCTGGAGCCTGCGTACCCGGGTGAGGTCTCCCAGCGTCCAGCTGACCAGCACCAGCATCCAGATCAGGACGGTGTACAGCGTGCCGATGGTGAGGCCCATGATTCCCGACTCCACAGTGGTCGAGAACAACCTGGTGGTAAGCATCACGCCGCCTGCGAGGCCGGCAATCAGGACACTCCGGCTGGCCCAGGCAGGCCCGTAGGCCGCGGTGGCGTAGATGACCAAAGGGACGGCGATTTGGCCTGCCACTGGTTCAGCGCCTACCGCCCACTGGATCAGGCACACCAGGATCACTGCGCCGGCCGCCAACTCCGGCCGCGTGCGTCGCCAGGCGAGGGGGAGCAGGAGGCTGCAGGACAACAGTGAGAGCCACGGACGATCAGCGAGGAGGTAAACCGGGCCGAAGAGCAGGATCAGCAGGCACGTTGCCGTCAGGTCAACCATGAAGCGGTTGAGCCGGAACCATTCATAAACCGCATGCCTTCTATCCACGCTTAGACTCTATGCGGTGGTTCCCATGGCGGGCATCATGCTGTGGTCTGACTCTCTGGCATGGAAGTGTTCGCAGAATGAGACGATTTTGACCAGCATGTGGATTGCTTGGCTAGATAGAGCTATGAGTGCAACGTCCATCAATCTCGCTGTCATCCCTGGCGACGGCATTGGCCCCGAGGTCATCGCCGAAGCCGTCAAGGTCCTCGAAAAGGCCGTAGCCGCCGAAGGCGTTGCCCTTGAACTGACCAACTACAAGCTCGGTGCCCAGCACTGGCTTGAAACAGGCGAGACCCTCCCGGACGAGGTCCTGGCGGACCTTCGCACCCGCGATGCCATCCTCTTCGGCGCTGTGGGAGCGGCCCCGGGTGATACCCGCATCCCCTCTGGCATCATCGAACGCGAGATGCTGCTCAAGCTCCGCTTCAGCCTGGACCACTACGTGAACCTGCGCCCCTCCCGCCTGTACGGCACTGTCGGCAGCCCCTTGGCAAACCCCGGCACGATTGATTTCATCGTGGTCCGCGAGGGCACCGAAGGCCCGTACGTGGGCAATGGCGGGACGTTGCGCGGTGGCACCCCCCACGAGGTCGCTACCGAGGTCTCCCTCAACACGGCCCACGGTGTGGAGCGCGTTGTCCGCGACGCGTTCCGTCGTGCCAACGAGCGTCCGCGTAAGCACGTCACGCTCGTCCACAAGCACAATGTGCTGGTTTTTGCCGGACACCTGTGGAAGCGCACTGTTGAAGCGGTGGCCCAGGAATTCCCCGAGGTCACGCACGACTACCTGCACATCGACGCCGCCACCATTTTCATGGTGACCGACCCCGCGCGCTTCGACGTGATCGTTACCGACAACCTCTTTGGTGACATCCTCACTGACCTCGCCGCAGCCGTGACCGGCGGCATCGGCCTGGCGGCATCGGGCAACATCAACATGGACCGCACAGCGCCGTCAATGTTCGAGCCCGTCCACGGCTCCGCTCCGGATATCGCCGGACAGCAGAAAGCCGATCCCACCGCGGCCATCCTCTCCGCAGTGCTCCTCCTGGACCACCTTGGCTACACCACGGCGGCCCGCAAGATCGAGGCGGCAGTGGTCGCCGACGTCGAAAGCCGCACCGGCGAGCCACGCAGCACAGCTGCCATCGGCGATGCCATCGCGGCCGCACTTTAGGCCCAATACTCAGGCGTAAGCTTGTGTTGAATTATTTACCTGCTTCCCTGGTCCATCGCTGAACCGCACCCTTTTTAGGCCCGGTTCGCCCTGCCAGGTAGCTGACTGTGGAGGAAACATGACTCAGACTGCCCATGGCGTCGAATTCAGCCAGCAGCTTTCGGAAACACCGAAGTCTGTTGAGGAGCGTGCAGCCATCCTGGCGAACCCAGGCTTCGGCGACTACTTCACCGACCACACCGCCGTCGTCGACTACAAGGTTGACGCCGATGGCAATGGCGGTTGGCAGAATGCCAGGATCGAGCCCTACGGACCGATCTCCCTGGACCCGTCTGCGGCGGTGCTGCACTACGGCCAGGAAATCTTCGAGGGCCTCAAGGCCTACCGCCACGCAGATGGTTCCGTCTGGACCTTCCGTCCCGAGGCCAACGCAGCGCGCTTGAACAAGTCCGCGCGCCGCCTCGCACTGCCCGAGCTGCCCGAGGAGTTCTTCCTGGGTGCCATCCGCGAGCTGGTCCAGGCTGACAAGGAATGGGTTCCTTCCGGTGACGGTGAAGCCCTCTACCTTCGTCCGTTCATGATCGCCACGGAGGCGTTCCTTGGTGTGCGTGCTGCCCGTGAAGTGTCCTTCCGCGTTATCGCTTCTCCCGCAGGAAACTACTTCGGCGGCGAGCTCAAGCCTGTTTCCATCTGGATCTCCCGCGAATATGCCCGTGCCGGCCGCGGCGGGACCGGTGCTGCCAAGTGCGGTGGCAACTATGCTGCTTCCTTGATCGCGCAGCAGGAAGCCGAAGCGAACGGGTGCAAGCAGGTACTGTTCCTGGACCACTTCAACGACGACGCCGTGGAAGAACTCGGCGGCATGAACGTCTTCTTCGTGATGAAGGACGGCTCGCTGGTCACGCCGGCCCTCAGCGGCACCATCCTTGAAGGCGTCACCCGCATGTCCGTCATCCAGGTGGCCAAGGACATGGGCCGCGAGGTCACCGAGCGCAAGATCACCCTGGATGAGTGGCGCGACGGCGTTGCCTCCGGCGAGATCACCGAGGTCTTCGCTTGCGGCACCGCAGCCGTGATCACTCCGATCGGTGTGCTCAAGGACGCCACGGAGTTCATCGGTTCTGAGGACGCGACGGCGGGCGAGACCACCATGGCCATCCGCGAGCAGCTCCTGGGCATCCAGACCGGCAAGGTCGAGGACACCCACGGCTGGCTGACCCGCCTGGTCTAGCTTCCGGAGCGTTTCGAAACGCCACGGCACGACGGCGGCCCTTCCCTTGGCCATCAAGCGGAAGGGCCGCCGTTCTGCTTACGCGACGCTCTTGCAGGTCCCCTTGGGTTGGGCGCGACGCTCTTGCAAGTCCCCTTGGTGTGGGCGCGACGCTCTTGCAGGTCCCCTTGGTGTGGGCGCAACGCTCTCACCTATCGGCGGTCGGATGGGGGATGTGAGAGAGGATCGGTCGGTAGGGCGGGGGATGTGAGAGAGGATCGGTCGGTAGGGCGGGGGATGTGAGAGAGGATCGGTCGGTAGGGCGGGGGATGTGAATGAGCATCGGTTCGGTGCCAAGATGGGAGCGTGACTTCTGAATCAATGGCGAACACCGGCAACGCACCAAGCGGCGAGACCTCTCCCCTCCAGCGCAGCAGCGGGCTGACCCGTTTCCGGCTGGCCCCTAACCCGGGACCGATGAGCCTGGACGGCACCAATTCATACGTCATCGGAGCTCCAGGCTCCAGTCGCGTGGCCGTGGTGGACCCCGGGCCCGAAGATGAGCAGCACTTGGCAGCGCTGGCAGCGGCGGGCACTGTGGACGTTGTCCTGATTACTCATCGGCACGCCGACCATACTGAAGCGTCAGCACGCTTCCACGAGCTGACGGGAGCGCCGGTCCGCGCCGTTCTGCCTGAGCACTGCCACGGCGGCGAGCCCCTCAGGGATGGGGAAGTCCTCACTGCAGGGGGCGTGGAAGTCCGCGTTGTTGCCACCCCTGGCCACACATCGGACTCGGTGTGTTTCCATCTTCCCGCCGACGGCCCCCACGGCTCTGTCCTGACCGGCGACACCATCCTGGGACGCGGCACCACAATTTTGGATTATCCGGATGGCCGGTTGGGCGATTACCTTGCAAGCCTGGACAAGCTTGAGGCACTCGGGCCGGCTACCCTCCTTCCCGCGCACGGCCCCGTGCTCCCGGCCCTGGACGATAAGTGCCGGGAGTACAGGGATCACCGTGGTCAGCGCCTCGACCAAATCAGGGCAGCGCTGAAGCAGTTGGGCGGTGGGGCTTCGATCGGGGCAGTCACCGATGCCGTGTACCCCGACGTCGACCCATCAGTGCGGTGGGCGGCAGAGACTTCCGTTGCCGCCCAGTTGGATTACCTCAGAAGCTAAACCCGGACTGTAGGCTTGAGCCCATGCGTATCGCCCGGTTTGTAGTTGATTCTGATCCCCTTTACGGCGTTGTTGAAGGCGAGCCCGGCAGTGAGGAAATCACTGTCATCAACGGCGACCCCTTCTTCAACGGCGTTGAACGTACCCATTTGAAGCACAAGCTCGAGGACGTCCGGCTCCTGGCTCCGATCATTCCCCGCAGCAAGGTCATTGGGGTCGGCCGGAACTTTGCCGAGCACGCCGCTGAACTGGGCAATGAAGTTCCCCAGCAGCCCTTGTTGTTCCTGAAGCCCAATACCTCGGTGATCGGTCCGAACGATCCCATCATCCTCCCGGAGTTCTCGGAGGAAGTTTCCTTCGAAGCGGAGCTGTGCGTGGTCATTGGCCGCATCTGCAAGGACGTCCCGGAGGATCGCGCGGACGACGTCATCTTTGGGTACACGTGCGGCAACGACCTCACTGCCCGCGATGTCCAAAAGACGGATCTCCAGTGGGCGCGCGCCAAGGGGTTCGACACCTCGGCACCGCTGGGCCCGTGGATCGAAACCGAGCTCGACCACGAGGATTTGTCCATCCAGGGACGGCTTAATGGTGAACTTCGCCAGGACGGCAGCACCAACCAGATGATCCGTGGCGTGCGCGAACTCGTCTCGATCGTTTCCCACGCCTTTACCCTGCTCCCCGGCGACGTCATCATGACCGGTACGCCGGCCGGCGTCGGGCTGGTGAGCGAAGGCGATCGCTTCGAAGTGGAGATCGAAGGCATCGGCCGGCTCTCCAATCCGGTGGTTCGCCGCTAGGCTCAAAGCCAGCGGAACCTCAAAACCCAAGGCCCGACGGCGGCACCCGCCTCTCGCACGAAAGGTAGGTGCCGCCGTCGAGCGGTTGGGTCGAAAACCGAGCCGGCGCCAAGCGGTAAAGTTGGACCTACTATGACTACTGCTTCTGCGTCGAACGCTGCTTCCAGCGCTATTCCTGCCGTCAACGCCGACACTCCGGTCCGCGTCCGATTTTGCCCCTCGCCTACGGGGACTCCGCACGTTGGCCTGATCCGTACCGCCCTGTTCAACTGGGCCTACGCACGCCACACCGGCGGCAAATTGATCTTCCGCATCGAGGACACGGACTCCGCCCGTGACAGCGAGGAGAGCTACCACCAACTGCTGGACGCCCTCAAGTGGCTCGGCATCAACTGGGATGAGGGCGTAGAGGTTGGCGGCCCGCACGAGCCGTACCGCCAGTCCCAGCGTGGCGGAATCTACCAGGACGTCATTGCCAAGCTCAAAGCCGGTGGACACGTCTACGAGTCCTATTCCACACCGGAGGAAATCGAGGCCCGCCACAAGGCCGCCGGCCGCGACCCCAAACTGGGCTATGACGGTTTTGACGGGCACCTGACCGAGGAACAGTTGGCGCAGTTCAAGGCTGAAGGCCGGGAGGCTGTCCTTCGCCTCCGCATGCCGGATGAGGACCTGACGTTCAACGACCTTGTCCGTGGCGAGATCACGTTCAAGGCCGGATCCGTGCCCGACTTCGCAGTAGTCCGCGCCAATGGCGCCCCGCTGTACACCTTGGTCAACCCGGTGGACGACGCACTCATGGGCATCACCCACGTCCTGCGCGGCGAGGACCTCCT
Source organism: Arthrobacter sp. UNCCL28 (assembly GCF_900102805.1). NCBI lineage: Bacteria > Bacillati > Actinomycetota > Actinomycetes > Micrococcales > Micrococcaceae > Arthrobacter > Arthrobacter sp. UNCCL28. The sequence goes on from NZ_FMWE01000001.1 coordinate 950,519, forward strand.
GAGCTCCACTCCGCGACAGATCGCCCTGTACCGTGCGCTCTACGCGATCGGTGTGGCCAAGTACATGCCCGAGTTCGGTCACCTGCCCTACGTGATGGGCCAGGGCAACAAGAAGCTCTCCAAGCGTGATCCCGAGTCCAGCCTGTTCCTGCACCGGGAGCGCGGCTTCATTCCAGAAGGCCTGCTGAACTACCTCTCACTGCTGGGTTGGTCGTTAAGCGCGGACGAGGACATCTTCACCGTGGAGCAACTGGTGGCCAACTTCGACATCCATGATGTCCTGGGCAACCCCGCACGCTTTGACATCAAGAAGGCCGAGGCCATCAACGGTACGCATGTCCGTTTGCTGGCTCCGGAAGACTTCAAGGAGCGCCTGGTCCCGTACCTCCGCGCCGCAGGGTTCGTGGGGGAGATCCTTACCCCGCGCCAGGAAGAGATTCTTGCCGAAGCAGCCCCGCTGGTCCAGGAGCGCATCACCCTTCTTGGCGAGGCTCCCGAGATGCTGGCGTTCCTCTTCAAGGCCGACGACGCCATTGACGTGGCGGATGACGCCCGGAAGGGGCTCCCTGCCAATCTGGACGAGGTCCTTGACGCTGCCCTGGCCGCCCTTGAGCCCATCGGGGACTGGACTGCCGAGAACATCCAGACTGCCCTGAAGCAGGCACTCGTGGAAGACCTTGGAATCAAGCCCCGCGCAGCCTTCGGTCCCGTGCGCACTGCCATTTCCGGCCGCCGCATCTCTCCGCCTTTGTTCGAGTCAATGGTGATCCTGGGCAAGGATTCTTCCTTGGCCCGTGTTCGCGCCTTCCGCGGCTAAGGGCGGCACACGTCATGGCGATCGTAAGCTCCTTCGGCACTATCCGCGGTGTCCTCTTCGACATCGATGACACCCTGGTGGACCTCGAGTACGCCATGACCACAGCATTGCGTGACGTCAGCGAACATCTCCTGCCCGGCCTGGACCAGGCCGGGTGGGTGAAGTTCGGCCGCATCTTCACCCACGAGACCACGCACTTCTATGACCGATACCTGGCAGGGGAGCTGACCTTCAACGAGCAGCGCCTGCTTCGCGGCAGGGCTGCCCTGGGTCACTTTGGCGTGGAGCTCGACGACGGCGAGGATGCACAGGCGTGGGTGGCTGAGTACCACCAGCGCCAGACGGCGTATGTGAGGGCCTTTGAAGATGTGGCAGGGGTGCTGGATGCCCTTGATGCCGCGGGTGTCCCTTATGGTGCCGTGAGCAACAACGTGCACGACTACCAGCGGGCCAAACTCGATGGCGCCGGCCTTTCCAGGATCAAGGTCTTGGTGGGAACGGATACGGTGGGCGTGCCCAAGCCGGATCCCGCCATTTACCTTGAGGGTGTGCGTCTGCTCGGCACTGCTCCAGGGGAGACCCTGTATGTCGGCGACAACAGGCTGCTGGACGCCGACGGCGCGACGGCGGCAGGTTTGGTTGGCGTGTGGCTTAACAGGACAGGAGAGGTAGTGGAGGAGTTCGCGGGCCGGCAAGTGGACTCATTGTCGAGGTTGCTGATGAAGGCTTCGACTGCGGTCTAAGCCCGCTGCCGGGCAGTAAAGAATCGTGTGATGCAGGTAACGGCTTCTCGATTTGTGCAGGTGGCAAGACTCCGGTAGAGTCATTACTCGTGCTGAGGGGCACGGAGGGAAAAGCAGAGGGAAACCGAAGCGCGGAACTCCGGTCCAAAAGTCACTTTGGGATATGGTGTAATTGGCAACACTACGGTTTCTGGTACCGTCATTCTAGGTTCGAGTCCTGGTATCCCAGCTCTGATTATCCGCGTGAATTCGCTGGAAAATCGGAACCTCCGAGTCGCTGAAGCGATTTGGAGAGAAGCTGAATATATGAAATACTCATTCAGCTTGATCACCGGAAACGGTGAATAAAGTGCAAGGCCCCATCGTATAGCGGCCTAGTACGCCGCCCTCTCACGGCGGTAACGCGGGTTCGAATCCCGCTGGGGTCACCACAGAATCCCCCGGAACCACGGTTCCGGGGGATTTCTTTTTGCCTCCGTTATGCACATGGCGCCAGCCGCGCGCCCCGAAGGTGGATACGGCTGGCATGATGATGCTGTGACCGCAAACGAAGACCCGGCAGCTCTCCGGAAAGCCCCCGTAGCTCAAGGCGCGGCAGCCGCCGTCGAGGCCTTGGAAGCTGCCCGTGCCGAATTGGCGCTCACCACCCTTCCGCTCGCGATCCAGGATGCCCCCGAGGCCCGTCAATGGATCCGTGAATCGCTGGCGCAACTCGATGACTACATCATTCCCCGCTACCGCAGCCTCGACGCTCCGCTGCTGGCCGTCGTCGGGGGTTCCACGGGTGCGGGCAAATCCACGCTGGTCAACGCGCTGGTGGGATATCCCGTGACGCGGGCCGGGGCCATCAGGCCAACCACGCGCCAACCCATCCTCCTGCATCATCCCCAGGACGCCGGCTGGTTCGAAGGCCACCGGATCCTTCCCAGCCTTGAGCGCATCCGGGGGACTGTTTCCTCGCGTCCAGTGCCCGCCACCGAGGCAGGCGCGGCTCCGGACGCCCAAGCGATCACCTCTCTGGTACTGGTGGGCCATGACGCCGTGCCCCAGGGCATCGCGCTCCTGGACGCACCTGATGTCGACTCAATTTCCGATGACAACCGCAGGCTTGCCGGCCAGTTGCTCGCCGCCGCGGATCTCTGGGTGTTTGTCACCACCGCCAACCGCTATGCCGATGCCGTTCCCTGGCGGCTGCTCCTGGACGCGGCGTCGCGCGACATCACTGTTGCCGTGGTCCTGGACCGGGTGCCCTTGGCAGCGGAAGAAGAAGTACGGGCAGACCTCAAAGCCATGCTGGACCGGCAGGGGCTTGCCGAGGCAGAGCTCTTTGTCGTGCCGGAAAGCGCCTTGGACGATCTGGGCATGCTCCCGGATGAATCGGTGTCAGCGCTGCGTGAGTGGCTCGCAGCACTGGCAGCGAATGCGGCGGGCCGGGCGGACGTCGCCCGGCGCACCCTTAATGGAGCCGTCAAAGCCGTCGGCGTCCGGTTGGAGGGCATCGCCGGGGCAGCGTCAGCACAGGATGCTGCTGCGGATGAACTCCGGAAGATGTGCATCCTGGAGTATGAAGACGCCCTTTCCCGCATTCTTGAGGCCACCAAGGATGGCGCACTCTTGCGTGGGGAAGTACTGGCCCGGTGGCAGGACTTTGTGGGCACGGGAGAGTTTTTCCGGGCGCTGGAGCAGAACATCGGGCGGATGAGGGACCGTATGGGGGCGTTCTTTCGGGGGGAGCCTGCTCCTGCGGTGAAAGTGGAGACCGCCATCGAGACCGGCCTGCAGGCTGTGATCCTGGATGAAGCGACCAACGCAGCAGAGAACGTGGACAGCCGTTGGCGATCCGGATCGGCCGGCCGGCACCTGCTTGGTGCCGATGACCTCTCCGGAACAAGCGAAGGTTTCGATGCAAAATCCGCAGCCGCCATCCGCTCCTGGCAGGAAGGGCTGATGGAGATGATCCGCACCCAAGGGCAGGGAAAGCGAACCCAGGCGCGCTGGTTGTCCTTTGGCGTGAATGGCCTGGGCGCTGCGCTGATGGTAGTGGTGTTCTCCATGACTGCGGGCTTGAGCGGGCTGGAGATCGGCATCGCCGGTGGTACGGCCGTAGTGGGTCAGAAGCTGCTGGAGGCGGTGTTCGGTGAGGATGCCGTGCGTCGCCTTGCACAGCAAGCCCGGGATGACTTGCACACGCAGTGCCAGCGGCTATTGGATGATGAACGGCAGCGTTTCCTGGACCGCCTTGAAGCGGTGCATCCGCGTTCCGGGAACCAGTTGGCCGGACATGCCAAGACCTTGCGCCGCTTGGCAGGAACCGCATGAGCCGCCACGGCCAGGTCCGCGAGGCCTCCCAGTTGCAGCGCAGGCTGGAGGCCCTTAATACGGCCCGCGAACTCGCAGAAGGCGTGCTTCCGGACGAGAACCTTCAATCGGTCTACGAGGTCTTGGAGCGAGCCACCTCCAGGCGCTCGTTGTCCGCCGGGCACACCGTGGTGGGCTTCTTTGGGGCTACGGGCAGCGGTAAGTCCTCATTGTTCAACGCCGTATCCGGCAGCGACCTCGCCACAGCTACGGCGCGGCGACCCACCACCTCAGCTCCGCTGGCGGGGATCTGGGGTGGGGACGGCAGCGGTCCGTTGCTTGATTGGCTCGATGTCAAGGAACGCCATGTGCTGCCCCCGGTTGAGGGGTTGGCCGACGCTGACACCGGCCTGGTTCTCATGGATCTTCCGGACTTCGACTCCACCAGGGAGGAAAACCGGGAGATCGCGCAGCGCATGGTGGGCATGGTGGATGTCCTGGTGTGGGTCCTGGACCCGCAAAAGTACGCCGATGCCGCCGTGCACAACGACTTCCTGCGGCCCATGGCTTCCCACGGGGCCGTCACCCTGGTGGTCCTGAACCAGATGGACAAGCTCAGCGCGGGCGATGCTTCTGCCGTCATGGAGTCCCTGAAAGGCATCCTGGAACGTGACGGTCTGGGCAAGGTGCGTGTGGTCGGCGCATCTGCCGTAACAGGCACCGGCGTACCGGACGTCCGTGCGGCCATCAGGAACGTCGTGGTCCAACGGGAAGCAACAACGCGGAGGCTGGCAGCGGACGTCCTCAAAGCAGGTACGGAATTGGCAATCGCGTCCGGCGACGGTGAAGCCCACGGCATCACAGCGGGCGCCAAGGCGCGGCTGGCATCCGAACTGGCGACGGCGGCAAACGTACCGGTGGTGGTGGACGCGGTCCAAAGGTCCTTCGCAAGGGAATCAGCCCGAAGGACGGGGTGGCCGGTGACGCGTTGGTTGCTGCGGTTCCGCCCGGACCCCTTGCGGAGGCTGAACCTGGGGCGGAAGGACACACGTCCCGAACTCAGCAGGACCTCACTGCCTCCGGCCGGCGCGCCGGAGCGGGCACGCACCGATGCTGCCGTCAGGGATTTCGCGGATGCGGCGTCCGCTGGTGCTCCGGGGCCGTGGCGCGCAGCAATCCGCGCAGCCGCACGCGACGGCAGGGAACAGTTGCCCGATGCCTTGGATCAGGCAATTGCCGGCACCGACCTCAAGGCAACACAGCGGCCACTGTGGTGGGTGCTGTTCAACACGCTCCAGTGGCTCGCCTTGGTGCTGGCCGTTGGTGGGCTTGGCTGGCTCGGTGTGCTGGCGGCGCTGGGCTACTTCCAGATGCCCGTGCCGGAGGTGCCGCGGACTGAGGGTTGGCCGTGGCCCACCTTGATGGTGGCCGGGGGAGTGCTGCTGGGAATCGTCCTCGCCATAGCAGGCAGGATTGTGGGCGGATGGGCGGCAAAGGCACGTGCTGCCCGGGCAGCGAAGAGGTTGAAGGCCGCAGTGGCTGGTGTTGCCGGGCGACGGATCGTGGAGCCGGTGGACGTAGAGATCACGCGGCTGAAGGCCTTCAATGCTGCGCTGAAGGTGGCACGTTCTGCCCCAGTACGCTGAGCTGGAATCGTGGAGCCGGAGTCGCTGAGCCTAGAGGGCTGCTGCGGCATCCCTGACTTTGATGAGGGTGCGCAGGTTCCTGGTGGTAGTGCCGGCTTTGTATCGTGCCTTGGAGGAAAGCTTGCTGAAAGGGCTCTCAAGCGTGCCGCCGGCAGGGGCCAGCCACGCCGACGCCTCCGGGCCCAGGCGCACCTGTTCCACGCTGCCCAGGGTTTCGCCGGCCTCAAAGAGTTCATCGAGCATGGCGGTATCGGAAGCCAGCGTTATGTAGCTGTGCGTGGATTTATCGTCAGCCGGATAGGGGCAGGCATCCACCAGTTCGCCAACGCGCGCTGCTGTGAGCACCACCACCCAGGCGTCGTAGTCGAAGCTCGTTCGCAGGCATTGCTCGAACTGCTTCTTGACTTCCAGGGCGCTGAGTTCACTTTGCAGCACCACGTTTCCGCTGGCCAGAAGGGTCTTGACCTTGGCGAACGGATAATTCTGGAGGGCGGCTTTGAGCTCGGCCATCTTGATGTTGATGCCACCGACGTTGATGCCGCGGAGGAATACGGCGTAGTTCTCCATGGCGGACCTAGTCGTTGTTCTTCCGCAGCGCCTCGGTCAGCACCCGGGCGGCGTTGCAAACTACTTCGGCGTGCAGGCGGCCCGGCTGGCGGGTCAGCCGCTCAATGGGACCCGAAATCGAGACGGCCGCAATGACCCGGCCGGATGGTCCGCGGACGGGAGCGGAAACCGAGGCGACTCCAGGCTCGCGTTCGCCGAGGCTCTGACCCCAGCCCCGGCGTCGTACTCCCGCCAGTACGGTGGGCGTAAAGCGGGCATTTTGCAGCCCTTCCAGGAGCCTGTCGTGGTCCTCCCATGCCAGCAGCACCTGGGCGGCGGAGCCGGCCTTCATGGACAGCTGCGTGCCAACAGGAATGGTGTCGCGCAAGCCAATGGGGCGTTCGGCTGATGCCACGCAGACGCGCCAGTCACCTTGCCTGCGGAAAATCTGGGCGCTTTCACCCGTGGCGTCGCGCAACTGGATGAGGACCGGTCCAGCGGAGGCGATCAGCCTGTCTTCACCGGCGGCCGAGGCCAACTCCACCAGGCGGCTGCCCAGGACGAAGCGTCCTTGGATGTCGCGGCTCACCAAACGGTGATGTACCAGCGCCAGCGCGAGCCGGTGAACCGTGGGCCGGGCAAGGCCCGTAGCCGCTACAAGTTGCGCGAGTGTCGTAGGCCCGGCCTCGAGGGCGTCGAGAACCTGGGCCGCTTTATCAATGACACCGACTCCACTAGAATTGTCCATGTAATGATATTGCCGTCTCAATATCTGAGATGCAAGTTCTTTCGCTGGCCTATATCGCAGCGATGCTGCTTCAGTGGACAAAGAACAACGCAACAAGCCAAACGCAGTGAAGGGAGCAGGCCGTGGGAAAGACACTGGCCGAGAAAGTCTGGGACGCGCACGTAGTGCGCAAAGGTGAAGGCGAAGGAGCCAACGCCCAGCCCGATCTTCTCTTCATCGACCTTCATCTGGTCCACGAAGTGACCTCACCGCAGGCTTTTGAAGGCCTGCGGCTGGCCGGGCGGCCGCTGCGCCGTGTCGACCTCACCATCGCCACCGAGGACCACAACACTCCCACGCTGGACATCGACAAGCCAATTGCCGACCTCACCAGCCGCACCCAGATTGAAACGCTGCGGGCCAACTGCAAGGAATTCGGCGTACGCCTGCACTCCCTGGGTGACAAGGAACAGGGGATCGTGCACGTCGTCGGACCGCAGCTGGGGCTGACCCAGCCGGGCATGACTGTGGTTTGCGGCGACTCCCACACCTCAACGCACGGAGCCTTCGGTGCCTTGGCCATGGGCATCGGCACGTCCGAGGTTGAGCACGTCATGGCAACCCAGACGCTGTCCCTGAAGCCGTTCAAGACCATGGCCATCAACGTTGAAGGAACCCTTCGTCCCGGTGTCACGGCCAAGGACATCATCCTGGCCGTCATTGCCAAGATCGGCACCGGCGGTGGCCAGGGCTATGTCCTGGAATACCGTGGGTCCGCCATCCGGGCACTGTCCATGGACGCCCGCATGACCATCTGCAACATGTCCATCGAGGCCGGTGCCCGGGCAGGCATGGTGGCTCCGGACCAAACCACCTACGACTACATGCAGGGCCGGCCCCATGCGCCCGAGGGCGCAGACTGGGACGCCGCCGTCGAGTACTGGAACACGCTGCACACCGACGAGGACGCGAGGTTCGACGTCGAGGTGGACCTGGACGCCGACACCCTGGAGCCGTTCGTGACCTGGGGTACCAACCCGGGCCAGGGTGTTTCCCTTTCGGCCAAGGTCCCGTCCCCTGAAGACTTCGGCGACGAGAACGCCAAGGCTGCGGCCGAGCGCGCGCTCCAGTACATGGGCCTGGAAGCAGGGACCCCCATGAAGGACATCCGCGTGGACACGGTCTTCCTTGGATCCTGCACCAACTCCCGCATCGAGGACCTCCGCGCCGCTGCGGACATCATCCGCGGCCGTGAGAAGGACCCCCAGGTCCGCATGCTGGTGGTTCCCGGCTCGGCCCGTGTCCGCCTGGAAGCCGAAGCGGAAGGCCTGGACAAGGTCTTCAAGGAATTTGGCGCCGAATGGCGTTTCGCCGGTTGCTCGATGTGCCTGGGCATGAACCCGGACCAACTGGAGCCGGGAGAGCGCTGCGCATCAACGTCCAACCGCAACTTTGAGGGCAGGCAAGGCAAGGGGGGACGCACCCACTTGGTCTCACCTGTTGTCGCTGCGGCCACAGCCGTACGTGGCACGCTGAGCTCGCCGTCGGACCTTGAGTCCGCCACGGCCGGCAGCCTGACCGGAACAGCAGTCTAGGAGGATCATCATGGAAGCATTCACCACCCACACCGGGATCGGCGTGCCGTTGCGCCAGAGCAACGTGGACACCGACCAGATCATTCCTGCCGTCTACCTCAAGCGCATCACGCGAACCGGCTTCGAAGACGCCCTGTTCGCTGCCTGGCGCAAGGATGAGTCATTCATCCTCAACCAAGCCCCGTTCAATGCCGGCTCAGTGCTGGTGGCCGGACCGGACTTCGGAACCGGCTCATCCCGCGAGCACGCTGTCTGGGCGCTGAAGGACTACGGTTTCAAAGCCGTGCTCTCTTCCCGATTTGCCGATATTTTCCGCGGAAACTCCGGCAAGCAGGGTTTGCTCGCCGCACAGGTGGCGCAGGATGACATTGAACTCATCTGGAAGGTCCTGGAGAACGCCCCCGGCACCGAAGTCAAGGTGGACCTGGTCAGCAAAACCGTGGAGTGCGGCAATGTTGTTGCTCCCTTCGATATTGACGACTACACCCGCTGGCGCCTCCTGGAAGGCCTGGATGACATCGGCCTGACCCTGCAGCACGAGGAAGACATCACCGCTTACGAGGCCACGCGGCCTTCCTTCAAACCGAAGACGCTTCCTGCGAAGGTCGAGGCTGGCTAAAGCCTTCAACCAAGGCCGCACAGCGGCAGATTGTGGACCGGTGGGCACCGTGAAGGGCTGCCCGCCGGTCCTTTTTCGTAGAGGGCCTGCTGAGGCCCGGTACGGCCGGCGCAGGGTGCGTCCATTTCGGTTCGGTAACGCAAGCTTCTATGCTTAGCTGGAGCCTTTGTAAGTTTGGGGGGCGAGTAGTCGTGAGGAAACCGGTATAGATGAGTAGTGTTCTGACAATCCGCGGTGGCGTCCCATTAACGGGACGAGTGACCGTTCGCGGTGCCAAGAACCTGGTGCCCAAGGCCATGGTGGCGGCGTTGCTGGGCAGCGAACCATCGGTGCTGAGGAACGTGCCGGAAATCAAGGATGTAGAGGTTGTCACCAGCCTGCTGCAGCTGCACGGAGTGACAGTGGTGAAGGACCCCGTTACGGGTGACCTCACCTTGGATCCCAAGGATGCCAAGACTGCCTCCAGTACGGCCATTGACGCCCATGCCGGGGATTCCCGGATCCCCATCCTGCTGTGCGGGCCCCTGATCCATGCCATCGGGGAGGCCTTCATCCCCGATCTGGGTGGTTGCAAAATCGGGGACAGGCCCATCGATTACCATCTGGATGTGCTCCGCCAGTTCGGTGCCGTGGTGGAAAAGCGCCCGGGCGGGATCCACATCTCCGCACCGCACGGCCTCCATGGAGCCAAAATCTCCCTTCCCTATCCTTCGGTTGGTGCCACCGAGCAGGTGCTGCTGAGCGCAACACGGGCAGAAGGAATCACTGAACTCATCGGGGCTGCAACGGAGCCCGAGATCATCGACCTCATTGCGGTCCTTCAGAAAATGGGCGCCATCATCAGCGTCCAAACCGACCGCACCATCAGGATTGAGGGCGTCAAGGACCTCCGTGGGTACAACCACCGTGCTCTGCCGGACCGCAACGAGTCCGCATCATGGGCCTCGGCTGCATTGGTGACCCGGGGAGACATCTTCGTTGAAGGTGCATCCCAGCGGGACATGATGACTTTCCTGAACACCTACCGCAAAGTCGGTGGCGGGATGGACATCGGAGACGACGGCATCCGCTTCTACCACCAGGGCGGCAAGCTCTCCCCGCTGGTGCTGGAAACGGATGTGCACCCCGGCTTCATGACTGACTGGCAGCAGCCACTGGTAGTGGCACTGACCCAGGCCGAGGGCGTGTCCATCGTGCACGAGACGGTGTATGAGAACCGGTTCGGCTTCACCGAGGCGCTGGCCCGCATGGGAGCAAACATCCAGGTGCACCGTGAGTGCCTGGGCAGTGTGCCGTGCCGGTTCGGTCAACGGAACTTCCTTCACTCCGCCGTGATTTCCGGACCCACTCCACTGCGTGGCACCGATATTGATATCCCGGACCTCCGGGGCGGCTTCAGCCACCTCATCGCGGCACTGGCAGCCACCGGCACCTCCAGGGTTACCGGCATCGACATCATTAACCGCGGGTACGAGCGCTTTACCGAGAAGCTGGCCGGCCTGGGCGCCGATTTCGATATCACCACCACCAAGTAGCGGGGGATCCTTTGAAGGAATCGGCCAAGAGCCGTGCCACATTCGTGCTGCTGGCGGGCCTGGCTCGTCCGTTGATGAACCTCGTGATGGCCAAGAAGTGGGAAGGTGTTGAAAACCTTCCCCCGGGTGGCTTCATCGCGGCGCCCAACCATTGCACCGAGATCGATCCCATCGTCATTGGGCACATGGTCTACAACCAGAAGCGGCCACCGCACTTCCTGGCCAAGAAGGGGCTTTTCAAAGTCCCCGTGCTCGGAGCACTGCTGGCAGCCACCAAGCAGATACCGGTTGAACGCTCGACGGCGGGAGCGAACCGTTCGCTGCAAGTCGCCAAGGAGGTAGTGGACGCCGGTGGTGCGATCATCATCTATCCCGAAGGCACCCTGACACGGGATCCCGATCTGTGGCCCATGAAAGGCCACACAGGAGCAGCAAGGCTTGCTCTGCAAACCGGTGCGCCTGTTGTCCCTATGGCGCACTGGGGAGCGCAGGAAGTCTTCCCCCGTTATGCGAAGCGTTTTCACATTTTCCCGCGCAAAACAGTACGGGTCCTGGTCGGGAAGCCGGTTGACCTCAGTGCCTTCGCCGACCGTCCGATGGATCGCGCCACGCTGACTGAGGCAACCGAAGTCATTATGGACGCCATCACGGGCCTGCTGGCGACGCTCCGCAACGAAGACGCTCCTGCTGAACGTTGGGATCCGGCTGTTCACAAACAGTCAAAACATGGCCGTTTCGTCGAGCGCGGAGCCTCCGACGCTCCGGAACCCGAGGAAGGTAAATGACCATTATCCAAAGCCCTGCCCGGACCCCGGACGTCGTGGCGGTTTTGGGTGCCGGATCATGGGGCACCACCTTTGCCAAAATCCTGGCCGACGCCGCGGAGGCCGCCGGCGCTGAACGCAGCATCCGGATCTGGGGCCGCCGTCCCGAGGTTGTGGAACAGATCAATTCACTGCACCGCAACCCGCAGTACCTCAAAGACATTGAGCTTCCGGCTTCCGTCACCGCCTCCACTGACGTGGCGGAGGTGCTCAAAGACGCTGCCTTGGTGGTCCTTGCTGTTCCTGCCCAGTCGTTGCGGCCACAACTGAGCGAGTGGAAGCCCTTGCTGGCCCCCGACGCCGTGGTGGTTTCCCTGATGAAGGGATTGGAGCTGGGCACTGATGCCCGGATGAGCGAAGTCATCGCACAGGAACTGGGGCTTCCTGCCGACCGTGTAGCAGTGGTTTCTGGCCCCAACCTTGCAATGGAGATTGCCCGTGAGCAGCCCACAGCGTCCGTGGTTGCCTGCAGCGATGCCGATACTGCCGCTGCCATAGCGTTGTCCTGCACAGCGCCGTACTTCCGGCCGTACACCAGCACGGATGTGGTGGGTGTTGAGATCGGCGGGATCGTCAAGAACGTCATTGCCCTCGCCGTGGGTATTTGCGAAGGCCGGCAGATGGGTGACAATACCAAGGCTTCGGTCATCACCCGTGGACTTGCGGAAACCTCCCGGCTTGCCCTCGCCCTCGGCGGCGAAGCCCACACCATGGCCGGTCTGGCCGGCCTCGGTGACCTGGTAGCCACCTGTTCATCGGCGTTGTCGCGCAATCACACGGCGGGCCGTTTGCTGGGCGAAGGGCTGACTTTGGAACAGGTCGCAGAACAAATGACCCAGACTGCCGAAGGAATCAAGTCCGGCCCGGCTGTGCACGAACTTGCCGGCAAACTGAACGTTGAAATGCCCATTACGGCAGCCGTGGTAGCGGTGCTGGAAGGCAGAATGTCCGTTGATGACCTGGGACCACGTTTGCTGGCCCGGGCACTGAAGTCCGAAGGCGACTACTGATGGTGACAGATCACTCCACCCCCGCAACCAACCGCCCCCGCGTGGCGGTTCTTTTCGGCGGCCGCTCCAGCGAACATGCCGTCAGTTGCGTCACCGCGGCCGGGGTCATGGGAGCCATCGACAAGAACAAGTACGACGTCATTCCGATCGGCATTGCCAAGTCGGGGCAATGGGTGCTGGCCCCGGCTGACACCAGTGAGTGGTCCCTCAGCGCCGCAGCACTGCCTGAAGTGCCGGCGTCGGAAAAGACCGTGACCCTGGCCGAAGTGGGCGGTGAGCATCAACTGGTCGTTACCGAGCCCAACGCCATTCCCCAGGAGTTGGGCTCCGTGGACGTTGTGTTCCCGCTTCTTCATGGCCCGTGGGGCGAAGACGGAACCATCCAGGGCCTGCTGGAACTTTCCGACACCCGATATGTCGGGGCCGGGGTCCTGGCTTCTGCGGTGGGCATGGACAAACACTTCATGAAGGTGGTCTTCGAGTCCGCCGGACTAAGCGTCGGACCGTACATTGCTGTTACGGACCGGGACTGGCTTACCGACGCCGAGGCCGTCCGTAAGCGCGTGGACAAACTTGGTTTCCCGGTGTTCGTCAAGCCTGCCCGGGCAGGTTCGTCCATGGGAATCTCGAAAGTGGATTCCCTGGAAGGGCTGGACGCCGCGATCGAAGAGGCCCGCAGGCATGACCTGAAACTCGTGATCGAAGCCGGCATTGTGGGCCGTGAGATCGAATGTGCCGTACTCCAAGGACGCGGCACGGACGCGCCCCGGACGTCCATGCCCGGTGAAATCGCGGTGGCAGCAGGAGAGCACCAGTTCTATGACTTCGCTGCCAAGTATGTTGAAGATGGAGCGGCGGCGTTGAGTTGCCCGGCCGACATGCCCGAAGAGGCCATCATCCGTGTTCGCGAACTTGCTGCCCTGGCATTCGATGCGGTGGGAGCCGAGGGGCTTAGCCGCGTGGACTTCTTCTACACCCCGGCCGGCGAGCTGATCATCAATGAGATCAACACCATGCCGGGATTCACGCCCAAGAGCATGTATCCGCAAATGTGGGCGGCATCCGGGCTGGCTTACGGCGAGTTGATCGACGAATTGATACATCTGGCCCTGAACCGCAAAACGGGTCTGCGCTGATGCGTGCCTGCTGAACTGACGGGCGGCTGCTGAACTGACTGGCGGGCCCGCTGACCGCCTTACTTACCGGCGGGCAGGTTCTGCAGGTCCTCCTGGCCAACGCATTTGCCGGTTGCCTTGATCTTGCCGACAGCAGCCGCGAGCTCGGTGAGTACGGTTGCGGAGCTGATGTTCGCTGCCTCCAACTTGACCGGATCAATCAGGATCTCGGTGGCAGGTTCGCGGCCAAAGGTGGTCAACGTGTACACGGGGTCACCTTCTTTGATGACCCAGTCGATGTCGTTGACGCTCACGCAGCGGTCCGTGGTGGGCCCGGGTACGTTCACTCCGCAGCGCAGGATAACCTGCGACGGTTCACCCCATGCCGCAGTGGCCTGGCTGTTGGTCTTGCGCAGTGCGGCATCGCCGATTTGGTCCGGCAGGGCAACCATCATCGGTGCGCAAGCAGGATTGGCGGCGTCTGTGGCGGCCGTGACATCAACGGTGGGTGAACACGCTGTGAGGGCGAGGGTGGCCGCGAGGGCCGAAGATACGCCCAGGGCTGTCCGGCGGAGGGTCTTTCGGTGCATTCATCCAGCCTATCCCGGGCGGGCTCGAGGGCAGATTCCGGTATCGGAGGTCACATTCCCCCCGATGCCGGGGAACCTCCGTATGTCATTATCCTGTCGGTGGATCGCGATAGCGTAGAGCCGTGCCCGCAGAACAGTTGACCGTCCAAGACCTTTCGGAATCAGAGCTCCTCGCCAGGATCTTTCCGCGCCTGAACCACAGCCCGGGCATTCTCCTGGGCCCTGGAGACGATGCTGCCTTGGTAGCGGCCCCGGATGGCCGCAGTTTGATTTCCATCGACACCCAAACCCAGGACCAGGATTTCAGGCTCGAATGGAACAACGGTTACCGGACCACCGGCTACGACGTCGGCTGGAAGGCTGCGGCGCAAAACCTCAGCGACATCAACGCCATGGGCGGCAGCGCCACTTCCCTGGTTGTCAGCCTGACAATGCCCCCGGACACTCCTGTGGTTTGGGTGGAGGCTTTTGCCGACGGTCTCACTGCGGCCATCGTCGGCTTGGGCGCTCCTGATTGTTCCGTTGCCGGGGGAGACCTTGGGCGGGGCCGCGAGCTGTCGGTGACGGTCGCCGTCGTCGGAAGCCTTGGGGGCTTGCCGCCTGTGCTGCGATCCGGGGCCAAACCCGGCGACGTCGTGGCAATTGCGGGGACCTTGGGGAGGGCCGCTGCCGGCTGGGCATTGTTGGAAAGCCGACATCCGATGCAGAGCCTGGATACCGAACTGCAGGCTCTGGTGGAAAACCAGTGCCGCCCCCAGCCCCCTTTGGCAGCGGGACCCTTGGCGGCGCGAGGAGGTGCAACTGCCATGATGGATATTTCCGACGGACTGCTCCGGGACGGCGGCAGGCTCGCTTCGGCCAGCAACGTGACCCTCAACCTTGACCCCGTGGCCTTGGAGATCCATGCCATGCCGCTGGAACCGGCCGCTCTTTTACTGGGTTGCGAGGCGTTGCCCTGGGTCCTTGGCGGGGGAGAGGACCATGGATTGCTGGCCACCTTCCCAGCCGGAATTCAGCTACCGGCGGGGTTCACTGCGATAGGCTCAGTTGAAGCCGTTGTCGAGCCGCCAGGCAGGGGCGTCCGGATTGCCGGGCAAGCTGTTGACACCGTTGGATGGGATCACTTTGCAGACTAAGATCGCCGCGAATGCGCACGCCATGAAACGCTGGCTCGGCAAGGCGGAGGTGGTCCTCGGCAACCACAGCGATCGCCTCAACGCGATCAACATTTTTCCTGTAGCCGACGGCGATACCGGCACCAATCTCTATCTCACAGTCCGTGCCGCGGTTTCCGCCTTGGGCGGCACCGCCCCGGACACCACGGAAACGGGCACCACGGAAACGGGCAACGACGTCGGCGGGGTCCTCTCACGTGCAGGCCAAGCTGCCATGGAGCAGGCCCGGGGCAATTCGGGCACGCTGTTCGCGGTCTTCCTCTGTGCTGCTGCCGAGCCACTGGCCGGTAAATCCCGGCTCAGTGCGCCCTTGCTGGCTACAGCCCTGAACCGGGCCCAGATCCGCGCCTGGTCAGCCCTTAGTGAGCCTGTAGCCGGAACGATGCTCTCGGTCCTGGAAGCGGCATCGGACGCCGCGCAGGCCGTGGACGCCTCGCAGAACGCAGACGACAGCAATCACGCCCTCGGTCTTGCACTCGACGCCGTTGTGGAAGCTGCCTACCAGGCCGTCATCCGTACTGAGGGCGAGCTCGCCCAGCTCCAGGAAGCCCGCGTGGTGGATGCCGGTGGCGTTGGCATGCTGCTGATCCTCGATTGCCTGCGGGCAGCGGTTCTGGGTGAAGAACTCCAGGACGAACTCCTGGACGGTCTTCACGGGTATAAGCTGCAGGACCCGCACATCCACGAGCGTATGCCGGCCGATGACGGTGTGGAGGTCATGTGCACCATCAACCTGTCCCCTTTGAACGCAGCCATCCTGAGGCAGCGTCTTGATGAGATGGGTGATTCGGTCATCATGAGCCAAGTGGGCGGCGCACGGAGCCAGGATGATGATGACGAGGAATCCACGGTTGAAGCCAGCTACCGGTGGAGGGTCCACGTTCACGTTCCGGACCCCGAGCCGGCAGTAGCGCTGATTCGATCCCTGGGAGAGCCCACGGACATCGCTGTCAGCCAACTGGCCCTGCCCGGCACCGGCAGCCACAGGCCAGCCGAAGCTGAGTCCGGTGACCCGCAGGAGTCCGGCATTACAGGCCAGTCACGGCATGATTACTGAGCTGGAACTTCCCCTCGAGCGCAGGATCGGCAAGAGGTCCGCAGCAGTCATCGAGAAGCACTTGGGGCTCAAAACTACCGGTGCCTTGCTGAACTATTTCCCGCGCCGGTATCTGAGCCGTGGGGAGCTGACGCCCATCAGCAACCTTCCGCTGGATGAAGAAGTCACCCTGATTGCCCGGGTCCTGTCCAACACGACGCGCCAGATGCGGGCGCGACGCGGCTCCATTACCGACGTCGTGGTGACCGATGAAGCCGGTGGAAGCGGGGCTCCGGGCACCCTGAAAGTCAGCTTCTTCAATGGTTTCAGGGCCAAAGCGGAACTTCAGGCCGGCCGCAGGGCCATGTTCTCCGGCAAAGTGACCCGCTACGGTGGTGCGCTGGGCCTGACCAATCCGGATTTTCTGTTGCTGGATGAGGACCCTGAAGCCGAAGGTTCCATGGACCCGGAAAAGCTTGCCGCCATGCCGATTCCGGTCTACCCGGCAACCGCCAAACTCACCAGCTGGTCAATCCATAAGGTGATCACGGCCCTGCTCCAAACCATGGATCTCGATGCCCTGGAAGATCCGCTTCCTGCAAGCATCGTCCGCAGGGATGGGCTGCTCAGCGTGGCCGAAGCCTACCGCCTGATCCATTCACCGGAGACGGCGAAGGACTGGCAGCGGGCGCAGGAGCGCTTCAGATACCAGGAAGCACTGGTTCTGCAGACAGCCTTGGCCAGGCGGCGGGCCCAGCTCGCAGCGGAGGAAGCCACTGCCCGCCGTCCCCGCCCGGACGGATTGCTCAGCAGCTTCGACCGGAACCTGCCGTTCACCCTCACTGCCGGCCAGTCCGCCGTCGGGAAGACGCTCGCTGAAGAACTGGCCCGGGATACACCCATGAACCGGCTGCTGCAGGGGGAAGTAGGGTCTGGAAAGACCATTGTTGCCCTACGGGCCATGTTGCAGGTTGTCGATGCCGGAGGCCAGGCCGCTTTGCTGGCACCAACCGAAGTTCTGGCCGCCCAGCATTTCCACTCGATCCGCAGGACCTTGGGGGTATTGGCACGGGACGATGTCTTTGGCGGGGCAGGAATGCTCGGCGGGGACGCCGGGCCGGACTCGGTCCAGGTGACGTTGCTGACAGGCTCCATGCCGACGGCGGTCCGCAGGCAGGCCATGTTGGACGCTGCCTCGGGAAATGCCGGGATCGTCATTGGCACCCATGCCTTGCTTAGTGACAAGACCAGCTTCCAGGACCTTGGCCTGATTGTGGTCGATGAGCAGCACCGTTTCGGCGTGGAACAGCGGGACGCCCTCCGGGCCAAGGCCCAGCGCCCGCCGCATCTGCTGGTCATGACGGCAACCCCTATTCCCCGGACCGTGGCCATGACGGTTTTCGGAGACCTTGAAACTTCGATCCTGGATGAGCTTCCTGCCGGTCGCGCTCCTATCTCCACGCATGTGGTGGGGCTCGCGGAGAACCCCGGCTGGGTGGACCGCATCTGGAAGCGGTCGCGTGAAGAAGTTGAGTCGGGCCATCAGGTGTATGTGGTGTGTCCCAAGATCGGAACGGACGACGACGGCGACTTCAGTCCCGGAGAAGCCGAACCAAGCGACGCGGACCTCTCGGACGAAGGATCCGCGCGCGAGCTCGCATCGGTGGCTGCCGTCGTCGAGAGCCTGCTGCAGGAGCCGTCGCTGTCCGGTGTCCCCGTGGCGCCGCTCCATGGCCGGCAGGACCCTCAGTTGAAGACCGAAACCATGGCGTCGTTCGCGGCCAACCAGGTCAAGGTGCTGGTTTCCACCACCGTCATCGAGGTGGGCGTGGACGTCCACAACGCCACGTTGATGGTCATTCTGGACGCGGACCGTTTCGGAATTTCGCAACTCCACCAGCTCCGCGGCCGTGTTGGCCGTGGCGGACTGCCAGGTACCTGCTTGTTGGTGACCACCTTGGAACCGGGCCACCCGAGTCGTCGACGACTTGAAGCAGTGGCATCCACCACCGATGGTTTTGAGCTTTCCCAGGAAGATTTGAAGCTGCGCCGTGAAGGCGACATCCTCGGGGCCTCGCAATCCGGCGGACGTTCCACACTGAAATTGCTTCGGGTCCTGGAGCATGAGGACATCATTGCCCGCGCACGGACGGACGCCCAAGGCCTTGTTGCAGAGGATCCTGCCCTCCAGCACCAGCCTGGCCTCGCATCAGCAATCGACGAATACTTGAACCCCGAGAAGGAGGCGTTCCTTGAACGTGGCTAGAAATCCAGGTTCCGGCGGCCCACGGGGTGCCTCGGCCCCGGGAGCAGATCTGTGAGCCGGATTATTGCCGGAGTGGGTGGTGGGAACCCTCTGGCCAGTGTCCCTGGTACCGCTACCCGGCCCACCACTGACCGCGTCAAGGAGGCCCTTTTTTCCCGGCTGGAATCTTTGGCAATCATTGACGACGCCCGGGTCCTTGATCTCTATGCGGGCTCTGGAGCCTTGGGTGTAGAAAGTGCCAGCCGTGGTGCACGCAGCGTGGACCTGGTGGAATTCGATGCCAAAGCCAGCGATGTTTGCCAGCGCAACGCAGACTTGGTCAACCAACTTCTGGGCGGCAAGAAAGTCTCTGTCCACCGATCCAAGGTGGAGTCGTTCCTGGAACGGGTCCGCGAAGGCGGCGTGTGGGACTTGGTCTTCCTTGATCCGCCATACCCTTTGGACGAACCGGCCCTGACCGCGGTGCTGGAAAAGCTGGCACCGCACTTGGACGAGGGAGCCGTGGTGGTTGTGGAGCGGAGCTCGCGGAGTCCTGAACCGGCCTGGCCTGGGACCATGGACTGTTTCGCCGACAAGAAGTACGGCGAAACCAAGCTGTGGTTTGCCGAGCCGGCTTAGGGGCAGCGGTGCCTAGCCGGCGATCTTGTCCAGGTCCATCCCGGTAAGGACGGTGGCCGGATGCGGGCCGCGGGCCAGCAGCTCTGCTGTCCATTCCGGGGACCATTTCCTGCCAGTGCCCACAAGAATGATGTTTCCGGGGTAGCGGCCTTCAAACATTCCCGTCTCTGCGAAGGCGGCCACATCGGGCATGGCCTGGCGCAAGGCAGTCACCTGGCTCTTCACAAGGGTCAGCGCAGGTTCATCTCCCACGTTGACGATCAGTACCCCGTCAGGGCCCAGGCGTGCTGAAGCTTCTTCGTAGAACTCTTTGCACGCAATATGTGCCGGCGCGTCCGGCCCGGAGAAGATGTCAAGAATCACGACGTCGAAACGCGCCCCGGCGTCCAGCTCCGCCAAGGCCTCGCGCGCGTCGCCGATGTGGGTGGTCAACGTGGTGCCTTGTGGCATGGGAAGTTTGAGGAGCACGAAGTCCAGGAGTTCGCGTTCCAATTCAACGGCGTATTGTGCTGAACCTGGGCGGGTTGCCTGGATATAGCGGGCAAGGGTCAAAGCCCCCGCACCCAGATGAAGGGCACGGATGGGTTCCCCGGGCTCAGCGGCCAAATCCACCACGTGGCCAATCCTGCGCAGGTACTCATAAAAGATCTCCCGCGGGTCCGCGAGGTTGACGTGCGATTGTTCGGCACCGCCGATGCTGAGAATGAAGCTGCCCTCGATCAGGGTATCGGCGTCGATGGTGGCGTGCTGCCCCGTGGTCCGGAGGTAGCGTGAGGCGACGTGTGGTCCGGGGCCGGTGGTACTCAGAGCCGGTCCCGGAGTGAAGAGAGGCGTTCTGCAGCTTCTTCAAGCACGGCGGTCTTTTTGCAGAAGGCAAAGCGCAGCAGGCTGCGGGTTCGCTCCGCTCCCTCCGGATGGCAGAAGACAGGCACCGGAATTGCTGCCACGCCCACCAGCCCAGGCAGCCGCCTGGCGAGGTCCACGGAATCCCTGATACCTAGGGGGGCCGTGTCCACGTTGATGAAGTAGGTGCCGCTGGGGACATGGACGCCGAATCCGGCGGCCCGCAGTCCTTCGGCCAGGATGTCGCGTTTGCTTGCCAGGGTCGCGGCAATACCGGTGTAGAACTCGTCGGGAAGGCCCAGCCCAACGGCAATGGCACCTTGGAATGGTGTTCCCGAGCTGTAGGTCAGGAACTGCTTTACTGTGCGCACAGCGGAGACCAGGTGTTCGGGCCCGCTGAGCCAACCGATTTTCCAGCCGGTGAAGGAAAAGGTCTTTCCGGCGGAGGAAATGGTGATGGTCCTGTCCGCTGCTCCCGGAAGGGAAGTGACAGGGATATGGTCCACGCCAAAGGTCAAGTGCTCGTAGACCTCGTCGCTGACAATGATGGCGTCATACCTGGCTGCGAGTTCGACGATCTTTGCAAGGACCTGGCGGGGAAAGACCGCGCCGGTGGGATTATGCGGATTATTCAGCAGGACAACCCGGGTGCGGTTGCTGAAGGACGCTTCAAGGGCCGAAAGGTCGGGGAGGAAATCCGGAGCCAGCAGGGGAGCGGTGACGTGGGTGGCGCCGGCCAAACCAATGATCGCTCCGTAGGAGTCGTAGAACGGTTCGAAGGTCAGAACCTCGTCACCTGGCTGGATGAACGCCAACAGCGAAGCAGCGATCGCTTCTGTCGCGCCAGTGGTGACAAGGACCTCGGTGTCCGGATCCGGAGCCAGCCCGTAGAACCGCTGCTGGTGTGCTGTGATGGCTTCCCTCAAAGCGGGAAGGCCCTTGCCGGGTGCGTACTGGTTGGCCCCCGCGGCAATGGCGGACTGGGCTGCCGCCTTGATCTCGGCAGGGCCATCCTCATCCGGAAACCCTTGGCCGAGGTTGATGGCTCCGGTCGAGACGGCGAGGGTGGTCATCTCCTCGAAGATGGTCACTCCCAACCCTCCCCCGGGGGAGAGGAGGTTGGCTCCGGTTGCTGCCCGCTGCCAGGGTGCCGGGCCGGTGCCCGGGACCTGCCCGGAGCTCGTATCGAGGGAAGGGCTGATGCCTGCGGATGCCATGTCTGCCATGGTATCCCGGCGAAGCTATGGGGTAGGTTCGTCTCATGAGACGAGCGGTATGCCCTGGATCCTTTGACCCTATCCACAATGGACATCTCGAAGTCATCGCCCGGGCTGCGGGCTTGTTTGACGAAGTCATTGTGGCCGTGTCCACCAACTATGCCAAGAAGTACCGGTTCAGCCTGGAAGACCGGATGGAGATGGCACGTGAAACGCTGGCGTCCCTTCGGGGAATCATCGTCGAACCGATGGGTGAAGGTTTGTTGGCTGAGTACTGCCGCCACCGGGGTGTGTCTGCCATCGTCAAAGGCCTCCGCTCATCCTCTGACTTCGACTACGAACTTCCCATGGCTACCATGAACCGCCAGTTGGCCGGCGTCGAAACGGTGTTCCTTCCTGCCGAAGCGCATTACGTCCATTTGTCCTCGACACTCATCAAGGAAGTGAACGTGCTGGGCGGGGATATCTCTGATTTTGTCCCCAAATCGGTGCTCAAACGGCTCCTCGCTGGCGAGCCTGCAACGGAACACCCGCGCAAAGGGTAGTCTTGATGGGTACCTCGCGCCCTTTCGCGGAGTGCCCCAAGCTGAAACCACCGCGCATTCGTGCGCGCCCGGCGTCGGTTTGAGTCCTCAAGCGTGATCAGGCTAAGATGGTACGTCGGTCATATGTTCTACAGGAGTTCTCATTAAGCGAGATGCAAGTTCGCCCTTGGCGCTGGTAGTCAAGGACCTTGGACGCAGTCCAGGGACCATGCGGACACTCAACGAGCATGTACCTGCACCAAGTGACCTTGGTGTGGCGCTCATTGGCGTGAAGGAAGGCTCAGATATTGAGCTGGATCTTCGCCTTGAGGCCGTACACGAAGGAATTCTGGTATCCGGCACCGTCATCGTCGAAGTAACCGGCGAGTGCGGCCGATGCCTGGATCCCCTTGCGTATGACCTTGAAGTCAATGTGCAAGAACTTTTCTTCTATGAAGGCGTTGAGCTTTCGGGCGGAGAAGACGATGAAGAGCAACGTCGAGTCGAGTACGATCTGATCGATCTTGAGCCGGTGTTGCGGGACGCAGTTGTCACTATGCTGCCGTTCCAGCCGGTGTGCCGGGAAGACTGCCAGGGTCTGTGCTCCGAATGTGGAGCGCGCCTGGAAGACGAGCCGGGGCACCACCACGAGGTCATTGACCCTCGCTGGGCTGCCCTAGCTGATCTGGCTAAGACTGACCGGCAAACCGATTAGTAAGTGTTCGTCTAAGAGAGAAATGAGATAGCCGTGGCTGTTCCCAAGCGGAAAATGTCTCGCGCAAATACACGCGCCCGCCGTGCCCAGTGGAAGGCAACTGCCCCCAACTTGGTCAAGACCATCGAAAACGGTCAGGTTACTTACAGCCTGCCGCACCAGGCAAAGGTCGTTACTGACTCTGCCGGCACCGCGCTGTTCCTTGAATACAAGGGCCGCAAGGTCGCAGACGCCTAATCTGCCGTACAGGCTGACTAAGGATGTCTTCAACTGAAGAGCTTCTGAAGCGTCTCGGTGTCTCGATTGACACCGAGACGCTTCGTCTTGCTCTGACACATCGCTCATACGCGTATGAGAACGGCGGGATTCCCACCAACGAGCGCCTTGAGTTCCTCGGCGACTCCATCCTGGGATTCTCCGTCACTGATTCTCTTTACCGTGAGAACCCCACGCTTCCTGAGGGCGAGCTCGCCAAGCGGCGTTCCGCCGTCGTCAGTACGCGTGCGCTGGCCGGGATCGGCCGGGAAATCGGTGTTGGCGAGTTCATCTACCTCGGCCAAGGCGAGAAGCTGACCGACGGTAAGAACAAGGCCTCCATCCTGGCTGACACCATGGAAGCCCTGATCGGCGCCACGTACCTCTCAAACGACATGGAAACCGCACGTCAGCTGGTCATGCGCCTGGTGGGCCCGCTCCTGAAGGATGCCGGAGCCCTCGGTGCCGGGACCGACTGGAAGACGAGCATCCAGGAACTGACTGCCAGCAGGCAACTTGGTGCCATCCACTATGCCGTGGAAGGTTCCGGACCCGATCATGCCCGAACCTTTGAAGCCGTGTTGAATATCGGCGGCACTCCTTATGGTCGTGGCTCCGGTCATTCCAAGAAGGAAGCGGAACAGGAAGCGGCTGCCGATGCCTGGCGCGCGCTGAATGCCTTGGACCCGGCCCCGACCGGACCTGCTTCCACCTGATCCCACATGCCTGAGCTTCCTGAAGTAGAGGTGGTGCGCCGCGGTTTGGCCCGTTGGGTCCGCGGACGTTCCATTACCGGGGTGGACGTCATTGATCCGCGTTCCATCCGAAGGCATGCCCTCGGAACCGAAGACTTCATCGGCAATCTTGAGCATGCCACGGTGCTGGACGTGGTCAGGCGGGGCAAATTCCTTTGGATGCCTCTGGCTGTGACCGGCACGGACGACGCCCCAGGCGACCTCACCGAACCGCCGGCAACCGCGCACCTCCCAAAGGTGGCACTCATGGCCCATCTGGGAATGAGCGGGCAGCTGTTGATGCAGGACCCGGCCGTTCCGGACGAAAAGCACCTCAAAGTCAGGATCAAGCTCAGTCCTGCCGAGGACATGCCGGAGCAGTTGCGGTTCGTTGACCAACGGATTTTCGGTGGCCTGTTCGTGACGTCATTGATCCCCACCTCCGACGGCGGCCCAGGTGGCCTTGGAGAAACGCCCCTGCCGGAGATCGCAGAGGAAGCCGCGCACATCGCACGCGATCCGTTGGATCCCTATTTTTCTTTCGATCTCTTCTACCGAAAGATCAAGAACCGCAAGACGGGCATTAAAAGGGCACTTCTGGACCAGTCGGTCATCTCCGGGATCGGCAACATCTACGCAGATGAAGCCTTGTGGAGTGCCCGGCTCCACTACGCACGGGCCACGGACACCATGCGCCGTGCTGACGCCGGGCGGTTGGTGGATGCCGTCAGGGACGTCATGCAGGCCGCCCTGGCTGCGGGCGGTACAAGTTTCGATTCCTTGTATGTCAATGTCAACGGCGACTCCGGGTATTTCGCCCGCTCGTTGAACGCTTACGGCCGCGCCGGCGAACTATGCGTCCGGTGTGAGGGACTGGGTTTGCACACCGTCATGAAGCGGGAGCAGTTCATGAACCGTTCCTCCTACACCTGCCCGGTGTGTCAGCCCCGGCCCCGGAATGGACGTTGGTAGGGCCAGGACTGTTCCGGAATCCGGATCGCAATGGCAGACTGTCCCCATGAACAGCTTGGCGCTGCGAATCGCCATCGCAATGATCAACGACAAGGCCAACGCCACCACAATGCGGGTGGCGTCAGTTCTACCTGTGGCCGTTCCTGATTCGGGACCACAGAGCCCCTTCCGCATCGCAGCCGGCCCAGGAATGCCATGATGGCGCGCCGGCTGGTCATAGCGGGTATCTGCCTGGCTGTGTTGATTGCCGCCGTGGCCATTGTGCTCGACCAGCTGGCCAAGCCCGGAGCCACTTCGGCGCAAGGCCCTTCATCGTCCACTTCAAGCCCGGGTACGGGTGCCGGATCCACCGGCACAGGAACGCCCACCTCCGGCAGTACGGCGTCGGGGGCTGGAAACGGCGGCGCAGAGGGCAGCCCTGCTGCCGGCGGCAGCGGCAACAGCGGTACTGAGGGAAAAACCGGCGAACCCACCGCCAAGCTCCTCGAAGTTCTTCCACCGGTCACCGCCACACCAACGGGTCTGCCGGCACCATCTGCCCCGGCTCCGCTCATCACCGGGGCGCTTCCCCAACCAGGGAGTGTTTCGGGTGAATTGGTGGACGGCTGGCCGGGAGACGTTGTTACGTTGCCTTCCGGAACCACCATTGGCTCTACTTCGGTGTCCACTTCCGGTGACATCCTGCAGCTCACAGCGGATGGCATCGTGGCCAAGCCACGGGCCGAGGTCCTTGACTCCTTCCGACAATCGTTGGTCTCTCGTGGCTTTTGGTCCGAAGAGGCCCCTGCTGCGGACGGTTCTGTGGCGGCCCGCTTTGTGCGCGGCACGGACACTGTAACCGTCTCGGTATCCACCACCGGGACAGGCGGCTCGCGCTTCCAGCTGTTGGGCAGCCTGCACACGAGGGCGGGATAGGAAATTATGTACATCTCGCTCTCGGACCGCAGCGGCGGTAAACGGAACAAGTCAACGAACAAGGCAACGGCACTGGCAGCGGAGGTGCCGTTCCGTTTGTCCCCTGTGATTCTCTGGCTGGGCATCGTGAGTATGGTGACCGACGTTTCTTCGGAATCCGTCACGGCAATCCTTCCCTTATATGTCACCGGATTCCTCGGACTGTCCACTATTGCCTTCGGTTTCATCGACGGAATCAACCAGGGCGCGAGTGCGATCGTCAGGATTGCGGCCGGGTGGGCGGCTGACCGGACCGGGCACCCTAAGCGCATAGCACTTGCCGGCTATGGACTATCCATGGTGGCCAGGATTGGTTTCCTTTTTGCCGGTGGTTTTTGGTTCGTTGCGGCGATAGTCACCGGGGACAGGATTGGAAAGGGCATTCGGACGGCCCCACGGGATGCGTTGATCACAGTTTCGGCCCAGCCTGAACATTTGGCACGGTCCTTTGGCGTTCACAGAATGCTGGACAACATTGGGGCTGCAGCCGGGCCTTTGATCGCCTTCTTTGTCCTGTTGATGATTCCCAATGGTTTCAGCACCGTCTTCGTGGTGTCGCTCGCCTTCGCCGTGATAGGCGTTGCCGTCCTGGCATTGGTGGTTCCGGACATCCGTGCTCTTGGCGCCAAGACCACGGAGGGGCTCGACGGCAGGCGGCTCTTCGCCTTTTCCTGGAGCCATTTGAAGGAGCCCGGACTGGGCAAATTGTTGATCGCCGCAGGTCTTCTTGGCTTGGTGACCATCGGTGATGGATTCATCTACCTGGTATTGCAGGACAGGGATTCGTTCGCCGTGCAGTGGTTTCCGCTGCTGTTCGTCGGCACGAATGTGGTGTTCCTGGCCTTCGCGGTGCCATTGGGACGGCTGGCTGACAAGGTAGGCAAAGTGCCGGTTTTCGTGGGTGGGCATATCGCTTTGCTGGCAACGTACCTTCTTGCTGCTGTACCTTTCGGGGGCTTGTGGGGCACGGTGGGATGCCTGGTGCTGTTGGGCGCGTTTTACGCTGCAACCGACGGCGTCCTGGCCGCCTTGGCAGGCCAGCTCACCCCCGCAGGAAAACTTGCCACCGGAATCGCCTCAGCACAAACGGTGGTGGCATTGAGCCGCATGGCCGCCTCCGCGGGCTTTGGCGTGCTCTGGTTCGCACTCGGTGCCCCGACAGCGATGCTGCTGGCAAGCGTTCTCCTGGCTTGCGCGGTGCTGGCTGTGGCGGTGATCCTGCGGAGCGCCCGGCCTGTAATACACCAGGACGCAGGCACTGCAGGATGAGTGGGACCCTGGCCGGCAGCAAAACCCGATGGACCGTCCTCCTAACCGTGACCGCGCTGGTGCTGGTGGTGGCGGGGATCTATGCTGTGGGCGCCTATCAACGGTTTGAAGAGAGCCGGACCGCAGCTTCCTCCGTGGGAGTCACGGCGGGCCAGTCACTTCCGAACGTTCCTTTCGTCCTTTTCCGCAACACAGCCTCAGGCCAGGGCTATGGCAGTGCGGCCACAGTTCCCCTGTCCGCTCCGGGCGGTCCACGGGCTGTGAGCGAACAGGAATGCGACCGCGTCTATGGGACAGCCCAAAACGTGGTGTGCCTGAAAACCAACCGCGGCCTGGTCACCTCATTTGAAGCCGCAGTCCTGGACCGTGACTGGCAGCCCCAACGCTCATGGGCTCTCCCTGGCATCCCCAGCAGGGCCAGGGTCAGCGCTGACGGCTCGATGATTGCCACGACGGTCTTTATTACCGGACACTCCTACGCCGCTTCGGGATTTTCCACGGCCACGGAGATCAGCTTGCCCGGTGGAACGTCCGGGAACCTGGAGGACTTCGCGTTGTTGGTCAACGGCGAGCGCCTGGCAGCAACGGACAGGAACATCTGGGGAGTGACCTTCGCTCCAGGCCAGAGCGACGTCTTCTACGCCACAGCGGCGTCCTCAGGCCGCATTTGGCTGGTTCGGGGAAGCTTGTCCGCCAAGACACTCACCGCCATCCACGACCAAGTGGAATGCCCGTCCATTTCACCTGACGGCACGCGCATCGCTTATAAGAAGAACGACGGCGGCGGGCTGGTTGCCCATTGGAAGGTCGCCGTCCTTGACCTCGCGTCAGGGCAGGAAAGCGTTCTTTCGGAGCAGCGCAGCGTGGATGACCAGATCGAATGGCTGGATGGGAAGAACTTGCTTTACGGCTTGCCGGATGACGCAGTGGAAGGTGACAGCAACATCTGGCAGCTGGGCACCGAACCAGGCTCGCAACCCAGCCTGTTCATAGCCCATGCGTGGTCCCCAAGCGTTGTGCGCTGAGCCCCACTCGGTGTCGACACCAATAATGGGTAGTTCACCGCCGGGCGGAACTCCTGGCCGCCCGGCTTCGTCCCGTCGTGGTGCGCCGCTGAGAGAGGGTGGCTGTAGTGCGCCGCTGTAGTGGTACCCCGCTGTAGAGAGGCGCCTGTGGTGCGCCGGCTGACTCAGCAGGTACCCAACAAGCCGCAGAGGAGTCCGCCTGACTGCGTAGGACTCGGGCTGGGTGAGGGACTCGGTGAAGCAGTTGGCGTCGCCGTCGCCGTTGGCGTAGGAGTAGGAGTAGCGGTGGGGGACGGGGCCGCGGTCTGCTGTGCCGGTGCAGTGGTGGAATACACCACATCAACAAAGTAGTTGGTGGCGTTCCAGGAGTTGGCAGGCATCACACCCCCGGATCCGTACCGGTAGCGCCCGTTGTTCGGGCCACTGGCTGTAAACACCCCGCTTGTGTAGGTCTGGTTGAAGAACGCGGAGGTATAGGAGTAGCGGCCATTGGGTGCCCGGTAGGACACCACGTAGGTTTGGCCTGTCACCAACGCCACCGGGGCAGCCAGTGTAGCGGTCTGCCAGCCAGTAGCTGTTTCATTGGTGAAGGTCACCTGCGCCAGGCGCGTACCGGCCGAGTTCCACAGCGAACCTACGTGGGTTCCGGTGTTGCCGGCCCCCTTGTAGAAACGAATCCCCGTCACATTCCCTGCCTGCGAAACACTGAACGCAGTGCCAAGTTCCACCGGCATGAAGTCGCTCGCGGTCACTGTTTGCGGTGTCAGCGAGCCAAAGATCGTTGACAGCTGGACGGTGGGAGCCGCCGTCGTGAATTGCCAGTTGCCGGCCGGGAAGGTTTGCCCCTGCTGGGAGACGACGTTGCCCACGTTGGCCGTGACCACTGTGCTGTTCGGCAGCGCCGCAGTGGGGGTGAACGTGATGGTCCGGTTGTCGGCGGAAAGGGCAGCTGACCCCGCCACGGGGTTGCCGTTGGCTGTCAGGGTGAAAGTCGCTCCCGGGTTGATGGCGGCCGAGAAGGTGATGGAGGGCTTGACGTCCGTCGGGATGCCGGTGGCGCCAGGGGCGGGTACCTGTTCGGTGACTGTCAGCGGCTGCACAGCTGTAGTGAACACCACATCCACCAGGTAACTGGAGGTCGATGATGATGCCGGGAAATCAGTGGTGTAGCTGAAGGCTCCCGAGTCATTGGCGGTGCGCAACGGTCCGCTGGTCAATCCTGCACCAAATCCGCCAGCGGTGTATGAGTACTTGCCCGTGGGAGCCTTATAGGCAGCCACGTACTCGGTGTCGGCTTCGATGCTGACCGGTTGGCTGAAAGTGACAGTCTGCCACCCGGTACTTGATTCGTTGGTGAAGGTAGCGGTGGCCAGGAGTTGTCCCGCGGCCGTGTAGAGCGATCCCGTGTGGGTGCCTGTGTTGCCGGCGGCTTTATAGAAGCGCACCCCGGTGATCTGCCCGGCAGTATCGCTGGCGAACCGCACACCGAGGGACAACGCAACTCCGTCATTCGCATCAGGGGTGGTGGGTGTCACAGTGTCCTGGTACAGCGTGCACGGACAAGCACCCGGTGTGCGCGGCGCGGGAACCGTTGCGAACGTCCAGGTTCCGCCGGCGGACATGGGTTGACCTGAGACCGAGGTTGCCGTCACTGTCGCCGTGTAGGTGGTACCTGCGACCAGTGGAGCAGTAGGAGTGAAGGTGACTTTGCGGGTGGCGGAGTCGTAGGCAGTCGTGCCCGCTACGGAGGTCCCGCCGCTCGCTTTCAGCGCCAACCCTACGCTGGACGCCGCTGCGGCCTCGGACAGCACAGCGCTCACGGCGGTGTTCAGGGGAACACTTGAAGCGTTCGGCAGCGGCGAGTGTGAACCGACTGTGAATGGCGGATTCGGCACGGTCACCACCACGTCCACCAGGTAGCTGGCGGTCGATCGTGAAGCGGCGAAGTCACCGCTGTAGGTGTAGGCACCTGCATCAGATGCTGCCCGCAACGGTCCAACACTCATCCCTGACCCAAAGCCGTTGGCTGTGGCCGAGTAGGTACCGGTCAGCGACTTGTAGGAAACGATGTATTCCGTGTTGGCTGCCATCGGGACCGGTTGGCTGAACATCGCTGTCTGCCATCCGGACGCACTTTCATTGGTGAACGCCACTGTCGCCAATTGCTGGCCCGCAGCGGTGTACAGGGCGCCATTGTGGGTGCCTGTGTTCCCGGCGGCCTTGTAGAAGCGGATACCGAGGACTTCACCAGCGGAAACACTGGAGAATCTAACCCCGAGGGTCAAGGGCACGCCTTCACGCAGTTCGGCAATCCCCGGAGTGACCGAGTCATCGAAGAGGCTGCACGGACAAGCGCCCGGAACCGGCAGCGTGGCAGCAGTGGTGAAGGACCACGTTCCGCCTGCCGTGACGCCGCCACCGATCGAATCGGTTCCGGACAACGTCGCCGTATATTGGGTGCTGAATGCCAAGGCGCTCGACGGCGTGAAGGTGGCCCGCCGCGTCGCGGCGTCATACGCCGTCGTTCCTGCAACAGGACCCGAGGACGACTGCAGCGCCAACTGGACGCTGGCCGTAGTGACCGGCTTGGAAAACACAGCGCTTACCTTGGTGTTCACGGACACGCTCGACGACGACGGAATGGGCGTTTGGCCCGAGACGGTCATGGGGGAGCTGTCTACCGTGCTGAAGAGCGCGTCCGCGAAGTAGTTGCCACCGTTGAAGCTGGTGGTGGGGAACCCTGGAGAGGTGCTGTAAACCCCTGCAGGTTCAGCTCCGAAACCACCAGCAACCTTCAAAGGCGCGTCCGTGGAACCGAAGCTCGCCCATTGGTAGTCCTTGGTGGCATAGTGCCCGTTGGGAGCCCAATAGGAGGCGGTATATTTCTGTCCCGCTGCTACAGGCACTGCTTGGCTGAACAAAGCAGTCTGCCAGCCGGATGCAGTTTCATTGGTGAACGTGGCCGTGGCCAGGCGCTCGCCGGTTGCACTCCACAATGATCCGGTGTGCGTGCCTGTGTTGGCGGTGCTCTTGTAAAAGCGGACGCCTGTGATGAAGCCGTCTATTGACGGGGTGAACCGCAGGCCCATTTCATAGGCTCCACCGTCACCGGAGTCTTTGACCACAGGAACCGTTTGGCCAAAAACGCTGTAGGGGCCACTGAGGGTCAGGTTCCTGGTGACAGCGGCACCGATGTTGGCGCTGTCGTCGATGGCCCGTGCCTGGATGGTGGCTGTGGAGAAACCCTTTTGTATGTAGGTGTAGCTCCAGCTTTGCTTGCCCGTGGCGGGGTGCCACGTGGTTCCGCCGTCTGTGGAAACTTCGACTCCGGCCACTACGCCGCCTACGTCGGCGGCTGTTCCGGTGACGGTGACGCTGCTGCCTTGTGCCACGGTGGCGGCATTGGCCGGCGTGGAGATGGCGGCGGTGGGCTTGGTGGTGTCGGTGCTGGCAGCTGCAGCCACCAGCCCGGCAGCACGGGTGGCGGGCTGGGCGCCCATGTCGGCGAGGATGTTGACCTGGGCCTGCCTCATGCGGGAATCAGCTGGTGCACCATTACCGTCGTGCTCCTGGTCAAGGCCCCAGGTCCACTGGACGCTGCCTGCGGAGAAGACCAGGGCACCGCTGGCCGCGCGGTAGAGGGTGAGGTTATGCGTGGTGGTTCCTGCAGCCACCGTGTTCCCGAAGTCCTGGAGATATTGCGGAACGCTGCCTACCGTGGTGGACAACCGGATGAGGCCCGCCGGCCGGAATCCGTTGTCCAGGTCTTCGTCTGATTCGTATCCGACAGTATGGGGGGCCAGAGCTGCAGAGGAACCGGCAGCCATCGAAGCCAGGGTTGTGTTCCGCCAAAGCCTGGTCTTGCCCTCGTCTGCTTTCACTGTGACCGGCAGGTCCGAGAAATTGGACATGTATTGCGTACCTGTCAGGCCATTCTCGGGCAGGCCGCCTCCATTTGCCTGGGCCGCGAAGCGGGGATCACGCCAGGTGCCTGTCCACTGGGCTGTGGGATCAATCTTTTCGTTGGCCCAGGTTTCCTTGTAACAGGTCAGGGTGCGGTTGGCTGCACCATCCACTGACGAAGGCTCAAACCGTGTCCGCCAGTACATTTCATTGCCCGAAAGGAATTGGAGATTGACCCCCGCATCCCGCGCAGCCGTGACGTTTGCCCGTTGCGGCCCGGACCAATACTCATCGTGGCCGACAGAGAGGAACACCTTGTGGTTCAGCAGTTCGCCGCCGCTGCGGTCAGCATCGAGGCCGCTGATGTAGCTGACGTCGTAGCCGTTCTGTTCCAGGAAGCGCACCATGGGGTATTCATTGGCGAAATAGAAGTCCCGGCCATCGGGTCCACCCCGCGTTGCCACGGGACGGTTGTAGCTGACCTTGTAGGCGCGGCCGTTGACTCCTTGGTAGAAGTCGGCGCCGCCATAGGAGTTGTAGGCCTGCCACGTCTGGTCAGCGGTTTGGAAGATGACGGCAGAACGGTTGCCGTCGTTGCGGACAATGAACGTGATGTGGCTCATGCCGCCGGTATCGGGGCGCCGAAGGACGGCAATGTAGACACCGGACACGGCCGTGGTGGGTACCTGCCACGTTGCCGATACCGCCCACGTGCCGCAGTCATAGATTCCGGTGGCGACATCAGTCCGGCACGCGGGCTGGTTTTGCCGCAGGACCGACGGCGTGACATCGGCAATCTTGCGGGCACCGTTGCCTCCGTACCACCCTGTCCGGTAAATCGCGATGGTGTAGTTGGATGCGTTGGTGTCCACCTTGAAACGGATGGGTTGGCCCACGTTGACGCTGATATCGGTGGAGAATCCCTGGATGCTGTCATCTCCGGCACCGTTGATGTCCCACTCCGAGGGCGGACTTCCGGGTTTGGAGTTCTCGCAGACCACTGGATTGACCACGGGGTCGCAGGGTCCCGCTGCGACGGCGGCTGGCACCGCGAGGGGCAGGAGTGAAGCGACCATCGCCAGGATCAAGGGCACTAAGAAGCCCTTGAGGACTTGCTGGGGTCGGTTGGCTGAAGTACCGGGCATCAGAACTCCTGGAGGTGGCGCGCCGAAAATGCGTACATGGGTCCGCGTTTTTCACGCACGGTCCCTGCTTGCCGCTCCCCAGCCAGGGTCAAACCAAGATCTTCAGTTATGAAACACGGGTATTTATCCTTGGCTCGAAGTTCCGAAGATCGGGACCGGATCCAGCTGTAAGTGAACTTCTGCCCACCTTGCAGCCGGATCACCGGAACGAACAGGCCAAGTAGCCCTTGGCAGGAGTGTAGGGGTGTGGCTGGCCGTCCACAAGGAGTTCCGGCAATGGATCCATGAATTTCGCTCAAACGGCAGTAGATTTAGGGGATACATCCGCCCGGGACACCCAGGAGAACCGAAGCGCCTTGCACTTGAAAAGTTTGACTGTCCGAGGATTCAAGTCCTTCGCGTCGGCAACGACGTTTGACTTTGAGCCTGGCGTCACTGCTGTTGTCGGTCCCAACGGATCAGGCAAATCCAACGTGGTTGATGCCCTGGCCTGGGTGATGGGCGAGCAGGGTGCCAAGACGCTGCGTGGCGGCAAGATGGAAGACGTCATCTTCGCCGGAACATCCGGCCGGCCGCCCCTGGGCCGCGCCCATGTGTCATTGACCATTGATAACGCCGACAACGCCTTGCCCATCGAATACAGCGAAGTCACCATCTCCAGGACGCTGTTCCGGACCGGCGGCTCAGAGTATGCCATCAACGGCGCGCCCTGCCGCCTGCTTGATATCCAGGAACTGTTGTCCGATTCCGGCCTGGGCCGGGAGATGCACGTCATTGTGGGACAGGGGCAACTGGACCGGGTCCTCCATGCCACGCCGGAGGACCGTCGGGGCTTCATTGAGGAAGCTGCGGGTATCCTCAAGCACCGCCGCCGCAAGGAAAAAACTGTTCGGAAACTTGAAGCCATGCAGGCAAACCTTGCACGGCTCGGTGACCTCACTGCGGAAATCCGCCGCCAACTGACACCGTTGGGCAAACAGGCCGAAATCGCCCGGCGGGCACAGACGGTCCAGTTCGATGTCAGGGACGCCAAGGCACGCCTCCTGGCCGATGACCTGGTGCAGCTCACTACCAGCCTTGAACAGGATGTTGCCGACGAGGCCGCGTTGAAGGAGCGGCGCCAGGTGGTGGAGGCGGAGCTGGGAACCGGACGCAGGCGACAGGCTGCCCTGGAGCAGCAGGCTGCAGAAGCCACCCCGAAGCTTAACGCCGCGCGTGATCATTGGTACCAACTCTCCGCCGGCAGGGAGCGCCTGCGTTCCCTGGGTTCGCTGGCTTCTGAACGCCGCCGGCTTCTGGGCTCCTCCGAGGCTGCGCCGGACACCGGCCGGGACCCCGAACAATTGGAACGGCAGGCTGCCCGGGTCCGCGAAGAGGAGTCTGCGCTCCAGCACGACATCCTTGCCAAGCAAGCGGCGCTTCTTGAAGCCACCGTGGCAAAGGACGCCGCCGAGGCCGTGGCCGCGGCGGAGGACAAGAGACTGACCGCCATGTTGCGGGCCGCTGCCGATCGACGGGAAGGGTTGGCCAGGCTTGCAGGCCAGGTAGCTGCTGCCCGGTCCAGGGCCGAGGCCGCCGAAGCCGAACGGGGCCGGCTCAGGGAATCCCTGGCTTCCGGTGACGAACGGCGCCGGAAGGCCCAAAGCGAGTTCGCTGCCCTTGAATCCCAGGTGGCAGGGGTTGAGGACGGCGAAGAAAGCCTTGACGCCGACTACGAAAATGCCAACGACGCCCTGGACGCCGTCCTGGCCGAAATCGAGGAACTGAAGACCGCGGAACGGGAGGCTGTGAGGCAGCGCGATGCCTTGACGGCACGCCGCGACGCCCTCCAGCTTGGGCTCAACCGCAAGGACGGTTCGGCCAGCCTCCTCTCAGCGGAAGGGATTCTGGGGCCTTTGGCTGAGTTGGTGGCTATCGAGCCCGGGTTCGAGGCTGCCATCGCTGCTGCACTGGGCAGTGCCTCGGACGCCTTGGTGGCGGCAAACACCGGCGACGCGCTGGCAGCCATCGCCTCGTTGAAAGAGGGCGACGCCGGCCGCGCGGCACTTCTCCTGGCCGACGGAACCGGCGGGGGTACTGACGCCGGCGCCGAGGTGGCGCTTCCGCCCGGCGGCCGCTGGGCAGTCGACGTCGTGAAGATTTCCGATCCCGCAGCGCAAGGCGCGTTGTCCTTGCTGGTGGGGACCGCCGTCGTCGATGATCTTCGGTCAGCCGCCCAACTGGTCAAGGAACACCATGACCTTAACGCCGTCACGCGTGAGGGCGACATGGTCACCGCCTTGACCGTCACCGGCGGCTCGGCCACAGCACCGTCCCTCCTTGAAGTCCAGGCTGCAGTGGACGACGCCGTTGCCCGCCTTCATGAGGTCACTGCCCGCCTGGAGCGTGGCCGGTTTGCACTGGCCAATGCCCAGTCCCGCCGGGCCGAAGCCCAGGACCGGGCCGACGCTGCCTTGGAGCGCTTGCACGAGTCCGACGCCCGTCTGGCTGCGGTAGCTGAGCGCCTTGGGCACCTCAATTCCGTCCTCCGCAGCGCCGTGGGCGAAAGTGACAGGCTCGCCGCTTCGATGGCAAGGGCCGAGGCAAACATCGCCGAGGCGCAGCTTGACCTTGAGGTCGCCGCGGAGCGGCTCGCCGCCGCCCAGGAAGCTCCCGACGAAGAGCCATCGACGGACCAACGCGACGAACTCGCCGCCCAGGCCAGGGTTGCCCGCTCAGTCGAAACAGAAGCCCGGCTGGCTCTGAGGACCGCAGAAGAGCAACTGGGCGCCATCAGCAACCGGGCAGCATCGCTTGAACGGGCAGCGGCAACGGAAAGGCGTGCCCGCGAAGAGGCTGCCCGCCGTGCGCAGCGGCGGCGTGCCCAGGCACAACGTGCAGCGGCTGTGGCCTCAGCGGTGGAACAGGCACTGCGGTTCATCGATGTCTCCGTGGACGTTGCAGGTTGGGATCGCGATCTGGCAGAGCAGACCCGGGAGCGGCTGGAGGCGGAACTGACCCAGGTCCGGACCAGCAATGAAGCCCTCGCCCGGGAGCTGGCTGAACTGACGGACTCGGTGCACAGGGACGAGATGGCGCGAACACAGCAGCGTCTTCGTATTGAGGCGCTGGAGACGCGTTCCATCGAGGAACTTGGGTTATCCGCGGAGCAACTCGTTGCCGACTATGGCCCCGGGCTCCCTGTTCCGGTGCCCGCCGGAGCAGCCACGGACAAGTGGGCCGAACTCAGGGCACCGGTGGACGAGCACGGCGAGGCCATTGTTGAAGGCATTCCCTTTGTCCGGGCCGAGCAGGAAAAAAGGCTCAAGAAAGCGGAACGGGACCTGGCCGCGCTGGGCAAAGTAAACCCGCTGGCGCTGGAGGAGTTCGCCGCGTTGGAGGAACGGCACCAGTTCCTCAGCTCCCAGCTCGAGGACCTCAAGTCCAGCCGCAAGGACCTGCTGGACATCATCAAAGAGGTGGACGCGCGTGTGCAGCAGGTCTTCACCGAGGCTTTTGCCGACACTTCGGCCCAGTTCGACCACGTCTTTGCCCGGCTCTTCCCCGGTGGCGAGGGCAAGCTGGTGCTCACGGACCCCGATGACATGCTGACGACGGGAATCGAGGTGGAGGCCAGGCCCGCCGGCAAGAAGATCAAGAGGCTCTCCTTGCTCTCCGGTGGTGAACGGTCCCTGACGGCCGTGGCGCTGCTGGTGGCGATTTTCAAAGCCCGTCCTTCGCCGTTCTATGTGATGGACGAGGTCGAAGCTGCGCTGGACGACACCAACCTGGGCCGGCTCATCACCATCTTCGAAGAATTGCGGGAGTCCAGCCAACTGATCGTGATCACCCACCAGAAGCGCACCATGGAAGTAGCGGACGCCCTATACGGTGTGACAATGCGTGGCGACGGTGTCTCCACTGTCATCAGCCAAAGGCTCGGTGCCGGGGCTTAGCTTTATGAGAAGGTAGGGGTGTGAACGATTTCCTACCCATAATTCTGTCCATTCTCGCTGCCCTTGTGGTGGTCGGCGGACTCGTACCGGTTCTCCTGAAGGCCCGGAAGTCGGGGGCGAAGTACCCCGGCACCCGAGATGCCAACGACCCCCCGCAGTCCTCGGCAGCAGGCGGCGGAACCCTGGTGGAGGACCGCCCGGACGCGGTTAAGGCCCCGGCTCCAACCTTTGACGGAACCGTTGAGGGGGCCGACGTCCCGGACGACGCCGCCGGGCTCGAAACCATCGCCATTGATACGCCCGCGCCGGTGGAGGGCCGCCTGACCCGCCTGCGTGCCCGCCTGGTCAAGTCCAACAGCATCCTGGGCAAGGGCCTCCTTGCGCTGCTCTCGGGCGACAAGATTGATGAGAACGTGTGGGACGAGGTCGAAGAGACCCTCCTGCTGGCCGACCTCGGCACCGAACCCACCCTGCAACTGGTGGACGCCCTGCGTGAGCGCGTCAAGGTCCTCGGTACCCGCAGCCCCGAAGACGTCAAGGCGATGCTCCGCGAGGAGCTCATCAAGCTGGTGGATCCTTCCATGGACCGTTCCCTGAACGTCCAGCGCAAGGGCGACCGCCCCGCCGTCGTTCTGGTTGTTGGTGTCAACGGCGTGGGCAAGACAACCACGGTGGGCAAGCTGGCACGGGTGTTGGTGGCCGAAGACAAGGATGTCCTGCTGGGTGCCGCTGATACGTTCAGGGCAGCAGCGGCCGAGCAGTTGGCAACCTGGGGCCAGCGCGTTGGCGTGCCCACGGTGAAGTCCGACATCGACGGCGCCGACCCCGCCTCCGTCGCCTACGAAGCGGTGAAGGCCGGCATCGATCAGGAAGTCGACGTCGTGATGGTCGATACCGCCGGACGCTTGCAGAACAAGACCGGCCTGATGGATGAGCTCGGCAAGGTCAAACGGGTTATTGAGAAGCTGGCCGAGGTTGATGAAGTCCTGCTGGTCCTGGACGCCACCACCGGGCAGAACGGGCTCAACCAGGCCCGTGTCTTTGCCGAAGTAGTGAACATCACCGGCATCGTGCTGACCAAGCTCGACGGAACCGCCAAGGGCGGCATCGTAGTGGCCATCCAGAAATCCCTGGGCGTGCCCGTCAAACTCATCGGCCTGGGTGAAGGGCCGGATGACCTGGCGCCCTTTGACGCCGAAAGCTTCGTGGACGCACTGCTCAACTAGCACGCCCCAGTCCTGCGCATTGCGCTGGCCGGCAGCAGTGGTTCTCCCCGACAACCCGGGAGGGCCGTTGCTGCCGGTCAGTTTTTTGCTTTAAGGGGCTCCCGTGCCGGCAACCACGCCGCAGAGGCGAGCAGGAGGACGCCACCTGTGATGCCAAATGCCCAGCCATAACCCAGTCGGTCGGCGAGCAAGCCGGCTGCGACCGGCCCGATAATGGCCCCGGTGTCCGCCGCCATCTGAAAGACTGCCAGTACCTTGCCGCCCGAGCGCCCCCTGCCAATGACGTCGGCGACGGCGGCCTGCTGGGCCGGGCCCAGGAGTCCGGACCCGAACCCCGCCACCGCCGAGGCAACGAGGAATCCGGCCAGGTCAGTGGTGAGCCCGATGACACCGGTGGCCACGCCGGTGATGACCAGACCCGGGATCAGCAATGGCTTGCGCCCCCATGCGTCGGCCAAACGCCCGGAGAAGGTCAGCGCCAGGGCGTTGCCGACGGCAAAGATGGCAAGTGCCCACGCTGCCGTTTCGGGTTTGGACTGCAGGACAGCAACCGCGAACAGCGGAATGGTGGCCATGCGGACGCCGAACGTCACCCAGCCGTTGCTGAAGCTCGAGAAGACTGCCGCACGGTAAGCGGAGTCGGAGAGGGCTTCCTTAAGGGTCATGGCCGGCGCCGGTTGTGTATCTTCCGCGGCGTTCCCTTCGCCGCTGAGCATTGTCCGGACCACCAAAGCGGCCACGAGGAGGGCCCCTGCGTAGGCCAGGAAAGGGACACGGAGCCCGAAGCCTGCCAGAAGTCCGCCCACGACCGGTCCCAGCACGCTGCCGATCAGAAACGCCGAGGCGTACGCGCCGGAGACCCGCCCCCGCCTTTCGGGGGGTGCTAGGCGGATGAGCAGGCCCATGGCCGCGACAGTGAACATGACCGACCCGGCCCCGCCGAGGCCCCTGAAGACCAACAGTTGCCAGTAATCCTGGGCAAACGCGCACGCCGCCGTGGACACCGCCACGATCAGCAACCCGGACACGTAGACATTACGTTCCCCGAAACGTCCGATCAGGGCGCCGCCCGCCGGAGCGAAGACCAGGCGCATGAACGCGAAAATGCTCACGATCACAGCGGCTGCGGTAGCGCCGACGTCGAAGGTGGTGGCAAATTGCGGCAGTACGGGCGCCACCAGTCCAAAGCCGAGGGCGATCAGGAAGGCTGCGGCCAACATCACCTTGATATCGCGGGGCAAGGGTTCTTTCTCCTGCCGGATCCTTGGAGCTTTGACGGATCTGGGCGACTCGGTCATACGGGGTGGGTCCTTGCGGGTAGTGAAGGTCAATGGAGGGACGGAGGGTCAAGAACGGGTATTTTCCTGAGAAGTCCGACGCCTGAAACATATCCGTAACACCGGAGATATGCACCATTTACGTTGGGGAGGTTGTTGTAACCGGCGCGCAATATAAAACCTGCGCAGGTGAAACACGGTGGCACAAAACTCTTAAGCAGGACGCAAACGGCGTCAGGACAGCGGTTGAACCGCAGATCTAGCAAGAGAGGAACGTGCACCATGGAACTTACCGCAGGTCACGTATGGGTCATGGTGGCGGCGGCGCTTGTGCTGTTCATGACACCTGGTCTGGCATTTTTCTACGGCGGCATGACACGCGCCAAAGCAGCCTTGAACATGATGATGATGAGCTTCATCTCCATCGGCATCGTTGGGGTTGTCTGGGTGCTGTGGGGCGCCTCAATGAGTTCCGGTGAAGGCTTCCTGGAAATCGTGGGCAACCCGTTCGCTTCCTTTGGCCTCATAGGAGTTGAAACCACTCCGGACGCCATGATCAAGATCGGCTACGCAGCCACTTTCGCCATCATCACCGTTGCCCTCATCAGCGGCGCGATCGCTGACCGGGCCAAGTTCGGTGCCTGGAGCATCTTCGTTCCGGTCTGGGTCACCCTGGTTTACTGCCCGCTGGCCTACATGGTCTGGGGCGGTGGGCTCTTCGGCCCGGAAGGCGCGATCGGCAAGGCCCTCGGCCCGGCCATTGACTTCGCCGGCGGCACCGTTGTGCACATCAACGCAGGTGTAGCCGCACTGGTCCTGGTCCTCATCATCGGCAACCGCCGCGGCTTCGGCAAGGACCCGAACCACCGCCCGCACAACATCCCGTTCGTGATGCTCGGCGCTGCAGTCCTCTGGTTCGGCTGGTTCGGATTCAACGGCGGCGCAGCAACCACCGCCGAACAGGCAGGCCTTATCTGGATCAACACCCTGGCAGCCCCTGCAGCAGCCATGATCGGCTGGCTCATCACCGAACGCATCCGTGACGGCCACCCGACCTCCCTTGGCGCAGCATCGGGTGTAGTAGCCGGCCTGGTAGCCATCACCCCGGCCTGCGCCAACGTTGACCCCATCGGCGCCCTCGGCCTCGGTGTTGTCGCCGGCGTTGCCTCAGCCCTGGCAGTTGGCCTGAAGTTCCGTTGGGGCTTCGATGACTCCTTGGATGTTGTAGGCGTCCACCTCGTCTCCGGCATCATCGGCACCGTGGCACTGGGCTTCATCGCCAAGTCCACTGACGGAGTCGGCGGCGGCCTCTTCTACGGCGGCGGCTGGACCCAGATGTGGGCACAGCTCGCAGCAGCCGGCATCGCCATTGCCTACTCGGCCATCATGACGGCCATCATCGCCTTTGCCATCCACAAGACCATGGGCTTCCGGGTCTCAACGGAACAGGAGAACGTTGGCGTAGACCTCAGCCTCCACGCAGAGACGGCCTACGAATTCGGAGTCAACGGCCACGGCGGCAGCTTCCAGCCGCTGCACAACGCAGTTATCGGAAAATCGGAGACCGCTGCGGCCAAGACCCCCGCAGAAGGCAAGGAGAGTGTCCAGGCATGAAGCTCATTACAGCGATCGTCCGTCCCGAAAAGCTTGAAGCAGTCCGGGAAGGCCTCGAATCATACGGGGTCCAGGGCCTGACGGTCAGCGCGGCCAGCGGCTATGGCCGCCAGCGGGGATACACCGAGGTGTATCGCGGAGCCGAATACAACGTGGACTTGCTGCCCAAGATCCGCATTGAAGTCCTCGCCACGGACGAGCAAGCAGATGACATCCTTGATGTCCTGATCGCCAGCTCGAACACCGGACGTGCCGGTGACGGCAAGGTCTGGACCGTGGATGTCTACGAAGCAGTCCGGGTCAGGACCGGGGAGCGCGGCGCGGCCGCAATCTAAGTCCCTCGCGAACAAGATCCTGAGCCGAACACAGCGGGCCGGGTACCAGTCAAGGTACCCGGCCCGCTGTTTTGTTCTCTTTGTCCCGGCTTTACTCCACGACGGCGGTGGGCCAGGCCGCCGGACCCGCGCCGCCGGCGTCGTACTCTTCCAACGGGACGTCACCGGCCTCCCAGGCGCGAAGAACCGGCTCGATGATCCGCCAGCAGTCCTCTGCCGTATCCCCGCGGACCGACAGGAGGGGATCGCCGTTGAGAATGCCTTCCAGCACTTCGCCGTACGGCAACATTCCGGCTGCATTGAGTTCTGTCACAAGGCTGGCACGGTCCAGTGTGAAGATGTCGCCGGGGCCGTTGACGTCCACGTCCAGCTGGAGCACGTCGGGACCGAATCCAATCCGCAGCTGGTTGGGGGAGTCCACGCCGGAGAATCCCCGGGGCAGGTGGGGCACCGGGCGGAAGGTAATGACGGCCTCCTTGCGCCGGCGTCCCATTGCCTTGCCGGAACGGAGAATGAAAGGGACCCCTTGCCAGCGCCAATTGTCTATTTCCACCCGGACTTCAGCCAGGGTTTCAGTGTTGCGGGCAGGATCCACGCCGTCTTCGGCAGCGTAGTCCGGCACGCTTCGTTCCCCAAGGGTTCCGGCCGTGTACCGCGCCCGCCGCGTGGTGTCCGCGAAGGGTGCCTTGATGCTGCTGGCCCGCAGGACCGTTGCCACGGCGTCGCGCAGGTCCCGCTCCTCAATGGTTGCGGGTGCGTCAATGGCCAGGAAGGCCATGATGTGCAGGAGGTGGCTCTGGATCATGTCCCGGAGCGCGCCGGCGGTGTCGTAGTAGCGCGCACGTCCTTCCAGGGCCAGGTCCTCGTCGAAGACGATCTCCACTTTCTCGATGTGTTCGCGGTTCCACACCGGCTCCAGGAACCGGTTGGCGAATCGAAGGCCCAGGATGTTCAGCACCGTGGCTTTGCCCAGGAAGTGGTCAACCCTGTGGATGTGGTCCTCGGGGACCAGGGCCGCCAACGTCTTGTTCAACTCGTGCGCGGATTCGGTACCCGAACCAAACGGCTTTTCCATCACCAGGCGAGTACCGGCGGGGATTTGTTCCCGGCGGAGTACCTCGCACGCTTTCTGGCTGATGTGCGGAGGCAGGGCGAAGTAGATGGCGATGGGACCCTCCAGGGTCGCCAGGAGCTCCGCCAGGGGCCCGTCC
Organism: Arthrobacter sp. UNCCL28; assembly: GCF_900102805.1. Taxonomy (NCBI): domain Bacteria; kingdom Bacillati; phylum Actinomycetota; class Actinomycetes; order Micrococcales; family Micrococcaceae; genus Arthrobacter; species Arthrobacter sp. UNCCL28. The sequence goes on from NZ_FMWE01000001.1 coordinate 992,833, forward strand.
GCCGTGACATCAAGCTGGTGGTACTCGGTGGCGCCGGCCACGGTTTCCAGTGCCGAGCGGCCGGCGTCGTTTGCCGTGCCCGCGGCTGCCGCGAAAGCCCCGCTGACCCGCTCCCGCCACTGTTCAGGAGTCCACGGATCCGAGCCCGCGCCCACCAGGCGCAATCCCGGGGCCCTGCCGGAGGCCAGCAGGCCGGCCAGGCCGGGCAGCAAAAGCCTGCCTGTGAGGTCCCCGGACGCGCCGAGGATGAGCAACGTTTTTACAGTTGTTTTACTGGTCACTGTGCCAGCATGCCATCTTGCAGGTCCGACTTGGTACCCTAGATAGTCGAGTCCCCTAGTCGATTCAGATTTGTTGGGTTGAGACATGTTTGCTGGGGGCAATCGTCAAGACTCTGGTGTGCCGCATTGGCCGCCATTAGAAGACCATCGAAAGAAGTGCACGGCGCGTGTTCAATTCACTCTCTGACCGGTTGACAGCAACCTTCAAGAACCTTCGTGGCAAGGGGCGCCTCACCGAGGCTGATGTTGATGCCACAGTCCGGGAGATCCGCCGCGCCCTGCTGGACGCGGACGTTGCAGTGTCCGTGGTCCGTGAGTTCACCGGCCGCGTTCGCGAGCGTGCCCTGGGCGCCGAAGTTTCGGGTGCCCTGAACCCGAGCCAGCAGATCGTCAAGATCGTCAACGAGGAACTTGTGGAGATCCTCGGTGGTGAGACCCGCCGCATCCGCCTGGCCAAGACCGGACCCACCATCATCATGCTTGCCGGCCTTCAAGGTGCAGGCAAGACTACCCTCGCCGGCAAGCTGTCCAAATGGCTCAAGGCCCAGGGCCACAGCCCCATGCTGGTCGCTTGCGACCTCCAGCGTCCCAACGCCGTCACGCAGCTCCAAGTGGTTGGCCAGCGCGCGGGCGTCCCCGTGTTCGCTCCCCATCCCGGTGCCACCTCCGAGCTGGAGCACCCTGCCGGTGACCCCGTCGCCGTCGCGAAGGCCGGTGTTGAGGAAGCGCGCCAGAAGCTGCACGACGTCGTGATCGTTGACACCGCCGGCCGCCTTGGTGTCGACGCCGAAATGATGGACCAGGCCCGCCGCATCCGTCAGGCGATCATCCCCAACGAAGTTCTCTTCGTGATCGACTCCATGATCGGCCAGGACGCTGTCAACACGGCGATGGCGTTCGATGAAGGCGTCAACTTCACTGGCATTGTGCTTTCCAAGCTCGACGGCGACGCCCGCGGTGGCGCCGCGCTGTCCGTTGCGTCCGTCACCGGTAAGCCCGTCATGTTCGCCTCCACTGGCGAAGGCCTGGACGACTTTGAGCTCTTCCACCCCGACCGGATGGCTTCGCGCATCCTGGACATGGGTGACGTTCTGACCTTGATCGAACAGGCCGAGAAGGCCTGGGACAAGGACGAAGCCGCACGGATGGCGAAGAAGTTCGCCGACCAGGAAGACTTCACCCTGGATGACTTCCTCGCCCAGATGCAGCAGATCCGCAACATGGGCTCCATGAAGAAGATGCTCATGATGATGCCGGGTGCGCAGAACATCCGCCAGCAGCTGGAGAACTTCGATGAGAAGGAAATCGACCGCGTCGAGGCCATCGTCCGGTCCATGACGCCGCACGAGCGCGTTGCTCCCAAGATCATCAACGGCTCACGCCGTGCCCGTATTGCCAAGGGTTCAGGCGTCCATGTCTCCGAGGTCAACGGCTTGCTGGAGCGCTTTGCCCAGGCCCAGAAGATGATGAAGAAGCTGGCCCAGGGTGGCGGCATGCCTGGAATGCCCGGGATGCCTGGCCTTGGAGGTCCGGGCGGAGGCCGCAAGGGAGGCAAGAACGCGCCCAAGAAGAAGGCCCGCTCCGGCAACCCGGCCAAGGCTGCCCAGGAATTGCGTGATGCCGAAGCCAAGCGCGCCAACGCAGCCTCGGCGGCACCCTCCGGTGCAGCTTTTGGCCAGGGTGCGGCCGACTTCGACCCCTCATCGCTCAACCTTCCCAAGGGCTTCGAGAAGTTCCTCGGCAAATAGGCCGTGGCCGGCATCCCAACCGCGTCCGCAGTTGGGATGTCAGGGCCGTGGAATAGGCTGAACCAATGCATAAGCAGCGCGTAGTCTTCGTTCACGGCCTGGGCAGCTTCGGTGCTGCTGCATGGCCGAAACAGCACGGCATGGCCCTGGCTTATGACGCGCTTTTCCTGCGCCGGCACGGCTTTGACGCCGTAGCCGAGCCCGTGGAATCGAGCGTTGCCGCGGACGTGGCCATTGTCATCAACGCCCTTGCGGATTCGAGGGGCGGCCATGTGGTGGCGCACGAGCAAGGTGCCATCTCTGCCATGTTGGCAGCGATCGAACGTCCGGACCTGGTGCATTCGCTGGCCTTGGTGGAGCCTGCTTGCCTTTCCCTGACGGCCGAGCTCCCAGCCACAGCTTCCCACCGTGCCCTCATGGAACCGCTGTTCGATGTGCGGGACCAGCTCAACGACGCCGATTATCAGCGTGAGTATTACCGCCGGGCGTTCTCTGCCGAAACCGGGGGATTGGATTCTCCCGAAGCACGGCGTTCGGCCCGCAGGCTCAGGCTCCAGGCTCCGCCGTGGGATGCGCCGCTGCACATTGTGCCCGGTGTTCCCACCCTGGTCCTCACGGGTGGATGGGAGCCTCTTTATGAGGAAATTGCCGGTTATCTCCAGGAAACCGGCGCCCTCCGCCGAGTCGCAGCGGGAGGACACCGGCCCCAGGACTCTGTGGACGGAGATCACATCATCCGATCCTTTGTTGCAGACGTCGGACGGGCCCTTTCAATCCAGGCTTCCTGAGCCGGCTTTGACGGTGGCCTTGCTTCCCGGCACCTGAGGTTCCGGCAAATAGACCTTTCCGCCCGAGGCCAGGAATTCCTCGCTCTTGCCGCGCATCCCGCTGTACATTTCGGCGATCGCTTCCTGGGCCTTGGCCGACCCGTATTCGTCGCGAATGTCCTGGCTGATGCGCATGGAGCAGAACTTGGGGCCGCACATGGAGCAGAAATGGGCTGTCTTGGCCGGTTCTGCCGGCAGCGTTTCGTCGTGGAAGGCTTCAGCCGTTACGGGGTCCAGCGAAAGGGCGAACTGGTCGCGCCAACGGAACTCGAACCGTGCCTTGGACAGGGCATCGTCGCGCTCATGGGCGCCGGGGTGTCCCTTCGCGAGGTCCGCGGCATGGGCTGCGATCTTATACGTAATGACGCCGGTCTTGACGTCGTCTTTGTTCGGGAGGCCCAGATGCTCCTTGGGAGTGACGTAGCAGAGCATGGCGGTGCCGTACCGGGCGATCTCGGTAGCTCCGATGGCCGAGGTGATGTGGTCATAGCCAGGAGCGACATCGGTGACCAGCGGCCCCAGCGTGTAGAACGGGGCACCTTTGCACAGTTCCTGCTGCCGTTCCACGTTCTCCCTGACCAAGTGGAACGGCACGTGTCCCGGTCCTTCCACCATGACCTGGACATCGAACGCCCATGCGCGCTGCGTGAGTTCGGCCAGGGTGTCCAGCTCGGCAAACTGGGCGGCGTCGTTGGCGTCGGCGGTTGCGCCCGGGCGCAGGCCGTCGCCCAGGGAGAAGGCGACGTCGTATCGGGCGAAGATTTCGCAGAGCTCGTCAAAATGCGTGTAGAGGAAGTTTTCCTGATGGTGCGCCAGGCACCAGCCGGCCATGATGGAGCCGCCGCGTGAGACAATCCCCGTAACCCGGTTGGCCGTCAGCGGGACGTAGCGCAACAGCACCCCGGCGTGGATGGTCATGTAGTCCACGCCCTGCTCGCATTGTTCTATGACCGTGTCACGGAAAATCTCCCACGTCAGCTTGTTGGCTTCGCCATTGACCTTCTCCAGCGCCTGGTAAATAGGGACGGTTCCGATCGGAACAGGGGAGTTGCGGATGATCCATTCACGGGTGGTGTGGATGTCATCGCCGGTGGAGAGATCCATGACGGTATCGGCGCCCCATTGAGTGGCCCACTGCAGCTTGTCCACTTCCTCGGCAATGGAGCTTGTCACGGCAGAGTTGCCGATGTTGGCGTTGATCTTCACAAGGAAGGCTTTGCCGATGATCATCGGCTCGGACTCGGGATGGTTGATGTTGCTGGGAATGATTGCCCGGCCCGCTGCGACCTCGCTGCGGACCAGCTCAACGTCACAGTTCTCCCGCAACGCGACGAACTGCATCTCCGGGGTCACCATTCCCTGCCTGGCATAGTGCATCTGTGTCACGGTTTTACCCTCGACGGCGCGTCGCGGCTCGGGCTTGGCACCCTTCCATTCCGCTGTTGCTTCCCCGCGACGAACCGCCGACCTGCCGTCGTCGAGCAGGTTGCGTTGCCGTCCGCGATAGGCCTCGGTGTCGCCTCGGCGTTCGATCCAGGCTGCCCGGAATGGTTCCAGCCCCATCACCGGATCGCTGCCCGGTCCCGCCGTGCGGTACACCTGGAACGGCTCGTTGGCATCGCCGTTGGGAGAGGGTTCCAGGGCGATTTCCGTCACGGGAACCCGGATTCCATTCTCCGGGTCCTCACGGTAGGCAAGGGAGTGGGATTTCAATGATTGGGTCACGGATTCCGGCGTGATTGCTCCGGTGCTGGATGGAATATCGTCCGTGCTGGACGGGTTTTGGGCAGGGCTGTGCTGTGTACTGGTGGTGTTCAATGGACTGCTCACTTCCTTCGCCGGCATTACCCGGACAGGTTCAACGGTCGCAGACTGCCTCAGTCCGATCTCAGCCCCTGCAAGGGCTCCCGTGTGGTCGTAGACGAAGCTACCACAGCTCCCAACGGGCCCGCAGTCACATGAGCATCCAGCTCCGAAGGCGCCGCTGCGGACTAGGCTTTTCCCATGGCCACCATCGAATTTTCCGGACCCGTGCTCGTCTCAATCAGCGAGGAACGCCACGGAATGTGGTCCGTGGACGGCACTTTGACCTTCGTGCGCCCTGCGAAGGCGCCGGACCGCGTCCTGGATGGCTGGGTCCTGCCCGGCTTTGTTGACGCCCACTGCCATATCGGTTTGGGCGCGGGCGGCGCCGTTGACGAGCAGGCCACTCTTGCCCAGGCCCAAGCTGACCTCGACGCCGGGACGCTGCTGATCAGGGACGCCGGATCACCCAGTGACACCCGGTGGGTCCAGCAGCGTGCGGACTTGCCCCGCCTTATCCGGGCCGGCCGCCACATTGCCCGTAGCCGGCGTTATCTCCGGGGCCTGGGTCATGAAATTGATCCCGGTGACCTCGTGGAGACTGTTCGGAAGGAAGCCCGCGACGGCGATGGCTGGGTGAAACTGGTAGGGGACTGGATCGATCGCGGCGTGGGAGATCTTGCTGCTTCATTCCCTGCCGCAGTAGTCAGGGATGCGATCTCCGCCGCCCACGATGAGGGTGCCAGGGTGACGGCCCATTGCTTTGCCGAGGACACGATCGATGACATGTTGGACGCCAACATCGATTGCATCGAGCACGCCACGGGCCTGCTTCCGCGGCACCTTCCCCGTTTGGTGGAGCAGTCGGTGCCGATCGTTCCCACCTTGGTCAACATCGCCACGTTTCCGGACATCGCCGCACAGGCTGCGCCGAAGTTTCCGCACTATGCAGACCACATGGTCCGTCTGTGGGAGCGGCGGCGCGAGCGGGTGCTTGAAGCCTTCGAGGCCGGAGTGGAAATTTACGCGGGCACAGACGCCGGCAGCGTGATTAAGCACGGCAGGATCGCCGATGAGATGAAAGAGCTGCACGACGCCGGCCTGCCGCCGGAGGCGGTGCTGGACGCTGCAGCGTGGCGTGCCCGGGCGTGGCTGGGAGAGGACGGTATCAGCGAAGGGGCCAGTGCCGACGTCGTGCTGTGTTCGGAGGATCCGAGGCAGGACCTGCAGACCGTAGCCAACCTCTCGCACATCGTCCTTCGCGGTTCTGTAGTCCGTTAGGAATAAATTGAAGCTTCAAGTAATTTAGTTTATGTAAGGTGTCGACGAGCGGCGCCGCGGACCAGGGAGCTTTACATTGACCACACCACTGAGCCAGGATCTTCTGCCGGCCGAACTCACCATGGGCACCGTGATGCTCAAGGTAGGTGACATGAAGGTCATGAGTGACTACTACCAGCGGGCCCTCGGCCTGGAAATCGTGGCCGAGCAGGACGGCGGGCTCTACCTCGGGCGCGTCGGAAAGCCTGTGGTGCACCTTGCGCCGGCGTCGGGCCTCCGGATTCCAGGCCGCGGGGAAGCCGGTCTTTTCCACACGGCCATTCTGTTCCAGGACCAGCCGTCCCTGGCGGCAACGATTGCAACCGCCGCCGAATATGAGCCCCGCGCCTTTGCCGGCAGCGCCGACCACTTGGTCAGCGAAGCGTTCTACTTCACCGATCCCGAGGGCAACGGCATTGAGCTGTACTACGACAAGCCCCGCGAATCCTGGCAGTGGGATGGCAAGAACGTGGTGATGGACAACGTGGCCCTGCCGCCGCAGAGGTTCCTGCAACAGCACCTCAACGAAGCTGCAGTCACCGGCCAACACCAGGCGGCGGCGGGAATCGGACACGTCCACTTGCAGGTGGGCGACGTCGACACTGCACGGAAGTTCTACGTGGAGACCCTCGGCTTTGAGCAGACCGCAGGCTGGCATGGGCAGGCGCTGTTCGTCTCCGCCGGTGGCTACCACCACCACATGGCGATGAATGTCTGGAACAGCCGTGGCGCCGGACCCCGGAAGGACACGCTCGGCCTCGGTGAAGTACTCATAGAGGTTCCTGGCGCAGACGACATCGCTTCCCTTGCAGATCGACTCAAAACCGCCGGGGTACAGAACCATCACACCGGTGCCGAGCTTCGCTTCGAAGATCCTTGGCGGAACAAGCTGCGGGTAGCGGTCCGCTAAGCTGCGGCGCGCGTGCTGCACTAGGCTGGACGGTGATGGCGCGGAACCGTTCGGGTTGCGTGCCGCCGCCCCGTCAGCACGAAGGAATGAGAGTACTTTCCATGGGCTTTGCCGAAATCTTTGTAGCCACCCACGATGAAGCACTCAAGAGGGCAGCCGCCCTGGACAAGGGCGCGGATGTCACCGGCCCTGCCGTAAGGATCGAGGGCATTACCGACTTCGAAGTGGAGCAGTTGGGAGACCTGGCCGGCCAGGCAGTCCACGCAGCCGGTGCCGACTACGAACTCGCGCTGGTTGACGTCACCAGCGATGCCCTCCTGGGCGTTCCTGAGGCCATGGTGACGGCTCTGGCCGAACTGCTCACCTATGAGAGCGAAGGCGACGCAAACGTCCTCGACGACGTTGCTGCCGCCTGGGCCGCCCAGGACGATATGCCTTTCGACGCCGCCCAGTCCCGCCAGTACGTCCAGCAGTTGGCTGCCTTGGCAACCGACGTTGAAAAGGTGGAGCGTTCCGGACTCTACGTCTGGTCCGAATAGCCGCGGGCGCGGGTCCGGGCGTGCCCTTGCTTGCACTGCAGGTGGGCAACAACACACCGGCCCGCGGGGCGTAAGTCGTATTTGCTCCGGGCATCTGGCACAATAGACAGGTACTCGATCGGTGCGGCCCCTCTCTCCGTGCTCGTATCTTGTCCTTCGAACCGTCCAGTATGGCCCGCCCCACGGGTGCAGAACGTCGGGTTCACCTCGTTTCAGAAACAGGAGTGACCACAAAAGTGGCCGTAAAGATTCGCCTTAAGCGCTTCGGTAAGATGCGCGCACCGTACTACCGCATTGTCGTCATGGATGCCCGCGCCAAGCGCGATGGCCGTGCCATTGAAGAAATCGGCAAGTACCACCCCACCGAAGAGCCGTCGTACATCGAGGTCGCTTCCGAGCGCGCCCAGTACTGGCTTTCCGTTGGCGCCCAGCCGACCGAGCAGGTTGCCGCGATCCTCAAGATCACCGGTGACTGGCAGAAGTTCAAGGGCCTCCCGGGCCAGGAAGGCACCCTGAAGACCAAAGCTCCGAAGGAAGCCTTCGTAGCACCGGAGAAGGGTTCCGTCATCATTCCGGAAGCCATCACCAAGAAGGCCAAGAAGGACGAAGCGGAAGCTCCGGCCGAGGCTGAAGCAGAGACCACCGAGGCTGAGTAAGTTGCTGGCAGAAGCGCTCGAGCACTTGGTCCGTGGGATCGTTGACAGCCCTGAGGATGTCAAGGTCAGTGCCAAGAACAACCGCCGCGGGGAATCCCTTGAGGTGCGTGTTCACCAGGAGGACCTTGGACGGGTGATCGGCCGCCAAGGACGGACCGCACGTGCATTGCGCACTGTGGTTGCGGCCTTGGCTGGTGGCGAGCAGGTCAGGGTCGACGTCGTCGACACCGACCGTCGCCGGTAACGCGCTCAGCACTGCTTGTCTTAAGTCCGGCCCCTTCACCGAATATGGTGGAGGGGCCGGATTGCTTTATCCACCATTTCACAACCGTGGCTGCCCGGCGGCGCGGGCACAACAAGAATTCAGAGGAACCCATGCAGCTCCAGGTGGCACGGATCGGCAAACCCCACGGTATCCGCGGCGAAGTGACCGTACAGGTACTTACCGACACACCGGCCGAGCGCTTCGTACCAGGAACCGAGTTCATCGTGGAGCCTGCCTCGGCGGGCCCCTTGACCATCCGCAGTGCCCGGTGGAACAAGGACATCCTGCTGTTGGGTTTCGATGAGATTGCGGACCGCAATGCGGCTGAAGTCATCCGTGGTGCCAAGCTCTTCATCGAAACCGAAGAACTTGAGGATGAAGACGATGACGAAGGCTGGTACGAGCACGAACTCGTTGGCCTCGATGCACGGGTCGGTTCACAGGTAGTCGGCAAGGTCGCCGCCCTGAACACCATGCCGGTCCAGGACCTGTTGATGGTCAAGACGGACGATGGCAAGGAAATACTGGTCCCCTTCGTCGAGGAAATCGTGCCGGAGGTCAACGTTGAGGACGGCTACATCCTGATCACTCCGCCTGACGGGCTCTTTGAAGTCAATGATGACAACGCCGGAGAGCCCGCGGACGGCGCAGGGGATGAATCCTGAATGAGGATTGATGTTGTCAGCATCTTCCCGGAATACCTCGCTCCGCTGGAGCTCTCCCTCATAGGGAAGGCCCGCCAGGACGGTCTGCTCGAGCTCAACGTCCATGATTTGCGCGCCTTCACCACCGACAAGCATCGGACTGTGGATGACACGCCCTATGGCGGCGGAGCCGGAATGGTGATGAAGCCTGAGCCGTGGGCCCAGGCCCTTGAATCGGTGGCAGGGGCCAGTGAAGGCTCCAAGCCGGTTCTGATTGTTCCCTCGCCGGCGGGGGAGAGGTTCAACCAGGCGCTGGCTTATGAGCTGGCAGAGGAAGAGCAACTCGTCTTCGCCTGCGGGCGCTATGAAGGAATCGACGAGCGGGTCATCGACTGGGCGCAGGACCACTTCACTGTCAGGCCGGTCAGCCTGGGCGACTACGTGCTCAACGGTGGTGAAGTGGCCGTGCTGGCCATGGTCGAGGCCATCGGCCGGCTCCTGCCCGGAGTCGTGGGCAACCCGGAATCCCTGGTTGAGGAGTCCCATTCCGATGGCTTGTTGGAGTACCCCGTTTACACCAAGCCTTCGGCATGGCGTGACCATGACGTCCCTGCCATCCTGCTCAGCGGCAACCACGGAAAGATCGCCCAGTGGCGGCGCCACGAGCAATTCCGGCGGACCGCAGAGCGCCGCCCGGACCTTTTGGAAGAGTTCGACGCCGGTGCGTTGAGCCGCGCTGACCGCAACGCCCTCGCTGAGCTTGGGTACGACGTCATCGAGGGCCGCCTGCGTCCCCGGCCCGGTGGCGACGCCACAAACTGAGGTCCGCTGCCGCCGTCGAACGTTCAACAGTCCCGGCAGTTGGCCCGACGGCAGCGCATATGGCAGAATTAACCCTTGTGTCTACTGGGCTGACACCTGCCACAGGGGGAGTTCAGCCAACAGTCGGACAACCCGGCGGCGCCAATCAGTGGCGGAGCCGGACACTAAGAAACTTCGGCGGAGATTTCCGGTTGCCTTTTGTGCCCCGGGCTTGTCTGCCGTAACCCAAAGTGAATGACCTGTGGCGTTCACCAGGAGTGGATTAATGCATATCCTCGATAGCGTAGATGCAGCCTCGCTGCGTAACGATGTTCCCGAGTTCCGCGCGGGTGACACCCTCAAGGTTCACGTCAACATCATCGAAGGCAAGAACTCCCGTGTCCAGGTATTCCAGGGCTTCGTCCTGGGCCGCCAGGGTGACGGCGTTCGCGAAACCTTCACCGTGCGCAAGGTTTCCTTCGGTGTCGGCGTAGAGCGTACCTTCCCGGTACACTCCCCGATCATCGACAAGATCGAGGTCGTCACCAAGGGTGACGTCCGCCGCGCCAAGCTTTACTACATGCGCGCACTGCGCGGTAAGGCTGCGAAGATCAAGGAAAAGCGCGACTTCGCCAAGTAAGTCCTGCGACTTACCAACGGGTCCAGGATTCGTGCCCGGTAGTTCCGGAGCAATCCGCAACGCAACAGGGATACGAGTCATGGACACAACAGAACGCCAGCCCCGGAAACAGGGCTGGCGTTTTGTTTTCCTGGCACTGGTCCTGGCCATAGCCATCAGTGGACTGGTCCGGTCGCTGTGGCTTGACGTCTACTACATTCCGTCCGAATCCATGGAACCCCTCCTCGGGACGGGGGACAGGATTTTGGTGTCCCGGACAGCTTTCACTTCCGAACCTATCCGCCGCGGTGACATCGTGGTCTTCGACGGCCGCGGCTCGTTCGCTCCGCTGAGCAGTGGACAAGGCCCGTTCGTTGACGCCGTTTCTGCCGCAAGCCAGTGGTTCGGGTTGACCGGCAGTGACACCACGTACGTCAAGCGGGTCATCGGAGTTGCAGGAGACCATGTCCAGTGCTGCGATTCAGGCGGCCTCCTCACAGTCAACGGCCAGCCGCTTGAGGAACCCTATGTTTATCCCGGGGATGAAGCCAGTAAGCAGAAATTCGATGTCGTAGTGCCTCAGGGCCGCCTCTGGCTCATGGGTGACCACCGCTCACGTTCTGCCGACTCCCGTGGGCTGCTGGGCGCACCGGGCGGCGGTATGGTTCCTGTGGAACGAGTGATTGGCCGACCGGTCCAGATCATCTGGCCACTTGATAGATTTGCAGAAATGCCTCGCTCTCCGCAGGCCGAAATATCGAAGAACGGACAGTAGATGCCGGACAAAGCTCCAGAGAATCCCGAGCGGTACGACGACGACGCCCGGGCCTCGGACGGAACGGCAAGTACCGCCGGAGTGGCTGGTTCCCGCCTGCCCGATGACGGTTCCAGTGCGAACGCCGAGCCTCCAGTTGCCGCAGCCGGCAGCAACGACGGCAAAGGCGACACCCCCGGTGGCGCCCACGCGCTGGAGAAGCCCCGCAAAAATCCTGTACTTGTGTGGGTCAAGGAGATCGTCACAGTGGTGGCCATCGCGCTGGTGCTGTCCTTCCTCCTGAAGACGTTCCTTTTCCGGGCGTTCTACATTCCGTCGGAATCCATGGAAAGCACCCTGGATGTCAACGACCGCATCTTCATCAACCTCCTGGTTCCTGAGCCCTTCGCACTGCAACACGGCGACGTCGTGGTGTTCAAGGACTCCCAGAACTGGCTGACGCCGGTTGCCAAAGAGCCTGCCGGCCCCATGGACTGGGTAGGGGATGCCTTGGAGTTCGTGGGTTTGGCGGCCGACAACACCGATCAGCACCTGGTCAAGCGCGTCATCGGTCTTCCCGGGGACCATGTAACCTGCTGCGACGCCCAGGGGCGCGTCAGCGTCAACGGGGTCCCGCTGGAGGAGACCTATATCAATCCGGCCGAGATACCGCAGCCAAACCCTTTCGACATCGTTGTTCCGGAGGGCAAAGTGTGGGTGATGGGCGACAACCGAAACCACTCGGCCGACTCCCGTGCCCACCAGGAGACCAGCGGCGGGTTCATTAACATCGAGGACATTGAAGGCCGCGCCACGGTCATAGCCTGGCCCGTCAACCGCTGGACCTACCTCGACAACTTCCCGGACGTCTTCAAGGACGTCCCGGCAGGAACTGCAGGGAAATAATGGCCAGGGCAATCACAGACCCGGAGGGCAAGGCTGCAGGCAAGGCCCCTGCCGTGTCCACGGGTTCGGCCGCAGCCCTGCCCACGGGGCGGACCGCAGCAAGGTCCACGGGCTCGGCCCCCGCCAGGAACAAGGCCAAGTCCGGCGGCAAGTCAAAGCCCAAGGCAAAAAGTCCTGTTGGTTTCCCCACCCTCGAGGTGGAGCGATCCTTCCTGTCGCCCGGAGTACGGTTGCTGGCCGGCGTGGATGAGGTGGGGCGTGGAGCCCTTGCCGGACCTGTCAGTGTAGGAATTGCCGTGGTCAACCTTGAGGATCACGGATTGTTGGCCGATGTCCGGGACAGCAAGCTGCTCAAGCCGGAGGACCGTGACAGGTTGGAACCCCTGGTCCGTGATTGGGCCGTTGCGTCGGCAGTGGGTCATGCCTCGTCACGGGAGATTGACGATATTGGCATCATTGCCGCGTTGCGCCTGGCAGGCACGCGTGCCTGGTTGGAGATCCTGGAAGGTGGCATTACTCCCGACGTCGTCCTGCTCGATGGCAGCCACAACTGGTTGTCGCCGGACGTCCAAGCCTCCCTCTTTGATGAGCCCGCGCTCGGGCCGTGGTGCGAAGCCCCTGTGCATACCCGGGTCAAAGCGGATATGAGTTGCCTCAGTGTCGCCGCTGCCAGTGTCCTGGCCAAAGTGGCCCGGGACCGTATCATGGTGGACCTTCACTCCGAGGTCCCTGCCTACGGGTGGAACGAAAACAAGGGATATGCCACCTCCGCCCACAGGGACGTGATCCGGCTGCAAGGGCCCAGCGCTTATCACCGGACCAGTTGGAACCTGACGGGGCCGGAGACCGACTGAGCGAGCCCGAGAGGTACCGCGCCTGGTCTGGCCGCTGCACGCAGGGCCTCGGTGGCGCGTCCCGGCCGGGAGATAGTGCAAGATGGAACTATGAGCGCCGAGGACCTTGAGAACTATGAAACCGACATGGAGCTGCAGCTCTACCGCGAGTACAGGGATGTTGTCGGGCTGTTCAGCTACGTGGTGGAAACAGAGCGCCGCTTCTACTTGGCCAACCATGTAGACCTTCAGGCACGCAGCGCAGACGGGGAGATCTACTTCGACCTGACCCTGCAGGACGCGTGGGTATGGGACGTCTACCGTTCGGCCCGTTTCGTGAAGAACGTCCGAGTTATTACCTTCAAGGATGTCAACGTCGAAGAACTGCCCCGCAGCGAAGACCTGTCCTTGCCCAAGGATGGCGGGCTGGGAGACCTGGGAGATCTCGGCAACTAGCGTGTGAGCCTTCCTCCACAGCATTGATCCTGGCGGGTTTACCCACATAGCCCCGTGTGCCCCTGCCGTTTGCCGCCTCCAGCCGGAAGGCTGGTAAGCGGAGGTGGTGGTCATGAGATCAAAAGACCTGCTGGGCCGGAATGGCGAAGCATTGGCGGCCGGTTTCCTGGAAACACAGGGAATGCGGATCGTCGACCGGAACTGGCGATGCCCGGACGGTGAAATTGATATCGTCGCGATCGACGGCGACACCCTGGTGGTGGCGGAAGTAAAGACCCGCCGGAGCCTGGACTACGGACATCCTTTTGAAGCAGTGGGGACGGCCAAGTTGGCCCGGCTCCACCGCTTGGCTTCTGCCTGGTGCCGTGAACATGAGCTGAAGGCACCGCGGAGGCGCGTTGACGTCGTGTCAGTAATTGACAACGGCGAGGACGAACCGGAGCTTGACCACTTGCGGGGTGTGGGCTGAGTGGGCGTGGGTCGCAGCTACTGCGTAGCGCTTGTGGGCCTCAACGGCTACATCGTGGAGGTTGAGGCAGATATTGGCCAGCCGTTGTCTAATAAATGACACATGTACTCGCGTGTGTTCGCTATGAGGTGAATGACATATGTGTAATTAACCGTCGTTTCACCGGGTGAAATGCCCTTCCCAACACTAAACTTGTGATATTGGGCCGGAGCGGCCTGCCCGATCGACCAAATGGGGATATAGATGCCAAGTGCCGAGATCGAAGCTATGGGGGCCATCGAAGACGCCTTCGTTCCGCTAGACGACGATACCCGGGCAAGGGTCCTCGCTTGGGCCTATGCCAAGTATGCGTCAGCGTCGGAGCTGACGGGGCGGTCTGCGCAGCAGCGGCAGAGTGAAGCTGAAGCCGAACCTGCAGTGATTATGGGTGAACTGGAGCAGGAGCCGGAGGCCCCGGCTATAGACCGGTTCCAGCACTTCGCCGAGCTTTATGCCCACTGCAACCCGTCCAGCCGTGCGGAACGTTTTTTGGTTGCCGCGTACTGGTTGCAGGTAAAGGCCGCAAAAGAGTCGTTTGGTAACCGCGAGATCAACGTACTCTTGAAAGACCAGGGCCACGAGGACGCTAGCCTCAATAAGATCGTCGATTCCTTCCGTAACAAGACGCCTAAGTTCATAATCCAGCTAGGCGGCGGTGCTGCGGACAAGTCGCGTCGGGTGTTGAAACTCTCTCAGCCGGGCCTCAAAGCGGTGGAGGACATGGTCAGGAATGCCGGTTGACGCTAAGGCGGCACTCTCCGCCCTCCCGGCCGGATTGGCGGCGGACGTGCTGTCGGCGTTTACCGAAGTTGTGACCAACTTCGAGCAACACAGGTGGGAACCGTCGGAACTCAACGGCGGCAAGCTGTGTGAGGCTGTATTTACTACGGTTGACGGCTACCTGTCTGGCACTTACTCACCGCGTGCCGTGAAGCCCCGCAACATGGTTCAGGCGTGCCAAGGGCTGGAACAGAAGTACCCGCAGGCAGTTCGTTCGGCGAGGATTCAGATCCCTCGGATGCTGATCGGCTTGTACGAGATACGGAACAACCGAGGCGTCGGTCATGCCGGGGGTGATGTCGACCCCAACCAGATGGACGCCACCGTTGTCCTCTACATGAGCAAGTGGCTCGTCGCCGAACTCGTCCGGCTCCTCCACACGTGTAGCACGCAGGAGGCGGCAGACGTCGTGGAGGAGTTGGTCGAACGGCAAATCGCCCTGGTGTGGCAACGCGGCGACAAGAAGCGTGTGCTTCAGGCCGGCCTTTCCCGTAAAGAGCAATTGCTCCTGCTCTTGGCGGGGGTGACCGATGCAACGGAAAGCGAAGTGATTCGCTGGATGGAGCATGGTAACAAGCACAACCTGCGCAATCAGACGCTGCGGCCCCTCCACAAGGCTCGATGGATTGAGTTTGACGAGGGAGACGGCACCCTCCGTTTGCTGCCGCCGGGCATCGAGGAAGCGGAGAAGCTCATCAAGTCGCTGCAACGGTGATAACCGCTGTTACGCTTCCCTCATGGGGACGATACAGAAGCCGACCGGCTTGCTGAAAGGCGCGGATCAGGACGTAAATGCCTGGTTGGATCTTCCTGCCTTACCAGGGCTGAGGAGGCTCGCCAGGTCCCTTCTTCGAGAGGTTGCGCCGTAGATGTTCAGCACCGATATTGGCGCACTTTTCACCTCCCCAGACTGGGGAAGCGTTCCGGATTGGCTAGCAGGCGTTGGGACGATTTCCGCTGTTCTCGTTGCTCTCCATTTGGGTCGACGGGACGGTAAGCGTTTGAGGGAGGAGCGCGAGGAAGCGAAGGCCGATCGAGAGGCGGCAGCGAGAGAGCGGGCGGAGTTTCGTCAGCAACGAGAAGCGGAACTGACTGCCGCGAAGCGGAAGCTTGCAGCCCAGGTTACGGTCGTTAACGAGATACACAGGGCCGGGAAGATTCGCTACGATACGAAATTACTTTGGAAGGTTCACAACGGCGGAGAAGAACCTATTTCGAAGATTGTTATAGCTCGACGGGAGATGCATCCGGACGCCGACCCCCTGACCACCCTTCATGCGCAGTGGCAGAGTATTGAAGCAGGTGGCATCCGCGAGATCTTGACTCCCTTCACAGGGGACATGGCGCTTCCTGAAAGCGAGGTCCAGTTCACGGACGGTACTGGCGTGCGTTGGCAGCGCAAAGACTCGGGCGAATTAAGGCAATTGGCAGAGGACGACCCGGAAAACATTCGAGTTCGAAGTTTCCCTATCCCGTACTACGTGGTTCCCGCCGAGGATGCACCCTTGAACGATAAATAGCCCCTCCGCGAAGCCATTGGGGTTGGCTCGCCGGAGGGTTACTTCGCTCTCAGTACTGAAGAATTGGGCTAGCAGACTGTCGGGCGCGGCGTTCGACTCGTTGGACTAGGAGGATCTCGGACTCGCCGAGTACACGCTGGGCAACTGTGGCGGAGCAGTAGCTGAAGTGGGGAGGAGGGCTGTCAGGAAGGCCTCGACGCGATTCCGCGCGGGCGTCGCCGAAGACGAGGCCGTTCTCGGCGCTCTATGTGAAGAGCGCGGCGGGGTCATTCTTGTGGTCGACTCGGGTGGCGCGCTTATCTGAGTTGGAAGTTGGAATCGAAGGAGGAGTCGTTTTCGTCGTTGCGGGAGATGGTTGAGAATGACCCAGAAGCTACCCGGGTCAAGATGCTCAATCCGTTGTCGTAAGGGATATAGGCTGCGCACATGGGATTCATAAGACGACTCTTGGGGCGCTCCTCTTCATCCGATACAGTCGTGGCGCACGCGGAACGAGACGCCGTCGAGGTAAGCCAGGAGCTCACAGATGCTTATATAGCAGCGTTGTCAGATGCGCCCCTGTCTTCCTCGATAGAGCCGATACGTGAAGCTCTGCAACGATCCAGCAACCGACCCGAAGAACTCCCAAAGAGGGAGGAGAGAGAGCAGTCGGCGAGGGTAATGAGAGTTCTTCTGCCGAAGCGTTCATTGAGCATCCTCGAACTCAGCGGGATCAAATCAGTCCGGACTCGCGTTGTCGGCCTCTCCTACTGGATTCCGGACTCCGCGAGGGGAAGCTATGCCGTTAACGAGTACCTTTTGGTTCGTGAGCCAGAGAACGAATGGGATGTGAACGCCGTTGCGGTTTATGGCAAAGGTCGGAAGATTGGACATCTCTCAGCGGCAAAAGCGGCAGCGCTGGCACCGATCTTTGACGCGCTCGACTACGACGCCTTCAAAGTAGGCGGGGCATCGGTTTCCCAGAATTCGTCCAGCCTTTGGGTCGATCTTCCGGCTCTTCCGGCGCTTAGGGCCTTCGTGAAGAGCGCCGAGCTCCAGCAGGATGCGGCCGGTTCTGGAGTGCCCGCTGACAAATGAATAAAGGCCCCTCTCGCAGCCTAGGAAGTAAGTTCCTGGGCTGCGGAGGGGCCTTTTGTTGTAGCGGCTTCTAGCCGTTCTGTTGCCGAGATTCCCATCGCGAGCGCCGGGCGTTGAGCTTTGTGCAGCGGCGGCAAATTGAGTTTCGTCGCCCTCCGCTCCGCCGCCGGAACTGGGACACGAGGCGCGGACCGCACTGGGCGCATTCTTTGATTTCAGGGGTTACAGGCATAGCGCTGGTTCCTTTCAGGTCAGCTAGAACGGGGCTTTGGCGGGAGCCAAGGCAGCGCGGGCGTGGGATTCGGCAGTGCGCCGGACGAGGCTCGCCGCTGCTGCAACGTGCTGGGCTAGGGGCGATTCCTGGCGGGTCGCTCGTGCGGCTTCCCAGCTCGCCCCGTGAAGCGGTAGAGCACGGACGGCGTCCGCTGCTGCCCTGACGATTCCTACGGCGGCGACCTCGGCGGGGCTTAGTTCCAACGGGCCCAGGGACTCAAGCGACGCCGAGCGGAGCGGGGGCGCGGGTACAGTCTTTCGACGCGCCATTACTTAGACCACCGCGAGCGGGCAGCTTTACGGGCAGCGCGGGAGACAGAGGGGCGAACGCCGTTTTCTCCTGGCGCTTCGCCGTCTTCGAGCCGGAGGTCAAGGAGCCCGAGGAGGCGGACCAGGATTGCCCGTTGCTGGCGTGCTTCAGCGAGCAGAGGTGACGGCCGTCCGCCGACGACGGGGCCGGTCGAGCGGATCTCGTCCTCGATGATGCGGAGAGTGTCGATCGTTTCGGCGGCCTGCAGCAGGGCGGCGAGCTCGGGAAGGGTGAGCTCGAAGTCTTCGAGGGCGGCACCGTAGAGACTACGGCCCGCGTCGCCGAGGTGGGCAGGTATTTCAGTCATCGGGAGCCTTTCGGTTAGAAGCCGCGCACTCGGCCGGGGCCGTGGGTGGCGGTTGTGGAGCTGTGCGGTGTGTCGTGGCCTTCATGGTCAGGGGTAGCGCCCCGGAAGCAGTCCCAGCACTTGCCGAAGCCGCGCCGGGGGAAATCGGAGACGTAGAGGAGTCGGCCGCAGGGGCCGGTGCAGCGTTGCAAGATTGGTTCCTAGGGTTTTGAGGGTCGAAAACAGGGCATTTGCGCTCGAAAACACGGCACGCACGCTTTGCCAGCGGCGCTATGCCTCTTCGGGAGAGCGGGAGGGGGCGGGGGGAGGTGACCCCCAGGGTGGAGCTCAGTCGGCGGGGATCATTCCCGGATGGGGCCCGTAGGTGCTCGGGGTACGGATGGAGCCGACAAAGCCACCGGAGCGGCCGGAAGCGGCTCGGCGGATCTGGGCAACCTCGCGGGCGGTCAGGTAGACGCCGGAGGTATCGGTCAGGCCGACGGAACGCTCGCCCAGGGACTCGTTTTCGATCCCTCGGGGGTTTTCAAACTCGCGCCGGGCGGCCTTCAGGACGACGAGGCGGACCACCTTCGGGCAGTCGGTTTCCCACTTGGCGGCCTTCGTTTCGGAGGCTTCAGCCAAGGCCAGGATCGCGGCGTCTTCGAGAGCCTTCTCGGCGCGGCTCTTGTCGACTCCCTCCAGCGAGCCCGGAACAAGGCCCAGGCGTTGCTCTAGCTCGCTAACGATAGGGGGGAGGGAGCTAGGCACGCTGACAGTCACCGGCGTTCTTGCGGCGGGCGGCGCTTCGCCGTATCAGGTGGGACATACCAGCGCTGCCTGCAAGCGTCGTTGTATCGCCGGTCGGTGCGGGCGTCAGCGAGGTTGGACGGTTTGAGGGAATCTTTGGTGCGACGATGCCGTGGAGCTGGCGGCGTACGCGGCGTTTGGCGGACAAGAGACTAAGCCCTTTCGTGAGAGTTTCTGAGGGAATGCTGAAGGGGGCCTCAGCAACGAGGCCCCCTTGATTGGTGGGATTAGGCAGTCAGGACGCGGACGGCGCCGCCGTTATCGACGAGGGAAACGGTGCCGTCCTCGTTATCGACGGCGAGAGGCATAGCCTGGACGCCGACGAAAGCCGAGACGAGGGAACGGTCGGCGGCCACGGTCCCGTCGAAGGAGCGGATGTAACGGAGGCTGAAGCCGGACTCGGAGACGCTCGCGCCGAAGGGGGCGCCGTCAGGCACACGGGGCGCGCGGACAACCAAGGCGAAGGCCTCCTTGATGAAACCAACGATCTCGTCAGCCGCGAGTCGTGTCGATTCGACGATCTCGAAACCGCGCACCTTGCCACTTTCGTCCCAGGTTCCGGCTGGGCCGTCCAGAAGATCGGCGTACACGGCGCTTCCTACGGCGGCGATCAGCGGCGCCTCGGTTGGAACGCCGTTGTCGCGCAGTTCCTTACGCATCTGCGTGAAGGTCTTCGCCGGAGTGGCGGCCGAGTAGGTAATTGTCGCTGTTTCCGGGGTGGCCTTCATTGCCGACGCGACGGCACGCTCCACGTGCTTGACGATCGCAGCCGCCTGGGGGAGAAGCACCTGAGCGGTGTAGTCCGTGATTTCCAGATCAAGGTCGCCGTCAGACAGCACGACGTTGTCGTAAACGTGGTCTGTCAATTCGACGTCGATGCTCTGCTCGGCGATCTCGTCCGACACGAGCGGGGTCGACGTGTCGTAGATGCCCCTTGTCTGGGCGGCTACGGCGCCGGGAACACGGATCTTGACCGTGTTGCCCTTACCAGTAGCAAAGTCGGCCTCTAGGTCGCGGTAGACCTTTCCGGCGAGGTTCAAGTCCTGACCTACGATAGCGGCGGCCGTGCGGGCAATGTTGTCAGCAGTAAGGAAGGTGTTTGTCATGTGTGCTCCTTTGAGCGTCTAGGGGGGTGAGGGGAGCCGCTTTTTAGCGGGGGTTGGCCCACTGTGGGCCGAAAACTGTAGGCAACACGGATAACTCAGGCCGCTTCAAGAAGTCGCCGCGCCTCTCGGGCGAGATCCGCAAGGCTGGCAGGGTCAGCGCCGGAGGCCAGCGCGGCAGTCTGCCTATCCAGTAGGACTAGGGTTCGTTCGACGCGTTCCCTACGGAGTGCACGTGAACGCCGTTGGCGGCAGCGTTCCGAGCACGTCTCGCGGCGGCGTCCCGTTACGAGGTGTTTCTTGCAGACGGGGCAAAGCAAGGGCGTCTCCTTTCGGCGACCAGGCAAGGGCAATGTCACAGTTGAATGTCTGGAAAGGCCCCGCTCGTCAGTAGAGCGGGGCGGTGATCGGACAGGCGGAGCTCAACACATTGCTGTGGAACTCAACGCCTGTCCGGCAGCGACTCTTGACGTCCCCCTGAAGCGTGAGCGTCGCTGAAGAGGGCAGGCTAGATCCTCTACCTATAGAGAGAGCCAGGGACGCCGTTTCTGCTCACTGAAGAGGGACGTTTCTGGAAAGTTTTCGCCGGGGAGGGCCGATGGCCGATGGCCGGGCATCGCCGGGAAGGCCAATGACGGAACCATGACGAAATGACGGAAGAAACGTCATTTTCTATTAGGGCTTTAAGAGAGAGAGTCTTTAAGGGGAGATAGAGAATGACGAAAGAACCGTCATTTCGTCATACTTTCGCCATGACGCCTGTCAGTTGCCCTCCTCGGCGCCGTCAGCGGCCACCTCGGCGCACGAAAAGGCCCTTGCCCAGTTCGGGCAAGGGCCTTCAGAGCGTTTACACGCGGCCGTTATCTTCATCGCCTGACGTGAGTCGCTCCTCCTCGGCGCGCACGGTCCTCTCGGCGTCGGTCAGAAGCCAGCGCCGAAAATCAGTTGCATCGGGCTTGTAGGTGAGTTCCATGGGCGGACCAGTGCCACAGATGCGCTCGCGGGCATGATTGGGTTGATTTTCCGTAGCTGCCTCCCAGTCGTCGAAATGAGCGGGGTCGATAGCGTCAGGCTCGGTCCACTGCCACGGTATATCGAGACGAGTAGCGTCGAGCTTCCGGGAGCCTTTTACGGCTGGCTTGACGACCACGCGCCGGGAAAGCGCCGAAGAGATCAGTTTGCGGCGTCCGGCCGTGTCGCGGTTCTCCCACGCCTCAGCGAAAGTTTCCCCCGTCGCTACTGTCTCCGTTAGCGTCTCGACCGGGACCGCTTCAAGTGCCGTGCGCCGTGCATGGAGTTCGGCCATGCGTGCGGCCAGGAATGCGATATCAGCGCCAGGAGCAGCCATGTCGGCGGCGGTCGCGGCGATAGCTTGCTCAACCTGGGCGAGATCGCCGACGTTACGCGTCGTTGATTCGCGGACCTCGTAGACGTCAAGCTTGCCAGCGACGTTGAGGAACTCAGACGTCAGATGTTTCTCCAGCATGTCGGCGTGAATGCTCACCTTTGCGGGGCAGGCTCCAGCGGGCGCTGAGCACACATAGCGGGCAGCGCGGTTACCGTCTTTGAGCTTGTCCGTGTAGTTAACTCGCATCGTTCGGCCACAGGTGGCGCACTCAACGAGGCCGGAGAGAAGACGCGAGGCGCGCGTCCTGCCAGCACCGGGCATCTTGTTCCAGTCTCCTCGTCGGGCAAGCGCTGCGTGAAGCTGGGCTGACTCCTCCGGAGTGACGATGGCGGGCCACACTTGTACGGGAAGGCCATCTTCTCCGAGGATCGGGCGCCGGGTGCGGGAGTTTTCGCCGGGACGACGGTGGGTCATATAGCCGAGGAGAGCGTCGCGTCGGAGAAGGTCGGCGACGCCGGGCGCGGTCCACTTCTCAGAACGGCGAGGTTTGATTCCCTCGGCGTTGAGCATCTTTGCCACGGCGTACCCGGTGGCGCCGTCGAGGACCGCGTCGACCATACGACGAACAACGGCGGACTCCTCGGGGTGAAGCTCCAGGGCCCGACCCTTCCCGTCGGGGTGCGGGATCGTCCTATAGCCGTAGGCCGGTTCGCCGGAGTGGCGGAAGGTAGATCGCTGGTACTTGCGCGCTGCGGCAACGCGGGAGCGGATCAACTGGCGCTCAGTGCGGCCGAGTGCGGCCATGAGGGCGACCTGGATATCCCAGGCGGGGCTATCAGATCGGAGTCCATCGGAGAGTGCGATGAACAAAGCCGGGGAATGGTTCGCAGCGCGGGCGTCGAGGACGTCCTGGAGGTCAGCCACCGCGCGGGCGCCCATGCGGCTCCACCTGTCAAACTTGTATACGGCGATGACGTCGGCCTCATTGTCTCTGAGCATCCGGAGAGCTTTGTCGGCCTTTTCTCTTGGCTTGCCGCCGCTAAGACCGTCGTCCGTGAAGGTGGCGACGATCTCCCAGCCTTCACGCTCTGCGAGGGCTGCGAGTTCCTTGTTTTGGTTAGCAATGGACACGCTCTCGTCCTTGGAAACACTAAGGCGTAGGTACAGGATCACCCGCTTCGGGGCTGAAGTCTTTATCATGTGTCAATTGTAAGAAAGCGGCCAGACCCTCCCAAACTTCGTGATTTTGGGGCTTCCCGATGCTGCTTTGAACGAAGCCAAGGAACGAATCCGGTCGGCCGCCCAAAACTCAGGGATCCCTCTGAGCCGGCGTAAGATCACCGCCAACCTCATACCTGCATCCCTCCCGAAACGGGGTTCGGGATTTGATCTCGCCATTGCCATGGCGGTTCTTCGCGCCGCCAATGACGTGCGCTCCATCGGCCGGACGGTGTTCATTGCTGAACTGGGCCTGGATGGCCGCTTGCGGCCTGTCCGCGGCATCCTGCCGGCAGTAATGGCAGCAGTCCAGGCAGGCTATCCCGATGTGGTGGTGGCTGAAGCCAACGCCGTGGAGGCTTCCTTGGTCCCCGGCGCCAACGTCCGCGGATACAAGACGCTCGCCAGGCTCGCTTTCGACTTCGGCGCCGACCCCAAAGAGCTGGCTCTGGACTACGATCCCGGGAGCGGCACCCTGCCGGGCGAAGATGAGGACGTCCAAGGCGCCGTTGTGCCGGACCTCTGTGATGTCTCGGGCCAAGGCGAGGCACGCCGCGCGCTTGAGGTCTCTGCCGCCGGTGGCCATCACATGCTGTTGACCGGCCCGCCGGGTGCTGGAAAGACGATGCTGGCTGAGCGCTTGCCGGGGCTGCTCCCGGATCTGGCAGACAACGCTGCCATGGAAGTGACGGCCATCCACTCGTTGGCCGCAGTGCAGTCCTCTGCCGTGCGGTTGGTTCGAAGGCCACCCTTTGAGAATCCGCATCACAGTGCCACACCCGCTGCCATCATTGGTGGTGGATCCGGGCTTCCCCGACCCGGCGCAGCGTCACGGGCGCATCGCGGGGTCTTGTTCCTGGACGAGGCCCCGGAGTTTGAGCGTCGGGTGCTCGATGCCCTCAGGCAACCGCTGGAGAGCGGCGAACTGGTGATTCACCGCTCGGCTGGAACTGCAGCCTACCCTGCCCGTTTCCAGCTCATCCTGGCGGCCAACCCTTGCCCGTGCGGGAAGGCGTCGGGCAAGGGCATGGACTGCACCTGCACCGCCATGATGAGGCGACGCTACTTCGGGAGAATGTCGGGACCGCTGCTGGACCGGGTTGATATCCAGCTTCAGGTTGAACGGGTCTCCTTGGCCGATTTCGGGCAAGCAGGAACAGACGAAGAAGACACACGCACCGTAGCGGCCCGCGTCCTGGCGGCGAGGGCAATCCAGCTGGATCGCTTGCGGTACCTGGGGCTCGAAACCAATTCCCAGGTTCCAGGACGCACTCTGCGGGGTGAGCTGCGGCTGCCGCCGGGGACCACCCGGATCCTGGACACGGCGTTGGAACGAGGAACACTGACGGCCCGCGGATACGATCGCGTGCTCCGGCTGGCCTGGACGCTGGCAGACCTGGGACATGGCGGAACACCAAATGCCGATCACATCGGCCAAGCGCTGGGGCTGCGGCAAACGGCGGCCGTGACATGAGGGAAATTGAATCGAAAGGAACCAGGCCAATGGCCGTAGTGGCGATGCAGGACAAGGAACGGATTGCCCGGGCAGCGCTCGCCCGGCTCATGGAACCCCAGGACTCTGTGGGCCTTGCCTTGGTGCGGGCTCTCGGTGCGGTTGATGCCCTGGGTGTCGCTACCGGGGAACTGCCGACCGGCCCGGCCTTGGAGAAGGAGATCTCGGCCCTCCTTCTCGAAGCCGGAGGACCATCCACCTGGGCCGGGCTCACGGCCAGTCTTCGCCGATGGGCGCCACGCACCAAAGACCTTGCCCCGGATCGCGACCTGGAGACAATGCGGCGGCTTGGTGGGCGTTTGATCATTCCCGGTGATGATCTGTGGCCAGAGCAACTCTCCGATCTCGGTCTTCAGGAGCCGCTCTGCCTCTGGTGGCGGGGCCAGGAGCAGCCGCTGCCCCCTGTTGGTCGAACCATTGCCTTGGTGGGGTCGAGGGACAGTACGAGCTACGGGGCATCGGTCACTGGTGATTTTGCGTACGCCTTGGCCCAGCGCGGCTACACAGTGGTATCCGGTGGTGCCTATGGCATCGATGCCCACGCGCACCGTGGGGCACTCGGTGGTGGGGCAGCCAGCCTGCCCACCATTGCTGTGATGGCCGGCGGTGTGGACCGCTTCTATCCCTCTGGAAATGACGATCTTCTCCGGGCCGTAGCCACCCAAGGCGCTGTTGTCTCGGAAGTGCCGCCGGGATCCGCTCCAACCCGTTACCGCTTCCTGCAGCGCAACAGAATCATCGCAGCCCTGGCATCGGTCACGGTGGTGGTGGAGGCGCGGTGGCGTTCAGGGGCGCTCAATACGGCACATCATGCTGAATCGATCGGCAGAGTTGTTGCGACGGTTCCCGGGTCCATCCACAGTGCGAATTCGGCTGGCTGCCACCGCCTGCTCCGGGAAGGAGGAGCCATCTGCGTTACGGACGCTGGTGAGATCGCTGAGCTGGCCGGTGCCATCGGAGAATCCAACAGCGGGGCAGCAGACGTCGAATCAGCCATACACGATGGCTTGTCGCTTGAAGACCTCATCCTCCTGGATGCCCTCCCGCTCCGATCCGCAAGCTCGGTGGAAAAGCTGACGGTGGTTGCCGGCCTGAGCCCGGATGCCGTGCGGGCAGGTCTGGGGCGGCTGGGGCTTATGGGCTTGGCCAGCTCGGAACGGGGTGCCTGGAAAAGGGCTGGAAACACCTGAGCCGTTCCGGAACATCATGTTGATCCGGCCTGTTGGCCCCTGATGCTGGCAAAGTGGGGTAAGTGGACGGACAATCACTGCCAGCATCGATGCTCAGCGCAATGGAGGGCTTTCGCCGATATCTGGAAGGCGAAAGGGCGAGGTCTGCGCACACAGTACGCGCCTACCTTGCCGATGTAGAGAGCCTCCTGGGATTTGCCGTGCAGGAGGGGATCGAAGAGCTCGGCCAAGTGGAATTGGGCTCGCTGCGGCGCTGGCTTGGCGCACAGAGTGAAGCCGGAATGGCAAGGGCCACGTTGGCCCGGCGGGCAGCTACGGCCAGGTCTTTCACCGCGTGGGCATTGCGGGAAGAGCTCATTGCCGTGGACCCCGCGGTCCGTCTTCAGGCGCCCAAGAGGGACAAGTCCTTGCCCGGCGTCCTCCAGCAGCAGCAGGTGACCCGGATAGTTGATGACCTTAACACTGCAGCGGCAGACGGCGGCCCCATGGCAGTGAGAAACAGGGCCATGGTGGAACTCCTCTACGCCACCGGAGTTCGAGTCGGCGAGCTTGCCGGCCTGGACGTCGATGATCTGGACCCTGACCGGCGGACACTCCGGGTTCTGGGCAAGGGAAACAAGGAACGGACTGTCCCCTACGGGGTTCCCGCAGCTTTGGCAATCGATGACTGGCTTCGCCGGGGACGCCCCGCAGTGGTCACCTCTCACAGCGGACCGGCACTCTTTTTGGGAGTGCGGGGAAACCGGGTTGATCCACGCCAGATCCGGGCCGTGGTCAGCGAACTGCTGCAGGCTTTGGGCGACACTTCGGCCACAGGACCGCACGCACTGAGGCACAGCGCAGCTACCCACCTTTTGGATGGGGGAGCGGACCTGCGTGCCGTGCAGGAAATTCTTGGTCACAGCAGCCTGGCAACCACGCAGATTTACACTCACGTGTCGGTGGACAGATTGCGGAAGAGTTACCAACAAGCGCATCCCAGGGCGTAAGTACGATCGCCGAAGCAGCGCACTGGCGGAAACGGGCGTCGTACGGCAAAATAAGAGCACCACGGGGAAACCTTCAATTCACAGTTGAGGGTTACCCCTGTGCCAAGATCGTCAGTAGTGCTTCACATAATTCAATAGCCTGTCAGGGCCTGCAAGAGTCACTTGGCATCCGGCAGCAACAGCAAACATCCAGGCAGAGGTCGTTGGGGAAGACGTACCTACAGCTATGGAGGATGGAATGTCTGTTGCAACAACCCGCGGTGTCCTGTTTGTGCACTCGGCCCCTACGGCACTCTGCCCGCACGTTGAGTGGGCCATCGGATCGGTCGTAGACAAGCGGACCGATCTTGAGTGGACCCCTCAACCTGCCGCGCCTGGAATGTTCCGGGCAGAGTTGTCGTGGACCGGGACTCCCGGTACCGGGGCGCAGTTGGCATCAGCCCTTCGGGGTTGGGCGCATCTGCGCTACGAGGTAACCGAAGAACCGAGCCAGGGAGTGGACGGAGCCCGTTGGTCCCACACCCCGGAGCTCGGAATTTTCCATGCCGTCACGGATGTCCATGGCAACATCATGGTCACCGAGGACCGCATCCGTTATGCCTACGAATCAGGTGCAGGGGACCCCTCGGCTGTCTACCATGAGTTGTCCCTGGCGCTGGGTGAAGCCTGGGACGAGGAACTTGAACCGTTCCGGCACGCCGCAGAAGGCGCTCCCGTCCGCTGGCTCCACCAGGTCGGCTAGAACGCCGCCGCAGCTGAGGCCGGCAGCTTCGCTGAAGTGTTCGACGCCGGCAATTTCCATAGCAACGAAAAGGGCCCCACCGGATGGTGGGGCCCTTTTCACGTCTCACTTAGTCAATGCCCGCAGGCAACCGACGCTTAGACGTTCCTGACTGCGATGACGGCATTGTGTCCGCCGAAGCCGAAGGAGTTGCTCAGCGCCACGATGTCACCGGACGGAAGATCACGGACGGACGTCACGACGTCGAGGGGGATCTCAGGATCCTGGTTTTCGAGGTTGATGGTCACCGGTGCCTTGCGCTCGTAGACGGCGAGCACGGTCAGCACCGCTTCAACAGCCCCTGATGCGCCCAGGAGGTGGCCCATCTGCGACTTGGTAGCGGAGACCGCCACATTGTCCACATGAGTTCCCAGAGCGGCACGCAGGGCCGTGTACTCAGGTTTGTCGCCCACCGGAGTGGATGTTGCATGGGCGTTGACGTGGACGACGTCTTCGGCCTGGATGCGGCCGTCGAACATGGCAGCCTTCAGCGCCCGGGTTGCGCCAAGACCTTCGGGGTCGGGGGCGGTGATGTGGTAGGCATCGGCAGTAACGGATGTTCCAGCCAGTTCGGCGTAGATCCGGGCGCCACGGGCAAGGGCGTGTTCCTCGGCCTCGAGGACCAGCGCGCCGGCGCCTTCACCCATGACAAAGCCGTCGCGGTCGATGTCGTACGGGCGGGAGGCACGCTCCGGCTCGTCGTTGCGGCGGGACAAGGCCTGCATGGAGGAGAACGCAGCCATGGGCATCGGGTGGATGGCAGCCTCGGCGCCACCGCACACCACAACGTCTGCTTTGCCCGAGCGGATCAGATCCAAGCCCAGGTGAAGGGCTTCGGTTCCGGAGGCGCAGGCCGACACCGGGGTGTGGGCTCCCGCACGGGCTCCGAGGTCAAGGCTGACCGCCGCTGCTACACCGTTGGGCATGAGCATGGGAACGGTCATGGGCAAGACCCTGCGCGGCCCCTTTTCCCTGAGCGTGTCCCAAGCATCAAGGAGCGTCCATACGCCGCCGATGCCGGTAGCAAAGGCTACTGCCAGCCGGTCGTGGTCAATGTCTTCAAGGCCGGAGTCAGACCACGCCTCGCGGGCAGCGATCACGCCAAACTGCGTTGAGGGGTCCATGCGCTTTGCCTCTACGCGGCTCAGGACCTCAAGTGCCGGCGTCGAGCACCGGGCAGCAAAGTGGACGGGGAGGTCATACTTGGCCACCCACTCGTCGCCGAGTGTGCGGGCACCGGAGACCCCTTTCAGCGCGTTCTGCCACATTGTGGGTACGTCGCCGCCGATGGGAGTGGTGGCCCCCAGACCGGTTATGACTACTTTGCGTGCCATGCGATCACTCTCTGTCGGATAGCCGTCCCGCCTGAAGCATTACAAGGGGAGGCAAAAAAATCTTTGGGTGTTACTGCGGCTGTGCCGGGCGCGAAGGATGGAGATCCCGGCCCGGCACAGCTGGTGTCAGGACTAGGCCTGTGCGTTGGCGATGAAGCTGACGGCGTCGCCGACGGTCTTGAGGTTCTTGACCTCTTCGTCCGGGATGCGTACGCCGAACTTCTCTTCAGCGTTGACAACGATGGTCATCATGGAGATGGAGTCGATGTCCAGGTCCTCGGTGAAGGACTTGTCGAGCTCTACGGCTTCGGTGGCGAGGCCCGTCTCTTCGTTGACGATTTCAGCCAGGCCGGCCAGGATTTCTTCGTTGCTAGCCATTGTTGGCTCCTTTTCTTGTTGTACCGGCTACTGCCGGAAAGGGGGCAAACCGCGGGTTGCGGTTTGGGTTTGTAAGTCGTATTCAGTTGGCTGGTGAGAACCCGGGATGATTCCCGGTCTACGGCAGAACCACTACTTGGGCACCGAAGACCAGCCCGGCGCCGAACCCGATCTGAAGGGCCAGGCCGCCGCTTAGCCCAGGGTTCTCCTGAAGCAAGCGGTGCGTTGCCAACGGGATGGACGCCGCGGACGTGTTGCCTGCCTGGGCGATGTCGCGGCCGATGACAACGGATTCGGGAAGCTTGAGCTTCTTGACCATCTCGTCGATGATCCTCATGTTCGCCTGGTGCGGAACGAAGGCCGCGAGGTCGCTGGCTTCAATTCCGGCTGCGTCGAGCGCCTGCTGGGCGACCTTGGCCATTTCCCAAACTGCCCAGCGGAACACGGTCTGGCCATCTTGCCGGAGTGTCGGCCAAACATCCTGGGTGGCCGAAAGAATGGCGGGATCGTCGATTTCGTCAGAATGCCTTGCGGATTCGCCCAGTTTCTTGACGTCTTCGAGGGAGTGGGTCATGCCGATGGCGTCCCATTTGCTGCCGTCCGAGCCCCATACCGAAGGGCCGATGCCCGGTGTGTCGGACGGACCGACCACAACGGCGCCTGCGCCGTCGCCGAGGAGGAATGAGATGGTGCGTTCATGGTTGTCGATGACATCGGAGAGCTTTTCCGCGCCGACAACCAGGACGTACTGGGCTGCGCCGGAACGCACCAGGGCGTCGGCCTGGGCAACGCCGTAGCAGTATCCCGCACAGGCGGCCGAGATGTCGTAGGCAGGTGCCGGCGTCGCGCCCAAACGTTCGGTGAGGGCCGCAGCAGCCGAGGGAGTGGCGTAAGGGTGTGTCACGGTGGAGACAATCACGGCGCCGAGTTGGGACGCTTCGATTCCAGCTTGCTGGAGTGCCTCCCGTGCAGCGCCTTCAGCCATGTCGATCACGCTGATGTCGGCAGCAGCGCGGTGGCGGGTAATGATGCCGGTGCGCTGGCGGATCCACTCATCCGAGGAATCGATCCACTGGCAGACGTCTTCGTTGGTGACGATGACATCGGGACGGTAGGCGCCGATGCCGAGGATGCGCGCATTCTCGTTGACAACAGTCTTGTTCAGCACGGGAGTGCTCATGCCTGTCCCTCCAATTCTGCGAAGAGCGCCAG
Organism: Arthrobacter sp. UNCCL28; assembly: GCF_900102805.1. Taxonomy (NCBI): domain Bacteria; kingdom Bacillati; phylum Actinomycetota; class Actinomycetes; order Micrococcales; family Micrococcaceae; genus Arthrobacter; species Arthrobacter sp. UNCCL28. The sequence continues at coordinate 1,022,822 of NZ_FMWE01000001.1, forward strand.
GGCCGCGGACAGGTCATCCGGGGTTTTGACGGCGACGGTCTTGACTCCGGGCATGCCGCGCTTGGCAAGGCCGGTCAGGGTGCCGGCAGGGGCGAGTTCGATGACGCCGGTGACGCCGCGTCCCACCATTGTCTCCATGCACTTGTCCCAGCGGACCGGGCGGGAAACCTGGGCGATCAGGCTGTCGACGGCGGCCGGCCCGGCTGTGACTTCCTGGCCGTCGTGGTTTGACAGCAGTGGAACCGTGGGGTTTTGCGGCGAAAGCGAGGGTTTGAGGGCTTCAAGTGCGCTGACTGCAGGTGCCATGTGGGCGGTGTGGAAGGCGCCTGCAACCTTGAGCGGAATCACGCGGGCCTTGGCCGGGGGATTTTCGGCAAGTGCCTTGAGCTGCTCGAAGGTACCTGCTGCGACGGTTTGTCCGGCTCCGTTGACATTTGCCGGCGTTGCGCCCGTGGCTTCGATGGCTGCCAATACTTCAGCGGGGTCTCCGCCCACCACTGCACTCATGCCCGTGGGGGTGACCGCGGCGGCAGCAGCCATGCTGTTGGCGCGTTCCCGCACGAAAGTCATGGCCTCCGCTTCCGTCAGGACACCGGCCAAGGCCGAAGCGGTGATTTCGCCGACCGAGTGGCCGGCGAGGATCACCGGCAGGGTGCTGAGTTCGACGTCGAACAGCGACGTGGCAGCAACGAGTCCGGCCGCAACGATCAGTGGCTGGGCCACCGCAGTGTCCTTGATGGTTTCTTCATCAGAGGTGGTGCCGTGGGCCTTGAGGTCAATGCCTGCGATCTCGCTCAAGTTGGCCAGTTGGCCTTCGACGGAGGGGAGTTCCAGCCAAGGGGCCAAAAATCCGGGGGTCTGGGAGCCCTGTCCAGGGCAGACGATTGCAAGCACGTATCCAGCTTTCCAAATTGCCACGTGATCCACTGGTGTTTTGGTACACCAAGCTCACTGGGTCAGTTTGTAGGAAGTCTACAACGGTTCAGTTCTGTGAACGCGACGCATGACGCTCGGCAGCGGCTTTCGGTTGGGCCGAAAGCCGTCCTACTACCAAGGCGGTTTGGAGCACAAAAGCCTCCCTGGGAAGGAGTGGATCCCAGCCCGTGACGTCGCACACACGCTTCAAACGGTAACGCACAGTGTTGGCATGGACGAACAGTTCACGTGCCGTGGCTTCCAGGGAGTGACCCAGTTCAAGGTAGGTCCCCAAGGTCTCCACCAGGCCATTTGAGGCGGCCAGCAAGGGACGGTAAATATTCTTGATCAAGGACCTGCGTGCCGCGTCGTCACCGGAGACAACGCGCTCGGGAAGCAGGTCGTCGGCGGCAACGGGTCGCGGGGCGGAGGGCCAGGCGCGGGCGGCAGTGAGGCCCGCGAATGCCGCTTGGGCAGAGCTGCTGGCCTCCAGCAGGGACCCGGCCTCAGGGCCGTAGACCACAGCGCCCGGGGCGAAAAGTTCGCTGAGTTTGAGGTAGGCAGTATCGCGGTCCTGGACGCCGCCAAGGATCAGGATGAGCCGGTCACCCTGGATGCCCACCAGGGCGTCCTCGGCAAAACGTCCGGCAGTGCGCCGCAGTTCACTGACGTAGCTGGCGCTGGGTTCCGACGGCGAGTTGCCCACCATCACCGTGAACCGCTCTTGGGCTTTCCACCCCAATGCGGCGATCCTTGACCGCAAGGCATCGGTGTTCTCACCACGAAGGATGGCGTCCACGATCAGTGCTTCCAAGCGGGTATCCCAGGAGCCCCGGGACTCAGCAGCCCTTGCGTAGACGTCCGCGGCAGCAAAAGCCACCTCCCGCGAATACCGCAGGACCGCTTCACGCAGTGAGGGCTGATCGGATTCCGGCGCGATCACCGGAACCTGGTCCTCCACCACTTCGACCACGATGCGGATCAACTGCAACGCCTTTTGCAGGCTGATGGAGCGGGTCAGTTCGGTCGGGGCATTGCCGAACACATCGGTAAGGATCCATGAAGGCGAGCTGGGCCGCTCATACCAGGTCACAAACGCCGCGATGCCGTTCTGTGCCACCAGACCCAACGCCGAGCGTTCATCGGAGCTCAAACGGCTGTACCAAGGCAATGACTTCTCGAGCTGCCGCATGGTGCTGGTGGACAATTGGCCCACGTTGGCACGGAGTTGACGCAGAGTTTCGGCCTTTTCCGGCGACAACGCCTGGGTTGCTGCCTTGCGCTTGGTGGTGGTTTTGCTCGGCTCTGCCATGGAATGAGCATACGGCCCATCCCGGACAAGCTCCATTTGTGAGAAGGCTACAACTCGCGTTGTTGCTGATCACAGGTGCGGGAGCCGTCTTCGGCCATGTTTGCGTCGCGCTGCCTGGCTGAACCATCACCACATGGTTAAACCACGACGGCGGCCGCCACCTTTCGGTGGAAGCCGCCGTTGCGTTGGTGCTGGCATTCCCCGCTGCCGGACTATGTCCCGGGGTTCGCCTGCGGGTTTTGCTGCCTGCAGTTGTTAGGCGTCTCCGCCTGCTCCGCCGGTGGTGCCGGCATTTACATCCAGGAGCCGGTACTTCTCGATGGCCTTTTCCAGGGCACCTTCTTCAACTTCTCCCTTGGCGGCGAGGAGTTGGAGGGTTTTGGCGACGATGGAGTGGGTGTCGTTTTTGAAGTAGCGGCGTGCGGCTTGGCGGGTGTCGGAGAAGCCGAAGCCGTCTGCTCCGAGGGAGGCGAAGTCGTTGGGGATGAATTGGCGGATTTGGTCGGGGACGGCTTTCATGTAGTCCGAGACTGCGATGACTGGTCCGGTGGTGCCTGCGAGTTGTTCGGTGATGAACGGGGTGCGGGCGGGTTGGCCGGGGTTCAGGAAGGC